>CAWFDH010000009.1:0-104278 GCA_963814525.1 uncultured Actinomycetes bacterium | reverse complement strand
AACGCATCGCTATGCGCACAGGCGGTCGGGACGGTCGACTTCGTCCGGGTGATCGAGCGGGCCTACGCCGACGGGGTACGGGTGTTCCTCGAGCACGGGCCGCAGGCGCGGTGCACCGGGTGGATCCGGCAGATCCTGGCCGGACGCGAGCATGTCGCCGTGGCGCTGGACGGCCGCGACGGGCACGCCGTGGACCAACTGTGCCAGGTCGTCGCCGAGCTGGTCGCGGCCGGCACCACGGTGCGGGCGTCGGCACTGCTCGACCACCTCGCAGCGGCGGTGGACCAGCCGCGCGCGGCCCGGCCGGACCACGCGGCTTGCCGCCCATCCGCCCGAGCTGCGCCTGCCCGCGCGCGACGAGCCGACGGTCCTGCCGCCGGCGCCGCGCCTGCCCGACCCGCTCGACCGGCGCCTGGGATCGGAGCCCCGCCCGGCTGGCCGACCGGCTCTCCGGCGGGCGTCGCCCGGGCCGCCACGCGTCGTTCCCGTGGTCGCCGAGCAGTTCGCACATGTGACGGCCGTGCACCAGGAGTTCCTGGCCCGGCAGTACGAGGCGCACGCGCGGTTCCTCGAGACCCGCCAGCGCGTCCTCGACGCGCCTCGCGAGCCGACCCCTCGACCGGCGGCCGGACAGGGACCGGCCGCGGTTCGACCGAGCCGAGCTGGAGCGGCTGGCGGCGGGCGACGATTCCCGAGCTGTTCGGGCCAGCGTTCGCCGCGCTGGCCGGCCGCCGCCGCTGCACCCGCCTGCCGACGCCGCCGCTGCTGCTGGTCGACCGCGTCACCGCGCATCGACGCCGAGCCGGCCTCGATGGGCACCGGCACGATCTGGACCGAGACCGACGTGCACGCCCGACGCCTGGTACCTGCACGCCACCGGTCGCATGCCGGCCGGGCTGATGATCGAGGCCGGGCAGGCCGACCTGCTGCTGATCTCGCTGGCTCGGCGTCGACCTGCTGCCACCGCGGCGAGCGGGTCTACCGGCTGCTCGGCTGCGAGCTGACCTACCACGGCGAGCCCGGCGCGCGGCCGGGCGAGACGCTGCGCTACGAGATCCACGTCGACGGGCACGCCGAGCACGGCGGCGTGCGGCTGTTCTTCTTCCACTACGACTGCTACGTCGGCGAGCGAGCTGCGCGATGACCGTCCGCAACGGGCAGGCCGGCTTCTTCACCGACGAGGAGCTGGCCGACCGGCGGCGGGCTGTGGCACTCCGGACGCCCGCCAGCGACCCGCGCCGACGGCCCGCCTGACCCGCCGCGCCGTCGCGCTGCCCGACGGACGCGCGCTTCGACCGCCGACGCGGTGCGCGCGTTCGCCGAGGGCCGCCCGGCGGACTGCTTCGGTCCGGCTTGGACGCTGGCCGAGGCCCACGTGCGCAGCCCGCGCATCGACGCCGGCCGGCTGCTGCTGCTGGACGAGGTGACCGACCTCGACCCGGCCGGCGGGCCCTGGGGCCGCGGCTACCTGCGCGCCGAGACCGCGGTCACGCCCGACGACTGGTTCTTCGCCGGTCACTTCAAGAACGACCCGTGCATGCCGGGCACCCTCATGTTCGAGGGCGGCCTGCAGGCGATGGCCTTCTACCTGGCCGCGCTCGGGTTACACCCTCGAGCGCGACGGCTGGCGCTTCGAGCCGGTGCCGGACGCAGCCGTACCGCGCTGCGCTGCCGCGGCCAGGTCGAGCCCGGCAGCCGGCGGATCGTGTACGAGGTCTTCGTCCGCGGGCTGTCACGGCGAGCCGTATCCCGACGCTCTACGCCGACGTGCTCGGCACCGTCGACGGGCGTCAAGGCGTTCCACTGCCAGCGGGCCGCGCTGCGGCTGGTGCCGGACTGGCCGCCGTCGCCAGCCGCCGCGGCGCCCGACACCGCCGGTCCGACGCGGTCACCGTCGCGGGAGTGCGGCAGCGACTACGCACGCCCTGCTCGCCTGCGCCTGGGGGCCGATGGTCGAGCGCGTTCGGGCCGGCCTACGAGCGATTCGACGGCACGCGGCCGCGAGCGCCGCGGCTGCCCGGGCCGCCGTACCACTTCATGACCCGGATCGTCGCGGTCGACGGACCGTTCGGCGGCGATGCGGACCGGCACCAGCGTGACGGCCGAGTACGACGTGCCGACCGACGCCTGGTACTTCGCCGAGAACGGCGCCGCGACGCATGCCGTTCGCCGTGCTCGATGGAGGTCGGCGCTGCAGCCGTGCGGCTGGCTCGCGATGTACCTCGGCAGCGTGCTCGACGCCGACGCGACGCTGCTGTTCCGCAACCTCGACGGCACCGGCATCGTGCACCGCGAGGTCTGGCCCGACGCGGCACGCTGCGCACCCACGTCACGTGCACGGACATCTCCCGGTACGGCGGCATGATCATCGAGTCGTTCGCCGTCACCTGCACCACGGCGGGTGGGGAGACCGTCTTCGCGCTGGACACCGTGTTCGGCTTCTTCCCGACCGGCCGCGTTCGCGGAGCAGCCCGGCCTGCCGCCGACACCAGCGGAGCGTGGCCCGACTGGGCCAGCCCGGCGACCGTACGCATCGACCTCGCCACGGCCGACTCTGCGACAGACGGCACCGAGCTGTGATGCTCGACCGGATCACCGGCTACATCCCCGACGGCGGGTCCGCACGGTCTCGGGCTGGCTGCGGGCCGAGAAGGACGTCGACGCCGACGACTGGTACTTCAAGGCCCACTTCTTCCAGGACCCGGTGCAGCCGGGATCGCTTGGCGTGCAGGCGATATGCAGCCTACTGCAGTGGTACCTCCTGCAACGCGGAGCGGACGCGGGGCTGCGCGCGCAGCCCATCCGCACCGGCCACCGCGTGACGTGGAAGTACCGGGGCCAGGTGGTGCCGACCGATGGTCGCGTGACCGTCGAGCTTGACGTCACCGGGCACGGAACCGATGAATACGGCCGGTACGCCACCGCCGACGGCTGGCTCTGGGTCGACGGGCGGCGCATCTACCAGGTGACGGGCGTCGGGATGCGGTTGGTGCCAGGTCCATGACGCGGCGCGATCAGCTCTATCGGCGAACGCCACGACGTCTACGGTGCCGATCGAGGTGCTGGTCGCATAGTAGCCACTGGTGTAACGTCCGTAACGTCGTTCGCCCTCAAGACGAACGTTCCGAACACGGCGTGACCCTCTTCCGCTCTGGCCGCAGTTGTGCTGCCACGAGCGAGCCATCAATGATCCCTCGGAGTCACGGATGACCGCGACCCTCCTCACCAGGATGGCCGAGCGCCTCGACGTCGCTCCTCGCGCGCCCCTTTATACATTCCTCGATCGCCACGGGAAGGAGGTGGATTCGGCCGACTACGAGGAGATCGTGCGGCGCGCGGCGGGGGCCGCCGACTTCCTCCAGGCGGCCGGGGTCCGGCCCGGCGATCCCGTCCTCCTGATCTTCCCGCCCTGATGGTCTCGAGTTCGTCGCGAGCTTCTTCGGGTGCATGCTGCTCGGCGCGATCGCGGTCCCGGTGGCGAGCCCCGATCCGAGGTATCTCGATCGGGAGCTGCCGAAGCTCCGTCATGTCGTCGAGAACAGCGGCGCCCGCGTCGCGCTCACGCATGCGAAGTACCGCGCGCTCACGACGCTCGTGTCGGTGCGTGACGGCGTCACCAATGTGCTGCGCGGCCGCGAGACCTCGAGCTGGCCCAAGCTTTCCTGGCTCCTGTCGAATCGCATCAAGCGCGCAGAGCCGAAGGAGGCCGCAGCTCGACTCGCCCGCGCGGCGAGCACGTTTGGCGCGGACGACATCGTGTACCTGCAGTACACCTCCGGCTCGACGTCGGCACCCAAGGGCGTCGTCGTGCGCCACAAGAACCTCGTGCACAACCTCGAGCTCATCGCGCGCAACACCCGTGTCGACAGCACGTCGGTGCTCGTCGGCTGGGTGCCCCTGTTCCACGACATGGGGCTCGCCGGCGGAATCCTGAACGCGATGTACACCGGGGCGCGCTGCATCTCCTTCTCCCCGATGACCTTCCTCGCCGCGCCCCGCCTCTGGCTCGAGGCGGTCGATCGCTATCGCGGCACGCACATCGCCGCACCGAACTTCGGCTACGAGTACGTGCTGCGCGGTGTACGCGACGGCGACGCGTTCGACCTCTCGTCGCTGCGCGCCACGCTCCAGGGCGGTGAGCCGATGCTCGTGCCGACGATGGACCGCGTCGAGGCCGCGCTCGCGCGGATGCGCTTCGATCCGACGTCGTTCTGCAATGTCTACGGCATGGCCGAGGCCGTGCTCTTCGTCAGCGGCCAGATCGGCAGGAAGCCGACGCTGCTGCGTGGGGACCGGGCGGTCATGGATCGTGACGGCATGATCGTCCCCGCCTCACCGCACGCGCCTGTCGGTGACGCTTGTGGGCAGCGGTGTGCCCGACGCGGAGCTCGGCGTGTCGGTGATCGCCGTCGACCCCGTCACGCGGCGGCCGCGGCCACCTAACGTCGTCGGCGAGCTCTGGATCTCGAGCGCCAGCGTGTCGAGCGGCTACTGGGGACGCACCGACGAGGAGAACGCGGCCATCTTCGCCGCGCGCCTGGCGACCGAGGACGGCCCGGACGACGGGCGACGATTCCTACGCACGGGTGACCTCGGGGTCATCAGCGACGACGGCGAGGTGTTCATCTGCGGCCGCCTCAAGGACCTCATCATCATCGGCGGTCGCAACATTCACCCGCAGGATCTGGAAGCGGCGGTGGTGGCGGCGGACCCGATCCTGCGTCCGGGCAACGCGGTCGCCTTCGGAGTACAGGTCGACGGCGTCGAGCGGGTCGTGGTGGCGGCCGAGCTGCGAAAGAAGATCCTCGAGAGCAAGCAGCCCATCCCGCTCGACCGCGCGGCGTCCGCGATCCGAGCCGCGGTTGCCGCGCATTGCGGCGTGCAGTGTCACGAGGTCCTACTCATGAAGCCCGACAGCCTCCCGAAGACGACCAGCGGAAAGCTGCAGCGCGGGGAATGCAAGCAACTATGGACAGGCGGCTCGCTGCGCTCGTCGGCGCTGTCGGGACGGCACGGGCCGATACCGGAGACGCGAGAGACGCCGCGCATGCAGGTCGAGGGCATCGCGGATGTGGGGCAGCGCGCGGAGTACGTGCTCCGGCTGCTTCAGACGGAGGTCGCGGCCGTGTTGCAGCTGACCGATCCGAACGACGTGCCGGTGGATCTGCCGCTGCGCGATGTCGGCCTCGACTCGCTCGGGATGATGGACCTGGCCAAGCGCATCGAGGATCAGACCGGCGCGCGGGTACCGCCGGCGAGCGCCGATGACGGCTCGACCCTGCGGGCGATGGCGACCTCCGTCGTGAGGCGATTCGAGCTTGCGCCCACCGAGCCGGACGAAGCGACGCGCCAAAGGGCGACCGAGGCGTCGAACGAATTGCACACGGGCGACGTCCCGCTCAGCGCCGCGCAGAGGCACGCTCTGCACCTCGGGCAATGGAGCTGGTGGAACCGCGCGGTCATGCTCGACGTGCATCGGCGGCTCACGCCGGATCGCCTTCGTCGAGCCACGTCCGCGCTGGTCGCTCAGCACGAGGCGCTGCGCCTGCGGTTCCGGCGGGACGACGGCCGCTTCGCACAGCGCTACGGCGACATCGAGGCAAGCTTCGCCGTCGAGTCGCTCACGGTGAGCGGGCCGACAGTCCGACGAGCTGCTGCTGCACCTCAACGAACAGCATCGCCGTCTCAGCCTCGAGCACGGCCCGGTGATGCGTCTGCTTCTGGCGGAGACGGGCTCGCAGCAACGCCTCTTCATCACCGTCAACCACCTCGTCATGGACGGCGTCACGCTGGGCATCCTGATCGACGAGCTGGACCGCCTCTGCCAGCTGGACGAGCGGGGCGAGCGCCTGCGTCCGGCGCAGACATCGGCGCGCTTCGAGGAGTTCTCCCGCTGGATGAACGACTTCGCGCACGGGGGCGCGACCGCCGATCTGGACTTCTGGCGCGCGCAGCTCGATGCGCCGCCGCCGGCCGCCTACGACTCGCGGGTGCATCCGGGCGTCAAGATGAAGGACCTGGCAAACGCCCGCCATCACCTCGGGCCCGACGAGACGCGCGCGCTGCGAAACGCGCGGATGGACGGCATGGACGGACGCCGCGCACCGATCGCAACGACGCTGCTCGCGGCGCTGGTGAGGACCGCTCAGCGCCAGTGGAGCTGCGGTCGTCTCGCGATGAAGCTTTCGAGCTCGGGGAGACAGGCGGCGGTGCACGGCCTGGATCTCGCGCGGACGGTGGGCTACCTGCACTGCACCTTCCCGCTCGCCTTCGAGGACAGCTCCTCCCAGAGCCCGGCAGAGACGTTGACCGCGGTGGGCGAGCGACTCACTCGCGTTCCGTCCGCAGGACTGTCGTTTGACGCACTCACGTATCTCAACGACGATCCGAGCGTGCGAGAGAGCCTCCTCGATGCGCCGGCCCCGACGCTCTGGTTCAATTTCCAGGGAGAGATGCCGACGCGCAGCCGCAGCGGCCTCTTCTCTCTGCGTGAGGCTCCGCTCGGCGACATGTGGGATCCCGAGGCGGGCGTGAAGCAACCGCCGCTCTACGTCGAATGCTCCATCACCGGGGGAACGACGCGCATCGACTGGTACTACTCGCCTCGGCACCTGCAGTGGTCTGGAGCGGAGATCAATGAGTGGATGACTCGGTTCGGGGACGAGCTCACCGGCATGGCCCGAAGCGGGGGCAGCGCAACACTCTCATGACCAGACACGCCGATCCTTCGATGTCGCGCCATGACGCGGCCGGGCGATTTCAGCGGGTCGCTGATCGCGCGTTCGCTGCCACCTTCAGGCACATCTTTACCTTCTCCCTCCTCTATGAGGACTCGGAGGTCGACAACCGCGTCTTGGATCTCGACCCCCGTTCGCGAGTGCTGGCGGTGAGCGGGGCGGGCTGTGGGGTGGCGGGTCTCCTGGCCGCTCACCCGGCGCGCATCGACGCCATCGACACCAACCGTCACCACCTGGCGTTGGCCGCTCTCAAGGTCGCCGCGGCTCGACGGGTGAGGTCCCACGCCGAGTTCTATCAACTGCTCGGCCGGGGTCGGCATGGCGATCCGCAGCGTACTCTCCAGCCGTTGATGAGGGACCTGCCGACATGGGTGGGGCGCTACTGGCGCGCCAATCACGGCCGCTTTCGGCGCAACCTGTACGCGGAGGGACTGGCCGGCACCTTCCAGCGGTGGCTTCGGCGGATAGCGGGGCTCGATGCGGACTTCCTTCGAACCTTGCAACGGCTCCCACCCGCCGATCGGCTCGCGCGCCTGTCCCCGGTCCTCACCTCGATCAAGCGTTCGTGGCCGGCGCGCACGCTGGTCAACACGCCGCTGTTCCTGCTCGGCATCGGCGTCAACTTCGAGCAACGGCGGCGCAACCTCCGTGCGAACCGAGCGGCGAGCATGGTGGACGTCGTCACCGCGCATTTCGAACGGCTGGCGCAGACCGATCTGGAGACGAACTGGTTTGTCTGGGTTGGCCTGACCGGAGAGTTCAACCACGATCACCCCGACGCGGTTCCCCCCTATCTGCGGGCGGAGAGCCATCGGCGCTCGCTCGTGGCGCCTACGCAGGTGGGTTTCCACCGCGAGTCGCTGCAACGGATGCTCGCCGAGGCAACGCCGGGGCAGTGGTCTCACTTCTCCCTCTGCGACGTGATGGACTGGATGCCGACCGATGCGCAGCGGCAGCTGCTCCAAAGGATGGCGCGCGTGGGCGGGCCGGGCGCGGTCGTCCTCACGCGGAGCGTGGAGAGCGCGTGCGTCGTCGATCGCGTCGGCCTCTCGCAACTGTACGAACGCGTCGAGCCCACCTCGAGCCAGGCGAGCGAGCAGGAGCGCACGCGGCTCTACGGGCGCGTCAACGTCTACCGGGTCATCGGCAGCGCATGACCTCCGACGTGCAGGCGTCCCATCGAGCGTTCCTCGATCGGTACTACCGGCTCACGCATCATGTCTACGACATGTCGCGGAAGTACTACCTGTTCGGCCGCGACGGCGTGCTCGAGCGCCTGCTCGCGAGCGGTTGGACGACGCTCGTGGAGCTCGGCCCGGGCACCGGACGCAACCTCACCTGGCTTCACCGCCGACGGCCGAACGCGATGCTCGGCGGTCTGGAGGCGAGCGAAGTCATGCGCGCGCACGCCCGACGTCGCTGTCCCTGGGCGCGGATCGACCCTGGCTTCGCCGAGGACGGCGACATCGGTGCCGTCCTTGGCGCACCGCCGCAGCGCATCCTCATGTCGTACTGCCTGTCGATGGTCACGGACAAGGACCGGGCGATCGACAACGCGCGAGCGCACCTGGCGCCCGGCGGCGAGCTGTGGGTCGTCGACTTCTCCGATCTCGCGGGACTTCCTCCCATGCCACGACGTGCGATGCGGAAGTTCCTCCCGCGTTCCACGTCGAGGCGGTGCCGGACGAGCTGCTGCACCGCCATGGCGCGAGCCACGTCGAGCACGGTCGGTTTCGCTACTTCGTCGTTGCGCGATTCGCGGCGAGCGGTGACGCGGCGTGAGTCTCGCTTTCGCGCCAGTGGGTGGAGCGCGATCGGGTGCGGCTGTCGTATCAGGTCTCCGCAGGAGGAGGCGACTGCGCGCTCGTGATGATGGCCGGTTACGGCCGGTCCGGGAGCAGCTGGATCCCCTGGCTCGATCGTGTGGGGCCCCTCCCGTTTCGCGTCGTGCTCGTCGACCACCGCGGTACGGGACAGTCGGCGCGCTCGTTGCGCCCGTACACGCTGGCCACGCTCGCCGATGACGCGGCCGCCGTCCTACGCGATAGCGCTGGGGACGCTCCCGCGATCGTGGTCGGAGACTCGATGGGCGGGATGGTCGCGCAGCACCTCGCCCTCCGTCACCCGCGACGGATCAGCGGGCTCGTTCTGTCGGCCAGCTCGGCTCGCGTCGACGTCGTGTCGCCAGCGTTCGTGCGCTCGCTGCCCCTCACCGTCGCGGCCGCGATCTCGAAGGACGTCCGCGTGTGGACGATGTGCGATCGCCTGCTCTTCCACGACGGCCGGCCCGCGGACGCCGAGGCGTGCGCCCGCAACTCACTCGAGCTCATGCGCCCGATCGGCGACAGGCAGATGATGGTCTTCGCGCTCGCCCGGCTCGCGAGGATCGCGGCCGAGACCGGCCGGCCCGAGGAGTCCGGGCTGATCTGGGGCGCGATCGAGGCCGAGGAGGCGCGCTCGACGATGGGCGCCTGGGCAAAGGAGCGGGAGCGCTTCTGGAAGCCGATCCGGCCTTACGAGGGCCCGGAGTTCGAGCGTGGCCGCGAGCTAGGCCGAGGGCTCTCGTTCTTGGAGGGGATCGACGCCGCACTCGGCACGTCGCAGGTCGGTCCGCCGACTCTCTGACCACCCGCCTACGGGACGAAGGTGGCGAGAAGGCCGACGAAGGCGCAGCCGGCGACGACAGGGACGACGCCGACTCGGAAGCGCCACACCGCGAGGAACGCAAGGATCGCGAGCACGATCACGAGCCAGTCGATGCGATCGTCGCCAAAGGCGGCGTGGCGCGCAACGAACACCGCTAGGCCGCCGATCACGCCGACGACGCCGATCGTGATTCCGTTGAGCGCGGCCGAGAACGCCCCGGTGGTGCGGATGCGGTCGATGATCGGTGCGCCGCTGACGATGAAGACGAACGAGGGGACGAAGGTACAGACGGTCGCGATCGTCGCTCCGAGGAGACCCCAGGCCAGCCCTCCCTCGACGTTGTAGCCGGCGAGGAAGCCGACGAAGGTGTTGACCATGATCAGCGGCCCGGGCGTCGACTCGCCGAGGGCCAAACCGGCGACCATGTCGTCCGCGCTGAGCCAGCCGAAGCGGTTCACGGCGGCATCGGCGACGAACGGGAGCACGGCATAGGCGCCCCCGAACGTGACCAGCGCGGCGAGCGTGAAGAAGCCGGCCAGCTCAGCGACGAGGCCGCCGACGAGAAGAAGGCCGGCGAGAGGTAGGAGCCAGATCGCAAGCGTCTTCAGGAACCGGCGGCGCAGGCCGGGCGTCGGCGGCGAAGCAGTCTCCTCGTCCTCGCCTCCGTGGTCCGGCGGCCGACCGAGCAGATCCGGCCACCGCGTGTTTGCCACGTACCCGACCAGCGCGGTCAGCGCGATGATCGCCGGGAACGGAACGCCGGCCACGATCAGCAGGAAGGCCAGTGCCGCCAGGACGAACGCAGCCGGTGTGTGGATGACACGGCCGCCCACGCGGAGCACGGCGGCGGCGACGAGCGCGATCACGGCAGCCCCGAGCCCGCGCACGACGCCGGCGACGGCGGCGACCTCGCCGAACTCCACGTAGATCGCGCTCATGGCGCAGAGCAGGACGAAGGAAGGCAGGACGAACAGGCCGCCCGCGGTGATCGCACCCCGCACGCCGTGCATCGAGTAGCCGACGTAGGAGGCGAGTTGCTGCGCCTCGGGCCCCGGCAGCGCCATGCAGAAGTTGAGGGCGTGCAGAAAGCGCCGCTCCGGGATCCAGCGCCGGCGCTCGACCAGCTCGTCGTGCATGATCGCGATCTGCCCGGCCGGCCCGCCGAAGCTGATCATCCCGAGCTTCAGCCAGAACCGGAACGCCTGAGCTTCGCTCGGCCGCTTCCCCAGCTCTCCCGACGCCGCCACGCGCGCAGCCTTACGGGTCGGCGCCTCCGACGCGAGCTCCGGAGCCGCGTGGTCTCGGACGCTGAGCTCCTCGCGGGCTAGCGAGCGGGCTCGGTAGCCAGCTCGGGCTTGGACCTCTTGCCGTTCAGTAGCGGAAGCCCCTCGCGTCGGTGCGAGCGCACGACCCACGCGACGGCGGCAATCCAGGCCGCGACGAGCGCCGCGTAGACCGGCCAGCGCATGTCGCCGCTCACTCCGCCGTAGTCGAAGAACGTCCGCACGTTCGTGACGATGATGAGCCCGCCGACGAGGATCCCGAGAAGACGCGCAGTGATCTTCTGGACGAGCCACGCGGCGAGCGGCGCGGCGACGACGCCGCCGGCGAGAAGCGCGACCACGACTCCCCAGTCCATCCCCTGGCTTCCGAGCGCGGCAAGGAAGCCCAGGCTCGCGGCGAGCGCCACGAGGAACTCGCTCGTGTCGACGGAGCCGACGACCTTGCGCGGTTCCATGCGGCCGCTCGTGAGGAGAGTCGGCGTCGCCACGGGCCCCCAGCCACCGCCTCCGGTCGCGTCGACGAAGCCCGCGCCGAGGCCGAGCGAGACCAAGAAGCGTCCGCGCACGTATCTCCGGCCCGGCTTGAGCTGTGCGCGCCCGAGCGCGAAGCGGAGGAGGATGTAGATCCCCAGCCCGAGCAGGATCCCGGCCATCCAAGGCTTCGCCAGGTCGGCCGAGATGTTGCTCAGGACGACCGCGCCCGTAAAGGCGCCCACGGCGCCCGGGATGCCGATCCGCCGGACCGTCCGCCAGTCGACGTTGCCGAAGCGCCAGTGCGAGGTCCCGGAGACGAGAGTCGTGCCGAGCTCGGCGAAGTGCACCGACGCGGATGCGACCGCGGGGGTCAAACCGGTTGCCAGGACGAGGGTCGTCGACGTGGCGCCGTAGGCCATGCCGAGGGCCCCGTCCACGAGTTGTGCGGCAAAGCCGGCCAGGGCAAGCACGATCAGAGCGGGCACGCGGTTATCTCCTTATATTGTCGATGTACATAGTCAGAATTATATGGAACAACGGCCGGGCACGCTACCTCCACCGCCGCGGGCCTGTCAAGCTGGAACCGGCATGTGGGTCTCGAAGCGAACCGATTACGCGACGAGAGCCGTCCTCGCGCTCGCAATCGCCGAGGGCGGGCCGCTCAAACTCGAGGAGATCGCGACCGCCACGGACGCCCCGCGCTCGGTTCTCGAGCAGGTGATGCCGACGCTCAGGTCGGCCGGCATCGTCCGCTCCGTTCGAGGCCCGGGCGGCGGCTACAGCCTGAACCGGCCGGCCGAGGAGATCACCCTCGAGCGGGTCGTGCGGCTCTTCCAGGGCCAGCTCGCGCCGATCGGGTACGCCACCCGGCGCCACCCGGACGCCGCCCCGCCGCTCGTTGCCGGGTCGCTCCGCCCGGTGTGGGAGGAGGTTCGCGACGCCACGATCTCGATCCTCGAGGGACGCACGTTCGCAGACCTCGCCAGTGCCGCCCGGGAAAACGCCGAAGCCTGAGCTATCGTCAGATCGTGGACGACGTCCACGCGTTCATCGACGCGATCGAGGCGTTCCTCTCGCACATCGCGGCGGTCTCGTGGGGTGCGCTCACGCTTGCGATCGGGCTGCACGTCCTGAAGCTCGTCTTCCGCGTTCGCGCGTGGCAGAACATCCTGCGGGCGTCGTACCCGGAGACGCGCGTGCCGTACTCGGGGATCTTCGGGTCGTACGTGGCCGGCGTCGGCGTCAACTCGGTCGCTCCCGCCCGCGGCGGCGACATCGTGAAGCTCTACCTCGCCAAGCGCCAGGTCGCTGGGTCGACGTATCCCACGCTCGGATCGTCGCTCGTCGTCGAGACCCTCTTCGACTTCGTGGTCGCCGTGGGAATCCTCATCTGGGCGATCCAGCTCGGTGTGCTGCCTGGCGTCCCCGACCTCCCGAGATTGCCCGCCTTCGACTGGACGTTCGTCGTCGAGCACCCGGCGCTCGCCGCGTTCCTCGGTGGCATGCTCCTCCTCGGCGCGTTCCTCCTCGCGGGCTGGGCGTCACGGCACGTCCACGCGCTTCGCGCCAAGCTCGCGCAAGGGTTCGCGGCGTTGCAGGATCGACGCGCGTTCCTCCGCGATGTCGTTTCGTGGCAGGCGGCAAGCTGGGTAGCCCGAATCGCGTCGGTCTGGTTCTTCCTCGAGGCGTTCCACATCCCCGCGACCGCCGAGACGGTGATCGCCGTGCTCACGGTTCAGAGCCTCTCGACGCTGCTTCCGTTCACGCCGGGCGGAGCGGGAACGCAGCAGGCCGTCCTTGTCTTCGCGCTCGGCGGGACTGGGTCCGCGAGCGCCATTCTGTCCTTCAGCGTCGGGATGCAGCTCGCGACGATCGTCGCTAACGTCGTCGTCGGGTTCGGAGCGATCGTCGTGATGCTCGGACGGTCAGCTGGCGCGGCATCGAGGCCGAGCGCGGGCTCCTTACGCCTAGGAGCCGGCCGCTCCGCACCGGTCCGCGCCACGACAGCCGCGCTCCAGGGTGAACGGTTTCGCGAGGAGCCCTCGACGATTCCCTTGCCTACCACGCGGCGACGCTCCCCGTCAGGAACGCGATCGAGAGCTCCGGGTAGCTATTCGCGCAGCCTCGCGGCGACCGCTGCTCCGTCGGCAGTCCGAAATGGACGTCGAGGATGACGAGCGCGACGTCGTGCCCCTCACCGACGGCTTCGAGCTCCCGCCCGTCGGCCGCCTCCACGACCTCGTAGCCGTCGAGCTCGAGGTTGACGCGACAAAGCAGCCGTAACGAGCGATCGTCGTCGGCGACGACGATCGGTTTCCGCCCCCCCATCTGGTCGAGTGTAGCGCGGTATGATCGGCGCTCGATGGAACGGACCGTGCGGAGCGGCGAGCGTCGGGACTACGCAGCCGCGGTAGCCGATCTGTGGGAGCGACTAGGAACCGCGCGACGCGCCTCGAGCGAATGGCCGAGGCGCCGCCCGAGCGCGTGCTCGAGAGCGCCGGAAGAGCTGCCCTCGCTCCAGTACAACCTCCACGCCGGCGCGGAGCTCGCGATCGGGATCGATCCGCCGCCCGGCGCCGAGCCGTCCACTAGGAGCTCGTCGCCGCGCTCGCGCAGGCGCGCGACGCGACTGCCGAGGTTCTCCTCGCCGCGTGACGACGAGGACGACGAGCACGTCGAGCGGCTCGCTGCCGGAATGGCGCGGCGCGCTCTTCCGGGTGCGGCTCGCGCGACTGCGTGCGCTCGAGAGGTTCGCGGTCGCCCTGGGATCGAGGCGAACCGGACGCCGACCCGGCCGAGCACGCGACGGAACGACCAGTCGCCGCGGTGGCCCTCGTCGCGACGGGCCTGGCCATCACGGGCGCGATCCTCTTCACTGCGGGAGCCGTCCTGGCCGCCTGGCCCCTCTGGGCCGCGGGCCTGGCGCTCTTCGCGGGAGGTTTCGTCCTCTTCCGGCCCTACGAGGCCGGCTCGCCGGCCCGGCTGAGGCGCGCGAGCGTCTCCTCCCGTCCGAGGAGCTCGATCGACTCGAAGAGGCCCGGGGAGACTCTCGATCCCGTTACTGCGACGCGGATCGGGCCCGAACGCCTCCCGCGGCTTCAGCCCGTCCCGGTCCGCCGGGCCCGCGCAGCGCCGGCTCGATCGGCTCGCGTCGAACGGCTCGACGTCCGCCAGCGCCTCGGCGGCCTCGGCGAGGATAGGCGCCGCCCGTCGAGGAGGCTCGGGTCCGGCTCGACGCGCGAGAACAGGAAGCCCGCGAAAGCCGGGAACTCGCCGAGCGTCGCGATCTTCTCCTGGACGAGCGGCGCCGCGGCCCGGACGTGTCCTCGTCGTCGTCGAAGCCGGTCTCCCGAGGTAAGCGACGAGCCGGTCGGCGTACTCCTCCGGCGAGAGCTCACGGACGTAGACGCCGTTCAGCCAGCTGAGCTTCCCGTAGTCGAACGTGGCCGGGCTCGTCCCGACGCGGTCGAGCGTGAAGTGGCGGACGAGCTCCTCCGCGCGGGATGACCGTCGTCTCGGCGTCGAGGCTCCAGCCGAGGAGCGCCAGGTAGTTCATGAGCGCCTCCGGCAGGTAGCCCTCCGCCCGGAACTCCTCGACGGAGACGGCGCCGTGGCGCTTCGAGAGCTTGCGGCCGTCCTGGCCGAGGACGTTCGGGACATGGCCGTAGAGCGGGAGCCGCGCGCCGAGCGCCTCGAGCACCTGGACCTGCTTCGGCGTGTTCGAGACGTGGTCCTCGCCGCGCACGACGTGCGTGATGCCGTCGTCCATGTCGTCGACCGGCGAGGCGAAGTTGTAGGTCGGCCTTCCGTCGGAGCGGAGGAGCACGACGTCCTCGAGCTTCTCGTTCGGAAACTCGATCCGGCCGCGGATCACGTCCTCCCAGGCCGTCGTCCCCTCGTCGGGCATGCGGAAGCGGATCGCGCCGTCGTCCTCGTAGGCGTGGCCCCATCCACGAGGCGCCGCGCGACCTCCTGATGACGCTCGAGCCGGTCGAGCTGGAACGCGACCTCGCCGTCCCAGTCGAGGCCGAGCCACGAAAGCGAGCGCTGGATCTGGTCTCGGACTCCTCGACCTCACGGCTCCGGTCCGTGTTCTCGATCCGCAGCAGGAACTCGCCGGCCTCGTGTCGCGCGAAGAGCCAGTTGAAGAGCGCCGTCCGGACACCGCCGATGTGGAGGAACCCGGTCGGGCTCGGCGCGAAGCGAAGCCGCACAGACATCGGGAACTAGGGTAACGCGCGTGCTCCTCGGGGCTCACGTGTCCGCGACGGGCGGGATCCACACGGCGGTGGACAGGATCGAGGCGATGGGCGGCGACGCCGTCCAGGTCTTCACCCAGAGCCCGCGGACGTGGCGCCCGACGAACCACGACCCGGCGAACTTCGAGCGCTTCAGGGAGCGCTGCGCGGAAGCCGGGGTCGGCGCCGTCCTCTGCCACGCCGATCTACCTCCTGAACCTCGCGTCGCCCGACGACGCCGTCTACGAGAAGTCCGTCGCGACGCTCGTGAACACCGTCGAAGTCGGCTGCGCGATCGAGGCGGACGGCGTCGTCTTCCACGTGGGCTCGCACCTCGGCGCGGGCTTCGAGGCAGGTCTCGACCGGGTCGTGCCGGCTCTGGGCCGGCGCTCGAGCACTGCAGCGACACGACATGGCTCCTGCTCGAGAACTCCGCCGGCGCCGGCGGGACGATTGGCCGCTCGGTCGACGAGCTGGCGCTCCTCGTGGACGCGCTCGACGCGGCATCCCCGGCTCGGCCTCTGCCTCGACTCCTGCCATCTCTGGGTGTCCGGCGTCGACGTGACCGACCGGGCCGCGCTCGACGCGACGCTCGACGAGGTCGACGAGCGGATCGGGCTCGACCGGCTCCGCGCGCTGCACGTCAACGACGCCGACGACGGGCTCGGCTCGAACCGCGACCGGCACGCGAACGTCTCCGAGGGCGAGCTCGGCGAGAGCTCGGGGTCTTCCTCGGCCACGCGCGGCTGCAGGGCCTCCCGGCGGTCCTCGAGGTACCCGGGAGCGACGGCCACGGCCCGAACGCGGACGACGTGCGCAAGCTAGCGGCTGCACGGCGCGGGCAGCTAGGGCGACCTGATCGTGCCGCCCGCGATCACGCGGAAGGACGGCGAGCCCTGCGGGAGCTCGAAGAACTCGGGGTTCACGCAGCCGAGCCCGCGCCCGGTGCTCGTAGCAGGCTGAGACCTCGGAGCGGCACATCGGGAGCGGCTGGCGCGCGGCGCGCACGGCGCCGAAGCCGGCCTTCGTGCCCTCGGCCGCACGGAGCAATCGAGGTCGATCTCGACGTCGTAGACCTTCTGCATGCAGCCGACGTAGGTGCGGCCCCACTCCTCGTACGCGTAGAGGAACGGGCAGGCCGAAAGGCAGGCGGCCGGATAGACGACCTTGTCGCAGTGGACGTCGCAGCGGCGGCACTCCGTCTCGTCCTGCGGACGAAGAGGGAGGTCGGTGACAACCTCGGCGCCTCTGCACGTCTGGATTGTGGGGAAAACTGGTGAAGACCTCGCAAGACTTGACAGCGCCGCCGCGAGGCGGTGGAATTGCGACACGGTTTCGCGTCGCTCCGTTGGGCGCGCGGACGCGCCCGTTCACACCGGTCCCTTACGTCTCGCCGAGCAGCGACGCACGACATTGAACACGTCCATCGGCGTGAACGCCTCGTGGTCGGGCTCGACGTCGAGCATCGTCCTCGTCGGCCCGGAACCAGAGCGCCTGCACGGTCGTGCATCCCGAGCTCGCTCGCGCCGCGAAGTCCGCGAAGGCTGTCGCCGACGAAGAGCGTCCGGTCCGGTCGCAGTCTGGAGCCGCTGGAGCACGGTCTCGAAGAGGAGCGGATCCGGCTTCCGCCGCCCGACCTCCGACGAGAAGACGGCGGCGTCGAGCCGGCCCGCGAGCCCCATGCGCTCGAGGTCGCGGTGGAGGAGCCAGCCGGGATCGAAGGCGTTCGAGACGAGGCCGGTCTTGAGACCTCGCTCCGCAGGCTGTCGAGGAGCGCGTGCGACTGAGTCCCCCATCTCGCCGCGCCGGCACCCAGGCCGCGTGCTCCGCCGTGAGGAACCGGTCGACCTCGTCCTCCGAGAGCGACACGCCGAACTCGCCCAGCACCTCGCGGATCATCCCCGGGTACTCGATCTCCTCGATCGAGCCGGGGACGAAGAGCAGCGGCATGTAGCGCTCACGGAAGTGAGCGGCCGTCTCCTCGTGATCCGGCGGCGAGTCCTCGCGGCCGATCGCGTGCGAGGCCCGCCTCCCAGCCCGCCTCGAGCAGATCGCCTCGTCGTAGGCGAAGTGGAAGAGGGTGTCGCCCCAGTCGAAGAGGACGGCTTCTAGCACCGGCAGGCGAAGGGTAGGGTGCCGCCGCCGTGGTCCGGCGGAGTTCTGTACGCCCTGCTCGCGCTCGGTCCGCTCATCGTCGTCCTCGACCGGCGTCCGGCATCGACGATAACGTCCTCTTCGTCCTCGCCGCGACGGCGCTCATCCCGCTCGCGTGGCTGATCGGGGAGGCGACCGAGCACGCGGCGCACCACACCGGGCCGGGCATCGGCGGCTTCCTGAACGCGACCTTCGGGAACGCGCCCGAGCTCATCATCGCCCTGATCGCGGTGAACGAGGGGCTCACCGAGGTGGTGCGCGGCTCGCTGACGGGAAGCGTGGTCGGCAACCTCCTGCTCGTCCTCGGGTTCTCGCTCGTCTTCGGGGCCGCGGCCGGCTCGACCGCGAGTCGAGCTTCACCTCGTTCGCGCTCGTCGCCGTCGCCATGCTCGTCTTCCTCGTCCCGTCGATCCCGGGCTTCGAGGGCGACCCGGACCGCGATTCCCTGACGGTCGTCTCGCTCTGGATCTCGATCGCGCTCCTCGTGATCTATCTCGTCGTGACCTGGATCTCGCTCCGGCGCCACCGCGAGCTCCACTTCGGGGAGGCGCCCGAGCACGCCTGGTCGCTTCGGCTCGCGCTCGGAGTCCTCGCCCTGGCCACCCTCGTGACCGCCTTCGTCGCCGAGGCGCTCGTCCACACGCTCGAGTCGTTCGCCGAGAGCTTCGGGCTCACCGACTTCTTCGTCGCGGCCGTGATCGTGGCGATCGTCGGGAACGCGGCCGAGCACGGGGGCGCCGTCGTCGTCGCCGCGCGCGGGAACATCAAGCTCGCCGCCGAGATCGCGCTCGCCTCGAGCGCTCAGGTCGCCGTGTTCCTGATCCCGGCGGTCGCGATCCTCTCGTGGGCGATCGAGCCGCTCTCACTTGCCTTCCGACCGGTCGAGCTGATCGCGGTCGGAGGCTCCGTCGTCTTCGCCTCGCTCCTCCTCTTCGGAGGGCACTCGAGCCGCTGGCGCGGGTACGCGCTGATCGCGGCCTACGTGGCCGTCGCGGTCGCGTTCTTCCTCGTCGGCGAGCGTTAGGCGTGCCGAGCCGGTTCGGCGGCCAGTAGGTGAGGAAGACCGGGCCGATCAGGTCGTCGCGCTCCACGGTGCCCCAGACGCGGGAATCGCACGAAGCGGCGCGATTGTCGCCAAGCACGAAGTAGCGGTCCTCGGGGATCGGCTTCCACGACTTCGTCTGGTCGTCCCGCAGCGCGTCGTCGATGTACGGCTCGGACAGCCGGACCCCGTCGATGTAGACGAACCCGTCCCGCACCGAGACGACCTCTCCGGGCAGGCCGACGATCCGCTTCACGAACGTGCCGGTTTCGCCGCACGCCGCTGCCGTCGCCGGCGTCTCGAAGACGACGATCTCGCCGCGGTTCGGATCCCGGAAGCGGTAGATGAACCGGTTCGCGACCACCCGGTCCGAGAAGCGGCCCTGGCAGCCCTCCGTCGGCTTCGCGCAGTGCAGCGTCGGCTCCATGGAGGGCGAGGGAATGCGGTATGGGTTCGCGACCTCGACCTTGACGAAGAGGACGGCCAGGACCGCGAGCGCGATCGTCGCCAGCCAGTCGACCGCCGTCGCGACCGGCGGCGGGAGACGGCTCGTCAGCCGGTCGAGCGGATTTCGCACCTGGCTGACGATAGCGAGAGGCCTCGCGTGCGAGGCATCTCGGTTCGGTTAACCGTAGGTAAAGACGGCGGCTCCCCACCTTGAAGCGGCTGCGCGTAGTTGAAACCCTAGGGGCCGTCCCCCCGCTCGTTTGGAGGTTCTTCACATGGAAGCAGGCACTCTCGAATCGCAGCAGGCTGCGGCGTCGACGGACGCGGTCGTCTCCGCACATGACGTCACCCGCCGCTACGGCGAGGGCGACACGGCCGTCGACGCGCTGCGCGGCGTCTCGCTCGACGTTGCGAAGGGCAAGCTCACCGCCGTCATGGGCCCCTCGGGCTCGGGCAAGTCGACGCTCATGCACATCCTCGCCGGCCTCGATCGGCCCACATCGGGCTCCGTAACGATCGACGGCACCGAGATCACGAACCTCGGCGACAACGATCTGACGAAGCTCCGCCGGCGGCATATCGGCTTCGTCTTCCAGTTCTTCAATCTGCTCCCGATGCTGAACGCCGAGGAGAACATCCTCCTGCCGACCGAGCTGTCCGGGAAGTCGCCGGACAAGAAGTTCGTAGACGATCTGATCGGCAAGGTCGGGCTCGAAGACCGGCTCAAGCACCGGCCGTCCGAGCTCTCCGGAGGTCAGCAGCAGCGGGTCGCGATCGCGCGCGCGCTCGTCTCGCAGCCGACCGTCATGTTCGCGGACGAGCCGACCGGCAACCTCGACTCGCAGACGAGCATCGAGATCCTCGAGCTTCTCTCGCGAGTCGGTCGAGTCCTACGGCCAGACGACCGTCATGGTCACGCACGACCCGCGCGCGGCTGCGATTGCGCACCGCGTCCTCTTCCTCGGCGACGGCCAGATCGTGCGCGAGCTGGGCCGCTGCGACCAGCACGACATCCTCCAGGTCATGGAAGAAGTGGCTGCCCTGTGATTCGCGTCGCGCTCAGGGGCATCGGCGGGACGCAAGCTCCGGGCCGCTCTGACCGCGTTCGCGATCATCCTCGGCGTCGCGATGATGAGCGGCGCCTACGTCCTGACGGACACGATCGACAAGGCGTTCGACACGATCTTCGTCGAGTCGTACGCCGGCACCGACGCCGTCGTGAGCGGCAAGGAGGCCGGGATCAACTTCGAGGGAGAGTCGGCCCAGGCGCCCCCGATCCCGGAGGAGACGCTCGAGCGCGTCCGGGCCGTCGACGGCGTCGAGGTCGCGACGGGGTCGGTCCAGGACGACCAGACGAAGCTCCTGAAGCCCGACGGCGAGGCGATCGATACCGGTGGCGCACCTGCGCTCGCGTTCGGCATCGACACGTCTTCCGAGTACGACCGCTTCAATCCCCTGAACCTCGTCGAGGGCCGGTGGCCGACCGACGCCGGCGAGGTGGCCGTCGACGAAGGCACGGCCGACGACGAGAAGCTGAACGTCGGTGACCGGATCGGCGTTGCCGCGATCGGCCCCGCCGAGCAGTTCGAGATCGTCGGCATCGCCAAGTACGGCGACGTCAGCTCGCTCGGAAGCGCCACGTTCGCGATCTTCGACATCCCGACGGCGCAGAGGCTGCTCGAGAAGGAGGGCCAGCTCGACGCGGTGCAGGCCGCCGCGGAAGAGGGTGTCACTTCCGAGCAGCTCACCGAGCGGATCCAGGCCGACCTCGGCGCCGACGTCACCGTCCGCACGGGCGGCGAGCAGGCTGACGAGGACTCGAGCGAGATCGCCACATTCACGAAGATCATCCGTTACTTCCTGCTCTCGTTCGCCGGAATCGCCCTCTTCGTCGGCGGCTTCGTCATCTTCAACACGCTCTCGATCACGGTCGCGCAGCGGACGCGCGAGTTCGCCACGCTGCGCACCATCGGCGCGTCGCGGCGCCAGGTCCTCGCCTCCGTCGTCATCGAGGCGCTCGTGATCGGCCTCGGGAGCGTCGATCATCGGCCTCTTCGCAGGGCTCGGGCTCGCCGTCGGCCTGACTGAGCTCTTCAAGGCGCTGAACCTCGACCTGCCGCAAACGCAGACGGTCTTCGCGACGCGGACGATCGTCGTGTCGCTGCTCGTCGGGACGCTCGTGACGCTCGTCGCGGGACTCTTCCCTGCTCTGCGCGCGACGCGCGTGCCGCCGATCGCCGCAGTCCGCGAGGGTGCGACACTCCCGCGCGGCCGCTTCGCGCGGTTCACGCCGTACATCGCGGTCAGTCATCGTCGCACTCGCCGTCCTAGCTCTCGCCTACGGCACGCTCGCCGACGACATCCCCACCGGCCACCGATTCGCCCTGCTGGGAGTCGGCGTGCTGGCGCTCTTCATCGGGGTCGCGATGCTCTCGTCCCGGCTCGTCAAGCCGCTCGCGCAGCTCGTCGGCATCCCGGCGCGGCGGCTCGGCGGCAGCGGCGGGCCGACTCGCGGAGAGGAACGCGCAGCGCAACCCGGGCCGCACCGCAGCAACCGCGGCAGCGCTGATGATCGGCATCGCCCTCGTCACCTTCGTGGCGGTGCTCGCGCAGGGTCTGCGCGTCTCGAACAGCGATGCGATCGAGCGACAGATCCAGGCCGACCTGATCGTCACGTCCCAGGACGGCTACTCGGAGTTCCCGGCCGCCGTAGGTGACGCAGTCGAGGGCGCGAACAACGTCGAGACCGTCAGCAATGTGCGGCAGGACATCGCCGAGATCGACGGCAACGGCGGCAACCTCACCGGCCTCGATCCCGCCATCGACGAGGTCTACGACTTCCGCTGGGAGGAGGGCTCCGACGAGGTGCTTGCGCGAACTCGGCGACGACGGCGCGATCCTCCCAGACAACTTCGCCGAGGACAACGACCTCGCCGTCGGCGACACGTTCCCGGTCCTCTCGACCGAGAACGAGACCAAGGACTTCGTCGTGCGCGGCATCTACGAGGGCAGCCCCTTCTATCCGCTGCTCGGCAGCGCCAGCGTCTCGAAGGACGCGTTCGACGGCCTGTACGACCGCCCTCGCAATCGCTTCACGCTCGTGAACGTCGCCGGCGATCCGAGCGAGACCCAGAAGGCGGCTCTCGAGCGCGAGCTCGAAACCTTCGCCGACACCCGCGTCCAGACCCGGCAGGAGTGGATCGACAAAGAAGACCGGGAGATCCAGCAGTTCCTACTGCTGCTGTACGTGCTCCTCGCCCTGTCGGTGATCATCAGCCTGTTCGGGATGGTCAACACGCTCGTCCTTTCGGTATTCGAACGGACGCGCGAGCTGGGGATGCTGCGAGCGGTCGGCATGACGCGCCGGCAGGCGAGGCGCATGGTGCGCCACGAGAGCGTGATCACTGCGCTGATCGGCACCGCGCTGGGGCTCCCCCTCGGGATCTTCCTCGCGCTGCTCCTCACTCGGGCGCTGTCCCAGTACGACCTCCAGTTCGCGATCCCGTACGGCTCGCTGATCGCGTTCGTGATCGTGGCGATCATCGCGGGGCTCCTGGCGGCGATCCTTCCCGCCCGCAGAGCGTCGAAGCTGAACGTGCTCCGGGCGCTCCAGTACGAGTAGGAAAGCTCGCCGCCCCGGGATCCAGACGGGATCTCGGGGCGGCGTTTCTCCGCCGTGTCCCGGGGGGACCGGGTAACTCATGGCGGAGACCGTAAGGCGAACCCGGGCGCCCGACGCGTCCGGGTTCGCCGACGACTGGGGACGCCTTCGTTCCCTCCTCAGCCGGCGCGGCGCCCGGCGGCTCGGCATCGACATCTACGAGGGCTTCGCCGCCAACGACGTCCTCACGTATGCAAGCGCGATCTCCTTTCGGGTCCTCTTCGCGCTGGTGCCCCTCCTGCTCGCCGGCGTCGCCGTGCTCGGCTTCTTCGACTTCGAGGAGGTCTACCGGGAGCAGGTCGCACCGGAGCTCCTGAGCCGGGTCTCGACGGGCGCCTATGCCGTCGTCAACGCGACTGTCGAGGAGGTTCTCTCTGGCGGCAGCGGCTTCTGGCTCACGCTCGGTGTCGGCCTCGCCGTCTGGGAGGTGTCAGGTGCCATTCGGGCGGTCATGGGGAGCCTGAACCTGATCTACGGCACGCCCGAGAGCCGGTCGACCCCGAAGCGGATCGGCATCTCCATCGTGCTCGCGATCGCGACCACCATCGCGCTCGGCCTCGCCATCGTCGCTCTACAGCTTGGGCCTGAGATCGCCAACCGGATCGGCCTGACGAGCGGGGTCGCGATCTTCTTCGCCCGTTGGGTCGGGGCGATCCTGCTGATGACGGGCGTGGTCGTGATGCTGATTCGCTTCGCGCCGGCACGTCACCAGCGTCGCTCGCTCATCAGTGTCTCGGCCGTCGTCGTGACCGCGGCGTGGATCGTCACCACGCTCCTCTTCGACTGGTACGCGACGACGGTCGCGAGCTACAAATCCCTCTTCGGGAACCTCTCGATCGTGATCGTCCTCATGACGTACCTCTACGTCTCGGTCCTGACGTTCCTGCTCGGCGTCCAGGTCGACGCGCTGCTCCGGGGGTACGCGCGGGGCTCTACGCCGACGGGGCGACGGCGGGCCGAAGCGTCTCGCGCATCCTGAGGACGAGGACGAGCGCGACGACGGTCGGAGCGGCCGCGAACGCGAACGCGGCCTCGAAGCCGAGCCCGGAGGCCGCGTAGCCCGCGACGATCGGTCCGAGCGCGAGCCCGACGTCGCCGAAGAAGCGGAAGGTGCCGACCGCGGTTCCCGACCACTCGTCGGGGGTCACGTCCGCGAGCATCGCGGCGGGCGGGACGCCCGCGTAGCCGGAGGCGACGCCGAGCAGGGCGAGCGCGAGCCCGAAGACGATCGGCGTCCCCGTGAAGCCGACGAGCACGGTCATGACGGCGAGCCCCGTGAGGGCCGGCACCATCACGGCCTTCCGCCCGTGCCGGTCGGCGGCGCTGCCCGCCGGGTAGAGAACGGCGAACTCCGCGGCGAGCATGACCGCGAAGATGACGCCGATTCCGACGGTGGAGATGCCTAGCTCGTCCTTGGCGAAGAAGGGGACGAGCGTGTTGAAGACCGCGGCGACCATCCAGAGGTAGGCGAGGTTCACGACCATGACGACCGCGAAGCCCGGCGTGCGGAACAGCCGGCCGAGGGTCGTACGGCCTTGGCGGGTCACGGGCAGGTCGCGCTCGCGCTCGGCCTCCTCGGTCGAGAGCGGCGGCTCGGTCCGCCGGCCCGGATGGTCCGGGATCACCCGGAGGAAGAGCACGGCGGCGACCGCGAGGACGCCCGCGTAGACGACGAGCGGCGTCTCGAGGCCGGCGACGTGCGCGACGAAGCCTCCGACGGCTCCGCCGGCGATCATCCCGCCGTTGAAGGCGCCGTAGAAGAGGCCGAGCGCGCGCGCCATGCGCTCCTTGGGGACCGCCTTCAGGAGGTAGCTGTAGAAGGCCGCGAACATGACGGCCGACCCGGCGCCGCCGGCGGCCCAGAAGGCGACCGCGGCTCCGAAGCTCGGCGCCAGCGCGGTGGCGAGAGCGCTCCCGGCGGTCAGGGCGATCCCGACGCCGCCCGTGAGACGCTCGCCGTAGCGGTCGACGAGCGGCCCGGCGACCAGGTCGGCGCCGAGCCGGGTGAACGCGAAGGCGGAGACGAGCAGGCTCGCGGAGCCGTAGTCGACCCCGAACGAGCGCGCGAAGAGCGGCAGCACCGGGCAGGACGAGGCCGAACCCGGCCATGACGAGGAACGCGAGCCCGATGACGGCGCGCACGCCTCGGTCTTCGAGGATCTCCCGGATGCCCACCCGCTCGGCCACGGTTCGAGGCTATCGAGCGACCGCGGACGCGTCTCCGGGAGCGAAGACCGCGAGGGTCTGACCCTCGGCCGTGGCCCTGATGGACGCTGACCTTCGTGACGAAAGTGCGACGAGAGTGCCGCGAGACGCGCACTTCGGCTCTTCCGGAGCCGTGATTCGGGCCACGATGGCGGTGCGGGTGCTGTTCGGCGCGGCGGGGGCGGTTGGACCGAGACCGGGTGCCCGACAACCGCGCGCGCGCGGTCGTCTACGCGGCCCCGATGGCGCGGATGTACCGCTCGGCGGAGCGGGCCACGGCCGCCTTGGCGTCGTGCGGGACGACGCGATCCCACCAGGCGCCGTAGATGCGGTCGAACTCAAACGGCGCGAGCGTGTGCCGCGATCCGCCGAATCTCCTGCGCGGGAAGCGGGATCAGGTTCGGGTAGCTCCGCATGAAGCTCACGAACCGCCGATCGGGGACGACCTGAACGATGTCGCCCGAGAGGAGCGCCCCGCGACCCTCGGCGCCCTCTGTCCAGTGGAGCACCTGCCCGCCTTCGAAGTGTCCGCCGCAGCGGACGAGCGTCAGGCCGGGCCCGAGCTCGCGAGTCTCGCCCTCCCAGAGCTCGACCCGCGGACTCGGGCGCAGCACCCACTCCCTGTCGTCCGCGTGGACGAGGATCCGCGCCTCGAACGCGTCCGCCCACTCCACCATCGTCGAGTAGTAGTGGACGTGCGAGACCGCGATCACGTCGATGCCGCCGAGCGCCTCGACTCGCATCGTGATCTCGTCGTCGAGGAGCGGGATGCAGTCCCACAAAATCCGAACGCCGTCGCCGCCCACGTGGAGCGCCCGCTGCCCGATCGCAAACGTGGGTTCCATGCCGATTCCGACGAGTCCGGGCTCGAGCTCGCGGATCTCGGCGCGGTGCCGCTCCCGCAGCTCGTCGAGCGTCGTCCACCGCTGCCCCTCGTCCGGCACGTACTGGCGCTCGTCCTCGCAGACCGGGCAGGCGGCCGGCGGCTCGGCGGTCTCCGGATACTGCATCGCGCACGCGCGACAGATCCAGTGGGGCATCACGGCTCTCCGAACGTGAAGGGCACGCGCTTGAAGGGGTAGGTCGCCCAGTAGAGCTTGACGACGGTCGCCGGCCTCGTCGCGGACGACCCGCAGCACCTCCCCGCGTTCGCGGCCCGAGGCGACCCGGAAGCGGTCGGGAGCCTCCTCGGCGAACAGGGACGGCTCCTCGTCCAGGGAGTCGGTGGCCCGCCGCGCCTCGAGGCGGCCGGTTCGCCACGAGAAGATCGTCTCCTCACCCTCGGAGAACCAGCGACCCAGGATCCCCGCGATTCGCTCGGGCACCGACTCCGCCTCCGGCCGCCAGGGCTCCGGCTCGGACGGAAGCGTCTTCACGGCCGCAAGCGCGAGGCCCTCGGCCTCCTCGTCGGAGGACGCGTACGCATTCGCGAGTACGGCCGCCGCGATCCCGTCACGCCTCGAGTACGTGAAGGCTGTGATGTGACCCGGCATGCCGCCGCTGTGGCCCGCGAGGATCCGGTCACCGGCGCGCGCCAGCTCGAGCCCCAGCCCCCAGGCCGACTTCCAGCCTTCGTCGGTCATGACCTGAACCGAGTGCATCTCCTCGGCCGCCTCGGTCGCGAGCACGGTCGGGTCGGGATCCGAGAGGAACGCCGCCCAGCGGCAGAGATCCCCGGTCGTCGACCAGAGCTGCCCCGCCGCGTCCTCCGCGCGAATGTCGATGTCGTCGCGCTCGCGCCGGACGCCGTCCGAGTAGGGCTCGACGAGGTACCCGCGCGCCCGCGGCTCGATCGGATCCCACGTCGTTCGACGCAGGCCGACCGGGTCGAGGATGCGCTCCTGCACGACCTCGCGGTACGGGCGTTCGGCCTCGCGCGCCACGACCTCGCCGAGGAGCGCGAAGCCGAGGTTCGAGTAGTGCCAGAAGCGTCCGGGCGCGAGCAGCTGCTCGGCCTCCACCAGCCGGCCGAGGAACTCCTCGACCGTCGGCCACTCCATCGTCTCCCACGCCACTCCCACCGGCTCACGCTGGAGACCCGAGTTGTGCGAGAGGAGGCGCCCGATCGTCGGGCCCGGATGCGCCGCCTCCTCGATGTGGTCGCCGAGCCTGTCGTCGAGCGCCAGGGCGCCGGCGTCGCGGAGCTGCAGGATCGCGACCGCGGTGAACGTCTTCGTGATCGACCCGACGCGATACTGCGTGTCCGGCGTCACTTCCGTGCCCGCCTCGACATCGGCGAGGCCGACCGCCTCCTCCCAGAGGAGCTCGCCGCGGCGCGCGACCGCCGCGCTGACGCCCGGCACGCGCTCCTTCCGCTGGAAGCTCCGGATCCGTCGCGAGAGCTCGGTGGCGAGCGCCTCGGGGACAGCCATCAGTACGGCGTCGGGCCGTCCGCGGCGAGCTCGACGCCGCGTCGATCGCCCGTCAGGGCCCGCGTGCCCGCCTCGATCGCCGCCTCGATGTCCGCCGCGTCGACATCAAGGTGCGTGACGGCGCGCAGGACGTCCTTCGCGACCGAGAACGAGAAGAGAACGCCTTCGGCCCGGAGCAGCGCGAGAGCCTCGTCGCCGGTCATCCCGAGCCGGCCGGCGTCGAGGAGAACGAAGTTCGACTCGACCGCGCCGACGTCGACGGGAAGGCCGGCGGCCGCCAGCCCTTCGGCGAGCCGCCGGGCGTTCGCATGGTCGTCCGCCAGGCGCTCGACGTGGTGCTCGAGCGCATAGACCCCGGCCGCCGCAACCACTCCGGCCTGCCGCATCGCGCCTCCGAACATGTGCTTGAATCGTCGCGCTCTCGGCTCGGCCTCGGCCGAGGTGGCGAGGACAGCGCCGAGCGGGCAGCCGAGTCCCTTCGACAGGCAGAGCGTCACGGTGTCGAACTCGCGCCCGAGCTCGGCGGCCGGGACGCCGCTCGCGACGGCGGCGTTCAGGAGTCGCGCACCGTCGAGATGCACAGCGAGCCCGTGCCTTCGCGCCTCGGCGACGACTGCCCGCAGCTGCTCGGGCGGCCAGACTCGCCCTCCGCCGCCGTTGTGCGTGTTCTCGACGCAGACGATCCGGCTCGGGGCCGCGTGCAGGTCGCCCGGCGGGCTGATCCGCTCCGCGACGTCCTCGGGCCCGAAGCGCCCGTCGCGCGTGTGGATCGGCCGCATCGAGAGACCGGAGTGCACGGCCGGGCCGCCGAGCTCGTAGCGGAAGACGTGAGCGTTCGCCTCTGCGATCACCTCGTCGCCGGGCTCTGAATGGAGGCGAAGCGCCATCTGGTTGGCCATCGTCGCCGTCGGGACGTAGACCGCTGCCTCGTGCCCGAGAAGGGCCGCGGCTCTTTCCTCGAGCGCGATCACGGTCGGGTCCTCGCGCTTCTGCTCGTCTCCGACCTCGGCCTCCGCCATGGCGCGCCGCATGCCCGGCGTCGGCTTCGTGAGCGTGTCTGAACGAAGGTCGATCATGCGGCCAGCGTAACCTCGAGGAAGCCGAGACGTGCGGGCGGGCGAGATGCCCACCCGCACGATTCGAGAGGGGATGCGAGGCTGAGGGTGCCTCGCGCTGTGATGCGGGCATCATGCGGCCCGGGCTACGTGAGCGCAGCAGTGCCAGCACCTCTCTCGGGGTTCGGTTAACCGCACTACCGTGTCTCCCGCGATGGATCTCACGCTCGTCGACGAGCTACTGACTCGGCGCGGCGAACCGGCCTACAGGACCGGTCAGGTCTGGGACTGGGCTGCGCGCGGCGCGCCCGGCTACGGGGTGATGACGAACGTGCCTGCGGAGCTCCGCGCAGAGCTGACAGACGCCGTCCCGTACTCGACGCTCGAGCTCGTCCAGGAGGCCACGAGCAAGGACGGGACAGTGAAGGCGCTCTTCCGCACGGACGATGGGCATCCGGTCGAGGCAGTGCTGATGCGCTATCGCGACGGACGGCGCTCGCTCTGCCTCTCGAGCCAGTCCGGATGTCCGCTCACCTGCACCTTCTGCGCGACAGGCCGCATGCGTTTCGGCCGGAACCTCACGCCCTGGGAGATCCTGGATCAGGCGCTCCACTTCAGACGGCTCGGCGACCTCGACCACGCGGTCTTCATGGGCATGGGCGAGCCGATGCTCAACTTCGACAACGTCCTCGGCGCTGCGCGGCGGCTGCCGGACCTCGGAATCACGCACCGGCGCACTACGGTCTCCACGGTCGGCTGGCTCCCCGGCTTGCAGCGGTTCGTCGCGGAGGTGGCAGAGCCGATCCGCCTGGCGCTCTCGCTCCACGCTCCCGAGGATGCGCTCAGGAGCGAGCTGATGCCGGTCAACGACCGCTACCCGCTCGCCGACGTTCTGGCTCTCTGCCGTGAGCACCACCGGCGGACCGGCCGCAAGGTCTTTGTCGAGTACGTGCTGCTGGCCGGTGTGAACGACCGGGCCGAGCAGGCCCGGCAGCTTGCCGCGCTCCTCGACCGCGAGGCGTTCAAGGTCAACCTGATCCCTTACAACCCGACCGGCCTGCACGCCGGCTCGAGCCGGGAGGCGATCGAGTCCTTCCGGGCGGCGCTGACCGCCGGGGGACTCGTCGCGACAGTCCGACTGACCCGCGGGCGGGACATCGAGGCCGCGTGCGGCCAGCTTGCGGCGGCCGGCTGATCCGCGCGGGGCTTCCCTTCCGCGCGAGCGCGATTTGCGCCTACCATTGAGGCCGTGCTTCGAGCGCTTCTCGTCACCGTGCTCGCTCTCGGCGCCTTCGGCTCGGCCGTGCCCGCAGCCGGCATCCCGCTGCCGCTGATCGCCGAGGGCGTGACCGTCGGCGGGGTCGCCGTCGGAGGGCTGACGTCAGAGGGCGCGCGGGCACGGATCTCCGAGCGTTACGGCACGCCGATCAGCTTCTACCACGAGGATCGGAGCTGGAAGGTGGGCCCGGCCGAGCTCGGCGCGGACACGGCCGTTCGGGGCGCTGTGGTAGCCGCCCTCGAGGCACGCGAGAACGAGCGCCTCGACGTCGAGGTCGGCATCGATCGCAAGGCGATCCAGCGTTATGTCGCGCGCCTCGATCGCAAGTACCGGGAAGCTCCGGTCAATTCCGAGCTGATCGGGCTTCGGAACCTCGCGCCCGCCTTCACCGAGGCCGAGGAGGGACGCCGGATCGACCGGCCCCGGCTCGTGAAGCAACTCGTCCGCGCGCTCGAGTCGTCGTTTCGCTCGGTCAAGCTCCCGCTGCCTTTCGTCGCAGTAGAGCCGGAGCTGACTCCGGACGACTACGGCCCGATCGTCGTCATCCGCCGGGCCTCGAACCAGCTCCAGCTCTACGACGGGCCTGCACTTGCGCGGTCGTTCGGCGTCGCTACGGGGTCGAAGAAGTTCCCGACTCCGCTCGGCGGCTGGGAGATCGTGACGATGCAGCGTGACCCGTGGTGGATCCCGCCCGACAGCGAGTGGGCTAAGGACGAGAAGCCGATTCCGCCGGGGCCGGGCAACCCGCTCGGGACTCGCTGGATGGGCCTCGATGCGACCGCGGTCGGGATCCACGGGACACCGGACGCGGCGTCGATCGGCTACTCGGCCTCGCACGGTTGCATCCGGATGCGAATCCCGGATGCCGAAACGCTCTTCACGCTCGTCGACGTCGGCACCCCCGTCTACGTCGTCAACGCTTAGGAGGGCACGCGCGGCCGCGCGTCCATGCGGCGGATCCACGCGGCGACGCGAGGGTGCCCGACGCCGAGCGGCAGGTTGTCGACGAGGACTCGGTGGAAGAGCTCCTCGTCGTCCGGGTCATGGAGAAGTGAGTACTTCAGGAACGGGAACGCCGCCGCGTCGGCTGCCGAGAAGTCGCCGAGCAGGTAGTCCCGGTCGGCGAGGAGCGACTCGAAGAGGTCAAGTGACCGCGCCATCTCGCCGCCGCGCGTCGCGATCTTGTGCCGCGTCGGGGTTGACCTGTCGAAGCTCGGCCTCGATCGCGTTTGGCGCCGACTTCCAGACGCGGTTGAACCAATCGACGAGGAGGACGCATTCGGCGCGGCGCGCCGGCTCGCGCGGGTAGAGCGGCGGGTCGGGATACCGCTCCTCCAAGTACTCGAGAATGCGCGTGGAGTCGAAGACAATGCGCCCATCGTCGTCGAGCACCGGCACGAGCTCCTGGCCGCTCGCGGCAACGACCGGGCTTCGGTTGTTCGGGTCGATCTCGACGGGCTCGGCCTGGAGCCCCTTGTAGGCGAGCGCGAGCGCGACGCGCTCGACGTTGGTCGAGAACGGGATCCGGTAGAGGCGCACCGGGCGAGGCTACCGAAGCAGCTTCGGCGCCGGCGAGCGCCGCAGCGCGCCGGGAGTTAATCGGCGCGCGCGTCTGACTACGGGTCCCGACCCGCCCCCCTGCTCACGCGCGAGCGTAACGCCGAAAAGCGCGCGTGTGGGACACGCGAGTGTGCCGAGAGTGGAACATCGGCCTCGGCCGACGCGCCCGAGACCCCGGGTTACGACCCGCCCAGAGCCCCAAACCGGGATCGGACGAGCTCCAGGATCCGCGGCTCCTCGGCGCCCTCGAAGTGCCCTCCCCCCGGCTCCAGGACGACTTCGGCCCCGAGCCGCTTCCGCCACGCGTCGCCGTTCGCCTCCCAGTCGGGCGTGAACGGGTCGTTGTCGGAGACGAGAGCGACCACCCGGCCGGCCGCCCGCCTGGCACCGCGCTCGTCGAACGTCGACTCCTCCCAGAGCGCGCTCGTCTCGTCCTGCTCGTCCTCGGCGAGCCAGAACCAAGGAGCAACCAGGAGCACGCCGTCCACCGCCCGCTCGCCTCGCAACGTCGCGAGCGCGCGCACCGTCGCCTGACACCCGACGCTGTGGGCCACGAGCACGGTCTCGGCCAGCTCGGCCGGATCGTCGCCGAGCCACGTCCGCCACAGCGGGAACCCACGTCGCAGGATCCGGCCGGTCCGGCTCCGGCATCGCCGGGATCGCGACCTCTGCGAACGGCGGCGGGTCGAGGGCAAGCAGCTCGTCGCGGAGCCACGGATACCAGTCGGCGTCCGGCGACCCGCTCCAGCGGTGGACGATTCCGAGCCGCCGCACAGGCTACGCCCCCTTCTGCGCCTCGACCGCCTCGCCCTCCGACGGCGTGCCCGAGAGATCGGGGTGCTCGTCGAACCCGTACTTCACGATCGCCCGCTTCGCCGCCTTGACCTCGTCCAGCCGCTTCACCGGCCGGCCGTGCGGCGCCTCCTTCACCACGTCCGGCTCCCGAGCGGCCTCGCGCGCGATCGCCAGCATCGCGTCCACGAACGCGTCGAGCGTCTCCTTCGGCTCCGTCTCGGTCGGCTCGATCATGAGCGCCTCCGGGACGATGAGCGGGAAGTAGATCGTCGGCGGATGGAAGTCGAAGTCCATGAGCCGCTTCGCGACGTCGAGCGCGCTGACACCGTGCTCTCGCTTCAGGTTCCGGGCCGACAGCACGAACTCGTGCATGCAGAGCCGGTCGAACGGCAGGTCGTAGACGTCCCGCAGCCGCGCCAGCAGGTAGTTCGCGTTCAGGACGGCCGCCTCCGACATCTCGCGTAGCCGCGGACCGTACATCCGGATGAACGCGTACGAGCGCACGAACACCCCGAATGGCCCAAACAGCCCGCGCACCTTCCCGATCGTCTTCGGCCGGTCGTAGTCGAGCCGGAACTCGTCGCCGTCGCGCACCACCGCGGGCACCGGCAGGAACGGCTCCAGCACATCGCGGACCGCGACGGGCCCGCCGCCCGGGCCGCCGCCTCCGTGCGGCTGCGAGAAGGTCTTGTGGAGGTTGTAGTGGACGATGTCGAAGCCCATGTCGCCGGGCCGCGAGATGCCGCAGACCGCATTCAGGTTCGCGCCGTCGTAGTAGAGGAGCGCGCCTGCGTCGTGGAAGATCTCGGCGACCTCCTCGATGTGCTCGTCGAAGAGGCCGAGCGTCGACGGGTTCGTGAGCATGAGCCCGGCCGTCTCCTCGTCGACGTTCTCCCGCAGGAGGTCGAGGTCGAGATTGCCTCGCTCGTCCGTCCCGACCTTCTGGAGCGTGTAGCCGGCCATGGTCACGCTCGCCGGGTTCGTGCCGTGCGCGGTGTCCGCGACGAAGACGTTCCTCCGCCGCTCGGCCTCGCCCCGGTCGGCGAAGTACGCCCGCATCAGCATGAGCCCGGTCACCTCGCCCTGCGATCCCGCGGCCGGCTGGAGCGAGACCGCGTCGAGCCCGGCCACCTCGGCGAGGATCTCCTGCAGGCGCCACATCAGCTCGAGCGCGCCCTGCGCGCCCTCCTCCTCCTGAAGCGGATGCAGGTCGCGAAAGCCGGGGAGCTGGACGACGCGCTCGTTCACGCGCGGGTTGTGCTTCATCGTGCAGGAGCCGAGCGGATAGAAGCCGGTGTCGACGCCGAAGGTCCGCGCGGCGAGCGCCGAGAAGTGGCGGACGACCTCGGGCTCGGCCAGCTCGGGGAGCCGCGGCGCCGCGCGCGCGGGCGAGCTCGGAGGGAACTTCGGCCTGCGGCACGTCGTAGGCCGGCAGCGTCGAGGCGCGCCGTCCGGGCCGCGACTTCTCGAAGATCAGCTTCACGCCGCCACCTCCGCGAGCACCTCGGCGAGGCGGTCGATGTCCTCCGGGCTTCGCTTCTCGGTTACGCAGACGAGCAGCGCATCGTCCATGCCCTGCGTAGTCGCGCCCCAGCGCGTAGCCCGGGTGGACGCCGCGCTCGCGGGCCGCGCGAACGACGTCATTGGCGTTGCCGTCGACTCTGACGACGAGCTCCTTGAAGCTCGTCCGGCCCGGGAAGGCGACCGGCAGCTCGAGCCGCTCGCGCGCGTACGCGGCCAGGCCCATACACGTCTCCCCGAGCTCGCGGAGGCCCTGCGGCCCGAGCCAGGAGAGGTAGACGAGCCCGGCGATCGCAAGCAGCGTCTGGTTCGTCGTGATGTTGTGCGTCGCCTTCTCGCGCCGGATGTGCTGCTCGCGTGTCTGGAGGGTGAGGACGAAGCCGCGCTCGCCGTCGAGGTCGGTCGTCTCGCCGATGATTCGGCCGGGCATGCGGCGGACGTAGTCCTGCTTGGCCGCGAGGAACCCGTAGTGCGGCCCGCCGAAGGCGAGATAGTTGCCCGCGCCCTGGCCCTCGCCGATCGCGATGGCGCAGCCGTAGTTGCCGGGCGCCTCCAGGACGCCGAGCGACAGTGGGTCGACCGAGGCGACCGGCAGCGCTCCCGCCTCGTTCGCCGCCGCCGCGAGCTCGGGAGCCGGCTCCAGACAGCCGAAGAAGTTCGGCTGTCCGAAGAGGACACAGGCCGCGTCCTCCGCGGCACTCCGGAGCTCGTCCGGATCGGTGACGCCGTCGGCGTGCGGGACCTCGACGACGTCGAGCCCGAACCCCGGCGCGTACGTTTTCACGACCTGGCGCACCTGTGGGTTCAGCGCCTCGGCCAGCACGACCTTCGACCGGCCGGTGACGTGCTTCGCCATGTAGCACGCGTCGGCGGCGACGGACGGCCCGTCGTAGCCCGACGCGTTCGAGACGTCCATCCCTGTCAGCTCGCAGATCACGGTCTGGTACTCGAAGATCGCCTGGAGGACGCCCTGGCTCATCTCGGGCTGGTAGGGCGTGTAGGCGGTCAGGAACTCCCCGCGTGAGAGAACGGCGTCGACGACGGCGGGCACGTAGTGGTCGTACATGCCGGCGCCGAGGAACGAGAGCTCGTCCCCGACCGGCACGTTGCGCGTCGCCAGCTCACTCAGGTGCGCCACGAGCTCGGGCTCCGAGAGCGGCGGCTCGAGGTCGAGCTCGCGCCGGAGCCGAACGCCGGCGGGGATGTCGCCGAAGAGGTCGTCGACGCTCGCGACTCCGACGACGGCGAGCATCTCCTCCCGGTCGTCGTCCGTCAGGGAGAGGAAGGGGTGTGACACGGGCGGGCCGGCGGGCGAGGCATGCCTCGCCCCCTACGAGGTCTCCAGAAGCTCGCGGTAGGAGGCCGCGTCCATCAGGTCGTCGAGCTCGGACGTGTCGGAAAGAGTCACCTTGATGAGCCAGCCGTCGCCATAGGGGTCGTCGTTGATCTTCTCGGGCTCGTCGACGACCGCCTGGTTGACCTGCGTGACCTCGCCGGAGACCGGGGAGATCAGGTCGGAAACCGCCTTCACTGACTCGACCTCGCCGTAGCTCTCGTCGCGGGCCACCGAGCTTCCCTGCTTCGGCGCCTCGTAGTGGACGATCTCGCCGAGCGCGTCCTGTGCGTACCAGGTGACGCCGAGCGTCGCGGTGTCGCCGTCGACCCGGGCCCAGTCGTGCTCCTTGTGGTACCGGAGCTCGTCCGGGTAGCTCTCCTCGGCCGCCATCGCTAGCTCCCCTCTCGTTCGTAGATCGGCTTCTTCACGATATGTCCCTTGCGGGCCCGTCCGCGCAGGTCGACGGTGAGCTCGGTGCCGGGCTCGACGCGGTCGGCCGGGACGTACGCAAGGCCGATCCCGACGCCGAGCATCGGCGAGAGCGAGCCCGAGGTGACCTCGCCGCCCTCGGCGATCGCCATGCCCTGTCGCGGGATGCCCTTGTCGTCCATCACGAAGGCGACCAGCTTCTCGTCCGGACCCTCCTCCTTCTGGCGCCGGAGCCGGTCGACGCCCGTGAACTCCTTGCCGAGGGCGCAGGCCCAGCCGAGCCCGGCCTCGATCGGAGTCCGCTCGGGCGTGAGGTCGTTCCCGTGCAGCGGGTAGCAGACCTCGAGGCGGAGCGTGTCGCGGGCGCCGAGCCCGCAGGGCGTGACGCTGCGCTCGAGGACGGCATCCCAGAGGCGGGGCGCGTCGTCGGGATCGCAGCCGATCTCGCAGCCTCGCTCACCCGTGTAGCCCGTGCCGGCGACGATGCAGGAGACGCCGAGCACGTCCTCTTCTCGGAACGTAAACGGTTCGAGCTCGAGCCCGAGGCGGTCGAGCGCCTCCGGGCCTTGCACGGCCAGGAGAGCGTGATCGTCGGACGTGTTCTCGGCCTCGGAGAGCGCGCGGTGGTCCGGCTCGACGTTCGACGCGTTGACGACGAGCAGATAGTCGTCCTCGCCGCGGCGGTAGGCGATCAGGTCGTCGACGATGCCGCCGGCCTCGTTCGTGAGCAGCGTGTACTGGGCCTGGCCCGCGCCGATCTTGTCGAGGTCGTTCGAGAGCCGCGCCTGCAGGTAGGCGTGCGCACCGGGCCCGCGCGCTCTCGAGCTGGCCCATGTGGGAGACGTCGAAGACGCCGGCGGACTCACGCACGGCGCGGTGCTCGTCCGTGATGGACGTGTACTGCACGGGCATCTCCCAGCCCGCGAAGGGGACGAGGCGCGCGCCGAGGGCGGCGTGGCGCTCGTAGAGGGGCGTGCGCCGGAGAGTCTGCACCGGGCCGGATCCTAGTGGCCCCGGGCCGAGCCCGGCGCGGGGCGGAAGCGCGCTGTGAAGTGGCGGAGCACGGGCGCCTCGGACACGATCTCGAGTCCGCGGATTCCGCCGGGGTCGACCATCACCTCAGCCGCGGCCTCGGCGGCGAGCTCGAGCTGGCGGCTCGTGTAGACGCGACGGGGGACGGCGAGGCGCACGAGCTCGAGCGGCGGGTGGCGGTTCTCGCCTGTCTCGGGATCGCGTCCGGCCATCACGGAGCCGATCTCGACTGCGCGAACCCCGCCGGCGAGGTAGAGCGCGCAGGTCAGCGCCTGCGCCTGGAACTCGGCCGGCGGGAGGTGCGGCAGCATGGCGCCCGCGTCGAGATAGACGGCATGGCCGCCGAAGGGGCGAAGCGCGGTCGCGCCGGCCTCCTCGAGCGTGTGGCCCAGATAGGCGACCTGCTCGATCCGGAAGCGGAGGTAGTCCTCCTCGAGCACCTCGCGCAGCCCGACCGCGATCGCTTCGAGATCGCGACCTGCCAGGCCGCCATAGGTCGGAAAGCCCTCGAAGACGATCCCGCGCGCCTGCAAGCGCCGGAAGAACTCCTCGTCCTCGCGCACGGCGACGAAGCCGCCGATGTTCGCGATCGCGTCCTTCTTGGCGCTCATGAGGACGGCGTCGGCGTCGGCCATGCTGCGCCTGACGATGTCCGGCAGCGGCGTGTCCGCAAAGCCGGCCTCGCGCTGCTTCACGAACCACGCGTTCTCCGCGAAGCGCGCGATGTCGAGCACGAGCTTCTTCCCGTGGCGGCGGGCGAGCTCGCCGGTCGCGCGGATGTTGGCGAGGGAGACCGGCTGCCCGCCGCCCGCGTTGTTGGTGAGGGTCAGCATGACGATCGACACCTTCGAGCCGTCCTCACCGGAGAGCAGGCGGTCGAGGGCGTCGAGGTCGATGTCGCCCTTGAACGGCACCTCGGCGCTCGGGTCGAGGGCCTCCGGGATCGGCAAGTCGAGCGCGATGCCCTTGCGGACCTCGATGTGGGCGCGGGTGGTATCGAAGTGCGCGTTCGACGGGACGATCTCGCCCGGGTCGATCACCGCGCCGAAGAACATGCTCTCCGCGCCGCGGCCTTGGTGCGCCGGGACGACGAACGGAAGGCCGAGAACGTCCTGGACCGCCTGGCGAAAGCGCTCGAAGCTGCGGGAGCCGGCATAGGACTCGTCGCCGCGCAGTAGCGCCGCCCACTGGTCCTGGCTCATCGCCCCCGTGCCGCTGTCGGTGAGAAGGTCGAGCTCGACGTCAGCGGCCGCGAGCTGGAACGGATTCCAGCCGGCGAGGTCGAGCGCGCGCTCGCGCTCCCGCCGGGTCGTGGCCCGGATCGGTTCCACCATCTTGATCCGGAAGGGCTCTCGCGGCGAGCGCACGGCGTGTTTCTACAGCGCGGAGCGCCCTGCGTGCCTCAGGAGGCCGAGCCGTTGCCGCGGCGTTGTGACACTTTCGGCACGACTCCGTGACCCACACGTGCGCTTTTTCGCGGTACGCTCGCGCGTGAGCAGGGGGGCGGGTCGGGACCCGTAGTTACGCGCGAGACTAAGACGCGCCGATCCGCGCCGCGGCCGCCGACCCCGACGAGTCTTACGGCTCGCGCAGGAAGGACGGCACCTCGAGCACGTCTCGAGGCACCTCGAAGCCCTCGCCCGTCTCGCGCGGCCGCTCGCCCTCGGAGCTCGGCGCCTCCCGGTCCCGGTCGCGGTCTCGCCGCTCGCGACGGAGCTTCGCGTCGAAGCCCGTGGCGATGACGGTCACACGCACTTTCCCGGCGAGGTTGTCGTCGATGACCGCTCCGAAGATGACGTTGGCGTTCTGGTCGGCCGCGCCGGTCACGACCTCGGCCGCCTCGTTGACCTCGAAGAGGCCGATGTCCGAGCCTCCGGTGATGTTGAGGAGGATCCCGGTCGCGCCCTCGACCGAGGCCTCGAGGAGCGGCGACGACACCGCCGCTCTGGCGGCCTCGGCCGCGCGGTTGTCGCCTTCAGCCTCTCCGATCCCCATGAGGGCGGAGCCGGCGTCCCGCATCACCGTGCGAACGTCCGCGAAGTCGAGGTTGACGAGCCCGGGGATCGTGATGAGGTCGGTTATGCCCTGGACGCCCTGACGGAGGACGTCGTCGGCCATGCGGAACGCATCCATCACCGAGGTCTGCTTTCCGACCACCTGCAGGAGGCGGTCGTTCGGGATGATGATCAGCGTGTCGACCTTCTCGCGGAGCTCCGTGATTCCCTTCTGCGCCTGCTCCGCGCGCTTGCGTCCCTCGAAGTTGAACGGGCGCGTCACGACGCCGACGGTGAGCGCGCCGAGCTCGCGCGCGATGTCGGCGATCACGGGTGCGCCGCCGGTGCCGGTACCTCCGCCCTCGCCCGCTGTGACGAAGACCATGTCGGCGCCCTTCAGCGCCTCCTTGATCTCGTCCCGGCTCTCCATGGCCGCGGCGTGTCCCACCTCCGGGTTGGCGCCGGCACCCAGACCTCGGGTTGCATGCGCGCCAATGTGGAGCTTGACGTCGGAGTCGCACATGAGGAGGGCCTGCGCGTCTGTGTTGACCGCGACGAACTCGACGCCCTTCAGGCCCGCGTCGACCATTCTGTTGACGGCGTTCGACCCGCCGCCGCCGACGCCGACGACCTTGAGAACAGCTAGATAACTCCCAGAAGTGTCTCGCATATGACCGTGAAGGTACCTGAAGCTCGACTAGAGCGTGCGAGGAGGTTACGCCTGCGATAGCGCACTGTCAAACGGCCATTTTGCAGGAAGTTTCGGAGGCAAACTCTCAACTATCAGTTTAGAGTTGAGACTCGGCCAGGCCGACAGGTCTCTGCGGGAGGCGCACGTCGAGGTAGGCGAGCGAGCCGCGCTCCGTCCGCGACATGGCGTTCAGAACGGCGCTCGCAGCGGCGAACTTGACCGCGAGGTCCTCCGCCGTTCCCAGGCGGAGCTCGGTGCCCGTGGCGAGAACGACCGTGAGGCCGTCGTCGCCGCTCCGAGCCGTCCGGACTCGCGTGGGGAAGTCGCGAGGCACGCCCGCGAGCACCGTCAGATTGACGACCGCCTCGGTGTCGAGGACTCGTCCGCCGGGAGAGAGCCCGCCGGCGGACGGGCTCCAGATCCGCGGCAGCCACGGTCGCGAGCCGCGCTCGATCGAGCGGATGACGCGCCCCCGTCGCGAGACGAGCCAGGTCGCCCGGCCGTTCTTCACGACCGCGAGCAGCTGCTCCGGGACGATGACAACACTGAGCGTGTGCGGAAAGCCCCGGTCGACGCTCGCGTCCAGGACGGAGGGCAGATCCCGTAGGTCACGCTCGACCTCCGAGGCGTCGAGCTTGACCAGACTCGTGCCCGTCAGGCCCGCGAGAGCGTCCTTCACCTCGCGACCTACTTCGGGCGGAGCCCCCGTGACCTCGAGCTCGCCGACTGCGAAGAGCGACGTCTCTCGTGCGACCGCATAGCGCGAGGGCGAGCGCCGCAAGTCCCACCAGCGCCGTGAACACCGCTCGCCTGACCGGCACCCTGCGCAGGGGTCGGCGGAGCGCAGGCCGGAGCGGCTGCGCCCGCGCGACGGCAAGGGAGGCCAGCCGGGCCATGGGCTCCCACTTCGCCACTGGCGAAGACGCTCCTACCGCTGCGGGTCGAACGGCGGAATCTCGATCGGGCCGAGCAGCTGCACCTCGGGCTCGAGGCGGACGCCGAACGTCTCGAGTGCGCGGCGGCGCGCCTCGGCGATGAGCGCCACAGCGTCGGCCGAGCGGGCGCCGCCTGCGTTCTCGATGAAGTTCGCGTGCTTCGGCGAGACCTGCGCGCCCCCGATCGCGAAGCCGCGTAACCCGCACGCCTCGAGCATCCGGCCCGCGGTGAGCTCGTGATCGGGGTTCTTGAAGACGCTGCCGAAGGTCCGCTTGTTCGTCGGTTGCGCTGCCTTCCGCTTCGCCTGCAGCTCGGCCACGATCGCCCGGATCTCCGCCTCCGGGCGCGGCTCGAGGCGGAACTCTGCTCCGGCGACGACCTGGCCGGGCCTCAGGCCTGAACGGCGATAGCTGAGCCCGAGCTCGCCAGGCGTGCAGCCATTTCGCGCCGGAGGCGTCCGCGACCAGCGCGCGAGTCAGCACCGCGGCGACGTCGCTGCCGTACGCGCCTGCGTTCATCCAGACGCCTCCGCCGACCGTCCCGGGGATCGCGCACAGGAACTCGAGCCCGCCGAGGTTGGCGGCGCGCGCTCGATGCAGGCACACGGCGTTCGGCGCGCCGCCCGCCCGCCATCAGGACCTCGTCCTCGGTCTTCGCGATCGCGAGGACGCCGCTCAGCTTGACGACGAGCCCCGGGAACCCGTCGTCGGCGACGAGAAGGTTCGATCCGAGGCCGACGGCGGCGGCAGGAAGCTCATGCTCGGCTGCCCACGCGAGCGTGTCGACGAGCTCCTCGACCGTCTCGGGCTTCGCAAGCCAGCGCGCCGGGCCGCCCGTGCCGATGGTCGTGAAGCGCTTGAGCGCGACGGCCTCCTTCATGAGCCGAGCAGCTCGAGAATTCGATCCGCGGCCGAGTCGACGTCGCCGGCCCCGATCGTCAGGACGATGTCCCCCGGACGTGCGTGGGACGCCGCGAGCCGCGCCGCGTCGTGGAGCTCCGGGGCCCAGCCGATCGGCATCCCGGGCCGCGTCTCGGAGAGGCGCTCGACAACGAGCTTGCCGCTCACGCCCGGCCAGGGGCCTCGCGCGCGGGATAGATCTCCGTGATCACGACGGCGTCTGCGGCGGCGAGGGCCCGCGCGAAGTCGGACGCCAGGTGCACGGTGCGTGAGTACAGGTGGGGCTGGAAGAGCGCCACGACCCGGCCACCGTCCGCGAGCGACCCGCGCGGCGGTGAGCGTCGCCTCGATCTCGGTCGGATGGTGCGCGTAGTCGTCGTAGACCCGGACGCCCCCCGCCTCTCCTCGCGACTCGAAGCGCCGTCCGGCTCCGGTGAACTCGCCGAGCACGGCGGCCGCCTCCTCCCCGCGCCCGCTCGCGAGCTCGACTGCGGCGATCGCCGCCGCCGCGTTCAGTCGGTTGTGCTCGCCGGGGACGGCGAGCTCGAAGTCGACCGGCGCGAGGTCGACTCCGCGAACGACATTCGGGATGCGCTCGAGCCAGCGTTCGAACTCGGCCTCGAGCTCGGCGGCGGAGGCGAACGTCGTGTGGTGGTCGAGCTCGACGTTCGTGACGACCGCGATCTCCGGCTCGAGCGTGAACACGCTTCGATCCGATTCGTCGCCTTCGACGACGAGCCAGCCGGCGCCGGTGCCCGCGTTGCCGCCGAGCTGCGGAACCTCGCCGCCGATCAGGAACGCCGGGTCGAGGCCGAGCCGCTCGAGACAGAACGCGACCATCGCGGCCGTCGTCGTCTTGCCGTGCGCGCCGGTGACGACGATCGACTGCCGGTAGGAGACGAGCTCGGCCAAGAGCTCTGCGCGCGGCTTCCCCGGGACCTGGCCGACGTACGCCGTCGAGACCACGACCTCCGCACCGTCGGGCGGCTCGGGCTCTGCGGCGATCGTGACGGGGATGCCGGCGGCCCGCACCTGCCGCAGGTAGGGCGTCTCGACGCGGTCCCAGCCGCGACCTCGGCGCCCCAGGCGCGGGCGAGGACGGCGTAGGCGGAGAGGCCGGCGCCGCCGATGCCTGCGAACCAGAGGCGCCGGCCCGGAGCGGCTTGGCGCGCTCAGTCGGCAAGCGCGATCAGCTCCTCGGCGACGACGTCGGCGGCGTCCGGGCGAGCGAGATTTCGCATCGCCTTGCCCAGCTCGGCCAGTCGCTCGCGGGTCGGCGAGGAGCGCGCCGGCCTGACGCGCCGAGATCGAGCTCGGCCTCGGAGACGACGAGGGCGCCTCCGCCGCGCTCGAAGTAGCGCGCGTTCGCGTCCTGATGGTCTGCGGTCGCGTGCGGATACGGGACGAGGAGCGCGGGCTTGCCGGCCGCCGCGACCTCCCAGACCGAGCCGCCCGCCCGCGCCACGACGAGATCGGCGGCCGCGAGCGCGGCGCCGAAGTCGTCGGTGAACGGCAGCAGGACGTAGTCCGCGCGCCGGACGCGATCGCGAAGCTGCGGCGTAGTCGCGCTCGCCCGCCAGGTGAAGGATCGCCGGGCCCTCCTCGCCCAGGCGGCGACGGCCGCCTCGTTCAGGGCGCTCGCTCCCTGGCTTCCCCCGAAGACGAGGACGACGGCGCCCGTCTCGGGCAGTCCGAAGCGCTCGCGAGCCGCAGCCCGGATCGGCGGGCCGCGCCCTGCGCCGGGATCGGACGCCCGACGACTCGGTACTTGCCGCCGTTCGCGCCCTCGATCGGGAACGAGAGGAAGACCCGCCGGGCGAAGGGCGCGGCGAGGCGGTTGGCGAGTCCGAGGTGGGCGTCCGCTTCGGTCAGCGCGGCGGGGATCCGACGGACTCCCGCGGCGAGCACCATCGGTCCGGCCACGTAGCCGCCGCCGCCGAGCACGACGTCGGGCTTGCGTCGCCCGAGGATCCGGAGGCAGTCGACCGGCGCGCGGCCGGCCAGGACGGCAGCTCGAACCTGCTCCCACCCCGGGCGACGCGGCATCCCTTTCACCCTGAAGGCGTCGAACTCGTAGCCGGACTCCGGCACGAGCCGGGCTTCGATCCGGTCAGGAGACCCGGCGAAGCTGACGGCGACGCCGCGGTGCGGTCAGCGCCTCCGCGACCGCGATCGCCGGAAGGACGTGGCCGGCTGTTCCTCCGGCCGCGATCAGGCACCTGAGCTGCCGCTTGGGCTCCATGGTTCTGGGCGACGTTAAGGAGGATGCCGACGGAGGCGAGCGCGACGATCAGGCTCGAGCCGCCGTAGGAGACGAATGGAAGCGGGATGCCGGTCAGCGGCGCGATGCCCATGACGGCGCAGAGATTGACGGCGGCCTGCCCGCAGATGAGCGCGGTGAGCCCGGCCGCGAGGCGCTTCCCGAAGGGATCCTTGCACTTGAGGGCCACGTTGAAGCCGGCGTAGCCGAAGGCGACGAAGCGCAACGATCAGCGCGGCAGCGCCGACGAGCCCGAGCTCCTCGCCGACGATCGCGAAGATCATGTCCGTGGAGGCCTCGGGGAGGTAGAAGACCTTCTGGACGCTCTCGCCGAGGCCGACGCCGAAGATCCCGCCGGAGCCGAGGGCGATCATCGCCTGGACGATCTGGAACCCCGCTCCCTGCGGATCGCCCCAGGGGTCGAGGAACGACAGGAAGCGCGCCCGCCGGTACGGCTCCAGCCAGATGACGAGGGCGAGCAGGGAGAAGCCGATCGCGCCCGCGCCGGCGAGCGTGGGGAGCGGAGTGCCGGCGACGACGAGCATCGCGGCGACCATGACGAGGAGCGCGATGGAGGTTCCGAGGTCCGGCTCGGCGAGCAAGAGCCCGACGAGGAGCGCGACGACGAGTCCAACCGGGCGGATGAGCTCGCCCAGCGTGCGCGGCGCGGCACGGCGAACGAGGAAGGCCGCGAGCCAGACGGCGAGGGCGAGCTTGGCCAGCTCCGAGGGCTGGAAGCCGAAGCTCCCCACCGGGAGCCAGCGCCGAGCACCGTTCACAGTCGTGCCGACCGCGAGAACGGCGACCAGCAGGACGATGCTGGTGAGGAGCAGCGGGCCCCCGAGCCTGCGAAGGGCCCGAAAGTCGACCCGCGCCAGCAGGGCGAGAACGACGACCCCGACGAAGGCGTAGAGGGCCTGGCGCTTCAGGTAGTAGGCCGGGTCGTCGGCGGCGAGCACGCCCCGCGCAGAGCTCGCGCTGTAGACCATCACGAGCCCGAACGCAACGAGGCCAAGGGTGACGAGTACGAGCAGGTGGAACTCGAGCTGACCCCGTTGCGGCCGCCTCATGGCTCGTCACACTCCCGCGACAGTCTCGGCGCCTTTTGTGCGCCACACGCGCGCTTTTCGGCGGTACGCTCTCGCGTGAGCAGGGGGGCGGGTCGGGACCCGAGTTACACGCGCGCCAAACTTAACCGCCGTCACAGCGCCTGCACCAGCTCCCGGAAGCGCGCGCCACGCTCTTCGAAGCTCTTGAACTGGTCGAAGCTCGCGCACGCGGGTGACAGGAGCACCACCTCCCCTGGCTCGGCGTCGCCGAAGGCGTCGTGGACCGCTGCGTCGAGCTCCCGAGAGTGCGTGAACTTCACGCCTGCCGCGACGAGCGCCTCGGCGAGCTCGTCCGCCGCCTCGCCGATCAGGTACGCCCGCGCCACGCTCCGCTCTGCCATTGCTTCGGCGAGTCCGGTGAACGAGACGCCCTTCAGGCTCCCGCCGAGGATCACCCGTAACCCCGGCGGATACGCCGTCAGCGCCTTCGCGGCCGCCTCGGGATTCGTCGCCTTGGAGTCGTTGACGAAGCGGACGCCCCCAACGTCGCGGATGAGCTCCAGCCGGTGCGGTATGCCGGCAAAGCTCTGGAGTGCCGCAGCGATCGCCCCCTCCCCGACTCCGGCCGCCCGGGCCGCCGCGGCCGCGGCCGCGGCGTTCTCGCGGTTGTGCTCTCCCGGAATGCGAGGCTCGGCGGGCAGCTCGTCAGCAGCGGCGAACTCGACCCTTCGAGCGGCGCCCGGCACGGCGGGGAAGCCGCGCGGGACGACGGCCACGTCGTCCTCGGTCTGATTCTCGAAGATGCGCAGCTTCGCGGCTCGGTAGTCCTCAAGACTCGTGTGGCGATCGAGATGGTCAGGCGTCAGGTTGAGGAGAACAGCCACCCGCGGCCGAAACGACACGATGTCCTCGAGCTGGAAGCTCGACAGCTCGCAAACGACCCACGCGTCGGGCTCGATGACGCCGTCGAGCGCCGTCAGGGGCCGCCCGACATTGCCGGCCACCGAGACCGGCCGGCCGGCCGCGCGGAAGATCTCTCCGAGGAGCTCGCTCGTCGTCGTCTTGCCGTTCGTCCCGGTCACCCCGAGCACGGGATTACCGAGGAGCCGCGAGCCGAGCTCGACCTCGCTCCACACCACAAGCCCACGCTCCCGCGCCGCCTCCACGAGGGGTGCGTCGCGCGGAACGCCGGGGCTCTTCACGATTGTCGTCATGCCGTCGAGGAGCGCGGGATCCACCGCGCCGACGACGACTTCGACGCCTGCCTCGCGAAGCCTCTCGGCTGCCCCCGTTTTTTCGACGTCGACGCCCACGACCTCGGCACCCCGCCGGACCAGTGCGCGAGCCGCGGCCTCTCCCGACCTGGCGAGTCCGACCACCAGAACCCTCCCGAACGCCACCGTCACGGCCGAACGCTGATCAGGAGGCGAACTTGGAGAACGACTGGTAGTAGAGGACGAAGGCGCACGCGCAGAAGATCGCGGCCGCGATCCAGAACCGCACCATGATCCGACTCTCGGACCAGGCTTTCATCTCGAAATGGTGGTGGAGCGGCGCCATCAGGAGCACGCGGCGGCCGAGGAACTTGAACGTGAACACCTGCAGCATCACCGAAAGCGCCTCGATCAGGAAGATGCCGCCGATCAGCGTCAGAAGCACCTCGGTCTTCGTCATGATCGCGAAGGCGGCGAGCGCGCCGCCGAGACCCATCGATCCCGTGTCGCCCATGAAGACCTGCGCCGGGAACGCGTTGTACCAGAGGAATCCGATCGACGCCCCGATCAGGCTGGCACCCAGGATCGCGAGGTCGAGGTCGTCCTTGTCCGCGGGGCCCTGCCGCAGGCTGACGAAGTACGCGACGATCGTCATCGCCGTGTAGGTCAGGAGCGCGATCGTGGCCGTGCCCGCCGCGAGACCGTCGAGCCCGTCCGTCAGGTTCACGCTGTTGGACGCGCCGGCGATGATGAGGAAGAGAAAGCCGTACCAGGCCCAGGAAAGCGGGAGATCGACGTCGAGAAGCGGTAGATAGACCGTCGTCTTGAAGTCGCGCGAGTGGACGACGAGCGCGACGACGACCGTGATCCCGGCGAGCAAGAGCAGTTTCCAGCGGCCCGAGAGTCCCAGCGAACGCCGATGCGTCAGCTTCGTCCAGTCGTCGACGAACCCGACCGCCGCACATCCCAGCGTCACGAAGAACGCCGTCAGCGCGGGCACGGTGTGCTTCGAGAAGACGAGGAACGGGATCGTCATCGAGAGCATGATCAGGAGCCCGCCCATCGTGGGCGTGCCCTGCTTGGTGACGTGGCCCTCCGGCCCCTCCTCGCGGATGTGCGCCCCGAGCTCGTTGCGCCGCAGGAAGTCGATGAACTTCGGACCGGCGACGATCGCAATCGCCATCGCGAGAATGCCGGCGAGGAGGACAGGGACCATGGCTAGTGCCCCTTCAGGTAATGCTGTCTGGTCTCTGGGTTGCTAGCATCAAGCCAGGAGGCGCACTCGCTCGCGGCCAAGGCCGGCAGCCTTGGCAAGAGCGAGGGTGGTTCATGGCGCCGCGTGATCGCAGGCCAGAGACGGGCGTGTATTGCCTGAAGGGGCACTGCTTAGGCAGGTACGACGACCAGGGCTTCGGCGACCGCTTCGAGACCCACGGAGCGGGAGCCTTTCACGAGGACGCAGTCGCCGGGCTCGAGCAGCTCTCGGAGCGCGAGCAGCCCGCCTTCGGCGTCCGCTGCCCAGCGCGTGATCGGAACGCCGCCGGCGCCCTCGATGTAGCTGCGGGCGAGCGGGCCGACCGCCACGAGTACCCCCACGCCTGCCCGCACCGCAGCGACCCCGACCTCGCGGTGGTAGGTGGGCCCGTCCGGTCCGAGCTCGGCCATGTCGCCGAGGACGGCGACCATGCGACGACCCTCGGCGCGGTCGGTCAGGTACTCGAGCGCCGAGGTCATGGCTACAGGATTGGCGTTGTAGGCGTCATTGATCAGGAGCCCGTCGCCCGGGAGAGGAACCTCCTCCCCGCGCCAGCGGGAGAGGCGGGCGTGCCGCAGCCCGCGGGCTGCCTCGGCGAGCGGAAGCCCTAGAGCCCGATAGGCGCCGAGCGCCGCCAGCGTGTTCGTCGCGTTGTGCCTGGCCCGGAAGGGCAGCTCGAGCTCGAACCGCTCGTCGTAGATCTCGACTACCAGCGCGGCGCCGTCGTGAAGCTGCCGCATCGACAGGAGCCGGACGTCCCCGCCTGGCCCGAAGCGGATCGTCTCGACGTCGCCGCGTAGGTAGGGCTCGAGGAGACGCTCGCCGGCCGGGACGACTGCCGCCCCGCCTTGTGGGAGCGAGCCGATCACCTCGGCCTTCGCTTCGGCGACACGCTCGACCGTTCCGAGCAGTTCGAGATGCACCGGCGCGACGCTGGTCACGACGCCGACGTCCGGCTTTGCGATCGAGGCGAGCTCTGCGATCTGCCCCAGACCGCGCATGCCCATCTCGACCACGACGACCTCGGTGTCGGGCTCGATGCGGCACAGCGTCAGCGGCAGCCCGATCTCGTTGTTGTGACTGCCCTCGGCAACGACGGTCGCGCGGTGCGGGGTCGCGAGGGCGCCGAGGATGTCCTTCGTGGTCGTCTTCCCCACCGACCCGGTGACCGCGACGACCTTTGCCCGGCTCAGGTCGCGCACCGCCCGGCCGAGCGCGGCGAGCGCGGCGAACGGCTCGTCCGGTACGAGGGTCGCCGCGGCACCGCGGGAGCGAGCCTCCTCGACGTACTCGACTCCCCGGCCGATCGCCACGAAGAGATCGCCGGCCTCGACCCTCCGCGAGTCGATCTGGACGCCGCCCGACCTCACGCGCTCCCGGTCGCGACTCGAGCGCCCCGGGCGCCAGGTCGGCGATTCGCTCCAGACCGAGCGGGATCATGCCGACACCCTTGCGGCGAGTCGGCGAAGCGCGTCGCGCGCGACCTCTCGATCGTCGAACGGGATCGTGCGGCCGGCGATCTCCTGACCCGGCTCGTGACCCTTCCCGGCCACGACGACCACGTCGCCTTCCCCGGCGCTCTGCAGAGCTCGCTCGATCGCCGCAGCACGGTCGGGCTCGACCGTGGCGCCCGGCCCGGCACCGGCGACGATCTCGTCGATGATCGCGAGCGGATCCTCGCTGCGCGGATTGTCCGACGTGATCACGACCGAGTCGGCCAGGCGCGTGGCGACCTCCCCCATGAGCGGACGCTTTTCCCGATCCCGATCGCCGCCGCACCCGAAGACGCAGATCACGTTGCGCGAGGCGAGCGCGCGCGCCTCGACCAGCACGTTCTCGAGCGCCTCGGGCGTATGCGCATAGTCGACCAGGACGGCGAAGGATTGCCCCTCGTCCACGGCCTCGAAGCGGCCCGGGACACCCTGAACGTGCTCGATCCCGCGACGGATCGAGTCGTCGTCGATACCGAGGACACGCGCCGCCGCGACGGCGCCGAGGATGTTCTCGACGTTGAAGCGCCCCCGAAGCCGAGTGCGGATCCGGAGTCCGGGCGTGATCTCGAGCTCCGAGCCCGCGGCGCCGACGTCCACGTCGCGCGCGCCGATGTCGGCATCGGGAGCGAGCCCGAAGGTCACGACGGTGTCGCCGAGCGCCCGAAGCTCCTCGGCGAGTCGCCGCCCGTGAGCGTCGGCGACGTTGACGACGGCGGTCGGTCGACGACCCTCCGGGCCGGGCTCGACGAAGAGCCTGCGCTTCGCCTCGAAGTACTCGTCCATCGTCCCGTGAAAGTCGAGGTGATCCTGGGAGAGGTTCGTGAAGACGAGTGCGGCGAACCGAACCCCGACGAGACGCTTGAGCGCCGAGGCGTGCGACGAAGCCTCCATCGCACAGCTTCGGTCGCCGGCGTCGAGCATCTCGCGGAAGCGTGTGCTGCAGGTCGATCGCCTCGGGAGTGGTTCGCGTCACGGCGCGGCGCTCGCCGCCGATCCGGCTCTCGACGGTGCCGAGCAGGCCCGGCCGGCGAGCCCGCCGTGGCGAGGATGGAGTAGAGCAGGAACGCCGTCGTCGTCTTCCCGTTCGTGCCGGTGACGCCCACGACCTCGAGCTCGCGAGTCGGCGCGCCGAAGAACGCGTCGGCGGCCAGGCCCATCGCCTCGCGGGCGTCGGCGACGACGAGCTGCGGCACCGCCAGGTCGAGCTCGCGCTCCACGACGAGCGCGACGGCGCCGCGCCGTACGGCGTCGGAGGCGAAGTCATGGCCGTCGGTGGTGAAGCCGGGAACGCAGAAGAAGAGCGCGCCGGGCCCGACGCGCCGCGCGTCGTAGGCGAGGTCGGTGACGTCGGCCGGGGCGGGGTTGACCGTGCGCTCGAGCCTCACGGCCTCGCTGAGGGCCTCAAGCTTGATGGCGCGGGATTCTACCAACGTCCCTCGCTCCTCCCTCGTGCACCGTGTGACACGAAAAGGCGCGATTTTGCTCGTGGTTTTGCACAGTTCGTGACACACTCGCGCGCTCCTCGGCACTACGCTGACGGGCGGGAGGAAGGCGGCCTGGTCCACGCGAGCGTCCGAGTCCCGGCGTGGGCGCCGATTACTCCGCTGCTGCCGCGGCTGTGCCCTGGTCGGGCGGAATCTCGAGGTACTGGAGCGCGAAGTCAGCGATCCTCGAGAACGCCGGAGCCGCGACGGCGCCGCCCCAGATCGCGCCCTTCGGCTCGTCGACCGTGACGAGGATGCAGAGCCGCGGCCTCGTGGACGGCACGAACCCGACGAACGAGCTCACGTACTTCGACGTCGAGTACCCGCCGAGCACGGGATCCGGCTTCGCGGCCGTGCCCGTCTTGCCGGCCACCGAGTAGCCGGCGACCTGGGCCGCGACGCCGCTTCCCTCGCGGACGACGGCGCGCAGCATCGCCGTGAGCTGATCCGCCGTCGTCCGGGAGATCAGCCGTCTCCGCTTCGGCTCCTGGCCCGGGCGTCCGTCGACGCGATCGACGAGGTGCGGCTCGACCGCCAGCCCGCCGTTCGCGATCGCCGCGTAGACCGACGCCATCTGGATCGGCGTCACCGCGATGCCCTGGCCGATCGGGACGTTTCCGATCGTCGAGCCCGACCACTCCGAGGTCGGCAGGACGATGCCTTCGCTCTCGCCCGGGAAGTCGATGCCCGTCTTGTGGCCGAACCCGAAGCGGTCGATCCACTCGCTGAGCCCGTCCGGGCCGAGGCCGAGCGCGAGCGTGATCGTGCCGACGTTGGACGACTTCGAGAGGATCTCGGCCACGGTCATCGTCATCGTCGGCCGGGGCTCGGCGTCGTGGATGACCCGGTCGGAGACCTGGATGGACGGCGCCAGCGTGTACTTGGTGGTCGGCGTGACCATGCCGCTCTCGAGCACTCCGCCCAGGGTCACGACCTTGAACGTCGACCCGGGCTCGTACGTGTCCGTCACGGTGCGGTTCCGCTGCCGATCGCGCGACACGCGCGGGTAGCGGTTCGCGTCGAAGCCGGGCTCGACCGCCATGGCCAGGACGCCGCCCGTCTTCGGGATCGAGGACGATCGCCGTCGCCGACCTGGCTGCCCACTGCTCCCGGGTCTGCGCGAGGATCCGCTCGACCTGGCCCTGGAGCGTCTCGTCGAGCGTCAGATAGACGTCGCCGCCGTGTGCCACCGGCTTCGTCTCGAGGACACGGAGCGCCCGGCCGAAGGGATCGCGGACGACGCTCTCGCTGCCGGGCGAGCCCGAGAGGACGTCGTCGAGCTCGAGCTCGAGCCCGGCCAGGCCCTCGTTGTCGAGGCCTGCGTACCCCACGACCTCGGAGCCGATCGCGCCCTGGGGATAGGCGCGGCGCTCCTCCCGCAGGAAGCCGAGCCCGACGATGTTCTGCGCCTCGAGGAGCTCGGCCTGCTCCGGGTCGGCCTTGCGCTTCAGGTAGACGAAGCCCTTCGAGCGGTCGGAGAGGAGCGGCAAGAGGTCCTCAGCGTCGAGGTCGAGCGCAATCGCGACCCGTTCGGCCACGTCCTCGGGGTCGCGGATCTGCTTCGGGTTCGCGTAGACGGTGGTCGCCTGCTCGCCGATCGCGAGAGCTCGGCCCGTGCGGTCGTAGATCGTGCCGCGGCGGGCTGGAATCGCGACCGTCTCGCGGTGCTGGCTCGCGGCGAGCGCGTCCAGGCCGCCGGCGCGAACGCCCTGGAGCCACGCGGCGCGGACCAGGACGGCGGCGAAGACGAGCGCGAAGACGGCGACCATGAGCCGGATCCTGCGGTTGACGAGCCGCGTGGTCACCGCCGGCGGCGGTCGGCCTCGACGTACGTCGTCTGCGCCGGCTCGACGAGACCGAGCCGACCTCGTGCCGCCGCCTCGATTCGCCCTGCGGCGGCGACGCTGGCGAGCTCGGCCGCGATCTCCGCGTTCCGAGCCTGGGCCTGCTCCCTGCGGACCTCGAGGCGCTCGACCTCCATGTTGAGCCCGAGCACGGCGACGTTCAGCGCCACGATCCCGGCGAGAAGCACGGCGACGAGGACGATCCAGACGACTGCGCCCGCGACCCGCGGGCGTGGCGCGGGACGGGGCCGCGTCCGGGTCGACGGTGCCGGCTTTGGAGTAGCGCGCCGCGGACGCGCGCGCGGCTCGGCTCGCGCGGCGGCGCTGGCCATTCGCTATGCCTCCGTCCTGACGGCGACCCGCAGGCGGGCCGACGCGGACCGGACGTTCGTCGCGACCTCGGCCGGCGACGGCCGCACCGCCTTCCGCGAGACGAGCCTGAGCAGCGGCTCCTTGCCGCAGACGCAGACGGGAAGGTCCGGCGGACACGTGCAGCCCTTCGCCTGGGCGGCGAAGAACCGCTTGACGATCCGATCCTCGAGTGAGTGGAAGCTGATCACCGCGACGCGGCCGCCGGGTGCGAGGAGCCCGAGCACCGCCGGCAGCGCCCGCTCGAGCGCGCCGAGCTCGTCGTTGACGGCGATTCGGAGGGCCTGGAAGACCCGCTTCGCGGGGTGGCCGTCGCCGAAGCGGCGCGGCGCGGGGATCGCGCACCGGATCGTCTCGACCAGCTCGCCCGTTCGCTCGTAGGGCTGCTCCTCGCGGCGCCGGACGACGGCCGCGGCGATCTGGCGGGCGAAGCGCTCCTCGCCGTAGCGGCGGAAGATGTCGGCGAGCTCACGCTCGGGCGCCTCGTTGACCACGCTCGCGCGCGGAGCGCGGCGCCGACGGATCCATCCGCATGTCGAGCGGGGCGTCGACCGCGTACGAGAAGCCACGCTCCGGCCGGTCGATCTGCATGCTCGACACCCCGAGGTCGAGCAGAACGGCGTCGGCCTTGAGGTCGTTCTGCGCGAGCTGACTCAACACGACGTCGAAGTCGCCCCGGAGGAAGCGGGTCTGGACGCCGCAACGATTTTGGAACCGCTCGAAGAAAGGCCGCACGTCCGGATCGCGGTCGACCGCGATGAAACGCCCTTGGCCGTCGAGGTCGGCGCAGAGGAGGGTCGCGTGCCCGCCGGCGCCGAAGGTTCCGTCGATGACGGTTTCACCGGGCTGCACGGCGAGGAGCTCGCGCACCTCGTCGGCGAGGACGGGTACGTGCTCAGTCCTGTTTCGCTGCGAGGCGCTCGGCAACAAGCTCAGCACTCCCTTCGACCTCCTTGAGTTGCTCCCGCCAGGCGGTGCGATCCCAGATCTCGAGGTGATCCCGCACGCCGGCGACGACGACTTCCCGCTCGAGCCCCGCGTGCTCCACGAGCGGAGCGGGCACCATCACGCGCCCCTGCTTGTCGAGCTCGGCCTCGGAAGCGCCTGCGAACATGAAGCGGCTCATCTGGCGCGACTCCTTGCTAAGCGGATCGAGTACGGCGAGCCGGCTCTCGACGAACGACGTCCACCCCTCGCGCGTGTAGACGGCGAGACACCCGTCCATGCCGCGCGCAAGCACGACCCCGTCCGAGAAGGACTGCCGGAACTTGGCCGGAAGGGTCAGTCGGTTCTTGTCGTCGAGTGAGTGGTCGTGTTCGCCAAGGAGCATGGGGGCGTCTCCGTTCTTCCACCACCTTGCCCCACTCTAAACCACGATCACCCACTTGGCAACCCCGGCGCACCACTGCGATCCAGGGACGACAATCTTCCGGTGCGCGCAGACGCCCTGTCGGCGAGAGCCCTGAACCGCGCGACGCTTGCGCGGCAGCTCCTGCTCGAGCGAGCTTCCCTCGCTGCACTCGACGCGGTTCGGCACCTCGTCGGACTCCAGGCGCAAGAACCGCATGACCCGTACACGGCGCTCTGGTCGCGACTCGAGAGCTTCCGGCCCGAGCAGCTCTCCGAGCTCCTCGAGTCGCGCCGGGTCGTGCGGATTGCCTTGATGCGATCGACGATCCACCTCGTCTCCGCCGATGACGCGCTCGTCCTCAGGCCGCTGACGCAACCCGTCCTCGACGCGGAGCTCGCCCGCCACCCCGAGTTCGGCCCGCCGCTCCGAGGCCTGGACCTTGGGTCGGTGCTCGCGGTCGCACGGGCGGCGCTCGAGGAGCGGCCGCTCACGGGCACTGAGCTCCGGGCCGTTCTCGCCGAGCGCTTCCCGAAGCTCGACGCGCGGGCGCTCGCGTACGCCTGTCGGAATCACCTCGCGCTCGTGCAGGTGCCCCCGCGCGGGCTTTGGGGCCGGAGGAGCCAGGTGCGATCGACGACGCTCGAGCACTGGGTCGGCCGGCAGCTTGCCGCCTCGCCGTCGCTCGACGACGTGGTTCTCCGCTACCTGGGAGCGTTCGGGCCCGCGAGCGCCGCCGACGTCGCCGCGTGGTCGCGCCTGACGGGCCTGCGTGCGGTGGTCGAACGCCTCCGGCCGCGGCTCAGAGCCTTCCGAGCCGAGAGCGGGCGCGAGCTACTCGACCTGCCGGATGCGCCGCGGCCGGATCCGGAGACGCCTGCACCCGTTCGCTTCCTCCCCGAGTACGACAACGCGCTCCTCTCACACGCCGACCGCTCCCGCTTCGCCGCGCGAGGGCCTTCGCGTCGCCGTGACCGGCGACTGGGTCGGGCGCGGCGCCGTCCTCCACGACGGCGTCGTCGTCGGGAGCTGGCGCCGGGAGGGTGCGGAGGTCGCCGTGCGGCTCGCCGTGAAGCTCCCGAAGCGCGCCCGGGCGGAGATCGTGGCGGAGGGTCGTCGGCTCGCAGCGTTCCTGAGCCTCGAAGCGCCGGAAGCCGACGTTCGGCTCCTAGCTTGATGCTGCGCCGTGGGCGCCGCGCCGGGTGAGCGCCTCGGCGCCGCACCGCGCTGCGATCGCGAGCGCATCCTCGACCGGCAGTCCCTTCCCGAGCCCGTACGTGAGCCCGGCCGCGAAGCTGTCGCCCGCGCCGTAGGAGTCGACTGTCGGCGCCGGAATCTCGGCCGACTCCCATTCGCCGCCGCCCGGGTAGTAGCTGCCGCCCTTCGAGCCCCTTGTGCGGACGACGAGCTCCGGCTTCGGGTCGAGCTCGCCCGTGTAGTTCTCCGACGGATCGCTCTCGCTCAGGACGAGCGCGTCGAGGCGGACGTGCGCGGTCCTCAGGTACTCGATCTCGCGTGCGGTCGCGACGAGCACCTTGGCCTGCCGGGCCGCTTCCACGACCTCCCGATGACCCGCCGTGAAGTAGATCGCGTCGAAGTCGCCGAGCGTGTCCCACGGAAAGGCTTCGTCGATACCAGGCCGGAGCTTTTCGCCGATCAGAGTGATCGTGCGCTCGTGCTCCGCGTCGACGTACACGAACGCGCGGCGCTGCGGCTCGTTCCTGAACACCGCCTCGACGGTGATGCCGAGCGCCTCGAGCTCCTCCTTGGCGCGATGGCCGAACTCGTCGTCGCCGAGGACGGCGAAGAGCGTGGCCTGGCCTGCGAGCCCGGCGAGCACGCCGACGGCGACGGCGCCGCCACCGCCCGGTTCCTCCCACCGCTCGGTCGACTGCACGATGTCGCCGGGCGTCGGCACGTGTGGCACGCGCAGGAATTCGATCCACTCCACGTGCCCCACGACTCCGACGCGCACCCGGGCAGTCTCACATCTCGGCGAGTGCGCTCGTTACACCGCATGATGGACGCCGTGGCCTTGCCTCCTTTCGAGCGCTTCTACGAACAGCACCGAGACGAGGTGTTCGGCTACCTGACCCGGCTTCTCGGGCGGACCGACGCCGAGGACGCGTTCCAGGAGACGTTCCTGCGGGCTCTCCGCGGCTACCCGGCGCTCCGCCATGCTCGGCATCTCCGCGCCTGGGTGTTCACGATCGCAACGCGCATCGCCATCGACGAGCGGCGGCGCACCCGCGCCGTTCCTGCTGCGGATCTGGAGGTCCCGGCGAGCGACGCGCGCCCGGCCTATGCCGAGCTCGCCGACCTGGCCGACGGGCTGCCGCCGAAGGAGCGCGCCGCCGTCGTCCTCCGCTACGGCTACGACCTGACCTATGCCGACATCGGGGAGGCTCTCGGGTCGAGCGAGGAGGCGGCGCGCCAGGCCGCGTCGTCCGGCGTCCGGCGCTTGCGAAGGAAGGAGACCCCATGACCGTGCCCACCGAGCTCGACCAGCGCTTCCGCGACGCAGCCGCGAGCGAAGGCCTGCTGGACGTGGCCTACGACGTGCTCGACTCGCCGATCGGGCCGCTGCTCGTCGGCGTCAGCGACCGGGGAGTCTGCCGCATCTCGTTCGACCCGGAACCCGACGCGGAGCTCGATCGGCTCGCCGCGCGCATCGGCCCGCGCGTTCTTCGGGCCGGACGCCGCGTGGAGCCGGTCCGGCGCCAGCTCGGCGAGTACTTCGAGCGGCGCCGGCAGACGTTCGAGCTCGACTACGACCTGCGCCGGCCTGCCTGCGTTCCAGCAGGAGGTGCTGCACGAGCTGGTCGGGCGTTCGCTACGCAGAGACGTCGACGTACGGGGCGCTTGCGGCGCGGGTCGGCCGGCCGCGGGCCGCGCGGGCCGTCGGCGGCGCGCTCAATCGGAACCCGGTGCCGATCGTCGTCCCCTGCCACCGCATCGTCGGGTCGACCGGAAGCCTGGTCGGCTATGCCGGCGGGCTGGAGCGAAAGCAGGCGCTCCTGAAGCTCGAAGGTGCGCTTCTTACCTAGAAGTTACGCGCGCGCTTAAGGCGTTCCCAGCCTCCTCCCCACGTCGAGCCTACAGATGAGATCGTCACAGGTGAGTCACGCGGTGTGCCGAGTTCGTGCCGGTCCTCGCCGCGGGCTGGTGCGACGATGAGCGGGATGTGTTGGGTCGTACTCAGCGGTGCCGTCGTCCTCCTCGCGGCCTGCGGCGGCGGCGGCACAGACCAGGCGACGGTCGTCCTCGAAGGTGAAGGCGGCCCGACCACCGTCGCAGTCGAGGTCGCCGACACCGCGGCCGAGCGCCGGCAGGGGCTCAGAGGACGCGAGGAGCTCGAGCCCGGCTCTGGCATGGTCTTCCTGTTCGGGGAGCCGGTTGGCACCCAGTTCGTCATGGAGGACACGCTGATCCCGCTCTCGATCGCCTTCGTCGACGAAACCGGCCGCATCATCGCGATCAGGACCTGGAGCCGTGCCGCGCCGAGCCCTGTCCGACCTATGGCGCCGAGCGCCCGTTCACGGCCGCTCTCGAGGTGAATCAGGGCGCGTTCGACCGCTGGGGCGTCGGCGTCGGCGACCGCGTGCGCGTCGAGACGGGCGAGGGCGAGATGCTCGACCGGTGATTTGGGTGTGTTCGGGGACGGCCTAGGCCAAGCCAGGGTGCGCCATCGTCCGCGGCCAAGGCTGGTGAGCCTTGGCAAGGGCGAGGGCGTGCACTGGCGCCGCGTCTAGGCCGCCAGCCGGAGGCGCCGAAATTGCCGGTCGAGCATCTAGGCTCCGGTCCGAGTCCCTAGACCTCAGGAGGCGCCATGCCCGAACGAGCCAAGAGCGTGAACGTCGACGAAATCCCGACCCTCGCCTCCGGGCGTGACGAGCCGGAGTGGAAGCCGATTCGCCTGCACTTCGGAATCGACGGCTTCGGCGTCAACGCTTGGAAGGCGCGTGGACCAGGCCAGCTTGTCATCGAGCGCCACACCGAGACCGAGGACAGCGACACCCACCATCAAGAGCTCTACTTCGTCGCGCGCGGGCACGCGACGTTCACCATCGACGGAGAAGAGATGGACGCGCCCACCGGAACGCTCGTCTACGTCCCCGATCCCGCCTCCGTGCGGGAGGCGACCGCTACCGAGGCCGACACGCTGGTTCTCATCGTCGGCGGTACTCCGGGCGAGGCCTTCGCGCCGTCGGGCTGGGAGCTGAAGCACGCGTGAAAGAGGTCGGCACGCTACGTCTGGTCGGCGCAGGCGGCGAGCCGGTCGACCTGCGCCGGACGATCCAGTCGCACGGGCTCCTCGATCTACCGCCCTTCCGGCCGGCCGAGGATGGTCGCGCGCTCGAAGCGACCCTCCGGCTGGACGGTTCCGGCCCGCGCACGCTTAGGATCGCAGAGGGCCGCCGCGGCCACGCCCGGGTCGAGGTCGAGGGAGGCGCCTCGCCCGACGCCGCACTTGCTGCGGCCGCGCACGTCCTGCGCCTCGAGCAGGACCTCTCCGGGTTCTACGAGCAGGCCGCGGAGGACCCCGCTCTCGCCTGGGCGACGCGGGGCGCGGGCCGCATCGTCCGAAGCCAGACCGTCTTCGAGGACGTCGTGAAGACGATCTGCACGACGAACTGCGCGTGGTCGGCCACGGTGCGCATGGTCGGGGCTCTCGTCCAGCACCTTGGCGACGATGCACCCGGTGCGCCGCCCGATTCGCCCCTCGGGCGCACCTTTCCGACTCCGGCTGCGATGGCGGCTGCGCCGCTCGACTTCTACTCCGACGTCGTCCGCGCCGGGTACCGCGGCGCCTACCTACGGTCGCTCGCCGAGTCGGTCGCGTCCGGTGAGCTCGAACTGGAGGCGCTTGCAACCGAATCCGCCGACGATCTGTCGGACGAGGAGGTCGAGGCCCAGCTCCTCGCACTCCCGGGCGTCGGCCCCTATGCGGCCGCCCACGTCATGATGATGCTCGGCCGCTACTCACGGCTGATCCTCGACTCGTGGACGCGTCCGAAGTACGCCAAGGTCAACGGCCGCAAGGCCAAGGACTCGACGATCGAGCGGCGCTTCGGGCGTTACGGCCCCTACGCCGGGCTCGCGTTCTGGCTCCTGCTGACCCGGGACTGGGTCGAGGACGAGGAGACCGCTCCGCCCGCGATCGCGTAACCCGGCTCACATCCACGCGCCTCGCCCTCGCAGCAGCCGAGCTTGAACCGGCACCGCGGGCATTGCCATGTCTGGTGGCGCCACTCCATTGGCGCGGAGCAGCGAAGGCAACGCTCGCCGGTCATTCAGCCAGCGTACGCCGGCCGGTGGACGGTTTCGTCAGGTGGCCGGGGCAACGAGCCGGTAGCCGACGCCCCAGACGTTCACGACGTACGTCGGGTTCCCGTTCGGGTTCAGCTTGCGACGTAGGCGGCTCGCGTGGGAGTCCAAAGTGCGCGTCCGGCCCATGGAGCGAAAGCCCCAGACGTCGCGCAGCAGATCCTCCTTCGAGAAGACCCGCTCCGGCTCCTCGGCGAGCGCGACCAGCAGGTCGTACTCCTTGGCCGAAAGGCACACGCGCTCGCCGTCGACCCGAACCGCGCGCGTCGCCATGTCGATGCTGAGCCCCTCCACGGAGAGCAGCCGATGCGCCGGGCGCGAGGACCGCCGCAGCACCGCCCTGATCCGCGCCAGGAGCTCCTCGTACACGAACGGCACCGGCACGTAGTCGTCACACCCACGCGCGAAGCCCCGCAAGCGGTCGACCGGGTCGCTCCGCTCCGCGACCATGATCACCGGCACGTCCCGGTTCCACGCCCGGCCGGGCGCGCCCTCGCGGAGCCGGCTGCAGACTTCGAAGCCCGAGCCGTCGGGCAGCACCGCATCGAGGAGAACCACGTCCGGCCGGGCTGACTCGAGGAGGTCGAGCGCCTGGCCGCCGCGCTCGGTCGAGAGGACGTCGAATCCGTCGTCCGCGAGCTGCTGCTCCAGGAAGCTCCGCACCGGTTGCTCCCTCTCGACGACCAGAACCGCCTCGCCTGCCATGCCGACGAAGCTACAACCGGACCGGCCGCGCGAACAGACGTCCTTTGCGCCGGGAGCGTCACAGCTCGTCCAAAGCGTCGTCGACACAGGTCTTGCTCGGCCACCGCGCTGACATTCTCTACGAGATGCCTCTGACGGACCGTGTGGTTCTAGCTAGCTAGAGGCCGGAGGATTCGTCGACGATCCGAAGCTGGCGCCCATGGGGAGATCGCTCGTCAACGACGCCTGCCCACCAGTAGGCCCCGTTCTCGGACGAGCGATCACATGAATCGCCGTTGGAAGGCGGGTCTCCCGCTCTAAGCGAATCGCGATCGTATGGAGCGAGGACATGAGTTCCTCGAGCATTTCCTTGTCCAGGGATCTGATTCCCTCAAGCGCCGGAGCGAGCCAACTCTGCTCAGCATGTTCGCTGTCCTCATATCGCCGCCGGAACTCGAGATACGAACTGGGGCGGAAACGATCCTCGTCGCGCTCGATCATTGATTCAGCAAGAGCGAGCCGATGGTACTGATAGACGGTTCGTGTGAGCTTAGGGTCGAGCCGATTGTCCTTGATTCCTGACGGACAAGATCGTGCCGCCGTTCGAGGTGGGCGGGTTCTGGACGCTCGTCGGCGGCGCCCTCCTCGTCTGGGCGGTGAACATGCTCGTGAACGTCGTCGTCGAGCCGGAAGAACGGATCGGGCAACTCCGGCGCGCGTTCCGCTAGTAGCCGCGGGCGACGCGGTCGAGGCGGTGGCGCGCCTCGGAGTAGTCGATCCGGCCCCGCGCCCACGAGCGGCGGATGCGGCGTAAGCGCCAGCGGCGCACGAGGAAGGTAATCATTGTGTTCGGTACGCCGCCCACGAATGGAACCCTCCGAGCCACGTTGGGAGTGACATGAACCTCGAAGGAATTCACCACGTCACCTGCATCACCGGCGACGCGCCGGCGAACGTCGACTTCTACACGCGCGTCCTCGGCCTCAGGCTCGTCAAGAAGACCGTCAACCAGGACGACCCGAGCGTCTACCACCTCTTCTACGCCGACGAGGAGGGGAGCGCCGGCAGCGACCTCACGTTCTTCGAGTATCCAGGCGCAGCCCGCGGCCGGGCGGGCGCCGGCATGGTGCACACGGTCGTCTGGCGCGTCGGGTCCGAGGACGCGTTCGACTTCTGGACCGACCGGCTCGGCACCGAGGGCGTCGAGGTCGAGCGCCTAGCCGGCGGAATCGCGTTCGCCGATCCCGAGGGGCTCCGGCACGAGCTCCTCGTCGCGGACGTTCCAGACGCGCCGCTCTTGGCCGACCACCCGGACGTTCCGGCGGAGCATGCCCTCCAGGGCTTTCATGCCGTCCGCGCCTACTCGGCGGATCCCGACCGGAGCCGGCAGGCGCTCGAGGAGGTGCTCGGCTTCCGCTCGGTCGACGGGTCGACCTGGGAGGCACGCGGCGACGACCGCGGCGGGCTCTACGCGTACGACGAGCCGTCCGCGGAGCGCGGGCTGCAGGGTGCAGGCACCGTGCACCACGTCGCCTGGGCGTCGCCGATGGACGAGCACGAGGCCTGGCGCGAGCGGACTGCCGCAGGCGGCCTCCACCCCACACCCGTCATCGACCGCTTCTACTTCCGCTCGATCTACTTCCGCGAGCCGAGCGGTGTCCTCTTCGAGATCGCAACCCTCGGGCCCGGGTTCTCGGCGGACGAGGATCCCGAGCACCTGGGCGAGCGGCTCTCGCTCCCACCGAAGTTCGAGCACCTCCGCGAGCAGATCGAGCCCGCGTTGACTCCAATCCCGAGCCCGCGGCCGGCGAGGACTTAGCCGAGCGCCTCGACCACATACGGCCCGCCCGGGAGCTCCCTCCGGCCCGCGGGCGAGCCCTCCGCGACGATCGTCGTCGGGGCCGGCACGGCAGGGAGGCCCGTTGGGATCCAACCTCGGCCGGCCGGCGAGACGAGGACGGCGCCGACCGCGTCGCCGATTGCCGTCAGGCCCTCACCTCCGCCCCAGTAGACCGGCGCGCCGACCGCCTCGCGCAGCGCCTCGCTCGTCGCCGACACGTCCTCGACCGCGATTCCGATCTCCGTCACCTCGAGCAGGTGCTCGGGCCCGAACGAACGCCCTGGATCCGGGATCTCGTCGCGCACCATGAGCTCGACGACGTTCCCGCCTGCGTCGTGGAAGTAGAGCGAGTCGGCGCCGATCCACTCGAAGCGGATCACGACCTCGCCGTCCTCGAAGGGCAGCACCTCCACGCGCTCGCGGAGCCACCCAAGCGCCTCATCCGCCCGCCCGCCGGGCACGTTGATCGCGAAGTGGTAGCGCGACTCCTCGCTCACGTCGGCCGGCGCGAACGCGATCGTCGACCGCCGGAGCCGCACCGAGACGACTGCCGCGGCCTCCTCGACCGGCAGCCCGAGCGTCTCCCCCAAACCGCGCCTGCGCCGCGAGGTCGGCGCTTGGAGCCGATCCGGTGGATCTGCACCGACGGCGAGAGTACTCAGCCGAGCGGCGGCGGGCGCCCGCGCCGCCCGCGCCTCTCGGAGAGCCCAGTGCCGGAATCGTCATGCTCCGCGAAGCGGAGCCGGATTTCCGGCTAGATTCGTCCTGAGCGGATCACGCCCAACACCAGCCACATCGCGAGCACGGTCGAGACGCTGAACCCGACGATCGAGACCACGTGCAGGCCGAGGATCGTCGGGCCCGACTCGGCGAAGACTCCGAGGATCGCCGACCCTGTGATCCCTCCGACTGCGACGATCGCGACCACGAGCCGGTTGAAGATCAGGTCGAGCCGGTGGAAGAGACCGTCGAGCCCCTCGTGGCGGAAGCCGACCTCGACCTGGCCGTCGCGCACCTGCTCGAGCGTGTCGTGGAGCTGGTACGGGAGCGCGCCGATCATGCGCGCGTAGTTCCGCGCCTCGCGCTGTGTCCGCATCGCCATCCGCCGCGGCGTGAACCGCTCGAGGACGAGCTCGCGCGCGTACGGCTTCGCGACCTCGAAGACGTTGAAGTCCGGGTAGAGCTCCATCCCGACCGAGCCGAGCGTGGCGATTGCCCGGTCGAGGAGCACGAAGCGCGTCGGGAGCTGGAGGTGCATCCGGTAGATCAAGGGCGAAGGCCTCCCGGATGAGCTGGATCGGGTCGATCTCCTGCAGGCTCGCGCCGTAGTAGCGGTAGTAGACCTCGCGGAGCTCGGCGGCGAACTCCTCCTCGCGCTCCTTCGGATAGCGGACGCCGAGGTCGGCGAGGCGCCGCGGGAGCGCATCGATGTTCTCCTGCACGGCGTCGATGAAGAGCCGGGTTAGCTTCGAGTTGTCCGCGTCGGTGAGCTTCCCGGCAACGCCGAAGTCGACGAGCCCGATCTGGCCCGACTGCTCGAGCACGAGGATGTTGGCCGGATGCGGGTCGGCGTGGAAGAACCCGTGCCGGAAGATCATCGTCATCCAGGCCTCGGCCATCACGTACGCGAGCCGGCGGCGCTCCTCGGGAGACCAGTGCTCGTGGTCGAGGTCGGCGAGCTGGATGCCCTCAAGCCGGTCGAGGGTCAGCACCCGGTCGCTCGAGTAGCTCCAGTACGGGCGCGGCACCCGTACGTGCGGGTGGCCGACGAAGTTCCGGTGAAACTGCTCCGCGTTCCGCGCCTCGTTCCGGTAGTCGAGCTCCTGGCGAATCGAGCGCGCGAACTCGTCGACGAGCGCAACGGTGTCGATGAACTCGAGCGCGCGGACGCGCTCCCGGACGAGGCGCGCGGCCTGGTAGAGGAGCTCGAGGTCGGCCTCGATCTGGCGCGGAGCGGTCGGCCGCTGCACCTTGACCACCACGCGCTTGCCGTTCGGAAGGGTCGCGCGGTGCACCTGGCCGATCGAGGCCGCCGCGAGCGGCTGCTCCTCGAAGTCGAGGAAGAGCTGCTCGATCGTGAGACCGAAGTCCTCCTCGATGACCGACCTGACCTGTGCGAACGGGAACGGATGGACGTCGTCCTGCAGCGCCTTCAGCTCGAAGACGATGTCGGGCGGCACCACGTCAGGCCGCGTCGAGAGAAGCTGCCCGAACTTGACGAAGGTCGGCCCGAGCTCGTCGAGCATCTCGCGGAGCCGCTGACCGCGCGGCGAGCCCTCCCCCACGGGAGGCACCTCGCGCTGGCGGCGCGTGATGACGTCGCCGAAGCGATGGGTCTCGAAGAAGTAGCCGAAGCCGTGCCTCGCCGCGACCTGTGCGATCTCGGAAAGGCGGCCGAGCTGGCGGACGGCCGGCCGGGCGCTCATGGCGGGGAGTCTATGGTCCTGGCCCGGCGGAACCGTCGCGCGGAGGCCGAACTGTGCTCCTCTCGACCGTCCGCGGCTCGCGCGGGGACGAGCCTTCGACGAGCCGGAGTCTGTGCTCCACCTGGGCGAGCCGAAGCTCGAGCTCTTCCCACTCGCGGCGGGTGACGAGCCCGAGCTCGCGGATCAGCGTCGTGACCGAGGAGCCGGCCCGCTCCGTGACGCGGAGCGCGTCGCCGCGCCAGCGGTGGAGGGCGTCGTCGATGGCGTCCTTCGCCTCCTCCCGCGTGAGCTGCCCGCGGCGTGAGAGGTCGTCGGCGAGCTCCTCGACCCTGTCTTTCGTGAGCGCGGCGACGCCGACCCCCGCGAGCAGGAACTGCTCGACCGTGTCGCGGACCGAGCCGCTCTCGTTCGGATCAGCGGGCTCGGCCATGCGGCCTCGTCCGCCTCCGCCGTCGCCGTTCGGCCCGTCTCGCTGCAGCCGCGGCCCCGTCCCCGCCCACGGGAGCGACGGGCTGGACATCCTCGGTGCCGTCACCGGCCTCCGCGGTCGCAGGCGCCGGCACCGAGACCGGCTCCGGGGCCACCTCAGGCTCAGGCGCCGGCGCGGGCTCTGCGAACACACCGAGCTTCTCCTGGAGCCCGGCCGCCTTGCGCTTGGCGTACTCGGGCTCGCGCTCCTTCAGCATCGCGAGCACTGGAGTAGCGATGAAGATCGTCGAGTAGGCACCGGAGCCGATCCCGACCAGGAGCGCAAAGGCGAAGTCCTTGAGCGTGTCCCCGCCGAAGACGAAGAGCGCCGAGACGGGCAGCAGGGTGATGAAGGTCGTCGCAAGCGAACGGCGGATCGTCTCCCAGAGCGACTGGTTCGCGATCGCCGAGAAGCTCGAGCGCCGCATCAGCGGGATGTTCTCGCGGACACGGTCGAAGATGATGATCGTGTCGTAGATCGAGTACCCGAGGATGGTGAGAACGGCGGCCACCGTCGCGGTCGTCACCTCGCGGCCCGTCAGCGAGTAGACGCCGAGCGTGATGAAGATGTCGTGGACGAGCGCGACGAGGACAGGCACGGCGAAGCGCCAGCCTTTGAACCGGATTGCGATGTAGGCGACGATTGCTGCGAGCGAGACGACGATCGCGAGGAGCGCCCGGCGCAGGATCTCGCTCGAGAAGCTCGCCGAGACCGTCTTGATGCCGATCGACGTCGCGTCGACCTGCGTCTGGAGGCCGCGCTGGAAGGCGTTCTGCTCCTCGGTGCTGAGTGACTCTGTCTGCACGCGGAAGGACGTGAAGCCGTCGCCCGTTTCCGCCCCGGTGCCCTGGACGACCGCGTTCCCGGCGCCGAGCCCCGCGGCCACCTCGCGCACCGACTCGACCGAGGTCGGCTGCGGCGTCTTGAACGAGACTCTGGCTCCCGCCCTCGAAGTCGATCCCGAGGTTGAGGCCCTGGATGCCGAGCGAGATGAACCCGATCACGAGCACGAGCGCCGAGAACCCGAACCAGCGGTTCCGAAGCCCGACGAAGTCGATTCGCTGCCAACGCGGGATGCGCTGGCCGCTCGCACCCATGAAGGCCGGGTTGTCGAACCACCGGAAGCCCGCGAGGAGCCCGAGCAGGGCGCGTGTCGCGGCGACGGCGGTCACCATCGAGACGAGCGTTCCGATCAGGAGCATGAGCGCGAATCCCTTGACGCCGCCCGTCGCGGCCAGGAAGAGGATGAGCGCCGTGATCATCGTGACGACGTTCGCGTCGATGATCGTGTTGAACCCCTTCGTGTAGCCGCCGCCGATGGCGGCCCGCACCGATTTGCCGGCCTGCACCTCCTCCTTGATCCGCTCGAAGATGACGATGTTCGCGTCGGCCGCGACGCCGATCGTGAGGACCAGCCCGGCGAAGCCGGCGAGCGTCAGCGTCACGCCGAAGAGCAGGATCCCGCCGTAGAGGATGACGCCGTAGATCCCGAGACCGATCACGGCGATCAGGCCGAGGAAGCGGTAGAAGACGAGCAGGAAGATCGCGACCGCGATCAGGCCGCCGATGCCGGCGATCAGCGCCTGGCGGAGGGACTCCTGGCCCAGCGTCGCCGAGATCGTCGGACTGCTCGAGGGTGACGAACTTGACGGGAAGCGCGCCGGTCTGGAGGACGAGGGCGAGGTCCTTCGCCTCGTCGACCGAGCCGAGGCCCTCGATCTGGGCGCTGTTGCCGGAGATGCCGTCGGGGAGGCGCTGGTAGTCGATCTGCGGCCACGAGCGGATCTCGTTGTCGAGCACGATCGCGAAGTGCTGGGGAACGCCGCGGAGCTGCCCGCGCTGCGCGAGTCCGCGCGTGATGTCGTGGAAGCGGTCGCCGCCCCGGTCGGTGAACTGGAGCGTCACGATCGGCTGGCCCTGGAAGAAGTCCTGGCGGGTGCCGGTCAGCCGCAGATCCTCACCGGTCATCTCCGGGATCGGGTTCTCGGCGTTGGCCGGGTCGTAGTTGAAGAGGTAGTAGAGGTTCTGCTGCGGCTCGGGAATCCCGCCCTGCCCGCCGGGGCAGACCACGGTCGGCGGGCCACACGAGATCACGATCTGGCCCTCGGGCGTCGCGAAGTACTTGGCGTCCTCGGGCACCTCCCCCGTCGAGAGCGTGTTGACGAGGTCTTCCTTCCGGTCGGCGGGCCCCGCGAGAAGCTCGTTGTCCGCGGAGAAGAGGTACCACTGCGTCGGCGTCGTCCCCTCGTCGAGCTTGTCCTCCCGCGTCAGGAGCGGCCGCAGGCGAGGGCTCGGAATCGGGTTGCCGCTCGCGTCGATCGACGTCCCCTGGACGAGGTCCGCCTCCAGGTCGTAGAACTGGAGCTGCGCCGTCTTGCCGACGATCTCGGCGGCGCGGGCGGCGTTGAAGACGCCGGCGAGGTCGACCGCGATCTGGTCGGAGCCCTGCCGGCGGATCTCGGGCTCGGAGACGCCGAGCTTGTCGACGCGGTTGCGGATGATCTCGACCGAGCGATCGAGATCCTCATCCGTAATCTCACGCCCCTGCGGCGCCTGGGCCTGGAGGACGAGCTCGAGCCCGCCCTGCAGGTCGAGGCCGAGCGTCGGCGAGCGGAAGAACGCGAGGACGACGACGCCGGCCAGGACTGCGATGAGGCCGGCGAGGATCCAGAGGTAGCGACGCAAGGGTGGGTGCGCGCAGCCGTCGGCGGCGGGCTAGCGGCGGGCCTCCTCGGGCTCCGCGCGCTCGGCCTCTCGCCTCCGCCTCGGTCCGCTCGGCCTCCGCGACCGGCTCGATCTCCTCGGGCTCGGTTTCCGAGACCTCGGCCTCCTCCTCCTCGGGCTCCGGCACAACGATCGACGCGATCGCGCGGCGCGCGACCTCGATCTCCACGTCTTCGGCGATCTCCAGGCTGACTCGGTCTGGCTCGACGCCGACGACGTCGCCGTAGATGCCGCCGGCCGTGATGATCTCGTCGCCGACCTTCAGGTTGCCGAGCATCTCCTGGTGCCGCCGCTGCTGCTGGCGCTGCGGGCGGATCAGCAGGAAGTACATGAGCCCGAAGATGAGGATGAGGATGATCAGGAAACCGCCGCTCAAGGAACTCCCTCCTTGCCCGCTGGGCCGGCCGCGCTTTCGAGCCGCTCGAGCGCGTCCGCCTTGTAGGCGGCGAGCCGTCCCGACTCGATCGCTGCCCTGGCTCCGGAAACCAGATCGAGCAGAAATCTGACGTTGTGCTCGGACAAAAGTAGCAGGCCGAGGAGTTCTTGCTGGGTCACCAGATGGCGCAGATAGGCGCGCGAGAAGCGCGTGCAGGCTGCGCAGGGGCAGCCGTCGTCGAGCGGGTGCGGGTCGCGTGAGAAGCGCGCGTTCTTGAGGTTCAGGCGCCCTTCCCAGGTCAGCGCCGACCCAGTTCGCCCGAGTCGGGTCGGGAGCACGCAGTCGAACATGTCGACTCCGCGCTCGATCACCTCGAGGACGCCGACGGGGTCTCCGATGCCCATGAAGTAGCGCGGCCGGTCGTCGGGCAATGCCGGTGCGCACCAGGCGAGGGTCTCGAACATCGCCTCGCGGTCCTCCCCCACGCTCAGGCCTCCGATCGCGTTGCCGTCGAAGCCGAGCGCGGCGATCTCCTCGGTCGAGCGGCGGCGGAGCTCAGGGTCGGTCGAGCCCTGCGTGATCCCGAACAGGAGCTGTCCGTCGGCGCGAGGCTCGGCGAGCTGGCGGGCCGCCCAGGTCGTCGTGCGCATGACCGCCGCTTCGAGATCGCCGCGCGGCGAGTCGGCCGGCGGGCAGACGTCGAGGCACATCGCGACGTCGGAGCCGAGCCGCCGCTGGATCGCGGCAGCGAGCGCTGGAGTGAATCGCTCCAGGCTCCCGTCGTAGACCGACCTGAAGGTGACGCCGTCGTCGTCGGCCGCGACGATCGTGTCACGGAGCGAGAAGACCTGGAAGCCGCCCGAGTCCGTCAGGATCGGGCCATCCCAGCCCATGAAGCGGTGCAGGCCACCGAGCTCCTCGACGAGCTCGTCTCCTGGGCGGAAGCGCACGTGGTACGTGTTGGCGAGCACGATCGAGGCTCCGAGCTCGCTGAGGCGATCCGGGTGGAGGCCCTTCACCGTCGCCTTCGTCCCGACGGGCATGAACACGGGCGTGGGCACGTCGCCGTGGGCCGTTCTCAGGACGCCGGCGCGCGCCTCGCCGTCCGTTGCGGTGACCGTGAAGGTGCTCACGCCGGGAACTTTCGCTCAGAGCACGAGCATGGCGTCGCCGAACGAGTAAAAGCGGTAGCGCTCCTCGATCGCCGTCGCATACAGGCGCCGCGTCTCCTCGATCCCGGCGAACGCCATCACGAGCGCGAGGAGCGTCGAGCGCGGCAGGTGGAAGTTCGTCACGAGCGCGTCGACGCGGCGGAAGTCGAACCCCGGCGTCACGAAGAGCTCGGTTCGACCCGCGGCCGGCTCGCCGCGTGCGAGCGACTCGAGGACGCGCACAGTCGTCGTCCCGACGGCGCAGACCCGCTCGGCCGCGCGGATCCGCTGCCACGCCTCCGGCTCGACGCGGTAGCGCTCGCTGTGGATCGTGTGTTCGGCGAGCGTCTCCGCCGTGACCGGCCTGAAGGTGTCGAGACCGACGTGGAGCGTGAGCCGCTCGACGTCTAAGCCCTTGAGGAGCTCCGGCGTGAAGTGGAGCCCCGCCGTGGGCGCCGCCGCCGAGCCCGCCTCGTCCGCGTAGACCGTCTGGTAGCGCTCCGGGTCCTCGAGCCGCTCGACGATGTAGGGCGGGAGCGGCGCCTCGCCGGCCGGCTCACCCTCCAGGCGAACGATCCACCGGCCCTCGCCCAGCGACTCCGCGAGCTCGACTGGCCCGAGCCGCATCCCCGGCCGGAGCTTCCGGCTCGGCCGCGCGAGCGCCTCCCACCGAGCCTCACCGAGCGGCTCGAGGAGGAGCACCTCGGCCTTGCCGCCGCCCGGCCGCTGCACGTGGAGGCGCGCCGGGACGACGCGCGTGTCGTTGACGACCACGAGGTAGCGCCCGCCCAGTTCTTCCGGCAGGTCGGCGAAGCGCCGGTGGCGGACGGCGCCGGAGCGTCGCTCGTAGACGAGCAGCCGGCTCTCGTCGCGCTGCTCGAGCGGCCGCTGGGCGATCAGCTCCGGCGGGAGGTCGTATTCGAGCTCGTCGGTCCTCATGCGTGTCCAGGGCCGTCCGGTGGCGAGGCTACATTCAGGCCCGATGGATCGGGAGTCTCTCGACCGGGCGCAGGCGAGAATCGCCGACGCGCGGGCAGGCAAGCCGGAGGTCGCCGACCTCGCGGCCGCACTCGAGGGCGCGCGAACCGCGCTCGACGAGCTGGCCGGACGCGCGGCCGAGCTCGAGGCGAGCGTCCCGGTCCGCCTCGGCGCGGCGATCGAGGAAGGCATGCGAGCCGAGGTCATCCCGGTCGCCCGAAACCTCGCCGAGGTGCGCGGCCTCTCGGGACAGACGATCCGCCGGCTCGAACGCCTCCAGGGCGACCTCGACGCCGAGCGGCGCGCCCGCGTCGAGGATCTCGCGCTCCTCGTCGAGCTGATCTCCTCAGGGTGGCGCGCCGTCGAGCGGCGGCTCGACCGGCTCGAGCGCTCCTTCGACCGGCTCGAGCGCACGCTCGAAGACACTCCAGTCGCCCAGGTCTACCGGCTCGCAAGACCGCCAGTCGGGCTAGCGAGTCGGCAACACGAGCTCGAACCGGGAACCCTCCCCCACCCGGGACTCGAGCTCGAGCCGTCCACCGAGCGCGTTCGCGAGCTCGCGGGCGATCGCGAGGCCGAGCCCGGTGCCGGTCGAGTCGTCTCCCGAGTAGAACGGTCTGAAGATCCGCTCGCGCTCGGCCTCCGGAACACCCGGTCCCGTGTCCTCGACGGACAACGACACCGTCCCGTTCGCCTGTGCAAGCGCCACGCTGATCCGCCCGCCGTCCGGCGTCCACGCGAACGCGTTGTCGAGGAGGTTCGAGACGATCTGGAGCACGCGATCGCCGTCCGTGTGGATCACCGGCCCCTCGTCCCCGATCCGGTCGTAGGCGATCCGCCGCTGCTTCGCCTCCTCGGCGCGCGCGACATACGCCGTCTCGACGAGCCGCTCGAGGTCGACCTCGTCCTCGGTGAGCGTGAAGCGGTGCGCGTCGAGCTTCGCGAGGTCGAGCAGGTCGTCGACGAGCCGCTCGAGGCGGTCCGCCTCGGCCTTCACGACGTCGAGCGACGTAGCCCTGGCCTCCGGGTCGTCGGCGAGACCCTCGCGGAGCGCCTCGACGTGGCCGCGAATGGCGGTCAGCGGCGTCCGGAGCTCGTGCGAGACGGTCATCAGGAACTGACGCTCGAGCGCCTCGGCCTCAGCCAGCCGCACCGCCATCTCCTGGAATCGGTCTGTGAGGTGGGCGATCTCGTCACGCCGTCGGGAGCGCGGCAGCCTGACGTCGTACCGTCCCTCGGCGACGCGATCCGTGGCTGCCGAGAGCGCGAGGACCGGCTCCGTGATCCGCCGCGAGAGGTAGACGAAGAGGAGCGCCGCAATGCCGAGGCCGGCAAGGAGCGCGACCCCGAGCCGCCCGAGGAGCACCCCCCAGCGCTCGCGGAGGTCGGCCGTGGGCTTCGCGACGACGAGCGCGCCGAAGGTGCTGCCCCCGAACTCGACCGGCTCCGCGACGGCGAGGTAGCGCCGGTCCGCGCCGGGCGGCGTGAACTCGATCGTCTGCACTTCTCCGGCGTCGAGCGCCTCCCGGTCGAGGTAGCTCACCGGCAGTGGCCGCAGGCCCGAGTTCTGGCCGGGGAAGATCGGCACGCCGGCGTAGTAGATCCGCGTGTCGGTGACGCTCTCGAGCCGCGGCCGCGCGAACCGCGGCGCCCGCCTCCCTTCGTCGACGCCCTGGCGGGCCTGCTCGGCGTAGAGGCTCGCGAGGCCCGCGGCCTGCCGCCGCAGGTCGGCGACGATCCGGTCGCGCGCGTAGTCCTGGAGGAGCCGCAGCGCGAGGACGCCCGCGACGACCGACGCCAGGAGCACGCCGGCGAGGAAGATGAGCGGGAGCCGGAAGCGGAGGGACGACACGGGGCCGCCCCGGATCCTAGGAGGCGCGCGCGGCCTTTGGCTCGGCCGCGACCTTGTAGCCGACGCCCCAGACCGTGACGATCGGGCAGGCCTCGCCGAGCTTCCGGCGGAGCTGACCGACGTGGACGTCGACCGTGCGCGTGTCGCCCGCGAACGTGTACCCCCACACGCGCTCGAGGAGCTGGTCACGCGTCAGGACGAGCCCACGGTGGTCAAGGAGCTCCCAGAGGAGGTCGAACTCCTTCGGCGCGAGCTGCACCTCTACGCCGTCGACCCGCACCTCGCGGCTACCCGCGTCGACCCGGAGCGGCCCGTGCTCCAGCGACACGTTCTCGAGCTCGCGGTGCTTGGGCACCGACCGGCGCAGCACGGACTTCACACGCGCGACGAGCTCCCGCGGGTTGAACGGCTTCGTCAGGTAGTCGTCGGCGCCGACCTCGAGCCCGATGATCTTGTCCACGTCGTCGTCGCGCGCGGTCAGCATCAGGATCGGGATGTCGGAACGCTGGCGGATCCGCCGGCACACCTCGATGCCGTCGAGGTCGGGCAGCATGAGGTCGAGGATGATCAGCGACGGCGGCGGGCTGGCGGCGAGCGCCTGGGTCAGGGCGTCGGTCCCCGAGGCGGCCACTTTGACGCCGTAGCCGGCCTTTTTCAGGTACATCGCGACGAACGAGGCGATGCTCGACTCGTCTTCGACGATCAGGATCAGGGGGGTCGCTTGGGACGTCTTGATCACGTCTTCGCGGTCACACTGTGACAGAGGTGGCGGCCGGAGTGCGCTGCCCACGTGGCTTGAAAGCGCTGCCATCGCCTCTAGCCGAGCTGGAAGACCTGCCGCGTCTGCGGCCAGTCCTGCTGGGCTCCGTCGCGCAGCGCGTAGGTGCCTGCCTCGCCCTGGAGTGCGAGCCGGCCGTGCACCACTGCTCCGGCACCGATGCCTCTCCCCTGGAAGCGGACCTTCCACCAGCCTCGCTCCACGTAGAAGCTGATCCTTCGGCCTCGATAGACCGTGACGCGGTCGCTGACCCGGCGCACGCTCTCGGCTCCGTCCACGCTGATCGTCGTCTCCGCCCCGCGCGGCAGATCGGTGATCCGAACGCTCCCGCGGCGGATGGAGCCGAACATGGCGCCGCGAGCGTGGAAGGCGGCTATCCCGCGCCCGTTCCTGAGCTCGACGCGGTCGGTGTCGGCGGCCAGGTACCGGCCGAGCGAGGGCGCGGCGGAGGCGCTCGCGACCGAGGTCAAGCAGACGAAGACGGCCAGGCCGAGGATGGCAGGAAAGAGGCGCCGCACGTTCACCGTCAGAGTCTCATCGGCAGGAGTCTGTCCTGCGTCAAGCGGCGGTAAGGAATTCGTAATGCCCTTCGTGGCCTAAGCTCGCGCCGTGACCCGGCCGCTTCGGCGCCGCGACCTCGATCCCGATCCGTTTCGACAGTTCGAGGCCTGGTTCGACGCCGCCCGGGAGGCCGGGCTGCCGCTCGCGGAGGCGATGACGCTCGCCACGGCGTCCGCCGACGGAGCACCCTCCGCGCGCGTCGTGCTCCTGAAGGGCGTCGATAGCGGCTTCGTCTTCTTCACGAACCAGGAGAGCCGAAAGGGCCGCGAGCTCGACGCGAATCCGAGCGCAGCGCTCGTCTTCCACTGGCAGCCGCTCGGCCGACAGGTGCGCGTCGAGGGAGCCGTCGAGCGCGTGTCGGTCGCGGAGTCGGCGGAGTACTTCGCGACCAGGCCGCGCGGCGCTCAGCTCGGCGCCTGGGCCTCGCCGCAGAGCGAGCCGCTCGCGGACCGAGCCGAGCTCGAGGAGCGGCTCGCCCGAGTCGCCGGCGAGCACGAGGGCGGTGACGTTCCCGTCCCGCCCTTCTGGGGCGGCTTCAGGCTCGTCCCGGCGCGGCTCGAGTTCTGGCAGCACCAGGACGACAGGCTCCACGACCGCTTCGCCTACGAGCGGGACGGCGATGCCTGGCGGATCACTCGGCTGGCTCCCTGACGCCGCCGGCGCCGCTCCGTCCGACGCGTGCGCTTACCTGCTGGAAGGAGACAGGGTGTCAGGGGCCGAAGCAACATGACCATGACGGACGGCCGCGGGCGAACGCTGCACATGCTCGAGGTTCGGCTCGAAGGCCTGGCCTGCGTCTGCGAGCGCTCACCGAGCGCGACACGCTTCCTCGAGAGTCAGGTCACAGCCGTCGCGGCCGCCACGCGCCGCGCCGTCGAGCTCGATCTCCTCTCGGCCGAAGAGGCTAGGGCGGTGTGGGCAGCCGTCGCCGGCGCCATCCGCGCGCCGAGTGGTGCCACTCGAGCCCGCTCGCTGCCTGACCTGCTTCAGGCGACCAGTCGAACCGAGCCGCTGAGCCCGTTCGCGTTCTCGCGCTCGTGCGGCACCTTGACCTCGCGGAGCCACCCTTCGCGCTTCGCGGCCGGCTCGCAGAGGCCGCAGACCGGGCGGTCCGATCGCCGCGGCGTCCCGCCGTTCCAGAGCCGGAAGCGCTCGCCCGCCATCAGGTTCCGCCGGCAGAGCGTGCACATCGTCACGCCTCGCGACTCTAGAAGCGCCGCCGGACGGCGTCGGGACGAATCCAGATCGCGAGTCGTACTGGTAAGCTGCCGAACCTCGAAACAGGCCAGGGGGTCGTGGCCGTCCGACGGGGAGCCCAGCCGGTTGGACGAACGCGAAAAGGCGATCCAGGCGTGTTGCGACGAGTCCGTCGCGCGGCTCCGCGACGCGATCCCGGAGAGCGACGTCACGTGCGTCCTCCGGACCGGCCAGGACGTCCTCCGCATGGTCGCGCACCGAGGCAGCCTGCGGCAGATCTACGAGTTCCCGCGACGCCTCGGCGGCGTCATCTGGCGCGCGGCGGACAGCGACGAGACACAGGTGGTCGACGATGTGACGACCGACCCCGACTACATCGCCGTCGACACGAGCGTCCGGTCCGAGATCGCTGCCCCGGTCCGGGCCGGCGGCACCGTGCTCGCCGTCCTGAACGTCGAGACCGCCGAACGCGACTTCACGGACGAGGACGTTCGCACGGTCGAGGCCGAGGCGGTCGCGGCTCGGAGAGGCGCTCGGGCCGCTCTACTCGTCGTAGACGAAGAACCCGCGCCCGCTCTTCCGGCCGAGGTGGCCGGCCTGCGCCATCCGGACGAGCCTGGCCGGCGGCGCCATTCGCGGCTCGCGCAACGCTTCCCAGAGCGCCTCGCTCGCATGAACGTGGATGTCGACGCCGATCAGGTCGACGAGCGCACAGGGGCCGATGGGCCAGTTGAGCCCGAATCGCATAGCGCGGTCGAGATCCTCCGGCGTCACCCCCGCCTCGTCGATCAGGCGCACGCAGTCGTTCAGGAGCGGGATCAGGATCCGGTTGACGACGAAGCCCGGCGTGTCGTTGCAGCGGATCGGCTCCTTGCCGAGCTCGGCCGCGAACGCGTAGGCGCGCTCGTAGGTCTCGTCCGACACGAGCTCCGTCCGGACGACCTCGACGAGCGGCAGCACGGGCGCCGGGTTGAAGAAGTGGAGCCCGACGACTCGCTCCGGCCGCTCGGTCGCCGCGGCGATCTCCGTCACCGGCAGCGCGGACGTGTTGGTGGCGAGCACGGCGTCCGGGGCGACGATGCCGTCCAGCTCCCGGAACAGCGTCCGCTTGGCCTCGAGCTCCTCCACGATCGCCTCGACGACCAGCTCGCACGGGGCGAGCGCGGCCCGGTCGGTCGTGGTCTCGAGGCGCTCAAGCGCCGCGTCCTTCTCGCCGGCCGAGAGCCGCCCCTTCTCGACGCCGCGCGAGAGGTAGTGGTCGATCCGGGCGCGCGCCCGCTCGCAGAGCGCCTCCTCCACCTCGACCCCAATCGTGCGGAAGCCGGCCTGGACGCACACCTGCGCGATCCCGGCGCCCATCGTCCCCAGGCCCACGACGCCGACGGTCCGTCCGCTCTCCACGGCGGCGTATCCTAGGCTAGGCCCGTGGCGACGACGCTGACCGAGAAGAAGCTCCTCGTCGACGGCGCCTGGCTCGAGACGGGCGAGTGGCAGGAGGTGCGCTCGCCCTTCTCCGGCGACGCCGTCGCACGCGTAGCCAAGGCGGACGCCGCACTTGCCCGCCGGGCCGTCGACGCGGCCGCGAACGCGATGGCGGAGCCGCTTCCGGCCCACCGCCGCGCCGAGATCCTCGACCGCACCGCCGAGCTGATCGCCGAGCGGCGCGACGACCTCGCGCGCACGATCGCCTCCGAGGCCGGCAAGCCGCTCAAGGCCGCGCGCATCGAGGCCGAGCGCGCCGTCTCGACCTTCACCATGGCCGCGGTCGAGGCACGCCGGCTCGCGGGCGACGTGGTGCCGATGGACGCCTCACCTGCCGGCGCTGGCAAGGTCGCCTTCACCCTGCGGGTTCCGATCGGCGTGATCGGAGCGATCTCGCCGTTCAACTTCCCGCTGAACCTCGTCGCGCACAAGGTCGCACCCGCCCTCGCGGCCGGCTGCGCCGTCGTGCTGAAGCCGGCGAGTCAGACGCCGCTCTCGGCGCTCACCCTCGCCGAGCTCGAGACCGAGGCGGGCCTCCCGCCGGGTTGGCTGAACGTCGTCGTCGGGCCCTCGTCCGAGCTCGGGGACGTGCTGGTCGAGGACGAGCGCGTGAAGCTCATCACCTTCACGGGCTCATCCGAGGTCGGCTGGACGCTCCGCGAGCGCGCGGCGCGGAAGAAGGTCACGCTCGAGCTCGGAAACTCGACCCCGGTGCTCGTCGAGCCGGACGCCGACATCGAGGACGCGGCGGCCAAGGTCGCGATGCACGGCTTCTCGTTCGCCGGCCAGAGCTGCATTTCCGTCCAGCGCGTCTACGCGCACCAGGACGTCTACGACGACTTCCTCGCGCGCCTCGTCCCGAAGGTCGAGGCGCTCGTGCTCGGCGACCCGCTCGAGGACGAGACCGACGTCGGCCCGGTCATCGACGACGACGCGCGCGAGCGGATCCTCGCCTGGATCGACGAGGCGCGACAGAGCGGCGCGCGGGTCCTGGCGGGCGGCGAGCTCGACGAGGGCGTCATCCGGCCGACCGTCATCGCCGACGTCCAGCCGGACATGAAGGTCTCGTGCCAGGAGGTCTTCGGCCCGGTGGTCAGCGTGGCGCCGTACGGGTCGCTGGCCGAGGCCATCGAGCTCGCCAACGGCACCGAGTACGGCCTCCAGGCTGGAATCTTCACCGCGAGCCTCGACTCCGCCCTCGAGGCCGGCACCCGGCTCGAGTTCGGCGGCATCACGGTCAACGAGGCGCCGACGTTCCGGGCCGACCAGATGCCCTACGGCGGCGTCAAGGCGTCGGGCAACACGAAGGAAGGCCCGCACTACACGGTGCGGGAGATGACCGAAGAGCGCCTCGTCGTCGTTCAGCGCTAGACGCAAGAGACAGAGAGGAATACGCTCCTAGCGGTCTAAACTCGCGGGGGGATGAGACTTCGCCGCCTGCCGTTCTTCGCGGGCGCCAGGCCCGCTTCGCCGACCGGCGAGCCGGTCGACGGCGTCCCGCCGCCCGAGGTCGCCGAGCCCGCCCCGGCGCCACCACCGCCGCCGCTCACTCCGGTGACCGCGCGACGGGAACGCCGCTCGCTCGCGCGCCGGCGAGAGGTGGAGCTCAGGGACGTCGGCGGTCTCGCCGTCGAGATGATCCGCCGGGATCGCTACAACCCCGATCTCCTCGTCTCGCGCTGCAACGACGTGCTCGCGCTCGAGCAGCGGATGTGGGACCTCGACTCGTACCTCGCGACCGCCGAGGCGGCTCCGCCGGCGATGCGGGATGCGATCCTCTGTCGCTGCGGCGCTCCGCTCATCCGCAGCGCCCACTTCTGCTCACATTGCGGCCGGCCCGCCACCGAGACGCCGCCCGTCGTCGCCTGCGAGCACTGCGGAAACCCGCTCCAGGCCGACTCCAACTTCTGCTCCTACTGCGGGCACTCGGTCGTGGGAGACGAGCTGCCCCACCAGGAGGCTGTTTCGGGCGACACGCTCGTTGCTCCACGCCGCGAGCGACGGCAGCTAGATGGAGAGCTCGGGCCCACCTCCGCCCCCTCCGGAGCCGGACGCAGAGCCGCTCCCGCCCTCCGGGCCACCGCGCTGTCCGCGCTGCGGCGCCGAGCATGAGCTCGACCAGGAGTACTGCCTCGAGTGCGGCCTGCGGTTGCAGCCGCTCGGCGCTCCCGGCCAGACGATCGTCCGCCGCGAGCTCTGGTCCCGCGAGTCGCCGGCCTGGCTCTGGGCGACGCTCCTCGCGCTCCTCCTCGTGGCGCTCGTCGCCGGCGCCATCGCGGCCGTTGCCGCCACCCAGGACGAGGACAAGAAGGCCGGCCGGCCGGTCGTGAGCACCGACCCCAGCACAACCGAGACGATCGGCACGTTCATTCCGGACACGACGGCGCCGCTCACGCTCCCGACGACCGGGCCGGGCACCACCGAGACCATCGTCCCCAGCGACACGACCATCTCGGTGCCGACGATCACGACCGGGACGACCGCGACCACGACCACCACCACGACGACCACGACACCGTCGGACCAGATCCGATCCTGGCCGCCCGGCAAGGACGGCTACACGATCGTCCTGTCGTCGACCGAGACCTCCCGCGGCCGCGCGCCCGCCGAGCGGAAGGCGAACAACGCGATCGACGCGGGGCTACCCGAGGTCGGGATCCTGAACTCGAGCGACTACCTGACTCTGAACCCGGGCTACTACGTCGTCTTCACCGGGATCTACAACACGCTCTCGCAGGCCCAGGACGCACTCCCGACGGCGCGCTCCTTCGAGCCCCTCGCCTACGTCCGCGAGATCACGCCGTAACAGCCGGAAGGCGTTTGAGAAGTCGCCCCGCGGGGACTTTGTAACACGGTCCGCGGGCTAGTAGACTCGCCTCCAACCCTGGAGCCGCGAGGCCGCTTAACGCCGCGTTAACGTTCGTTTGCAGGGATTTAACGGGAGGGCTGGATAATTGCCGACGGAACCCGCCGAGAAGAGGATGCTCTTCCGCATGTATCAGTACTCGCGAGCCATCTACCGCTCCATCAAGGATCTCATCGATCCCTACGTCCCGACTGAAGAGCAGGTCGAGTACCGGCGCGCCGTCCTCGAGGCGTGCGAGGAGACCGTGGCTCGGCTCGCGAAGGACCCGCGCTACTTCGCCCGACCCGAGCGGACGCTCTTCCAGGACATCCGCCGCTACTTCCCGATCACGCATCAAGCACAGGTCGCCTGGGCCGTGAGCCAGGGCATCGGCGCGGCGGTCGATTTCATCGAGGAGCAGATCGAGTCGGGCGCCTTCGACGGCGGCGTCTCCCGCTGCCGGGCGACGACGCGCAAGGGCAAGCCGTGCCAGCGCTCGCCGCTTCCCGAGCGCGAGTACTGCCCCTCGCACCAGCATCTCGAGACGCGAAAAGCTGCCGCGTAGCCGCCGAATCCGGCTCCGCTTCGCGGAGCCATGACGATTTCCGGCGGAATCGGAGACACACGGTTGCTGTCGAAGCGGTGGCGGGCAAAGCCGACCACCGCCACGAGAACCGCGCCGGTGCTCTGGGTCTCGCACCGCGTCTGATCAACAGTTCTAGGATCCGGTGGTGGTTTCCGAAGCCCCGCTCGAGGAGACCGAAGCCGGCCTCGTCCCCGCAGGACACGGCTGGTTCGTCCTAAACGCCCGGGACGCGCAGTGGCACTACCGCCCCGGGAAGTCGAGCGTCAGCTTCACCGGCAAGTCCGAGTTCGAGGCCGAGACGTACTTCGCGCAGCTCGGCGTCAATCTGATCGTCCTCGACCCGGGCGAGCCGAACGCGATGTACCACTGGGAAGCTGACCAGGAGGACTTTCTCGTCCTCTACGGTGAGCCGCTCCTGATCGTCGAGGAGGAGGAGCGGCAGCTGCGGCAATGGGACTTCGTCCACTGCCCTCCGGAGACGAGGCACGTGTTCGTGGGAGCCGGAGACGGGCCGTCGCGCCATTCTGGCGATGAGCTCGCGCGAGTTTCAGCCGACCGAGCTCTGGGGCGCCTACGTCCCGGGCGAGCTCGCACGCCGGCACGACGCCTCGGTCGACGAGGAGACCAACGACGCGGACGTAGCGTATGCGCGTGTCCCCGCGTCGGAGCCTGTGCCCTATCGCGACGGCTGGCTCCGCGACTAGCCTCCGGCGGCGTCGCCGAGCACGAGCTGGCGGTGTGCTTCGAGCTTCGAGACGCTCACGCCGACGAGGCGAAGCGCGCCCGGCCGGTCCGCAAGCGCCCGGTCGAGGAGCTCGCATGCGAGCTCGCCGATCCGCTCGCCCTCGTCGGTGCCCGCGTCGAGCGTCGTCGAGCGGCTCCGGATCGAGAAGTCCGGGTAGCGGACCTTCGTCGTGACCGTGCGGGCGGCCTTGCCGTGCTCCGCTAGCGACACGGCGACCCGAAGGGCCATCCGGCGCAGCTCGTCGTGGAGGCGCTCGCGGTCCGTGATGTCCCGCGGGAACGTCTCCTCGTGGCCGATCGAGATGCTCTCGGACGAGAACTCGAGCCGCCTGGCGTCGATGCCCCGCGCTCGATCCCGGAGCATGCGACCCACCTTCCCGGAGAGGAGCGTTTCGAGCTCCTCGTCGTCGAGGGCCGCGAGCTCGCCGACGGTTGTGAGCCCCGCCCGGCGCATCCGCTCGTCGGCTCGCGGGCCCACACCCGGTAGCCGCCGGAGCGGAAGCGGCGCGAGGAAGGCGGCCTCGCGGCCGGGCCGCACCACGGTGATTCCGCCGGGCTTCCGCCGGTCGGAGGCGACCTTCGCCACCACCTTGCAGCTCGCGACGCCGAGCGAGCACGTGAGGCTCGTCGCCGCACGCACCGACGCCTGAACCGCCTCGGCGATCGCCCGCGCCTCGAAGAAGCCGCGCGCGACCTCTCCGACGTCGAGGTAGCCCTCGTCGAGCCCGGTTCGCTCGACGCTCGGCACGACTTCCCGCACCGCGTTCCAGACGCGACGTGAGTAGCGCCGGTAGAGGGAGCCGTTCGGCGTGACGAAGACCGCGTGCGGGCACCGGCGCAGCGCCTCCGCGCTCGCCATCGCCGAGTGGATGCCGTAGCGCCGCGCCTCGTAGTTCGCGGTCGCGACGACGCCGCGCCCGTGCGGGTCGCCGCCGACGACGAGCGGCTTGCCGCGGAGCTCGGGCCTTTCGAGCTCCTCGACGGCCGCGAAGAAGGCATCGAGGTCGAGGTGCGCAAGGATCGGCTGACGGAGCGGGCTCCACCTCGGGAAGAATAGGACCCGTGTCGCACGACACCGACAAGCTGATCCGGCAACTCTCGCTCGTTGCCTTCCTGATGGCCGAGCGGCGGCCGATCACGGCCCGGGACGTGAAGACGAACGTCGAGGGCTACTCGGAGATGTCGGACGAGGCCTTCGCGCGCCGCTTCTACTCGGACCGCGCCGAGCTCATCCAGCTCGGCGTGCCCCTCCACTCGCAGCGCGACGAGTTCACGGGTGAGGAGCTCTACACACTCCGCTCCGAGCAGTACTTCCTCCCCGCGCTCGAGCTCGACGACGACGAGCTGGCGGCGCTTCAGACCGCGCTGCACGTCCTCGACGGCCGGTTTGCGTACGCGGAGCCGCTCCGGCTGGCGCTTCAGAACCTCGCGCTCGGGCGCGGGGGCCCGCTCGAATCGACGCGGGAGGCGGCTCTCCAGGTGCTCGACCCCGAGTACTCGGAGGAGATGTCGGGCCGGCTGACGAAGCTCGAGGGGGCGATCTCGAAGGGCAGGACGGTCAAGTTCGGGTACGAGCGGGCCGACGGGAAGAAGGGGGAGCGGACGGTCAACCCGTACGCGCTCTTCTCGGAGAACGGCTCTTGGTACTTCGTCGGCTGGGATCACGACCGCACCGACGTCCGGACCTTCCGCGCCCTGCGGATCCAGGGCGACATCAGGTTCGCGACGCGGCGCGAGCGCGACTTCCGGATCCCGGCCGACTTCGACGCCGCCGAGCACCGCGGCCGGGCCAGGTGGCAGTACGGCGATCTCGTCGGCGAGGCGCGGGTCGAGCTCGCCGAGGACCTCGTCTGGCAAGTCGAGCGGACGTTCTCCGAGCGGAGCACGGTCGAGGGCTCGACCTTCGTGACGCCGTACGCCGACCTCGGGCCGCTCGCCTCCTGGATTTTGAGCCAGGCCGGGCGCGCGCGGCCGCTCGAGCCGCCGGAGCTCGTCGAGCTCGTCGAGACCTCCGTGCAGCAGGTCGTCGAGGCCCACCACGGCGATCCGCCGAAGCTCCCGCGCGCCGCGCCGAGAGTGGCACGAGCGTCGGCGGAGCGAAGCGCCGGCCCCGTCGCCCCGGAGCGGTTCGGCCTCCTCCAGGCGCTCCTCGCCTACCTGCTCGCACGCTGCGGCGAGGAGGCGTCCGTCGACATCCCGGCTGAGGAGCTCTCGGAGCGGTTCCACATCCCGGCCGATCAGCTCGACGAGCACCTCCAGCTCCTGAACCTCGTCAACTTCGGCGGCGGCTGCTACGCGGTCTACGCCTCGCTCGAGGACGGCACCGTCCACGTCGAGAAGGAGCTCTGGGGAGACACGTTCCGCCGGCCGCCACGGCTAACGCCGCTCGAAGCGCGCGCGATCCGGCTCGCACTCGAGTTCGTGGGGCCGATGATCGCTGCGGACGCTCACACGCCCCTCGACCGCGTCCGGCACAAGCTTGAGGAGACCTTCGGACAGTTCGAGCGCGACGACGGAGGCGTCGACGCCCAGGCCGAGACGGAGGAGGAGCGGCTCGTCCGCACGCTCTCGGAGGCAATGCACGAGTACCGGCTCGTCGAGTTCGAGTACATGAAGCCCGAGGAGACCACAGCCTCGACGCGGACGGTCTGAGCCGTACAAGTTCCGTCGGCAGCTTCCGGACTGGTACGTCGACGTCTGGGATCGGGACCGAGACGCGGTCAGGTCGTTTCGGCTCGACCGGATGCGGGACGCCCGCAAGCTCGACGGGAGCTTCGAGCCTCGTCCCGGGATCGCGCCGAACTCCTTCGAGAACTCCGGGACCGCCCGCGTGCTCTACACGAAGGGCACGGCGCGGAGACACGTCGAGCGCGGCGCCGCGCGACAGCTGTCCGGCGGCGCGGCGGTCGAGGACCGCGTTTTCGGCAGCGTCGAGTATCTGGCGCGCGAGATCCTGGAGGCCCGCGGCGAGGCGATCGTCGTCGAGCCCCCCGAGGTGCGAGACGAGCTCGCCGCCCGCGTGCGGGAGATTGCGGCCGATCTCACCGCCGCGTCTACGGACGCCAAGCGGCGTTAGGAGGGTTCGGGCGAGGCGAGGCGCGCGAGCGCCCACTCGGCGTGATCGCGGAGGAGAGGGTCTTCGTGTTCGGCCCAGCGCGCCACCGAGGGCTTGAGGCACGGATCTCGCGAGTTGCCGGCGGCGACAAGCGCGTTCCGGCGCAGATAGCGGCCGTCGTTTCGCGGAACGTAGAGGCGCTCGTAGCGCGCCACGAGCTCCTCGTCTCCGGCCTCGAGCCAGTCGACGAGCGAGACGTGCGGCTCGGCGTCCGCGGGCAGTGCCTCGCCCGCACGCCGCTTCTCGACGCCGCGGTTCCACGGGCAGACGTCCTGGCAGATGTCGCAGCCGTAGACCTGGGTTTCGAGCGGCGCACGGTACTCCTCCGGGATCGGCGCCGGCGCCTGGCTCCAGTAGGACAGGCACCTCGTCGAGTCGAGCACCCCGGGGTCGTCGAGGGCTCCGGTCGGGCACGCGTCGATGCAGAGGCGGCATGAGCCGCAGTCGAGCGAAAGCGGCGGACTGGGCTCGATGTCGATGTCGGTGACGAGCGTCCCGAGCACGACCCACGAGCCGTGCCGGCGGGTGATCAGGAGCGTGTTCTTGCCGTAGAAGCCGACGCCCGAGCGAGCCGCTCCCTCCCGGTCGACGTGCTGGTTCGCGTCGACCAGCACTCGGTAGCGCCCGCCGAGCCGCCGGCCGAGGAGATCGAGCTTCTCCCGGAGCTCGGAGTACCCGTCGCTCCACGTGTAGCGCGGCAGCCTGCCATGCGCGGGCGGCTGCTTCGGCTCCGGCCCGTAATAGCAGAGGGCGGCCGAGACGACCGTGCGCGCGCCGTCGAGGAGCGACTCCGGATGGCACGAGGTCTCCGGCTGGGCCATCGTGAAGCGCATGTCAGCGAAGAGGCCGCGCTGGCGGCGCTCGCGGATGTGGCGCTCGGTCTCCTTGTAGGGCTCGGCGGTGGCCGCCCCGACCACGTCGAGGCCGATCTCCTCGCCGAGGCGCTGGAGGTCGGCTTGCAGCACGGGGCCAACGTACCACCGGCCGGGCGGTAGGATCGGCGGCCGTGCGCGCGATCCGGATCCACGAGGACGGCGGGCCCGAGGTTCTCAGGCTGGACGAGGTCGAGGATCCGGTCGCCGGGCCGGGCGAGGTGCTCGTCCGGCTCCGGGCCGCGTCGCTGAACCGGCTCGACTGCTGGGTTCGGCAAGGGCTTCCGTCGGTGCCGAAGCCGCGGATCCTAGGAGCGGACGGGGCGGGCGTGGTCGAGGCGCTCGGGGACGGCGTCGACGGCTTCGAGGCAGGCCAGCCCGTCGTCCTGAACCCTGGGCTCGACGACGGCGCCAAGATCCTCGGCGAGCACACGGACGGGACGCATGCAGAGCTGATCGCCGTGCCGCGGGAGTACGTCCATCCGCTGCCGGGCGGTCTCGAGCTCGAAGAGGCCGCCGCCTTCCCGCTCGTCTACGAGACGGCGTACCGGATGCTCGTCACCCGAGCCGGGCTGCGCGAGGACGAGTGGGTGCTCGTGTGGGGCGTCGGGAGCGGAGTCGGGAGCGCGTCGCTCGTGATCGCGAAGGCGCTCGGCGCACGCGTGGTCGCGACGTCGTCGGACGACGCGAAGCTCGAGCGGGCTCAGGAGCTCGGTGCCGACATTGCAGTGAATCATGAGTCGGGCGACGTCGTCGCGGCCGTGAAGGAGGCTGCCGGCGGCGTCGACGTGGTCGTCGAGCACGTCGGCGAGGCGACGTGGACACGATCGCTACAGGCGGCCAAGGCAGGCGGGAGGATCGCCGTCTGCGGGGCGACGTCGGGGCCGAACCCACCCGCGAGCCTGCACCGGATCTTCTGGAAGCAGCTCTCGATCCTCGGCTCGACGATGGGCACGCGAGAGGACTTCGCGGCGGTCTACGACCTCGTCGCGTCAGGGCGGGCCCGGCCGGTCGTCGACCGGGCGTTCCCGCTCGAGGAAGCAGCCGCGGCGCACGAGTACCTCGAGAGTGGCCGGCAGTTCGGAAAGGTCGTGCTCACGATTCCGTAGGAGCTAGGAAGGCGGCGATCCGCTCGCCCGTCCTTTGGACATGCGGTCGCTAGTGCTATGAGTAGCGAATGAGTCTGCGGCTCGGCGCGGGGCAGATGCTCGGTGGCTATCTAGTCGAGCGCCTGCTGGGCCGCGGCGGCATGGGCGCGGTCTACCTCGCTCGCGACGAGCGCATGGGCCGCCGCGTAGCGCTCAAGGTGCTGCCGCCTGAACTTGCGGACGACGAGCGCTTCCGCGAGCGGTTCTTACGCGAGTGGCGCGTCGCGGCGGCGCTCGAGCATCCGCACGTCGTCCCCATTTACGATGCGGGTGAGGCCGACGACCGGCTCTACATCGCAATGCGGTACGTCGAGGGCTCCGACCTAAAGGAGCTCATCCGCACGAAGAGCCCGCTCGAGCCGACCCGGTCTCTCCACATCGTCTCCCAAGTCGCCGATGCGCTCGACGCCGCGCACGCGCGAAACCTCGTCCACCGCGACGTGAAGCCGGCGAATGTGCTCCTCGACGAGGCGGGGAACTCGTACCTCTGCGACTTCGGCCTGACGAAGAACGTCTCCTCGGCGAGCGGCCTCACCGGCACCGGGCAGCTCGTCGGCACGCTCGAGTACATCGCCCCGGAGGCGATTCGCGGCGAACGCGTCGACGGACGTGCCGACGAGTACTCGCTCGCGTGCCTCCTCTACGAGTGCCTCACCGGTGTGCCTCCCTATCACCGGGAAGGCGATGCCCAGGTGCTCTGGGGGCACATGGAGGAGGCCACACCGCGTGCGTCCGAGCAGCGGCCGGAGCTACCGAAGGAGCTCGACCGCGTCCTCGCCGTCGGCATGGCGAAGGATCCGGACGGGCGCTTTGCAAGCTGCGGTGAGTTCGCAGCGGCCGCTCTTGCGGCGCTCTCAGGCCTCGAGCCGGCTCTTCCCGACGGAGCTCGAGCGGAAGGTCTCCTGCGGACGTTCATGGTCGCGGACATCCGTGGCTACACCCGCTACACCCAGCTCCATGGCGACGAGGCGGCAGGAGCCATCGCAGGCACGTTCGCCGCCCTCGTCGAGGAAGTCGTCCGCACGCACGGCGGCGTCCTTCAGGAGCTGCGTGGCGACGAGGCGCTCACTGTCTTCGAGTCGCCTCGGTCGGCCCTCCGCGCCGCGGTGGAGCTCCAGCGGCGGATCGCCTCGGGCGACCTCGAGCTTCCAGTCGGGATCGGGCTCGACGCCGGGGAGGCCGTGCCGGTTGCCGGCGGCTATCGCGGCGGAGCTTTGAATCTGGCAGCCCGCCTCTGCTCGCTTGCCGGCCCCGGCGAGGTGCTCGCGAGCGACGGGATCATGCACCTTGCACGCCAGACCCCGGGCGTCCGCTACGGCGACCGGCGCCTGGAGCGGTTGAAGGGCTTCGACCGGCCGGTGCCGGTCAACGAAGTCGTCCCCGCTGAGACGACGCCGGCCCGGCACCTCGGCCGCAGGCTGAGGCGGGCTCTGGTCGGGACCCGGCCGCGACTGCGGCTGGCGCTGGTAGCGGTGTCCGCGGCGCTCGTCGCGGCAGCGCTCGCAATCGTCCTCGCACGCGGCGGCGAGGGATCCGCGGAGGCGGCGCCTTTCGACAAGGGCACGATCGGCCTCCTCGACGCGGAAACGCTCGAGCCGGTCGGCACCTTCGGGACGCTCGGCGCTCCTGACGGTGTCTGGCGCCTCACAGGCGGACAGCTCTGGACGATCGATCTTGCCACTCGTGTGGCCGCCCGAATCGATCCGACGAGGAGGCGCGTGATCGCGCGCATTCCGCTTGGGATCAATCCCAACTGGCCGGCGGTCGGCGCCGGTTCCTTCTGGCTCGGTGACTACGAGGCGGCCGCAGTCAACCGTTACGACCCTCAGTACGGGACACTCATTACCCGAATCAGGCTGCCGACGGCCGGCCTCGACGGGGATGCCGAGCGAACGGACGGCATGGCCTTCGTGAACGGGTCGTTGTGGGTCGCCTATGGGGGCTGGCCTTTCCGTGTCGCGCGCATCGACGCGCGCTCGAACCGGGTGGTGAAGACGTTCGACCTGCCGCGGGCGGACGGCACCGCGCTCGTGGCCTTCGGCGAAGGCGGTCTCTGGGTGGCCGGCCGCGACACGGGAAGGATGTGGCGGATCGATCCGGCGACTAACACGGTCGCTGCAACGGCGAAGCTGCACCGCGGCTTCATCGAGGACCTGGTCGTTTCCCGCGGCTACGCGTGGGCTCCGATGGAGAGCGACCGCGGGGTCTGGAAGGTGGGCCCGAGCGGCGAGGTCCTCAGGATCGTGGAGACGGGCAACCTCCCGTGGTCGATCAGCGCCGCCGAGGGCCGCCTCTGGGTGCCGAACGCGAACGATGGAACCATCACGCGGATCGACGGTAACGACCAGACGCGAACGATCCACGTGGGCCACCGCCCGCTCAGCGCCGTCGAGGCGGGAGGCCTCGTCTGGGTCTCGCTCCAGGAGAGCGCCGCGGACGCCATCCAGGGCCTCACTCCGGAGGAGACTGTGCGGGTCGTAGTGGAGAGCGACCCGTACTACAGCACCGACCCGGTCGTGACCTTCCCCGGCGCCCAGTGGCAGCTCCAGGACGCCGCAGGAGCCCGGCTCCTCCGCTACCCGGATCGGGAAGAGCCCGAAGGCGCCACGCTCCTGCCCGAGATTTCGGAGCTCCCCGAAGTCTCGGTCGACGGTCGTACCTACACGTTCCAGATCAGGCCAGGGTTTCGGTTCTCGCCTCCCTCGGGGAAGCCGGTCACCGCCGAGACGATGCGCTATACGATCGAGCGAGCGCTGTCTCCCGAGCTCGATCCGGGGGCGCAAGGGTTCACGTTCGTCAGCGATATCGCCGGCGCGAGGGCATATCACGACGGGAAGGCCGACCACGTCAGCGGCATCCGCGTCGACGGAGATCGCCTCCGCATCACTCTCGTCCGGCCGGCTGCGGACTTCCCGGCCAGAATCTCGGCCGGGTACTTCACGGCGGTTCCGCTGGGAACGCCGATCTTCCGGCACGGGATCGAGCAACCTCTTCCCTCCGCCGGCCCGTACTACGTGTCCTCCCACATCCTGAGCTCGCAGCTCGTCCTCCGGCGCAACCCGAACTACGACGGGCCCCGGCCGCAGCGCCTCGAGGGCATCGTCATCGCCAACTCGGTCCCCGTCGAAGCCGGCGCGGGGCAGGTCGAGCGCGGCGACGCGGACTACACGTACTCGGAGCAGCAGCCCCTCCCGCCGGATTTCGCGCCTGGAGGCGCGCTGGACGAGCGCTTCGGCCCCGAGAGCGCGGCCGCCGCGAACGGAGGGCAACGGTACTACCTGCCGCAGCGGAGCGCGATGGACTGGCTGATCTTCAACACTCGCCGGGGCCTCTTCCGGGATCCCCGGCTGAGACGCGCCGTCAACTACGCGCTCGATCGGCCGGCGCTCGCGGGCGTCACGCACTCGGTTCCCTCCGATGCTCTCCTCCCGCCCGGGATCCCAGGGTCAGGCGGCGAGGCCATCTACCCCCTGGACTGACCCGATCTGCCGCGGGCGCGCGCGCTTGCACGTGGGCGCACGGGCGAAGCGGTGCTTCTCTACGGAGCAGAACCATCCTGTCCCATCGGGATCCTCTGCGCGCAGGTCGCTCAGATCGTCAAGCGCGACCTAGCGAAGATCGGCATCCGGGTGCGCACGAAGGGGGCAGATGATCTCTTCGGCGAGTTACAGAACCCCCGGACGCCCTTCGACCTCGTTCTCCTCGGTTGGTACGTCGACTTCCCCGACCCGGCCAACTTCGTCAACAACCTGCTCGACTTCGAGCGGCCGCTTGGCTACGGCTATCCCCCCGTCTTTGAGTCGTACGACGACCAGCGCTTCATCCGGCGCATGCGGGCCGCCTACCTCCTGCGCGGGGAGGAACGCGCGCGCGCCTACCGCGAGCTCGTGGCCGACATGATGCGCGAGTCGCCGCCCGGCGCCGTCTACCTGACACGCTCTCTGCCCGCGCAGTTCTTCTCTGAGCGGGTCGACCCGAAGTGCGTCGTCACGCGCCCGCAGGACGGCGGCTACGTGAATCTCGCCGCCCTCTGTCTGCGCGACGAGGCTAGCCGGCTAGGCCTGGCTCACGGTCACGGCGCTTCGCGCTAGCCGGGCGGCGCAATTCGGCGTGCCGGCCGAGGCGCAACCGCGGCGCTAGGGCGGCCTCCTTAGCCGAACCCGAGGATGAACTTCGCGTCTTCGGACATCTTCTCCGGGCTCCAGGGCGGATCCCACGTGAGCTCGGTCTCGACCTGGTCGACGCCCTCGACGTCCTGGGCGGCCTCGACGATCTGCTGCTCGATGAGCGGCCCGACCGGGCAGCCCATGGACGTCAGCGTGTACTCGACCTGCACGTTCGGCCCGTCGACCGCGACGTCGTACAGGAGTCCCAGCTCGACGATGTCCATGCCGAGCTCCGGGTCCTCCACGACCCGCAGCGCGTCGATGACCTCCTCGCGGCTCGGCATAGGGCGAGTGTAGCGGCGGGCGAACTGCCGCAGCCCTGAGCCCCGAAGCGATAGGTTCGCGCCGCGGCCCGCCCCGGAGGGGCGCTCCTACCGTGGCCCGCAGTCGCGTCTTCAGCCTCGTCGCCAGCTACGCCCTAGCGTCTGGCGCCGCATTCACCGTTCTCGTTGCAGCGACCGCCGTCGACTCCGGTCCGAAGCCGGTGCTCCGTGCCGACGTCATCCACTCGAGGCCGCTCGACGCGGAGCGCGAGCGCGTGCCGCGTGCGATTCATGAGCCGCGGGCCGAGCGGAAACGTCAGATCGCACCGGGCCGGCGCGGCAGCCTCGTCGTCGTCCCAGGCCGGAGCGCTGGGATGCGGCACGAGGCCGGGGTCGAGATGCGCTTCGTCGTCGAGGTCGAGGGCGGGCTCCGCGTCGACCGGTACGCGTTCGCGCGTGCAGTGGTGCGGACGCTCCTCGACCCGAGGAGCTGGGCCGGCGCGGGCGCGATCGCCCTCCGGCGCGTCGATTCCGGGCCGGTGGACTTCCGAGTGGCGCTGGCGAGTCCCGGGCTCGCCGACCGCCTGTGCCTACCTCTGGAGACGAACGGCATCTACTCGTGCGCGGCCGGCGACCGGGCGGTCGTGAACGCGATGCGGTGGAGGCTCGGGGCGACGTCTTACGGCGGACGCCGGCTTGCGTACCGCCGCTACGTCGTGAACCACGAGGTCGGCCACGTGCTCGGCCACGGCCACGGCTCGTGTCCAGGGGCCGAGGAGCTCGCGCCCGTGATGCTCCAGCAGACGAAGGGCGTAGCACCGTGCCGAGCCAACCCGTGGCCGCTTCCCAGCGAGCGCGGTGGGTGAGCGCCCCGGAGCGTCCTTGGTTTCGCGCGCGCCCGCGTAACTCCGGGACCCGACCCCTCCCGCCTTACCCGCCAACGAGCGTAACGCGAAAAGCCGCGCGTGTGGCGCACGGGACTGTCACGACTCTGTGCCGCGCTATCCACGGCCGGAGCGCGCGCCGGCCGGGCTCGACCCCTACCCCAATAGGCGCACTTCCTCGCGCCGCTCGCGCGCGAAGAAGTGAATGCCGTCCACGAACCGCACCCAGTTGTGGCGCGTGCACATCACGACCGAGTGCGTCCGCGCGCTGTCGGCCAGGTAGCGCACCCCGCGCAGGAGATCCGAGTTCGAGACCCCGGTCGCCGCCACGATCACGTGGCCCGGCGCGAGATCCTCGGTCGTGAACACCTGCTCCACGTCCTCGATCCCGTGCTCGTGCGCCTCGTCGATCTCCGAGCGCGTCGTCGGCCAGAGCTGCGCCTGTAGCTCACCGCCGAGACACCGAAGCGCTGCCGCCGACATGAGCGCCTGCCGTGCGCCTCCGATCCCGATCGCGAGGTGGTCGTTCGTCCCCCGGATCGCAGCCGTGATCGACGCCGTCACGTCGCCGTCCTGTATCAGCTTGATGCGAGCCCCCGCCGTCCGAATCTCCTCGATGAGATCGTGGTGCCGCGGCCGGTCGAGCACGATCGCCGTGATGTCGTTCGTGTTCCGCCCGAACGCGCCTGCGATAGCGCGAACGTTGTCACCGACCTGGCCGTTCAGGTCGATGCGACCGCGCGCGACGGGCCCGACGGCCATCTTCCGCATGTACGTGTTCGGAAGCTGAGGGAAGGCGCCCTTGTCGCCCACGGCGATCATCGCCATCGCGCCGTAGTCCCCGCGCGCGACGACGCTCCGACCCTCGAGCGGATCGACGGCCAAGTCGTAGGCGTGGCCGCCCTGGCCGACGGTGGAGCCGATCTCGAGCACCCCGCCGTCGTCGTCCGCTCCCACGACCACATGACCCTCGATGGCGAGCCGGTCGAGCGCGTTCGCCATCCCGGTCACCGACGCCTCCTCCGCGGCCCGGACGTCGCCGCGCCCGAGCCACCGGCCGCCGGCGAGGGCGGCCTGCTCCGTCGCGGCCGCGAACAGCTCGCAGGGGCAGAGAACGCCGTCCTCGAGCTGGCTCACGCGGGCACGGGCGCGCCCACGGTCCGCTCCACCTCCTCGAGGACGAGCCGAATGATCGCCTCGACGGTCCGGTCGATCCGCGAGTTCTCGAAGACGGGAACTCGGGCGCGCTCGGCCCGCTCGACGAGGTACTTCTGGATCCGCCGGATGTCGCCGAGCGAGTCGAGGTACTTCTCGACCGGCCGCACCCCCTCCGAGATCGCGTCGCGAACCCAGAAATGCCGCGCGTGCTCCTCCTCGTCGTCGATCGTCAGGAGCACCTGGACGACGATCGCGCCTTCCTTCGCCGACGGCACGAGCCCCGGGACGACGTGCACACCCTCGAGCGCCACCGAGTAGCCCTCGGTCAGGGCGCGGTCGATCACCGCACGGACGCCGACGAGGACATTCCGCGTCTGGTCGTTGAAGCCGACGATCGTTGGATCGCGAGCCTCCTCGGGCGCGGCCACCGCCGCCGCCGCCTCGAAGCTCGAGTAGTGGATCGATGGCATGAACCCCTCCGAGAAGAACGCGCGCATCGTCTGGCGGACGAAGTCCGTCGAGGCCACGCGCGTGATCCCGAGGCGGTGCGCGACCTCAGTCGTCACCGTCGACTTGCCCGTGCCGGTCGCGCCCCCGACCAGGAGGATGAGCGGCCGCTCGAGCTCCTGCAGCGCGCGATAGCGGCGCAGCCCGCGAACTGCGTCCTCCCCCTCGTTCTCGCTGACGATGTGCTCGGCGACCTCGAACAGGTGCGCCTCGGTGTACGAGTCCTCCTGGTGCTCGCGCACGAGCTCCTGCTCGATCAGCCGCGCCAGCTCGTAGGCCCGTTCGGGACGGATGCCCGTGCCGGCGAGCGTCTTCGCCATCAGCCCCTTGGAGTACGGGAGCCGCGGCTCCTCCTCCTGGCTGAGCGCCTCCGGCGGCCGGCGGTCGCTCACGCCGGCACCTTCGCGTCGACGACGGCGCGGAGCCGCTCGTCGAAGTCACCCTCTGACGCGACCACCGCGTTGTCGGCGAAGACCACGTCGACTCCTTGCTCCGACGCCGCCTCGGCCACGACCTCGATCGCCGCCGCCTTGATCTCGACGAGGAACACGTCGGCGTCTCCGGCCCGTTCGAGGTCGGTTCGAAGCTTGTCGCGCTTGCTCAGGTTTCCGGAGAGGAGGACCACATCGGCGCCGTGCTCGGCCTCGAGGTGCTCGCGAAGCCGGTCGTGGATCGCCTCGGGCGCCGTCGAGAAGAACGCGACGCGGCGCCCTTCCACCGATTCCACCGGCCACGGCCTGAGCACGGTCTCGACCACCTCGATCCCGGGCTTGATCTCGTCGATCGCCTGGCGGAGCTCGCGCAGGCGCTCGGGTGTCGTGAGCGGCTCCTCGCACCCGGTGACGATCACGAGGTCGGAGAGGAGGACGCGGTACGGCCCGAGGTAGCCGGCGACCGAATCGAGCTCCTGCGAGGCGCCGGCCACGAGGATCCGCGCGTCGGTCGCGACCGGCGGGAGCGCCGCGCCGCTCCCCTCGAAGATCACGAGATCGGGCTCGCGCTCGGCGGCGACGCGCGCGCCTGCATCGACGTTCGAGATGAACGGATCGCCGGCGAGGCCCCCGCCGCAGCGCCGGCAGCCGACCGTCACGACGCGGGCGAGCGCTGCGTCCTCGAGGTAGTCGGAGGCCGCGTGGCTGCCGCTCCGGGCGAGCTCGAGGAGGCTCTCGACCGTCGGCGGCACGTCGACCACAACGGGATCCGGCGGCCCGCCTCGCCCCATCGCGACCACGACCACCTCACGGTCTTGCGCCAGGAGCCGGGCGACGTGACCCGCGACGGCAGTCTTCCCGACGCGCTTGCCCGTCCCGATCACGGCGAGCGAGGGACGCTCGAACGGCTCGAAAGGAACCGGGTCGAGTCGGAAGTCGGAGCCGACGTACGGCACTCCCGTCGCAAGCGCACGGCTCGCGAGGCGAAAGCGCGTCGGCGCGTCGAGCACCGGCTCGTCGGAGAGGTCGAGCACGACCTCGGGGCTCGCCGCCTCGAGGCCGGCCTCGAGGTCGTCGTGCAGCGGCACGCCGTAGTCCTCGTCGCCCTTGATCTTCTCCGTTCCGCCGAGCATGACGGCCGCGACGACCTCGTACGGGAGCTCGTCGAAGGCGGCGCGGACCACGTCCGGGTAGTGCTCGCCGTCGACCAGCGCGAGTGCCCGCGGCTTGTCGGCGCTCATCGCCGGGCGGTGACCTCGGACTCGATCCGCGCGGTGTATTTCTCGAACTCGAGCGTGTCGGCCGAGAACTGGATGATCCGCTCCTGGCCGTGGAACGGGTAGCGGCGCCAGATGTCGACGTGGCGCCCCTCGATCTCGATCACGTTGTAGCAGGGTCGCGTCTTGCCCCGGAGCCGCAGGGTCGAGACCGTGCCCGTGTTGACGATGAACAGATTCTCGAGCCGCCACGCGTACGGGACGTGCTTGTGCCCGGACAGAACGAGGTTGACCCGGGCCTCCTGGAGCGCCTCGAGCGCGTCCCCCGCGTCGTACACGATGTTGCGCTCGCGGCCGGTGCCCGGCACGGGCAGCAGGTGGTGGTGGAGGACGAAGATGCGGAAGTCGGCGGGCTCGGCGAACTGCTCGAGGATCCACTGGTAGCGGCCCCGGCCGATCTGGCCGTGGTCGAGGTCGGGCTCGGTCGAGTCGACCGCGACGACGGAGACGCCGCTCTTGTGGACGACCGAGCTGCGGTCGCCGATCAGCTCCTCGAAGTGGACGTAACCGACGTTCCGGGAGTCGTGGTTCCCGGGAATGACGACGAGCGTCTCGACGTCGATCCGGTCGAGGTACATCTTCGCGTCGGCGTACTCCTGGCGGAAGCCGAAGTTCGTCAGGTCGCCGGTGCAGATGACCATGTCGGCCTCGAGCTCGTTGACCTCTGAGATCGCGCGCTCCATCAGGTTCGGGACGAAGTGCGGCGAACCGCAGTGGAGATCAGAGATGTGCGCGATCCGGAACACGTTGCTCCCCCGTCGACACGCGGAGTGTAATTCAGGGGCAGCGGCACTCCGCGCCGTCCGTGTCCGCTGCTACCGTGATCGCAGTGACGAGCGAAAGGCCTGATTTCCAGGCATATTGCGGGGCCGAGCCTCCGCGCTTCGTCAACCAGGCTGAGATCGAGGTCGCGAAGCTCCTCGACTACTACGGAATCCGCTGGGAGTACGAGCCGCGCTCGTTCGTCCTCGAGACGGACGAGGAGGGCCGGGTCATCGAGGCGGCGACGCCCGACTTCTATCTCCCTGACCAGGATCTTTACCTCGAGGTCACGACGATGAAGCAGTCGCTCGTGACGCGGAAGAACCGCAAGATCCGGAAGCTCCGCGAGCGGTATCCGGACCTGAACGTGAAGCTCTTCTACAAGCGGGACATCGAGCGGCTCGCAGGGAAGTACGGCCTCGACCTCGTCTCCTAGCGCACACCACCTCCGGCTCGTCGGCCCGGATCCGCGGGTCGGTGACGTCTACCTCTCGGCGAAGGAGATCGAGGGGCGGGTCTCGGAGCTCGGCGCCGAGATCGCGGATGAGTACGCGGGACGCGAGCCGCTGCTGGTCGGGGTCTTGCGCGCCTCGGTGATCTTCATCGCGGATCTTTCGCGGGCCGTGCCGATCCCGCACGCGCTCGACTTCGTCGCCTTGGCGGGGTACGGCAGGGCGCTCGGCGGGCACTCGCGCGTGCGCGTCATGAAGGATCTGGACGCACCGATCGCCGATCGGGATGTCCTCGTCTGCGACCTCGTCGTCGACACCGGGCTGACGCTGAACTACCTGATCGGGTCGCTGGAGCTGCGCGGCCCGGCGAGCGTCGCGGTCTGCGCGCTCCTCGACCGGCCGTACCGGCGGCTGGTCGACGACCTGCCCCTGAAGTACGTCGGATTCACAGTGCCCGACGAGTTCTACGTCGGGTACGGGTTCGATCTCGGCGGGCGCTACCGCGGGCTGCCGGACATCCGGACCGTTACGAAGCGGTAAACGGCCCCAGAAGCGGGAGGAGTCGCCCGCCCGGGCGCGAACGGACCTGGTCCGCGACCAAGGGGGAAGGATCGCAGTGCTTCAGACAGGAGCTCGCTTTGCCGTGGCCGTCGTCGTCTCGCTGGCGTTGGTTTCGCCTGCGCTCGGTTCGGGCTACCGGGTTCGTTGGGGCGACACCCTGACGTGGATCGCCGCCGCGCACGGCACGACGGTTTCCGCGCTCGCCGGCGCCAACGGGCTCGACCCGGCCGGAATCCTCGTCGAGGGCGCCGTGCTGCGCGTGCCCGCGGGCGGTGACGGAGGCAGGTCCGGCGGGGGCTCGTACGTGGTGCAGGCGGGCGACACGCTCACGGGGATTGCGGCGCGGTACGGGACGTCGGTCTCGGCTCTCGTGCAGGCGAATGGGATCTCGCGCGCGAACTTCATCGTCGCCGGTTCGACGCTCTCGATTCCGGGTGCCGCCGCGGCGGCCGTCTCGGCGCCGGGCTCGGTCGCGGCGGCATGGTCGGCGGAGGGGGCCCTCAACTCCTGGGCCGCGCACTACGGAGTCGACGCGCGGCTCGTGCGGGCGCTTGCGTGGATGGAGTCGGGCTACCAGCAGGGCGTCGTGTCGCGTGCGGGCGCCGAGGGCGTCATGCAGGTCATTCCGTCGACGTGGAGCTACGTCGAGACGGTGCTTCTTGGGCAGCCGGTACCGCGAACCGCGGACGGGAACGTCCGCGTCGGGGTGGCTTATCTCGCGCACCTCCTCCGCGCCTTCGGCGGCGACGAGCGCCTCGCGCTGGCCGCGTACTACCAGGGCGAGCGCTCCGTGCGGGCGATCGGCGTCCTGCCGGAGAGCGAGCTCTACGTCGACGACATTCTGGCGCTGAAGAGCCGCGTGTGATCCGGCGCTCCGGCGCGCTCTGTGTCACGGAGGAGTGCCAAGAGCGTGACGCGGGCGTGACAACGTGCCCTGGGAGCCCGTTGAGGGTCTGACCCTCCAGCTGGCGGTTCCGGACGCGTCCCGGTGTCACGGGACTGTGACGAGTGTGGATCGAAAGCCTCGCGCGGAGCGGAACGCGGCGACTCACGAGGGAGAATCACGGCTGCGTGGGACAGGCGAGGGGCGAAAACGCCGGCCTTACTGCGTCGGGCGAACACGGCCTCGGGCCGCGTACAGGCGCGACGAACGCCCGCCGACCCGGCCGGAAACGGGCGCCAGGAGGGATTGGCGATTACGTTCTTCGTTGCCTGGTCGTGATGGTCGGTTCGAGGCAAGGACACAGGGAGCGTTCGTACCGTGGAATCTGGACGCGGATGCGTGCGACTGAGGACGCCGCCTCGGGGCGAGCAGCGCGGCCGGGCGGCACAACGGCTGTTTCGCCAAGCCCTCCTAGTTGACGGCGGCTTCGCCGAGGAGCGACTTTGCCTCGGCGAAGAAGTCCGGCTCCGGGCGCACGCGGAAGTCCGGGCCGAGCGCCAGCTGCCTTGCGCCCATCGACGTCTCGAGCGCGACGACGACCGGCGCCTCGCCCGGGTACTCCTGCACCAACTCGGCGAGCCTCCCGATCAGACCCGCCGACGCCTTCCGTGCGTCCACCTTCAGCCGCACCTCGCTTCGCTCCGGGGTCGCCTCGAACGGCACGACCTCCATTGCCACGAGCTTCGTCTCCCCTTCCTTGTGGTCGACACGGCCTTTCAGGACGAGAATCCGATCGGCCGCCAGGAGCTCGCGCGCCGACGCGTAGACCGAGTTGAAGACGACGGTCTCGATCGACCCGGTCAGGTCGTCGAGCCGCATGAAGACCATCGGCTCGCCCCGCTTCGTCGTCAGCGACTTGAGCGCGCCCGACGATCCCGCCGACCGTCACGACCTCGCCGTCTCGCCGCCGCTCCAGGTCCGCGACCGGGCAGTCGACCCGGCGCCGCAGCGCCTCCTTGACGCTCTGGAGCGGATGCTCGGACACATAGAGCCCGAGCGACTCCTTCTCGAGCTGGAGCAGGATCTTCTTGTCGTACTCGTCCGCCGGAATCACCGGGTGGTGCCGCGGCCCTGCTCCTGCGTCGCCGTCCCCGCCGCCGAGGTCGAAGATCGAGCCCTGGCCCGAGAGCCGGTCGGCCTGCGCCTTTACGCCCCACCCCACGACGCGGTCGAGCAGCTCGCACTCGTTGTCGAGCAGCCCCTTCCGCGAGACGCCGGTCGACCCGAGCGCCCCGCACTTCGCCAGAGCCTCGAGCGCGCGCTTGTTGACGAGCTGCGCGTCGACCCGCTCGACGAAGTCCCAGACCGTCTCGAACTCGCCGCCTTCCTCGCGCGCACGCACGATCGCCCGCGCGGCAGACTCCCCCACGTTCTTGACCGCGTTCAGGCCGAACCGGATCTTGCCCTCGACGACCGCGAAGTCCGACCTCGAGACGTTCACGTCGGGCGGCAGCACCTCGATCCCCATCTCGTCGCACGCCGCGACGTACAACGGCACCCTGTCCTTCGTGTTCATGACCGACGAGATGAGCGCCGCCATGTACTCGGCCGGGTGGTGCGCTCGCAGGTACGCCGTCCGGTAGGCGATCAGCGCGTAGCAGGCCGCGTGCGACTTGTTGAAGGAGTAGTCCTGCGCCTGCTCCATGTCCTTCCAGAGCTGGTTCGCGACCGCCGGAGTGACGCTGTTCGCCGCGCACCCTTCGAGGAACTTGTCCTTCAGGGACGCCATCAGCGAGTGGATCTTCTTGCCGATCGCCTTCCGGAGATCGTCCGCCTCGGCCGGGCTGAACCCGGCGAGCTGCTTCGCGATCTCCATGTACTGCTCCTGGTAGATGCAGATGCCGTACGTCGGCTCGGTGATCGGCCGCAGGCGGTCGTCGAGGTACGACGCCTGCTCGGCGCCGGCCTTCCGCTTCGCGTACATCGGGATGTAGCCCATCGGCCCCGGCCGGTAGAGCGCCACGAGCGCGATCAGGTCCTCGAACTCGGTCGGCTTCACCTGCCGGAGCGCCTCGCGCATCCCCGACGACTCGAACTGGAAGACGCCGGTCGACTCGCCGCGCGCGAGCATCTCGTACGTCTTCGGGTCGTCGAGCGGCACGTGCGCGATGTCGAGCCCGCCGGCGAGCTCGACGGCGGTGTCGATGACGTCGAGGTTCCGGAGGCCGAGGAAGTCCATCTTCAGGAGCCCGAGCGCCTCGACGTCGCCCATCGGGAACTGCGTCACGACCTCCTGGTCGGCGCCCTTCTGCTGGAGCGGCACGACCTCCGTGAGCGGCCGGTCGCGAGATCACGACGCCCGCCGCGTGGATCGAGTCCTGGCGGACCAGCCCCTCGAGCGGCGTCGCGAGGTCGACGATCTGGCGGACGAGCTCGTCGCCGTCGTAGGCCTGCCGGAGCTCGGCGCCCTTCTTCATGCAGTCCGCGAGGTAGACCTTCGGCCCCTCGGGGACGAGCTTCGCGATCCGGTCGACCGAGCCGTACGGGACGTCGAGCACGCGGCCGGCGTCCCGGATCGCGGCCCGCGCCATCATCGTCCCGAAGGTGATGATCTGCGCGACGCGATCGCGGCCGTACTTCTCGGAGACGTAGTTGATGACCTGGTCGCGGCCGAAGACCGAGAAGTCGATGTCGATGTCCGGCATCGACTTGCGACCCGGGTTCAGGAAGCGCTCGAAGAGGAGGTCGTACTTGATCGGGTCGATGTCCGTGATCTCGAGGCAGTAGGCGACGAGCGAGCCCGCCGCCGAGCCGCGCCCGGGCCCGACCCCGATCCCGTTCCGCTTCGCGAAGGCGATGAAGTCCCAGACGATCAGGAAGTAGTCGGCGAACCCCATCTCGCGGATCGTCTTGAGCTCGAACTTGAGCCGCTCCTGGAGCTCCGGCGTGACGCGCTCGTAGCGCTTCGCGAGCCCGTTCTCGCACAGCTCGACGAGGTAGTCGAAGGCGTCGCGGCCGTCCGGCGTCGGGAAGTGCGGGAGCAGGATCCGGCCGAGCTCCATCGTGACCGTGCAGCGCTCGGCGAGCTCGAGCGTGCGGGCGAGCGCCTCGGGATAGTCCGCGAAGTCCGCGGCCATCTCCGCCGGCGACTTGAAGAAGAACTGGTCGGTGTCGAAGCGCCAGCGGTTCGGGTTCGCGAGCGAGTCGCCCGACTGGATGCAGAGGAGCGCCTCGTGGGCCTGGGCGTCCTCGTGGTTCAGGTAGTGGACGTCGCCGGTCGCCACGAGCGGCAGGCCGGACCGCTTCGAGATCTCGGCGAGCTGCGCGTTGATCTTGGGCTGGATCTCGAGACCGGCGTTCTGGATCTCGATGTACGTCGAGTCCGGTCCGAAGATCTCGCCGAGCCGCCCGAGCTCCATCTCCGCTTCGGCCGGGTTGCCGTTCTCGAGCGCCTTGCAGACCCGCCCCGAGAGGCAGCCGGAGAGCGCGACGAGGCCGGCCGAGTGCGCGCTCAGGAGCTCCCAGTCGACGCGCGGCTTGTAGTAGTAGCCCTCGAGATAGCCGAGCGACGAGAGCTTGATCAGGTTCGCATAGCCCTCGTTGGACTCGGCCAGGAGGGTCAGGTGCGCGTAGCCCTTCCGCTGCGCGCGGCGGTCGTCGGCGACGTAGACCTCGCAGCCGACGATCGGCTTGACGCCGTGCTTTCCGGCCTCCCGGTAGAGCTCGACCGCGCCCGCGAGCGACCCGTGGTCGGTGATCGCGACGGCCGGCATCTCGAGCTCGGCCGCGCGCGCCGCGAGGTCCGGAATCCGGCATGCGCCGTCGAGGATCGAGTACTCGGAGTGGACGTGGAGGTGGACGAACGGCGCCTCGGGCACGGGCAGCCCATTCTAGGTCGGGGGGTGGACCGCACCGGATCGGCGTTCTATTCTTTCCCGGCGAGAGGAGGTGATCGGATAGCCACAAAGGAAGAGAAGCTCGAGATGGAGGGCGAGGTCCTCGAGGCGTTCCCGAACGGGATGTTCAAGGTGCAGCTCGACAACGGCCACGAGGCTCTCGGCTACACCGCCGGCAAGATGCGCCGGTTCCGGATCAAGATCTTCCCGGGGGACCGCGTCAAGCTCGAGCTGAGCCCGTACGACCTGAACCGCGGCCGGATCGTCTACCGCTACCGCTAGACGCGAGGAGGCAGGGCCGGGCCCTTGCGAGCCCGACCCTCCCTGTTGTCGAGTCGTCCCTTTCTAGTTCGCCGCTCCCGGGGACGGCGTGTCGTCGACCGCGAAGTCGGCCGAATTGTCGTTCGTGTCGTGCCCGTCCGGGTTCCGCGCGCCGCTCGTGCCGGGTGCGGCCGCGATCGGCGGCGCGGCCGCCGCGGCGGTCTCGACGAACGCGTTCGTCGCGGTGCCCCAGCCGACGGAGTCGATGACGCCACTCGAGGCGTCACGGAGCGCCACTCCTCCCGCTGCCGACGCGAGCCCGGTCGAGAACGTCCGGTCGGCCGGATGAGCGCCCGCGTACGCGGAGCCTCCGAAGAGGAGGAACGCCCCGGGCGCGAGCGTCGTCCCGTCCGGCAACGTTCCGAGCGAGTTGTCGGTCGTGCCGGCGCCCGAGCGGTAGACGAGCTTCCAGCCGCTCAGGTCCGCCACCGAGTCGCCGACGTTCACGATCTCGACGAACTCGTCGCCGAGCGAGCCCTCGACGCCGACCGAGAACTCGTTGATCCGGACGATCGCCGGATCGACGGGCGGCCCCGAGTCGACGTGGCACTTGATCGTCGCCACGCCGGTGACGGCGTCGTAGTCGATCTGGATCGAGCCGGCCTCCGAGCCGAGCGTGCAGCCGAGGCCCTCGAGGGCGTCGAACGATGCGAGGCCCGAGCCGGGATCACCCTTTTCTCCCTTGTCGCCCTTCTCGCCCTGCGGCCCCTGTGGGCCTGCAGGTCCTGCCGGCCCGGCAGGTCCGGCGGGCCCGGCAGCGCCGTCCTCGCCCGCCGGCCCCTGAGGACCGGCCGGTCCGGCCTCGCCCGCGTCGCCCTGCTCGCCCTGAGGCCCCTGAGGTCCTGCAGGCCCCGCCGGCCCCTGCGGGCCGCGGATGCTCCACGAGATGTGCTGCTCCCACCACCGGCACTCGCTCGCCTTCGAGACGACGCGGAGCTTGCCGGTCTTCTTCGACTTACAGGCATGGATCTCGCGGTCGAGCGGCCCGGTGGCACCCGCGACCGACACGCCCACGGCCACGACGAGCGCCAGCGCGAGCACCGCGCCGAGGATGCGGGCCCTCGGTGCTTTCAAGCGCATGCTTCTCCTTCCGTAGAGGGACATGCGCCGGTGATAGCTCCGACGGGGAGTCGTTTGGGCCGCCGTGACAGAGCCGTTTCACTTTCGCGCGCGACTCGTCACGAAGCGGCTCTCACGCCCCACTCATCCTGGACTCACCGCTGTCTAATCCGCGATCCCTAGCGTCGCACTCGAGACGCTCACCCGAAGAGACGAGGAGATGTCATGCGAAGAGGCACGGGAACAGCAGCAGCACTCGCAGCGGCGATGGGACTCGCGCTGGCCGGGTGCGACGAAGACAGCGCGAGAACCGAGGCCGCGGCGACCGCAACAGGCTCCGGCCCAGCCGCCCAGACGATCGCTCAGCCGGACGTGCAGGGACTTACCGTCGCTCCGCCGAGCGACCGGGTCGATCTCGTCTCGCCCACCTTCTCGGATCCCACGAACGTCACGAACCCCCTCTTCCCAGTCACGAGCCAAGAGTCGGTGCTGCTGCTCGGGCAGGTCGACGGACAGCCGTTCCGGACCGAGGTCACGCTGCTCCCCGAAACGAGGCTCATCGAGTGGCAAGGGCGCACCGTCGAGACGCTCGTCTCCCAGTACGTCGCCTACCTCGGCGGCCGCCTCCACGAGGTCGCCTACGACTTCTACGCGCAGGACGACGACGGCGCGGTGTGGTACTTCGGCGAGGACGTCTTCAACTTCGCGGACGGCGCCATCGTCGACACGCACGGCACGTGGATCGCGGGCAAGGACGGGCCCGCGGCGATGATCATGCCGGCCGAGCCGAAGGTCGGAGACGTCTACCGGCCCGAGAACATCCCCGGCTTCGTCTTCGAGGAAGTCACGGTCAAGAAGGTCGACGAGTCGCTCAACGGTCCGCTCGGCCCGGTCGCCGGCGGGCTCGTGATCGAAGAGCTCCACATGGACGGCGCGACCGAGCTCAAGTCCTTCGCTCCGGGCTACGGCGAGTTCTTCACCGCCGGCGGCGGCGACGTCGAGGCGATCGCCCTGGCAGTGCCCACAGACGCGCTCTCGGAGCCCGCGCCTGCCGAGCTCGCCGCGCTCGAGAGCGGCGCGCGCGCGGCCTTCGACGCGGCCGGAGCGGGGCGCTGGGACGCGGCCCGGGCCGCGGTCGCCGAGATCAACGCCGCTTGGACGAGCGTCCGAGCAGGAGAGGTTCCGAAGCGGCTCGGGCCCCAACTGAGCGCCGCCGTCGACTCACTCGACACGGCCGTCGCGAGCCGGCGAGCACGCGAAGCCCGCGAAGCAGCGATCGAGGTCGCGCGCTGGAGCCTGGATCTTCAGCTCCGCCATCGCCCCGTCGAGGAGATCGACCTCGCCCGCTTCGACCTCTGGGCGGCTCAGCTCGTGGTCGACGCCGCCGCGGGAGACGCGGGAGCGGTGAACGGCGACTTCTTCAGCCTCGACTACATCCGAGACCGGATCCAGCAGTCGCTTGGCGAGGCCGATCGCACGAGCCTCAACCTCCAGCTCGAGGAGCTGAACGGCGCCGTGGCCGACGGAGATCTCGACGCGGCGGAGAAGGCTGCCGGGCCAACTGCGCGAGAGCCTCGCGACCTTCGAGGTCACCGCCTGATGCTTCACGGAGCGGCCGGCAACCTCCACGAAGCGGCAGAGCGCGTTCACGAGCCGCATCTGCTCCACCGTCCGGCAGCTCGCCTCCAACAGCCGCGGGCTCGCCACCACGTACGCCAGGCACGATCGCCCGCGACACGGCCACGTTGAGCCGGTTCCGCGAGAACAGGAAGTCGAGCCCGCGCGAGACGTCCTCGCCGCTCGAGCTCGCCATCGAGAAGAACACGACCGTCGCCTGCTGGCCCTGGAACTTGTCCACGGTGCCGATCCGGATCCGCGGGTCGCGCACCTTCTCCCGCAGGCAGCGCACGTGCGCGTTGTACGGCGCGACCACGATGAAGTCCTCGGGCTCCAGCACCCGCTCGCCCGTCCTCGTCGCGGTACGCCGGTCCCCAGCAGCCGCCCGATCTCCGCCGCGACCGCCTCCGCCTCCTCGGGCGCCGCCGTCCGGTGCCCCTCGTGCTCAACCGCGAGGAACCGCACGCCGGCGCCATCCGCGACCACCCGCGCAGACGTCACCGGAGCCGGCTCGAGCCGCCCCTCGTAGAACGACTCCGAGATGAACGCGTTGACCTCGGGCCGCATCCGCCAGGTCTCGGCCAGGAAGATCCCCATCCCGTCCCGCACCGTCTCGTCCTCGCCGAGCAGGTGCCCGAGCACCGACGCGTCCGCGCCCTCGGGATGCGAGCCCTGCGAGACCTGCGCGAGCTGGTTCGGGTCGCCGAGCAGCACGAGGTTCCGCGCCGCCGTCCCGACCGCGAGCGCATCGGCGAGCGCGAACTGCCCGCCCTCGTCGATGAAGAGCGTGTCCACGTGCCCGCCCAGCTCCTCGCGCGAGAAGAGGAACGACGTGCCGGCCACGAGATCGAGCTCCGGGTCGAGCATCGCCGCGTTCGTGTCGCAGCTCTCGACGAACCGCCCCTCGAACGCGTCCTCCCCGCTCCCCTTCTTCCGCCCGCGGAACTCGAAGCCCTGCTCGAGCGCGGCCGCCTCGACGTCCTCCAGGAACTTCCCGATCGCCTTGTGGCTGAGCGCCGTGATCCCGACCCGCCGGCCGGCCCGCATGAGCGCGATCGCCATCCGCGCGCCGTTCCACGTCTTCCCCGAGCCGGGCGGCCCCTGGACGAAGAGGTAGCTCCCGTCGAGCGAGAGCGCGGCCTCGGCGAGCGTCCCGTCGAGCCGGGCGCGCGGCGGGCGCCGCTCCAGGATCTCGACGAGCGCCGGGTAGCGCTCCTGCGCCTTCGCGAACCGGAGCACGGCGTCGCGCTGCACCCAGGTCGGGAGCGGCTGCGGCGGGATGAGCGCGCGCGGGAGCGGCTCGTCGACCAGCTTCCTCGCACGCCGAGAGCGTCACCGTCCCGCGCCTCGTCGTCGACCGTCACGCCGTACGGCCGCTCGGTCGCCGGGTCGACCGCGATCCCCCCGATCTTGTGCTCCTGCGCCTCGAACGAGAACGTGTACTCGAGCGACTGCTTGACCGGCACGGGCTCGCCGAGGAGCTCGAGCCCGCCGATCGTGTCGCCGTCCGCGAGGAGCTCCTCCTCGTCGAGCTCCTTGTGGAAGAAGTACTCCCACCACTGCGGCCGCGACTCGCGGCGGTGGTAGTCGAGGAGGTGCGCGAGGAGCCAGCGCGGCTCGCCCTCCTCGGCGCCCTCGAGGAGCTCGGCGATGACGCGGTCGCGCTCCCGGAGGATCTCCTGCGTCTCCTCCTTGACCTCGCGCTCCTCCGGCGGCGCGCGCCACGGGAGGTCGTCGGGCCGCAGCCCGAGCAGCCAGCCGTGGAGCTGCCGGAGCGACTCGC
>CAWFDH010000008.1:0-927577 GCA_963814525.1 uncultured Actinomycetes bacterium | reverse complement strand
AGGCCGCCATTGACAAGTTGCAGACTGCAACTAAGTGGGCGCGAACCCAGTTCTAGCGCCGAGTTGACAAGTTGCAGTCTGCAACTTGGGATCGTTCGCGCATCTTCTGCGCGTGAACTGCGCGCGTTCGGTGCGAGTGGGCGGAGGAGGGTCGAGCTCTAGCTCGCAGCAGCCTCGTCGTAGCGCCGCCCGACCTCGTCCCAGTTGACCACGTTCCACCAGGCCGCGAGGTAATCGGGGCGCCGGTTCTGGTAGTTGAGGTAGTAGGCGTGCTCCCAGACGTCGATGCCGAGGAGCGGCGTCTTGCCCTCCATGATCGGGCTGTCCTGGTTGGCCGTGGACATGACCGCGAGGCCGGTGCCGTCGTGGACGAGCCACGTCCAGCCGGAACCGAAGCGGTTGACACCCGAGTCGTTGACCTGCTGCTTCAGCGCGTCGAGCGAGTCGAACGTCGAGCCGATCGCGTCGCCGAGCGCGCCGGACGGCTCGCCGCCTCCGTCGGGGCTCATGATCTCCCAGAAGAGCGAGTGGTTCGCGTGGCCGCCGGCGTTGTTGCGGACGGGGCCCTGCTTGTCGGCGGGGAGGAGCCCGAGGTTCGTGATCACCTGCTCCACGGGGCGGTCGGCCCACTCGGTGCCCTCGAGCGCCGCGTTGGCCTTGTCCACGTAGGCCTGGTGATGCTTGTCGTGGTGGAGCTTCATCGTCGCCTCGTCGATCGTCGGCTCGAGCGCGTCGTAGGCGTACGGGAGTGCGGGAACCTCGAATGCCATGTCTTCCTCCTTTTTCGCGAAGGCTACTCGGCGGCGACGAGTTCGAGGAGCCGCGCGGCGTAGGCCGGTGCGGTCGGCTCGTCCTCGTGGCGGAAGTAGCCGTAGACCTCGACTTCCCGGGAGAGCAGCGGGCGAATCTCCGCGGCCAGCGCGGCCAGGTCAGCATCAGTGAACGGCGGCTCGCGGAAGCGGAGGTAGCGAAAGTCCGCGGCGTCCTCGAGCGCGCCGGCGCGAACGGCTCCGGCCGCGTCGAGCCGTGCCTGCACCTCGGGGTCGTCCCACGAGTGGTGGCGGAAGTCGAGCACGAGCCGCAGCGACTCGAACGCGCCGAGCAGCGAATCGAGGAACGCGTCGTCGCGTTTCATCGGAACCTTCACGCGCACGGGCCCGAGCCGGTCGCCGAGCGCGGCCACGCCGGCTAGGAACTCGTCCGCCTGCTGCACGGTCCCGCGGGCTGTGACAACGCGGCTCATCGTGACCGCGAAGCGGAAGCCCGGCGGCTACAACGCCGAGCTCGAGCGGGCGATGATCATCGGCCCGCCGACCGACGAGATGCGGCGGCTCTTCGACCACACGGTCGCCTCGCAGCAGGTCGCCTTCGACGCGATCCGGCCCGGCGCCACCTGCGCCGACGTGGACGGCGCGGTCATGCGCTACCTGGAGGAGAACGACCTCCTGCAGTACTGGCGCCAGCACACCGGGCACGGGATCGGCCTGCGAAACCACGAGGCGCCGTTCCTCGACGTCGGCGACCCGACGCCACTCGAGCCGGGGATGGTCTTCACGATCGAGCCGGGCCTCTACGACCAGGAGATCGGCGGCTTCCGCCACTCGGACACGGTCGTCGTCACCGCGGACGGGATGGACAAGCTGACCGACTACCCGAGCGACATCGAGAGCCTTACGATTCCGGGTTGAGCTACCGCGGTCGGTATCCAATGAACGCCCCCGCCTCGATCACCGTCACGCCGGTCTTCGTTGGTGACTTTTACGTCGAGGGCGAGCGGATGCCGGTCTACGTGCACGTCATCGACCATCCCGATGCGCGCGTGCTGGTCGACACCGGCATGACGGAGCTGCACCCGGCGATGGCCGACATGGATCCCCGCCTCCAGCCGCTGAGCGAGCAGGACTTCGATCTCGCCGGCATCGACATCGTCGTCAACACACACCTGCACGGCGACCACTGCGGCGGCAACCACCTCTTCGCCGGCAAGCCGATCTACGTCCAGCGTCGGGAGCTCGACGACGCGCGCAGCGAGGACGACTACATTCGCGAGTGGGTCGATGCGCCCGGCGTGCAGTACGTGCCGGTCGACGGCGAGCACGAGCTGCTGCCCGGGCTCCGACTCGTCCCGGCGCCGGGCCACACACCCGGCATGCAGATGGTCGTCGTCGAGACCGGCGGGCGTCCGATCATCGTCGGCGGCGACGTGGCGGTTTGGTTCGGCGAGTTCGACGAGCCGCCCACCGAAGGCCGGCAGCGGATCCTTGCGCTCGACCCCGAGCTCGTCTGGCTCACGCACGAGCACGAGCCGTGGCGACCCGGCACCGTCTAGGGCATCACGCCGGCGAGACGGGCGAAATGGGCCGTGAAGGATTCGAACCTTCGACCTTGGGATTAAGAGTCCCCTGCTCTACCAACTGAGCTAACGGCCCGCGACGGGCGATTCTAGCGACGAGCCGCTCTCACCCCGCACGGTTCCTGGCTCGCGGCGTACGGGTCACTCGCGCGCGCGCCCCACCCTGGGAGGGGGATGTCCACCCGCTGCCCGCTTCGAGCGTATCGCGGAAGAGCGCGCGGAACAGTCGCGAGCTGTGCCGATTCTGAGCGGAAAGCGTGCCGATTCAGCGCGCGCGAGCCGTGCGCGGTCGTGCGCACTTCGGCTCGTTCAGCTTGCGCGACGCGTACCAGGCCGCGTCTTTTCCGGCCTTGAGCGCCGCCGCGGCGACGAGCCCACCGGTCAGAAGTAGGTGCTTGGCGAGCATGGGATAGCTAGATTCGGACGCCGACATGCGTGTCCTCTCAGTAGTCGGCAACCGGCCGCAATTCATCAAGTCCGCATCCCTCTCTTTGGCGCTTCGCAAACAGGGGATCGACGAGGTCGTCCTGCACACCGGCCAGCACTACGATCCCGAGCTCTCCGGGGTCTTCTTCGACGAGCTCGGACTCGAGCCGCCCACGCATCGGCTCGACGCCGGGCTCGGGCTCGCACGCCGCACAGACGGCGCGCATGCTGCCCGGGATCGAGACGGCGATCCTCGCCGAGAGCCCCGACACGGTCGTCGTCTACGGCGACACGAACTCGACCCTCGCCGGCGCGCTCGCGGCCGCGAAGCTGAACGTTCCGGTCGCGCACGTCGAGGCCGGCCTGCGCTCGTTCGTCCGCTCGATGCCCGAGGAGGTGAACCGCGTCCTCGTCGACCGGCTGGCCTCGCTGCTCTTCTGCCCGAGCGAGGTCGCGGTCGAGAACCTGCGCGCCGAGGGGATGACCGAGGGCGTCCACGACGTCGGCGACGTGATGCTCGACGCGAGCCGCCTGCTTCGCGCCGCTCGCGCTGCGAGCGCTCGACCGCCCTCGCGGACGCGGGCGTCGAGCCCAGGAGCTACGTCCTCGCGACCGTCCACCGCGAGGCGAACGTCGCGCCGGAGCCGCTCCGCGCGATCCTCGCCGGGCTCGCCGCAGACGAGCCGGTCGTCTTCCCCGCGCATCCGCGAACCCGGGCCGCGCTCGCCGATCTCGACGTGCCCGCCAACGTCCGGCTCATCCCGCCCGCCGGCTACCTCGACTTCACGGCGCTCGCCGCGCAGGCGCGCGTGGTCGCGACCGACTCGGGCGGCGCCCAGAAGGAGGCGTACTGGCTCGGGGTTCCCTGCGTGACGCTCCGCGAGGAGACCGAGTGGGTCGAGACGGTCGAGACCGGCTGGAACACGCTCGCGGGCTCGTCCGACTCCGGGCGAATCGCCACGGCGATCGCCGGCGCGCGAGCCCAACCCGACCATCCCGACCTCTACGGCGACGGTCGCGCCGCCGAACGCATCGCCCGTACGATTGCCGCCCATGAATGACCCGATCAGGATCGGCGTCGTCGGCCTCGGCTACTGGGGCCCGAACCTCGCGCGCAACTTCCACGAGCTGGCCGAGCTGGCGTTCGTCTGCGACTCGAACGACGGAGTTCGCTGGCGTCCGCAGCCGGACGCTATCCGGCCGCGACAGCGACAGCGGACTTCGACGACCTGCTCGCCGACGACACGCTCGACGCGGTCGTCATCGCAACGCCGGTCCCGACGCACGCCGACCTCGCCCGCCGCGCTCTCGAGGCCGGCAAGCACGTCTTCGTCGAGAAGCCGATCGCACTCACCACGGCAGACGCGGAAGCCGTCGCAGCGCTCGCCGAGGAGCGCGGCCTCGTGCTCATGCCCGGCCACCTTCTCCTCTACCACCCCGGCGTCCGCGCGCTGAAGGAGCTCGTCGACTCGGGCGATCTCGGCCGGCTGCTCGTCGTCTACGGCAACCGCCAGAACCTCGGGAAGATCCGCCGCGACGAGAACGTCCTCTGGAGCCTCGGCGCGCACGACCTCTCCGTGATCATCGACCTCGTCGGCGAGGAGCCGGACGAGGCCTGGGCGCGCGGCGAGTCGTTCCTCACCAAGGGCGTCGAGGACGTCGTCTTCTGCTTCCTGCGCTTCCCGTCGGGCGTGGTCGCGCACATGCACCTGTCCTGGCTCGACCCGCACAAGATGCGCAAGCTCACGGTCGTCGGCGACTCGAAGATGGCCGTCTTCGACGACATGGAGCCCGACCGCAAGATCACGGTCTACGACAAGGGCCCGACCGGGCTTCCGTCCGGCGAGTGGATGACGCGCACCGGCGACACGCTCAGCCCGCGGATCGCGATGGACGAGCCGCTGCGCCTCGAGTGCGAGCACTTCCTCGCGCTCGTGCGCGGCGAGGCCGACTCCGCGCCAGCGCGGGAGAACGGGCTCGCGGTCGTGCGCACGCTCGAGGAGCTCCAGCGCTCGCTCGAGCGGGAGCCCGTGTGATCGCGTCCGACCGCGGTCGTCCACGACGGGACGGTGCTCGGCGAGAACGTCGCGATCGGAGACAACTCGGTCGTGGGCAAGCAGCCGACCCTGGGCAAGCGCTCGACCGCGAAGCGCGAGCCGCTTCCTCCGCACGGAGATCGGCGACGAGACGGCGATCCTCGCGCTGGCCGTCGTCTTCGCGGGGTCGAAGCTCGGCGCGCGGCGTCGTGATCGGCGACCAGGCCTGCGTCCGCGAACGCTGCGAGCTCGGGGACGAGGTGGTCGTCGGGCGCGGCTCCCTGGTCGAGAACGACGTGACCGTCGGCGCGCGGACGCGGATCCAGGCGAACGCCTACGTGACCGCCTACTCCACGATCGAGGAGGACGTCTTCATCGCGCCCGGCGTGGTCACGACGAACGACAACTTCATGGGCCGCACCGAGGCCCGGCTCGCCGCGATGAAGGGCCCGACGATCCGCCGCGGCGCCCGCATCGGCGGCGGCGCGGTGCTCCTCCCGGGGATCGAGATCGGCGAGGAGGCGTTCGTCGGCGCCGGGCGCGGTCGTCACGAAGGACGTCCCGGCGCGCGCGGTCGTCGTGGGCAATCCGGCGCGGTGATCCGCGACGTCCCCGAGGAAGAGCTGCTCTAGCCGCGCGTCGAGCGTGAGCGAGTAGCCGCCGCCGCGCCCGCTCGGCAGGCGCGCTTCGACGTAGAACTTCCCGGCGCGCTTCGCGCGGAAGACGATCCGCTCCTTGGAGCCGGGCTTGCGGGAGATCGCGGCCCGGGATCCGTCCCCGCGCCACAGGTAGAGCACTGCGGCGTTCGGGCCCGTGTAGTCGAGGGTGATCCGCTGGTTCGTTCCGAGGGAGATCCGGTACACGTCGCGGGCGTCGTCGAAGCGGTCGAGCGACGCCGTGACCAGCTTGACCGTGGACCCGAGCCGGGCGGCGCGGCCCGGGGCATCGTTCGGCTCGCGGGCATCCGGTGCCGGGATCGGATCCGAGAGCGCGGCGAGCGCCGCGGCGATGTCGAGCCTGCCGTGTCCGGTCGCCTTGTCGTGGCCTCCGGCACCGATGTCCTTCGCCGAGTGCTCGATGATCGTCGCGACCTGGTTCGGCTGGAGCGCCGGCAGCCCCTGCTGGGCGCGCTCGGCGATGACGACCGCGGCGGCCGCGCTCACGAGCGGTGCCGAGAACGACGTCCCGGCGGGATGGCGCCAGGCGGGATCGCGCGAGCAGCTCGTGTAGCCGCGCGGCGAGCACCCTGCCTTGCTCAGGTTTCGCGGAAACGTGGAGAGGATGTCGGCGCCCGGCGCGGCGACGTCGATGAGCAGCGAGTCGCGGTTCGACCAGTACGGCGCGGAGTTCGAGCGGTTGAGGGCGCTCACCGCGACCACGTGCGGCAGCGCGGCCGGCCAGGACGCGTACTGCTCGGGACACCTGAGCGTGGTGCAGTTCCCCGCGGCCGCGACGACCAGCACGCCGTTCCGCGTCGCGTAGTCGATCGCCGCGTGCTCGAGCGGCGAGTAGTCGTCGTACCTCGGCCGTCGCGGGTCTCGCGGCCCGCCGAGACTCAGGTTGATGACCTGCGCGCCCGCGTCGACCGCCCAGCGAATCGCCTTCGCCTCGGCGAGGACGGAGATGGAGCCGTCCTGCCGCACGATCTTGCCGACCAGGAGCTCGACCGGGACTCCGGCGCCCGCGATGCCCGTGGCGTTGTGGACGTGCGCCGCGATCTCGCCCGCGACCGCCGTCCCGTGGCCGACCGTGTCCTTGAGCGCCGGGCTCGAGATGAAGCTCTTCGACCCGACCACCTTGCCGGCGAGGTCCGGATGCCCTCCGTCGATCCCCGAGTCGATGACCGCGACCCGCACGGCGGGAGCGAACCGGGATGTCGGGCCAGAAGTCGAACGCGTTGACGGTGTTCAGATACCACTGCTTCGAGCGCAGCGGATCGTTCGAGGAGAAGGAGATCCACCGCGTCGCGCCGAGCCGCTCCACGGAACCGACGCCGCGCAGCCGCGCCGCGCGCGCCGAGGCGGCGCCGAGGTCGTCCACCGAGAAGACGAGCGTGTCGAGCGGGCCGAGGTTCGCGACCAGCCGCCCGCCGGTAGCGGACGCGACCGCCCGCTGGACGGCTGCGGCATCGGCTCCGTCGGCCACTGCGACCGAGAGCTGCCCGCGCGCCGCACCGGTCGGCGCGGCCAGGAACGCGGCCGCCGCGAGCCCCGCCAGCACGGCGGCGACCCGCCTCACTTGACGGTGACGAGCACGGGAGCGCCGGCGCCCTTCGGCGCGGCGATCCGGAACCACGAGGTCTTGCCGGGCCGGACCTTGGTCGTGAAGCGCCCGTCGGCGCCGGGCTTCAGGTCGCGCACCTTGACCCATTCGTCGTCGACGCGCCGCTGGAGCCAGACGTCCTTGACTCCGCGCGCGAGGCCGTTCAACGGAATCCGCTTCCCCTTCGGCCCGCTACCGCCCGTGAGCGAGAGCACCGAGACCGAGAACCAGCTCGACCGCAGCCCGAACGCGGACTGGAAACCGGTGCCGGAGATGCTCGACGTCGATCCGCGACCCGTCGCAGGGTGACGTTGTCGACCCGCGACGACGAGTTTCGGACGACCGTGGCATCGAGCACGCGGCCCTTCGGCGCGGACGATCCGAGCTCGCGCTTGAACGCCGTCGCCGTGTAGCGGAATGGCCCCCAGTTGTGGTGCGGCGACATCGAGTCGTACTTGTCCGGCACCGAGACCAGGTACGGCACGCCGGTCGAGTTCCAGACGTGCTGGATCGCCGCGGTCTTCCCGCCCGAGGTCGAGTGGAAGAACGTCGTCGCGACGTTGCCCTTGTACTTGAGGATCTGCTTCGCGGTCTTCGTGATGGCCGTGTTCGTGGACGGCTCCTCCGAGGAGACGCCGCCGTAGACCTGGCTGCGCGTGTCCGGATAGAGGTCGAAGATGCCGCCCGTCTTGCGCGTCGCGACCGCGTAGGAGCGCGCCGCGACCGCCTGGGCCTTCAGCGCCTCGGGCGACCAGCTCGGCGGCATCTCGTCGGGGACGACGCCCTTGATGTAGTCGTCGATCCCGACGCGGTTCACGATCGTGAGCCGCCCGCCGCGCAGGTAGATCACGAGCTTGCCGCGGTAGAGCTTCCCGTTCAGCGTGAGGAGCCGCGCGCCGCGTGTGAACGTCAGCGGGCTCGTCAGCTTCTTGCCCTTCACCTTGAGCCCGGGCCCGACCGTGACCGAGCCCGCGGGCAGCGCGACCATCTTGTTCTTGAAGTCGCGGACGGTGTACGGGCCGGCCGAGCCGATCTTGACCGACTTGCGTCCCTGGCCGAGCAGGATGCGGACCGTGGCCACGTCCGACTGCGCGATCTTCGTCCCCTTGTAGTAGTGCGCGAGGATCCACTGGTGGTTGCGGCCCTCGTTCTTCGCGTAGCCGTAGGCGCCCCACTGGGCCATGCCGATGCCGTGGCCCCAGCCGTGGCCTTCCACGAAAAAGACAGCCCCGGCCGACGCCGAAGCCGGCGCGGCTAGCGCAAGGATGATGAGGCAGAGGAACCGACGCATGAGAAACGTGCTTCGGTCAAAGGCTAGAGAAGCCTCGTAAGGATTGCGTCAGGACTAGGTTTTAAGCGGTTCCCACCATTCGCGGTGGGTGCGGAACCACTCGACCGTCGCCGGCAGGCCGTCGGCGAGGTTGTGGGCCGGGCTCCAGCCGAGACCCTTCAGCTTCGTCGCGTCGAGCGCGTAGCGGCGGTCGTGGCCCGGGCGGTCTTCGACGCTGGTGACGAGTGCGGGATCGGCGCCGGTCAGCTCGACGATGCGGCGCGTGATCTCCGCGTTCGCGACCTCCTCGCCGCCGGCGATGTTGTAGACCTCGCCGGTCTTCCCCTCGCGCAGGACGCGCTCGATCCCGGCGGCGTGGTCTTCCACGTGGAGCCAGTCGCGGGTCTGGAGCCCGTCGCCGTAGACCGGCAGCGGCTTGCCGTCGAGCGCATTCGTCGTGAAGAACGGGATGAGCTTCTCCGGATACTGGTTCGGGCCGTAGGTGTTCGAGCCGCGCGTGATGACGACGTCGACGCCGTGGGTGCGAACCGAGGCCAGCGCGAGCAGGTCTCCGGCGGCCTTCGACGCGGCGTACGGGCTGGACGGACGGATCGGATCGCCCTCCCGCGACAGGCCCGCGTCGATGTCGCCGTAGACCTCGTCGGTGGACACCTGGAGGTAGCGGACGCCGTGCTCGCGCGCCCAGTCGAGGAGCACCTGCGTGCCGAGGACGTTCGTGCTGACGAACTCGGTCGCGCCGTCGATCGAGCGGTCGACGTGCGTCTCGGCGGCGACGTTCACGACCGCCTCCGCACCCTCGCCGGCCGCGGCGACCGCGGCGGGGTCGGCGATGTCCCCGCGGTGGAAGACGTGCTCCACGTCGGCGAGGTTGGCGGGGTTCCCGGCGTAGGTCAGCTTGTCGAGGACGACCACGTCGTCGCCGGCCGCCACGAGGCGCCGAACGAGATGGCTGCCGATGAATCCGCAGCCGCCGGTGAGGAGAACGCGCACGGCAGGATGCTAGCGCCCGAGCTGGGCAAGGCACGCGCGCAAGCCGTCGCGCCAGTGCGGGAGCTTCGGCGCCTCCGGGCGCTCGCTCGTGAGAACGGAGGCGGCGGGACGGCGGGCGATCGTGCCCGGTCGGCTCGGGCGTCTCGAACCGGACGACGCGGCACGGGCTGCCGATCTCCTCGAAGAGCGCCTCTGCGAAGTCGGCCCACGTGCACCCGCCTCCACCGGCGACGTGGTACGTCCCGTACGGGAGGTCGAGCACCTCGACGAGCGCCGGCGCGAGATGCCCGATGTAGGTCGGCGAGCCGACGCGGTCGCCCGGCAGGCGCACCTCCTCGCGCCCTTCGTCGGCCGCCTCGAGCATCGAGAGCACGATGCTCGGCGCCTGCTCGCCGTAGAGCCAGGACACGCGCGTGATCCAGCCGTCGCGGATCTCCTGCTCGCCACCGAGCTTCGAGCGCCCGTACGCGGACAGCGGCGCGGTCGGGTCGGACTCGACGTACGGCGCGCCCTTCGTCCCGTCGAAGACGTAGTCCGTGGACACGTAGAGCACGGGAGCGCCGAGCGCGGCGACGTTGCGCGTCCCCTCCACGTTCACGGCCCACGAGCCGTCCGGATCGGCCTCGGCGCTGTCGACGTCCGCCCACGCCGCCGCATGCAGCACCGCGTCGGGCGTGTAGCCGAGCGCCGGCGGCGCCGTGATGTCGAACTCGGCGCGCGTGCGGGCGTCCGCGTCCGGAAGCAGGCGCGCGAGGACCGACCCGAGCCGGCCGCCAGCGCCTGTGATCAGGATGCGGTCGCGTCCCTCGCGGAGAGAATCGGCGTCTGGGTGCTCCACAGGTCCTTCACGCGGGGGTCGTTCCAGGGGATGGCGTGCTCGTCGGGATCGGACGGGTCGTACTCGGACGTGACGTGGTAACAGAAGAGGACGTCGGTGAGCGCCTCGAAGCCGTGCGCCAGCGTGCCGGGGATGTAGAGGGCGACCGGGTTCGACTCGCCGATGTCCTCCGTGAACACGTCGCCCGACTCGGTGTCGAGCACGACCACGCGGGCGGTTCCGCTGAGACAGGCGAAGAGGTCGTCCTGGCCGCGCTGGTGGAAATGCAGGCCGCGCACGACGCCCTTGCGCGAGAACGAGACGTTCGTCTGCACGAGCGGCTTCGGCATCTTGCTCGCGCGCTGGATCTCGAGGAACCAGCCGCGCTCGTCCTCGAAGACCTGCAGCGGCATGCGGACGATGGCGTCGATCACCGCTTGTTCACTCCGTTTCGGCGCACGAAGTCGTTGACCGCGTAGTAGGCGTCGATCGACTCGCCCGCGTCGCCCCAGAAGCCCTCGAGGATGTCGTACTGCATGAGGCCCTGGTCGACGTACCAGTTGTTCACGTCGGTGATCTCGAGCTCGCCGCGGGCCGACGGCTCGAGGCCCTGGACGATCTCGAACACGCCCGGGTCGTAGAAGTAGATCCCGGTCACCGCGAAGTTCGACGGCGGATCCTCCGGCTTCTCGACGATGCGGACGACGCGGTCGCCGTCGAGCTCGGGCACGCCGAGGTGGCGCAGGTGCTCGGGGTCGTCCTCGCGGGTGAGCAGGATCCGCGCGCCGCTCTCCTGCGCCTCGAAGGCCTGGACCGACGGGAGGATCGAGTTCTCGACCACGTTGTCGGCGAGCATCACGCACATCCGGTCGCCGCCGACGAACCGCTCGGCGAGGGCGAGCGCGTCGGCGATGCCGCCCGAGCTCTCCTGGTAGGCGTACTGGAGCCGTTCGATCCCCCACTCCTGGCCGTTTCCGAGCAGGCGCAGGAACTCGCCGGCATGCGTCCCGCCGGAGACGACCATCAGGTCGGTGATCCCCGCCTGAACGAGAGCCTCGATCGAGAACGCGACCATCGGCCGGTCGTCGATCGGCAAGAGGTGCTTGTTCGTGATGCGCGTAAGGGGGTGCAGGCGCGTGCCCGTTCCCCCCGCCAGGATGACGCCTCGCATGGGCTGAGTTTAGTCGGTGAGGGCTGATTCGAAGATGGCCGCCGCCTGGGCGCCGAACACCGCGAACAGGACGCGCTCGAGCGATTTCGGCTCGTAGCCGCGCACCTCGCGGATCATGATCTCGGCGGCCTCCTCGAGCGGGAAACCGCCGACGCCGGTTCCGAACGCGGGAAGCGCGAGCGACGTCGCGCCGAGCTCGTCCGCGACCTCGAGCGAGCGGCGCGTGGCCGCTCCGACGATCTCGCCGTCCGTGGCCAGATCCTGTCCCATGACGGCCGCGTGGATCACGTGCTTCGCCGGCAGCCGGCCCGCATCGGTCGCGACCGCGTCGCCGAGCGCGATCGGGCCGAGGGCGACCGCCTGGCGCTCGATGTCATCGCCCCCGGCGCGCTTGATCGCCCCCGCGACGCCCGCGCCCATCCAGAGCCGGTCGTTCGCGGCGTTCGCGATCGCGTCCACCTCGAGCGCGGTGATGTCCCCTTCGACGACCTCGATCTGCACGCTCACGAGCCTATCTCCCGGACGGGGCCGGAGCCGGAGCGGCCTTGTCCTGGAGCGGCGACGGCTCGACCCGGAAGAACGCGCGCCACGCCGGCCGGGAGCCACCAGTTCCAGCGGCCGAAGAGCGCCATCGCGCTCGGCACGAGGAGCGCGCGCACGATCGTGACGTCGATGAGGATCGCCATGGCGAGCCCGAAGCCGAACTGCTGGAGCCCGACGACCGAGCCGGCGACGAAGCCCATGAACGCCGCGAACATGATGAGCCCCGCCGCGGTGACGATCCGCCCGGTCTTCGCGAGCCCCATCGAGACCGCGTACTCGTTGTCCTTCGTCCTGTCCCACTCCTCGCGCATGCGCGAGACGAGGAAGACCTCGTAGTCCATCGAGAGGCCGAAGACCATCGCGAACACGAAGATCGGGATCCAGCCCTCGATCTGGTCGAAGCCGATGAGCCCGACCGCCTCGGCCGGGCCCCACTTGAAGAACGCCGTCAGGAGGCCGTACGCGGCGAGGATCGAGAGCAGGTTCAGGACGATCGCCTTGAGCGGCAGGATCAGCGAGCGGAAGGCGCGCAGCAGCAGGAGGTAGGTGAGGAGCAGCACGCCGAGGACGAGCCACGGGAACGCGTTGTAGGCGACGTCGAGGAAGTCCACGCCGCCCGGCGGCCCGCCGCCCGCGAAGACCGCGGCGCTCTCGGGGAAGCCGGCCTTCGGGATGATCTCGTCGCGCAGGCGGTGGACGAAGTCGGCCGAGGCGGGATCGCCGTACTCGTGCTTGCCGACCACGTCCATCCGGATGAAGCGGCCGGTCGGCTCGATGTACTGGTCGGTCGGCTCGAAGTCGACGCGTGCGACCTCGGGATCGAGCGTGAGCAGCGCGACGAGCTGGCGGGTCGCGTCCTGCACCTCGGGATTGCGGACGCCGAGCTCCTCGCCGGTGTCGATCGTGATCGTCGTCGGTGCGAGCGCCCCTTCGCCGACCGCGTCGCCGAGCACGTCGAGGCCGCGCACCGACTCCAGGTTCTGCGGGATCCCGGTGTTCGAGCCCGGCCCGAGCTCGAGCGCGAACGCCGGCGCGGCGAGCGCGAGCAGGAACGCGGTCGTTCCGATCGCGAACCAGAGCGGCCGCCGCATGATCGAGCGCGCCAGCTTGACCCAGAAGTTCTCCTCGGCCTCGCGCCGCTCGGTGATCCGCTTCGGCAGGAGCCGTACGCGGTCGAGCGGACCCGCGCAGAGGTACAGGAGCACGGGCAGGAGCGTGATCGCCGCGACGATCGAGACGAGCGGGATCGCGAGCCCGCCGATCCCGAAGCCGCGCATGAACGGCAGCGGCATGAAGAGCATGAGCGCCAGCCCGATCCCGACCGCGGTCCCGCTGAAGACGACGGCGCGCCCCGCGGTGGCCATCGTCTTCACGACCGCGTCGTCCTTGGAGACGCCCTCGCGGTGCTCCTCGCGGTAGCGGTAGACGACGAGCAGCGAGTAGTCGATCGCGATCCCGAAGCCGATCAGGAAGACGAGGTTCTGCAGGTAGGTGGTCAGCTCCATGTAGTGGGCGAAGATCCAGACGATCCCGAGCGTGGCCGGGATGGTCGCGGCCGCGAACATGAACGGGACGAGGAACGCGAGCGACCCGAAGACGAAGATGAGGATGACGAGCGCGATCGGGACGGCGATGTAGAGCTCCCCGACCTTGAGGTCGTTGTTGAACACCGGGTCGAGGTCGTGCTCGATCGCGGCCTGGCCGGTCACGAAGACCTCGGCGTTCTCGATCTGGCCGACCGCCTCGCGGATGTCGTCCGTGTAGCCCTTCGCGTCGGCCGCCTCGAACGTCGACGTGATGGTGGCGATGACGACGTTCTCGTTGATCTCGCCGACCACGGCGACCTCGCTGCCCGGAAGCGCCTCGGACGCACGCGCGGCCGCGTCTTCCACGTCGGGGAAGACCTGCCGCATGTCCTCCGGCTCGGTGCGAACGACGATCGTGAACGTGCCGGTGGCCTTCTCGCCGAACTGCTCTTCCAGAATCTTGTCGGCGCGAGCCGTGTCCGTCCCGGGAAGCGTGAACCGGTTCGTGAGCAGGTCGGCGAGCCCACTCGACGCGACCGCCGAGACGAAGAAGATCGCGATCCACGCACCGAGCACGATCCAGCGGTGCCGAATGACCAGGCGAGTCCAGTTCTCCACGCGCGGAGGCTAACCCACTGCGGAGCGCCGGCATCTTGCAACGAACGCCTCTAGAGTCCGTGGAGCTCCTCTCACGTTTCCCCTGCTCGCGGCTCAGGTATGACTTCACCGACAGCCGATGGAAAGGAACGAGATGAAAGACAAAGTCAATGACGCGGTCGACACCGCTCGGCCCTACGTCGAGCGGCTGGCGACCGACGAAGAACTGCACGATCACGTGAAGAGCGCCTACGTCTCGGCGCGCAAGATCTACGACGACCTGATCGGGCCGTCGAGCGTCACCGGATTCGCGCGCAGGGTCGCGGCCGACACCGACGTGCAGGACGAGCTCCGCAACGCGATCGACGAGCTTCGCGAGGCGAGCAGCGAGCGCGCGGCGAGTCCGACTCGCACGGCGCCCGCAACTTCACGCTGCTCGTGACCGGAATCGCCCTGGGTGTTCTCTTCAACCCGATCTCGGGCCCGGAGACGCGCCGCTGGCTCAAGGACAAGCTGTTCGGGCCGGACACGTCGTTCGAGTTCGACTCGGCGCCCAGCGACAACTAGCGAGGCGATAATCCGGCCGTGAGCCGGACCGACCACTATCCGTTCTGCTGGGGCTGCGGCCTCGGCACGGGCGGTCTCGAGTTCGAGTGGCGCTTCGCCGGCGACGAGCTTCAAGCCGACCACGTCATCCCGGAGCAGTTCCAGGGCGCTCCCGGGATGGCGCACGGCGGCATCGTCGCCGCGCTCCTCGACGAAGCGTGCGGCCAGATCGTCCGGCCGGTTCTGAGCCCCGCGGTCACCTCACGGCTGGAGACGCGCTACCTCGCTCCGGTCCCCGTCGAGGAGCCGCTGCGCATCTCGGCGCACCTCGTGGAGGCGGACGACCGGCGAGCGACGGCCGAGGCGACGATCCTCGACGCGTCCGGGCTCGTCCTCGCGCACGGACGCGCGGAGTTGACCCTCGTTCGGCGCGAGCACTTCCTGTCGACTCCGCGCGGCGCTGCCCGCGGGCTCGACTGGCTGGACGCTTAGGGCTGGCCCTTGCGCTGGATGCGGTAGATCACGCCGCGGCCCCAGTCGGCGACGAGCATGGCGCCCTTGCCGTCGAAGGCGATCGCGAGCGGATGCTCGAAGCCGTCCGCGAAGGAGGCCGACTTGCCCGTGGTGAGGTTCACGAAGACGACCCGCCGTCCGCGCGCGGTCGAGCTGAACTGGCCCCACAGCGCGACGAACGCGCCGTTCCTCCACTTGGACGGGAAGGCGGTGCCGGTGACGAACGCCATGCCGTCCGCGGACGAGTGGGTCTCCAGGTAGGCGATCGGCCGCGTGACGCCGGCGCAGGACGTTCCCTTCATCCGCCTCTGCTGCCAGCTCGGCCAGCAGGACGGCCAGCCGTAGCGCGCGCCCTTCTTGACCCGCACGAGCATCTCGGCCGGCTCGGTCGACCCGAGGTCGTCGCGGCCGTTGACGGTGGCGAAGAGCCGGTTCGTGCCCGGACGGAACGCGAGGCCGTAGGCGTTGCGCAGCCCGCGGGCGTGGATGCGGAGGTCCTTGCCGTCCGGCCTCATCGAGAGCACCTTGGCGCTGTACTTGTTCGCCTCCACGCACGTGTCGCACGTTGAGCCGCTGCCGAAGTAGAGGCGCCCATCGGGGCCGACGACGATGTTGTTCTGCTGGTGGCGGCCGTACGGCAGGTTGGAGCGGAGCACGCGCGGCGATCCGAGCTTTCCGTTCGCGAGCGTGCGGCGGACGATGCGGCCCTGGGCGGAGATGTAGAGACGCTGACCGATCCAGGCGAGACCGAGCGGAACTCGGATGCCCTTCGCCATCACCCTCGGATTCCGCGTGCCGGGCCCGACGCGGACGACCGAGCCGACGTCCTGCGTCACGTACAGCCGGCCGTCGGGCCCGAACGCCATGGCGGTCGGGTGGTTCAGGCCGCGCGCGTAGACCTCCGCGCGGAAGGTGCTCGGCACCTTGATCGCCTTCGCCTTGGGCAGCGCGGCGGGCTGCTCCTGGCGTTCCTGGGCCTCGGGCACGGCCCCGCAAGCGGCGAGAAGTAGGACGCAGACCCCTGCGACGACGAATCGCATCCGGCTCAGGGTATCCCGACTGCGAACTTTCGCAACGCGGCGACCGTCGCCTCGGCCTGTTCGGGGACGAGCGGAACGCCGCGGGCAAGCGGCGGAATCAGCATCCAGACGACAGATCCGCCGATGTGCCGGATGACCGGCCGGCCGTCGGGCTCCACCCGGATCCGCTCGAAGTGAACGGCGGCGAGTGCCTCCTGGAGTGCGGCGTCGGCGTTCAGGCGGTCGGCTAACGCAGTGCCGGCCGCGTCGCCGCCCTTCGCCTTGAAGTCGATCCGCGCGAGCTTCACCACGCCGCGACCCCGGGCGCGGAGCCCTCGCGTGGCCGGGCAGATGGGCTCGGCGGCGGCGATCTCGAGACCGAAGCTCCCGCCGACGATGCGGCCACGCGCGGCGAACGAGAGGACGATCGCCGGGCCTGAGTCCGACTCCATGCGCACCCGGCCCGCGGCGGACTCGCCGACCTCGCGGTAGCCGATGCCGACGAATACCTCGACGTTCTTGCGCAGCGTCTCGCGGGCCCGCCGCCGGGCTCGGTTCAGCACTAGGCCTGGACCACGCGGACGGGCAGCGAGCGCAGCGCGTTCGTGAAGTTGGTGCGAATCCGCTTCGCCGGACCGGTCAGCTCCATCGCGGCGAGCCGCGGAAGGAGCTCCTCGAACATGACCTGCACCTCGAGCCGCGCCAGGTGCGCGCCGAGGCAGAAGTGCGGCCCGCCGGCGCCGAACGTGATGTGCGGATTCGGGTTGCGCCCGACGTCGAAGCGCTCCGGCGCGTCGAAGACGTCCTCGTCGAAGTTCGCCGAGACGTACCAGACGACCACCTTCTCGCCCGCGCGGATCGTCTGGCCGCGCAGCTCGGTGTCCACGCGTCGCCGTGCGGCGGAAGTGGAGCACCGGCGAGGTCCAGCGCAGGATCTCGTCCGCACCCGAGTCCCAGACGAGCTCGCGGCTCGTCGCGGAGCCTCGCCCACTCCTCGGGGTGCTCGAGCAGGGTCAGCATCCCGTGGGCGATCGCCTGCCGCGTCGTCTCGTTCCCGGCGACGACGAGGAGCAGGAACATCGTGTCGAACTCGCGCTCGCTCAGCATCTCCCCGTCGATCTCCGTGTGGACGAGCTTCGAGACGAGGTCGTCGCGCGGGTCGGCGCGCCGCTCGGCCGCGATCGCGTGGCCGTACTCGAAGAGCTCGAGCGCCGCCGGGCTGCGGAACGGGACCAGCCGGTACGCCTCGCTCTCGGGGCTGTCGTGGAGGACGTCCGTGAACTCGGGATCGGTGTTCATGATCATCCGGTCGCCCCAGCCGATGAGCGCGTCGGTGTCGGAATCGGGCGCGCCGAGAAGGCGAGCGAGCACGCGGATCGGCAGCTCGCGGGCGATCTCCTCGACGAAGTCGAACTCGCCCAGCGGCAGCGCGCGGTCGAGGATCTCGCGGGTCAGCTCGCGCAGTGCGACCTCGTACGCGCGCACCGCACGGGGCGTGAACGGCGGGCCGACGAGGCTCCGCAGCCGCGAATGGTCCGGCGGGTCGGTCTCGAGCATCGACTGCCGGGCGACCCGGGCGTCCTCGTCGAGGTCCTCGAGGTTCGCGCCCTGCGCGGAGGAGAAGGTTTTCGTGTCCTTCGAGACGGCGACGACATCCTCGTGCTTCGTCACGCACCAGAATCCGCGGCCGCCCGACCAGTCGTACCAGTAGACCGGCGCCTCCCTGCGAAGCAGCGCGAACGTGTCGTGCGGGATGCGCTCCGCGAAGACGTCGTTCTCGAGATCGACTTGATCGAGCGTCAGGGAAGTCATCCCTGCAAGTATCCGCGAAGCCGATTTACGCGCAAGGAGGAGACGATGACCATGGGAGATCAGGCGTGAAGGCAGTGCGGTTCATCGATCCGAGCGGCGGCGTCCGCATGGGCCGGCTCGACGAGGACGAGGTCGTCGACGCAGGGCCGGTGGCCGCGGGCGGATTCATCCCGACGCGTGCCGCCTGGGACGTGATCGCGACCGCCGCGGGCGAGTCGTACGCGATGGCGGACGTCGAGGTCCTGCATCCGGTCGAGCCGGTCAAGCTGATCGGGATCGGGATCAACTACCGCGACCACGCCGAGGAGTCGGAGCTCGACCTCCCGGACGTGCCGCTCGTGTTCGCCATGTGGCCGTCGGCGCTCGTCGGGTCCGGGGCGACGATCGTGATCCCGCGCGATGAGACCCGTCCCGACTACGAGGGCGAGGTCGCGATCGTGATCGACCGGGAGCTGAAGAACGCGTCCGTCGAGGAGGCGGCGGAGGCGATCGGCGGCTACTCGGCGTTCAACGACGTGTCGGGCCGGCGCGCGCAGCTCGAGACGCCGCTGCGCCAGTTCACGCTCGGCAAGAGCTTCGACACGTTCTGCCCGCTGGGGCCGTGTGTCGCGTCGACCGACGGCGTCGATCTCGGCGCGATCGGCATCCGGACGACGATCGGCGGCGAGGTGCTCCAGGAGTCGAACACGCGCAACCTGATCTTCCCGGTGGCCGAGCTCGTCGCCTACTGCTCGCGCGGCGTGACGCTCGAGGCCGGCACCGTGATCGCGACCGGCACGCCGGGCGGCGTCGGCGACTCGCGGAATCCGAAGCGCTACCTCGAGGAGGGCGAGGTCGTCGAGGTGTGGGTCGAGGGCGTGGGGACGCTGTCGAATCCGGTGGCGAAGGAGCGGTAGTGGAGCAGCGCGTCTCCCTGGTCACGATCGGCGTTCAGCGACCTGGCGCGGTCGCGGGCGTTCTACGAGGCGCTCGGCTGGCGGTCGGCGTCGGCGGCCGACCAGGACGTGGCGTTCTTCCAGTCCGGCGGGATGGTGATCGCGCTCTGGTCGCGCGAGTCGCTCGCGGAGGACTCGACGGTCGCGGACGCGGGCGGCTGGGGCGGCATCACGCTCGCGCACAACGTCGGGTCGCCCGCCGAGGTGGACGGGTGCTCGCGGAGGCCGAGGCGGCGGGCGCGACGATCGGCCGGCCCGGGGCGGAGACGTTCTGGGGCGGCTACTCCGGAGTGTTCGTCGATCCAGACGGGCATCCGTGGGAGGTCGCGCACAACCCGTTCTGGACGCTCGGCGACGACGGCTCGATCACGCTGTCGGGCTAGGCCGCCGGCCGCCTTCGGGCCCGACTACCCGCGCGCGCTACAAGGGTCCATATCCCCGCCCAGGGTGGGGATATTTTCCACCCGCCGCCCACTGACCAGCCTACGGCTAGGCGATCCGGGCCGCTACGGCTCGGCGTGCCGATTCTGTGCCGCGCGGGCGCCGATTTGGCGCGGCCGGCTCAGAGAACGGTTGCGTACTCGTTCAGCTCCCAGTCCGTGACCGCGCTCGCGAAGCGGGCGACCTCGCTCCGCTTCATCGCGAGGAACGCCTGGACGAACTGCGGGCCGAGCGACTCGACGAAGAACGGATCCGCCTCGAGCGCGTCGAGCGCCTCGCCGAGCGAGAGCGGCATCATCGGCCGGTCCTCGAGCTCGTACCCGACGCCGGTGACGCCCTCGCCCGGATCGAGCTTGCGGTCGAGCCCGTCGATGCCGGCGAAGAGCGCGGCCGCGGAGGCCATGTACGCGTTGGCCGTCCCGTCGCCGGCGCGGTTCTCGATCCGCGTCGCCTTGCCGCGCTCGCGCGGGATGCGCGCGTAGACGGTCCGGTTGTCGTGGCCCCAGGTGATGTTGTACGGCGCGAACGCCATCGCGAGGAACCGCTTGTACGCGTTGATCGTCGGCGCCATGATCGCCGTCATCCCGCGGGCGTGCTCGAGCTGGCCGCCGAGGAACCAGCGCATCGTGTCGGAGATCCCGTCGGCCCCCTCGGGGTCGTCGAAGACGTTCCGGTCGCCGTCCCACATGGACAGGTGCAGGTGGTAGCCCGACGTGCCGAGCTCCTGCACCGGCTTGCCCATGAACGTCGCGACCAGCCCGTACGCCGAGGCGATCTCCTTGACCACGAGCTTGAGGAGATGCGCGTCGTCGGCCGCCTTGAGCGCGTCGTCGTAGCGCAGGTTGATCTCCCACTGCGAGCCGAAGTACTCCTGGTTCGTGGCGATGAGCGGCAGGCCCATCGCCGCGACCGCGTCCTCCATCTCGCGCAGGACGCCCTCGGTGTCGACGCTCGGCGAGAGCGTGTAGACGAGGCCCGGCTGCTTCGCGTACTGCTCGTAGCCGCCGCCCGCCATCGGGCGCAGGAGGAAGAACTCGAGCTCGTGCCCGGCGACGGCGCGCAGGCCGCGCTCGTCGAGCTGCGCGATCGCCCGGCGCAGGAGCTGGCGCGGAGACGCGGTCAGCTCGCCGCCGTCGAAGCGGACGTCGCCGATCGCGATCGCGGTCGAGCGCTCCCACGGGACGACCGTCAGCGTGTTCAGGTCCGGGATGACCTGCGCGTCGCGGAAGTCGACCTCGGCGCCGAGCCCGGTGCCCTCGATCACCTCGCCCGCATGGTCGACGCAGAACGCCGAGATGCAGAAGTTGATCCCGTCCTCGACGCACTCGTCGAGCTGCGACAGCGGCACGACCTTGTTGCGCGAGACGCCGAGCAGGTCGGTGAAATGCACGCGGACGCGGTCGACTCCCGCGTCGCGCAACTCCTTGGGTGTCATCGCCATAGGGCTACGTATCGTGCCGGATGTGCGGCGCCCCGGGCTCGACGGGCGGCGGCAGCTTCTCCTCGATCACGGCCGTCTCGCTGTAGACCTCGGCGAGCGGGACGCGCTTGAACTGCGCCATCGGTCCGCCCTTGCCGAACGAGTTGAGGACGAGCGACAGCACGATCGCGATCAGGAGGAAGACGCCGTAGTACTTGTAGGCGTCGTTGCGCACCTCCTCGACCGGGAAGATCTTCCACGCCGCCAGGATGAGGAGCGCCGAGCCGACGATCTGCGGGATCGGCACCCACGACGAGCGGAACGGCCGCTTCGCACCCGGCTCCTTGGCCCGGAGGATCAGCACGGTGGCGTGGATGATGATGTACGCCGTTCCCCAGCCGAGCACGCCGGCCAGGATGAACTTGATGAAGTTCTGGTCGGTCGCGAGGTCCTTCCAGAGGTTGATCGAGATCGGCATGAGGCACACGACGACGATCCCGATGGCCGGAGCGCGGGTCGACGGAAGCAGGTACGAGAAGAAGCGCGGCAGCTGGCCGGTCAGGCCCATGCCGTAGAGGATCCGCGGGATCCCGGCGACGAGGGCGTTCAGCGTCGAGAGCGTCGCGGCGATCGAGATGAGTCCCATCCACCACTTGCCGGTGTCGCCGAGGATCACGCTCGCGGCGTCGACGTGATTCGTCGGCGAGAAGGTCGCGAGCTGCTCGACCGGCAGGTAGCGGGCCGAGGCGAGCCCGAAGATGACAAGCGGGATGCTGACGAGCGCGAGCCCGAGGAAGATCCCGCGCGGGATGTTGCGGCCCGGGTCGTCGATCTCCTCGGCGAGCGGACACGTGTACTCCATGCCGACGAACGCGAAGATCGCGATGCCGAGGAGCGTGGAGAAGAGCTCCCAGGTGAGGTCGACGTCCGGGAAGACCGAGTTGATCGGGTCGTTCGAGCCGAGGCCGAAGAGCCCGATCAGGCCGATGAGGAGCAGCGAGATGACGATCGTCACGGTGAGCGTCACCTCGACCGCACCGTAGGGCCGGATCCCGGCGAGGTTCACCAGGGCGATCAGGATCATGAAGACGAACACCCAGGTGAGCGGCGACGGCCCGCCCGTCCACAGGTAGCCGTCGATGATCGCGCCGGGCGAGAACGCCTCGGCGGCGGTCGGGAAGAACATGACGGCGATGTAGCCGACGAGCACCGTGAGCGTCGCGAAGAACGGCCCGAGGCCCGCGCGCACGTACTCGTTCATCGATCCCGCCTTCGGGATCATCGTGGCGAGCTCGGCGAAGCTCAGCGACTGGAGGAACATGGCGGCGAGACCGACGGCCATGGCGAGCAGGAAGACCCAGCTCGCGAAGAAGCCGGACGTGACGGTCGAGAGAACGGTCGACGCGACGATCAGGCCGAAGGTCGTGCCGATCGCGGTCGGTAGACCGACCGCCTTGCGCTCGAGTCCGCCTCCACCAGTCTCAGAACCGTTCGCCATCACGCCCTCCTTCGTGCTCGACGCCAGACCGATGCGCGATCTTCACCGACCGGAGCCGGGATGACAAGCTCAGTTCACGCCGCGAAGGAGCCGCTTGGCGATGCCGCGCAGCGTTTCCTGGCCGTACGACCTCGCTCGGGTTGCCGCGCGTGAGGATCGCGATCGAGATCCGGCGCTCGCCCTTCTTCAGCAGCGCGACCTGGTTCAGCACCCAGCCGTCCGAGCGCGGCAGCCAGCCTCCCTTGAAGAAGAGCTCCCAGCCCTTCGGCGCGGCCGGCGGGATGCCCCAGCGCTGGCTCGAGACGACGGTCGCGAGGAGACGCCGCGCGTAGGCGCGATGCCGCTTGGGGACGAGCAGGTCGATCTTGCGGAAGAAGCGCGCCTGGTCGCGCGCGGTCAGCTCGGAGAGACCCCAGTGCGTGCTGACGCGGAAGCTCCGCATGCCGGCCTGCTTCGCGAAGGCGCTGACTCCGGCGGTGCCGAGCCGGTTGAAGATCGTCGACGCGGGATCGTTCGCGGAGACGCGGATCATCGGCTCGAGGAGATCCCGCTCGGAGCGCGTCAGCGCGCGGCCGCGAACCGACGGCTGGCGGAGGTAGGCGACGAGCAGCATCGCCTTGATCACGCTCGCCGACGTCATGTGCCGGTGGAAGAGACGGCCGCGCAGCCTCCCGCCCTGCTCGGTGACCGCGAACGACTCCTGGCCGCTGCGGCTCTTCGCGTAGGTCGTCGCCGCCTCGACGTTCGCGGCCCAGTCGGGCGCCGCCGCGGCCGGCGCGGCGAGGACGAGCGCGCAGGCGACAACGGCGAGGGTGCGCATCAGCTCGGCGCGCGGCCCAGAGCCTGCAGCTGGCCGCGCTCGGCCTCGATCGCCTCCTGGTCGAAGCGGAAGTACGTGCGCGGCGGCAGCGTGCCCCAGACGTTCGACGAGTGCGGCGTGTCCTCCCAGTCGCGCGGCACGTGGTTCGGGCCGACCTGCTCCATGTCGCAGTAGAGCTCGACGATCAGGTCCTCCTCGGGGATCCGGATGTACGCGAAGATCGAGGCGGCGACGCCGTGGCGGCCCGGGCCCCAGATGACCCAGCGGCCGTGCTTGGCGAGGTGGTCGAGCAGCAGGCGCATCTCGCCCATGTCGCGCAGCTCGAGCGCGAAGTGGTGGAAGTGCTTCGGCTCCTTCTCGAGCATCGCCATCACGTGGTGGTCGGCGTTCACGTGGAGCCAGATGCCCTCGTCGCCGAGCCGGTCGGTCAGCTTGAAGCCGAGCTCGTCGATGTAGAACGCCGGAGAGCCGTCGCACGTCCTCGCTGAGAACGTTCACGTGCCCGACCTTGCGCGGATGGAACGCCGGCAGGTCGGTCGAGAGCCGCGCCGCGTCGGGAAACGGATCGTCGCGCGGCGTCCATTCGACGATCTCGACGCCGTAGCCGTCGGGATCGGCGAGGTGCACCGAGGCCGAGCGGCCGGGGCGCTCTTCCGTCTCGCCCTCGACGGAGATCCGGACGCCCTCGGCCAGCTCCCAGCCGGCGTGGTCGAACCCGGGCCGCTCGCCCGACTGGATCAGCTCCAGCGAGTAGTCCTCGAAGCCGCAGCGCAGGTAGACGCGGTCCGCGTGGCGCTCGCGCACGGTGAAGCCGAACTGCCTCGACCAGCGCTCGGTCGCCTCGTCGAGGTCGACGACGCGCAGCGCGACGTGATGGAGGCCGACGATCATCAGCCGAGTCTGGTCATTCCGGGCAGTTTTCGGTAGCCGCCCTGGAAGAACAGGAGCGGCGCGCCGCCGTTCGGGCTGACGCGGCAGTGGTCGACCTCCGCGAAGACGACGTCGTGGTCGCCCGCCTCGACGACCTGCGTGACCTTCCCGGTCATGTAGGCGATGCAGCCCGGCAGGAACGGGAGGCCGTGCGGCCCCTCGACCAGGTCGAGACCCTCGAAGTGATCCTCGCCCGCCTTGGAGAAGCGCTTGGAGAGCTCCTCCTGGTGATCGCCGAGGATGTTCACGGCCAGGCGCTCGGAGTCCTTGATCGCGAGCGACGTGCGCGCGCCGCGCATGAGGCAGACGAGCACGAGCAGCGGGTCGAGCGACACCGACGTGACCGAGTTCGCCGTCATGCCGTGCAGCTCGCCCTCGTGGACGGTCGTCACCACGGTCACGCCCGTGGCGAACTGGCTCATGACGTTGCGGAACTCGATCGGGTCGATGCGCATCAGGAACGTCAGTCCCTGAGGAACTGCTCCACGAGCTCGGTCGGGTGCTCTTTGTCGGCGAGGATGTAGGCGAGCGCGGTCATCCGGAACGAGTCCGACAGGTAGAAGCGCTCGTACAGCTCGCCGCGGCCGCCGAGGGACGAGCCGACGAAGTCCCAGGCGAGGCGGAAGGCCCGCGTGCGCCGCTCTGCCGAGGCGTTGCGCGCCTGGAAGTACTTGTCGAGCTCGGGCCGGATCGCCTCGTTGTCGAAGTCCGCCTTCGACGGGGTGGCCATGAAGCCGCCGCCGCCGATCAGCTGGAGCAGCTCGATCGAGCGCGGCACCCACTTCGGCATGAGGCCGCGCAGCGCGACGAACGAGCGCTCGTCCGGCACCCAGTCGTCCGAGTCCTCGGCCTGGAAGGAGCCCGCCTCGGCCGCGATCACGCCCGAGCGGGTCATCTCCATCATCGACCAGATCTCGCCGAGCTTCTCCTGCACGTGGTCGAACTGCGAGACGCCGGTGAGCGTGCCCATCGTGTGCCCGAGCCCGAAGGCGAACTCGAGCTTCGCCCAGGCGCGGGTCATGGCCTGGTGGATGATGTGCGCGCGCCAGTGCGAGTCGGTGATGACCTCCGTGTGGAGCTGCGCGTCGCCGTCCAGGAAGATCCGGTCGCGGGGGATCTCGACGTCGTCGAAGATCACGACCGCGTCCATCTCGTCGAAGCGGGTCGAGAGCGGGTAGTCCCACGGGTCGCGCTGCGACGAGAACGAGTCGCGGCAGACGAACTTGAGCCCCGGCGTGGACATCGGGATCGAGAAGCAGATCGCGTACTTGCCGTCCTGGAGGCGCAGGTCGCGAGCCCGGGTAGACCGCGAGCTCGTCGGCGAACGGCGCGAGCGTGGCGAGCATGCGCGCGCCGCGCACGAGGATGCCGTTCTCCGTGTCCTCGACCTTGTGGAGCGAGACCTCGCCGCCGGCCTGGTCGGCCTCGGGGACGCGAGCGGTCGACCTGCGGGTTGATGAGCGTGTGCGTGAGCGACAGGTCGTTGTCGCGCATGAGGTTCGCGTAGCGGACGAGGTTCTCGGCGCCCTGCTCGTTGCCGTACCGGGCCCAGACGTCGGCGCGCGCCGCGAAGCAGGCGAACGTGTAGTTCAGGTAGTCGGGCGTGCGGCCCATCATCCCGACGCTCGCGTCGGCGATCGCCTTCGACGCCGTGCGGCGGCGCTCGAGATCGTCCTTCGTCTTCGGCCGGATGTGCGTGACGCTCACCGGCTGTCCCGTGTCCGGCGAGTCCATGAGGAACGTGTCCGGATCGGTGTGCTGGAGGTCGAAGAGATGCGCCAGGCTCGCGCGCCGCGCCCTGGAGCTTCGGATGGCTGGACGGGTCGGTGATCTTCTCGCCCTCGAGCCAGATCTCGCGCTCGTCGCTTCGCAGACCTTCGAGGAACTGCTCGCCGGTCCGTGCTCCAGTCGTTTCGCTCATCAGCTCACCTTTCGTGCCACGGTTTTCACGTCAGCGTAGAAGTCGAAGCTCCACTCGCCGCCCTCGCGCCCGATGCCGGAGCGCCGCGCGCCGCCGAACGGCGCGCCGAGGTCGCGCGCGTAGAAGCAGTTGAACCAGGTCGTGCCGGAGACGATCGCCTCGCCCAGGCGCTCCATCCGCGCCTCGTCCTCGGTGAAGACGGTCGCGGCGAGCCCGAAATCGGTCGCGTTCGCAAGCTCGACGCCCTCGGTCTCGTCCTTGAAGGTCTGGTACGTCAGCACCGGGCCGAAGACCTCGCGCTGGACGATCTCCATGTCCTGGCGCACGCCGGTGAAGAGCGTCGGCTCGTAGTAGAGCCCGCCGAGGTCCGGGGAGATGCGCCCGCCGAACTCGAGCTTCGCGCCGTCGGCCTGCGCGCGCTCGACGAAGCCCTCGACGCGGGCGAGGTGCTCGCGGGTGACGAGCGGGCCGATGTCGGTGTCGTCGTCTCTCGGGTCGCCGAGCTTTCGTTCGGCCACTCCGGCCAGGAAGCGCTCGTAGAAGTCGACCTCGATCGCCTCCTCGACGAGGAGCCGCGTGCCGGCGAGGCAGACCTGGCCGGCGTTGTCGTACTGGTACGTCGCCGTCTCGACGGCGCGGTCGAGGTCGGCGTCGGCGAAGACCATGAACGGGCTCTTGCCGCCGAGCTCGAACGAGACCGGCGTGAGGTTGGCGGCGGCTGCGCGCGGCGATGATGGACGCGGTCTCGTGCGAGCCGGTGAACGAGATGCGCGAGACGCCCGGGTGCGAGGTGAGCGCGGCGCCGACCTCCTCGCCGTAGCCCTGGACGACGTTGAGCACTCCCGGCGGCAGCCCGGCGTCGACGGAGATGTCGGCGAGCATGGAGGCGGTGAGCGGCGACCACTCGGCGGGCTTCAGGACGACGGTGCACCCGGCGGCGAGCGCGGGGCCGCACTTCCAGGTCTCGAGCAGCATCGGCGCGTTCCACGGCGTGATGAGGACGGCGACGCCGGACGGGTCGCGGCGCACCGCGTAGTGCGTGCCGTGCGATTCCCACTCGCGGTTCTCGATGTCGATGGCGAGCTGGGCGAAGAAGCGGAAGTTGTTCGCGGCGCGCTTCATGAGCCGCAGCCGCGAGGCCTCGAGGAGCGAGCCGTTGTCGAGCGTCTGCACCTGGGCGAGCTCCTCCTCGCGCTCCTCGATCAGGTCGGCGATGCGGAAGAGGTGCTCGCCGCGACCCTCGGGCCCGAGTGCGGCCCAGGCGGGGAACGCCTCGCGGGCGGCCTCGACGGCGCGGTGCGCCTCGTCGGCGCCGCCGCGCGCGATGTCGGCGAGGTGCGACTCGTCGATCGGCGAGATGTCCGCGAACGTCTCGGCGGAGGAGACGCGCTCGCCGCCGATCCAGTGATCCGGGGAGACGGCGACGCCGGCGACGGTGGCCGTTGCGCTCACGCGTCCTCCTCGGGCACGGCCAGGGCGACGTGGCGTGCGTTCGGCGAATCGGCGGGCATCGCGCCCACGGCGGCCAGCTCCTCCTCGCCCTGCACGATCCGGTTCGAGAGCCGCCCGATGCCGTCGACCTCGACCTCGACGAGATCGCCGGGCTGCACGGGCCGCGAGTTCGCCGGCGTGCCCGAGAGGAGCACGTCGCCCGGCTCGAGCGTGATCAGCCGCGAGAGGTCGGCGAGCATGTACGCGATCGACCAGAGCAGCTCGCCCGTGTTCCCCTCCTGGACGACCTCGCCGTTCACGTACGTGCGGAACGCGAGGTCCTCGGGATCGACCTCGGCGACGTCCGCCAGCACGGGGCCGATCGGGCAGAAGCCGTCCTGGCCCTTCACGCGCAGCATCGAGCCGCGGTCGGCGTGGCGGAAGTCGTGGACGCCGAAGTCGTTCGCCGGCGCGAAGCCCTCGACGTAGGAGATCGCGTCGTCCACGGACACGTGCTTCATCCGCTTGCCGACGATCACCGCGATCTCGCCCTCGTAGTTCAGGTACTGGCAGCCCGCGCGGGCGGACGATCTCGTCTCCGTCGCGGGCGAGCGTCGTCGTCGGCTTCAGGAAGTACGAGGGATCCGGCGGCGTCTGCGCGTCGTACTCCGCGACCCGGCTCGGGTAGCTGAGATGGACGGCGACGATCTTCGTCGGATGGATGTCGACCGGCCGCGTCACTCGACGCGCCGTCCGCCCGACACCGTGTAGCCGAACGAGAACCAGAAGCCCTTGCCGACCTCGGTGGGCCGAAGCTGCGACAGCTCGTCCGCGGGCGAGTCGCCGAACGCGAGCGTCGCGTCGCCCTCCCAGATCGGCGTGATCTCGCGGTCCTCGCCGCCCGCCCAGACGTTCTCGTGGAGCGGTTCCGCGCCTTCTTCCCAGGCCGGGAAGAAACGGGTGTTCCAAAGCGGCGGCGAGTTGACCGTCGGGCCCTCGTCGGAGAGCTGCGTGAGCGTCAGCGTCGCCTCGGCCAGACGCCGGTCGTTCGACGCGAGCGTGGCGCCGAAGCGTCCGCCCTCCTCGAGCCGCGGCCCCGCGCGGCCGACCGTGACGGGCCGCGTCATCCAGATCGAGCCCATCTTCTTCGGGAAGCCCTGGATGAGCCCGCGCACGAGCGGCATGGGCTTGTCGACCCACATGAACGGGCAGCGCGTGACCGGCTCGCCCTGGTACGTCGCGGCGAGCACGACGAAGAACTCCTTGTACTGGGCGCGGATCGGGTCGACGAGCTCCTCGCCGGAGTCCGAGCAGGACTGCCAGTCGACGAAGATCGCCGCGGCCGAGCCCAGATCGTCCCCCGGCTCGAGCTCGGGCGGCAGGAGCGCCCGCGCAGCCTCCGGATCGGTTCGGAACTCGACGATCAGGAAGTCGCCGGAGTAGTGCCACGGCGGCGCCGGGACGAGCGACGAAGCGCCCGTCTGCGTGAGCGGAAGCGAGTAACCCGAGAGCCGGTTGCTCATCGGGTCAACGATATCCCGCCGCTGCTACCCGCCGAAGCCGGGCGGCGCGCCGACGGTGTCCGGCTCGACCTGCGCCGAGGCCTCGCCGAAGAACTCGGGCAGGTTCATGAGGCCGGTGAGGGCGATCGGATCGAGGCCGCTCGCGGTCGAGATGTCGTCCGCGTCGAGGAGCACGACGCCGGGCTGCGGCACCTTGCCGGGCTTCGCCGACCAGTCGAACGACGCGTCCGCGACCCGGTGCCACGCGAGCAGGTACGGGTACGGGTTGACGACGCCGTCGTAGCCCAGGCCGAGCAGGGCGGCCGGATGGATCTCGAAGTGCAGATGCGGCGGTGTTCCGTCCGCGTCCCCGGTCGTCCCGACGAAGCCGATCACGTCGCCCGCCTTCACCTGCGAGCCGTCGAACGCGAGCGGCGTGTAGGCGGTGAGGTGCGCGTAGTAGAACTCGTTCCCCTGCCCGTCGCGGAGCCAGAGCCGGTTGCCGCCGAGCGTGTTCCACCCGACGAGGAAGAGCGAGCCGTCGGTGATGGCGAGGACCGGTGTCCCGAGCGGCGCGAAGATGTCGTTGCCGTGATGCCAGCCGGTGTGCGCGCGGCCGGCGGCGAAGTCGTTCGTGAAGCCCGCCGGTCCGTAGACCGGGAAGACGTAGCCCCTGTTCGTGAGCTTCGGCTTGACGTTCTCGGGCGGATCCTGGACGACCGGCGGCGGCGTGTCGTCCGTATTGGGCTTGGGGTCGCGGCTCGGGCCCGACGGCGGGGCGACCGGAACGCCGTTCCCATCCTTCGGATCCTCGACCTTCGGCGGACGCGGTGCGCTCGCAGCCGCTTCCGCGTAGCCGACGATGATCTGCGTCCCGGCGGCGAGGCCGCCGTGATCGGCGGTCAGGTGCACGTGGAGCGCAGCGACGAACGTCCGGCGTCCGATGCGCTTCGAGTCCTTCACGACCGCCTGCTCGAGGAGGACGGCGTAGCCCCAGTCCGCCAGCTGCACCCGCTTGTTCGGCGTCGCGCGGACTGCGGCTCCGAGGATCGTGACGTCGGCGAGCCACGAGCCCGACAGATTGCCGGTGGCGCGCTTCGCGCTCGCGGTGGCGATCGCACGGGTGGACATGGCGCCGACGGTGATCTCGCCGTCGAAGAGGGACACGGTGCGCAGGGTGGAGCTGGCCGAGGCCGCGCCCTGAGTCGACGCGGTCGCGCGTGCGCGCGCCCACGAGGAGCCCGTCGTGACGATCGTCTCGCCGTACGTGAGTCCGTTCGAGCGCACGAGCCGCGCGGGCGGCGCCGACGCCTGGCCGACGATCTCCTCGCTTCCGTCCGGCATGACGACGCGCAGCGCCAGCGCCCTGGAGGACGCCTTGGCGCCGGCCTGCTGTGCTTCGGCAGGGCCCGCGACGAGAACCGTCACGAAGCAAAGCGCGACCGCAGTCCCGAGTCGCAACCGCATGCGCCACAGGGTAGCCAGGCCGAATGGCCGCCGCCTGCCCTGTCTGCGCAGATTCGTCACGTTTCCAGGCCGGATCGCGACGCAGACGTCGCCAGATGCGCCGCCGTGACGACCAGGAGGACGGCGAAGAGCTTCCGCAGAGTGTGCTCTGGGAGCTCGTTCGCGAGCAGCGCTCCCGCCGTGACGCCGACCGCGGAGGCGAGCCCCACGGTGAGCGGCGATCCGCCCTCGCACCAGCCCGTGACGGCTCTGGCGCCAGGCGCCGAGCGCGACGACCGGGATGATCGCGGCGAGCGAGGTCGCCTGCGCCTCGAGCTGGCCGAGGCCGACGACGAGGGTGAGCGTCGGGACGAACAGGATCCCTCCGCCCACGCCGAACATGCCGGAGAGCGCGCCGGCGCCGAACCCGAGGGCGAGTGCGAGCGCGACCTCGGTCATTCGAAGAAGAGCCTCACGGCGACGAGCACGAGGAACCCGGAGAAGAGGTACGTGAGCAGGCGCGAGGAGACACGGCGCTGGAGCGCGACGCCGGCGAGCGTTCCCGCCATGGCGGGCAGTCCGACGAGCGCCGCGTCGCGCCAGGCGACGTGGTCGAGCGCCGTGAACGCGATCACGCCGAACGTCGCCGTGAGCCCGATCGCCGCGAGCGAGGTCGCCGTCGCGACCTTGGCGTCGAGCGCCACGAACAGGATCAGGAGCGGCACGACGACGAGCCCGCCGCCGACGCCGAAGAGCCCGCCGAAAAGCCCGCCGACGATGCCGATCCCGGCGAGAACGGGAACGGTCGGATGCTCGCGGGTCACGCCCTCATCCTAGGCTGCGATCCGGTTTCCACCGGGCGATCCGGATGGGGAGAAACCGGCGCGCTTTCGGTGCGCTTCGGTCGCTGACACGTGCGCATTTCCTCGATAGCGTCTTAAGGGTGGGGTGGGGGGAGCCCAGCTAGACGCGTCTAGCGTTTAAGCGGTGAAGTCGCCTTTCCGAGGACCTCGACCGGTCTAATACGCGCCGTGGCTCCCGATCTCTTCGCCCCGCTCGCCGACGCGCCCGATCGCAGCGCGCTCATCTTCGACGTGGACGGAACCCTCGCGCCGATCGTCGCCCGGCCCGAGCTGGCGGTCGTCCCCGACGAGACCCGCGCCGAGCTGCGCCGGCTCGCCGGGTCGTACCTCCTCGTCGCCTGCCTGAGCGGCCGCGCGGGCGACGACGCGCGGCGGCTCGTCGACGTGCCCGAGATCGAGGTGGTCGGAAACCACGGGCTCGAGCTCTCGCCTCACGCCCCCGCGTACGCCGAGCGGATGTCGTATTTCCGCGACGAGGTCGGGCTGCCCGTCGAGGACAAGGGGCTCACGCTTTCCTACCACTACCGCGAGGCCGAGGACGAAGCGGCGGCCAAGGCCGAGCTCGAGTCCGTCGCCGAGCGCGCCGCCGAGGCCGGGCTCATCCCCGGCTGGGGCCGCAAGGTGCTCGAGATCCGCCCGCCGGTCGAGGCGGACAAGGGAACCGCCGTCCGGGAGCTGATCGCGCGCTCGGGCGCGACTGCGGCCGGGCTCTACGCCGGTGACGACGTGACCGACCTCGACGCGTTCGAGGGCCTGCGCGCCGCCGGACTCGAGCACGCGGTCTGCATCGGCGTGGACTCGCTCGAGGCGCCGCCCGGCCTGCGGGAGAGCGCCGACCTGATGGTCATGGGCGCGGCCGGCATGGCCGAGATCCTGCGCAAGCTCTAGCGGAGGAGAAAGCCGGTGCCGAGCGCGTCGTCCGGATCGAGCTCGAACTCGTGCGCGCCCGTGCGATAGGCCGAGCCCGAGACCTCGGTCACGACACCGCCTGCGACTTCCTCGACCACGTGCGACTCGAACTCCGTCCCGATGACGCTCCGGTGCCGCAAGATCGCGCCCCGGTCGAGCTCGCCCTTCGCGTCGAGGAGCGCCAGCCGGGCCGACGTCGCGCTCCCGCACGGCGAGCGGTCGACCTCGCCGTCGGCGAACACCGTGATGTTCCGCTGGACGAGCCCCGTCGAGTCGCCGCCCTCCGGCTGCCAGAAGACGACGCCGTAGATGTCGCGCAGCTCCGGCTCGTCCGGATGGACGATCTCGTGCGCCGCTTCGAGCTCGCGCTTCACCTCGCGCCCCAGGCGGATGAACTCGGTCACGTTCGCCGGCTCGACCGGGAGCTCCGCGGGAACGAACGCGTAGAACGCGCCGCCGTACGCCACATCGGCGCCGTGCGAGCCCAGCCCTTCGGCGAAGACGAACGCGGGCACGTTGCGAAACCGCGCGCGCACCGGCCGGCCTCCTTCGACCGTCACGACGACCGGCAGCCGTCCCGAGGGAACGTCGATCGTCGAGCTCCGTCTCGGGCTCGGTCACCTCGACGAGCCCCGCGTCGACCGCATACGTCGCCAGCGCGATCGTCCCGTGTCCGCACGCGGTCGAGTAGCCGGCGTTGTGGAAGAACACCGTGCCGAGATCGGCGCCGGAGTCCTCCGGCTCGGTGACGAAGCAGCCGTACATGTCGGCGTGGCCGCGCGGCTCGAAGACGAGCAGCTTGCGCACGTCGTCGAGCGACTCGGCCGCGAAGCGGCGCTTGTCGAGGATCGTCCGGCCGGGAAGCGGCTCGACCCCGCCGGTCACGATCCGGAAGGGCTCGCCGGCGGTGTGGTAGTCGACGGTCTGGATCTTCACGCCGTGCGCAGAAGCTCCCAGGCGTGCGCGACGTCGGCCTCGGTCGTGCGCGCGTTGCCGATCGCGAGCCGAATTACAAATCGGTCATCGAGCTTCGTGTGCGAGAGGTACGCCTCGCCGGTCGCGTTCACGCGCTCCATCCGCGCCTCGTTCTCCTCGTCGGAGCCCGGCCCGCGGAAGCAGACGGTGGAGAAGGGAACGGGCGCGGCGACCTCCCAGCCCGGCTCGGCCTCGACCCACGAGGCGAAGAGCTGCGCGAGCCGCACGTGCTCGCGGATCAGCGCCTGGAGCCCGTCGCGGCCGTAGCAGCGGATGACCGCCCAGAGCTTCAGCGAGCGGAAGCGCCGGCCGAGCACCGGGCCGTAGTCCATCAGGTTCGTCACGTCGTCCACGCCCGTGCGGAGGTACTCGGGCAAGAGGCTGAACGCATCGCGGACGACCTCGGGCCGGCGCGTGAAGAACGCCGAGCAGTCGACCGGCGTGAAGAGCCACTTGTGCGGGTTCATGACCAGCGAGTCGGCGCGGTCGACGCCCTCGAAGGCCCACCGGAACTCCGGGCAGACCATCGCCGAGCCTGCGTACGCAGCGTCGACGTGCAGCCAGGCGCCGTGCTCGGCGCTCAGGTCGGCGATCGCCGGCACCGGATCGACCGACGTGGTCGACGTCGTGCCGACGGTCGCGACCACGACCGCCGCCTCTTCCTCCGCGAGCGCCGCCGCCAGGGCGTCCGGCTGCATCCGAAACTCCGAGTCCACGGGAATCTTGCGCAGCTCCATCCCGAGGATCCGCGCCGACTTGTCGACCGACGAGTGCGCGTGCTCGGAGCACAGGACGACGCCGTTCGGACGCAGTGCACGCCCGGCGGCGAGCGCGCAGAGCGTCGAGGTGGACGCCGCGTCCTCGATGTGGCCGTGCAGGCCCTCGGGCAGGCCGAGCAGCTGCCGGAGCCAGTCCATCGTCAGCTCCTCGAGCTCGGTCGCCGCCGGGCCCGTGCGCCAGAGCATCGCGTTCACGTTCAGCGCCGCCGAGAGGAGCTCCGCGAGGATCCCCGGCTCCGAGCCCGTGATCGCGAAGTAGGCGAAGAACCGCGGGTGGTTCCAGTGCGTCGTGCCCGGGACGATCACCTCGTCCAGGTCCTGGAGGATCGCGTCGAACGGCTCGGCCTGGTCGGGCGGCGCGGCGGGAAGCTGCGCGCGCACCCAGCCGGGATCGACGTCGGCGCGGACGGGAAGGTCGCGAACGCCCTCGAGGTAGCGCGCCACCCATTCGATCGCGGCGGCGCCGTCGCGGCGGAAGTCGACCGAGCTCACGGCTTCTTCAGCTTCTTGACCTGCGCCCACGTGCGCGTGTTCACGACGTCGTCCTTGGTCAGCCAGCCTCGCCGCGCCTGGAAGACGCCGAGCTCCAGGTTCTCGAGCTCGTGGACGCGGTGGGCGTCCGTCGAGACGACGATCTTCACGCCGGCCATCGTCGCCGCGCGCGCGTGCGCGGACATGAGGTCGAGCCGGTCCGGCTGGGCGTTCACCTCGAGGAACGTGCCGGTGTCGCTGCGCGGTCGCGAAGACGGCGTCGAAGTCGAGGTCGTAGGCGGCGCGCTTGTTCAGCTTGCGGCCGGTCGGATGCCCGATGCAGTCGACGTGCGGGTTCTCCATCGCGGCGCACATCCGCTTCGTCAGCTCCGCGCGCGGCGCGTCGAAGCCCGAGTGGATCGACGCCATCACCCAGTCGAGCCCGGCGAGCAGCTCGTCGTCCATGTTCACCGTGCCGTCGCGGCGGATGTCGACCTCGACGCCGCGCAGCACCTGGATCCCCTTCACGTCCAGGGCGGCGATCTCCTCGGCCTGGCGCTCGAGCGCACCGCCGGCGAGCCGGCCGGCGTGGTCGCAGATCGCGATGTAGCTGTGCCCGAACGCCTTCGCGGCCGCGACCATCTCGTCGAGCGTCGCGCGGCCGTCCGAGTACGTCGTGTGCATGTGGAGGTCGCCGCGGATGTCGCCGACCTCGACCAGCTTCGGCAGCCGGTTGTCGCGCGCGGCCTCGAGCTCGCCGCGGTTCTCGCGGAGCTCCGGCGGGATCCATGCGTAGCCGAGCCGTTCGTAGACGCTCGGCCTCACCTGTAGCCGTGAAGACCTCGCCCGACTCGACGTGCTCGATCCCGTACTCGGAGACCGAGAGCCCCTGGCGCACGGCGTCCTCGCGCAGCGCGATGTTGTGGTCCTTCGAGCCGGTGAAGTGCTGGAGCAGGTTCCCGAAGCACTCGGGCGGGACGACGCGCAGGTCGAAGCGGAAGCCGTCGTACGAGACGACGGTCGCCTTCGTCGGGCCGTGCGCGGCCACCTCGGCGACGCGCTCGTGCTCCACGAACGCCTTGATCAGCGCGGGCGCGTCGGAGGAAGTGGCGATCAGGTCGACGTCGCGCGAGGTCTCCGCCCGGCGGCGAACGCTCCCCGCCTCGGAGACCCGGTCGCAGGCCGGGTGCGCGGCCAGCTCCGCGACGAGCGCGCGGACGACCGGCAGAACACGGCCGAGCAGCACGCGGCCCGTCTCCTGCGAGACGGCCGGCTTGGCGAGCGCCGCCAGCACCCGCTCCTCGCTCTTCGGCCCGAGGCCGGACAGCTCGCGGAGCTTCTGCGCCTCGGCCGCGGCGCGCAGCTCGTCGAGGTTCGACACGCCGAGCTCCTCCCAGAGCCGCCGCGCGGTCTTCGGCCCGAGTCCGGGAACGTGCATGACGTCCACGAGCCCGGCGGGAACCTTGTCGCGGAGCTTCGCGAGCGCATTCAGGTCGCCGGTCTCGACGTACTCGACGATCTTCGCGGCGATGGTCGAGCCGATCCCGGGCATCTCGGTGACGGTGCCGTCGAGCGCGAGCTTCGCGACCGGCGCGGCCGACTCGCTGATCCGCGCCGACGCCCGGCGATAGGCCGAGAGACGGAACACGTCCGCGCCGTCCAGCTCGAGCAGATCCGCGAGCAGATCGAACTGCGACGCGATCTCGGCGTTCGACGGAAGCGCGCCTTCGAGGCCACGCGGCGATGATATGCGCGGCCCGAATGCTCACGATCTGCCTCCCCACCTACAACGAGCGCGAGAACCTCGAGCCGATGGTGCGCGCGCTCGGCTCCGTGTTCGCCGAGGCGGCGCTCGACGGGCGCGTCCTCGTCGTGGACGACAGCTCGCCCGACGGGACCGGCGAGCTGGCCGACCGACTCGCCGCCGAGCTGCCGTGGGTCGAGGTGCTCCACCGTGAGCGCAAGGAAGGGCTCGGCCCCGCGTACCTCGCGGCGTTCCGGCAGGTGCTCGCGGGACCCAGCGACCTCGTCATGGAGATGGACTGCGACTTCTCGCACGACCCCGCCGACGTGCCGCGCCTCGTCGCCGCGGCCGAAGGAGGCCGATCTCGTCATCGGCTCGCGCTACGTCCCGGGCGGCGGCGTGCGCAACTGGAACGCGCTCCGGCGAGCGATCAGCCGCGGCGGCTGCCTCTATGCGCAGGCGTTCCTCTGGTTCGGCGTGCGCGACTCGACGGCGGGCTTCCGCTGCTTCCGCCGCGAGGTGCTGGAGCGGATCGCGCTCGACCGGATCGACTCGAAGGGCTACGCGTTCCAGATCGAGACGACGTTCCGCGCCGTGCGCGCCGGCTTCCGGGTCGCCGAGGTGCCGATCGTCTTCACCGACCGTGAGGAGGGCAGCTCGAAGATGAGCCGGGGCATCGTCGCCGAGGCGGTGTGGAAGGTCCCGGCACTGCGGCTCGCCGCCACGTTCCGGCGTCTGTAGCCCGGGGTATCAGTCGCCGCCGTGGCCGAGATGCTGGAACTGACCGACGACACCTTCGAGACGGAGGTCGTCCAGGCCTCCCGTCCGGTCGTCGTCGACTTCTGGGCTCCGTGGTGCGGGCCGTGCCGGATGATCGAGCCGATCCTCGAGGAGATGGCCGGCGACCACGGCGAGAAGGTGACGTTCGCGCGGATGAACGTGGACGACAACCCGCAGACGGCCGCGCGCTTCAACGTCCTCTCGATCCCGATGGTGATCCTCTTCGAGGGCGGCGAGGCGCAGGAGACCGTGATCGGCGCGCGACCCAGGAGCCACTACGAGGGCGCCTGGGAACGCTGGCTGAATGCGGCTTAAAGTTAAGAACGCGCTAACCGTTGGAAAAACGCTCGGGATGAGCGTTGCGGCGGTCGAATCTCTCGGTAGCTTCAAGTACCGATGATTCTCGACCCCGTGATCGACCTCCTCAACGACCAGACGCCTCTCTATCCCCCCTGGGGGCGCGTCGTCGTGGTCGTGGCGCTGTTCGCGCTCGCCTGGCTCGTCGCGCGCACGAGCGCCGTGGTGGCCGCGCGCGTCGTCGCCTGGTACGACCGCCGCCACGCGGCGAGCTCGTTCGACCTCGCGGGCCGCATGGCGCAGATCAAGCGGCAGGAGACCGCGGTCGGCATCGTCCGCACGTCGATCGCCTACGTCGCCTTCGCGCTCGCGGGGATCCTCTCGATCGCACAGCTGACCGGCGGCGTCGACCGGCTCGCCACCATCGCCGGAGGTGTGTTCGCGATCCTCGTGGCCGCGTTCATCGCCCAGCGCGTGCTCGTCGACCTGATCGCCGGCTTCACGATGTTCCTCGAGCGCTGGTACTCGGTCGGCGACACCGTCGTGCTCGTCTCCGCCCAGGAGCTCCAGGGCGTCGTCGAGGAAGTGACGCTGCGCCGCACCCGTCTGCGCGCGGTCACCGGCGAGGTCATCAACGTCCACAACTCGCAGATCATCGCCGCCAAGGTGCTCCCGTCCGGCGTGAAGGAGCTCGCGCTCGAGCTCTTCGTGAACGACCGCGAGGCCGGCGAGGAGCTCGTCGCCGCCGTGTCGCGAATCGTCCCCGAGGGGCCGACGACGTTCGCCCGGCGCCCCTGGATCGATCACGTCGAGCCGTTCTCCGAGTCGCTCGTGCGCATCACCATCCGCGCGACGGTCACTCCCGGCCGCGAATGGCTCGCCGAGGACTTCTTCCCGGATCTCCTCCACGAGCGCGCCGGTGAGGGCCTGATCGTCCACGGCCCGGTCACGCTCGCCGTCGACGACGGCGCGACGCACAGCTTCTCGCGGGCAACCGCGGCGACGCGGTGGAACGGCATCGGCCGCCGCGCGACCGATCAGCGCTCAGCCGCCGCCTAGTCCCGGCGGAAGTGATCCCAGCCGGACGCGTCGAGCGGCACGCCGTCGCGTCGTAGCTCGACGCCTTCGCCTTCTTCGCAGCGGCCGACGACCGTGAACTCGGCCGCAGCCGGATCGTCAGGCGCCAGCGCGGCCAGGAGCTCGTAGTCCTCGCCGCCCGTCCAGAACGGCACGTCGGCGACCTCGTCGAGGCGCGGGGCGAGCGGGAGCCGGTCGACATCGACGACGAGCCGGCAGCCGGACTGCTCGGCGATGCGGGCCGCGTCGGAGGCGATCCCGTCGGAGAGATCCATGAGCGCGTGCGCCGTCGGAGCGAGCCGCTCGGCGGCGTCGAGCCGAAACGGCGGACGGCGGTGCGCGGCGACCAGCTCGTCGAATCCGTCCAGCCCGTGCTCGAGCGCGTAGAGCCCCGCGGCCGCCGCGCCGAGCGGGCCGGTGACGACGAGCACGTCGCCGGGCTAGGCGCCTCCCCGGCCGGGAACCCGTGCGCTGCGGCCGAGCGCCGTCACGGCGATCGTCACCCCCGGCGCCGCGTTCGTATCGCCGCCGACGACGGGAACGCCGGGCTCGTTCAGCCCCGCGTAGAGCTCGAGCACGTCGTCGAGCTCGGTCTCCGCGGGAAGCGCGAGCGAGACGAGCAGCGCCTCGGGCCGCGCGCCCATCGCGGCGAGATCCGACAGGTTGACGGCCGCGGCCTTGTAGCCGAGGTCGCGCCAGGAGGTCCACTCGAGGCGGAAGTGACGCCCCTCGAGGAGCAGGTCCTGCGTGACGACGAGATCGTCGCCGAGAAGCGCCGCGTCGTCGCCGATCCCGGAGACGAGGCCGCGCTCCGAGAGCTCCCGCAGGAGCCCGAACTCACCTGACTCTGAGAGACGCAAGGCCGATGCACGTCGACGGGACCCGAGCCGGCGCCGACGCGGTAGCCCGATCGGACCGCCTCGGTCGCGATCTCGGCGGCAGCCCGGGCGGCATCCTCCAGCGAATCGCCGCGGGCGAGGAGCGCGGTCAGCGCGGCCGAGTGGGTGCAGCCGGCGCCGTGCGTCGTCTGGTCGTCGTGGCGCGCGACGAAGATCGGAACGTGGCGCTCGCCGTCGTAGAGCCAGTCGACCGCTTCCTCGCCGTGCCCGCCGGTGACGATCACCGCAGCCGGCCCGAGAGCGTGGATCCGCTTCGCGAGCTCCTCCCGGTTCGCGGTCTCGGAGTAGGGAACGTCCGCGAGCACGCAGGCCTCGTGCAGGTTCGGCGTGACCACGGTCGCCAGAGGCAACAGGCGCTCGACGAGCACGGAGACCGCGTCGTCCCGCAGGAGCCGCGCCCCGGACGCGGCCACCATGACCGGATCGACGACGAGCCGCACCGGATGCGTCTCGAGGAACGCGACCACGGTCTCGACGATCTCGGCGCTGAAGAGCATCCCGGTCTTGGCGGCGTCGACGCCGATGTCGTCCCAGATGGCGGCCAACTGGGCGCGGATGAACTCGGGCGGCGCCTCGTGGATCGAGCGCACCTCGGTCGTGTTCTGCGCGGTCAGCGCGACGACGGCGCTCATCCCGTGGCAGCCGAGGCTCGCGAACGCCTTCAGGTCGGCCTGGATCCCGGCGCCGCCGCCCGAGTCGGACGTGGCGATCGTGAGACACCTTGGAATGCTCATCTCGCTCCCTTCGCCGGCATGACCCGGATCAGGTTCTGCGGGTGTGATCTCAGCCCGTGCGGGCACCCCGGTAGTTCGAGCCTAGCAACGCCGTGGAACACTGGAAGCATGCTCGGGAGGAACGATGCGCTGATCGTCCTGATCCCGATCGGTGCGCTCCTCGCGCTCACCGGCTGGGTCACCGCCGGGCTCGTGATCGCGATCGCCGGATTCGTCGGGACACTCCTGATCCACCTCGTGAACGGGATCGTCGGCTACCGCCGCGCGATGGACCACGAGTGGCCCAAGGTCGAGCCGCGCCGCTGGGACGACGACTGGTAGCTAGGCCGACGCGACCACGTCGTAGTGCAGGACGTGCGGCTCCTTGACGAGCAGGTAGCGGTCGTCCTCGGGGTAGTAGTGCGCGACCTCGATGTCCTCGCCGGCGAAGGCGACGATCGCCTCGCGTGACTCCCAGAGCGACATGACGACGAACTCCGCCTCGTCGCCTTCGATGCGGCGCCACATCTGGACGCCCTGGTTCCCGGGCGTCGCCGCCAGCTCCTGCACCCCGGTCTCGTCGATGTACGCGGCGTAGGCGTCGGCGTCCGAGGCGCGCGTCCGGCCTTTCCAGATCCTCACGACCACGGGCCCTCCTCCCGGTCGGCTTGAATGGGACGGTGGCCGTCGAGACCACCGCCTGGGACGAGCTTCTCATGTCCGAGGAGATCGTCTTCCACACCGAGGAAACGCCGCGGGCGGCTCGTGTCGTCCCGATTCCGGACGGGCTGCACCCGAAGCTCGCCGAGGCGCTCTCCCGGCGTGGGCTCACCTCGCTCTACGCCCACCAGGCGGAGGCCTTCGAGGCCGCTGAGCGCGGGGAGCACGTGATCGTCTCGACGGGAACGGCGAGCGGCAAGACGCTCGCGTTCAACCTGCCTGTCTTGAACTCGCTCGCGGCGCAGCCGAAGAACCGCGCGCTCTACCTCTATCCGACGAAGGCGCTCGCGCAGGACCAGGCCCGCGCCATCTCGGCGCTCGGCGTCCCCAAGGTGCGCGCGGCGATCTACGACGGCGACACGCCTTCGGAGCAGCGCTGGCAGATCCGCAAGTGGGCGAACGTCGTGCTGACGAACCCGGACATGCTCCACATCGGCGTCCTCCCGCACCACGACCGCTGGGGCGACGTGCTCTCGAACCTGCGCTACGTGGTCGTCGACGAGGCGCACGTCTACCGCGGCGTCTTCGGCTCGCACGTCGGGAACGTCCTGCGGCGGCTGCGCCGGGCGGCGGCGATCTACGGCGCCGAGCCGCAGTTCCTCCTCGCGTCGGCGACGATCGCGAACCCCGGCGAGCAGGCGGCGGCGCTCACCGGGCTCGACGTGCGCGTGGTCTCGAAGGACGCGGCCGCGCACGCGGAGCGGACGGTCGCGTTCTGGAACCCGCCGATCCTCGACGAGGAGCTGGGCCTACGGGCGAGCCCGCTCGGCGACGCGGCGCGCATCCTCGCCCAGCTCGTCACGGCCGGCCAGCGGACGATCTGCTTCGCGAAGAGCCGCAAGGCGGCCGAGCTCATCCACCGGTTCGCGTGCGAGCGCGTCGACTCCGCAACCGCGGCCCGCCTTTCGCCGTACCGCGCCGGCTACACCCCTGAGCAGCGCCGCGAGATCGAGCGGCGGCTCGTCGAGGGCGAGCTGCTCGGCGTCACCGCCACCGACGCGCTCGAGCTCGGGATCGACGTCGGGACGCTCGACTGCGCCCTCTCGGTCGGCTTTCCGGGAACGGTCGCGAGCCTGCGCCAGCAGTGGGGGCGCGCGGGGCGCGAGCGACACGGGCTGGCGGTGTTGGTCGCGTCTGAAGATGCGCTCGACCAGTTCTTCATGCGCGAGCCGGAGCTGCTCATGAACCGGCGCGTCGAGGCGGCGATCCTCGACCACGCGAATCCGCGGATCCTCGACGGGCACGTCCGCGCGGCCGCGTTCGAGGCGCCGCTCGACGTCCGCGACGAGGCGACGCTCGGCCCCGAGGCGCTCTGGCGCGCGCCGCTCCTCCCGGATCTGAAGAAGACGAAGGCGGGCTGGATCTGGGCGGGCCGCGACTTCCCGGCGGCGAAGATCGGCCTGCGCGACACGAGCGGCGAGTCGTTCCTCGTCGTCGATGCCGAGACCGGCGACGTGCTCGGAACGGCCGAGCGCGAGCGCGCGTTCTCGACCGTCCACGAGGGAGCGATCTACCTCCATCTCGGCCAGTCCTATCGCGTGCTCCAGCTCGACCTGGAGGCGCGCGCCGCCATCGTGGAGCGCTTCGAGGCCGACTACTACACCCAGGCGAAGAAGGAGACGCAGACCGTGATCGACGAGGTGCTCGAGAGCGGGCAGCGGCTCGGGCTCGACCTCGCCTTCGGCCGCGTGTCGGTCACCGAGCAGGTGGTCGGCTTCCAGAAGAAGGCGATCTCGGACGGCTCCTCCCTCGACGTCGTGCCGCTCGAGCTGCCCGAGACGACCTTCGAGACCGAGGCGGTGTGGTACCTCCCGGAGTCCGAGCAGCTCGCCGAGTACGAGGAGATGCCGCAGCTCCTCGGGACGCTGCACGCGGCCGAGCACGCGATGATCGCGATCCTCCCGCTCTGGGCGATGTGCGACCGCTGGGACATCGGCGGGCTCTCGACCAACGTCCATTTCCAGACGGGGCGGCCGACGATCTTCGTCTACGACGGCCACGCCGGCGGCGTCGGGCTCACCCGCCGCGGCTACGACGCGTTCGAGGGCTGGGTCGAGGACACCGCGCGCATGCTGGCCGGCTGCCCGTGCGACCACGGCTGCCCGTCATGCGTCCAGTCGCCGAAGTGCGGGAACCTGAACGAGCCGCTCCACAAGGCGGGGGCGCTGTCCCTCCTGGAGCGCATGCTGTCGTCCAGATGATTCCGCGGGAAATTCGCACCGAGCGCCTGCTGCTTCGCCAGTGGCGCGACGACGACGCGAAGCCGCTCGCGGCGATCTACACGCAGCCGGAGTTCCTCGAGTTCATGCCGGCGTGCGACCTCGACCGCACGCGTGCGCAGATCGAGCACTTCCGCACCCGCTGGGACGAGGACGGCTTCAGCCACTGGGCCGCCGAGGATCCGGCGAGCGGGCTCCTGATCGGACGCATCGGGCTTCTGCGCCACCGCGACTGGCCGGTGACCGAGAACCCCGTCGAGGTCGGCTGGACGCTCGACCGCTGCTACTGGGGCAAGGGCCTCGCGACCGAGGGCGGCCGCGCCTCGCTGGAGCTGTGGCGCAAGCGCCTTCTCGACGACCACGAGCTGATCTCGATCACGTCGCCGGGCAACGTGCGCTCACGAGCGGTGATGGAGCGCCTCGGCCTGGCCCTGCGCGGTTCCACGCACTGGCGCGGGTTCGACCAGGTCTGGTACGCGATCGACCGCTGAACGCAGCGAGGCCCGCGCATGCGGGCCCCGCTCGAACTTCAGATCGGCGCGAAGCGCTACGGGCAGCGCTTGACGACCTCGCCGTTCACGCACGTGTCCGTTCCGGCGCCACCGTTCAGGTGATCCGTACCCGGTCCGCCGTCGAGCGCATCGGCGCCCGGGCCGCCGCGCAGGCGATCGTCACCGGCCTCGGATGCGTTGCCGACCGTGTCCCGGCCCTGACCGCCGTCGAGCCGGTCATTGCCGGTGAACCCGAACACCTGGTCGGCGCCCTGGCCGCCGTAGGCGATGTCGGTGCCCTGGAATCCCTGCACGACATCCCTCCCCGGGCCGCCGTACAGGAACTGCTTCCCGAAGTCGCTCGCGAACACCGTGTCGTGACCGGGCCCGCCGTAGACGGAGTCGTTTCCGGTCTGGCAGCAGCCGAGCGAGCCACCGTCGGTGACGTCCGCTCCGGGACCGCCGCGCACACGGTCGTTGCCCTCGCCGCCCTGAACGGTGTCGTCGCCGCGACCGCCGAACACGCAGTCGTTCCCGCCGAGCCCGTCGATGACGTCGTTTCCGCCCTTGCCGAGGATCAGGTCGTTACCCGCCGTTCCCATGAGGACATCGGGCCCGTTCGTCCCGCGGATCACGTTCGGGTGGGGGCACTTTCCCCCTCGCGGCGTTGCGCCGGCGCCGACGACCGAGACGGCGGCGACTGCGGCAACGAGGATCAGCGCTGCGGCCAGGCCGCCTCCACGCTTGCCAAGTCCACGCATTTTGCGTCTCCCTACTAGTTTCATCTCCGGAATCAGGAGTGGGTCCGAACTTACTCCCGGCTTGTAATGGACCCGGTGGCTACTTGTAAGTGGAATGGAAAGGACGGTGGTCGGCCATCGCTGTCGATTTTCGGGCAGCCCGTTCGTCGTAGAGTCGTAACCCGACCAAAGGAGCGAACGTGCAGTACATCCTCTTGATCTACGGGAACGAGGCCATGCGGAACGAGGCCATGGGCGCCATGTCCGAGGAGGAGCAGAACGCCGAGATGGGCAAGTGGTTCGCCTACAGCGAGTCGCTGCGGCAGGCCGGCGTCCACGTCGCCGGCGAGGCGCTCCACCCGACGCCGACCGCGTCGACCGTGATGATGCCGAACGGCGAGCCGCTCGTCACCGACGGCCCGTTCGCCGAGACGAAGGAGCAGCTCGGCGGCTTCTACATCATCGACGTGCCGTCGAAGGACGTGGCGCTCGAGTGGGCGGCCAAGATCCCGTCCGCGCCGTACGGCCCGGTCGAGGTGCGCGAGGTCATGACCTTCGAGGGAGCGTAGGCCGGGTTGCGCAGCAGCTTCGGTCTCGGGGAGGCGGCCGCGTAGACCCGGTCGCCTCCGCGTTTCGCGAGGAGTTCGGCCGCTCGGTCGCGATCCTCGCCCGGATCCTCGGCGACCTCGACCTCGCCGAGGAGGCGGTTCAGGACGCCTTCGCGACGGCGGTCGAGCGCTGGAAGCGGGACGGAACGCCGTCCAATCCCGGCGCCTGGATCGTCGCGACGGCGCGAAACCGGGCGGTCGATCTGATCCGGCGCGACCAGACGCTCGCGCGAAAGCAGGAGCTCCTCGCACGACTTGAAGCGGCCACCGCGCCCGAGCCTGACATGGACGACGCCCTTCCCGACGAGCGCCTCTCGCTGATCTTCGCCTGCTGCCATCCGGCGCTCTCGCTCGAGTCGCAGGTCGCGCTGACCCTGCGGCTCGTCGGCGGCCTCACCACGGAGGAGATCGCCCGCGCGTTCCTCGTCCCCGAGCCGACGATGGCGCAGCGGCTCAGCCGCGCGAAGGGCAAGGTGCGCGCGGCCGCGATCCCGATCCGCGTGCCGGAGGCGCACGTTCTACCCGACCGGCTTCGCGCCGTTCACGCGGTCTTGTACCTCGCCTTCAACCAGGGCTACGGGCCGCCGCCGACCGACGACCTGCTCGACGAGGCGATCCGGCTCGCGAAGCTCCTGGCCGTCCTGATGCCGGACGACGCCGAGTCGCTCGGGCTCGTCTCGCTGATGCTCCTCCACGACGCCCGGCGGGTGACTCGCGTGGACGAAAGCGGCGAGATCGTGCTGCTCGCGAACCAGGACCGAGCGCGCTGGGACCGCGGGCGCATCGACGAGGGGCGGAGGGTGCTGGATCGAGCGATCCGGCTCCGCCGGCCGGGGCCGTACCAGCTCCAGGCGGCGATCGCCTCGCTCCATGCGGACAAGCCGACCGACTGGAGCGAGATCTCGGCGCTCTACGGACGGCTGGTGGAGCTCACGCCGTCCCCGGTGGTCGAGCTGAACCGGGCGGTCGCCGTCGCGATGGCGGACGGGCCGCTGGCGGGACTCGCGCTCCTGGCCCCGCTCGAGGAGCGGCTCGACGGCTACTACCTCTTCCACTCGGCGCAGGCCGACCTGCTCAGGCGGGTCAATCGGCGCGACGAGGCGCTGGCGGCGTACCGCCGCGCCATCGAGCTGGCGCCGAGCGAGACCGAACGGCGCTTTCTCGCCGGCCGCGTCGAGGAGCTCGAGAGCTAGACGTCGGGCGAGAGCTCTTCGGGCGCCGGCTCCTCGGCGGCGTGCTCGTCCGTCGTGTGCCCGGCCTCGACGAAGGCGTTGCGCCATTCGGCCGTCTCGGCCATTGCGATCGCCTCGATGCGTCCGACGAAACGGTTGAGCGCCCGCGTCGAATCGCCGCGGTAGGCGCCGGTGCGCGTCTCGTACTTGACCTTCTCGCTCTTCAGCGCCTCGGCCGTGAACGCGAAACGCGCCTTGTTGTCCTGCCAGCCGTAGATCCCGACGAGCGCCGCCGACACCGACGCAAGTGCGGCCGGCAGCGCCTGGAGGACGACCGAGAGCTCCGTCCAGAGGATCAGCACCGGCGTGATCGCGCCGAGCAGAACCGCCGACGTCTGGAAGACGCGGTAGAGGACGCCTGCCCAGATGCCGTACCTCGTGTACCAGTGGATCTGGCGGTCGCAGCGTTCGAGCGCGAGCGCACGGCGGGCTTCGAGATCCTGGGACACGCGCGTCAGTCTATGACGCTCGCGAGCGCCGATTCGACCGCCTCGGCCGGGCTCGACGCGCGCACGATGCCGTCGCCCTCGAGCTTCCAGCCGGGGTCGAGGATGACGACCGGACGGCCGAGCGTCCGCGCGTAGGCGATCTCCGCGAGCGTGCCCCAGCTGCCGCCGATGGCGATCGCAGCGTCCGCGGACGCGACCACGGCCAGGTTCCGCGCGTGCCCGATTCCCGTCGCGACCGCGACGTCGACCCACTCGTTCGCGGTGTCGCGGTCGGTGCCCGGGAGGATCCCGACGGTTCGTCCTCCGGCCTTCTTCGCGCCTCGGGACGCCGCGGCCATGACCTCGCCGAGGCCGCCGGTGACGACCGTGGCCCCGCGCTCGGCGAGCAGCCGCCCGACCTCCTCCGCAGCCGCTTCGGCGTCCGCGCCGCTCCCGATCACCGCGATCTGCATGGCCACGCGGGGACGCTATCGCGCGTTCGCCCAGCCCGCGCGAAATCGGCACAGAGTCGGCACAGACACGCGCGCATTTCCCCGGTACCGTCGAAGGCGGGTGGCGGGTGGTTCATCCCCTCCCAGGGTCGGGCGCGCGCGCGCACGAACACGGCCAACCGGGACAATGGCCGCATGAACGCAGCCACGCCAGGCACGCGGCGGGACACTCATCGTCGGCGGCGGGTTCGCCGGCGGGTACGTCGCGCGCCTGCTCGGCAAGCGGGGCGCCACGATCGTCAGCCGCGAGAACTTCATGCTCTACACGCCGCTCCTCCCCGAGGCGGCGGCGGGGACGCTCGAGCCGCGCCATGTCGTCGTGCCCCTCCGGCAGATGTGCCCCCACGCCGAGCTGATCATCGGTTCGGCCACCACGCTCGACACCGACGCGCGCACGCTCACGGTCACGACCGACGCCGGCGACCAGCGGATCGGCTACGACCGCCTGGTCATCTCCGCCGGCGCGGTCGCACGGACGCTCCCCATCCCGGGTCTCGCCGACCACGGGCTCGGATTCAAGGACCTCGCCGACGCGATCGCGCTGCGCAACCACGTCCTGCGCCGCCTGGACGCCGCGTCGGCCGAGACCGATCCCGACGAGATCCGCCGTCACCTCACCTTCGTCTTCGTCGGAGCCGGCTACGCGGGGGTCGAGGCGCTCGCCGAGCTGTCCGACCTCGTCCGCGGCACGATGCGCTACTACCCCGAGCTCCGCGGGGCGCCGCAGCACTGGGTGCTCGTGGACGCCGCGCCCAAGATCCTCTCGGAGATTCCGAGCCGCCTGGGCGAGTACGCGGGCCGCGAGCTCGCGAAGCGCGGCGTCGACATCCGCGTCTCGACCACGCTCGACGCCGTCGAGGCGGACGCCGCCGTGCTCTCCGACGGCGACCGGATCGAGTCGCACACGGTCGTCTGGACGGCGGGCGTCCGGGCAAGCCCGTGGGTCTCCACGCTGGGCCTTCCCCTCGACGAGATCGGCCGCGTGCGGGTCGACCCGACGCTCCGCGTCGATGGGCACGAGAACGTCTGGGCGCTCGGCGACTGCGCCCGCGTCCCCAATGCGGCGACGCCGGACCACCCCGACCCGCCGACCTGCCAGCACGCGCTCCGCCAGGCCCGCCGCCTGGCGAAGAACCTCACGGGCACGCCGAAGCCGTACCGCTACCGCATGCTCGGGCAGGTCGCGACGCTCGGCCGCTACAAGGGAATCGCGGAGGTCTTCGGCCTGCGGCTGCGCGGATTCCCGGCCTGGTTCGTCACCCGGACGTACCACCTGTACCAGCTGCCTGCTCATCACGCGGAAGCTGCGCGTCGTCATGGACTGGACGGTGTCGCTCTTCTTCCGCCGGGACATCGCCGAGCTCGGAATGCTCGGGCATCCGCGCGGGCTCGGCGAGCAGCCGCCGCGCTAGGCCGCCGCCCGGGCGCGACATTTGTCAAACGAGGGTGCAGAAACCCCTCAACTTCTTGGGCAAACCGGCCGATATGTGCGTCCATGCAGACGCTGCTGCGGAGGCGCCTCGTCGTCATGCTCGTCGGCTGTGCGGCCCTCGTCGCGCTGCCCATCGCGCTGCTGGCGATCTACGGCCGCGAGCACGTGCATCTCTCGAGCGGATTCCACTTCTGGTCGGTCACGGTCAGCGCGCTCCTGGCAACGGTGGCCTCGCTCGCGCTGACGCTCGTCGGCGTCCGGCGTAAGGACGCCCGCACGATCCTCGTCGGGACGGCCTTCTCCGCGATGGCCGCGCTCCTCCTCATCCACGGACTCGCCTCGCCGGGATACATCGTCGGCGACTACTCCTACGGCCTCGGCGCACTGACCGGCGCGCTCACGCTGCCGGTCGGCGCGGCCATCCTGCTGCTCTCCGCCCTCCCCGCCTTCCGTGGACAGCGCCGCATCGGCTGGCTGCTCGTCCTCCAGGGAGTCCTCATGGCGTCGATCGCCGCGTTCGGCCTCTTCGGTCTCTTCGGCCCCGACGTCCTCCCCGCGCTGCCCGAGACCGGGAGCGACCCGGCCCTCGTGCTCCTCCTGGCCGGCCTCGCCGCCTACGGGTACATCGCGCTGCGCACGCTCGACTCCTTTCTCCTCACGCAGCGGTTCGGCGACGCACTCGTCTTCATCGGGCTCGGCTTCCTCGCCGCCTCGCTCATGGGCGCGCTCATGTACGACTTCATGGAGCTCGGCTGGTGGCTCGGCCACGGCTTCGAGCTCGTGGGGCTCGTGCTCGTCGGCGCTCCCGTCGCGCTCGACCTGCACCGCGCCGCCCAGTCGCACGCGCTCACCGGCGGCCCGTCCGCGGCGAGCCTCGTCGCGGCGGAAGAGACCTTCCTCGGCTCCCGCGTCCGCGCGCTCACGCTGCGCCTCGCGGGCAAGGACACCTACACGGAGGAGCACACGCGTCGCGTCGCCCTCCTGGCCGTGCAGGTCGGCGAGGAGCTCGGGCTTCCCCCGAGCCGGCTCCGCAGCCTCGCGACCGGCGGCCTGCTCCACGACATCGGCAAGCTCGCCGTCCCCGACGGGATCCTCAAGAAGCCGGGTCCCCTCACGGAGGACGAGTTCGCGGTCATCCGCCGGCATCCCGAATGGGGTCATCACCTGCTCGGCGAGCTCGGCGACTTCTCCCCGTCCGTGCGCAGGCTCGTGCTCGACCATCACGAGCGGCTCGACGGCAGCGGCTACCCCCGCGGCCTGCACGAGACGGAGCTCGACCTCGAGACCCGCATCCTCGCCGTCTGCGACGTGTACGACGCGCTCATCTCGACGCGGGTCTATCGCGACGCCTGGACGCACGAGAAGGCGGTCACGCTCCTCCGCGAGGAGTCGGCGAAGCACATGTTCGACGCCCGGTGCGTCGGCGCGCTCGAGCGGGTCTTGACCCGCGAGCACGGCATGGCGCTCGGCGTCGCCGTCTAGCGAGCGCTCACTCGAGCGCGGCGAGCGCCTTGCCCAGCGACTGGCCGCCTTCGAGCACCGGCGCGAAGAGGTCGCCGTGCCGCTCGACGCGGTCGAGTGCGGTCTCGAACGTGAAGTCGCGCGGATCGAGGCCCTCGGTCACCTCGTCCCAGTGGAGCGGCGTCGACACCGGCGCGCCGGGATGCGGCCGAACCGAGTAGACCGACGCGATCGTCTTCCCCTCCCCGTTCTGGTTCGCGTCGATCAGGACGCCGTGGCGCTTGGCCCGCGACCACTGCGTCGTGACGAGCTTCGGGTGCGTGCGCACGAGCGCGCCCGCGACGACCTCCGAGAAGTGCCGCGTGTCGGCGTACGTGTGACGCCGCGTGACGGGGACGCAGACGTGGATCCCGTCGGAACCGCTCGTCTTCGGGTACCCGACGAGGCCGAGCCCGTCGAGGAGCTGCTTGATGAGGAGCGCGACCTTGACGACGTCCTTGAACGGCACGCCGTCGGACGGGTCGAGGTCGAAGAGGCAGAAGTCCGGCCGGTCGGGCTTGTCGACCCGCGAGTACCACGTGTTCAGGTCGATGCAGCCCATGTTCACCATCCAGAGGAGCGCGAGCTCGTCGTTCACGAGCGGATACGAGATCGTCCGCTTCTCCCTGGTCGCCCGTGACACCGAGCGGTACGTACGCGTCGGGATCCAGTCGGGCATGTGGGACGGCGCGTCCTTCTGGAAGAAGTGCTTGCCCTCGATCCCGTCGGGGAAGCGCTTCATCGTGAACGGCCGGTTCTTCAGGTGCGGGAGGAGCGCGGGCGCGATCGCCTCGTAGTAGGCGATGAGGTCGCCCTTCGAGATCCCCTCGTCCGGCCAGAAGACCTTGTCGAGATTCGAGAGCTTGAGGACGCGCTTGCCGCGCCGGCGCTCGGTGGCTACCGGATGCTCGCGGTGCACGGCTTCGGGGGCCTTGTCGTCACGAAGCCCAACGTAGCGCGGCGCGCGCAGGTGCCGGTCGTGCGTCCACTCGGCGAACTCGACCTCGCAGACGAGCTTCGGCGTCACCCAGACCACGTCCGCGGCCTTCACCTTGGCCATCTTCGGCACCGGGTCGAACGGTGACGTCTTGCGCTCGAGCGGGCGCAGCTTGCCCAGGAGCCGCTGCGAGCTCGTCCTCCCCGAAGCCCGTGCCGCAGTTCCCGACCCAGCGCAGCTCCTTCCCCTCGCGCACCGCGAGGACGAGCGCGCCGAGACTCGACGACCGGCGGCCCTGGCCCTTCGTGTAGCCGGCGATCAGGAACTCCTGGCGCTCGGTCGTCTTCACCTTGAGCCAGTTGCGGCTGCGCCGTCCCGGCTCGTAGACCGAGCGAGCCTTCTTGGCCATGACGCCCTCGAGGCGCTGCTGCTTGACCGCGCGGACGAGAGCCGGCCCGTCCTCGAACGCATCCGACAGGCGCACGACCTTGCTCTTCGGATCGAGCACCTCTCTGAGGCGCTCCTGCCGCTCGGTGTACGGGAGCCGGACGAGCGGCTCGCCGTCGAGCTCGAGCACGTCGAAGACGTAGTAGAGGAGGTTCGCGCCGCCCTGCTGCATGGCCGAGAAGCTGGCCCGGCCGTCCTCGTCGATCGCGCACACCTCGCCGTCGAGCACCGCGTCCGGCGTGCGGATCGCGCCGGGAAGCGCCCGCGCCACGGTTGCGAAGCGCTCGGTCAGGTCGTTGTCGCGGCGGCTCACGAGCTTCACCTCGCCGCCGCGCAGGTAGGCGAGCGTGCGGTAGCCGTCCCACTTGACCTCGAAGAGCCAGCCCTTCTCCTTCGGGATGTCCTCGGCCAGCGTCGCGAGCATCGGCGCGTACTTCTTGGACACGGGCGTCTCCCCGGACTTGCGGACGAGAAGCCAGTTCTTCTCCTGGCCGCCGAGCTTTGCCGGGATGAGCGTCCAGAGCCCTTCGAGCCGCTCGCCCTCGAGCCGCACGGTCAGCCCGCCGTCGGGCTTCTCCTCGACGAGCTCGTAGGTGCCCGAGTCCCAGATCTCGACCGTGCCGGCGCCGTAGGAGCCCTTGGGGATCTCGCCGGCGAAGGTGGCGTACTCGAGCGGGTGGTCCTCGACGTGGACGGCGAGGTGGCGCTGGCCGGTCTCGAGCGGAACGCCCTTCGGCACCGCCCAGCTCGCGAGGGCGCCGTCGCGCTCCAGGCGGAAGTCGTAGTGGAGCGCACGCGCCTGGTGGCGCTGGACGACGAAGATCGGCCGCTTCCCCTTGCGACCCTTGCCGCCGAACGGCTCAGGCGTTTTCGAGCGGTCGCGCTTGCGCTCGTAGTCGGTGAGACGGGGCATCGCCTTCAGTGTTTCGGACCCGAACCGGCGGGTACGGACTCAGTGCCGATCTGGGGGGGTTGGTAGCCGGGGCCGACGTTTTACGTCGGCCCCGGAACGTTTTCCCACCCGGTGGACAACCCTGTGCGAAACCGCCTTTTTGCACGGAAATCTGCCCTTTGCGAAGCTGCGGATAACCCTGTGGAAGGTGTGGGTAAGCGTTCGCCGGCTAGGCGACGAACACGCCCATGGAAAGGAAGCGCTTTCGGCGCGCGAGACGTCGTTTGCGCGGATCCGCGTCTGCGACCTCTTCGAGCGCGGCCTCGAGGCTCGCTGCGAGGAGCTCCGCGGCCGCGTCGTGATCGGCGTGCGCGCCGCCTTCCGGCTCCGGGACGATCCCGTCGATCACGCCGAGGTCGAGGCAGTGGACGGCGTCCGGCTTGAACGCGGCGGCGGCCTTCTTCGCGGCGCTCGCGTCGCGCCAGAGGATCGCCGCGCAGCCCTCCGGCGAGATGACCGAGTAGATCGAGTTCTCCTGCATGAGCACCCGGTCGGCCACGGCGATCGCGACGGCGCCGCCCGAGCCGCCCTCGCCGATCACGCACGCCACCGAGGGGACGTCGAGCCCGATCATCGCGAGCTGGCAGCGGGCGATCCAGCCGCCCTGGCCGTGCTGCTCGGCCGCCAGCCCCGGGAACGCGCCCGGCGTGTCGATGAGCGAGACGACCGGCATCCCGTGACGGTCGGCGAGATCCATCACCCGCATCGCCTTGCGGTAGCCCGACGGGTACGGCATCCCGAAGTTGCGGAACGTGCGCTCGCGCAGGTCGCGGCCCTTCTGGTGGCCGACGATCGCGACCGAGCGGCCTCGGAACCGGCCCAGCCCGGCGACGATCGCGGCGTCGTCGGCCTCGGAGCGGTCGCCGTGGAGCTCGATGAAGTCGTCGCAGATCCGCTCGATGTAGTCGAGCGTGTACGGCCGGTCCTGGTGGCGCGCGAACTCGACCGAGTGCCAGACCTCGTCGGTCGTCGGCTCGGCCGAGATCCGCTCGATCTGGCGCTCGAGCTTCGCCAGCTCGCCGGAGACGCCGACGCCGCCGATCAGCGGCAGGTTCTTGAGCTTCGCGAGCCGCTCGCGCAGGCGGAGCTGCTCGGCCGCCTCGTGCTCGTTCGCCTCAGCCACGCGACCCTCCGTCGAAGAGGGAGAGGAGCCGGCCGAGGAACGGCCGCAGGTCGGGGCGGCGGACGATCGCGTCGATGTGGCCGAAGCGGCTGTTCGACTCGGACATCCCGAAGTCGTCGGGAAGCTTCTCGCGGGTCGTCTGCTGCACGACGCGCGGACCGGCGAAGACGATCAGGGCACCCGGCTCGCTGACGATCACGTCGCCGAGGCTCGCGAAGCTCGCGAGCACGCCGGCCGTCGTCGGATGGGTCATGACGACCACGAACGGCGAGCGCGCCTCGCGCAGCGCGTCGACCGCGGCGACCGTCTTCGGGAGCTGCATGAGCGAGAGGATCCCCTCCTGCATCCGCGCGCCGCCCGAGGCGGTCACGGTGATGAGCGGCGCCTGCCGCTCGGCCGCCCGCTCGCAGGCACGCGCGATCTTCTCGCCGACGACGCTCCCCATCGAGCCGCCCATGAAGGCGAAGTCCATGACCGCGATCTCGCAGGGACGCCGCTCGATCGAGGCCGACCCGGCGACGATCGCGTCGCCGAGGCCCGTCTGCATCTCGGCCTGGGCGATCCGTTCCGTGTAGGCGCGCAGGTCGAAGAAGTTCAGCGGGTCGGCCGAGTGGAGCTCGGCGTCGTGCTCGACGAACGTGCCGCCGTCGGTGAGCTGCGCGATCCGGTCCCGCGCGCGCATCGGGAAGTGATGGCCGCACTGGACGCAGACGCGGAGATTCGCGTCGAGCTCGTCGTCGCGGTAGTGCGACCCGCAGCGCGGGCATGTGTTCGGATGCGGTTTCCCGTCGTTTTCCGGCGCCTTTTCGCGCCGGTCGTCGATCGAGACCTCGTAGGGCTCAGCCATAGGGCTCCTAATCCTAGGTGGGGTTAGAGGCCGATGGCGCGGGCGAAGGGAACGAGCGCCTCTGCATTGCCCTCGGCGCCCGTCGCGGCGCTCATCCCGAAGCCCGCGACGCGGGTGCGGGAGTTCGCGATCCGCTCGAGGATCGCGCGGACCTCGTCGGCGGTCGACCCGTCGGGCTCGGGCATGAACATGACCACGTCCTCGCCCGGATCGAGCACGTCGAGGTCGAGCGCGACGTACACCGCATCCGCCCCGTCGAGGGCGTCGTTCAACTCCTCGACCCCGAGGTGGATGCCGGACTCGCCGATGAACGCCTCCTCGGGAGGATCGAGGTTGCGGGCCCCGATCAGGACGACGTCCTGAGGCCGAACGGTCTCGGAGTCGATCAGCATCCGCAGCGGCATGCCCCACACGTTTCCGCTCGGCGACGTCTCGGGCGTGTTCAGGTCGCCGTGCGCGTCGAGCCACACGACCGCAACCCGGCCGTGCCGCGCCGCGAGTCCTTCGACCGCCCCGACGTGCGAGCAGCAGCAGCCGCCGAGGATGAGCGGACGCTCGGGCAGCCCGGCGGCGAGAGCGAGGTTCTGCTCCTGCAGCGTGTCCTCTTCGATGACCGCGACCTCCGGGTACGGGAGGTCGAGGCGCGCACCGTCGTGCATCGTCTCTCCGCCTGCGCCCCAGGCCCGCGGGACCCGGACGAGGCCCGCCTCGAACGTACGCCCGCACGCGTGGCACTCGTAGCCCAGCCCGACCGAGACGGCGGTGAGGGTGCGGCAGTACGGACACTTCGCCCGGAGCTTCGACATGGCGACGAGACTAGCTGGCGACGAGCGAGTCGAGCGTGTCCGCGAGGCCGTTCAGGTCGGTGAGCTCGGCCGCGCGGGGTGCGTCGGACTCCTCGCCCAGCCGGTTGATCCACACCGCGGGCGCGCCGAGCTCGGCAGCGGGAGGAAGGTCGTGGAAGGCGCTCGCCGCGACGTGCACGTGGCGCGAGCGGTCGACGTCGTCGCGCTCGAAGAGGCGCTCCCAGTGTCCGTGCGCCGGCTTGTAGGAGCCGGCGATGTCGGCCGTGATGGTCAGGTCGACCGGCACGCCGATGTTCTCGAGCGACGCCGCGAGCAGATCCGGATCGGAGTTCGACAGGATCGCGAGCTTCCACCCGCGGCGCGCGGAGCTCCTCGAGCTCGCCCGGAACCTCGGGGAACGCGGGCCACGAGGGAAGCGACTCGGCGAGCGCGGTCTCGTCCTCGGGCGCGAGCTCGAGCCCCTCGCTCTCGGCCAGGAGCTTCAGCGACTGGGTCAGCACCTCGCGGTAGGAGAGCGACCCGTCCAGCTCGACCCGCGGCTCGATCTCGTGGTAGCGCTCGAGCAGCTCGGCCGTGTCCGCGTCGGGCCACAGGCGCGCGAGCGACGCCCGAGATCCCGCCGTTCCAGTCGACGAGGGTTCCGTAGCAGTCGAAGCTCGCCCAGCGCGCGGTCATTCGTGGAACTTCTTGATCACCAGGCACGCGTTGTGGCCGCCGAAGCCGAAGTTGTTCGAGAGCGCCATCTCGACCGGGACCTTGCGCGACTCGTTCGGGATGTAGTCGAGGTCGCACTCGGGGTCGGGCGTCTCCTGGTTGATCGTCGGCGGGACGATGTCGTCGCGCACCGCGAGGATGCAGGCGAGCGCCTCGATCGCGCCCGAGGCGCCGAGGCAGTGGCCGGTCGCGCCCTTGGTCGAGGAGATCGGCGTCTTGTAGGCCTTCTCCTCGCCGAACGCGAGCTTGATGACGCGGGTCTCCGACGCGTCGCCGAGCGGCGTCGACGTGCCGTGGGCGTTGATGTAGTCGATGTCGTCCGGGGTTACGCCCGCGTCCTCGAGCGCCATCTTGATCGCGCGGCCGGGATGGATGCCGGTCGGGTCGGGCTCGGTGACGTGCTGGGCGTCCGAGGAGAGGCCGTAGCCGGCGATCTCCGCGTAGATCTTCGCGCCGCGCGCCTTTGCATGCTCGAGCTCCTCGAGGACGACGATCGCGCCCGCCTCGCCCATGACGAAGCCGTCGCGCTGGAGGTCGAACGGACGGCTCCCCTTCTCGGGTGCGTCGTTTCGGCGCGAGAGCGCGCGCATGGCGCCGAAGCCGGCGATGCCGACCTCGGTGATCCCGGCCTCGGTGCCGCCGGCGAGCATGACGTCGGCCCGGCCGAGCCGGATCGCATCCGTGGCCTCGCCGATCGCCATGTTCGACGCGGCGCACGCCGTGCACTGGGAGGTCAGCGGGCCGCGTGTCCCGAGCTCCATCGAGACCCAGGCGGCGCCCATGTTCGGGATGATCGCCGGGATCGACTGCGGGTTCACCCGGTCGGCGCCGCGGTCCTTCAGCGTGTAGGCGCAGTCCTGGAAGCTGCCGAGCCCGCCGATCCCGGTCGCGACCGAGACGCCCGGTGCGCTCGGTCTCTCCGGCGACGTCGATGCCCGAGTCGGCCTCGGCCTGGCGCGCCGCGGCGACGATCATCTGGGCGAAGCGGTCGATCTTGCGCGCCTTGCGCTTGTCGATCCACTCGGTCGGATCGAAGTCCTTGAGCTCGCAGGCGAACTGCACCGGGAAGCCGGACGCGTCGAACAGCGTGATCGGCCCGGCGCCGCTCTTCCCCGCGGTCAGGTTCGTCCAGAACGTCTCGGGATCGGGACCGAGCGGCGTCACCGCACCGAGCCCGGTGACGACGACCCTGCGCGTTGAGTACTCCGTGCCGCCCATCTACATCCCCAATCCGCCGTCGACGAGGAAGATCTCCCCGGTCACGAACGACGCCTCGTCCGAGCAAAGGAACCGTACCGCCGTGGCCACGTCCTCGGGCGTCCCGAGCCGGCCCAGCGGAGTATTGGAACGAAGGAAGTCGCGTGATCTCATCCGAGAGCACGCCCGTCAGCTCGGTCTCGATGTAGCCCGGCGCGACCGCGTTCACCCGCACGCCGCGCGTTCCCAGCTCCTTGGCGAGCGCCTTCGTGAACGCCGATGATCGCGCCCTTCGAGGCCGCGTAGTTCGTCTGGCCCGGGATTCCCGTGCACGCCGACGTAGCTCGTCATGTTCACGATCGAGCCGGTACGGCGCTTGAGCATCTTGCGGGCCACCGCGCGGGAGGTGTGGAACGTCCCGTCGATGTTCGTCGCCTGCACGTCGCGCCAGTCCTCGTCGCTCATGCGGGCGATGAGGCCGTCGCGGGTTATCCCGGCGTTGTTCACGAGGATGTCGAGGTCGCCGAGCTGTGACTCCGCCTGCTCGACGAGCGCGACCGCCTGCTCGGCGTCGGCCACGTCGCCGGCGAGCGCGATGCCGCCGATCTCCTTGGCGATCGCCTCGGCCTCGGCGGCGCTCGACCGGTAGTTCACGGCCACCTTGGCGCCGCCGCGGGCGAGCTCGCGGCAGATCGCCGCGCCGATCCCGCGCGAGCCGCCGGTGACGAGTGCGACCTTGCCGTCGAGAGAGGCGAACTCAGACAGCGGAGACGACCTCCTCGAGCTGCGCGAGGCCCTTCGCGTCGCCGACCGAGAGCGTGCGCACCGTCGGGTCGCAACGCTTGATCAGGCCGGCGAGCACCTTGCCCGGGCCGATCTCCACGAACGTGTCGACGCCGTCGGCGACGAGCGCCTTCGACGGCCTGCGTGAACTTGACCGGCGCCGTGAGCTGGTCGAGCAGGATCCCGCCGAGGCGATCGGCCGGCTCGATCTGCGCGGTCACGGTGGACATGAAGGGCGTGGTCGGCTCCTGCCAGTCGGCCGCCTCGACCGCGGGCCGCAGCGTGTCGACCGCGCTTCCCACGAGCGGCGAGTGGAACGCGCCCGTGATCGGGAGCTTCACGACCTTGCGCGCTCCGGCCGCCTCGGCGGCCACGACGAGCGCGTCGACCGCGTCGGTCTCGCCGGAGACGACGAGCTGGCCGGGGCAGTTGTAGTTCGCGGGCCACACGCCGTCGATCGCGGCGCAGAGCTCCTCCACGGCCGCGTCCTCGAGGCCGATCACGGCCGCCATCGCCCCGGGACGCTCGCGGGCCGCCGCGGCCGTCGCCTCGCCGCGCGTGCGGACGAGCGCGATCGCGTCGCGGTCGGAGAGCGCACCGCAGGCCGCGAGCGCCGAGTACTCGCCGACCGAGTGGCCGACGACGACCTCCGCGCGCACGCCGAGCGTGTCGACCGCGCGCAGGCACGCGAGCTCGGTCGCGACCAGCGCCGGCTGCTGCTGCTCCGTCTTCGTCAGCTCCTCGAGCGGACCCTCGAAGCAGAGCGCGGCGAGGTCGAACCCGACCGCCTCCGAGCCCTCGTCGTAGACGGCGCGGGCCTCGGGGAACGCCTCCGCGAGCTCGCGGCCCATGCCGACCGACTGCGAGCCCTGGCCGGGAAAGCAGAAGGCGATCGTCACGGCTGCGGCCCGGTCCAGGTCATGTACGAGGAGCCCCACGTGAGCCCGCCGCCGACGGCGCTCATGAGCACGTTCATCCCCGGCTGGAGCCGGCCCTGGTCGAGCGCGTCGGCGAGGCCGAGCGGAATCGACGCGGCCGACGTGTTGCCGTAGCGCGCGATGTTCGAGAAGACCTTCTCCGGCGGAAGCCCGAGGTGCTTCGACGCGTGGTCGACGATGCGCTGGTTCGCCTGGTGCGGCACGTAGAGGTCGATGTCGTCCACGGTCGCGCCCACCTCCGCGAGGAGCTGCTCGGCCGACGAGACCATGAGCCGCGTCGCCTCGCGGAAGACCTCGCGCCCGTTCATGTGCACGAACTGGAGTCCCTCCTCCATCGTTGCGGCCGTCGCGGGGTTGCGCGAGCCGCCGCCGGGAAGGCACAGGTCGTTGCCGTGGCTTCCGTCCACGCCCAGCTCGAACCCGTGGAAGCCGCCGCTCTCGACCGGCTCGATCACCGCCGCGCCCGCGCCGTCGCCGAAGAGGATGCAGGTGCCGCGATCCGTCCAGTCGACGATCTTCGAGAGCGTCTCCGAGCCGATCACGAGCGCCGTTCCCGGCGACGCCACCGGCGATCAGCCCGTAGGCCTGCGAGGTCGAGTAGAGGAAGCCGCTGCAGGCAGCGAGCGTGTCGTAGGCGGCGGCCTTCTTCGCGCCGAGCGCCTCGGCGACGATCACCGCGGTCGTCGGGAAGAGCATGTCCGGCGTCGAGGTCGCGACGATGACGACGTCGAGCTCGGCCGGGTCGACGCCGGCGCGCTCGAGCGCCTGGCGCGCGGCCGGGATGGCGAGATCGCTGGCCGCCTGGTCGTCTCGGGCGATCCGCCGCTCCTTGATGCCGGTGCGCGTCGTGATCCACTCGTCGTTCGTATCGACCATCTTCTCGAGGTCCGCGTTCGTCAGCACCCGGTCGGGGACGTAGACGCCGAGGCCGGTGATCCCGACCCGGCGGACGTTGGGATCGACCTTCGAGATCATCAGTCGGGATCCGTGAGCGCGAAGAGGAGCGTCCCCTTCACGGCCAGCTCGCCGTCCACGCTCGCGGTCGCGGCGCCGCGGCCGATCGGGCCGCGCAGCCGGTCGAGCTCGCAGACGAGCTCGAGCTCGTCACCAGGCGTGACGAGGCGCTTGAAGCGGACGTCGTTGATCCCCGCGAAGAGCGCGAGCTTGCCCGCGTTCGACGGCTCCGAGAGGACCGCGACCGCGCCGGCCTGCGCCATCGCCTCGACCATGAGCACGCCGGGCATGATCGGCCGGCCCGGGAAATGGCCGGCGAGGTACCACTCGTCCTCGCGCACGAGCTTGCGCGCGACGACGCGCTTGCCGGGGACGATCTCGGTGACCTCGTCGAGCAGGAGGAACGGATCGCGGTGGGGGATGATCGCCTCGATCTCGGCCCGGCCGAGCGGGCCTGTCACGACGCGCTGCCCGCCGAGCGAACCGTCGCCGCGGCCTCGAGGCGCTGCTCCTCGACGGAGGCGCGCAGGCGTTCCCGGCCGCGGTGCACGTAGCTCTTCGCCGTGCCGACCGGCATCTTCGCCGCGCGTCCGATGTCCTCGTAGGAGAAGCCGAGCACGTCGCGCAGGACGACCACGTCGCGCTGCGACTCGGAAAGATGGGAGAGCCCGGTCGCGAGCTCACGGCGCAGGTCGCCGAGCATCGGCGCCCTGGACGGATCCGATTCCTCGCCCGGTCGCCTCCTCGATCAGCGGCAGCGGATCGGTCTGACGCACGCGGGAGCGATCCTGGAAGTCGCGGCACGTGTTGACGACGAGTCGGTGGAGCCACGTCGCGAACTGGGCGTCGCCGCGGAACTGGCGGAGCTTCGTGCAGAGCTTCACGAGCGACTCCTGCGCGGCGTCGCGCGCGGTCCTCGAGATCCGTGATGAGCTGCGCGGTGAGCCGGTTGACCCGCGGCGTATGCCGCTCCACGAGCACGTGCAGCGCGGGGTGGTCGCCGGTGCGCGCCTTGGCGACGAGCGCGAGGTCGCTCAGCTTTCTGTAGGCCTGGAGAATGGGCACGGGAACCCTTTCTTCAGACAGACGGAACGACGGCTTCGACGGTTGCACGGCGAAGTTAGTCTAGTGCCCATGAGCGGGGGAGAACCGGGGGCCGATTCGCTCGCCGCGGACGCCGTCGCACCGCTCCTCCGCGGCGGCTTCGGGACGCCGTACCGCTACGAGCCGGAGTGCGCCTCGACGCAGGCGCTTCTCGACACCAGCCTGCCCGAGGGAGCCGTCGCCGTGTGCGACCGGCAGGCCGCCGGGCGCGGGCGGCTCGGGCGCTCGTGGGAGACGCCGGCCGGGACGGCGATCCTCTGCTCCGTGCTCCTGCGCCCCGGCGCCGAGCGCCGCGCCGCCGAGCTCTCCCTCGTCGGCGGCGTCGCGACGGCCCTGGCCGTGGAGGACGCGCTCGGACGCCCGAGCCAGATCAAGTGGCCCAACGACGTGCTGGTGAACGGGAGCAAGGTCGCGGGCGTCCTGGCCGAGCGGCGCGACGGCGTGGTCGTCCTCGGGATCGGGCTGAACGTGAACCAGCGGCCCGAGGAGTTGCCTGCCGACACGAAGATCCCGGCGGCGTCCCTCTACACCGTCGACGGCGTGAACCGCCGCCGCGCACCCCTCCTGGCGGCGCTCCTCGCGCATCTCGAGCACGCCTACGCGCGCTGGGAGGTGGGCGGCGATCGACGCGCTCCACGACGAGCTTTCGGCCGCGCGACTTTCTCCGCAACCGCAGCGTCACCGTGGACGGCGAGCGCGGCGTGGCCGTCGGCATCGACCGCAGCGGCCGGCTCGAGGTCGAGATCGCCGGCGAGCGGCGGATCGTCGAGAGCGGGGAGATCGGCCTCTAGCGGACGCGGGCGAAGGTCGAGCGGCCGTTCGCGGCGGCGTCCTGGGCGTAGACGCTGACCTTCGTCGAGTTCTTGGCGCGCTTGAACGTGTGGATGCCGACCCCGGCCTGCCGCTTCACCGTCTCGCCGTCGAAGCGCAGGACGAGAAGCGCCGGCTCGTCGAGCCGCACGCGGAGCACCACGCCGCCGCCTCGGCGCTTCCGCGCCTCGAGGATCGTGGCCCGAGGCTTTCGCGTGTCGCGCCTGAGCCCGCGCTCGAGCGTGCGCGTGCCGAGCGAGGTGGTCGCCTCGGCGACGACGCGCAGCTCGCCGTCGGTCGCCTTCTTCCCGTTCCAGGTGACCGTGTGCAGGCCCGAGGTGGCCGAGCCCGCGAGGAGCGTGGCGACGGTCTTCGACCCCTGGAGGATCCGCAGCCGGACGGTCGCCGTCCGCGCGAGCGTGAAGCCGATCGCAACCGTCTCGCGGCGGCCGTCGCCGTTCGGCGAGAAGAGCTGAGGCGTGACGGTGAGCTTGCCGAGCGTCCGGTCGATCGTGAGCGCGGCCCTGCGCGTCACCTGCTCGGCTCCGGCCGTCGCGACCGCGACCAGCCGATACCGGCCGTCGGCGACCGGCGAGCCGGCGATGTTCCCGCGCCACGAAACGGTCGTCGTGCCCTTGGCGAGCGGACGCGCGGACGCGATCGTCCCGACCGGGTCGCCGGCCTCGGTCTCCACGCGCAGCGCGAGCGTCGCCGCCTTCGAGACGGTGAAGCGAACCCGGACGATGTCGCCGACCGCGTCGGCGTTCGGAGTGAGCGCGGACGGCTTCGGAACGAGCGGCTGGAGCGACAGAGGCTCCTCGCCGGGGACGCGTCCGGTTGCCGAGCGCACGCCGCCCTCGGCCTCCATGAGGTACGTGTAGACGCCCGGGTCGGCGCCGCTCGAATCCCACGTCCAGTCGATGAGCTTTCCGGTTCCGGTGCCGCTCGCCACCGGCGTGCCGGCCGCGTTCCTCACCGTGACCGTCCACGCGAGCGCCGCCGAGAGCCGCGCCCGGAAGTGAACCGGACCGCCGACCGAGCCCAGCGCGGACGGAGAGAAGAGCTTCGGCCCGCCCAGGGCCAGCGCTGCGGAGGCGATCGAGCTCAGCGCGCCCTTCAGCTTGACGCCGGGGCACGCTGTGGCGCCGACGTCGCCGTGGCCGTTCACCGCCTTGATGAGCGCCGCCGTCCCGTACGGGTACTTCGGGCCGCCCTGCGAGGTCCAGGTGAGGCTCGAGGTCGGGTCGACGTGCGCGAGGTCGAGACGCCAGGCGATGAGCCGCGCCAGCGCGTCCTTCGCGGCCTTGGTCGGGGCGACCGATCCGTAGGAGCCGAGCACGGCGATTCCGGCGCTCCCGGTGTTGAACCCTTGGGCGTGCGCGCCGATCACGTTGCGCGTCATTCCGCCGCCGCGGCCCTCGAAGATCTGGCCGAAGGGGTCGACGAGGAAGTTGTAGCCGATGTCGTTCCAGCCGTTCGACTTCACGTGGTAGGTCTGGATCGCGCGCACGATCGCGGCCGACTTCGCCGGGGTCGCGGGGACGCCGCCGGCCGTGTGGTGGACGACGGCGAACGCGAGCTTCGAGGCGTAGGACGGGCTGCCGCGGACGATCTTCTCGTTCGCCTTCCAGCCGGAGCGGGTCACGATCGCCGGCTTCGTGGTCATGAGCGCCGTACGGGAGACCGGCACGGCGACCTCGGGACTCCACACGAAGAAAGCGCGCAGGCGCGTCACCGAGCCGGCGGTGCGGTACTGGATCCGCCGGGCGTCGCCGGTCCAGTACGGGCTGCCGAGCCGCCAGCCGGAGGTGCGCTTCCGCTCGGCCGAGCCGGTGTTCGGGCCGTCCTCCTCCTCGGGTGCCGCCGGATGCCAGGCGCTCCAGCGGCCCGTCGCCGTGGCCGTTCGGAACGAGACGGTGCCGGCGCCCCGCCAGTGCAGGCCGACGAGGTTGAAGCGAAGCGGCGCCGTGCGCGCGGGAAGCACACGCGGGACCGAGGCTCCGCGGGCGGTCGCGGCAGCGGGAAGGGCGACGTCACGCGCTTGCAGCTCGACCCCGGCGAAGGCCGGGCCGGAGCAGGCGAGCGCCGCGAAGAACGAGACGAAAAGCAGGCGCGGCAAGGTCATGGCGAGGCGGGTGGGATACGCGGGCCAGTCTCGAACGAAGCAGAACCCCGGCCGGGTCGCAAGGCGATCGCGGGCACGCAGATACAATCCTTACGCGTCGGAAATGGCTTTCCTGCGTCCCTTTTCCCTCCTCCTGGTCGTGTTCGGCCTGGCTCTCCTGCTCGCGCACACGGCGGCGCCGCAGAGCGAGGACGACCGGCCCCGAGTCCTCGCGGTCGAATTCGACAACGACGTCAACCCGGTGACGGCTGACTACCTCATCGGCGAGATCGACCGCGCAAATGAGGAGAACTACGACGCGGTCGTCCTGCTCGTCGACACGCCGGGCGGACTCGACACCGCGATGCGCGACATCATCAAGAGCGAGCTCGCCTCGGAAGTGCCGGTGATCCTCTACGTCTCGCCGCCGGGATCGCGGGCCGCCTCGGCCGGCGTCTTCCTGGCGATGGCCGCCGACGTGGCCGCGATGGCGCCGGGCACGAACATCGGCTCCTCGACGCCGATCTCCTCGTCGGGCGGCGACATCCCCGTCGGATCTGCGGCGCAAGGTGATCAACGACGCCGCGGCCTACAACCGGGAGCTCGCCGAGAGCCACGGGCGAAACGGGGACTGGGCCGAGGACGCCGTGCGCAAGGCCTCGAACGTCGGCGCCACCGAGGCGCTCGAGCTCGGGATCGTCGACTACGTCGCGCCCGACCTGCCGACCCTCCTGAACGAGATCGACGGCACGACGACGGAGCCGAAGGGCATCGTCCTGAACACCGCCGACGCGCAGATCGACGAGGTCGAGATGAGCTTCTGGAAGCGGCTCCTCGACACGCTGGTCGACCCGAACCTGATCGTCCTCCTCATGTCGATCGGCCTGCTCGGGATCACGATCGAGGTCATGAACCCGGGCCTCATCTTCCCGGGGACGGTCGGCGCGATCTCGTCTGATCATGGGCCTCTTCGGCCTCCAGGTGCTGCCGGTGAGCTGGGCGGGGGTGCTGCTCATCCTGCTCGGCTTCGGGTTCTTCGTCGCGGAGGCGTTCGTCATCAGCCACGGCGCCCTTGCGCTCGCGGGGACCGTGAGCTTCGTGATCGGTGCGCTCCTGCTCTTCGACCCTGCGGGCTCCGCCTACCAGGTGTCCGTCTGGGTCGCCCTCGCGATCGGCGTCACGCTGGCGCTCCTCATCGGCATCGCGATGGCGAAGGTCATCCAGGTGCGTCGGACGAAGCCGCAGACCGGCTACGAGGAGCTCACCGGCGACACGGGAGTCGTGCGCGCGACGCTCGATCCCGACGGCTACGTCTTCATCCACGGCGAGCTCTGGAAGGCGCGCGCCGACGACGGCCCGATCGAAATCGGAGCGAGCCGTCAAGGTGGAGTCGATCGACGAAGGCCTCACGCTCGTCGTCTCGCGGGCCGAGGCGCCCGTTCCGCGTCGCATAGGATGGAGCCATGGCTGCCCTGATCGCCGCCGCAGCGGTTCTCGTCGTCCTGATCCTCCTGCTCACCGCGGCGGTCAAGGTCGCCCGCGAGTACGAGCGCGGCGTCATCTTCCGGCTCGGCCGGCTCAAGTCGCCGCCGAAGGGCCCGGGTCTCTTCCTGCTCATCCCGATCATCGACAAGATGGTCAAGGTCGACCTGCGGACGGTCACGCTGAACGTGCCCCCGCAGGAGGTGATCACGAAGGACAACGTGCCGGTGCGCGTGAACGCCGTCGCCTACTTCCGGATCATCGACCCCGAGCGCGCGATCGTGCAGGTCGAGAACTACATGGTCGCGACGTCGCAGATCGCGCAGACGACCCTGCGGTCGGTGCTCGGCCAGCACATGCTCGACGAGCTCCTGTCCGAGCGGGACAAGATCAACGCGATCCTCCAGCAGATCATCGACGAGGCCACCTCGCCCTGGGGCATCAAGGTCTCGATCGTCGAGGTGAAGGACGTCGAGATCCCGAGCGGCATGCAGCGCGCCATGGCCCGCCAGGCCGAGGCCGAGCGCGAGCGGCGCGCCAAGGTGATCGCGGCCGAGGGCGAGTTCCAGGCCTCCCAGAAGCTTCGCGAGGCGGCCGACGTGATGAGCCAGAACCCGATCACGCTCCAGCTGCGCTTCCTGCAGACGATGCTCGAGATCAGCTCGGAGCGCTCGACCACGACCTTCCTGCCGCTGCCGCTCGACCTCTTCCGGCCGTTCCTCGAGGCCGGGCGCCAGAGCCCGCCGTCCGACTCGAGCTGACGGAACCTGCACGCCCCGATTTCCGCGTCGACCCGCTCTCGGGTCGGCTTGTCGTGGTCGCGCCGCGACGCGGATCGCGGCCGGGGCCGGACGCCGGCTGTCCGTTCTGCGAGGGGCACGAGTCGGAGACGCCGCCCGAGTCGCTCGCGCTCGGCCGTGAGGACGGCGCACCGGATACGCCCGGCTGGCTTCTGCGGGTGGTGCCGAACCTCTACCCCGCGCTCGAGCGGCAGGAGGTCGTCATCCACGCGCCGCGGCACGTCGAGTCGCTCGCCGAGCTCGACGCCGGAGGAGCTGCGCCGGATCGCCGAGGCGTGGTCCGACCGTGCGGCGGCGGCGCGAGACGAGGGCTTCGCGTACCTCCACGCCTTCGTGAACGAGGGCGCGGCCGCGGGAGCGAGCCGGCCGCATTCGCACTCGCAGCTCGCATGGCTGCGCGAGCCGCCGCCCGCAGTGGTCGCGGAGACGGGCGAGCTGCGTCTCGACCCGGCGCTCGTGATCGCGGAGCGGGACGGTCTCGTCGCAGCAACGGCGTGGGCCGGGCGGCTCCCGTACGAGCTCGTGATCGCGCCGGCCGAGCCGGAGGCGAGTGCGTTCGACTCGCCCCTCCTACCGTCCGCGCTCGAGCTGCTCGGCGATCTCGTCGGCCGGCTGCGCGGACTCGAAGGCGACGTCCCCTTCAACGCCTGGGTCCACGACGGCCCGCACTGGCACCTCGAGCTCGTGCCGCGCCTCTCCGTGCAGGCCGGACTCGAGCTCGGCGCCGGCATCTCGATCAACTCGGTCGCGCCGGAAGACGCGGCCGAGCGCCTGCGCGGCTAGACCTCTTCGGTCTCCTCGTCGCCGGCGGCCTCGTCCTCGACCTCCGGCTCGACCTCCGCTTCGCCTTCGACCGGCGGCGGCCCGCCGTTCGTCGCCGCGGGCTCGCCCTCGGCGACGCGGCTCGCCGTTCTCCTCGTCGGCCGGGTCGACGACCATCGCGACGGTCGAGACGACCTCGTCGCCGCGCAGGCGCATGACGATCACGCCCTGGGTCGAGCGGCCGAGGCGCTTCACGTCCTCGACCGGGATCTTGATCATCGTGCCGCCGTTCGACATGAGCATCACCTGGTAGCCGTCGCGCACGACGAGCGCGCCGACGAGCTGTCCGCGCGCCTCGGTGAGCTGCACCGTCTTCACGCCCATCGACCCGCGGCCCTTCACCGGGTACTGGTCGATGCGCGTGCGCTTGCCGTAGCCGTTCTCGGTCACGACGAGGAGGTCTTCCTCGTTGCGCGCGATGCCGGCGAAGATGACCTCGTCGCCCTCGCGGAGGCGAATGCCCTTCACGCCCTCGGTCGCGCGGCCCATCGGGCGGGCCTGCTTCTCGTGGAAGCGCGCGGCCTGGCCCTTGCGCGAGACGAGCAGGATGTCGTCCTCGCCGTCCGAGTGGAGGGCGTTCACGAGCTCGTCGCCCTCGCGCAGGCGGATGGCGATGATCCCGTCCGCCTTGAGCGGCGTGTTGTAGTCGACGAAGCGGGTCTTCTTGACGACGCCGTTGCGCGTGGCGAGCACGAGGTACTCGGCCTCCTCGAACTTCCGCGTCGCGATCATCGCGCGCACCGATTCGCCCTGGGCGAACGGGAGCAGGTTCACGAGCGCGCGACCCTTCGACTGGCGCGACCCGAGCGGCAGCTCGTGCACCTTCAGGCGGTAGACCTTGCCGAGCGAGCTGAAGAAGAGCAGGAAGTCGTGCGTCGAGGCGACCACGAGGTGCTCGATGTAGTCGTCCTCCTTCAGATCCATGCCCATGACGCCGATCCCGCCGCGGCGCTGCTCGCGGTAGGTGGTCACGGGGAGCCGCTTCACGTAGCCGGAGCGGCTGATCGCGACGACCATGTCCTCCTCGGCGATGAGATCCTCGAGCTCGAGCTCCTCCTCGGCGGCCACGATCTCGGTGCGCCGCTCGTCGTTTCGCCCGTAGACCTGCTTGATCTCGAGGAGCTCCTCGCGGATCAGCCCGTCGACCCGCGCCGGGTCGCCGAGGATCGTCCGCAGCTCGGCGATGCGCTCGACGAGATCGGCGTGCTCCTCCTCGATCTCCTTGCGCGCCAGGCCGGTGAGCCGCGCGAGGCGAAGGTCGAGGATCGCCTGGGCCTGGATCTCGGAGAGCGAGAACTTCTCCATGAGGCCGGTGCGCGCCTCGTCGGTGTCGGCCGAGCCGCGGATGAGAGCGATGACCGCGTCGAGGTTCTCGAGCGCGATCAGGTAGCCCTCGAGGATGTGCGCGCGCTCCTCGGCCTTGCGCAGCTCGAACTTGGAGCGCCGGGTTACGACCTCGCGCTGGTAGTCGAGGTAGTAGCGGACGAGCTCGAGGAGCGTCAGCGTCCGCGGCACGCCGTCCACGAGCGCGACCGCGTTGTAGCCGAAGGTCGACTGGAGCGCCGTGTGCTTGAAGAGCTTGTTCTGGACGACCTGGGGGACCGCGTCGCGCTTCAGGTGGATCTCGAGCCGCATCCCCGTGCGGTCGGAGAGGTCGCGGATGTCGGCGATCTCCGGCAGCACCTTGTCGTTCACGAGCGCGGCCATCTTGGCGATGACGCCCTCCTCGCCGCCCTTCTTCACCCCGTACGGAAGCTCGTTGATGACGATCGCCGTACGGCCGCCGCGCAGCTCCTCGATGTGCGCGCGGGCGCGCATGACGATCCGGCCGCGGCCGGTGCGATAGGCGTCGCGGATGCCGCTGCGACCGACGATGAAGGCGCTCGTCGGGAAGTCCGGCCCCTTGATGTGCTTCATGAGGCCGTCCACGTCGATGGCCGGCTCGTCGATCATCGCGACGACCGCGTCGATCGTCTCGCCGAGGTTGTGCGGCGGGATGTTCGTCGCCATCCCGACGGCGATCCCCGAGGAGCCGTTGACGAGCAGGTTCGGGAAACGGGACGGCAAGACTGACGGCTCCTTGCGCGACTCGTCGTAGTTCGGGACGAAGTCGACCGTGTCCGCGTCGATGTCGCGCAGGAGCTCGGTCGCGAGCCGGGTGAGCCGGCACTCGGTGTAGCGCATCGCCGCGGCCGGGTAGCCGTCGATGTTGCCGAAGTTGCCCTGGCCGTCGACGAGCGGGTAGCGCATCGAGAACGGCTGCGCGAGCCGGACGAGCGTGTCGTAGATCGACTGGTCGCCGTGCGGGTGGTAGGAGCCCATCACGTCGCCGACGATGCGCGCGCACTTCTTGTACGGGCGGTTCGGCTGCATGCCGGCCTCGTGCATCCCGAAGAGGACGCGGCGATGCACCGGCTTCAGGCCGTCGCGCGCATCCGGCAGGGCGCGCGGCGACGATGACGCTCATCGCGTAGTCGAGGAAGCTCGAGCGCATCTCCTGCTCGAGCTCGCGCGACTCGATCCGGCCTGCTCCTAGGGGTTCGACCGTGGCCACGCGCTACACGTCCAGGAAGCGCACGTCACGCGCGTTCGACTCGATGAACAAGCGCCGCGGCTCGACCTGGTCGCCCATGAGGGTCGAGAAGATCCGGTCCGCGACGGCCGCGTCCTCCACGTCGACGCGCATGAGGATCCGGCGGGCCGGATCCATCGTCGTCTCCCAGAGCTCGCCCGGGTTCATCTCGCCGAGACCCTTGAAGCGACTGACCTGGATGCCGTCCTTGGCGATCTCGAGGAGCGCCGCGCGCAGCTCCTCGAAGGTCTGGACGGTCCGCGTCTTCTTGCCGACCGTGATCGTGAACGGCGGCGCGCCGACCGACTCGACGAGCTTCTCGTAGGCGCGGCGCAGCCGCAGGTAGGACGAGAACTCGAAGACGTCCGAGGGGACGTCGACGTGGTGGGCCGCGCTCGTCGAGCGCTCGATCACCTTGATCCGGAACGTGCCGTCGTGGATCGCCGGGACCGACTCGAGGTCGTGCCCGTTCTCGGAGAGCGCGGGCAGCGCGTCGATCGCCTCCTGCGCGGAGGACGCCGGCGACTCGATCAGCCGGTGCTCGATCACGAACCGGCCCGCGGACGGGTAGTCGCGCAGCTCGGAGGCGAGCTTCGCCGACCAGCCCTCGAACGTGCTGAGGTCGCGGGTGAAGCGCGTCCAGCGCGCCTCGGTCATCTTCGCGGCCTCGCCCGAGCGCGGCGTGACCTCCATGTCCTTGATCTTCTCGCGCACGAGGAGCTCCTCGAACTGCGACTCCTTCTCGACGTACTGCTCCTGGTTTCCGACCTTCACGCGGTAGAGCGGCGGCACGGCGATGTACACGTGCCCGTTGTCGAAGAGCTCCTGCATGTTGCGGTAGAGGAACGTGAGGATGAGCGTGCGGATGTGGGATCCGTCCACGTCGGCGTCGGTCATGATGATCACGCGGTGGTAGCGGAGGCGCTCGAGGTCGAACTCGTCCGCGATGCCCGTTCCGATGGCCGTGATGATCGCCTGGATCTCGGCGTTCGAGAGCACCTTTCCGATCCGGTTCTTCTCCGAGTTGATCACCTTGCCGCGGAGCGGGAGGATCGCCTGGAACTGCCGGTCGCGCGCGTCGATCGCCGAGCCGCCGGCCGAGTTGCCCTCGACCAGGTACATCTCCGCCTCGGCCGGGTCGCGCGTCTGGCAGTCGGCCAGCTTGCCCGGCAGCGAGCCGCCGTCGAGGGCGCTCTTCCTCCGCGTCAGCTCGCGCGCCTTGCGAGCCGCCTGGCGCGCGTTTCGCGCCGCGACGGCCTTCGTGATGATCTGCTTCGCCTCGGCCGGGTTCTCCTCGAGGAACTCCGAGAGCTTCGCGTTCACCGTCTGCTCGACGAGGCCGCGCACCCACGGGTTGCCGAGCTTCGTCTTCGTCTGCCCCTCGAACTGCGGCTCGCGCAGCTTCACCGAGATGACCGCGGCGAGCCCCTCGCGGACGTCCTCGCCCTCGAGGTTCTCCTCCTTCTCCTTCAGGAGCATCTTGTCGCGCGCGTACTTGTTGAGCGTGCCGGTGAGCGCCGCCTTGAAGCCGGAGAGGTGCGTCCCGCCCTCGTGCGTGTTGATGTTGTTCGCGAACGAGAACACCGACTCGACGTAGGACGTGTTCCACTGCATCGCCACCTCGACGGAGCCGTCGTCGGTCGCGTTCTCGAGGTAGACGACGTGCTTGTGCACCGAGTCCTTCGCGTCGTTCACGTAGGAGACGAAGTCCTTGATCCCGCCCTCGGCGTAGAACTCCTGCGGTCTCCTCGGCCTCGCGCGCGTCGGTGAACACGATCCGGAGGCCCTTGGTGAGGAAGGCGGTCTCGCGGAAGCGCTGCGTCGAGCGTCTGGGCGGAGAACTCGATCTCCTCGAAGATCTCGGAGTCGGGGCGGAACGTGATCTGCGTCCCCGTGTCGTCGGGCGCGGCCTCGCCGACCGTCTCCATGTCGCCGACCGGGGCGCCGCGCACGAACTCCTGGCGGTAGACCTTCCCGTCGCGGCGCACCTCGGCGACGAGGCTCTCCGAGAGCGCGTTCACGACGGAGACGCCGACGCCGTGCAGGCCGCCCGAGACCTTGTAGCCGTCGCCGCCGAACTTGCCGCCCGCGTGGAGCTTCGTCAGGACGACCTCGAGGGCCGGCCGGCCCTGCTCGGCCATGATGTCCACGGGGATGCCCGAGCCGAAGTCGCGGACGTTCACCGAGTTGTCCGGATGGAGGGTGATCTCGATGCGCTCGTTGCGTCCCGCGAGGGCCTCGTCGACCGAGTTGTCGACCACCTCGTAGACCAGGTGGTGGAGGCCGCGGGAGCCCGTCGAGCCGATGTACATGCCCGGCCGCAGCCGGACCGGCTCGAGGCCCTTCGAGAACGGTGATGTCTTTTGCGGTGTAGGACGTTTCGGTCATGAAAAAAGCCCTGCTAAAGGGCTATTTTTGTACCCGGTGCAGTGTATCAGAGCGACCGGTCGTCCGGCGGGCGAACCGACAGCGCCAAACTGGCCGCCGCGGCCTTCGCGACGGCGGCTCGGAGCTCGTCGCTTTCGATCCCCGCGGCGAGGGTCTCTCCGGCTTCTCGCAGCTCGTCCGGGACGGGGGGCGGAGCGGGCTTTTCCACGTCCTCCGGAAGCGGTCCCCGCTCGGGCAGGCGGCCCGCGGCGAACACGATCTTGGGCGGCGCGTCGTCGCCGAGCGCGCTCGCGCAGGCGCTCGAGCATCGTCTCCGCGAGGGCGGTGAGCTCGAAGGCCCACACGCTCGAGGAGGTGGCCACGTGGAGCGTCCCGTCGCGGGCGATCCGTGCCGGCCACGCGTTCTCGGCGATCGCGTCGCCGACGGCGGAAGGCCACGCCTTCACGATCGGGCCGATCGCGGCGTCCGGCCCGAGGCGTCGCCACCTGGTCGCGGATCTCGTCGCCGAGCGGACGCGGGTGGTAGCCGCTCATGCCGCCCTCGCCTCGCCGGGCGTGACCTCGATCACGGCCGCCGGCTCGGGTCCGCCGCGCGGGAGCGCTCGCCGGTCGGTGGCGGTCACGACGGTCTGCGACCCGGGCGGAAGCGCGGCCAAGAGCGCGGCCCGGCGGGTCTCGTCGAGCTCGCTGAGCACGTCGTCGAGGAGGAGGAGCGGCTGCGCACCGCGCCGCTCGGCGGTCAGGTCGGCCTCCGCGAGCGTCGAGCGCGAGGACGGTCGCGCGCTGCTCGCCCTGGGAGCCGAAGCTCCGAAGCTCCCGCCCGTCCGCCTCGATCCCGACGTCGCGCAGGTGCGGGCCGAGCGAGGTCGTCCCGCGGAGGACGTCGCGGTCGAAGCGCGCCTCGAGCGCCTCCACGGTCGGCGGGTCGGGCTCGTAGACGAGCGTGGCGTCCGGGAGGCCGAGCGTCTCGGCCCGCGCGGCGAACACCGGGGAGAGACCGGCCACGAGCGCTGCCCGTGCGGCGTCGAGTTCCGCGCCGAGCTCCGCGACGCGCTGGGTCCAGGGAGCGACCGACTCGCGCCCGGCGGCGTTCGCGCGCACGCGCCGCAGCGCCTCGTTTCGCTGCGCGAGCGCCTGGCCGTAGGAGCCGGGGAGGTCGGCCTGCGCCGGCATGAGGCGTCCCAGCATCCGGTCGACGTAGTGGCGGCGCACGATCGGGCTTCCCTTCACGACCGCGAGCCGGTCGGGGACGAAGACGAGCGCAGTGAGACGGTGGCGCAGCGACTCGACGGTCGCGAGCGCGGCGCCGTTGAACGTCGCCCGCTTGGGCCGGCCGGGCTCGAGCGTGACCTCGGTCTCGACCGGCGATCCGGCCTCCTCGCCGGCGAGCGTGACCCGGCCCGCCGAGGCGCCGAACCGGACGAGCTGCGCGTCCGTCCGCGAGCGCGGCGAGAAGCCCTGGCTCCCGACGTGGAGCGCCTCGAGGAGGTTCGTCTTGCCGACCCCGTTCGGGCCGGTCACGAGCACGAGACCCGGCGGAAGGTCGAGGTCGAGCGACGCGTACGAGCGGAAGTCGACGAGGGTGACGTGCGCGACGACCACCTGGCGCCCCCGGCCCGAGGGCCGCGCCTCAGGCGGCCAGCCGGATGGGCATGATCAGGTAGAGGAAGTCGTCTCCCTCGCCCTGGACGAGCCCCGGCCGAAGCGGGCTGATCAGCTTGATCCGCACGTTCTCGTCGGCGACCGACTCGAGCCCGTCGCGCAGGAACTCGGCGTTGAACCCGATCTCGAGCGCATCGCCGGTGTAGGCGACCGGGAGCGACTCGTGCGCCTCGCCGACGTCCTGCGTCTGCGCGCTCACCGTCAGCTCGCCCTCGGCGAAGCGAAGGCGAAGCGGCGACTTGCGCTGCGCCATGAGCGACGTGCGCCGGACGACGTCCAGGAGCTCCTCGCGCGGGATCGACGACCTCGGCCTCGAACGCCTCCGGGACGAGCTGCTTGTAGTTCGGGAACTGCCCGTCGATGCGTCGCGCCGTCAGCGTGACGCCCTCCACGTCGAAGACGATCTGGTTGTCGAGGATTCCGAGCGCCAGCGTGTCGCTCTCCGCGGCCTGGGCGACCCGCGCGAGCTCGCCGAGCGCGCGGGCCGGCACGATCGCCTCGAGCTCCTTCGCCGGACCCTGCTCGAGCGCCGTCTCCTTGACGCTCAGCCGGTAGGAGTCGGTCGCGGCCATGACGAGCTTCCCCGCCTCGAAGCGGACGAGGATCCCGGTGAGGACAGGTCTCGATTCATCCCTGGAGGCGGAGCGGCTGACCTTCGCGATCGTGTCGAGGAAGGCGGTGCGCTCGACGGTGAACTCCTCGCCGCCGGAGTCGGGGAGGCGCGGGAAGTCCTCGGCGCTGAACGTGTGCAGGCTGTACGAAGCGGCGCCGCAGGTCAGGCGCACGAGCCCTTCGCCGGCGACGTGCTCGAGCGTCACCTCTCCGGGCGGCAGGAGCTTCGCGATGTCGACGAAGAGCCGGCCGGGCACGACCACGCTTCCCTCCGACCCCACGGTCGCGTCGATTCCGAGACGCACCGACAGCTCCATGTCCGTGGCTGCCAGCTCCAAGCGGCCCTCGGTCGCGCGCAGGAGGATTCCGGTCAGAACGTGGACGCTCTGTCTGGTCGAGACGCCGCGGCCGACGACCGAGAGCTTCTCGGAAAGCTCCTCGCTCCGACAGGTAATCCTCAGGTTGGTGTCGGTTGCTGTCTCGAGAGAATTCATTTAAGGACCTCGTAGTAGTAGTAAGGCGTGTGGATAGCGGGGAAGACGGTACTGAAGCCGCCCTGGGAGCGGCGCTGCGCTGGGGACGCGATCTGGGGAGAACTTCGCTGGACCCCCAGTTCGGACGGGCCGGCAGATCCGCCCACAGTTTGCCGGTCGCTCATCCACACGTTCATCAACGGGCCTGCTTGATGCGCGCGGTGAGCTCCTGGACGAGGTTGTAGACCGAGCGGTCTTCCTTGATCAGCTTGGCGATCTTCGAGGTCGCGTGGATCACCGTCGTGTGGTCGCGGCCGCCGAACTTCTTGCCGATCTTCGGAAGCGAGGAGTCGGTCAGCTCGCGGGAGAGGTACATCGCGACCTGCCGCGGATAGACGATCGACTGGGAGCGGCGGTCGCCCGTGAGCTCCTGAAGCGAGATCCCGAAGCGCTCGATCACGGCCTCCTGGATGCGCTCGATGGAGACCTCGGGCATCTCGCCCTGCGGGAAGACGTCCTTCAAGACCTCCTGCGCGAGGTCGACCGTCATCTCGCGGCCCGTGAGCGAGGAGAAGGCGACGACGCGGGTGAGCGCGCCCTCGAGCTCGCGGATGTTGGTCGAGATGCGGCCGGCGATGAAGGTGAGGACCTGCTGGTCGGGCACGTGGGTCTTCTCGGCGTGCACCTTCTTGCGCAGGATCGCGATGCGCGTCTCGAGGTCGGGAGGCTGGATGTCCGTGATGAGGCCCCACTCGAACCGCGAGCGCAGGCGCGCCTCGAGCGTCGCGATGTCGCGCGGCGGGCGGTCGGACGAGATGACGATCTGCCGGCCGGCCTCGTAGAGCGAGTTGAAGGTGTGGAAGAACTCCTCCTGGATCCGCTCCTTGCCCTCGAAGAACTGGATGTCGTCGATGAGGAGGACGTCGTAGTGGCGGTAGCGGTGCTTGAACCCCTCGATCCGCTTGTCGCGGAGGGAGTTGATGAAGTCGTTCATGAAGGCCTCGCTCGTCACGTAGCGCGCGGTGAGGCCCTGGCCGTGCTCGCCCGTGTAGTCGGCGATCGCCTGGAGGAGGTGGGTCTTGCCGAGCCCGGTCCCGCCGTAGATGAAGAGCGGGTTGTAGGCCTGCGCCGGCGCCTCGGCCACGGCCAGCGCGGCCGCGTGGGCGAAGCGGTTCGACGAGCCGATGACGAAGCGGTCGAAGTTGTACTTCGGGTTCAGCCCGGTGCGCTCGCGACGCTCGGGCGCGCGCGTCTCCTCGGGCCAGGGGGAGGGCTGGCGCTCGGGCGCCGCCACGGCCGCCAGGGACACCTGGACGTGCCGCTCGGAGCCGAGCGTGTCGCGCACCGCCGCCTCGACGAGGCCGCGGAAGTGGTTCTCGATCCACTCGCGCGTGAAGTCGTTCGGAACGGTGAGGACGAAGATGTCGTCGTCGAGCGCCTCACCCTCTGCATCCCCGAACCAGGTGCGGTACGTGTGGTCGTTCAGCGACCCCTGTAGGCGCCGAGCTACCTCGGTCCACAGGGTCTCCGCACTCAGCTCTAAGGGCTGTTCCACCCGGCCTTCGAACTCCTTCCGTCCCGCTCGGCGAGGCGCGAGTCTACCAATGGGGTGTCCTCCTCACAAACGGCCCTCTGGGGAAAACGTAACCCCCCAAAAGCGCACGTTTGCAGGCAATTCGGAGTTATCCACAGGCGTCTCCACAATGTGGACAGCCTTAAGGATCGCCCGCATCATGCGAACTTTCGGCTGTGGATTTCCACAGGCCGTGGATTTTGCAAATGCGTCTCCTCGGATGCACGTCCGGGTCTCCGAAGAGGGCGGCGCCGACCTTCTCTATACTTGCCCGTCGACGGCCGAGGCCGTCCCGACCGAAGCCAATCATTCCCCCGCAACGGGGCTCATTTCCGGAGAGACGTGAAGCGAACCTTTCAGCCGAACGTGCGCCGACGCAAGCGCAAGCACGGGTTCCGTGCGCGCATGAAGACCCGCGGAGGTCGCGCCATCCTCAAGCGGCGCCGGGCGCGGGGACGCAAGCGCCTGTCGGCCTAGTCCGGGACCGGTCGTGAAGCGACGCAACCGCCTGTCCCGCTCCCGGGACTTCGACACGGTGTACCGCAAGGGCCGCTCGTTCACGACCCGCTATCTCGTCGTCTACGTCTTCCCGCGCGAGGACTCGGAGGACGGTCCGCGGCTCGGGCTCGCGGTGCCGCGCAAGGTCGGGAACGCGGTGCAGCGAAACCGGCTGAAGCGGCGGCTGCGGGCGATCTTCGACGAGCTCGCGCCCGGCGCTTCCGGCCGAGTACGACTACGTCCTCTCGGCCCGCGAGGGCCTCGCCGAGACGGCGGAGGCGAACGGTGCCGCCTGGCTCGGCGAGTCGGTGCGCGAGGCACTTCGCCTGGCCGACGCCTCGGAGCAGGAGGCGCGAGCTTGACCTGGCTCGCGACCTTCCTCGTGCGGGTCTACCAGCGGGCGGTGAGCCCGTTCCTGCGACCGCGCTGCAAGTACCACCCGACGTGCTCGCACTATGCGGCCGACGCGCTGCACGAGTTCGGGCTCGTCCGCGGGACGATCCTCAGCGGCTGGCGGCTCCTGCGCTGCAACCCGTGGAGCCACGGCGGCGTCGACTACGCGCATGACCAGACGCTCTTTCGCCGCCGGCGCAAGGAGACGGCCGCGTGATCGCGCTCGCCTCGATCCTCGCCCCGCTCGAGAACATCCTCACGGACATCCTCGAGTGGCTGCACACGACGGGCGGCCTCACGTGGGCGCTCTCGATCGTCGTCCTCACGCTGATGGTGCGGATGGTGATGGTGCCGCTCACCGTCAAGCAGATCCATTCGATGCAGCGGCTCCAGGTGCTCGCGCCGGAGCTGAAGGCGCTGCAGCAGAAGTACAAGACGGACAAGAAGCGCCAGCAGGAAGAAGTCATGCGCTTCTACAAGGAGAACAAGGTCAACCCGGCCGCCTCGTGCCTGCCGCTGCTCCTCCAGATCCCGATCTTCATCTCGCTCTTCTACGTCCTGCGGGGGTTCGAGGGCGAGGTCCTGCCGCTCTACCCGACGTCGGATCTGAGCTTCATCTGGATCGTTCCGAACATCACCGACCCGGTGAACGCGCACTGGTCGGGCTGGCTCCTCCTCGTCGTCTACGTGCTGAGCCAGCTCGTCGCCGCGCTCCTCACCCCGGTCACGGACAAGACGCAGCGGATCATCTTCATCGTCCTGCCGTTCGCGTTCGTCCCGTTCATCGTCAACTTCCCGGTCGGGCTCCTTCTCTACTGGGTCACGACCAACCTGTGGACGGTCGGCCAAGGCCTCATCACGAGACGGATGCTGCCCAAGCCGGTGGCGCCGCCCAAGCGCAGCTCGCGCACTCCGGCGAAGGACGCTCCGGCTCCCGCTCCGGCCGCCGCGACGGCGAAGGCCGCGGCCCCGAGCGGCGGCGGCTCCGGCCAGCGACGCGTCCGGCGGCGCAAGAAGCGCGGCCCGCAGACCCGGCGATGACGGCCGAGGAAGAGATCCCGCTCGGCCCGAACCAGGTCGAAGGAACCGGCGAGACGGTCGGCGAGGCCAAGTGGGCCGCCGCCCGCGAGCTCGAGAAGCTCCATCCCGGGATCGAGAAGAGCCAGGTCCGCTTCCAGGTGATCTCCGAGGGCGAGCGCGGCCTCCTCGGCGTCGGCTTCACGCCCGCGCGCGTGATCGCGGAGCTCTCGGGCAAGCCGCCGGCTCCGAAGGCGAAGTCCAAGCCGCGGCCGCCGCGGGTCGAGGAGGAGCCCGGGTCGCCCGCGGCGCAGCTGCGCGAGCTCGTGGAGCTCGTCTGCGACGCGCTCGACATTCCGGCGTCGGTCGCGATCAGCACGTCGGGCGACGACCTGACCGCGCGGATCTCCGGCCCCGACCTGGCGCTCCTCATCGGGAAGCGCGGCCAGACGATCGACGCGATCCAGCACCTCGCGAACGCGATGCTCCGCACCGAGGACGGCCCGCACCTGACCGCGACGGTCGACGCCGCCGGCTACCGCGCCCGCCGGCGCCAGACGCTCGAGCGCGCAGCCGAGCAGGCGGCCCAGGAGTCGCTCGCCGCCGGCCGGCCCGTGCCGCTCGAGCCGATGTCGGCCGTCGAGCGAAAGCTCGTCCACCTGTACCTCCAGGAGCGCGGCGGCGTGACGACCGCGAGCGAGGGCTCCGAGCCGAACCGCCGCATCGTCGTCGCTCCCGCCGAGGAGTGACCGACCCCCGCATCGAGCGCTGGCTCGCCGCGCTCCTCGCGACGCCCGGGCTCACGAGCATCGCCGACCCGGTGGAGGCTCGCCGGGTCCACCTGGACGATGCGCTCGCCGCGCTCGACCTCGTCACCGAGGGCCCGGTCGTGGACGTCGGCGTCGGGCGGCGGCTCTCCCGGGATTCCGATCGCGGCCGCCCGGCCCGAGCTGGCCGTGACGCTGCTCGAGGCGAACGCGCGCAAGTGCGAGTTCCTCCGAGAGCAGACGGCCGACTTCCCGAACGTCGAGGTCGTCTGGGCCCGCGCCGAGGAGCACGCCGCCGGCGAAGGAGGCGACGCGTACGCCACAGCTCTTGCCCGGGCGCTCGCCGCTCCGCCCGTCGCCGTCGAGTGGTGTCTGCCGCTCGTGCGGCCCGGAGGACGCCTCGTCCTCTACGCCGGGGAAGCCGACGAGGAGCAGGTCGCCCGCGCGGCCGAGGAGGTCGCCGGACGCCTCGCCGAGGTCGTCCCCGTGGCCGGGTCGGAGCGCCGCCGCCTCATGGTCGTGGAGAAGGTTGCGGCGACGCCGGACCGGTTCCCGCGGCGTCCCGGCGCGGCGAAGAAACGTCCTCTCGCCTGAGTAGCCTCCTCTCCATGGCCGGACGCATTTTCGCGCTCGCAAACCAGAAGGGCGGGGTCGGGAAGACCACCACTGCGGTGAACCTCGCGGCCTGCCTCGCCGAGGCCGGCGAGCGGACGCTGATCGTCGACCTCGACCCGCAGGCGAACGCCACCTCGGGTCTCGGCGAGCGCGCCGACGGGGTGTCCACGGCCGATCTCCTGGACGGCGCCGAGCTGGCCGGGCTCGTGCGGCCGACGCGCTTCGAGAACCTCGATCTCGTCCCGTCCAAGCGCGACCTCGCCGGCACGGCGGTCGAGCTGGCCCGGCGCAACGAAGGCGACACGTACCTGGCCCAGTCCCTCGCGCCCGCGCGCGAGGAGTACTCCTTCGTCTTTCTCGACTGCCCGCCGTCGCTCGGCCCGCTGACGGTGAACGCGCTGGCCGCCGCCGACCGCGTCCTCGTCCCGGTGCAGTGCGAGTACTACGCGCTCGAGGGACTCACGCAGCTCCTCGATTCCGTGGACCGGATCCGGGCGCGCCTCAACCCGAAGCTCTCGCTCGCGGGGCTCCTCCTGACGATGTGCGACGGCCGCACGCGGCTCTCGGCCGACGTCGCCGCCGAGGTGCGCCGCCACTTCGGGGATCTCGTCTTCGACGCGGTCGTCCCGCGCAGCGTTCGCCTTGCCGAGGCACCGAGCCACGGCCTGCCGATCACCGCCTACGACCCGCGCTCCGCGGGCGCCGACGCCTACTACCGCGTGGCCGGCGAGCTCGTCGACCGCACCCGTGCCCAGACCAGCGAGAGGGAGCTCGCCCATGTCGGCCACAGCGCCTGATCCTCGCCGCCGCGGCCTCGGCCGCGGTCTCGAGGTGCTCATGGGCGGCGCACCCGCACCCAGCGAGCTCGCGAACCTCCCCGTCGGCCAGATCGCCGCGAACCCGAGGCAGCCGCGCCGCAAGGTGGACGCCGAGTCGCTGGGCGCCCTCGCCGAGTCGGTGCGCGCGCAGGGGCTCATCCAGCCGGTCGTCGTCCGCCCCCTCGGGGAGGGGAGCTACGAGCTGATCGCCGGCGAGCGCCGCTGGCGCGCGGCCCGCGCCGCCGGTCTTGCCACCGTCCCCGCGCTCATCCGCGAGACCGACGACCGCGAGTCGCTCATCCTCGCCCTCGTCGAGAACGTCGCCCGCGAGGATCTGACGCCGATCGAGGAGGCGCGGGCCTACGCGCTCCTCCAGGACGAGTTCGCGCTCACGCTCGGCGATCTCTCCGAGCGGGTCGGCCGCTCGAAGCCGTCGGTCTCGAACCGGCTGCGGCTCCTCGAGCTCTCCGACGACGTGCTCGATCTCGTCGAGCGGGGCGCGCTCACCGAGGGCCATGCCCGCGCGGTCCTGTCCGTCCCCGGCGACGACGAGCGTCGCGCGCTGGCGCGGCGGATCGTCCGCGAGGGGATGTCCGTTCGTGCCGCCGAGCGAGCCGCCCGCTGGGCCGGCGCGCGCACGAAGCCCCGCCGTTCCTCGCCGGTCGATCCCGAGCTCGCCTCCCGCGCACGCACCGCGCTCGAGCGTCTGACCGGAGCCCCGGTCAAGGTCGGCGCCCGCCGGATCGAGATCTCGTTCGAGACCGAGACCGAGCTCGCCGAGATCGTCGAAGCACTGGAGCGTCCGGCGTAACCTCTCGGCCGCAACACTCGTTGTGTGTGTGCGATGGGGATGCCGGGACACTTCCATTACGACGCGACGATGGTCGAGGCGATCGGCCAGGACGCGCGGACTCGTGACCTCGTCCTGCGCATGGCCGACCTCGCCCGCTGTGGCCGTCTCGTTCCGTTCCTCGAGATCGTGCGTGCCGACGCGGAGCTCGACGAGGAGACCCGCGCCTGGGTGCTCACCCTCGCCGACAGCGAGAACTTCCTCCTCGCGGCGGCGCTGTACCTCGAGCGCTCGCTCGACGTGAACTAGGCCTCCCGCCCTCGCTACAATCCGCAGCCGCTCGGGCGATTAGCTCAGTTGGTTAGAGCGCCGCTCTGATAAGGCGGAGGTCCCTGGTTCGAATCCAGGATCGCCCATCTACCCGTGCGCTAGGGCTTGCGTTCCCAGGCGCCGATCTCGCAGCGCTTCTCGTTCGGCCGCTTCACGCCGCGCTGGTCGGATTTCACGGCGCACTTGGACTTCGGGATCGCGTTCAGCGCCGGGCTGCCCTTCAGGAGCCTGATCGTCCGCGTCGGGCCGCCGTAGGCGCCGAACGTGCCGAGCTTCGCGACCTTGTTCGTCTTGTCCGACGGCTTCGGCGTGAGCGGACAGCCCGTGGTCGTTCCGATCAGGTTGTAGCCGAGGGAAGCGGTCGGGCCGCCGCAGTTCGGCGCGTCCGCGGACGTGTTCAGCGCGACGATCGAGTTGCGGAGCGTGAGACCGCTCGAGTCGACGAGCGTCCCGCCGCCGCGGATGAAGGGGAAATGGCCCTGGCCCGCGGCGGTGTTGCGCGCCACCGTCGTGTTCGTCAGCCGCGTCGGCGAGAGCTGGACGTAGATCCCACCGCCTTCCGCGATGGCGATCGAGCTCGCGCCGGCGATCGACGCGTCGGCGCGGACGACGTTCTTCGTGACCGTCGAGTTGACGATGCGATTGAGACTGCCCGGGCCGGACACGATGGCGACGCCGCCTCCCTGCGCGGTCGCGCCCATGGCGGTCGCATCGCTCTTCCCCGTGTTGCCGCTGACGGTGGACCGGTCGAGCGTGAGCGCACCGCCGGCGCGAATCCCGCCACCGGATGTGAGGGCGTCGCCGGCCGACCCGTGCGCGTCGAGGGTGTTCCCCGAAAGCGTGCTCCGTGTGACCGCGACCCGCCCGTTCGCGAGGACAGCGCCTCCCCAGGCGGTCGCGTTGCCGCTCGCAAGCGCGTTCGCCTTGTTCCCGGAGATGGTCGAGCCGGTGATCGAGTACGTGCTCGAGCCGCCTGCGAACTGGACGCCGGCGCCCCCGGCGAACGTGTTCGCGCCGCTCTGTGCGTCGATCTGTGAGTTGCGGACGCCTACGCTGGTAAGCGAGGACGTCGCTGCCGCGTAAATCGCCCCACCGCCTACGGTGGCCTGGTTGAACTCGGAGAACGCGCTGAGCTTGTTCCCGACGAAGCTCGTGGTGGTCGCGACGATCCTGACAGCGCGGACGCCCCCGCCCTGCGCGGTCGACTCACCGGTGGCGAGCATCCCTGCCGCGTTGGCAGCGTTGTTGTTGACCGTGGACCGCGTGAGGCGGACGGACGTGCCGCCGTCGCGCTGGTGGATCCCGCCCCCGAGCGCCGTGGTCCCCAGGCCGTCTGCGCGGGCGGAGTTGCGGTCGACGTGGGAGCGGAACGCGACGAGGCTCTTCGCCACGTCGATCCCGCCCCCGAGCGCGGAGGCGGTCGACGATGACGTGGCGATCGCGTGGGCGACGTTGTAGCGGACGACCGAGCGGACGAGCTGCACCGAGTCGGCGCTGATGCCGGCGCCGGAGACGATCGCGTTGAACGCGCTCCACTCGAGGGTGTTGCGGACGACCGAGGAGTCGGTCAGCGTCACCTTGGTCGTGGAGAGGATCCCGCCGCCCGCTCGCTCGGCAGACGTTCCAGCTCACCGTCGAGCGGAAGAGCGTGACCTGCCCGCTCGACGCGATGCCGCCGCCGTTGATGGTCGCCCTGTTGCCGGTCACCCTGACGTTCACGAGCGTGAGCGCGTCGCCCGCGGGCGCCATGATCCCGCCGCCGCTCGGGCTCGTCCCGTCCGTGATCCGGAGATTCTCGAGGCGGATCGGCTTGGCGACCTGCACGTTCAGCACGGAGCCGGTGTCGTTCGCGTCGAGCGTGGCCGTCGGGTTGCCCTTCAGCGTGAGGCGCTTCGGGATGACGAAGGCGCCGATGCAGGTGCCCTTGATGAGGATCGTCGAGCCGGCCGGGGCCGAGTTCAGCTTCGACTGGAGGTTGCCGCCCGCGGCGCAGTTCACCTTGAACGTGGCTGCGCCCGCGCCCGGCGAAAGCGCGAGGGCAAAGGCGACCCCGAGGACGCCCACGATCGAAGCGCGGACCCTCATCGAGCGCACATGCTGCTACATCGCGGGTCGATCACCAAGTCGCGACTATCATCAGACCAGGGTCGCCTGATGGAAGAAATGGTCATCTACGGGGTCAGCTTCGACATGGTCGGCAAGCAGCCGATCGTTCTCTTGAAGACGGCCGAGGGGAACAAGTTCCTCCCCATCTGGATCGGGCATCCCGAGGCGGCCGCGATCCTCATGAAGCTCCAGGGCGCGCAGACGCCGCGGCCGATGACGCACGACCTCCTCACCGAGCTGCTCACCCAGCTCGAGGCGCGGGTCGTCCGGATCGCCGTCACCGAGCTGCGCGACAACACCTTCTACGCGCTCATCACCGTCGCCGTGAACGGGACCGAGATCGAGATCGACTCCCGCCCGTCCGATGCGATCGCCCTCGCGGTTCGCGTCGACGCGCCGATCTTCGCCGCCGAGTCCGTGATCGAGGAGTCGGGGATCGAGTTCGAGCAGGAGGCGAACGAGGAAGAGGTCGTCGAGGAGTTCAAGCGCTTCCTCGACGAGGTCACGCCCGAGGACTTCTCCTCCGAGGACAGCTAGGAGACTTCCTTCTTGGTCAGCGCGAGCAGCTGCTCGAAGAGCTCGCGCAGGCCGTCGCCGCTGAGCGGCCCGCGGTTCGACCGCGCGAGGTACGTGAGCATCCACTCCTCACGCTCGGGATCGACGAAGTCGTAGCCGCGCTCGGCCTTGTAGGCCTTGAGGCGCGCGACGAGCTTCAGCCGCTTGTTGATCGCGTCGACGATCGCGCGGTCGTTGTCCGAGATCTCCTCTCGGATCTGCTTCACGAGCGGGTCCGTGCTGGCGTCCTCCGGGGCCATGCGGGCGAGGTTACGCGAACACGTAGATCTGGGTGCCGATGCGTCCCCAGCGCTGGTAGAACCCGCGCGCCTGCCAGATCGGCGTGCGGACGCAGCCGTGGCTCGCCTGGTAGGCCGGCACCGACGCGTAGCCGTGGATCGCGAAGCCGCGCAGGAAGAAGATCGAGTAGTACATCCCCTTGGCGTTGTAGCCGGGCGCGAGCCGGTAGACGCGGAAGCGGCCGACCGGCGTGTTCCCGGTGGCGCCGGTCGAGACATGGACGACCCGGGCGACCTTGCCGTTCACGACCTCGTACATGACCTGCTTCGCCTTCGAGACCTCGATGTGCGTGCCGCTCGGGACGCGCGCCTTCGGGATGCCGGCGTTGGCGAGGAGCCGCCAGATCCGCCCGTCGACCCGTCCCGTGCGGGAGAGGCCGCGCACCTTCTGGAACGCGAGGACCGCCTGGTAGGTGTCCGTCCCGTAGTAGCCGTTCACGCGCTGGACGAGGTAGTGGAGCTCCCGGAGGCGCTTCTCGAGGAGGAACACCGCCCGGCCGCTCGAGCCCGGGCCGAGGCTCGGTGCCCTGAGAACGGGCGCTCCCTTGCGGGCGACGGCGTGGTAGCCGGAGGCGGGCACGAGCTTCAGCGTCCACTTCGTGCGGCCGGCGCGGTCGCCCGGGAACGTGGTCTTGAACCAGCCCTCGGGCGCCGACCTTCACCGTGCGGGTCTTCCCGCGGATCGTGAGCCGGAGCTGGCCTCTCGCCTCGGCGGGGCGCAGCCGTCCGCGCAGCGTCAGCTTGGCGCCGAGCGCGCGCTTGCCCTGCACGGTCGCGACGAGTCGCGGCGTCAGCTGAATCGCCGCGGCCGCCGAGGTTCCGGTGGAGGCGACCGCCTGGTAGGAGCCGCCGTAGAAGACGGCGTGCTGGAAGCTGTACGTCCCGTCGGGTGCGGTGGTCGTCGAGCCGACCGGGCTGCCGTCCGCGACGCGGACGATCTGCACCGCGACGCCGCCGCTCGCCGGCGTGACCGTGCCGCTGAACGTCGCCTGCTTTCCGAAGCCGACGGTGCCCGGCGCGATCGCGAGCGTGGTCGCCGCGTTCGCGGCTCCCGTGAAGGCCAACGCTGAGATGAGGACGATCAGACCCCGCCGCACGCCTGCATTGTGTGCGGTGAACCGGTCGGACGAAACCTCAGTCGAAGAGAACGAGGAGCGCGCCGATGACGCCGAGGAAGTTGTAGGCCGCGTGCGCGATCACTCCGGGCCACACGCTCTCGGTGCGCCAGCGAAGCCAACCGAGTGCGAGGGCGAAGATCCCGAGCGCCGGCACGGCGACGAGGATCCCGTGTGCGAGTGCGAAGACGAGCGACGTCCCGACGATCGAGACGAAGCCGCCCAGGAAGCCGAGCACGCGCACGCCGAGACCGCGGTAGAAGATCTCCTCCACGAACGGCGCCACGAGCACGACGACCGCGGCGTTGAAGACGAAGGCGGGCCAGCGGTCCGAGATCCACTCGTCCGGGGCGAGCCCCTGCTTCTCGCCCGCGTGGAAGACCGGCTCGAGCGCGGCCGAGACGATGAGCGCCGCGAACATGAGGCCGAGCGCGATCCAGATGTAGCGCAGCGGGAACCGGCGCAGCCCGAGCGCCTCCGGCGCGTTCCCGTACCCGAGCTGCGCAGCCGCCCAGGCGATGACGAAGAGGACCGCGTAGACGACGATGCCGCCGATCGCGACGTCGTAGCGGAAGAACACCGGCAGTCCGCCGTCGTCGCTCGACTCCGCGGCGCTGCCCGCGAACGCCGCGAGGACGAGCAGCGCCGACACGCCGAGCCACGCCGCGAGGGCGCCGTTCGACCTAGACCAGGGAGAGGGCGTGGCCGAAGTCGGCGACGATGTCGTCTGCATCCTCACACCCTACGGAGACGCGGATCATGCCCTCGGAGATGCCGGCGGCCTGGAGCTGCTCGGGGCTGAACTGCCGGTGGCTCGTCGACGCCGGGTGGTGGACGACCGTGTCGATGCCGCCGAGACTGGTCGCGCGAAGCGCCAGCTGGAGCCCGTCCATGAGCCGCTCCCCGGCGGCCCGGTCGGCGACCTCGACGGCGAGCATTCCGCCCGAGTCGTCGAGCTGGCGCATGGCGAGGTCGTACTGGGAGAAGGACGCGAGACCCGCGTACTCGACGCGCTGCACCTTGGGGTGCGCCTCGAGCATCCGCGCGAGCGCGAGCGCGTTCGCCGAGCAGCGCTCCATCCGCAGGGCCAGGGTCTTGATCCCGCGGCGCAGGAGGTAGCCGGCGAACGGATCGAGGACGCCGCCCGTGTCGATCTGGAACGAGCGGATCTGGGCGAGCAGCTCCCGGCTTCCGGCGACGACGCCCGCGGTCACGTCGTGGTGGCCGTTCAGGTACTTCGTCCCCGCCTCGCAGACGAGGTCGGCGCCGAGCTCGAGCGGGCGGCAGAGCACCGGCGACGCGAACGTGTTGTCCACGATGAGGAGCCCGTCGCCCTTGAGCGCCGCGTGCGCCGCGATGTCCGCGACCGGGAAGGCCGGGTTCGCGATCGTCTCGATGTACCGGACCGTGGCCGGCCGCTCCCAGGCGGAGAGGTCGGTCACGTCCGCGTAGGCGACCTCGATCCCGAGCGGCTTCAGGCGGCGCTCGGCGACCGAGTAGGTCGTGCCGTAGAGCTGGGTCGCGCAGAGCAGCGTGTCGCCCGGTGCGAGCGTCGTCATGAGCGCGGCCGTGATCGCGGCCATGCCCGACGAGAACGCGAGCGCCTCCTCGGCGCCCTCGAGCCCGGCGAGCGCGCCGTTCAGCTCCTCGATCGTGGGGTTGCGGATGCGGGAGTAGACGAAGCCGTACTCCTCCTCGCTCATGACCCGCCCGAACTCGGCCGCGTCCTCGAAGGCGAACGTGGTCGAGGTGACGATCGGCATCGACACGGGAACGCCGGGCGCGACCGGCCGCTCGCCGCCGTGGATGGCGCGCGTGGAGATTCCCTTGCCCTCGAGCGTCACAGCGCGGCCGAGCCTATTCGAACGCGTCCGGGTGGAGGATCCGCGCGACGCGCTCGACCGCCTCGCCGGCGCGCGGGCCCGCCCGGGTGAGGAGCTCGCCGTCCACCGCGACCGGCTTCGTGTCCGGAACCGTCTTCGGGCAGGTGCCGTGCTCGAGCGTCGAGATCTCCGGGGCGTCGCTGAATTGCAGGATCACGTCGGGGTCGAGCTCGACGAGGTCGCAGGGGTCGAGCGGCGCGCCGGCGCCGTCGGTGCCGACGAGCTGCCCGCCGGCGCGGCGGACGATGTCGGCCGAGAGCGAGTCGTCGGGGACGGTGATGAGAAGGCCGGTGTCGAGGAACACGGTGACCGGCTCGAGCTCTCCGATCCGCTCGCCCACCTCGGCGAGCCGGTCGCGGATCTCGTCCGCGGCCGTGCGCCCGCCGACCGGCTCCCCGACGAGGAGCCCGAGCTCGAGCGCCATCCGGACGACCTCTGCGATCGAGCGCTCCGGGGTGAGGTACACGGGCGCGGGCGACCGCCGCAGCGCCCGGCCGACGTCCTCCTGGTCGGTCTGCGGCGACGCGACGACGAGGTCGGCGTCGAGGCCTGCGAGCGCCTCCACGTCGACGAGTCCGCTGGGCCGGGTCAGCTCGACGGCGCCCGCGGCCTCCGGCACGGAGACCTCCGAGGGAATGCCGGCGATGCGATCCCCCGCGCCGATCTCCTCGAGCAGCTCGGCGGCGCCGGCGGAGAGGACGGCGATGCGCTCGGGCGCCTCGGCCAGCGTGATCGGCTGCACGCCGGCGCCCTGGGCGGAAACCGGATAGACGCTCAGCTCGGCGCCCTCGGGCTCGGGGCGCTCGCCGCACCCGGCCGCGCCGAGCGCGAGCACGACGAGAGGAAGAACGAGCGCGGCGCGCATCCCGTCAGTATGGACGTGCGAGGGCAGGCAATCGGCCGCGACCGGAGAACGTTTCCGCGTGGACAGAGATCACTGGAACGACCTTGCCATCGCAGCGCTCGTCATCGTCGGGACGATCATCGTCGCCTGGCTCGTCGACCGCGCGATCCTGCGCCATCTCCACCTGCCTCCGGCGCGCCTTACGCGCTACCGCGTCCTGCGGCGAAGCGTCACGACCGCGATCGTGACGCTCGGCGTCCTCAGCGGCCTGCTCGTCATCCCCGAGGTCCGCGCGGTCGCCGGCGGCCTGCTCGCGTCGTCGGCCGTCGTCGGGATCGTCCTCGGCTTCGCGGCGCGCTCGACGATCGCGAACTTCGTCTCCGGCGTCCTGATCGCCTTTACGCAGCCGTTACGGCTTGGCGACGAGATCGAACTTGCCGATGCAGCAGGAACGGTGGAAGAAGTCGCGCTCACCTACACAACCATCCGAGCACCCGGCGGCGCCCGCTACTTTGTACCCAACGAAAAACTGGCCTCCGACACGATCAGGAACCTGACGATCGCCGGCCTCGGCCGGACGGCGCAGGTGACGATCTCCGTTCCGCTCAAGTCGGATCTCGACCGGGTCGTCGCACTCGCCGAGGAAGAGGCCCGCGCCGTCGCCGGCGACGAGGACACCGAAGACCGCAAGCCGAAGGCAACAGTGACCGACTTTCCCAAAGAGACAGAGACCGCCGTGGTCACCGTTCAGGCCTGGGTGGCCCCGGGCCACGTGGCCTCGAGCGAGGCCGCGATCCGCCAGGCCGTCCATCGACGTCTGCGGGCCGAGGGGGTCTACTAGTGCCGCCGGTAGGCCGCCGCCCGAACGGGCGCGGAGGCCCGGAGCGGCGCCGCCCCAACGGGAACGGGAACGGGCACGGCAACGGCAACGGATCGAGCCGAAAGCGCGCGCACGGCCGTCGCGAACGGGTGCGGCGCCGCAAGATCCAGCGTTCGAGGCGCCGCGCGCTCCTCGTCGCGCTCTTCGCGGCCGTCCTCCTCGTCGTCGCCGCCGTCGCTGCCGGTGTGGTCACCGGGACCTCGGCCGCGCTCTCGTGCGACCTCGGGTCGCTGCGCCCGGTCACGGTCGGCCAGAACTCGTTCATCTACGCCGCCGACGGGTCGCTCCTCGGTTCGATCCCGGCCGAGCGGAACCGGCAGCCGCGCAAGCTCGAGGAGATGTCCCCGTGGATCTCGAAGTCCGCGGTCGCGATCGAGGACCGTCGCTTCTACAGCCACATCGGCGTCGACATCTCGGGCGTCATCCGCGCGGCCGTGAAGAACGTCGAGGCCGGAAAGATCGTCGAGGGCGGCTCGACCATCACGCAGCAGCTCGTCCGCAACCTCTACATCGGCAACGAGAAGTCCTTCAAGCGCAAGGCGAAGGAGGCCTGTCTCGCGATCAAGCTGGACGCGGACAAGTCGAAGGACGAGATCCTCGAGCTGTACCTGAACCAGGTCTACTTCGGCAGCCACGCCTACGGCATCGAAGCCGCGGCGCAGACGTACTTCGCGAAGCCGGCCAAGAAGCTCAACCTCGTCGAAGCGGCGCTCCTCGCAGGGCTGCCGCAGGCGCCGTCGGTCTACGACCCGTTCAACCGCCCGTCGGAGGCGGTCGCGCGGCGAAACGAAGTGCTGAAGGCGATGTACGACTCGGACCAGATCACGAGCAAGCAGTACCGCGACGCCGTCTCCGCGCCGCTCAAGCTGAAGCGCGGCGAGCTCTACACGAAGATCCGCGAGCCGTACTTCTTCTCGTACGTGCGCGACGAGCTGATCAAGGAGTACGGCGTCTCGACGGTGCGAAGCGGCGGGCTCAAGGTCTTCACGACGATCGATCCGCGCTTCCAGCGCGAGGCCGTGAAGTCGATCAAGACGAACCTCTACGAGAAGGACGATCCCGCGTCCGCGCTCGTCTCGATCAACCCCGCCAACGGCGCCATCCGCGCGATGACCGGCGTCGCGCCGCAGCGCAAGAACCTCCAGTTCAATCTCGCGGCCCAGGGACGCCGCCAGGCGGGCTCGGCGTTCAAGACCTTCGTCCTCACGAAGGCGATCGAGGAGGGGATCAACCCGTACACGACCGTCTATCTCTCGGCGCCCTTCCGCTGGCAGCCGGATCCGACCTGCTCCGCCGCCGTCGACCCGAACTGCGTGTGGGACGTGTCGACGTACAGCCACAGCTACTCCGGGCGGGTACCGATCGCCTCGGCCACGCTCTCCTCCGACAACACCGTCTACGCGCGCCTGACGCTCGACCTCGGCCCGGAGAACGTCGCCGAGATCGCGAAGCGCATGGGAATCCGGACGAAGCTCGAGCCGGTCGCGTCGATCGGGCTCGGGTCGAACTCCGTGTCGGTGCTCGAGATGTCCTCGGCCTACGCGACCCTCGCTGCCGGCGGCGTCTACTCCCGGCCGATGGCGATCCGCAAGGTGATCCTCGCGAACGGCGCCGAAGACGACGAGGCCGGCTGGGGCAAGCCGAAGCGCAAGCGCATCTTCTCGGACGGGGTCGCCTACGAGGTGACGAGGATCCTCGAGCGCAACGTGCTCGCCGGCACGGGCACGCGTGCCTACTTCGGCCGGCCGGCCGCGGGCAAGACCGGCACGACGGAGAACTTCGGCGACGCCTGGTTCGTCGGCTACACGCCGAACCTCTCGACCGCCGTCTGGGTCGGCCACCCGGACGCGTCGACCGAGATGACGAGCGTGCACGGGATCGCGGTCGCGGGCGGCACGTTCCCCGCGCAGATCTGGCACGACTTCATGGTCGCCGCGATCGGCGCGGGCGAGCCGCGCCAGTGGAAGCTCCCGAAGAATCCCGTCCAGTGGCACCCGTTCCAGGGTCAGTACGCGCTCTCGGGCGAGGAGTCGACCTCGTCGTCATCCTCCGGAACGACGACCACCGGGCCGAAGCCGCCGCCGCCGCCCCCTTCGACGGTCGCGCCTCCGCCGCCGCCGAGCACGACCAATCCGCCGCCGAGCACGACCAATCCGCCGCCGCCTCCCACCACGACGGGGCCGAACCGGCGCCGCGTTGGCTGACCTCACCTCGGTCGACGACGCAATCGCACTCGTCCTCGAGCGGGCCGAGCCCTTGCCGGTCGAGCCGGTTCCGCTGGCCGAGGCTGTCGGCTGCGTGCTCGCCGAGGACGCACTCGCCCGGACCGACCTGCCGCCGTTTCGCAGCTCGGCGATGGACGGCTTCGCTGTTGTGGCCGCGGACGTCACCGACCCGCCGGTGACGCTTCCGCTCGTCGGCGAGTCGGCGGCAGGACATCCCGCGGATTCGCCGCTTTCGCCCGGCAGCGCGATGCGGATCGCCACCGGCGCGGTCGTACCCGAGGGCGCCGATGCGGTCGTGCCCAAGGAGCAGGCCGAGCTCGACGGCGATGCCGTCACCGTGCTCGAGCCGGCGAAGGCAGGCGCGCACATTCGCGACCCGGGACGCGACGTCCGCGCCGGGGCGGTCGTCCTGTCCGCCGGAACGGAGATCGGGCACGCGCAGATCGCGGCGTTGGCCGCCGCCGGAATTCCCGAGGTGTCGTGCTCACGCCGGCCGCGCGTCGCCGTTCTCGCGACCGGGTCGGAGCTTCGCCCGCCCGGCGCGGAGCTCGAGCCGGGGCAGCTCTACGAGTCGAACGGGGCGCTCCTCGTCGCCGGTCTCACCGCTGCGGGCGCGCTGCCGCGGCTCCTCGACGTGGTCGCCGACGACCGCGACGCGCTCCTCGGCGCGCTGCGGGAGGCGGACTGGGACGTGCTCGTCACGACGGGCGGCGTCTCGGTCGGCGAACACGATCTCGTCCGCGGCGTCCTCGAGGAGCTCGGAGTCGAGGAGATCTTCTGGCGCGTGGCCGTGAAGCCCGGCAAGCCGGTGTCGTTCGGCGTTCGGGCCGGCAAGCTCGTCTTCGGCCTCCCCGGGCAATCCCGTCTCGGTGCTCGTCGGCTTCGAGGTGCTCGTGCGGCCGGCGATCCGCGCGCTTTTGGGCTCGCCCGATCCGGGGCCGCGCTACGAGTCGGGCACGCTCGCCGCGCCGGTCGCGCGGAACCCGCAGCGGTTCGAGTTCGTCCGGGCGCTCCTTCGGGACGGAGGTCTCGAGCCCGTGTCGGGGCAGGAATCGCACATGATCGTCCGCGCGGCCCAGGCGAACGCACTCGTCGCCGTCGAGCCGGGCGAAGGCGAGCTCGCGGCCGGCGAGGCCGTCAGGTTCCTGCGCCTCTAGTCGACGCGCAGCGCACAGTGCCGCTCGTCCTCGAAGGCCGCCGGCTGCGCTCCGCGACAGGACGCCGCCAACCCTCTAATGCCGACGCGGCCGCTCGCAGCCGGCTGCCCGAGCGGCGCGCTGCACCGGCCGCCTGCCCGAGCGGGCCGGTCTCCGACGAGGACGAGTAGGGCGCGTACCGGCCGGTCGCGATGGCGCCCATGTGCTGCGCGGTCGCGGCCCAGACGAGCGCGGCGAGGACGACCGGGACGGCGACGTACCCGGACGAGACGAGCGCGAGCAGGTACCAGATCGCGTCGAGCCCGAGCCCGAGCCGGATCGCGAACGAGACGACGAGGAGCAGGAGCCCGAGGAACCCGACCGCGAAGAGCGCCAGCCGCGAGGAGCGCTGGTCGCGAGGAACGTGCGGAATCCAGAGCCAGGCGTGGAGCGACGGCAGGACGAAGATCAGCGCGTAGGGGTTCGACGCCGCGACGACGAGCGAGACGCCGATGAGGACGAGCATTCCGGCGAGGTGCCCGCCGAGCTCCTCGCTTCGGCTGGCCGGGCCGTCTCCGGCCAGGCCGGGCCGTGCGGCGAGCCAGCCGAGCGTCGAGAGGACGAGCAGCACGATGAGGACGACGACGGGCCAGGACCGAGCGCCGTCCGCGCTCGGATCGATCGGCCGTCCGGCGCCGTCGCCGAGCAGTCCGACGACCGAGAAGAGGAGGAAGAGGAGCCCGATCCAAAGCCAGAGGACCGCGCGCATCGCGAGGCTGCGGAAGGCGCGCAGAAGCGAGACGTGCCGCCGCCGGCAGCGCGCGAAGAGATCGACCGTGGCGACGATCACGGGGACGAGGAGCGCGATGAGCAAGAGCTGGAGCGCCCAGCCGCGGATGATCCGCTCGCCGACGTAGATGTAGGACTGCGTTCCCTGCGCGAGCTCGGGCGAGGCGTCGAGGCGCAGCATGAGGTCCTGCGCCGCGCGGCCCAGCTCTCCGAGCCGGGCGGGCGTGACCGCCTTGACCGTGTCGTCGTCGGGTGCGGTCGCGCGCTCGCCGCCGGTCGTGATCGTGACCGCCGGGATCCCTTCCGAGACGAACGGCCCCTGCTCGTGGAGCGTGAACGGAAACGCGAGGCTGACGAGCTGGGAGATGCCGCGCGGAACCTCGGGCGGCTGCGCGGCCTCGTGCTCGATCGACGCGGCCGCCGTCGCGAGGAGCGTCGGCGCGGGCGAGCGCGGCGAGTCGCCGCTGAAGAGGAGGACGGGCGGGTCGGACCCGGCGATCGCGTCGAGGCTCACCACCGCGACCGGGAACGCGGCGCCGCCGACGAAGCGCTTGAGGATCTCCGGGTGCTCGGCGAACCGCTTGGCGCCGGCGCCGCCGTAGGCGCCCCCGTCGGTCGAGAGGAAGAGCACGGTCTGCTGGCGCACCGTCGTGTTGATGTTGCGCGCGAGCTCGAGCAGCGCCCCGGTGCCGGAGGCGTTGTCGTTTGCGCCCGGTGACTTGCCCGTGTTGTCGCGATGGGCAACGAAGATGATCGTTCCGGGCGAGGGTCCCGGAGCCACGGCGGCGATGTTCGCGAGCTTCGTCTTCCCGAGTCCCGGAAGATCGGCCTCGAACGCGTCGCGCTGGGCGGTCAGCCCGACGTCGTCGAATCGCTTGATCATCCAGCTCTCCGCTCGAGCGGCTCCTTCTGTGCCGGGGACGCGGTCGGGGTAGTTCCGCGCCATCTCGAGCGCGAGGATCAGCGCCGTCGACTGGTCGAACGACAGCTCGAGCTCCGGCCCCGGTCCCGGCTCCGGCAGCGGCTCGGGGCGCGCGAGGGTGAATGCGACGATGAGCAGCGGCACGGCGACCGCGATCCACGCCGCGCGGTAGAGACGACTCGAAATCGGCCGCTCGATCGTCGTCTTTCGTCGCCGCCGTCGCTGCGGCGGCGCCGCATCGTACGGCCGCCCGCCGGGGGGTCTTAACGAAGACACAACAGGTCGATGGTAGTCCCTGCGCCCTATTCTGTTTCACCATGACCACCGGTACGACGATCCTGCTCGTGGACGACGAGGAGTCGATCCAGAAGCTGCTCACGTTTCCGCTCGAGCGGGACGGCTACCGCGTCGTTCAGGCCCGCGACGGCGAAGAGGCGCTGGAGCGCTTCCGCGAGGAAGACGTCGACCTCGTCCTGCTCGACCTCGCGCTGCCGAAGCTCGACGGCATCGAGGTGTGCCGGAGGCTGCGCGCCGAGAGCACGGTTCCGATCCTGATGCTGACCGCGCGCGACGACGAGATCGACAAGGTGCTCGGCCTCGAGATCGGCGCGGACGACTACATCACGAAGCCGTTCTCGATCCGCGAGCTGCGCAGCCGGATCCGCGCCGCGATCCGCCGGGCCGCGTTGACGCCCGCGGCCGAGGCGGAGGACGTGATCGAGTCCGACGGGCTGCGCATCGATCTGCCGCGGCGGTCGGTCGAGGTGCGCGGCGAGGGCGTCCAGCTCACCTACCTCGAGTTCGAGCTTCTGCGCACGCTCGCGGCGACGCCCGGGCGCGTCTACTCCCGCCAGACGTTGCTCGACCGCCTCTGGGGCGGCGCTGCGTTCCGCGACCCGCGCACGATCGACGTCCACGTGCGCCACCTGCGCGAGAAGATCGAGCGCGATCCGAGCGACCCCGAGTACATCTTCACCGTTCGCGGCGCGGGGTACCGGTTCCGGGACAACTGATGCGCGCCGTGCCCCGTCTTCGGGCGACGCTGGCGGTCAAGCTCGCATTCGTCTTCTTCGGCGCGGTCGCCGGCGCACTCGCGATCGTCTATCTCATGGTCGTCCCGCGCCTCGAGGACCGGCTCGTCGACGCGAAGATCAACGAGGTCGAGCGCGCACTGCCGGCGATCCTGGACGACCTCGAGGCCGTTGCGACCGACGAGTTCGCGTTCAACGACGCGGTGAGCGCGGCTGCACAGAACCTGAACGGCCGCGTCGCCGTGCTCCAGCGGGCCGGGCCGGATGCCCTCCTCACGCAGGAGGACTCGGCGCAGCTGCGGAGCATCAGCGTGGCGCGGGATCCGGTCGCCCTGCGAACCGCTGCGACGCTCGAGCCGGCGTCGGGTCGCGTCGAGCGCCAGGGAACCTCGTACGCCGAGGTCGCGACGCCGATCGGCGACACGCACGTCGTGCTGCTCGCGGCGCCGCTCACGGACGCGCTCTCGACCGTGCGGCTGGTCAGCTCCGCGCTGATCGTCGCGGGACTCGTGGCGCTCGCGGCCGCGGCCGCGGCGGCCTATGCCGCGGCGTACGGACTGACGCGGCGCCTGCGCATGCTGGAAAAGGCCGCGGACCGCATCGCGGCCGGCGACTTCACCGCGCCGATCGAGACGAGCGGCAGCGACGAGATCGCCGAGCTTGCGCGCGAGTTCGACCTCATGCGCGTCCGTCTGGCCGACCTCGACCGTGTGCGACGGGAGTTCATCGCCAACGCGTCGCACGAGCTGCGGACCCCGCTCTTCTCGCTCGGGGGCTTCCTCGAGCTCATGGCCGACGAGGAGCTCGACGCCGACGAGCGGAAGGAGTTCCTCGACGAGACGCGCGCGCAGGTGACCCGCCTGACGCGGCTCGCGACCGACCTGCTCGACCTCTCCCGGCTCGACGCGGGGCAGATCAAGTTCGTGAAGCGCGAGGTGGATCTCACCGACGCGGCGAGCACGGTCATCGACGAGTTCCGCGTCCTGGCGGAGGTGAGCGAGCATCCGCTCGAGCTCGCGACACAAGCGCCGGCCGGTGCGATCGCCGATCACGGCCGCGTGCTCCAGGTCGGGCGCATCCTGGTCGAGAACGCCCTGCGCCATACGCCGCAAGGAACACGGGTCGAGGTGAGAACGGAAACCGCCGACGGTCGGGCGATGCTCTCCGTCCGGGACGAGGGCCCAGGGATCCCGCGCCGACCAGCTCGAGCACGTGTTTCAGCGCTTCTACCGCGCCGCGGGCGGCAAGGCGTCGGGCTCCGGGCTCGGTCTCGCGATCGCACGGGAGCTCGCAACCCGCATGGATGGGACGCTCTCGGTCGTGTCCGAGCCGGGAAACACCGTATTCACGCTGACGCTCGTTTCTGCCGACACCGTGTTTCCACGGGAAAACGGCTCCGCGCCCGAGACGGCGTCCGAAGAGGCCGCAGTCCAGTAGGGCCGCGGGCGCCGTAACGCCTGTAACTACCCTTCGTTGCCCATGAAACCGTCCTCCACCGCCGTTCTCGCCGTGGTCTGCGCCTTCGTCGGCGCGATCGGGGCGCTTGCCTTCGCGAAGGCGACGGGCGCATTCGACGAGCCGGCCTCGACGATCGTCGTCCGCAGCTCGGGCGCGCCGCTCGGGGACGCCGAGGGCACGAGCCGGCCCGCTCACCGGCAACGGATTCGACCCGGCCGCGATCTATCGCGAGCGCGCCGACGGCGTCGTCACGGTCTTCTCCGACTTCGGCGGCACCGGCGCGGCTGCGGCAGGCGAGGCGCAGGGATCCGGCTTCGTCGCGTCGGCCGAGGGCTACATCCTCACCAACTCGCACGTGATCACGACCGTCGGCGAGACGCCGGCCGGCGAGCCGGTGGAGGCGGCCGAGCGCGTCTACGTGCAGTTCAAGGACGGCGACCGCATCGAGGCCGAGGTGGTCGGCTGGGATCTCTTCGACGACGTCGGACTCCTGAAGGTCGACCCGGCCGCGCACGAGCTCTCGCCGCTTCCGCTCGGGGATTCCCGCGAGGTCGTCGTCGGCGAGCCCGTTGCGGCGATCGGCAGCCCGTTCGGGCGCGAGAGCTCGCTGAGCGTCGGCGTCGTCGCGGCGACCGAGCGCTCGATCGACTCGCTCACATCGCAGTACGCGCTCGTCGACGCGATCCAGACCGACGCGCCCATCAACCCGGGCAACTCCGGCGGCCCGCTGCTCGATGCGGCCGGCTCGGTGATCGGGATCAACGCCCAGATCCGCTCGACGACGGGGACGGCCGAGGGCGTCGGCTTCGCGGTGCCGATCAACTCCGCGATCCGCTCGATGGACCAGCTGAAGGCCGACGGGAAGGTGCGCTACGCCTGGGTCGGGATCACGACGCAGACGGTCACGCCGACGCTGGCGAACGAGTTCGACCTGGGCGCCGACCACGGCGCGATGATCCAGACCGTTCTCGGCGACAGCCCGGCGCAGGCGGCCGGCCTGCGCGCCGGCAACGAGGAGCGCGAGTTCGACGGCGTCGCCATCACGCTCGGCGGCGACCTGATCGTGGGAATCGACGGCGAGGAGGTCGAGAACGCCGAGGAGGTCGTACGCCTCGTGAGCACGCGGCTTCCGGGCGAGAAGGTCGATCTTCACCGTCATGCGCGACGGCATGGCGGTCGACGTCGAGGTCGAGCTCGGCGAGCGTCCGGCGCAGCTCCCGACCGAGGAATAACCGGCCCTCCCGCTAGCCTCGGCCGGGTGGAGACGCCGACCGACGACGCGATTCTCCTCGGCGACAACCTCGACGTCCTGGCCGGCCTCGAGGACGAGACGTTCCAGCTCGCCTACCTCGATCCGCCGTTCAACACCGGCAAGCTCCAGACGCGGCAGACGATCGAGATCAGCCAGGATGAGAACGGCGACCGCAACGGCTTCGGCGGCCGGCGTTACGCGACGCAGCTGCTGGCCGAGTCGTCCTACCGCGACTCGTTCGACGACTACCTCGGCTTCCTCGAGCCGCGCCTGCGCGAGGTGCGCCGCTTGCTGCACCGCACGGGGACGCTCTACTTCCACATCGACTACCGGGAGGCGCACTACTGCAAGCTCCTCCTCGACGAGCTCTTCGGCCGCGACTCGTTCCTGAACGAGATCGTCTGGGCCTACGACTACGGCGCCCGCACGAAGCGCCGCTGGCCCGCGAAGCACGACACGATCCTCGTCTACGTGAAGGATCCCGGTGCTTACTACTTCGACGCCGAGGCGGTCGATCGCGAGCCGTACATGGCGCCCGGGGCTCGTCGGTCCGGAGAAGGCCGCACGTGGAAAGCTGCCGACCGACGTGTGGTGGCACACGATCGTCTCGCCGACCGGGCGGGAGAAGACCGGCTACCCGACGCAGAAGCCGGAGGGCCTCCTGCGCAGGATGGTGCAGGCGTCCACGCGTCCCGGCGACTGGTGCCTCGACCCGTTCGCCGGGAGCGGCACGCTCGGCGCGGTCGCGCGCGACCTCGAGCGCCGGTACGTTCTGATCGACTCGAACCCGGATGCGGTCGCAGTCGCAAGGAAACGGCTGGCCGGTGTGCGAACATCCGTTTAGAGCGGCTGCGGGAGGGAACTAGCGCCTATGAGCGATGTGAGCACGCAAACCGATGCCCGAGTGGTGGCCTTGTCGATTCCGGCCAAGGCCGAGTACCTCTCGGTGTGCCGGCTGGCTCTCGCCGGCATCTCCCAGACGCATCCGCTGGAGCCCGAAACGCTCGCGGACGTGAAGCTCGCGCTGACCGAGGCGTGCTCCAACTCGATCCGCCACGCCTACCGCGAAGGGCGCCAGGGCGAGGTCGAGATTCGCTACGAGCTCAACGGCAACCGGCTCGCCGTCGAGGTGCGCGACGTCGGCAGCGGCTTCTCGGTCGACGCGGTTCCCGGCTCGTCCGAGGATCTCGACGAGGGCGGGCTCGGCCTCGCGATCATCGAGTCGGTGACCGATGAGCTCGCGATCGAATCGGACGGCGGCGGCTCGCGCCTGCGGTTCGTCAAGTATCTCGACTGACGGCGCGGCTATTCTCGGCGCGGCTTGCAGCTTCAATCCGTCAACGTCGGTCACAAGGTTCTCGCGGACTACGCCTCGATCACCGGGCGCGGTCTCATGGACGAGATCGCCACGCTCGCCGAGCCGCTCAAGGGCCTGCGCGTCCTGCATCTCTCCGCGACCGCGTTCGGCGGCGGCGTGGCCGAGATCCTGTACACGCTCGTCCCGCTCATGCAGGACGCAGGGCTCGAGACCGAGTGGCGGATCATCCACGGCGAGGACGAGTTCTTCGACGTCACGAAGGCGATCCACAACGGGCTCCAGGGTCACGAGACCTCGCTCACCGACGAGCAGAAGGAGATCTTCCGCCGCTACACGAAGCTGAACGCCGACGCGCTCGAGGGCGAGTTCGACGTCGCGATCGTCCACGACGCCCAGCCGGTCGGGTTGATCGACGAGGCGCGCGACCACTGCAAGCACTGGATCTTCCGCTGCCACATCGACCTGTCCGAGCCGAACCGCGACGTGCTCGACTTCCTGACGCCGTGGATCTCGCGCTACGACGCCTCCGTCTACCACCGGCGCGACTACGTCCCGGACGGGCTGACCTCGCCGCCCGCGTACATCTGGCCGCCGGCGATCGATCCGCTCGCGCCGAAGAACATGGCGCTCTCGCCCGAGGACGCGTCGTACATCGTCGACCAGTTCGGGATCGACGTGAACCGCCGGCTGATCACGCAGGTCTCCCGCTTCGACCCGTGGAAGGACCCGCTCGGCGTGATCGACGCCTGGCGGATCGTGCGCGAGAAGCATCCCGACGTGCAGCTCGCGCTCGTCGGCTCGATGGCGCACGACGATCCGGAAGGCTGGGACTACTACAACCGGACGGTCGCAGCGGCGGACGGCGACCCCGACGTCTTCATCCTGTCGAATCTGAACAACGTCGGCTCCGTCGAGGTGAACGCGTTCCAGGTGCACTCCGACGCGCTCATGCAGAAGTCGACGCGCGAGGGATTCGGCCTGACCGTCACCGAGGCGCTCTGGAAGAGCCGGCCGATCGTCGCGGGCCGCGTCGGCGGGATCGTCGACCAGATCCAGGACGGCGAGACCGGCTACCTGGTCGATTCGATCGAGGAATGCGCCGCCGCGGTGACGCGGATCCTCGACGACCCCGATGGGGCGCGCGTCATGGCCCGGGCGGGCAAGGAGTACGTGCGCAAGCACTTCCTGACCCCGCGCCTCCTGCGGAACTGGCTCGCGCTGTTCAACCTCCTGGACGGCCGCGAGACCGACCAGGGCCGTGAGCTCGAAAAAGCCGCCGGTCCTAGTCGTTCCGCGCGTGAGCGCGCGCCGTCCGCTGATCGTCGTCTCGAACCGGGGCCCGGTCCAGCTTTCCCGCGATGAGGAAGGGAATCGCGTGGCCAGGCGCGGCGCCGGCGGTCTCGTCACCGTGCTCGCGGGCCTGCTCGACCGTCACGACGTCACCTGGATCGCGAGCGCGCTGACCGAGGAGGATCGCGCGGCCGCAGCGGAGCCCTTCGACGTCGACGGCTGCCGTGTCCGCCTGGTCGCGCACGACGTCGAGACCTACGACCGCTTCTACAACGTCGTCGCGAACCCGACGCTCTGGTTCATCCAGCACTCGCTGCCCGAGCTGGCCGATCCCGTCGACGTTTCCACGTGGAACGCCTACGCGGCGGTGAATCGCGCGTTCGCGGACGCAGTGTGCGAGGAGCTCGAGCGCCGGCCCGATGCGGCCGTGTTCTTCCACGACTACCACCTGTATCGTCGCGCCGCGATTCGTGCGCGAGCTGCGTCCGGACGCGACGCTCTCGCACTTCGTCCACATCCCGTGGCCGGAGCCGGACGCCTGGAGTGCTCTTCCGGAGGAGTTCGTGCGCGAGCTCCACGAGGGGCTGCTCGCGAACGACATCGTCACGTTCCACACGGCGCGCTGGCGTGAGCACTTCCTCGGTTCGTGCGCGACGTACGGCGTGAGCGTCGACCCGGCGCGCGTGCGGTTCCATCCGGCCTCGGTCGACCCACGCGAGTTCGACGCGCTCGCGGAGAGCGACGCGGTGCTCGAGGCCGAGCGTGCCCTCGTCGCCGAGCGGCCGGAGCTGCTCGTCCTCCGTGTCGATCGCACCGACCCGGCCAAGAACGTCCTGCGCGGCTTCGAGGCGTTCGCGCGCATGCTCGACCTTCATCCGGAGCTCCGCGGCCGCGTCCGGATGCTCGCGCTGCTCGATGCGTCGCGCCAGGAGATCCCCGTCTACGCCGCCTATCTCGCTGAGATCGAACGCGTCGCGGCGGGTCTCGGCTCCGACGTCGACCTGCGGATCGAGGACGACTTCCCGGCCTCCGTGGCGGCCTACAAGCAGTTCGACGTCCTCTTCGTCAACTCGGTGATGGACGGGCTGAACCTGGTCGCGAAGGAGGCGCCGCTCGTGAACACGCGCGACGGCGCCGTTGTCTTATCGGCCAACACGGGCGCCCACGAAGAGCTCTCCTCCTGGACGTTCAGCGTCGACCCGTTCGACGTCGAAGGGCAAGCCGAGGCGCTCTACGCCGCGCTCACGCAGCCCGAAGACGAGCGCCGGCGGAACCTCGCGGCGATCCGCGAGCACGTTCGCCGGCACGACGTGAACGAATGGCTCGACGCGCAGCTGGCCGATCTCGACGGCGTAGGCTAGACCCGTGAGCGACCTCAGCCACGTCGACGAATCGGGCGACGTCCACATGGTGGACGTGGGCGGAAAGCCTGCTGTCCAAGCGGCGTGCGCGGGCCTCCGGGTTCGTGCGCATGGCGCCGGAGACAGCGGCGCGGCTGCGCGATCTGCCCAAGGGCGACGCGCTCGCGACCGCGCAGGTCGCCGGGATCATGGCGGCCAAGCGAACCGCGGATCTGATCCCGCTCTGCCATCCGCTCCCGCTGACGTCGATCGAGGTCGAGCTGGTGGTCGAGGACGCCGGGGTCGCGATCTCCACCGCCGCGGAGACGACGGCGCAGACCGGCGTCGAGATGGAGGCGCTCACCGCCGCCGCGGTCGCCGCACTCACGGTCTACGACATGGCGAAGGCGATCGACAAGGAGATGGAGATCGGAGAGATCCGCCTCGTCGAGAAGACGAAGGAGCCCGTGTGAAGGCGGCGGTCCTGACCGTCTCGGACGGGGTGGCCGCCGGCGTTCGCGAGGACACGAGCGGCGACCTGCTCGCCGATCTTCTGGCCGGCGAGGGCTACGAGGTCGAGCGGCGGATCGTGCCCGACGAGGGCGCGCAGATCGCCGCGGCCATCCGCGAGCTCGCGGCCGATGCCCGCGTCGTCCTCACGACCGGGGGGACCGGTCTGACGCCGCGCGACGTGACGCCCGAGGCGACGGCGGAGGTGCTCGACCGCCAGACGCCGGGGATCGCCGAGGCGCTGCGGGCCGACTCGATCGCGAAGACACCGCACGGCCTGCTCGGCCGCGGTGTCGCCGGAACGGTGGGCTCGACGCTCGTCGTGAACCTCCCTGGCTCGACCGGCGGGTGCCGCGACGGCTTCGCGATCCTGCGTCCGGCGCTCGCCCATGCGCTCGGGCTGCTCGCCGACGAGCAGACGGAGCACGCACAGACGTGAGCGCCGTCCTGCGCTACCCGCGGCTCTTCGCCTCGCTCGTCAAGGTCGAGCACACGGTCTTCGCGCTGCCGTTCGCCTACGTCGGCGCCTTCCTGGCCGTTGGCGCAGGTACCGAGCGGCGCCGACCTCCTCTGGATCACCGTCGCGATGGCCGGGCGCACGCAGCCTGGCGATGGCGCTCAACCGCCTCATCGACGCCGAGATCGACGCGCGCAACCCGCGCACGGTGACGCGGGAGATCCCACGCGGCGCGCTGTCGCGCGGAGCCGTGCTTGCGTTCGCGCTCGGCTCGCTCGCCGTCTTCCTCGTCGCCGTCTTCCAGCTCGATCCGATCGTCCGCTGGCTCTGGCCGATCCCGGTCGCGGCGTTCGTGATCTACCCGTACCTGAAGCGCGTGACCTGGCTCGCGCACGTCTGGCTCGGGCTCGTGGACGGGCTCGCTCCGGTCGGGGCGTGGGTCGCGATCACCGGCGAGCTGCCCTGGGAGGCCTGGGTGCTCGGGCTCGCCGTCGCGGTCTGGGTGACCGGGTTCGACGTGCTCTACGCGCTCTTCGACCTCGACGTCGACCGTGCGCAGGGACTCCACTCCGTGCCCGCGCGCTTCGGCGTTCCGGCGACCTTCCGGATCTCCCGCGCGTGTCACGTCGCCACGGTCGCGTTCCTCGTGCTGGCCGGGCTCGGGCTCGACGTGAACGTCTTCTACTGGCTCGGCGTGGCCGCGGTCGGCGGGCTCCTCGCCTACGAGCACTCGCTCGTCTCGCCGCGCGACCAGCGCCGCCTGGATGCCGCGTTCTTCACCATGAACGGCGTCATCTCGGTGACCTTCTTCGTCTTCGTCTTCCTGGACGCGGTCACGTGATCCGGGCTCGAGGGCTGGAGCGGCGCTTCGGCGCCAAGCGCGTCGTCACCGGGCTCGACCTCGATCTCGCGGCCGGCGGATTCCTGGTCGTGCGCGGCGCGAACGGCTCGGGCAAGTCGACGCTCCTCGCGCTCTTCGCCGGGTTGCTCGCGCCCACGCGCGGGGAGCTCGAGGTCGCGGCGCCACGCGGGGAGATCGGCTACCTCGCGCACGAGCCGCTCGTCTACCGGGAGCTGACCGCGCTCGAGAACCTGGAGCTCTACGGCCGGCTCTACCGCGTGCCGGAGCGGCGCGAGCGGATCGGGATGCTGCTCGAGCGCTACGGGCTGTGGGACGCGCGGCACGAGCGGGTTGCGGCGTTCTCGCGCGGGATGACGCAGCGGCTCGCGCTCTGCCGGACGCTCCTCCACGATCCGAGCCTGCTGCTCCTGGACGAGCCGTTCTCGTCCCTCGACGCCGACGGCGCCGCGGTGCTCGACGCGAACCTCGCCGAGCTGGCCGGCGAGCGAACGCTCGTCGTCTCCACCCACGAGCCGGAGCGGATCGCCGCACTGGCGACCGCGGAGCTGGCGCTGTGACCTACTTCGCCGACGTCGCCGCGCTCGCGCGGACGAACCTGCTGCTCGAGCTGCGCTCGCGCGACACGGTGCCGGCGATGCTCCTCTTCGTCGTCTCGACGCTCGTCGTCTTCCGCTTCGCGCTGCCGGCCGACTCGTCCGACCTCGCCGCGCTCGGCCTCCTCTGGATCGCCGTGCTCTTCACCGCGCTGCTCGCCCTGACCCGCGCGTTCGTGGCCGAACGGGAGCAGCGGGTGCTCGACGGCCTCGTCCTCACGCCGTGCGACCGCAGCGCGATCTGGCTCGGCAAGGTCGTGAGCGTCCTCGCGTTCCTCGTCATCGCGGAGGCGATCGCGCTGCCGGCGTTCGCGCTCTTCTTCGCTCCCGTCGACGGCGCCACGATCGCCGCCTTCGCGCTCGCGGATCTCGGGATCGCCGCCGTCGGCGTGCTGCTCGGCGCGATGGCCGCCGCCAGCCGCGCCCGTGAGCTGCTCCTGCCGCTCCTCTTCCTGCCGCTCGCGATTCCGATCGTGGTCGGCGGCGTGGGCGCGACGGTGGAGCCGGATCCCGGCCGCTACCTCGCCTTCCTCGGGCTCTACGACGCGCTCTTCGCGATACTTGCCTGGGCCAGCTTTGAGTACGTCGTTACGGAATAACGCCGCACCCGCCGCCGCGATCAGCGCCTTCGTGCTGGTCCTCGGGGGGATCGCGCTCGCGTTCTACGGCGTTCCCAACGACGCCGACCAGGGCTTCAGCCAGCGGATCTTCTACATCCACGTGCCGGTCGCGCTCACCGCGTACGCCTGCTTCGGCTGGGGCGCGTGGAAGGCGCTGCGGCTCCTCTGGACGCGTGACCAGCGCCACGACCTCGAGAGCTACACGGCCGTGCACATGGGGACGATCTTCGGGATCCTCACGCTCGTCACCGGCTCGATCTGGGCCAAGATCTCGTGGGGCGTCTGGTGGAGCTGGAGCGAGCGGCAGCTCGTGCTCTTCCTCGTCCTCTTCCTCTTCTACTCGGCCTACTTCATGCTCCGCTACTCGGTGGAGCCCGGCCCGCGGCGGGCGAACATGTCGGCGGTGTACGCGCTCTTCGGCGTCGTGCTGATCCCGATCTCGTTCCTCGCCATCCGGCTCGCGGAGGGCTTCATCCACCCGGTCGTGTTCACGCGCGAGGGCCCGCAGATGAGCGGCTCGATGTTCGCGGTCTTCTGCGTTTGCCTCGCCGGGATGGTCGCGCTGGCGTCGTCGCTCTACCTGAACGAGCTGGCCGGCAAGCGGATCGACGAGCGGCTGCGCGAGCTCAAGGAGTCGCTCGCGTGACCACCGCCGAGAAGTACGTCACCGCCGCCTACCTGGTCGTCCTGGCCGTGGTGCTGCTCTACCTCGTGATCTACGCGTTCAAGCTCCAGCGGCTCGGCCGCGAGCTCGACGAGCTCGCCGAGCTGGCTCGCGACCGCGACTCGAAATGATCCTGCGGCTCGGCTCGCGCGGCAGCCGGCTCGCGCTGCGCCAGGCCGAGCTCGCCGCCGACGCGCTGCGGGCGGCACGGCCTGACCTGGAGATCGCGCTCGTCCCGATCACGACCGCCGGCGACCGCGACCGCACGAAGCCGTTCGGCGAGATCGGCGAGCGCGGCGTCTTCGTGAAGGAGATCGAGGAGGCGCTCCTCGCCGGGCGGATCGACGCGGCCGTGCACTCCGCGAAGGACATGACCTCGTCGGACACGGCCGGTCTGGTCGTCGGCGCGTACCTGCCGAGGGAGGATGCGCGCGATGCGCTCTGCGGCGCCGCGGAGATCTCGCCGGGCATGCGGATCGGCACCGCGTCCGTCCGCCGGAAGGCGCAGCTGCTCGCGCACGAGCCGTCGCTCTCGATCGAGCCGCTGCGCGGGAACGTCGACACGCGGCTGCGCAAGCGCGGCGAGCGCGGGCTCGACGCGATCGTCCTCGCGGCTGCCGGCCTCGACCGGCTGGGGCTCGCGGACGAGATCGGGCTGCGGCTCGACCCGGCGCTGATGCTCCCCGAGGCGGGCCAGGGCGCCGTGGCGCTGCAGGTGCGCGCGGGCGAGGAAGAGCTCGTGTCCGGAGCCGGCGACGCGGAGACCGAGCGGCGGGTCGAGCTCGAGCGCGCGTGCGTCGCGCGGATCGGCGGCGGCTGCCTCGCGCCGGTCGCCGCGCACCACGACGGAACCGAGCTGCACGCGCTCATCGCCGCCGAGGACGGGACGTGGATCGAGCGGCGAACCGGCGGCGATCCGCTCGCGCTCGCCGACGAGCTCCTGGCGGCGGTCGGGTGAGGTTCGCGCTCACGCGCGCCGAGGGCGGCAACGATGCGCTCGCCGCGCTTCTCGCCGACGAGGGCTTCGACGTCGTCGAGTGCCCGCTGGTCGCGATCGAGCGCCTCGACGGGCCGCCGCTCCACACCGGCGACTACGACTGGGTCGTCCTCACGAGCCGCCACGGCGTGGACGCGCTCTTCGCCCGGCTCGAGGGGCGGCTGCCGAAGGTGGCGGTGATCGGGCCCGGCACGGCCGATGCGCTGCGCGTGCACGGCGTCGAGCCAGACCTCGTCCCGGACGTGTCCACGCAGGAGGGGCTCGTCACTGCGTTCCCGGACGAGCCGGGCCGCGTGCTGTTCGCAGGTGCCGAGGACGCGCGCCCCATGTTGGCCGCGGCGCTCGGCGCAGACGTCGAGGTGCTCTACCGCACCGTTGCGCTCGCGCCCGAGTTCCCGGACGCCGATCTCGTCGTGCTCGCGTCCGCATCGGCGGCCCTGGCCTTCGCCGCGCTCGGCCGGGACCTTCCGGTCGTCTCGATCGGCCCGGTCACGTCCGCGGCCGCGCGCGAGGCGGGGCTCGGAGTGGTCGCCGAGGCCGAAACGCACGACCTGGCCGGGCTCGCCGAAGCAGCTAGGCTCGCCGCATCGCGCACGACGTCATCACCTTCCTGACCGATTTCGGGCACGACGACGATTTCGTCGGCGTCTGCCACGGCGTCGTGAAGCGGATCGCCCCCGGCGTGGACGTGATCGACATCACGCACGGGATCGAGCGCCAGGAGGTGCTCCAGGGCGCACTCGTCCTCGCGAACACGCTGCCGTACTTTCCCGCCGGCGTGCACCTCGCGGTCGTCGATCCCGAGGTCGGAGGCGAGCGGCGCGCCATCGCCGTGAAGGGGCCGGACCGCGTCTTCGTGGGTCCCGACAACGGCCTCCTGCTCGTCGCCGCCGAGAAGCTGGGCGGAATCGAGGAGGCGGTCGAGCTCCGGAACGAGGCGTACCGGCTGACGCCGGTGTCTCCGACCTTCCACGGCCGCGACATCTTCGCCCCGGCCGCGGCGCACGTCGCAGCCGGCGTCCCGCTCGCGGAGCTGGGGCCCGCGGTCGATCCGGCGACGCTGGTGCGGCTCGACGTCCCGGAGCCGGAGATCGGCGAGGGGCGCATCCGCGTGACCGTCCTCTATGTCGACCTGTACGGCAACGTCCAGGTGAACGCCGACACGGACGACCTCACCGCGGCCGGGATCGAGCCCGGCGCGGACATCGAGATCGACGTCGGCTTCGAGTCGTACTTCGCCACCTGCGTGCGGACGTTCGCCGACGTGCGCGCGGGCGACATCCTCCTCTACGAGGACTCCTACCGGAACGTCGCGATCGCGATCAACGGCGGCAGCGCGGCGCAGATGCTCGCCGCTCGCTCGGGCACCGAGCTGCGCATCCGCCTGCGGTGAACGAGCGTCTCACCGCGCTGGGCCGGCGCTACGCGCGTGTCGCGACGCGGCTGGCCGTTGCGCACCCGCGGCTCTGGAGCGTTCTGCGCCGGCCGATGCGCGCGCAGTTCGACGCGCTCGCTCCGACCTGGGACGCCCGTCGCAGCACCGAGTGGGTCGGCCCTCTCTCGGCGGCGCTCGAACGACTCGAGTTCAGCGCCGGCGCGGATCCTGGACCTCGGTACCGGGACCGGCATCGCCGCGCGTTGGCTGGCCGAGCGCTACCCCGGCGCCGAGGTGACGGGCGCGGATCTCTCGCCCGGGATGATCGACCAGGCGCGGACGCTGTCGCCGCCCGAGCTGCGATTCGAGATCGCCGACGCCTCGGCGCTCCCCTACGCCGACGGCGCGTTCGACCTCGTCACGCTCCTCAACATGATCCCGTTCTTCGACGAGCTGGCCCGGGTGACCGCTCCGGGCGGAGCGGTCGCGATCGGCTTCTCCTCAGGCGCAGGCACGCCCATCTACGTGCCGCCCGAGACGCTTCGCGCGAAGCTCGAGAGAGTCGGGTTCGAGCGCGTCGAGGCGTTCGGTCCGGATGGCGCCTTCGCGACGGTTGCGATCCGCGGAAGCGACCTGCCCGCAGCCGGGCCCGCGTCGTAGTCCGCGCGGCTTCTCGCCGGACCCGCCCGGCCTCCGTTTTCTCGTGCCCCCGGGGGACCCCGGCTAGGGCACCCCTCGCGCCTGAGCGTAACGCTGAAATGCGCGCGTGTGGTGCGCGGATCCGTGCCGACTTCGTCACGGCTCGGAGCGCGCCGGAGGAATGGCGAGGGCCGGACTTGAACCGGCGACACCACGGTTTTCAGCCGTGTGCTCTACCAACTGAGCTACCTCGCCCCGCCGTCGCAGTGTAGATACCCTCGCCGCCAATGGAGCGCGCAGGAGTCGCGATCATCGGTGCGGACCTCGACCTCGGCCAGGGGCGCCGCGGCGTCGACATGGGACCCTCGGCGATCCGCTACGCGGGGCTCGACGACCGGCTCGACGGCATGGGCTTCTCCGTGGACGACCACGGGAACGTCGCGACCGCGGAGCCGGAGACGGTCGGCTTCGGGGACGAGAAGGCCCGGTTCCTGAACGAGATCAAGGCCGCGTGCGAGCGCGTCGCCCGGAAGGTCGCCGAGGCGGCCGCCGAGGGCTCGATCCCGATCGTGCTCGGCGGCGACCACTCGGTGGCGCTCGGGACGGTGGGTGGCATGGCGTCGGTCAAGGGACTGGGCGCCGCGCTCTGGCTCGACGCGCACGGCGACCTGAACACGCCGGAGACGAGCCCGAGCGGAAACGTCCACGGCATGGCGCTTGCCGCGCTCATCGGCCGGGCCACCCATGGGTTCGAGAGCGACGCCTGGCCGCTGCCGGCGCTCGACCCGGCGCGCACGTCGCTGATCGGCGTGCGCTCGCTCGACGACGGCGAGCGGAAGGCGGTCGCAGACCTCGGCCTGAACGTCGCCACGATGAGCGACATCGACCGGCGCGGCGTCGAGACCGTCCTCGGCGAGGCGCTCGAGCGGGCGCACGGTGCTGCGTTCGTCCACATCTCCCTGGACATGGACGTCGTCGACCCGGACGTCGCGCCCGGCGTCGGCACGCCCGTGCAGGGTGGGCTCTCGTTCCGCGAGGCGCACCTGGCGATGGAGCTGATCGCCGAGGCCGGGATCCTCGACTCGCTCGAGGTGGTCGAGGTGAACCCGATCCTCGACCGCCAGAACGAGACCGCGCCGCGCTCGCCGTGGCGCCGAGTCGGAGGCTCGCTGCGGTGCGCGAGGCGGAGCTGCCGGTCGTATCGGGAATACGCGCGGCACGGACGCCGCATCGCGCCTCGGCGCCGCGCCGCAACCTCCTAGTAGCCGAGGAACCGCCGGACGGCGTCGGCGGTCTCGTCGAACGCCTCGAAGAGCACCCGGTGGCCGCCGGGGACGTAGACGACCTGTGCGCCGAGCGGCGCCAGATCCTCGGTGCGCACGTAGTCGGTCTCCTCGCCGACTACGACCAGCGTCGGGCAGCGCGCCGGCGGCGGGGCCGGGCGCGCCAGATCGCCGAACATCGTGACCACCGCGGCCGGGGCGTAACGCCAGCGCCAGCGGTTGTCCGGCCCGAGGGCGAGATGCGAGATGACCTCCTCCTCGAGGATGTCCTGCGGCGTGCGCGGGGCGGCGGCCGCGATCTCGGCCATCGCCTCGCCCGCGTTGGCGTACGAGTGGTCGGCGCGTTCTGCGTTGGCCGACTCGAGGGCCCGCGCGGGCGGAACATGAAGCGCCGGATCCAGCAGGACGGCCTGCTCGACGAGGGCCGGATGGCGGGCGGCGACCTCGAGCACCATCCGCCCGCCGTAGCTGTGGCCGAGCAGGATGACCGGACCGTCGAGCGTCTCGACGATGTCCTCGACGTGCTGCTCGATCGACCACGGCGGCTCCCAGCCGGAGTCCCCATGGCCGCGAAAGTCGATCCCGAGAACGTGGAGACCGGCCGGGACGAGTCGCTGTTCCGCGAGCCGGCGAAAGCGGCCCCCGTACGCTTGCACGCCGTGCAGGCACGCGACGGTCGGCCCGCGCGTCGACCCCCATTCGTGGACGTTCAGGCGCACGCGCGTGACTGTATCCCGCCCCTATGATCGGAGCATGGTCCCCGAGGCGCCGCTCGAAGACACCGGGGCGGGGCTCGTCCCCACCGGACACGGCTGGTTCGTCATGAACGCGCGCGACGCGCGCTGGATCCGCCGTCCCGAGCGCGGGCACAACCTTCCGTTCACCGGCTGGACGGAGCACGAGGCCGAGACGTACTTCCCCCAACTCGGGATGGCGCTCATCGTCCTCGGGCCCGGGCGAGCCGATCGGGAACTACCACTGGGAGGCCGACCAGGAGGACTTCATCGTCCTCTCCGGCGAGGCGCTCCTGCTCATCGAGGGCGAGGAGCGGCCGCTGCGCCAGTGGGATTTCGTCCACTGCCCGCCGCGGGCGGAGCACATGATCGTCGGCGCGGGCGAAGGGTGCGTGGTGCTCGCGACCAGCTCGCGGGAGAACCAGACGGGCGAGTGGGGCGCGTACACGGTGAACGAGGTCGCCCTGCGCCACGGCGCCGGCGTCGAGGAGGAGACGAGCGACACGGACGTCGCCTACGCGCGCTTCCCGGCTCCGGAGCCGACGCGGTACCGCGACGGCTGGCTGCCGTTCTAGTCCGCCGGGCAGATCTCACACAGCGCCGTCGTTAGACGTTTCAACACGTATGAGCCGACGCGCCCTCATCCTTATTGCGGCTGTCTCCCTGCTCTGGGGGATCCCCTACCTCTTCATCGCCGTCGCGGTGGACGAGGTCTCGCCCGCCTGGGTCGCATTCGCGCGCACCGGGCTGGCCGCGCTCGTCCTGCTGCCGATGGCCGCGTACGCCGGTGTGCTTCGGCCGCTGCGCGATCGCGCCGGCTGGCTCGTCGTGCTCGCCGTCACCCAGATGGCCGGGCCGTTCCTCCTGCTCGGCTTCGCGGAGGAGCGGATCCCGTCGTCGCTCACGAGCATCCTCGTCGCCGCGACGCCGCTGCTCCTCGCCGTCCTCGCGCTCGGGCTCGACCCGTCGCAGAGCGCTTCCGGGGCGCGCCTGGTCGGACTCGTCGTCGGCCTCGGCGGCGTTGCGCTCCTCGTTGGCGTTGACGCAGGACTGAGCGGGGGCGCGGGCATCGGCGCGCTCGCCGCCCTCGGAACCGCGCTCGGCTACGCGTTCTCGGCGATTCTCCTGAAGACGAAGTTCACGGGCTACGACGGGCGCGGCGTCGTCGGGATCACGACCGTGCTCTCGGCCTTCCTGCTACTGCCGGCCGCGCTGCTCACGCTGCCCGAGGCCGTGCCCTCAGCAGGCGCGATCGGCTCGCTCGCCGTGCTCGGGCTCGCGTCCACGGCCGGCGGATTCGTCCTCTTCTTCCGCCTCGCCTCGAACATCGGGCCCGGCCGCGCCTCGATCGTCGCCTACATCGCCCCCGGGATCGCTGTCGTTCTCGGCGTCGCCTTCCTCGACGACCCGTTCGGGCTCTCGACCGTGGCGGGGCTCGCGCTCATTCTCCTCGGCTCGCGCCTCGCCGCCCGCCCGGGCAAGCCGCGGGAGCCGGTCGTGCCGCTCCCGGCGCGCGAGCCGGACGCGGCCAAGGCCGCCTAGCCCTCGGTGTCGTCGCCCTCGCCCGAGGGCGTGTAGTACGTCGAGCCCTTGAGCTCGTCCGGCAGGTAGTCGACGTCGTACCCGGCTGGATCCTCGGTCGGCATCACGTAGCCGGCGCCGTGTCCGAGCTTCGCGGCGCCGCGGTAGTGGGCGTCGCGCAGCGACTTCGGCGGACGCACGGTGCCGTGCTCGCGGACGGCGCCCGTCGCCGCGCCGAGCGACGAGATGACCGACCGCGACTTCGGCGCGCGGGCGAGGTAGAGCGTCGCGTGCGCGAGGTTCAGCCGCGCCTCCGGGAGCCCGACGTGCTCGACCGCCTGCGCCGCGGCGACCGCGACGACGATGCCCTGGGAGTCGGCCAGTCCGATGTCCTCCGAGGCGTGGACGATCAGGCGCCGGGCGATGTAGCGCGCGTCCTCGCCCGCCTCGAGCATCGCGGCCAGGTAGTAGAGCGCCGCGTCGGGGTCGGAGCCGCGGATCGACTTGATGAACGCCGAGACGAAGTCGTAGTGCGCGTCGCCCGCCTTGTCGTAGTTCAGCGGGGCCTTGCGGGCCGCGTCGGAGACGTGCTCCTCGGAGAGCGCCTCGCCGTGCGCGGTCTGCCAGGCGAGCTCGAGCGTGTTCAGCGCCGCGCGTGCGTCGCCGCCCGAGGTGGCCGCGATCTGGGCCACGCGCTCGTCGGGGACGTCGGCGCCGAGCTCGGCCGCGCCGCGGCGGACGATCTCCTCGACCTGCTCGTCGGTCAGCGGCTCGAGCTGGTAGATCCGCGACCGCGAGAGAAGCGCCGAGTTCACCTCGAAGTACGGGTTCTCGGTGGTCGCTCCGATCAGCGTGACGAGGCCCGTCTCGACTGCCGGGAGCAGCGCGTCCTGCTGCGACTTGTTGAAGCGGTGGATCTCGTCGAGGAAGAGGATCGTCCGCTGCCCGTTCGCGCCCAGCCGCTCGGTCGCGCGGGCGAGCGTGGCGCGCACGTCGGCGACGGAGGCCGACACCGCGGAGAGCTCCTCGAACGCCGCGCCGGTCGTGGCCGCGACGATGCGGGCCAGCGTGGTCTTGCCGGATCCGGGCGGGCCGTAGAAGATCGCCGATCCGACCCGGTCCTCCGCGATCGCGAGCGCGAGCGCCGAGCCCGGCGCGACGATCTGGGACTGGCCCGACGAACGCGTCCAGCGAGTCCGGGCCGAAGGCGGGCGGCCAACGGTGCCCGGTCGGGGAGCCTCGTCTCGGCCGCGTCGGAGAAGAGATCCGCCATGGCGGAAGTATGCTCGCGCCATGGCGGCCACCGATCTGCGCGCGGAGGCGACGGAGCTCCTCCAGGAGCTGATCCGCGTCGACACGACGAACCCGCCGGGGAACGAGACGAAGGCGGCCGAGCTCCTGCGCGCCTACCTCGAGGACGCGGGGGTCGAGTGCGAGCTCTACGCGCGCGATCCCGACCGGGCCAACCTCGTCGCGCGGCTCGAAGGCGGGGACGGCAAGAGCCTGCTCCTCCTCGGGCACACCGACGTCGTGCTCGCCGATCCGGCCGAGTGGTCGGTCGAGCCGTTCTCGGGCGCGCTGCGCGACGGTGAGATCTGGGGCCGCGGCGCGCTCGACATGAAGAGCCACGTGGTCGCGAACTGCGTGGCGCTGGCGACGCTGGCGCGCGAGGGCTTCCACGGCGACGGCGACCTGATCCTCGCGGCCACGGCCGACGAGGAGGTCGGCACCACCGGCTACGGGCTCACCTGGCTCTGCGACAACCACCCCGACGCCGTGCGCGCCGACTACTGCGTGAACGAGGGCGGCGGCGACCGCGTCGTCATCAACGGCCGGCCCGTCTACTTCTGCGCGGTCGCCGAGAAGATGAGCTCGCCGTTCATCCTCCGGGTCTTCGGCCGCTCGGGGCACGCGTCGATGCCGGGGATCGCCGACAACGCGCTCGTCAAGGCGGCCGCGCTCATCGAGCGGCTCGCGGCGTTCGAGCCGGAGCGGCGGATGCTCCCCGAGACGGAGGCGTTCAGCGAGGTAGTAGGCGATCTGGAGACGCTCGACCCCACAGTGGCCGCGATGCTCGACGCCACGCTCTCGCTGACCATCGCGCCGACGATCATCGACGCGTCGCACAAGCGGAACGTGATCCCGGCGGTGTGCGAGGTCGAGTGCGACTGCCGGCTCCTCCCGGGCCAGACGCAGGCCGAAGCCGAGGCCGAGATCCGCGCCTGCCTCGGCGACGGCGACTACGAGCTCGAGTGGATCGAGAGCGTCGGCGGCACGCGCTCGTCGCAGCACACGCCGCTCTGGAGCGCGATCTCCGACTGGATCGCGACCGAGGATCCGGGCGCGGCCGTCGCGCCTGTCGTGCTCCCCGGCTTCACCGACAGCCACTACCTGCGGCAGGCGTTCGGCACGGTCGCGTACGGCTTCTTCCCCATGCGGGCGATGTCGTCCGAGCTGGCCGCGCGGCTCATCCACTCGGCCGACGAGCGGATCCCGGTCGACGATCTCGAGCTCGGGACACGTTTCGTTTACGACCTCGCGCGTACACTCGGGACATGGACAAGCCCGTCCGCCTAGGAGGCCTGGCGCTCGAGAACGGCGTGCTCGTGCACGGCCCGACCTACTGGGCGTGCGCGATCCGCACCGAGCAAGGCGACCTCAAGATCGCGTCCGGCCGCAAGCCGTTCCTGGCCGCCGACGTCGGCTCGGCGTTCCTGCGCGGGCCCGCCCGCCTCGGCGAGGTGTTCGCGCTCATGCCGGTGCTGCGGCGCGCGCTCCCGGAGGCCCGGCTTCCGTACGAGCGCCCGACCGTCGCGACCGCGGTCGGCGTCAGCACGTTCCTCGTTCGTCGCCTCCGCTGCGAGCCGCCTCGCGCCGTCCGTGCGCGAGGTCTTCTCCGCCGCCGTCTCGCTCGCGCCCGCTGCGTACGCCACTCAAGGGAACCGACCTGGCCGCCTACCACGGCGCCGAGCACATCGCGATCGGCAGCTACGAGCACGGCGAGCCGCGCACGCGCGAGCACGAGCGCTGCGGCTCGCACATGGTCGGCCCGCTGATCGCGACGAGCATCGCCGGGAGCCTCCTCGCGAACGCGGCGCCGCGCGGGATCCGGCCGGTCGTTCGCCTCGTGACCGCGCTCGGCGCGGTCGCCGCCTCGGTCGAGCTCTTCACCTGGATGGTCCGCAACCCGGACACGCCCGCGGCCCGCGCGCTCGCCTGGCCGGGGCACGAGCTCCAGCAGCGCATCCTCACCGCCGAGCCGACGCCCGAGCAGCTCGAGGTGGCAGAGGCGGCTCTCGCCGAGTGCGTCCGCCTAGAATCGCCCGGCGATGCCGGAGACTCCGAGGAAACGCCTCCCACCTGAGATCTTTGACCTCCCGGTCGAGAAGATGCGGGAGGGCTACTACACCGACGTCTACTTCAACCTCGCGCGCCAGGTGCTGCTCGACGACGGGCGCCGGCCGCAGGTTCACGTCCAGGCGTTCCAGAAGAAGCACGCGGTGCTCGGCGGGATGGACGAGGCGATCGCCGTCCTGAAGCTCTGCGTCGACGACTGGGACGCGCTCGAGGTGAAGGCGCTCTACGACGGCGACGAGATCGCGCCCTGGGAGACGGTGCTCACCATCGACGGCGACTACACGTCGTTCGCGCACCTCGAGACGGTCTACCTCGGCGTGCTCGCGCGGCGCACGCTCGTCTCCACCAACACGCGCCGCGTCGTCGAGGCGGCGAACGGCAAGCCGATCCTGTTCTTCCCGGCGCGCCACGACCACCATCGGGTGCAGACGGGGGACGGATACGCGGCGCACATCGCGGGGGCGATCGGCGTCTCGACCGACGCGCAGGCCTCGTGGTGGGGCGGAACCGGGATCGGCACCGTGCCCCACGCGCTGATCGCGGCCTACGGCGGCGACACGGTGCTCGCCGCGCAGAAGTTCGCCGAGTTCGCGCCCGACGACACGCACATCGTCGTCCTGGTCGACTTCGAGAACGACTCGGTGCGGACCGCGCTCGCGGTCGCGAACGCGCTCGGGCCGAAGCTCTGGGGCGTGCGGCTCGACACGTCGGCGACGCTCGTCGACCGCTCCCTGTGGAGCGAGATGGGCTACTTCGACCCGCGCGGTGTGAACCAGCGGCTCGTCGAGAAGGTGCGGGCCGCGCTCGACTCGGAGGGCTTCGGCGACGTGAAGATCGTCGTCTCGGGCGGCTTCGACGTCGAGCGGATCCGGGCGTTCGAGGAGCGCGGCGTGCCGGTCGACTCCTACGGCGTCGGCTCGGCGCTCATCCGCGGCGAGAACGACTTCACGGCCGACGTCGTCACGACCGACGGCGAGCCGTCCGCCAAGGTCGGCCGGCGCCTCAACCCGAATCCGCGCCTCGAGCTCGTCGAATAGCACCGGCCCTTTAGATTCCCCGCTCCACGGCCGATGGGCAGGTGGTGGAGACGTTCGGGGACATCCTTTCCTACATCCTCGGCATCATCTACACGTGGTTGCCGCTGATCTTCATCGGCCTGCTCGTGTGGCTGATGTGGAAGGCGGTCGGACTCATGCCCCGGGTCAAGCCGACCGAGGTCGAGCCCGACTCGAAGTCGTCCGTGACCTGGAAGGACATCGCCGGCGTGGACGAGGCCGCGCGCCGAGCTGCAGGAGGTCGTCGACTTCCTCCAGGATCCGGCAGCGCTTCGCCCAGCTCGGCGCGCGCGTGCCGAAGGGGATCCTCCTCTACGGCCCGCCCGGGACCGGGAAGACGCTGCTCGCGAAGGCGGTCGCGAACGCCTCGGGCGCGACCTTCTACTCGCAGAGCGCCTCCGCGTTCGTGGAGATGTTCGCCGGGCTCGGCGCCGCCCGCATCCGCAAGCTTTTCGAGAAGGCGCGCCAGAACGCGCCCTCGATCGTCTTCATCGACGAGCTCGACGCCGTCGGCATGCGCCGCTCGGGCTCCGGCCACAACCGTGAGCAGGACCAGACGCTGAACCAGCTCCTCGTGGAGCTCGACGGGTTCGCCGGTCCCGCGCAGGTCGTCCTGATCGGCGCCTCGAACCGCCTCGACGACCTCGATCCGGCGCTCCTTCGCCCGGGTCGCTTCGACCGCCAGATCCTCGTCTCTCCGCCCGACCTCGCCGGTCGCCAGGCGATCCTCGACGTCCACACGCGGGGCAAGCCGCTCGACGCCGACGTCGACCTGACCTCGGTCGCGCGGGTCACCGCCGGACTCACCGGCGCCGATCTCGCGAACATCACGAACGAGGCGGCGATCTTCGCCGGCCGCGCCGAGCGCAAGACGATCTGCCAGGACGATTTCGACTCCGCGATCGAGCGGATCGTCGCCGGCCTCCAGCAGCGCCGCGTCGTCACCGAGAAGGAGAAGCGCATCCTCGCCTACCACGAGGGCGGCCATGCGCTCATGTCGCATCTCCTGGGCGAGCCGATGCCCGTCCAGAAGGTCACGATCGTCTCGCGCGGCCAGGCGCTCGGCTACACGCTGAACACGCCGCAGGAAGACCGCTACCTCCACACGAAGGACGAGTTCCTCGACCTCATGAAGGTCATGCTCGGCGGCCGCGCCGCGGAGCAGATCGTCTTCGGCGCGGTCACGAACGGCGCCGCGAACGACCTCGAGCGCGTGACCGATCTCGCGCGCCGGATGGTGTTCGAGTTCGGCATGGGCGAGGGCGTCGCGTCGCGCACGATGCGCGCCGACAACTACGCGCTCTCCGAGCACACGAAGCAGGTGCGCGACCAGGAGCAGGCGCGACTCACCGACCACGCGTTCGGCGAGGCGATTCGCCTCCTCGCCAAGCACCGCGCGTCGCTCGACCGGATCGCCAGCGCATTGCTCGAGAAGGAGACGCTCGACCGCGCGGAGCTCCAGGAGGTTCTCGCCGGGGTTCAGAGCGAGTCGAACTCCTCGGACGCGGTCGGCATGCCGCGCGCGGTCGCGATGCCCGCCGAGCCGTACTGGGTCGATCCCTCCCAGCTTTAGCGGCTCATCCGCACGGGTAGCGTTGGGTCGTGGCCGGTCCCGCCGAAGTCGAGCAGTACCTGTCCGCGCTTCCGGCGGAGTCGCGCGCCGCTCTCGAATCCCTCCGAGAGACGATCAGAGCCGCCGCGCCGGAGGCTACTGAGACGATCAGCTACGGAATACCCACGTTCAAGCACAACGGCCGGCCGCTCGTTTCCTACGGTGGCTTCAAGAACCACTGCAGCCTCTTCCCCATGAGCAACAAGGTGATCGAGGCCTTCGCCGAGGAGCTCGAGCCCTTCCGAACGGCGAAGGGGACGCTCCAGTTCCAGACGGACGACCCGCTTCCCGCGGAGCTCGTGACGAAGCTCGTCGAGGCGCGGATCGAGGAGATCGAAGCCCGCGGCCGTCGCTGAGGCGCGCTCGTCGCGACCCGCCGAGCGGGTAGCATCGCCCGCGCCGTGCAGGTTCGGGGAGTCCACCACGTAGCGCTCGCCGTCGAGGATCTCGACGAGTCGGTCGCGGTCTACAGCCGGCTCTTCGGCGCCGAGATCGAGCTCGAGGGCCGGATGGAGGAGCAGGGCGTGAACGCCGTCTACCTTCGCGTCGGCACCGGCCGCGTCGAGCTGGTCTCGCCGCTCGGGCCCGACACGCCGGTGGGCAAGTTCCTCGCCAAGCGCGGCCCCGGCATGCACCACATCGCGTTCGAGGTCGACTCGATCGACGACGCGGTCGACGAGCTGACGGCGCTCGGCGCGAACGTGATCGACCCCGAGCCGCGCGCCGGTCTCGGCGGCAAGCGCGTCGTGTTCGTCCATCCGGAAACCCTCGACGGCGTCCTCGCGGAGGTGCTCAGTGTCTGACGATCTTCTGCGGATCCAGATCGGCTTCGACAGCGGCCAGACCGTTACCGCGCTCATCTCCGAGCCCTCGTTCGACGAGCTCAAGGCGGCGCTCGGCGGCGACTCGGTGATCGAGATCGCGACCGAGGACGGCTCCATCGTCGTCCCGGTGCGCGCGGTCAGCTACGTCAAGCGGTTCTCCCGCGAGACGAGCATCGGCTTCTCCGGCTAGACGCGGCCTCGAGCTCGCACGGTTGCGCCGCTCGCGCGCGCGACGCCCCCGCCCTGGGTGGGGAGTGGCGCCACCCGCTTCCCGCTGCGAGCGTATCCACGAATTGCGTACGTGTCTGTGCCGGAAGTGCGCCAGCTCTCCGCGGCGCGCTCGGCCGTCGACCCGAAATCCCCCTCTTGCGTTTTCGCAGACCTCTGCTTATGTGCGTCGCAGGGAGCCATACCCCTTCCGGGGGATGGCGGGGTTTTCATGGGAGAGGCATACACCACAACCATCGACCGACCCGGCGTACGCGTTCCAGCGACGCCCGGGCCGGACATGCGGGCGCTCGTCGCCCGGGCCCAGACCGGCGACCGCGACGCGCTCGGCGAGCTCTACACGCTCCACTTCGACCGCATCTACGCCTACCTCCAGGCGTCGGTCGGCAACCGGCACGACGCCGAGGATCTGACCGAGCAGACCTTCGTGAAGATGCTCGAGTCGATCGACCGCTTCGTCTGGCGGCGCGCTCCGTTTTCGGCCTGGCTCTTCCGCATCGCGCACAACCTCGCGATGGATCACTTCCGCCGCGGCCGGCGCTGGCAGCTCGAGGAGGATCCGGAGGAGTTCATCGACGAGCTCGAGCCCTCGGCCGAGGAGAGCGCGCTCCACACGATCGGCGACGCGAGGCTTCTCGAGCTCATCGAAGGGCTCTCGTACGACCAGCGGCAGGTGTTGACGCTCAAGTTCGGGTTCGACTTCTCGAATGCGGATGCAGCCGTCGTCCTCGGGAAGACCGAGGGCGCCGTGAAGGCGCTCCAGCATCGCGCGCTCGGCGCGCTCCAGCGCGCGCTCGACGAGTAACCTGAGCGGCCGTCATGGCCGTTCAAGCCGGAATCGTCGGACTCCCGAACGCCGGGAAGACCACGCTCTTCAACGCGCTCACGAGCGCGGGAGCGGAGATCACCGCGTACGCGACCGTCTCAGGCAAGGAGAACGTCGGCATGGCGGCGATCGCCGACCCGCGGCTCGACCAGGTCGCCGCGGTCGTCTCGGCCAAGAAGATCACGCCGGCCGCCGTGCGGGTCGTCGACGTGCCGGGCTCCGGCCGTCAGCTTCTCGGCGGTCTCCGCGAGGTCGACGCGCTGCTCGCCGTCCTGAACGGCTGGGGCGAGGACGCGAACCCGGCCGGCGATCTCGAGGCGCTCGAGCTGGAGCTCCTCGTCGCCGACCACGAGCACGTCGAGCGCCGGCTGGAACGAGTCGAGCAGCAGGCCAAGTCGGGCGATCCCGCGCTGAAGAAGGAGGCGGAGGACCTGCGCGCGCTGCTCGTCCACCTGGGCGACGGGCACACGCTGCGCGACTATCCCCACGAGCTGCCGCCGAACCTGGAGCCGCTGACGACGAAGCCGATCGTCGCCGTCGAGAACGGCCCGGGCGGGATCGACCTGAAGCTCGAGGCCGAGCTGTCCGAGATGTCTCCGGAGGAGGCCGGCGGAGTTCAGGGACGGCCCGTCGGCGCTCGAGGGCATCGTGCCGCGGCTCTTCGAGGCGCTCGAGCTGATCAGCTTCTTCACGGCCGGCGAGAAGGAGACGCGCGCGTGGACGCTCGTCTCCGGCCAGACGGCGCTCGAGGCCGGCGCCGAGATCCACACGGACATCGCCCGCGGCTTCATCCGCGCCGAGGTGATCGGCTGGAGCGACCTGGTCGAGTGCGGATCGCACGCCGAAGCGGCGAAGCGCGGCCTTCAGAGGCTGGAAGGCAAGACGTACGAGGTTCAGGACGGCGACGTTCTGAACATCCGCTTCAACGTCTAGTCACCGGCGCCGGTTGTGGCGATCGTTGCAGGTGCAACCGCGCTCTCCTACACTCCGTCCGTGCTGAAAGGCAAGCATGCGCCGCTGTTCATCGCCGCCGTTGCGGCAGGCCTCCTGTGGGGCGCTTCGCCCGCCTATGCGGCCGGCGAGACGTTCGAGGTTCTGAGGATCAACGACACGATCGCATGCACGCCCGGCGGATTCGGCATGTTGGTCGAGCGGAGAACGCTAGAGCTGCCAGGCGTCCGCGCGGATGATCGGCACTTCCTGGCCGTCCGCGGTGATGCCGTCGACGTCCACCTCGGGGCCGCCGATCATCAGGTCCGTGTGGATCGAGGAGTGCGACACGCCGTTCGCGTGCTGCTCCTCCGGGCTCATGTCCTCGGCGCCGTCGACGGCGAACGGGAAGCCCTGGCCGTAGGCGATGTGGGCGGTCGCGTTCTCGTCGAAGAGCGTGTCCACGAAGACGATCCCGGACTTGCCGACGCGGGACGTCCCGTCCACGAGGGCGATCTCGCCGAGCATGGCCGCGCCGTCGTCCGAGGACACCTGGCCGCGCACGACCTCGGCGCCGTTGGACGCCTGGACGTCGACGATGCGCCCGCCCTCGAAGGTGAGCTCGAGGCCCTCGACGACCTTGCCCTGGGCGAGCAGCGGATACGTGGAACGGACATGGCCTTCGGTGCGGCGACCATCCGGTGTCGTGAAGATCTCCTCGGTCGGCAGGTTGGGGACGAACGAGCGGCCCCAGTGCGTCGACTCCTGGGCCGAGCGCCAGCGCGAGCCGGCATGCAGGCCGACTGTGAGGTCCGTGCCCGGCCCGCGGAAGCGGATCTTGTCGAAGCGATGCTCGTCCATCGCCTTCGACCGCGCCTGCAGCCGCGCGATGTGCTCGCGCCAGGCGCCGACGGGATCGTCCTCGTCCATGCGAACGGTCGCGAGGACGGCATCCCACATCCGGTCGAGATCGGGCTCGCCCAGCGCCGCCTTCGCCCACCCCTCGGTCGGGCAGCCGACGATGCACCAGTTCACCTTGCGGCCCGTCACGTGGGAGAGCCAGATCGCCTGCTCGTCGCGCAGCCGCGACTTCGCGTTGCGGTCGTCGTCGGTGTCTTCGAAGAGCGTCGGGTCGGGATGACCGCGGATGGTCAGATACGCGCAGCGGTCGCCGAAGCTCTTCACGCGTTCGAGCGCCCAGGGCTGCGACACCCCGAGCGTCTCCTCGGGAGCGAGGTCGACGTAGGCCTTCCGGACGTACTCGTCCAGGTAGAAGACGTCGACGTAGCGGGCGCCCTTCTCGTAGGCGACCCGCGTGACCGCCCGCACGAGCGGGGCGTGCTCGACGAACGCGCTGATCCCGAAGGTCCTGGCCCTCCTCGAGGTTCACGCCGACCTCGACGATCAACCGTGCGTAGGCGTCGAGCTGCGTCTTCGCGGTCGGGCATCGGGCCGAACTCTAGTCAGGACCGAGGCGTCGAGTTCATCCCCAAATGCGGTGCGCTTCGCCTTCGTACAGAAACCTTCCAATTCGTCAGATTCTGCGCGCACCCGGCGGCCCGTTCGACGTCGCCGAGCGTCTTGCCAGAGCGACTCGTTGAAGGCGACGAGCAGGCCGAGTCCCTCGAGTTCGAGCACGCGCGAAAGCGGCGAGTAGTTGACGATCCGCCCGTTCAGCTTGAGGAGGCCGAGCCGTTCGCCGACGACCGCGGCGCCGAGCTTGAAGCGGTTCCGGCGGAAATCGCGCGCCGCGAGCGCTTGCCGGTCGTCGTCCAGTTCCGCGGCCAGGCGTTCCAGGAAGCGCCCCAGCTCTCCGTCGCGGTTTCGGGAGAGGCAGCGGCGTGCGAGCCGGGGAGCGACGGTTGCGGCCGCGAGATGGTCGTTCAGGTAGATCCGGAGGAGCTTCTCGTCCGCTACGTCGTCTCCACCGGCCGGGTGGCTGCGACGGCGTCGAGCTGGTTCGCGTGGAAGAGGACGAGCGCCTCGGCGGTGCGGGCCGAGCGCGGGTCGTGGTGGCAGGCGACCGCGTGCAGGAGCTCGGCGCGAACCTCGGGCTCCATTCCGCCGGTGCGCTCCTCGACGAGGCGCAGCCCCAGGTGGACGTGGCCGAGCAGCTTCCCCTCGGCGGTCGGCAGCGCGAGCGGCCCGTCGGCGAGCTCGAGCGTGCGGCCGAGATCGTGGACGATCGCCGCGGAGAGGAGCAAGTCCCGGCGCAGGCGCTTGTGCAGGTCGGCTGCGTCACGGCAGAGCGTGACCACGGCGACCGTGTGCTCGAGCAGGCCGCCGGAGTAGCTGTGATGCCCGTCGGGCGTGGCCGGCAGCGTGCGGATGCGCTGGCGCAACGGGGCGTCGGCGACGATGCCCTCGATGAACGCCCGCAGGCTCGTGTGCACGAGCTCCTCGGCCAGGAAGTCGAGGAAGCCGTCCAGCTCCTCGATGTCGCGCCGGGACTCGGGGACGAGCGCGGCGACCTCGACCTGGGCGGGCTCGAGCGAGCGGATGTCCAGCTGGAGCCGGTCGCGGAACTTCTCCACGCGCGCGAGGGCGCGGACGGCGTCGCCTTCCTTGAAGCGGCGGTCGAGCAGCTCGACGTCGCTCCACACCCGGCCTTCGATGCGGCCGGTGGAGTCCATGAGCTCGAGCGCGAGATAGGGACGGCCCGCACGCGTGGTCAAGCGGCGCTTGCGGGCGACCGCGAAGACGCCCTCGATCGTCCGGTCCTCGGCGAACTCCGAGATCTTGGCGAGGGCGTTCCCGCCGCCTGGAAGATGCGGCGTCGACGCGTGGGAGAGCGCGACGCTCACGACCCTGAGTCTACGGTCGGCGACGGACGATATCCCTCGGTTCCATGCGCATTCGGTAGCCTCGCCGCTGTGGCCCGCGTCAAGCCCTTTCGCGCTCTTCGCTTCGACCCGGACGTGGCCGGGCCGCTCGACACGCTCGTGGCTCCGCCGCACGACGTCGTGACCCCGGAGCTGCGCGACAAGCTGCTCGCGGCGAGCCCCCACAACGTCATCCGGCTGGCCCGTCCGTCGGATCCCGAGGAGGCCGGGCGGGAATTCAGCGAGTGGCAGGACGAAGGCGTGCTCGTGCGCGAGGCCGAGCCCGCCGTGTGGATCCTCGAGGAGACGTTCGAGGGCCCGGACGGCGAGCGGCGTACCCGTCGCGGCCTCGTCGCGCGCCTGCGCGTCGGCCCGTACGGCGAGAGCGGCGTCTATCCGCACGAGCGCACGTTCACGCAGCAGAAGCGCCTGCGGCTCGACCTGTTGCGCACCGTGCGCGCCAAGCTGTCGCCGGTGCTGCTCCTCCACGACGGGTCGTCGCCCGCGGAGACGAACGGCGAGCCGGACATCGAGGCCGAGTTCGAGGGCGTGCGCAGCCGGCTCTGGCGCGTCGACGATCCGGCCGGCGATCGAGCAGGCGCTGGCCGCGATCGAGGCGCCGTTCGTGATCGCCGACGGCCATCACCGCTACGAGACGGCGCTCCGTTTCCACGAGGAGGACGGCACCGAGGAGACCGCGTACATCCTCGCGGCGCTGGTTTCGCGGACCGATCCCGGCCTCGTGATCTTCCCGACGCACCGAACGATCGCCGGAGCGCTTCCCGATCTGAACGGGTTCGCGCTCACCGACGTCGCCGGCGCCGAGGACGGTCTCGCGCGGCTGGACGAGCTTCCCCGAGACCGGCCTGCGTTCGTCATGGTCACCGCGGACGGTGCCCGCCTTGCCGAGGGAGAGCCCGCCGAGGGAGCGCTCGACACCGCCGCGCTCGACGAGCTCGGGCTCCAGGGCGTGCGCTACGAGGCCTACGCGGCCGATGCGGTCGATGCGGTGCGCTCGGGCGCGGCCACGGCGGCGTTTCTCGTCCGTGCTCCCACGATCGACCAGGTGGAGGAGTTCGCGCGCGCCGGCGAGGTCATGCCGCAGAAGAGCACGTACTTCTTCCCCAAGCTGACGAGCGGCCTGCTGATCGCGCCGTTCGACGAATGACGATCGACGCGCAGGCCTGGCTCGAGCTGTGCCGCGCGGCCGCGGCCGCCGTGGCCCGCGCCGTCGCCGAGCTGCCGACCCGCGACGAGCGCGAGCCGGTGCTGAGCGCCGGCGAGGGCGGCGACGACACCACCGCGGTCGATGCCGCCGCCGAGGCCGCCGTCGTCGCGGTGCTCGAACGGTCCGGGCTCGACTTCACGCTCGTCTCGGAGGAGCTCGGCGAGCGCGTCTTCGGCGACGGCTCGGGGCCCGTCGTCGTGGTCGACCCGATCGACGGCAGCCTGAACGCCAAGCGCGGCGTCCCCTGGTTCGCGCTGTCGATCGCGATCGCCGAGGGGCCGTCGATGGGCGACGTCGTGGTCGGGTTCATCCAGGACTACGGCAGCGGAGAGGAATGGACGGCGATCCGCGGCGAGGGCGCCTGGCTCGACGGCGTTCCGCTCGCCGGGCCCGGTCCCAAGGACGAGATCGAGGTGCTCGTGATGGAGGCGACGCTCACCGGCCTCCTCGCGGACAAGGTCGGCGCCATGGTCGGGTTCGCCTACCGGACGCGCGTGTTCGGCTCGCTCGCGCTCGCGCTGTGCCACCTGGCCGCCGGTCGCGTCGACGCCGTGTGCTCGCTGAAGCCGGCGCGCTCGGTGGACATCGCCGCGGCGCAGCTCCTCGTCCTCGAGCGGGAGCTCGCGATCGACCTGCCCGACGATCCGCCGTTCGGTCAGGCGCCGCTCGACCTGGACGGCCGCTCACGCGTGGTCGCCGCAGGAACCCGCGAGCTCTGCGACGAGCTCTACCGCAGACTCAGCTGAACTCGAGCGGGATCCGAACCTCGTAGCTCGGGCTCCCGTCGCCGTCGGCGTCGTCGTCTTGCACGACCAGCGTGCCCGACGTGGAGTCTCCGAAATCGACCTCGACCTGCTTGTGGAAGCGTCCGCGGCAGCCCGTTCCGCACGTCGCCGTGGTGAAGTCGCTGTAGATCTCGTCCCCGTTCTCGTCGAGGACGCGAATGGTCACGTTCGCCTCGAAGACGTTCGCCGTGCCGGCGACCGCGGAAGCTCGATCCGACCGGCTGGAGTCCGTTCGGCGTCGAGACGACGATCGGCGGCAGCAGGTCGACGAAGGTCTTGCGCTTGAGCGCGGTGGGCGCTCCGAGCGCGGTTCCCTCGACGGAGAGCTTCACTGCGCGGACGGTCGGGTACTGCGTCGCCGTGTAGACGACCTGGCCGATCGCAAGCCGGTCAGCGTCCCGGAACTCGCTCGAGAGGTCGATCGTCGCGATTCCGTCGGCGAGATCGATGTTGATGAGCTCCGTGTCGGCCGGAATGGACGTCTCGTCGTCCCCTGAGGACGGCCCGGCGAGGAGGATCAGCATCGCCTGCGTGAGGACGCCGACGCGTCTGCTCGCCCTCGACCCAGGTGAGCTGGAGCTGCCCGTCGCGCGTGAACCACGTCTGGTAGGCGAGGCTCGTCTCTTCGGGCGGAGTCGTCGTGGTCGATCCCACGGTGCTCGTCGTCGGTTCGGTCGTTCCACCGGCGACGGTCGTAGCCTGCGTGCCGCTCGACTTGTCGCCGTCGCCGCAGCCCGCGGCGAGCGCGACGAGCAGGATCGTCAGAACTAGACCCCGGAGCATCCGCGAAGCCTAGCCCGCCAGCTTCCGCGCAACCCGTGCTTCGAGCCCGGCCTTCACGTCGGGCCAGTCGTCGTCGGTGATCGCGTACCAGGCCGAGTCGCGCAGCTCGCCGTCGCGGACGAGCATGTGCTTGCGGAAGATCCCCTCGAACTCGGCAGGCAGTGCCGCGAGCGCCCGCCGCGAGTTCTCGTTCTTCGCGTCCGTCTTGAACTCGACCCGCATGCAGCCGAGGTCCTCGAACGCGTGGCCGCAGAGGAGGAGCTTCGCCTCGGCGTTCGCGCCGGTGTCCCAGGTCGAGGGCGCCATCCACGTGTAGCCGATCTCGAGCCCTTTGTGCTCGGGGCGCAGCGACATGTACCGGCTCGACCCGATCGCCTCGCCGGTCTGCGCGGAGAGGATCGCGAACGGCGCCGAGATCCCGTCGCGCAGATCGCCGAGCGACCACTCGAGCCACGCGTCGAACGCGGCGCGGTCGTGACCGATCCGCAGCGGCATCCAGTCCCAGATCTCCGCAGTCTGGGCGGCCGCCCAGAGGCCGTCGCCGTGGCGCGCGTCGAGGGGCTCGCAGACGACGATGCGTCCCTCGAGCCGGGTGGAGAGATTGGGCCAGATCTGGGCTGCCATGGGGCGAAAAACCGCTGCTAGGGTAGTTCTTATGGCTCCATCGCGCGACGAGATCATGCACGCTCTCGAGGGCGTCATCGACCCCGAGCTGCACCGCTCGGTCGTCGAGCTGGACATGGTCCGCTCGATCGAGATCGACGGTCCGAAGGTCGAGCTCGTGATCGCGTTGACGATCGCCGGCTGTCCGCTTCGCTCGAGCTTCGAGGAGCAGGTCGAGCGAGCGCTCGGCACGGTCGAGGGCGTCGAGCAGGTCACGCTCGGCTTCACGGTCATGTCCCCGGAGGAGCGCGTCGCGCTGACCACGAAGCTGCGCGGCGGCGTCGCCGAGCGCACGCCCGGGATCTCCGTCGACGCGTCCACGCGCGTGATCGCGGTCGCGAGCGGCAAGGGCGGCGTCGGCAAGTCGTCGCTCTCGGCCAACCTGGCGGCGGCGTTCTCGACGCTCGGGCTGAAGACCGGGATCCTCGACGCGGACGTCTACGGCTACTCGATCCCGCACATGCTCGGCATCCACCAGACGCCGGTCGCGGTGGACAAGATGATCGTCCCGCCCGTGCGCGGCGACCTGAAGGTCATGTCGATCGGGTTCTTCCTCGACGAGAACGCGCCGGTCATGTGGCGCGGGCCGATGCTGCACCGCGCGCTCGAGCAGTTCCTGTCGGACGTGCACTGGGGCGAGCTGGACGTGCTCGTCGTGGACATGCCCCCGGGAACCGGCGACGTGGCGATCTCCCTCGGCCAGCTGCTGCCGCGGGCGGAGGCCCTCGTCGTGACGACCCCGCACAAGGCGGCGCAGCAGGTCGCGGTGCGGGCGGCGCAGATGGCGCGCAAGACGAACATGCGGCTGCTCGGCGTGGTCGAGAACATGTCGTTCCTCGTCGGATCCGGCGAAGAGCTCTTCGGGGTCGGCGGCGGGGAGGCGCTGGCGGCCGAGATCGAGGCGCCGCTCCTGGCGCGCGTGCCCTTCGACCCGAAGCTCGGCGCGCTGGCGGACGAGGGCGAGCCGATCGTGCTCATCGACCCCGAGGCCGAGGTCTCGCAGGCGATCGTCGGGCTGGCCCAGGCGGTCGTGGACGCAAAGCGTGAGCTCGGCGTCGGCATCAAGAAGCCGCTGCCGCTCGTCTCCTCGTAGCCCGCCGCGCCGGGGAAACCTCGGCACGAAGTCGGCACGGACCGGGCCAGACACGTGCGCTTTCGGCGGTTACGCTCTCAGCGGGAAGCGGGTGGCGCCACTCCCCACCCAGGGCGGGGGCGTCGCGCGCGCGAGGCGCGCGCGACGCCCGACTGGGGCCAGATGGCCCCGGATCCCGGCTACGGCTCGAGCCGCACCGGGACCCGGACTTCGTAGCTCGGGTCGCCGTCGCCGTCGGCATCGTCGTCCTGCACGATCAGCGTTCCGAACTGGGTCTTCGCCACGTCGTAGGACAGCGACTTGCTGAACGTCCCGCGGCAGCCGGTGCCGCATGTGGCCGTGGTGAACGTCCGCACGAGCTCCTTCCCGTTCTCGTCGAGGAGGATCAGCGTCACGTTCGCCTCGAAGACGTTCGCGCTCCCGGATACGACGAGCGGGCTCGCAACCGCCGTGTCGGAGATCGGCGCCTCGACGACGATCGGCGGGAGCAGCTCCTCGTAGTCCTTCCGCGTCAGCGGCTTGTCGAGAACGATCCCCTCGGCAGAGAAGACGTCGACCGGCTCGCCGTCCAGGCGGAGCCGCACCGACTTCACGGTGTCGAATTGCGTCGCCGTGTAGACGACCTGCGCGAGGCGCATGAACATCGAGTGCGACCCGCCGCCCGACTCGAACTCCGAGCTCAGGTCGACCGTCGCGACGCCGTCGTCGATGTCCACGCCGAGCAGGCGCGTCCCGGCCGGGATCGCGGTCGAGCTCGTTCCGCCAGTGACGGCGCCGGGTCCGGCGAGGAGATGGGTCAACGCTCCGGCCAGCACGGCCTGCGTCGGCTCGCCGAGCTGGTGCGTCAGCTCGAGCGTGTCGCCGCGCGCGAACCAGACCTCGTACGTGGGCCTCGACGTGGGAGCCGGTGTGCCACCGCCGCCCTCCTCGTCGGTTGAGGTCGTCGTCACGCCGGCGCCGGTGCCGCCGACGTCCGACTGGCTCGGTGGAGCTGTTGGGCGCGGGCCCTGCGGAGACCGCGTCGTTGTTGCCGCATCCGGCGGCCGAGAGGGCGAGTGCGATGAGGGCGGCGACGAGTGCGAGCGGTTTCACGGGTTCCTCCTTGGGGACTGCTCACCATCGTCGTCGTGCCCCGCAACGGCTCCATCACGGTCGTGTAACGGTTCGGTCACAGGAAGCCGGAGCGTGAACCGCGTGCCGCGCCCCTCCTCGCTCGCAACGTCGAGCGTCGCATCCAGAAGCCGTGCGTTCTCGAGCGCGATCGCGAGGCCGAGCCCGCTCCCGCCCGCGCTTCGGGCCCGGTCGGCCTTGTAGAAGCGGTCGAAGACGTGCGGGAGGTCGCCGGCCGGGATGCCCGGGCCGTCGTCGGAGACCTCGATCGTCGTCCCGCGAACGGAGACGACCACGTCGCCGCCGCCGTGCTCGACCGCGTTCCCGATGAGGTTCGCCACGATCCGCTCGAGCCGCCGTGGATCCGTGACGAGCCTCGCCGCATCCGGCGCCTCGATGCGGACGCCGTCCCAGCCGCGCGAGCGCACGATCGCCTGCACGAGCGCCGCCAGGTCGACGGGCTCGAGGTGCAGCGTCTCGCCGCTCGCGTCGAGGCGGGAGATCTCCATCAGGTCGTCCACGAGGCGCCGCAGGCGGGCGACGTCGGCGATGAGGAGCTCTGCCGGGCGGCGTGCGTCGGCCGGCATCTGGTCCAGGTGCTCGCCGAGCAGCTCGGCCTCGCCGACGAGGGCGGTCAGCGGCGTGCGCAGCTCGTGCGCCACGTCCGACGTGAAGCGCCGCTCGCGCGCCTCCGCCTGCGAGAGCGCCGTGATCTTGGCCTCGAGCGCCTCGGCCATCTCGTTGAACGACGCCGCCCAGGCGCCGAACTCGTCCGCGCTCTCCACCGGGATGCGCGTCTCGAGGAGGCCTTCGGCGAGCGACTGCGCGGCCGCGCTGGCACGGCCCACCGGCGCGAGCGTGCGCCGCGCGAGGATCGCGCCGACGAGCGTCCCGACGAGTGCCAGGATCAGAACGCCGACGAGGAGGATCGTGCGCAGCTGGCCGAGCTCGTCCTCGAGCTCCTGCTCGGAGAAGACGAAGTAGAGCTCCGCGTCGGTGTCCGCGACCTGGCCGCCGACCACGACGCCCGGCTCGCCCGCCGAGCTCGGCCCGCTTGTACGCGAGCTGTCCGTCCTCGACGAGCGCGCGGAGATCCTCGGGAACCTGCGCGGCGTCGAGCGACACGCTGGACGAGATGTCGCGCCCCGCCACGCTGCCGACCGTGTCGAAGTCCCCGCGGCGCTCGAAGGCCGCGAGCAGCTCGTCGGTCGCCTGCTCGCCGGTGCCGTCGCCGAGCACCTCCGCCGCGAACCCGAGATTGAACCGCGCCTGTGCGAGCGCGCGGTCGACCGAGTCGTCCAGGCGCGCGTCGCGAACGACCGCGTAGGAGCCGACGGCCAGCGCGAGCGCCGAGAGCCCCGCGACGAGCGCGAAGGCGATCGTCAGCCGCCGGCGCAGACGCCCGGTCGGGATGCGGTCGCGCATCAGCCCGGGCCGAGCTTGTAGCCGACGCCGCGCACGGTGACGATCGTCGTCGGCGTGGCCGGGTCGCGCCTCGATCTTCGCGCGAAGCCGCTGGACGGCGACGTCCACGAGCCGCGAGTCGCCGAGGTAGTCGTAGCCCCAGACGCGCTCGAGGAGGAGCTCCCGGGTGAAGACCTGGCGCGGCCGCCGGGCGAGCTCGACGAGAAGCCGCAGCTCGGTTGCCGTCAGGGCGATCTCCTCGCCGCCGCGCCGGACCGCGAACGCCGCCGGCTCGATCTCGAGGTCGCCGACGACGATCGTCTCCTCGGGAGCCTCTTCGGTCGCGCGACGAAGCGCCGCCCGCAGGCGCGCGACGAGCTCGGCCAGCTCGAACGGCTTGGTGACGTAGTCGTCCGCGCCGAGCTCGAGTCCGACCACGACGTCCACGGTGTCGCTGCGCGCGGAGAGCATCACGATCGGGACGCGGCTCTCTCGGCGGATCGCCTTGCAGACCTCGAAGCCGTCGAGCTCCGGGAGCATCACGTCGAGGACGACCGCGGCGAACGAGCCCTCGCGGAAGCGGGCGAGCCCGTCACGTCCGTCGGCGGCGGACGTGATCTTGAAGCCGGCCTGCTCGAGTCCGAGCGCGGTCACCTCTCGAATCGACGGATCGTCCTCGACCAGCAGCACGCGCTCGTCCATCAGCGAAGCGTAGGCGGGAGCCAGGCCGGGCACCAACGTGCACCCGGCGGCCTGGGGAAATCCCGGCACGAAATCGGCACGCTTCGGGCACAGACACGCGCGCTTTTCGGGACTACGCTCTCAGCGGGAAGCGGGTGGCGCCACTCCCCACCCAGGGCGGGGGCGTCGCGCGCGCGAGGGACAGAAACCCGCAGCTGGGAGGGTCGGTGTGCCGCCCGCGGCGACCGCCGGTGCTCGTCGAGGTTTGAGCCGGTCCGCACGTCCTCGCCGAAGGGCCCGCCCCTCGCCAGCACGTCCGTTAGGGTTCGGGCCGAGGGCCAGCCGCCCCACGCTCTGCATGAGAAGACGCGCGATCATCCAGATGCTCGTGATCGGCGTCCTCGCCGGGGTCGTCACCGGTGCGGTCGCCGTCATAGTCCCGTGGCTTCCCGACGCTGCGTCGGAGCAGGCCGAAGAGATCGACGCCGTCTTCTGGTTCGTCACGATCATCTGCGTCGCCGTGTTCGCGCTCGTCGCGGGCGTCGCCGTCTACGCCGGCTGGAAGTTCCGCGCGCGCGACGACGACATGGACGACGGCGCGCCGATCCACGGCAACACGGGCCTCGAGATCGCGTGGACGGCGCTCCCCGTCGCGCTGGTCGTGGCCATGTCGATCTTCTCGATCATCGTCCTCAACCGGATCTCGACCGTGCCCGAGGACCACCGCACCGTGGAGGTCAGCGCCACCCAGTTCGCGTGGACCTTCACCTACCCGGAGCTCGACGACCGCGTCGAGGGCGACCTCGTCCTCGAGCTGGACGAGCCGTACGAGATGTCGATCACCGCGACCGACGTCATCCACTCGTTCTGGGTGCCCGAGTTCCGGATGAAGCAGGACGCCGTTCCCGGCGTCGTGACCGAGACGTTCGTGACTCCCACGAAGGTGGGCACGTACCAGGTGATCTGCACGGAGCTCTGCGGGCTCGGGCACAGCACGATGCGCGCCCGCGCGATCGTCCTCTCCCACGAGGACTACGAGAAGTGGGCCGCGGACGGAAAGGACGAGGGCGGGCCATGACGATCGATACTGTCCTCCTCGAAACGGCCAACGCATGAGCGTCGACGTCCACACCCACGACCACGTCGAGCACGCGCCGCCGAAACGGCCGCCGACCGGCATCCACCGGTGGCTCGCGCCCGGCTGGCTGCGCGCGATCTGGACCACGCTTCTCGGCGGCGTCATCGGCTTGCTCCTCGTAGCGGGCGGCCGCGCCGCACTCGGCTACGAGCCGCTCATGCTCGAGGCCGTCTGGGTGACGGTGCTCATGGTGACCGTGCCGCTCGGCTTCCTCGCCGGGATCGGCGGCTTCGACTACTGGGCCTACTGGATCTCGGGCCGGCCTACTCGCCCGGAGGATCACTCCGGCCACGGCGCGTACAGCTGGAAGGACTACTTCCGGATCAACACCGACCACAAGGTGATCGGCGTCCAGTACCTGGTCACGACGATCGTCTTCTTCATCCTCGGCGGGCTGCTCGCGATGTTCATGCGCGCCGAGCTCGCGCAGCCAGGCATGCAGTACGTGGATCCGCAGGCCTACAACGGCCTCTTCTCGGTGCACGCGTCGCTGATGATCTTCCTGTTCATCATCCCGGCGTTCGCCGGACTCGGGAACTACGTGATCCCGCTCATGATCGGCGCGCCGGACATGGCCTTCCCGCGCCTGAACGCGCTGTCGTTCTGGCTGCTCCCGATCGCCGGCCTCATGATGCTCTCGAGCTACTTCCTGGGCGCGTTCGCCGCCGGCTGGACGAACTACGTGCCGCTCGCGGTGGAGCAACCGAACGGGAACCTCATGTTCCAGATGGGCGTCCAGTGGGCCGGGGCGTCCTCGATCATGACCGGCCTCAACTTCCTGGTCACGATCATCACCATGCGTGCGCCCGGGATGACCTTCTGGCGCATGCCGCTCCTCGTCTGGGCGAACTTCGCGACCTCGACGCTCGTCGTCATCGCGACGCCGTTCATCGCCGGGTCGCAGTTCTTCATCCTCTTCGACCGCGTCCTCCACACGGAGTTCTTCAACCCGGACGCGGGCGGCTACGTGATCGGGTACCAGCACATCTTCTGGTTCTACTCGCACCCGGCCGTCTACATCATGATGCTGCCCGGATTCGGGATCGCCTCGGAGGTGATCGCGGTCTTCGCGAGGAAACCGATCTTCGGCTACCGGCTGATGGCGCTGTCGCTCATGGCCATCCTCATCCTCGGCTTCTCGGTCTGGGCGCACCACATGTTCGTGAGCGGCATGGCCGAGTGGCTGCGCGTCCCGATGATGGTCACGACGATGGTGATCGCCGTCCCGACGGGCATCAAGGTCTTCTCCTGGCTGGCGACGCTGTGGGAGGGGCGCCTGCACTTCAAGACGCCAATGCTCTTCGCACTCGGCTTCGTGACGATGTTCGTGATCGGCGGGCTCTCCGGCGTCTACCTCGGCTCGGTGCCGATCGACATCCACGCGAGCGACACGTACTTCATCGTCGCCCACATCCACTACGTGCTCTTCGGCGGGTCGCTCTTCACGATCTTCGCCGGGATCTACTACTGGTTCCCGAAGATGACCGGGCGGATGTACAACGAGACGCTCGGCAAGTGGCACTTCTGGCTGACGTTCATCGGCTTCAACGCGACCTTCTTCCCGATGCACTGGATCGGCCTCCAGGGCCAGCCGCGCCGCGTCGCCGACTACGACCCGGCCTTCGGCAACTGGAACCTCGCCATCTCGATCGCGTCGTTCGCGCTCGGGGCCTCGACGCTCGTCTTCCTCTACAACATGATCACGAGCTGGAAGAGCGGCCCGATCGCGCCCGGGAACCCGTGGCGCGCGCTCACGCTCGAGTGGCAGGTCTCCTCGCCGCCGCCGGTGTTCAACTTCGACGAGATCCCGCAGGTCGTCGGCAGCCCGTACGAGTACGGCGTCCGCGGCGCGAGGCACGCGATCGTGAACGGGAACGGCGACCACGCCGCGTCCGAGACCGAGAAGAAGACCGAGGAGCTGGTCACATGAGCGACGAGGCGTGCGCCACATCCTCGTGCTCGCGAACGAGACCGTTGCCGGCCAGGGCCTCATCGACGCGCTGCGCCGCCGCTCCGAGGAGGGGCCGATCCGCGTCACGGTCATCTGCCCCCAGAACGAGCCGCGCGCCGGGTACGTCGTCTACGAGGACGAGCGGCGCTCGGCCGCCGAACGACGGCTGCGGCGGACGCTCGACCTGCTCCACGAGGCCGGCATCGCCGCGCGCGGCGCCGTCGTCGATCCGGACCCGCTGCACGCGCTGCGCGACGGCCTCGCCGAGTACGAGCCCGACGAGGTGATCATCTCCACGCACCCGGAGGAGCGCTCGAGCTGGCTGCGCGGGAACCTGATCGACCGCGCGCGCAAGGCCGCTGCCCCGGTTCCGGTGGAGCACATCGTCGTCGACCTGAACGAGCCGCGCGAGCTGGCGCACGTGCTCGTCATCGGGAGCGAGACCGTCGTCGGCGCGCCGCTCCTGGCGGCCGTGCGTGACCGCGCGCAGGCCTCGCCGTCCGAGTTCACCGTCGTCGTCCCGGCCGACCCGCCCGGCGCCGAGCGGCGCATGAAGCGGACGGTCGCGCAGCTCAAGGCGGCGGGCGTCGAGGCGACCGGCCACGTCGGCGATCCCGATCCCGTCTCCGCGGCCGTGAACACGGTGCACGACGAGCGGGTGGACGAGATCATCGTCTCGACCTTCCCGCAGGCCACGTCCGGCTGGATGCGCCGCGACGTGATCGGGCGGATCAAGAAGCAGACGAAGCTGCCGGTGACGCACGTGGTCGTCGAGCCGGCCGAGGCACGAGAGGGCGGCGGTCTGATGGAAGCCGCCGCGCACGACCACCACGGGCCTCCGACCGCGAACGTCAGCTCGCGCGTCGACGCGCGCCTCCTCGGGATCTACCTCTTCATCGCGTCCGAGATCATGCTCTTCGGGTCGTTCTTCACGACGCTCTTCTTCGCGCGGATCATCGTCCCGCAGGAGACCTGGCCGCCGCCGGGCTACGAGCTCCCCGTCTACCTGGCCTTCCTGAACACGGCCATCCTGGTCACGTCGAGCTTCTCGATGCACTGGGCGCTCACGTCGATCAAGCGCAACCACCGCGCGGGCCTCATCGCCGGGCTGACGCTGACGTTCCTGCTCGGTTCCACGTTCCTCCTGATCCAGATCCGCGAGTACACGCGGCTCGGCTTCTCGCCGGCCGACAGCGCGTTCGCGTCGACCTTCTTCGGCCTCACCGGACTGCACGGCGCCCACGTCTTCGTCGGGCTCAACCTGCTCCTCTACGCGCTCATCCGCTCGGTCCGCGGCCACTTCGGCCCGAATGCCCACGACCACCTCGGCGTCGAGATCCCGGGGATCTACTGGCACTTCGTCGACGTAATGTGGATCGTGGTCTACGTCACCGTCTACATCGTCTAAGCCGTGCGAAACCCGCTCCGCACCGAGGCAGAGGCGTTCAGCTTCGTCCTGGTGATCGGAGTGCTCTTCATGGCCGTGGCCATCGCCGCCGTCGTGGGCGGCGGAGAGCTGGCGCTGGCGGTGTTCCTCGCGCTCGGGATCGGCCTCGCGGCCGGGATCTACCTGCGCAGCGAGCCGAAGGTGAAGGAGGCCGCCGTCTGGGATCGCAAGCCGGACGACGACGTCCACCGCGTGCTCGTGGTCGCGAACGAGACGGTGGCCGGCTCGGAGCTGCGCCGCGAGATCATGGAGCGCGGATCGCTCGCCGAGGTGCTCGTCGTCACCCCGGCGCTCAACTCGCGGATCCGCCACTGGACGTCGGACGAGGATCACGCCCGCGCGGAGGCGCAGGCGCGGCTCGACGTCTCCGTGTCCTCGCTCAGCGGCGCCGGAGTGAAGGTTCGCGGCCAGGTGGGCGACGACGATCCGATCCAGGCGATCGACGACGCGCTCCGCACCTTCCCCGCGGACGAGATCGTCATCTCGACGCATCCCGCCGGGCGGTCGAACTGGCTGGAGAAAGGCGTCGTCGTTCGAGCCCGCGAGCGCTACGGCTGCCCGATCACCCACGTGATCGTGGATCTCGAAGCCGAGAGCTAGCAGCGTCCGCCGGTCGCGGTGACCAGGTACTCCGCGAGGGCCCGGATCTGCTCCTCGGTGAGCTGGCCCTCGAACGGCGGCATTCCGCCGCCACCCTTCGTGATCTGCTCGATCGCCGCGTCGAGCGTCGGCTGCGCGTCGTCGAGGTTCGGGCCGGTCGTCCCGGTCGTGCCGGCGTCGGCGAGCACGTGGCAGGAGCCGCAGCTCGCCGTGAAGAGCGCCTTCGGATCGCTCCAGGTCGGCCACCTCGCCGGTCCCGGCCACCGACGCGACGTAGGCCGCCACGTTGATGAGCTGCTGGTCGGTGAGGTAGTTCGCCGCGTCCTGCTTCGAGTCGAACTCGGGCATCGGCGAGCCGTTCCCCGGGATCTTCATCTGCTCGAGGACGACCTCGAAGAACGTGCTCTCGTGGAAGCCCGCGTCGCGTGAGGCGCCGAAGGCGTTGTCGAGGTTCGGCCCGACCGTGCCGTTCGTCCCGGCCGCGCCGAGGACGTGGCAGCCGCCGCACTTCTCGACGAACTTCTCCTTGCCCTCGGTGAGATCGGCGCCCTGCGTGTCGACGGCCTGGCCGCCGCACCCGGCCGCGAAGGCCACGAGCGCGGCGGCGAGGAGCGCGCTACGGAGCGGTCGTCGTCTCAACGGCTTCGGCGAGCGTCGCATGGATCGGAAACACCTTGTCCAGTCCTGTGATCTCGAAGATCTTCGTGATGTTGCGGTCGCTGCACACGAGCACCACCTGCCCGCCCTCCGGGCCGCAGCCGCTTTACTCCGCCGACCAGAACGCCGAGCGTCGTCGAGTCGATGAACGTCGTCTCGGTGAGGTCGACCACGACCGTCGAGGCGCCCTTCCCGATGATGTCCACGAGCTGCTCCTTGAACTCGGGCGCCGTGTAGAGGTCGACCTCGCCCGTGAGCGAGATGACGAAGACGTCGTCGGAGAGCTGCTCGGTGTTGATCGTGAAGTTCATGAAAGCCAGGCGGGAAGGCCTAGCCTAACCGAGTTACGAGAGCGGTCGAGCTAGTTCTCGTCCTCCGGCTTCACGAAGTTCGGCGCTTCCTTGAGCTGCTTGATGATGTCCTGGATCTGCTCTTCGTTCGGATCGTCGGGCGACGCCTTGAGATACGCCTCGTAGGCGTCGACGGCCCGGTTCGGATCGTTCGCCTGCGTGGCCGCGTTGGCCAGCGAGAGGAGGAGCGACGGTTCGTCCGGCGTGAGCGCGACGAGCTTCTCCCACGTGTCGGCTTCCTTCGTCGCGGCCTCCTGGCTCTTGATCAGCGCGTCCGTGTAGGCGCCCTGGGATTCCGTGCGCTGGACGCCGGTGATCTTCCCGCCGAGCGCGGGCACCGAGCGTGGCCGCTCGGGTCGAAGAGGAGACCTTCGAAGGCGGAGCCGCCGGCGCGCGCCTGGGCGTTCTGCGCGGCGGCCTGGGCTTCGCTCTGCTGCGTCAGGTAGAGGCTCGCGAGCTGCTGGAGCGCGTCGGTGTCCTCGGGCTCGATCGACGAGGAACGCGGTCAGCGCGGCGATCGCCTTGTCCGTTTGCCCGTCGAGCTGGTACGCGTTCGCGAGGTCGAGCTGGGCCTCCGCGTCCGCGGGGTTCTCGTCGACGCGCGACTGCGCATCGTCGATCGAGGGCGTGCCCGTGCCGGGCTGGCGGTTGAAGAGGTCGGCCAGGTAGTCGCCGATGCCGGAGCCGCCGGCGCCGACGCCGAAGCCGACGAAGCCGAAGGCGAACGCGAGCGCCAGGAAGAGGAAGACCCACTTCGCGCGCTTGCGAAGCCTGGGAAAGAACATCAGGTCTTCTGCGCTTGCGGCAGATCGCTGAGCAGGCGGCGGCGTGCGCTTCTTGCGTCGCGTCTGAGTCTTTGCCATGTCTCCCCTCCTTTCCGGTATCGCTCCTCGCCGTCGACGAGGGTCAGTTCCACCCGCTCGGGAGTTCCTCCGAAGACCACCGCTCCGGCTGGATCCTCCCAGGGCAGGTACGCCGTTCCGGCCAGCGAGACGACCGTGAGATCGGCCCGCTTGCCCGGTGCCAGCGAGCCCACCTCGTCGTCGAGATCGAGCGCGCTTGCAGCTCGAAGGGTAGCGAGTTCCAGGGCATCTTTCGCCAGGAGCGCGCCGGGGTCGCGCTCGGACGCGCGTGCGAGGAGCACTGCCGCGCGCATCTCCTCGAACATGTCGAAGGACGGCGTCGAGGCGGGGCTGTCGGTTCCGAGCCCGACCCGCACGCCCGCGGCGGTGAGCGCGGCGACCGGTGCGACGCCGCAGCCGAGCAGCGCGTTCGAGCGCGGGCAGTGCGCGACGGCCACGTCGTGCTCGGCGAGCAGCGCGATCTCCTCGTCGTCCGCGAGGACGCAGTGGGCGGCGACGATGCGCCGGTCGAGGAGGCCGTGGCGGGCCAGGAGACGGATTCCGCTCGTGCCGGGGGGATCGACGAGGAGATGCGCGTGCGCGGTCCAGGAGCCCGTGCCGAAGCGCAGCCATTCGTCCTCGGCGGCGCTCTCGGCGAGGTGCGTCTGCACCGGGCAGGCCGAGCTCGAGCGCGGCGGCGTAGAGCTCCGGCGTCACCGTGTAGGGCGCGTGCGGTGAGATGCCCAGGCGGACCCGGTCGGAGAGCGAGTCGGCGATCCGCTCGCGCTTGGGCTCGAACTGCTCGGCGATCGCGTCGGCCGAGCGGCCGAAGACCTCCAGGTGGACGATCGCGCGCAGGCCCGAGCTCGGCGCACGCCGGGGCCGAGGCGCCGGTGAAGCTCGCGTCCGCGACCGTCGTGATGCCGGAACGCAAGCACTCGGCCGCGCCCAGCCGGGCGATCGCCACCGCGTCGCCGTCCTCGAGGTTCCCCTTGCGCTCCATGTGGACGATCAGCCAGCGGTCGAACGGGAGCCCGTCGCCGAAGCCGGCGTAGGCCGCGTACTCGAGGTGCGCGTGCGCGTTGACGAAGCCCGGGAGGATCACCGACTCGTCGAAGCGCTCGCCCTCGCCGAGCTCCGCCCGCGTCCCGATCGCCGAAATCCGGCCGTCGTCTCCGATCGCGACCGCGCCGTCCGCAATCGGCGGCGCTGCGACCGGCAGCACCCAGTCGGCCGAGAGGACGCGCATCAGGCCGTGCCGGCGAGCGGCTCGTCCGCCGGGAGCTTCCCCTGCCGCTTCCAGCGCCTCTCGAAGAAGAGCGAGATCCAGATCGACGCCTCGAACAGGATGAGGAGCGGGATCACCTCGAAGGCGAGCGAGATCGGATCGACCGTCGGCAGAAGCGCTGCGCCGACCACGATCAGCGCGACCGCGATCTTCCGGTTGCGGCGGAGGCGGTCGGTCGTGAGGACGCCGAGCCGGACGAGCGCGAGGATGAAGATCGGCAGCTGGAAGACGAGCGCGAACGCGAGCAGCGAGAGCGTGATGAACGAGATGTAGTAGCTCGCGCGGATCTGCGTGTCGTAGACCTCGCTGTCGTAGTTCACGAGGAAGTCGAGCGCGCGCGGCATGACGACGAAGTAGCCGAACGCGAGCCCGCCGGCCATGAGGCCGGTCGCGATCGCGACGAAGATGGCCACGACGCGCTGCGCGTGCTCCTCGAACGCCGGCGCGAGGAAGCTCCAGATCTGCCAGAGGATGACCGGCAGCGCGAGCAGGAAGCCGGCCGCGAGCGAGATCTTGAACGACGTGAAGAACGGCTCGGTGACGCCGAAGGTGACGAGCTCCGTCTCGTTGGGCAGCGGCTCCATCAGCCACTCGAGCACCTGCTCGTGGAACGGAAACGCGATCGCCATTCCGCCGAGGAGCGCGATGGCACAGACGAACATCCGCGAGCGAAGCTCGTCCAGATGCTCCACGAGCGTGGCGCTTTCCCCGTGCTGGAGGCGGCGCGGCAAACGTGCCATGGGAGTGGCCTAGCTCGAGTTGGAGACGCGCTCGGACTCGGAGGGAGTCTCGGTGGGAGCGGTGGGCGCTGCCGGAGGGGCCGGAGCCGTGGTCCGGGCCGGAACCTCGGCGGGGGGCTCGCTCTTCGCGGCGGGCTCGTCGTCTCCGCCGGTCACGGCCTCCTTGAACTCCCGCATCCCGCGTCCGAGCGAGCGGCCCATCTCAGGCAGTCGCTTCGCCCCGAAGAGCATGAGCAAGACCGCGACGACGATGAGCCATTCCCAGCTGAAACTCGGCATGAACCGATGGTAGCACCGCGTCTTCCGGGTGCGGTCGGGCGAAACCAAGCAGCTACACTGGGACTGTCACGAGCCTCGCGGCTCACCCTGTATCTGACAAGGGAAGGACTGTCACTAGCTTGGCCACTCTGGAGATCAGGAATCTGCACGTCGCGCTCGAGGACGGAACCGAGATCGTCCGCGGCGTGGACCTGTCCGTGTCGTCCGGCGAGGTGCACGCGATCATGGGCCCGAACGGCTCCGGGAAGTCCACGCTCGCCTACGCGCTCATGGGTCATCCGGCCTACGAGATCACCGAGGGCGAAGTCCTTCTCGACGGCGTGGACATCGTCGAGCTCGGCGCCGACGAGCGCGCGCAGCTCGGTCTCTTCCTGGCCTTCCAGTACCCGCACGTCGTTCCCGGCGTCACCGTCGCGAGCTTCCTGCGCGCGGCGCTGAACGCGGTGCGCAAGGCGCGGAACGGCGGCGTGGACGATCCGGTCAAGGTCGGGGAGTTCCGCAAGGAGGTCGTGGCCGCGATGGAGCGTCTGAAGATCCCGAAGGAGCTCGCGAGCCGCTACCTGAACGACGGCTTCTCGGGCGGCGAGAAGAAGCGCGTCGAGATTCTGCAGATGGCGCTGCTCTCGCCCAAGATCTCCATCCTCGACGAGACCGACTCGGGGCTCGACATCGACGCGCTGCGCATCGTCGCCGGCGGCGTCAAGGATCTCGTCGGCCCGGACATGGGCGCGCTCGTGATCACGCACTACCAGAGGATTCTCGACTACATCACGCCCGACTACGTCCACGTCTTCGTCGGCGGCAAGATCGTCGCCGAGGGCGGCCCCGAGCTGGCCAAGCAGCTCGAGAAGGACGGCTACGAGGCGTTCATCCCCGAAGGCGCGGTGGGAGGCGAGGCGTAATGGCCACAACCGAGACCGAGATCGTCCAGGGGATCGGCTCCGACTACGAGGTCAAGTACGGGTTCTCCGTCCCGGAGGACTACTTCTTCAAGTCCGGCCGCGGGGTGTCGCACGAGCTGGTGGACGCGATCTCGTCCCACAAGGACGAGCCCGACTGGATGCGCGAGTTCCGGCACAAGAGCCTCGACTACTTCTACGCGCGCCCGATGCCGACCTGGGGCGGCGACCTCTCCGGGATCGACTTCGACAACATCTACTACTACATCCGCCCGACCGAGAAGCAGGCGGACACGTGGGAGGACCTCCCCGCCGACATCAAGGACACCTGGGACAAGCTCGGGATCCCGGAGGCGGAGAAGAAGTACCTCGCCGGCGTCGGCGCCCAGTACGAGTCGGAGGTCGTCTACCACAAGCTCAAGGCCGAGCTCGAGGAGCAGGGCGTGCTCTTCCTCGACATGGACTCGGGGCTCCGGGAGCACGAAGACATCGTGCGCGAGTACATGGGGACGATCATCCCGCAGAACGACAACAAGTTCGCCGCGCTCAACTCGGCCGTCTGGTCGGGCGGCTCGTTCATCTACGTGCCGCCGGGCGTCAAGGTCGACCTGCCGCTCCAGGCCTACTTCCGCATCAACGCGGAGAACATGGGCCAGTTCGAGCGCACGCTGATCATCGTCGACGAGGACGCCTACGTGCACTACGTCGAGGGCTGCACCGCGCCGATCTACTCGTCCGACTCGCTGCACTCGGCGGTCGTCGAGATCGTGGTCAAGAAGGGCGGGCGCTGCCGCTACACGACGATCCAGAACTGGTCGAACAACGTCTACAACCTGGTCACGAAGCGCGCGGTCGCGCACGAGAACGCGACCATGGAGTGGGTGGACGGGAACCTCGGGTCGAAGCTGACCATGAAGTACCCGGCCATCTGGCTCATGGGCGAGGGCGCGCACGGCGAGGTGCTCTCGATCGCCTTCGGCGGCAAGGGCCAGCACCAGGACGCCGGCGGCAAGTGCGTGCACGTCGCGCCGAACACGTCCTCGGTGATCACGTCGAAGTCGATCTCGAAGAACGGCGGCCGCGCCGGCTACCGCGGTCTCCTCGAGGTCGCGAACGGCGCCCACGGCGCCCGCTCGAAGGTCGTCTGCGACGCGCTGATCCTCGACGAGGACTCGCGCTCCGACACCTATCCGTACATCCGCATCGACGAGAACGACGTGGACATCGGCCACGAGGCGACCGTGTCGAAGATCGGCGAGGAGCAGCTCTTCTACCTCATGTCGCGCGGCCTCTCCGAGGCCGAGGCGTCGGCGATGATCGTCTCCGGCTTCATCGAGCCGATCACGAAGGAGCTCCCGCTCGAGTACGCGGTCGAGCTGAACCGCCTGATCCAGCTCCAGATGGAAGGCTCCGTCGGCTAGATGCTCCACCGCAGGTGCGCGCCGCAATGACCGAATCCGCCGTCACGAAGCTCGACTTCGTCGCCGTCCCGTCCACGGACGCCGAGCGCACGCGCGCGTTCTACGTGGACACGCTCGGGCTTCGGCCCGACGACAAGGCGCGCTTCGAGTTCTGGGTCGGCGACACGTGCTTCGGCATCTGGGAGCCCGACAAGCTCGGCGGCACGTTCGCGCCGCAGAAGAACGCCCATCTCGCCCTCCACGTCGACGACATCGAGGCGGCGCGCGCCGAGCTCGAGGCGAAGGGCATCGAGTTCCTGGGCGACACCCTCGACACGGGCGTCTGCCACATGGCGTTCTTCAACGACCCGGACGGCAACGACCTGATGCTCCATCACCGGTACGCGCCCCGTGACTAGGGCCGACGCACTCGAGCGCTACCGGGCCCTGCCCTTCCCCGACACGACGCAGGAGTCGTGGCGCTTCACCGACCTGAAGGACTTCGATCCGGAGTCGTTCACGGCGAACGGCGCGTCCGCGGTCGCGCGGGCCGAGACGATGCTCGACCTGGACGTCGCCGGCTCGGCGCTCGTGAGCGAGGCGGGCATCGAGATCGAGCGCGCGCCGGAGGGAATCCGGTTCGAGGCGCTCAACGAGGATCACCCGCGCCTGCACGAGCTCGTCGGCCTCGACGAGAAGTTCGCCGCGCACAACGCGGCCGCGTGGAAGCACGGCCTGCTCGTCCACGTCCCCAAGGGCGTCGTCCTCGAGAAGCCGCTCTACGTGCGGATCGCCAACTCGGTCGAGAGCTCGTCGCTCTTCTTCCGCCTGCTGGTGATCGCAGAGCCCGAGTCGCGGTTCACGCTGATCGAGGAGTACGCGTCCGACTCGCCCGACCTCTCGGGCTACACGAACGCGGCGGTCGAGATCTTCGTGGAGCAGGCCGCGAAGCTCGAGTACGTCTCCATCCAGAACCTCTCGCGGGAGACCTGGCACTTCGCGTCGCATCACGGCCGCGTCGAGCGCGACGCCGAGCTCGACTGGGTCACCGGCGGCTTCGGCTCGAAGAAGGGCAAGACGCGGATCCAGAACGACCTCGCCGGCCCCGGCGCGACCTCGCGCGTGACCGGTGCGTACTTCGCCGACGGCAACCAGCACCTCGACTACGACACGTTCCAGGAGCACATGGCGCCCGTCGACCGAGTCGGACTTCGCGTTCAAGGGCGCGCTGCGCGACCAGGCGTCGGCGGTGTGGCGCGGGATGATCCGCGTCGAGGCCGAGGCGCAGAAGACGAACGCCTACCAGGAGAACCGCAATCTGCTCCTCTCCAACGAGGCGCACGCGGACTCGATCCCCGGCCTCGAGATCATGGCCAACGACGTCCGCTGCACCCACGGAGCGACGATCGGCCAGGTCGACCGCGAGATGCTCTTCTACCTGATGGCCAGAGGGCTTTCGCGCTCCGAGGCCGAGCGGCTCATCGTCCGCGGCTTCTTCGCGGACATTCTCGACCGGATCGAGCTCGTTCCGGTGCGCGAGGCGCTCGGCGCGGTGCTCGAGGCACGCATCCCCCAGGCCTGAGCGAGGGCTTGCTACTCTGCGTCCTGATCATCTAGAGCGTGCGTTCGGTTCGGCCTATGCCCTTCCTTGCCCGTTCGTGTGTATTGCAAGGGAGGTGTTTTCATGGCAACTGGAACCGTAAAGTGGTTTTCCAACGAGAAGGGGTATGGCTTCATTACCCCCGACGACGGTGCGAAGGATCTCTTCGTCCACCACTCCAACATCAGCGGCGAGGGCTTCAAGACCCTTTCCGAGGGTGACCGCGTCGAGTACGAGGCGGGTGAGGGTCAGAAGGGTCCCGAGGCGACCGGCGTAACGGTCGTCGCCGCCTAGCGACCTTCGGCCCGTCGTTCACCAGAATCGGATAGAAAGGCGGGCCATATGGAGGAAAAAATCGAGATGGAGGGCGAGGTCGTAGAGGCCCTCCGGAATCGAATGTTCCGCGTCCAGCTCGACAACGGGCATGAGACGCTCGGTTACACAGCAGGGAAGATGCGGCGCTACAGGATCCGCATCTTCCCTGGTGACCGTGTGAAGATCGAGATCAGCCCGTACGACCTGAACCGCGGGCGCATCGTGTACCGCTACAAGTAGCCCTGCCTCTGCGGGATACCATGGGAGAGATGGCGGTCACTCCCCAGCAGAAGGTCGATGCGCGGGCCTTGCGTGAGGACTTTCCGATCCTCGCACGGCCGATGTACGGGCAGCCGCTCGCCTACCTCGACTCGTCCAACTCGTCGCACAAGCCGCGGCAGGTGCTGGACGCCGAGCGGGAGTTCTACGAGACCTCCTACGCGAACGTGCACCGGGCGCTCTACGAGCTCGGCGAGCTCGCGACCGCCGAGTACGAGGGCGCGCGCGAGAAGGTTCGCGCCTATCTGAACGCCGCGACGACGCGTGAGATCGTGTTCACGCGCGGCGCGACCGAGGCGATCAACCTCGTCGCCTACGCCTGGGGGCTCGACAACCTCGGCCCCGGCGACATCGTGCTCTCGACCGAGCTCGAGCATCACTCCAACTTCGTCCCGTGGCAGTACGTCGCGGGCCGCACCGGCGCCGAGTTCGCGGTCATCCCCGCGGAGAACGGCGAGCTGCGCCTCGACGCGCTCGACGAGATCGCTGCACGCGGCAACGTGAAGGTGCTCGCGGTCGGCTACATCAACAACTCGCTCGGCACGATCAACCCGGTCGAGAAGCTCGCCGCCTGGGCACGCGGGCAGGGCGCGATCACGGTCGTGGACGCCTGCCAGGCGGCTCCGCACCGCCGGATCGACGTGCAGACGCTCGGCGCCGACTTCGTCGCGTTCACCGGCCACAAGATGTGCGCTCCCACGGGGATCGGCGCACTCTGGGGCCGCGCGGAGCTCTTCGAGTCGATGGCCCCGTTCGGGCTCGGCGGCGACATGATCCGCTCCGTCTCCGTGGAGAAGACGACGTGGAACGAGCTGCCGCAGAAGTTCGAGGCCGGCACGCCGCCGTTCGCGCAGGCGGTCGGGCTCGGGGCGGCGATCGACTACCTCGAGGGCGTCGGGATCGAGGCGATCGAGGCGCACGAGCACGAGCTGACCGAGTACGCGCTCGGCAAGCTCGAGGAGATTCCGGGCGTGTCGATCTACGGCGCCCCGCTCGAGCGGCGCGGCGGGATCATCTCCTTCGACGTCGAGGGCGTCCATCCGCACGACGTGGCGCAGATCCTCGGCTTCGAGGGCGTCGCCGTCCGCGCCGGCCACCACTGCACGCAGCCCCTCATGCAGCGCCTCGGCGTCGCGGCCACGACCCGCGCGAGCTTCTACCTCTACAACGTCCCCGAGGAGATCGACCGGCTCGTCGACGGGAGTCCACAAGGTGAGGAGCACGTTCGCATGAGCGAGTTCGACGCCATGTACCGCGAGGTGATCCTCGACCACTACAAGAACCCGCACGGGCACGGAGTGATCGAGGACGCAGACGCGTCGGCCGAGGGCGAGAACCCGCTCTGCGGCGACGAGGTCGCCATCTACGTCGAGTTCGCCGACGACGGCGAGACGATCGCCGACGTGAAGTTCCGCGGCCGCGGCTGCGCGATCAGCCAGGCGTCCACGTCGATGCTCATGGATCTGGTCAAGGGCCGGAAGGCGACGGAGGTCGCCTCGATGCCGCGCGACGAGCTGCTCGACGAGGTCGGGATCCCGCTCTCGCCGATCCGGCTCAAGTGCGCGCTGCTCGGACTGGGCGTGCTGCGGGTCGCGCTCCATCGCGCCAAGGGCACGCCGCTCCCGGAGGAGTGGGCGGGCCTCGACGAGCTGACGCTCCGCTAGTGGCCGACGTCGACGTCTGCCCGGTCGAGGAGCTTCCTCCCGGCGAGATGAGGCTGGTGCATGCCGGACAGATCTCGCTCGGCGTCTACAACATCGACGGAGAGCTCTTCGCCATCGAGGATCGCTGCTCGCACGACGACGGCGCGCTCGTCGAGGGCGACTGGGAGCCCGATCGCGGCGTCGTCATCTGCCCGCGGCACGGATCTCATTTCGACATCCGGACAGGAAAGGCGCTGACCTTGCCCGCCTACCTGCCGGTCGATACGTTCCCCGTGCGCGTCGAAGACGGGGTCATAAAGGTGGCGATCGCATGAGTGAGCGCGAAGAGCGGGTTGCGAAGAACGAGGCGGTCTTCCGCGAGGTGAACGAGCGGATCAGCGACATCACGGACCACGAGGAGCTGATCGAGTTCCTCTGCGAGTGCAGCGACATGGAGTGCATCGCGCCGGTCTCGATGACGCGGGGCGACTACGAGCGCGTGCGCGCGGAGTCGACGTGGTTCTTCGTCGTCCCCGGGCACTCGACCGCGGACATCGAGACGGTGGTCGAGGAGCGGCCACGGTTCCACGTCGTCCAGAAGAACCCAGGGATTCCCGCGGCGGTCGCGATCGAGACGGATCCCCGCGACTGATGCTCGACGAGCGCGTCCTCGAGGTGCTCGCCCGGCTCGAGCACGAGGACGCAGACGAGCGTGAGCGCGGGCTCGGCGTGATGGAGCGCTCGCGTGCGGTCGCGCCCACGACCGGCCGGTTCCTGTTCTCGCTCGTCGCCGTGCAGGAGGGTTGCGAGGTGCTCGAGATCGGCGGCTCGCGCGGGTACTCGTCCATCTGGATCGGCGCAGGCGTGCGCTACCTCGGCGGACATCTGGTGTCGCTGGAGCAGGATCCGGCGAAGGCCGAGGCGTGGACGAGGAACGTCGCCGACGCGGGCCTCGAGGAGTGGGTCGAACTGCGTGCCGGGAGATGCGTTCGAGACGCTCGCGGGGCTGGACGACGTGTTCGACGTCGTCTTCCTCGACGCCGAGAAGGACGACTACGAGGCGCTCTTCGCCCTGGCGCGCGAGCGGGTCGAGCCGGGCGGCCTCGTCGTCGCCGACAACGTGCTCTCCCACGTCGAGACGCTGGGCGCGTACTCGGCCGCGCGGCAGTCCGATCCGACGCTCTCGAGCGTCACCGTTCCGCTTGACCGAGGCCTCGAGCTGACGACGATTCTGACGTCGGCTTGACGGCCCCGTATCATTGGATCACCACGGAAAGGAGGTGGTCCGATCTTGGAAACCGACAGAACGGGCAGTGGAGGTACTCGCTCGTAGGGGCGTGTCCCCGGAACCCACGGGGAATCGCCTAGCCAGCGTAGGGGAGTAGCGCTCCTACGAATCTCAGGCGAGTCACCGACTGTTTAGGCGGGGCCCTTCGGGGCCCCGTCCTTTTTAAGCGCTGCAAGCCGGAGCATCTCGTCGAGTCCGAGCGGCGTGATCCCGAACGTCTCGATCGCGGGGCCCGCGTCGGCGACGTAGTCCTGGAGCTCGAGCATCGTCAGCGTGTCGCGCGTGAGCGGCGGGCCGACCGGGACTCGCTCCGCCACAACGGCGGCGCCACGCGCCAGCCCGATCGGGACGTGGAAGGTGGGCCGACGCTTGCCCAGTGCGCGCTTGATCGCGGCGAAGAGCTCGTCCGGCGTGACCACGTCGGCGCCGACGAGGTCGAAGGTCCGGTTCGCCGCCGCCGGTTCGGTAACCGCCTTGGCGAAGTACGCGCCGACGTCGTCGGCCCAGACCGGCTGCGACTTCCGCGTACCGAGAATCGGGACGACGGGTGCAAGGCGCACCAGCCGCATGAAGATCTGAAGCGTGCCGCCGTCCGGCCCGAACACGAAGCTCGGCCGGAAGATCACGTACTCGAGTCCTGATTCCTTCACGGCCTGCTCCTGATCCCACTTGGCCGAGAAGTACGGCGTCAGGTCTTTCGAGTGCTCGCCGGTCGCGAGCGCGCTCATGTGGACGAAGCGCGCGATGCCGGCGTCCTTGGCCGCAGCTAGGAGCGAGCGCGTCCCCTGCTTCATGATCCGCTCGAACGCCTCGTCGGAGCCCTTGACGATCGCGACGAGGTGGACGACGACGTCGCAGCCCTCGACGGCGCGGCGCAGGCTTGCCTCGTCCGTGACGTCGCCGGCGACCAGCTCGCAGTTCAGGCCGGCCAGCTTGGCCGCGTGCTTGCCGTCCGGGTCGCGGACGAGCGCGCGAACCTCATGGCCCTCGTTCCGGATCGCCCGGACGACGTGGGGACCCACGAAGCCCGTGCCGCCGGTGACGAAAACGCGCATCAGCCTGCCGGCTTCGCTTCCTCCGCGAAGTTCTGCCAGTAACGACTGGCCGTCGGCCCGGCCTGGCCCTGGTACTTCGACCCGATCGCCGAGCTGCCGTACGGGCTCTCGGCGGGCTCGGTCATCTGCACGAACGAGATCTGGCCGATCTTCATCCCGAAGTAGATCGTGATCGGGAGGTTCGCGACGTTCGAGAGCTCCAGCGTCACGTGGCCGTCCCAGCCCGGGTCGATGAAGCCCGCGGTCGAGTGGATGAGGAGCCCGAGACGCCCGAGCGAGCTCTTGCCCTCGAGGCGCGCGACGAGGTCGTCGGGCAGCGTGATCCGCTCCAGCGTCGAGCCGAGCACGAACTCGCCCGGGTGGAGGATGAACGGCTCGTCGTGGTCGATCTCCACCAGCTCGGTGAGGTCGTCCATCGGCTGCTTGACGTCGATGTACGGGTAGCGCGAGTTGCGAAAGACGCGGAAGAAGCGGTCGACGCGGACGTCCACCGACGACGGCTGGAGCAGCTCGTCGTCGTAAGGATCGATGCCGATGCGCCCCTCGTCGAGGAGCCGCCGGATCGTGCGGTCGGAGAGCACCATCTCGCCGCCATTCTAGGTGTGGAGAATGAGTTCCAATGTCGGCACGGTTCCGTGACAGACACGCGCGCACGTTCGCCCGGTACCGTCGAAGGCGTGGTGGCGGGTGGTCGTCACCCTCCCAGGGTGGGGCGCGCGCGTGAGTTACCCGAGCGCGATCTGAGCCCGAGGGAGCAAAGGCGAGCCGCGGTGGCTCCGTCTGCACGCACCCGCTCGCTCCTACTAAGCTCCTCCGCATGGCCACCACTGTCTCCATCCAGCTGAAGACCGAAGTTCCGGGGCCGCAGAGCCGCGCCATCCTCGACCGCAAGGAGCGCGTGATCGCGGAGCCCCTCGGGATCTACCTCCCCCTCGTCATCGCCGAAGGGCACGGCGCCGTCCTCACCGACGTCGACGGCAACTCGTTCCTCGACTTCACGGGCGGCATCGGGTGCATGGCCGTCGGGCACTCGCACCCGAAGGTCGTCGAGGCCGTGCAGGAGCAGGCTGCGCTCTTCACCCACACCGACTTCACGATCGTCCCCTACGAGAACTACATCGCGCTTGCCGAGCGCCTCGCCGCCATCACGCCCATCTCGGGCGAGGTGCGCGCAGGGTTCTTCAACTCGGGCGCCGAGGCGGTCGAGAACGCCGTCAAGATCGCCAAGAAGTACACGAAGCGCCCCGCGGTGATCGCCTTCGACGGCGCCTTCCACGGACGGACGCTGATGGCCATGAGCCTCACCTCGAAGCCGCACCCGTACAAGGCCGGGTTCGGGCCGTTCGCGCCCGAGGTCTACCGCGTCTCCTTCTCGGACTCCTACCGCGGGCCCGACACGGCGACCGCGCTGGCCGAGCTCAGGCGCGCGTTCAAGACCCGCGTCGCCGCCGAGGAGGTCGCTGCGATCATCTTCGAGCCCGTCCAGGGCGAGAGCGGCTTCGTCACGGCGCCGAAGGACTTCGTCCAGGGCGTCCGCGAGATCGCCAGCGAGCACGGGATCGTCCTCATCGTCGACGAGGTGCAGACCGGCTTCGGCCGCACCGGGACGATGTTCGCGATCGAGCAGTACGACATCGAGCCCGACCTCATGACGGTCGCCAAGTCGATCGCCGCCGGCCTGCCTCTTTCCGGGGTCATCGGCCGCTCGGAGATCATGGACGCGCCGGAGGACTCGACGATCGGCGGCACGTACGTCGGCAACCCCGTGTCCATCGCGGCCGCACACGCCGTGCTGGACGTGATCGAGGAGGAGCAGCTCGTCGAGCGCGCCGCCGAGATCGGCGACCGCACGCGCGCTCGCATGCACGAGTGGCAGGAGCGCTTCCCGTGCGTCGGCGACGTGCGCGGGCTCGGGATGATGCTCGCGATCGAGATCGTCTCCGACCGCGACGCGAAGACGCCCGATGCGGCGCTCGCGACCGCGATCCAGGAGGCGGCGGCCGCTCGCGGCGTCCTGCTGCTCAAGGCCGGGCTCTACGGGAACTGCATCCGTGTCCTCTGTCCGCTCGTCATCACCGACGAGCAGCTCGAGGAAGCGCTCGGCGCCTGGGAAGCGGCGATCGAAGCCGCCACGGCCGCCTAGCGCGACCCCGCCGCGCGCAACGCGGCAGACTTCACCGGATGAAGATCGGCGAGACGATCGCCGGGCGATACCGGCTGGAGGGCGTCCTCGGCCGAGGCGGCATGTCGAGCGTCTACTGGGCGCACGACTCCGTCCTCGAGCGCGATGTCGCCGTCAAGGTGCTCCACGAGCAGCTGTCCGGCGACCCCGACCACGTGGAGCGCTTCCGCCGCGAGGCTCGCGCGATCGCGAGTCTTTCGCACCCGAACATCGTCACCGTGGTCGACCGCGGCCAGGTCGAGGGCTCCGAGTTCATCGTCTTCGAGCTCGTGCGCGGCCTCAACCTGAAGGACTTCCTCGACGGGAGGACCGACCTGCCGGTCGCGCAGGCGCTCGGACTCACGCTCCAGGCGGCGCGCGGGCTCTCCTTCGCCCACGAGCGCGGCGTCGTCCACCGCGACGTGAAGCCGCAGAACGTGCTCGTGAACGACGAGGGCGTCGCCAAGGTGACCGACTTCGGCATCGCGCGCTCGGCCGTCGACGACGAGCTGACGCAGACCGGGACGATCCTCGGGACGAGCGACTACCTCTCGCCCGAGCAGGCGGTCGGCCAGCACGTCGACGAGCGGGCCGACCAGTACTCGCTCGGCGTCCTCCTCTACGAGCTCCTCACGGGAGCGCCGCCGTACACCGGCGAGAGCCCCGTGGCCGTGGCCATGAAGCACGTCCACGACCCGGTGCCGAGCGCGCGTGCGCGCCGGCCCGACGTGTCCCTTCGTGTCGATGCGCTCGTCCAGCGCGCGATGGCGAAGAACCCCGACGACCGCTACCGGTCGATGGCCGCGCTGGTCATCGCGCTCGAGGCCTGTCTCGCCGAGGAGGGCGGTGTTCCGCGCTGGCTGGCCGAGAGCGACACAGCGTCGATGGAGGCGGTCTCCCCGGCGCGGGAGCGGCGCGCGCGGAGGCGCCGGCGCCGGGTTCCCTGGCGCGGACTGGTCGTGCTGGCGCTGCTCGTCGCCGTTGCCGCCGGCGTCGGAGCGGTCGTGACCGGCCGCGTCGATCTCCCCGAGGTTCCCTTCCTGGAGAACGACTCGACCCCGATGGTGAACGTCGAGCTGAAGGCGATCGCCGACTACGACCCGCTCGTCGGCGACGGCGAGCATCCCGACCTGGTCGACCTCGCGACCGACGGCGATCCGCTCACGGCCTGGTCGACCGAGCGCTACATCAGCTTCGACAAGGCCGGCGTCGGGATCATGCTCGACGCGGGCGAGCAGGTCGCGCTCAACGGGCTCGTCGTCGTCTCGGACGACCCGGGCTTCACCGCCGAGATCCTCGCCGCGCGCAAGCCGAACGGGAACTTCCGGCCGGTCTCGGAGGAGCAGACGATCCAGGAGCACACGGTGTTCGAGCTCGACACGAAGGGCAAGGAGTTCCGCTACTACGTCGTCTGGATCACCTCGCTCGAGAGCGAGGCGCACGTGAACGAAGTCCGCGCCGGCGATTCCTAGTCGGTTCTAGTACTCGAGCTTGGCGCGGCGGTCGTGGCGCTCGACCGCGAGCTGCACGAGCCGGTCGAGGAGCTCCGCGTAGGCGATGCCGGACGCGTCGAAGAGCTTCGCGTAGACGCTCGTCGCGGTGAAGCCCGGGATCGTGTTCAGCTCGTTCACGATCACCTCGCCGTCGTCGCGGACGAAGAAGTCGACGCGCGCCATCCCCTCGCAGTCGGCCGCGACGAACGACGCGACCGCCAGCTCCTGCACGCGGGCCAGGCGCCTCGTCGGAGATGCGCGCCGGCACGACGAGGTCCATCCCGCCGTCGGCGTACTTGGCCTCGTAGTCGTACCAGTCGCTCGCGAGCGGGACGATCTCGCCCGGGATCGACGCGATCGGCGACTCGTTGCCGAGGACGCTGCACTCGACCTCGATCCCCGAGACGTGCTCCTCCAGGAGGATCTTCTCGTCGTGGGCGAACGCGAGCTCGACCGCCGCGTCGAGCTCCTCGGCCGAGCGGACGATCGAGATGCCGACGCTCGAGCCGAGCCGCGCGGGCTTCACGACGACCGGGAAGCCGAACGGGTTCTCGACCTGCTCGCGGTCCCAGCGCCGCAGCGTCTTCGAGCGCGCGACCGGCACGCCCTTGTCGCGCATGACCGACTTGAAGAGGTCCTTGTCCATGCAGAGCGCCGACGCGGCCACCCCGGCGCCGACGTAGGCGACGTCGGCGAGCTCGAGGAGCCCCTGGACGGTGCCGTCCTCGCCGAACGGGCCGTGCAGGACCGGAAAGACGACGTCGACCTGTCCGAGCGGCGACGGCGGTGCGCCGTTCGCCGGGATCGGGAGCGTCTCCGCTCCGGCGCCCAGCTCGGCCTGCGATCCCTCGGTGAGCTGCCAGCGTCCGTCGCGCTCGATCTGCCACTCGAGCACGTCGTAGCGCTCGGGGTCGAGCGCCTCGACGACGGACCGGGCCGACGCGAGCGAGATCTCGTGTTCGCTCGAGCGTCCGCCCATGAGCACGGCGACGCGGAGCTTCGGCACGGGCTAGCCGGCCCTCGCCCGGCGCGGCGAGACGAGCACGCCGACGGCGATCCGCACGGTGCTCCCCGGCGCGGCCTGGACGCCGCCGGACGGGTTCTGGTCGAGGACGCGGTCGTGCTGGTTCGGGTCGCTCGTCTCCTGCTCGACGATCTCCACCTCGAAGCCGTTGAACTCGAGCTCGTTCTCGGCGTCCTCGCTGAACTCCCCGACCACGTCCGGAACGGTCACGGAGCTCGGCCCGGTGGAGATGGCGATCGCGACCGTCGAGCCCTTGTCGGCGGTCGTGTTCGCGCCCGGGTTCTGGCTCGCGACGAGACCCTCGGCGACCGTGTCGCTCGGCACCTCGCTGACGGAGACCTTGAACCCGGCCGCCTGGAGCTCGGCTCTCGCGCTCGCCTCGTCCTGGTTCAGGACGTCGGGGACGGTCGCCGACTCGGTGCCCTTGGACACGCGCACCTCGACGGTCGAGCCCTCGACGACCGTCGTGTCCGGCTTCGGATCCTGGCTGATCACCGTGCCGACCGGCTGGTTGGAGAACTTGTCCACGCGTTTCGCCTTGAGCCCCGCGGTGGTCAATTCGTCGACCGCGTCCTCGTAGGACAGCCCCGCGAGCGCAGGCACGGTCGTCTTCGGCGCGCCGGTCGAGACGACGATCGTGACCTCCTCGCCCTTGGGCAGGCGCGTTCCGTCCTTCGGGATCTGCTCGGCGACCCGGCCCGACTCCACAGTCGGATCGGCCGCGCGCTCGACGTTGACGGCGAACCCGGCGTTCTCGAGCAGCGCGGTCGCCTCGTCCTCTTGGAGCCCTTCCACGAGCGGCACCGCGACGGGCTTCGAGTCGGCGAGCTCGTCCTGGATGCGGTTGTAGAGATAGAGGCCCGCGATGACCGCGGCGATGAGGAACAGGAGCGCGACGAGCCACGGGATCCAGCGGCGGCGCTTGGGCGGCGGCCGGTAGCCGTAGTCGGGCGGGTAGGCCGGCGGGCGCCGCGCCGGCGTAGCGGGCGTCAAGACCTGAGTCCCGTCCGGCGGCGTGATCACCTGGGTCATGCCCTCGCCGGCGAGGAGCATCGTCGCGGCCGCCGCCGTCTCGGGCGAGACCGGCAGGCCCGCCTCGACGCGGTCGAGGTCGGCGCTGAACTGCTCGGCCGCCTCGTAGCGCTCGTGCGGATCCTTGGCGAGCGCGCGCAGGACGATCAGGTCGAGCTCGGGCGGGATGTCGTCGCGCAGCTCCGACGGCGGGTGCGGCAGCTCGTTCAGGTGCTTCATGGCGATCTCGATCGGCGTGTCGCCCGTGAACGGCGTCTTGCCGGTCAGCATCTCGTAGAGGACGACGCCGGCCGAGTAGAGATCCGACGCGGCGGTCACCGGCGCGCCGCGGGCCTGCTCGGGCGAGAGGTACTGCGCCGTGCCCATGATCGAGCCGACCTCAGTCATCTCGGACGGGCCGGTGCGCGCGATCCCGAAGTCGGTGACGAAGACGCGGTTGTCGCCGCCGAGGAGGATGTTGTGCGGCTTGATGTCGCGGTGGATGATCCCGTGGCGGTGCGCGAACCGAAGCGCGGCGAGGATCTGCTTCGCGTAGTCGACGGCGACCGCGATCGGGAGCGGCCCCTTGGCGACGATCAGCTCCTTCAGGCTGCGGCCCTCGATCACCTCCATCGCGATGTACGGCCGTCCGTCGGACTCGCCGCGGTCGTAGATCGAGACGATGTTCGGGTGCGACAGGCTCGCCGCCGACTTCGCCTCGCGGCGGAAGCGCTCGGTGAAGGCCTCGTCGCTCGAGTAGCGCTCGTTCAGGATCTTGATCGCGACGCGGCGGCCGAGGTCTTCGTCCTCGGCGAGATAGACGTCCGCCATTCCGCCCGCTCCGAGCTTGCGCAGGATGCGGTAACGGCCGTCGAAAAGCGTTCCGATCAGGGTGTCGGTCGTGGTCATTTGTCTCTTTGCAGACTAGGGATTCGCACGCAGGAGCGCCTCCAGCACAGCCTTGGCGATGGGCGCCGCCGTCGAACCGCCCGTTCCCGATTGGTTCTGGAGATACACCGCGATGGCGATCTGCGGATTGTCGGCGGGAGCGAACGCGATGAAACCTGTGTCGTTCTCCCCCAGCCTGCCGGTTTCGGCCGTGCCCGTCTTGCCGGCGACTTCGATGCCGGAGATCTGGGCCGCGGTCGCTGTTCCCGCCTCCACGACGCTCACCATCATCGGCGTCAGGGCGGCTGCCGTGGACGCCTTCATCACGCGCCGCAGCTCGTCGGGCCGCGTGCGCGAGATCACGTTTCCGTCGGGCGCGACGATGCGGTCGACGACGTGCGGCTCCATGAGGATGCCGCCGTTCGCGATCGCGGCCACGACCATGGCCATCTGGAGCGGCGTGACGAGCAGCCGCTCCTGGCCGAAGGCGAGCCGCCCGGGGTCGATCTGGTTCGGATCCTCCGGGTCGAAGAGGCGACCCTTCGACCACAGGCCGCTGGGCGTGCGCTCGTCGTCGGGCGTCTCGAGCGGCGGATCCTCGTAGAAGCCGTAGCGCTTGGCGTAGTCGAGGACGGTGCGCGGGCCGAGCTCCTTGCCGATGTTGCAGAAGACCGAGTTGATCGAGTTCTGCATCGCCTCGCCGAAGTCCACGTTCCCGAAGACGTGCGGCCCGGACTGGTCGGAGTAGTTCGAGACCCGCTTGCCGTACTCCGTGCAGTAGCCGGGATCGTCGAAGCGGCTCTCCGGCGTGTAGCGCCCGGTGTCGAGCGCGGCCGTGGCGGTCACGACCTTGAAGGTGGAGCCGGGGATGAACACCGGTCCCGGGAGGCCCTGCGTCGCACGGTTGAGGAGCGGCGAGGCGGGCTCGCACGGCCCGGTCGCGTTCAGCACGCGCGAGAAGTTCTCCTCGACCTGGTTCGGGTTGTAGGTCGGCGTCGAGGCCGAGACGAGCACGCGGCCCGTGTCCGGCTCGATCGCGACGACCGAGCCGCACTGGCCCGCCAGCTCGTCCATCGCGACCGTCTGCGCGTCCATGTCGAGCGAGGTGACGACGTCGTTTCCCTGCCGGGTCGCGCCGGTGACCGAGTCGAGCGCGCGGTCGACGAGCGTCGAGAGATCCGCGTTCGAGCCGGTCAGGTAGTCGTTCAGCGACTGCTCGAGCCCGGTGCGCGAGCGCTCGACCGTGGAGTAGCCGACGATCTGCGCCGTGAGCCCGCGGGCGGGATAGCGGCGCAGGTACCAGGTGCGGCCCCCGACCTCCTTCACCCGGTTGCGGGCCAGCACGGTCTTGCCGTCGTTCGCGTAGATGATCCCGCGCTTGATCGTCAGCTGGCGGACGACGAGGCTCGGGTTCCCCTGGCGGGCCTCGAGCTCGGGCGCCTTCCAGAGCCAGTACGACGACATGGCGACGAGCGCGACGAAGAGGCCGCAGAAGACGAGGAAGACGCGGCGGATCTGCCGGTTCATTCCGCCGCCTCGTTCACGTGGTTCGAGACGATCAGGAGGAGCGCGAGCACGATGAAGTTCGCGACGATCGACGAGCCGCCGTACGAGATGAACGGCAGCGTGATCCCGGTCAGCGGGATGAGCCCGGTGACGCCGCCGACGATGATGAACGCCTGGATCGCGATCGCCGAGGTGAGCCCGGCGGCGAGGAGCTTCGAGAAGCCGTCCTGCGCGAGCATCGCGATCCGCAGGCCGCGGTAGGCGAAGACGAGGTAGAGGAGGATCACGCCGGCCGCGCCCGCGAGCCCCAGCTCCTGCGCGAGCGCCGAGAAGATGAAGTCCGTGTCGAGGTACGGGATGTAGGTGCCGCCCTCGGGCGTGATCAGCACGCCGCGACCGAGGCCCTGGCCGAAGATCCCTCCCCCGGAGATCGCGTAGATCGACTGGACGAGCTGGTAGCCCTTGTCGGTCGCGTCCTGCCAGGGATCGAGCCAGATCGTGACCCGGTTCTGGATGTGCGGGACCATGTGGTAGACGGCGTACGAGCCCGCCGCGAAGAGGGCGGCTCCCACGGCCACGTACGGCCAGCGCCCCGTGGCGATGTAGAGCATCGCCAGGAAGATCGAGAAGATGAGGAGGCCGCCGCCGAGGTCGTTCGTCACGACGAGCACGGCCATCGCGCCGCCCCAGAAGAGGAGCAGCGGCCCGAGGTGCTTCGCCGACGGAAGGTGCAGGCGGCCGCTTCCGATCGAGAGCATCTCGCGGTTGTCGCGCAGGTAGCCGGCGAGGAAGACGACGATCAGCACCTTCGCGAGCTCGCCCGGCTGGAAGCTCACGACCCGGAGGTTCACCCAGAGGCGCGCGCCGTTCACCTCGGCCCCGAAGAACGGGAGGGCCGGCAGGAGCAAGAGGCCGATGGCGACGATCCCGAGCGTGTACTTGTAGGTGTCCAGCGTGCGGTGGTCGCGGAGGAACAGGACGGTGACCGCGAAGGCCGCGACGCCGATCACGACCCAGACGCCCTGGCGAAACGCCTGCGACGGCTCGATCCGGTAGATCATCGTCAGCCCGATCGCGGTGAGCAGGCCGCCGATGGGGAGCAGGAACGGGTCGGCGTGGGGCAGCGCCAGCCGGCAGGCGAAGTGGGCGACGAGGAAGACCGCGAGGAAGAACGCGGCGTACGTGAGCGACACGCCCGAGAACTCCGGCACCTCCTGGCTCGCGATGTACACGGTCGCGAAGCCGATCGCCGTCAGCATCCCGACGACGACGAGGTTCATGAGCTCGCGGTTGCGCGCGGTCACGGCATCGCCCCGGTCTCGAGCGGCGCGAGGCGCTCGCGCGCGTCGTCGAAGCTCATCAGGTCGTGGTCGAAGAGCGCGGCCCGCTCCTCCTCGGAGAGCTGCGCCGCGTCGAGCAGGCTCACGTAGCGGACGCGGTAGAGCGAGATGCCGCCGCCCAGGTCGTACGGCAGGCCCTGGTAGACGGCGAGGCTCCCGTCCTCCTCGGCGCCGACGAAGTACGAGTTCGCAAGTCCCCAGAAGCCGGCGAGGAGGAAGAGCGCCGCGAAGAAGACGATCGCGCTGCCGAGGAAGATGCGGCTCGAGCGGCGGCGCTTCTTGTGCGGTACCTGCGTCGCCTTCGCGTGCTCGATCGTCTCCCAGCCGTCCTCCGTATGCGATTCGAGCGCGACCGGCTCGAGGCCGATCAGCGTGTCGTCGAGCTCGACCGTGTCGCTCTTCGGCTCGCCCGCGATCGAGAAGAGGACGACCGTGATGTTGTCCTCGCCGCCCGAGCGGTTCGCGGCCTTCACGAGTGCGCGGCCCGCCTTGGCGAGGCTCGAGTGCTCGCCGACGATGCTCAGGATCTCCGGGCCCGGGACCATCGTCGTCAGGCCGTCGGAGCAGAGCAGGTACACGTCGCCGGGCTCGGGCGCGACGACGAAGGTGTCCACGTCCACGTCGGGATCGGTGCCGAGCGCGCGCGTGATCACCGAGCGCTGCGGGTGGATGTCCGCCTCCTCGGGCGTCAGGCGGCCCGTGCGCACGAGCTCGGCGACGAGGGAGTGGTCGTCGGTCAGCTGCTCGAGCTTGCCGTCGCGGATGCGGTACGCCCGCGAGTCGCCGACGTGGCCGAGCGCGATCGTCTCGTCTCCGAGGAGCGCCGCCGTCACCGTCGTTCCCATGCCCGGACGCGTCGGCGTCGTCGCGGGCGCGCTCGTAGATCCGGCGGTTCGCCTCCTGGACGGTCGCCGCGACGCGCTCCTCGCCCTCGAGCTCGTCCGCTTCGCGGAAGTCGCGGAAGGCGGTCGCGGCCAACCGGGACGCGACCTCCCCGGCCTGCGCGCCGCCCATGCCGTCGGCGACGACGAAGAACGGCGGGTCGACGACGAACGAGTCCTCGTTGCGCCGCCGCTTGCGGCCCGCGTCGGAAAGGCCGGCCTGGTCTGCGATCGTGACGGGGCTCATCGCTCGAACCGAAGCTCCGTGCGGCCGATGCGGACGACGTCTCCCTCCTGGAGCTTGCGGCGTCCGTTCATCCGCTCGTCGTTCACCCACGTGCCGTTCGTCGAGTCGAGATCGACGATCCAGACGCCCTCGCGCGAGGACTCGATCCGCGCGTGGTGGGCCGAGGCGAAGTCGTCGTCGTCGAGCACCGCGCGGTTGTCGTCGGCGCGGCCGAACGTGATCGGCACCGCGCCGGCCTCGAGCGTCGACCCGAGCGGAATCGTCGGGCTCGCGATCACGGTGAGCCGCGGCGCGTGCGTCTGCTCGTCCTCGGCCGCCTGCCCACGGGCCTGCGCCGGGGCGAAGACGAAGCTCTCCTGCGGGATCCGAAGATCTCGCGCTGCGGTCTTCACGACGCGCCAGATGAACAGGTAGAGGAGGACGAGGAACGCGATCTTCAGGCCGAGGAGAGCGGGCTCCATCGAGTCGCGGCTCCTAGGAGGAGCTCTCGAAGAGAGCGTCCGTGCGTCCGAGGACGATGCGGTCCTGGTTCAGGAGCTTCGTTCGCTCGACGCGGCGGCCGTTCACCTCGATGCCGTTGGTCGAGCCGAGGTCGACGATCCAGAAGGCGCCGTCCTCCCGGCGGATCTCGGCGTGGCGGCGCGAGATGTTCGCGTCGTCGATCGGGATGTCGCATTCCTTCGAGCGGCCGAGCACGGTCTTGCCGCGGGTCAGCTCGTGGCGCTTGCCGGCGACGACGAGCACGGCCGGCGTGCGTGCGAGGCCGAGCTCCTCCGCGTCGGCGGCGGAGACCGCGGCGGTTTCGGCGGGCGGCGGCTTGAAGATCTTCGTCGCGCCGATCGCGGCCGCAGGAACGACCGGCGGGACCGGCGGAGCCGGAGGAGCAGCGGCCGACGGCGCGGGCGCCGGCGCCGATGGAGCCGAAGCGGCCTCAGGAGCCTCGGGCCGCTGGCGCTGCACCATCCGCGTCGCGATCCCGAACTCGCCGATCTCGAGGTCCGAGTCGGTCTCGAGGAGGACGCGCGGCGTCGAGAGGAGCGCGTAGCCCTCGCGGCGTGCGTGCTCGGCGAGGTAGTCGGAGAGCTCGGTCACGAGCGCGTCGGGCGGCGGCAGGGCCTCCTTGTCGGCCGGCGAGAGGTAGAGGACGTACTCGTTCGGCACGTAGACCCGCGAGACCGAGACGGTCTTGTGGTCGTCCATCTCCCGCGCCAGCTTGCGCGCCAGCTCGACCGGCTGCACGTGCGAACGGAAGGCGCGCCCGAACGCGCCCTCGACGAGGGACTCGATGCGGTGCTCGATGCTGCGAAGGACGCCCATCGATCCCAGGATTCTGCCTGTAACCGCTAGTGACCGTCAGGCACTAACGATCGGCAGCGCAGCAGAGGTGGGGAGCTCCGAGGCGGGCGTCTCGGCCCGGCGGAACGCCGGTGCGGCGAGCCAGGCGACCGCCGCCCAGATCCCGGGCAGGACGGCCGGCGCGCTCACCACGGTTCCGGCGGCGAGCGGCACGAGGAGCATCCCGGCGGCGAAGCCGGAGCCCCAGAACGCAAGTCCCCAGAGGCCGTGCTGCTTGGCGATCGGCACGGTCAGCGTCGCCGCGGCCAAGACAGCGGCGACGAGCAAGAGCCCGGGCTGTGTGCCCAGGACGCTCGCGACCGCTCCCGCGGCGACGTCGGGCCGGGTCGTCTCCGCGAGGTCGAGCTTCGTGAGCTTCTCTCCGAACGGAAGGAGGCCGCCGGCGAGCGAGGCGAAGGTCGCAGTGGCGAGCGTCGCCATGACGATCGTTGCGACCTGGCGCACGCGGTTGTCGACGCGCTGGAGCACGAGCGGCAGGAGGCCGATCGCGCCGAACGGCGCGAGCGCGGGGCCGGCGAGGAAGAGGAAGCCGTCCGTGGGACGTGCCCAGAAGAGCACGAACCACGCCGCGGCCACGAGCGCGTACGCACCGGCGAGCCCCAGGGCGATGTTTCCGAGCGGGAGGACCGGCACGGCGAGGGCGAGCGCGAACCCGAAGCGCGGCGAGCGCAGCGCGAGCGCGCCGGCGAGGGCGCCGAGCACGAAGGGCCAGCCGTTCGGGAAGAACGGGAGCACGAACGCGGCCACACCGGCGAAGACCGCGGTGAGCCCGGCGTGGACGGCGCGGCCGCGCAGCGACGTGAGCGAGGCGGCCGGGCGCGGGCGGCGCTGCGTCACGGCGAACGCGTCGCGCAGGGCGCGCGGGAGCTGCTTCGCGTTCGGCCGGCGGCGCGGATCGAGGTCGAGCATGCGGTCCACGAGCGTGCAGAGGTCGGCGGGCAAGTCAGGACGCAGCGTCGCGAGCGGCTGTGCGCCCTCGCGGATGCGGCGCGCGGTCTCGATCGGCGAGGACGACGCGAACGGGTGCCAGCCTGCGAGCGCCTCCCAGAGGACGACGCCGGTCGCCCAGACGTCGGCGGCGGCCGTGGTCTGCCGGCCCGCGAGCCGTTCGGGCGAGACGTAGGTGAGCGTCCCGGGCACGTCGCCGACGGCGGTGAGCGTCTCGGCCTCCTCGAGGTGCGCGAGCCCGAAGTCGAGGAGGCGCACGGAGATCGCGTCGCCCTCGTCGAGCATCACGTTCGCGGGCTTCACGTCCCGGTGGACGACTCGCTTCCCGTGCGCGTGCGCGAGCCCTTCGAGGATCTGCGCCGCCGCCTCGACGGCGTCGCGGTCGCTCATCTCGCCGGAGCCGAGCGCCTCGCGGAGCGTGCGTCCGCGGACGTACTCGTAGGCGACGTAGACGTGGTCGTCGTCGCGGTCGAGGGCGAGCACGCGCAGGCAGCGCGGGTGGCGCAGGCGCGCGGCGGCGTCGACCTCGCGCTCGGCGCGGGCGGCGGCCTTGCCCTCGCGGCGGACGATCTTGAGCGCGACCTCGCGGTCTTCCTTCGTGTCCTGCGCGAGCCAGACGGAGGCCGACCCGCCGCTTCCGAGCGGGCGCAGCGGGCGGTAGCGGCCGAGGATCAGGCCGGGGTCCGAGGACGTCGAAGCATGGGCAGCTCCCATGGAGAGGCTCTTGCACGCCCGGCGGAGAACTCCTCCCATGGCGGTTCCGGACGGGCCCGGTGTTAGACTCGCGTCGGCTTCTCAAGCCTTTTTTTATTGTGTCCGAGCGTGAGCAGAGCGATCCCGACGGCATCGATTTCGACTTTTTCGACGATGCGCCGACGGCAGACGGCCTGCGTGACCAGGCACCGCCGCGGCGCGGTCCCCGAATCCCGCAACGGCCGCCCGGATCGAACGCTCCGCTGCTGCGCCTCGCGGCGCTGATCGCCGGGGCGATCCTCCTCGTCGTCGTGCTCGTCCTCTGGGTGAACGCCTGCCGTTCCGACCAGAAGAACGCCGAGTACGAGGACTACATGGCCGACGTCCAGAAGATCGGCGCCGACTCGGCCCAGGTGGGCAAGGACCTGAACGCGCTCATCTTCTCCTCGGGGACGCAGCTCGAGGATCTCCAGACGCAGCTCGACGGCCTGCGCGAGACGCAGAGCCAGACGGTCGAGCGCGCCGAGGCGCTCGATCCGCCGGGCCCGCTGCGTGAGCAGCACCAGGACATGATCAAGGCGCTCCAGCTCCGCGTGAGCGGGTTGAACGGCCTCGCGAGCGCGTTCGGCCAGATCACCGGTGCCGAGAACGCGGACGAGACCGGCACGCTGCTCGCGCAGCAGTCGGCCCGCCTCATCGCGAGCGACGTGAACTGGGAGGACTTCTTCGAGGCACCCTCCAAGCAGGTGATGGACGAGCAGGGCGTGAGCGGCGTCGCGGTTCCGCCGTCCGATTTCGTGACGAACGCCGAGCTCGGCAGCCCGACCTCGTGGAAGCTCGTCGTCGAGCGGCTCACGCAGCCGCCGGGCGAGGGCGGCGGCGGCCTGCGCGGCAACCGGGTCGCCGGCGTGCGCATCCAGCCGGGCGATACGGCGCTGAAGCCGCAGCCCGACGAGAACACGGTCACGACGTCCGACGATCTCGCGATCGAGGTGCTGGTCGAGAACTCCGGCGACAGCCAGGAGACGCAGATCAAGGTCACGCTGACGATCCAGCAGGCGCCCGACCCGCTGACCGGGACGCAGACGATCCAGTCGATCAACCCGGGCGACACGAAGTCGGTCACGTTCAGGATGAGCGATCTCGGCACGCCCGCCCTCGCGACCCGGACGATCCTGAAGGTCACCATCGAGCCCGTCGACGGCGAGACGAACACGAGCAACAACGTCGCCGAGTACGTCGTCTTCTTCTCGCTCTAATACCTGCCAGTGTCTGACGCAGCACTCCAGATCCTCGCGATCGCCGCACTGTCGGTGGCCGTGATCTCGCTCGTCGTCTCGCTGACGCTCTTCCTGAAGCTGCGCCGTATCCGGACGGCTCAAAGCGTGCTGCTCGGGAGCGGCAAGGACGATCTCGTCGATTTCGCGGTGTCGCTGCAGACACGCATCGACGATGTCCACCGGGCGGTCGACGAGGTCGCGCTCGCGCTCACGCGCGTGGACAAGCGGATCGACGGCTGCCTCTCGAACATCTCGATCGTGCGCTACGACGCGTACGAGGACGCGGGCGGGCACCAGTCCGCTTCGCTCGCCTTCCTCGACGCCTCGAGAAACGGGCTCGTGGTCAGCGCGATTCAGGGGCGCGACTACGCGCGGATCTACGCGAAGGAGATCGACCGCGGGCGCTCGTCCGTGACCCTCTCTCCCGAGGAGCAGGCCGCCGTCGACCGCGCGATGACGGCAACGCCGTAACGGGCTTCGGCGCCGCTACGATTTCGGCGCAATGAGCCACGTCCTCGTCCTCAACGCGAGCTACGAGCCGCTGAACGTCACGAGCGTCCGGCGTGCGCACGTGCTCATCTACAAGGGGAAGGCCGAGGTGATCGAGAAGCTCGGCAAGCCGCTCCGCTCGGCCGCGACCGAGCACGTCTGGCCGCACGTCATTCGGCTCCTCAGCTACGTCCGCGTGCCCAAGTCGGTGCAGCGGAAGATCTCCCGGCGTGCGCTCTTCGCGCGGGACAACTGGAAGTGCCAGTACTGCGGGACGGAGGCGGGGAAGCTGACCCTGGACCACGTGGTGCCTCGAAGCCGAGGGGGCGAGTCGATCTGGGAGAACGTGGTCGCCTCGTGCGCCCCGTGCAACCTGCGGAAGGGCAACCGGACGATCGAGGAGGCCGGCATGCGGCTCGCCTCTCCGCCGCGCCGACCCGCGCCCACGCTGTTCGTGACGCTGTCGGCGCCGCGGATCCCGGACGCCTGGGATCGCTACCTCGCGGCCTTTTCCTAGCGCGCACCGGCGCGGGCGTCACCGCTGCGCAAGATCGGCGCACGATCGGCACAGACGCGTGCGCCGTCGAGCGCTACGTTTTCGGTGGGTGGCGGGTGGAGGGCACCGCCCCTCCCATGAACGGGTGGGGCGAAGTGTTAGAGCCTGGACATGTCCATGCGGCCGAGCAGGGTTGAGGCCGTCCTCGGACTTCGCTACTCTCAGACCAGTTGTTGAGGCGACGAAGCCTCGGGCTCAGACGGCCCGGGGCTTTTTGCATTTAAGGGAGGCGGTCATGGCAATGGTCGAAAGCGAACGCGATGCAGGCAGGGCGACGAGCGATCCGAAGGCGCGCCGCGAGGTGCTCAAGCGGGTCGCCGACGAGAACGTCCGGTTCATCCATCTGTGGTTCACCGATCTCGAGGGGCACCTGAAGAGCTTCTCGATCACCCCGTACGAGCTCGAGGGCGCCCTCGACGACGGCATGGGCTTCGACGGCTCGTCCGTCACCGGCTTCAACCGGATCGAGGAGAGCGACATGGTCGCCATCCCGGATCCGGAGACGTTCCAGCTCATGCCGAACGGCGACACGACGGTCGCGCGGATGATCTGCGACATCGTCACGCCCGACGGGCAGCCGTACGCCGGCGACCCGCGGTACGTCTTGAAGCTCGCGATCGAGCGCATGCAGTCGATGGGCTTCGACACGTTCAACGTCGGCCCGGAGCTCGAGTACTTCCTCTTCGAGGACGACAAGGGCACCGTTCCGCTCGACGAGGGCGGCTACTTCGCGATGACCGCGCTCGACGCGGCCTGGGAGCTGCGCAACGAGACGATCACGGCGCTCGAGTCGATGGGGATCCCGATCGAGTACGTCCACCACGAGGTCGGTCCGTCGCAGCACGAGATCGACATGCGCTACTCGAACGCGCTCGACATGGCCGATCACACGATCACCTACCGCCTGGTGGTCAAGGAGATCGCCAAGAAGGCCGGCTACCACGCCACCTTCATGCCGAAGCCGCTGTTCGGCGAGAACGGCTCGGGCATGCACACGCACATGTCTCTCTTCAACGGGTCGACAAGAACGCGTTCTACGACGCCGACGACGAGTGGAACCTCTCCGAGGTCGGCAAGGCCTTCATCGCCGGGCAGCTCCAGCACGCCCGCGAGATCTCGGCCGTGTTCGCGCAGTGGGTCAACTCGTACAAGCGGCTCGTGCCCGGCTACGAGGCGCCCGTCTACGTCGCCTGGTCGCGCCGGAACCGCTCGGCGCTCATCCGCATCCCGCTCTACAAGCCGGGCAAGGAGCAGGCGACCCGGGCGGAGATCCGCTGTCCCGACCCGGCCTGCAACCCGTACCTGACCTTCGCCGCGCTCCTCCACGCGGGCCTCGAGGGAATCGAGAAGGGCTACGAGCTGCCGGCGCCGATGGAGCAGAACCTCTACAACCTGACCGCCGAAGACCGCCGCGAGCGCGGGATCGTCGCCCTCCCCGAGACGCTCGGCGAGGCGATCGACGAGCTGGCCACGTCGGAGCTCGCACGGCGCGCGCTCGGTCAGCACATCTTCGACGCCTACGTGAAGATCAAGCGCAAGGAGTGGGACGAGTACCGCATCCAGCTCACTCCCTGGGAGATGGAGAAGTACCTGAGCGTCCTCTAGGACGTCTCGCCTCGGCACTGCGGGCCGTCCTTCGGGGCGGCCCGTTCTCTTGCGCCCGGCACTCGGTTGAGTCGAAGGCGCCCGCCGTTATAGAGTCGTCCCAAGTCCGCGTGTCCCGATCGAAGTGCGGGCTTGACTGACGGCCGACTGCGAGCTACCTGCGGGTGGCTCGCTGTCGTTAAGACCGGCTAGGAGGGCTTCGCGCCCATCGCCCACACGGCGACGATGTACGCGACGAAGAGGATCGTCGCGAGCACGGTGGTGATCTTGCCCATCGTGCCCATGGTGCCGCCGTCCTTGCGGAGCTTCCGCGCGGAGAGGCCGCCGAGGATGATCGCGATCAGGAGAAGTAGTGCGCCCGGGCTCGGCGGTGATGAAGCCGATCACGATCCAGGTCGGGTCCGACTCGACGTCGCCGAACTCCTTCGCGTAGATCCACTCGGCGCCGACGCGCATGATGATCCAGGCCGGCAGCGCGACGTACAGGAGGCTCTTGAAGGCGAGGCGCGCGTACGCGACTGAATCGTTGGCCGCCTTGCTGCCCCAGCCCGCGTAGAGCACGAGCATCGACGTGAGGAGCGCGCCGATGAGGAGGAACGCCCCGAGCACGTGCGTGAGGAGCGCGAGGTTCCAGTCGTCCGGGCGGATGGCGGCGAGGACGCTCATGCGCCGGGCTTCCAGATCATGTCGATGAGGATCAGCAGGACGAGGACGACGGTCGTCAGGTGGAGCGTGAGCGCCTTCGTGTTGCGGGCCATGGCGCCGAGCTCGGGGTTCGGCGAGTCGTCACCGGCCGCGACGAGCTCCTGCGCGCGCTTGCCGAGCTGGTTGTAGTACTCGCCGCCGCGCCGGCCGGTCTCGACCGCGATCGCCCACATGACGATCGCCGCGAGCACCCAGCCGTCCCAGAGCTTGTAGCCGTCGATGTCGATCGCGAGCCAGACGCCGAAGACGATCGCGCCGAGCGAGCCGAGCGTGACCGCGATGGTTCCGCCCTTGGCGACGCCCATCATCCGGGCGTTGCCGCTCGGCGTGTCGACCTTCCAGCCGGCCACGATCAGCACGGTGAAGAGGACGAGCGCGCCGGCCAGCAGCGCGGCCGCGATCAGATGGAGCGCGAGGATCCAGTCGGTGAGTTCCATCGCGCGGCAGAGTAACGCAGAAGGCCGCGACCTACAATCGGCGGATGGACAGCTCGGCGCGCCATCTGCGGCTCATGACCGAGACGATCGCGGCGGTCAACTCGACGCTCGACATCGGCGAGGTGTTCGAGCTCGTCGCCGCCAAGGTGGCCGAGGCGCTCGAGGCCGACGCGTGCTTCGTCTACCTGTACGACGAGAGCGCCGGCGAGCTCGTCCTGCGCGCCTCGTTCGGAACCCGCGTGGAGGACATGACGCGCGTCCCGAAGATGCGTCCCGGCGAGGGGATCACCGGCGTCGCCGCGGCCGAGCGCGCTCCGGTGATGATCCCGCGCGCCGCGCATCTCGATCCGCGCTTCAAGGCGTTCCCGAACCTGCGCGAGGAGCAGTACGAGTCGATCCTCGCCGTGCCGATCCTCGCGAAGAAGCGGCTCGAGGGCGCGCTGAACGTCCGCACGCAGCTGCCGCGGGAGTACTCGGACGCCGAGATCGAGCTCCTCATGGCGATCGCGGGCCAGGTCGCGCAGGCGATCGAGAACGCGAAGCTCTACGACAGCGCGCAGCGGCGCGTGGCCGAGCTCGAGGCGCTGTCGCGGATCTCCGAGGCGGTGTCCGAGTCGCTCTACCTGGAGGAGTCGCTCTCGGCGATCGTCCAGACGACGATGGCCGCGGTGGAGGCGACCGGCGCGGCGCTCGTGCTCGAGGACGGGCGCATCGCGTGGCCGGAGGGGCGCGCGGGCGCGCATGCCGTTCGCCTGCCGCTGCGCTGGAAGGGCCGCGAGGTCGGCGAGCTCGTCTGCGACCGCGACACGCCGTTCTCCGACGACGAGAAGAAGCTGCTCGCGTCGATCGCGAACCAGGCGGCGATCGCGCTCGAGCACGGGCGCGCGGTCATGCGCGGCGTCCTGGCTCAGGAGATCCACCACCGCGTGAAGAACAACCTCCAGACGGTCGCGTCGCTGCTGCGCCTGCAGGCCCGCTCGCCCGGAACCGACGCGCGGAAGGCCCTGGAGGACTCGGTCAACCGGATCCTCGCCATCGCCGCCGTCCACGAGGTGCTCACGGAGCAGCGCGACGACGACGTCGATCTCGGCGAGCTGGTCGAGCGGCTGCGCGCGACGCTCGTGCAGGGCGTCGGCGGCGACAAGCACGTCGAGTCGCAGCTCGAGTCGATCTCGCTCCACGGCGTCCAGGCGACGGCGCTCGCGCTCGTCTTCTCGGAGCTTCTCCAGAACGCGCTCGAGCACGGCGGCGACGAGGTGCGCGTCGAGCTCGGCCGCGAGAACGGCGCGGTGCGGCTCGCGGTCTCGGACGACGGCGAGTGGTCGTCCTCCGCCGAGGACGGAACGGGCCTCTCGATCGTGCGCGCGCTCGTGCGCGAGGAGCTACGCGGCGAGCTGACGATGACCGACCGCGGCGGGCTCTGCGCCGAGGTCGTGTTCCCGGGCTAGTCCGCCCACCAGCCCGGAACAGGCGCGGTGTCGTTCTCGGTGTGCGTGCCGAAGCCGACGTATTCGAGCCCCTCGGGACCCGCTTCGAAGCACCGCATCGTCTCGGGCGCCACGCGAATGGCGTCCCACTGCGCGAGCGCCACGAACTCGTCATCGAGCTTCACCCGGCCTGCGCCGGACACGACGACGTAGATCTCCTCGTCCTCGGTCGTGCCGATGGCCGAACGGTTGGCGCGCGCCGGGTGCGAGCCGCTGGAGGCTGATCCCGATCCGCTCCGCGGCCAGGTCCTCGCGTGCGAAGCGGGCCGAGAGGCCGGCGCGAGCCCCGCGTCCTCGGCCACGTCCTTGACGTCGCGCAGGTTCGTCTTCGTCCATCCGGCCATGGATGGGGACCTACCCACGCGCGAGTTCCTAGACTCCGCCAATGCGGATCCTCATCGCCGAGGACGAGACGATCATCCGGCTCGACCTGCGCACGACGCTCGAGGAGGCCGGGTTCGACGTCTGCGCCGAGGCGCGCGACGGCGAGGAGGCGGTCGAGCTGGCCGCGGCCGAGAAGCCCGACCTGGCGATCCTCGACGTCCGCATGCCGCGGCTCGACGGCATCGAGGCGGCCAAGCGGATCCTCGCCGAGCGGCCGATCCCGATCGTGATGCTCACCGCGTACGGCCAGGAGGAGCTCGTCTCGCGCGCGGTCGAGGCCGGCGTCTTCGGCTACCTGGTGAAGCCGTTCCGCGAGGCCGACCTGCTGCCGGCGATCGCGGCCGCGAAGGCCCGGCACGCGGAGCTCGAGGCGCTTCGCGAGGAGGCCGAGTCGCTGGCCGAGGCGCTCGAGACGCGCAAGGTGGTCGAGCGGGCGAAGGGGCTCCTCATGGAGCGCGAGGGGCTCACCGAGCAGGAGGCGTTCGCGCGTCTGCGCAAGGCGAGCCAGTCCGCGAACCGTCCGATGAAGGTCGTGGCCGAGGCGATCGTCGCCACGTTCGGCGACTAGAGTCGCGCCGTGGGCTTCCTCGACGAGACGAATCCGGCGCCCGCGCGCGTCGTCGAGATCAAGGACGAGAGCGCCGGCCTCGACGCGGTCGTCGTCGTCGACCACGAGATCTTCCCGAGCTACGCGGGCGGGACGCGGATGCTCGCCGACGTCACGACCGACGAGGTCGCCCGGCTTGGCCCGCGCGATGACGTGGAAGCTCGCCGTCGCACGGCGTCCGCTCGCCGGCGCCAAGGCGGGGATCCGCTTCGCCGGCGGCGATCGCGAGGCCGTGCTCGCCGCGTACTTCGACCGGGTGCGCGAGCTGGACGGATTCCTCACCGGGCCGGACATGGGGACGAGCCCGGCCGACTTCCTCGCGCTTCGCGACGTCGGTGACGACCTGCCCATGTGGGCGCGCACGCACGACGGGATGGACATGGACGACCTGGCCGTCGGCTACGGGATCCTCGGCGCCTCGCGGGTCGTGGTCGAGCGCCTCGGCGGGCGGCTGCCCGGCTCGACCTTCGCGATCGAGGGCTTCGGCAAGGCGGGCGCGGGCACGGCCAAGGCCGTCGCGGACGCAGGTGCGCGCGTCGTCGCGGTGAGCACCGTCGTCGGCGCACTCGTGGACGAGAACGGGCTCGACGTCGACGAGCTGCTCGCGCTCAAGGCGGAGCACGGGGACGATCTCGTCACGCACGGCCCGGTTCGTGCTCGCCCGCGCAGCGAGCTCTTCGACGTCCACTGCGACGTGCTCGTCCCCGGTGCGCGGCCCGACGTGATCACCGCGGGCTCGGCCGGGTCGCTGAGCTGCCGCGCGGTCGTGCCTGCGGCGAACATCCCGTACGCGCCGGGCGCGGTCGAGGCGCTGGCCGCAAACGGGATCCTCGCGCTCCCCGATTTCGTCACGAACGCAGGCGGCGTGCACCTCTACGAGGCGCCCGGCTGCAAGGACGATCCCACCGCGTGCCTGGCCGAAATCGACCGTCTGGTGGCCGAAGCGGTGACCCGGGTGCTCGACGCGGGAGCGGCGACGCCGACCGCCGCAGCGCTGGCCGTCGCCCGCGATTTCCTCGCTTCATCCGGTACAGCGGCGTAATCTGAGCACAGGCTTGTGCATTCCCGTGGCTGGGAATGTCAAAATATGGCATGGCGAAGACTGTCCTCATCGTCGACGACGACCCCGATATCCGGGGACTCCTCGATCTAGAGCTCCGCGCGTCCGGCTACGAGACGATCTTCGCCCGGGATGCGCACGAGGCGGTCGCGATCGCGCTGACCGAGCGGCCCGACCTGATCCTGCTCGACCTCGCGCTTCCGGGTGGGAGCGGCTTCACGGTGATGGAGCAGCTGAACGCGACGCCGGGCGGGTTCAACGCGCCCGTGCTGATCGTGTCGGCCGCCGAGCCGCGCGAGAACAAGGAGAAGACGGAGGCGCTCGGCGCCACCGGGTACTTCCAGAAGCCGTTCGACGCGGGCGAGCTGATCGACGCGGTCGACGCGGCGCTCGGCGCCTAGCTCAGCCCCGGACGCTCGCGAACTGAGCATAGGTCGCGTGTTTTGGAACGAAAGACCGCGGAACGAGACCCGAATGGAACCCGTACTCGTCATCTCGGTCATCGCGATCGCCATCGTCGCCATCCTCGCGTACCGCGTCTGGAGCTAGCTATGGCGCCTCGGCTGCGGGAGGCAGCTCCATCGACGCACGGACGCTGACGAGCGGCGCATCGGGGACGCGGACGAAGCCACGCGCCGGCCGGTCGAGGTCGAAGGTCATGAGCAGGAGCACGGAGATGAACGAGGCCGCGAGGATCACGGTCAAGACGCCGCGCGACACGATCGCGAGGTAGAACGCGAGCAGCCCGAGCGCGACCGCGGCGCCGACGATCTCGATGAGGAGCACCACCGTGGGCACCCGGTTGTTGCGCGCCGATCTCTCCACGGTCTGCATGTCGATCATCTCGTTCAGGGTCTCGACGTAGAGGCGCGGCGCGCTATCGGTCGGCGATCCGGCGAGCGCCTCGCCCGCGAGGCCCCAGAGCGAGCGCTGGAGCACCTCGCCGTCCGCGTACGCCGCGAGCGACGGCCTTGCTTCCCGGGACGGCGTTCGCCGCGCGGATGGCCGTGTCCGTGTAATCCTTCAGATCCTCGAGCGACTGCGAGCGCATCGGCTCCTTCAGCGTCTGCGCGCGGAGGTAGGTCGTGCCGATCGCGTTCGCCTCGACGACGACCGCGTTGCGCCGGGAGTCGTAGCGCCCGACCGCCATCGTGAGCCCGAACGCGAGGATCAGAGCGACGAGTCCGAGCAGCGCGGCCTGGAGGACGCCCAGCGGCTCGCGCAGCTTCTCGGCGTGATGGCTCATCCGCCGTCCGGCGAACGCGCCGAGCAGCGTCGATCCGAGGACGATCGCGAAGATCAGAAGGCCCAGCTCGAGGCTGCTCAGGCGGAAGAACATGCGGCTGATCATCAGTCAGGCGTCAGATGGAGCGGCCGCCTAGCCGGCCACCTCGTCGACCATCGTCTCCCATTGCTCGAACATGACCGCGAGGTCGTCGCGGGCGCGCTTGTGGGCGGCGATCGTGTCGACGTCCGTCCAGTCCTCGGCCAGCTTGGCCTCGAGCTTCTCGACCAGTCGCTGCTGCTTCTCGATGTCGGTCTCGAGCTGCGTGAGCTTCTGCGGCGTGCGCGCGGGCTTCGCCGGCTTGGCGGGCTTCTCCGCCTTCGGCGCCGGCGCGGGCGCGGTCTCGATCCGGTCGGCTCGGGCCTGCGCATAGTCGGCCCAGCCTCCCTCGTACGACGCGATGTGCTGGTCCTCGATCGCGAGCGTGCGCTGCGCGACCGCATCCAGGAGCGCGCGGTCGTGCGAGACGAGCAGCACGGTTCCGGGGAACGCGTCGAGCGCGCCTTCGAGCGCCTCGCGGCTCTCCAGGTCGAGGTGGTTCGTCGGCTCGTCCAGCACGAGGAAGTTCGCGCCCGAGGCGACGACCAGCGCCAGCGCGAGCCGTCGCCGCTCGCCGCCGGAGAGCGCGCCGACCTGGCGCTCGTGCATCTCCCAGCCGCTGAACAGGAACTTGCCGAGCAGGTTCTGCGCCTCGGGGCGGTTGAGCCCGGTCGCGCTCTGCGTCATCGCCGAGCACGGTCAGGCTCTCGTCCAGCTCGATCTCGTGCTGGGAGAAGTACGCGGTCACGACGCCGTGGCCGGTCTTCGACGAGCCGGCGGTCGGCTCGCGGCGCTCCAGCATCGTCTCCAAGCAGGGTCGTCTTGCCCGAGCCGTTCGGGCCGACGAGCGCAACGTGCTCGCCGCGCTCCAGCGCGAAGCTCGTGTCGGCGAGGAGCGGCTTGTCGCCTGCCTGGACGCCGAGGCCCTTCGCCTCGATCACCGTTCGGCCCGAGCGCGGCGGCTTCAGGAAGTCGAACCCGAGCGAGCGGGTGCGGCGCGTGAGCAGCGCCACCTCGGCGTTCGCGGTGCCGCGCTCCTTCTCCAGGCGGCCGATGTGCGTGATCTTCGCCTGGGCCTGCTTGGCCTTCGACTTCTTGTAGCGGAACCGCTCGACGAAGCGCTCGAGGCGCGCGATGTCGGCGGCCGCGCGCGCGGCGGTCTTCTGCGCATGGAGCGCGCGCTCGGCCTTCTCGCGCCGCCACGCGTGCCACGGCCCCGCGAAGTAGGTGGAGCGGCCGGCGACCAGCTCCATGGTCGCGTTCGTGACCGCCTCGAGGAACCAGCGGTCGTGCGCGACCAGCATGACCGCGGCGTCGATCGTGGTCAGCTCGCGCTCGAGCCATTCGAGGCTCTCGACGTCCAGGTGGTTCGTCGGCTCGTCCAGGAGCAGGAGGTCGGGATCGCCGCCGAGCGAGCGCGCCAGCGAGGCGCGGGTCAGCTCTCCGCCGGAGAACGTGTTCAGGCTGCGGTCGAGATCCTTGTCCGCGAAGCCGAGCCCGCGCACGACCGACGCGGCGTGGTCGCGCCAGGCGTAGCCGCCCGCGTGCTCGAGCCGGGCCTGCGCCTCGGAGTAGCGGGCCATGGTTGTCGCGTCATGAACTCCGCCGGCCATCGCCGTCTCGAGCGTCTTCAGCTCCACCTCGAGCGCGACGAGGTCGGACGCGCCCGAGAGCACGTACTCGCGCAGCGACAGGCCGCGGTTGAGCGGCGGGCGCTGGTCGTGCAGCGCGACCCGCGCGCCCTTGTCGAGGACGATCTTCCCGGAGTCGGGGCGGATCTCGCCGGCGATCAGGCGCAGGAGCGTCGTCTTGCCGGCACCGTTCGGCCCGGAGAGCGCCAGGCGGTCGCGTCGCTCGACCTTGAACGAGACCTCGTCGAAGAGGACGTCGCCGCCCAGCTCCTTCGTCAGATTCGTGACCGTGAGAACCGCCATCCCGACACAGGATGACGATCCGCGCCTGCGTGCTGCTTAGCCTGCTACCGCCATGGCGAGCACGTCCTCGCGGGACATGGTGCCCACCTTCTCCGGATGGTCGCTCTGCACGTGGGCCTCGACGTTGGCGACCAGCTCGTCGTCGGTCTCGCCGCGCACGGTCACGCCGCACGGGCAGTTGACTACCTTCGCCATCACGCTCTCCTTCGGTCGGGTCCGCTGAGCGTACTAGCGGACAAGCGCTTTCGCCGCCGTCGACGATCGCCGTCGCGTCGATCCCGGCCTCCGCGAGCAGCTCGTCCGGCTTGCCGGAGCCCGGCATGTCGCGCACCGCCAGGACCGTCACGGCGCCGCCGTCGAGCGCGGACATGACCGCCTCGCCGATCCCGCCCTCGGGCCAGTGGTCCTCGACGGTCACGATCGGGCCGAGCGCGGCCGCCTCGCGCAGCGTCGCCGCATCCACCGGCTTCACCGAGTACAGGTCGATCACGCGCGCCGCGATCCCCTCGCCGGCCAGCGTCTCGGCCGCCTCGAGCGCCTCGTGCAGCGTGATCCCGGCGCCGACGATCGTGACCTTGTCGTCGTCGGAGGAGCGCACGACCTTGGAGCCGCCGACCGGGAACTCCTCGTCGGGGCCGTAGATCACCTTCGTCGCCGCGCGGGTCGAGCGCAGGTAGGAGATCCCCTCCAGGTCGGCCATGGCCGCGACCAGCTTGGCGGTCTGGTTCCCGTCGCACGGGTAGAGCACGGTCGAGCTCCAGATCGCGCGGAACTCGGCGAGATCCTCGAGCGCCATCTGCGACGGGCCGTCCTCGCCGATCGAGACGCCGGCGTGCGAGCCGCAGACGGAGAAGGTCGCGCGCGAGATCGCCGCCATGCGGACGAAGTCGTAGGCGCGCGAGAGGAACGCCGCGAAGGTCGAGGCGAACGGCCGGTAGCCGCGCACCTGGATCCCGACCGCGGCGGCGAGCATCTGCTGCTCGGCGATGTAGCTCTCGACGTACCGGTCGGGATGCGCCTCGCGGAAGATCTCCGAGTACGTCGAGTTCGAGACCTCGCCGTCGATCGCGATCACGTCGCCGCGCGCCGCACCCAGCGCGGCCAGCGCGTCGCCGTACGCCTTGCGGGTCGCGACCTCCGCGCCGAGCTCGTAGCGCGGCAGCTCCAGCGGACCCGTCTCGAACTCGTGCGGCTTGCCGTCGCCCTCGGGCTTGCCGACCTCGATGGTCAGGTTGCGCTCGCCGCCGAGCTCGGCGATCGCGGCCTCGGGGTCGTCGAGCGGCTTGCCGTGCGCGCCGTTCTTGTCCTCGACGGCCGCGACGCCCTTGCCCTTCTTCGTCTTGGCGATGATCGCGGTCGGCTTCGCGTCGATCGCGAGCGCCTCCGCGTAGGCCTCGTCGATCTCGTCGACGTCGTGCCCGTCGATCTCGATCGTGTGCCAGCCGAACGCCTGCGCGCGCTTCGCGTAGGAGTCGAGATCCCAGCCGTGCATCGTCTCGCCGGTCTGGCCGAGACGGTTCACGTCGATGATCGCCGTCAGGTTGTCCAGCCCGTAGAAGGCGGCGTGCTCGAACGCCTCCCACATGGATCCCTCGGCCATCTCGCTGTCGCCGCAGAGCACCCACACGCGGTACGGAAGCCGGTCGAAGCGCTTGCCGGCGAGCGCGACGCCTACGCCGATCGGCAAGCCCTGGCCGAGCGACCCGGTGGCGACGTCGACCCACGGGATGATCGGCGTCGGGTGTCCCTCGAGCCGGCTCCCGAGCTTGCGGAAGGTCAGCAGCTCCTCGTCGGTGATCGCCCCGCACGCCTTGAAGAGGGAGTAGACGAGCGGCGACGCGTGGCCCTTGGAGAAGATCAGGTGGTCGTTGCGCGGATCCTCCGGCTTGTCGAAGTCGTAGCGCAGGTACTTGTCCGCGAGGACGGCCATGAGATCGGCCGCGGACATGGAAGACGTTGGGTGGCCGGAGCTCGCTGCGGCGCTCGCGCGCACCGAGTCGACGCGAAGCTGCTGGCCTAGCTCGCGCCAGCGTTCGGCGTCGGTCGTGGTCATTGAGAGGGCCTTTCCGTCGGAGAGATTCGGAAACGCGATTCTATGGCTCCGCGAAGGGGTAGCCTTGCCCGCATGAAGGTCGCCGTCGCGTTCGACCACCGAGGCGTGAAACTCCGGGAGCGTCTGCTCTCCGAGCTCGCTGCTCTCGGGCACGACGCGCTCGACCTCGGCACCGACGCGCCCGAGCCGCGAGTCGACTATCCGGACAAGGCGCGGGAGCTCGGCGAGGCGATCCTCTCCGGCGACGCGGAGCGCGGGATCCTCGTCTGCGGGTCGGGTGTCGGAGCGTCGGTGGCGGCCTCGAAGATTCGCGGCATCCGTGCCGCTGTCTGTCATGACACCTACTCGGCGGCCCAGGGCGTGACGCACGACGACATGAACGTGCTCTGCCTCGGCTCGGAGGTCGTCGGCGAAGAGCTCGCGGTCGAGCTGGCCCGTGCGTTCCTCGCAGCCGAGTTCGACGGCGGCGAGCGCTACGTGCGCCGGCTCGAGAAGGTTCGCGAGCTCGAGGAAGGAGCACTGATCGATGGCTGACTCACGACTCCACCAGATGGCGGCTCTAGGACAGAGCCCCTGGATCGACTACCTGTCCCTCGAGCTGCTCGAGAGCGGCGAGCTCGAGCGGCTGATGCGCGAGGACGCGATCGTCGGCGTCACGTCGAACCCCACGATCCTCCAGAAGGCGATCTCCTCGGGGAACTCGTACGACCCGCTGCTCCGTGACCTCCTGCAGACCGAGCACGACCCGCGGGAGCTCTTCATCGGGCTCGCCACGGACAACGTTCGGCGCGCGTGCGACCTGCTTCGCGCCGTCTGGGAATCGGGTGCGCGAGGGCGCGACGGCAACGTGTCGCTCGAGGTCGACCCGACGCTCGCCTTCGACACCAACGCGACGATCGAGCAGGCCGCGCGCCTGTCGCGAGATGGTCGACCGGCCGAACCTCTACGTGAAGATCCCGGCGACGAAGCCCGGGCTCCCCGCGATCGAGGAGATGATCAGCCGCGGCGTCCCGATCAACGTGACGCTGATCTTCTCGCTGGAGCGCTACAAGGCCGTGCTCGAGGCGTACATCCGCGGCGTCGAGCGCTTCGTCCAGGGCGGCGGCGATCCGGCCAACGTGACCTCGGTCGCGAGCTTCTTCGTCTCGCGCGTGGACACGGAAGCCGACCGGCGCCTCGACGAGGTCGGGCATCCCGAGCTGAAGGGCAAGCTCGCGATCGCGAACGCCAAGCTCGCCTACCAGCACTACCGCGAGGTCGTCGCGGACGAGCGCTGGGGCGCGCTGGCCGCCAAGGGCGCGGTCCCGCAGTACTGCCTCTGGGCGTCCACGTCCACGAAGAACCCGGACTACCGCGACGTGCTCTACGTCGAGGAGCTCCTCGGGCCGGACACGGTCGACACGATGCCGCAGGAGACGATCGAGGCGTTCCAGGATCACGGGCACGTGGAGCCGCGGCTCGAGCGCGGGCTCGACGAGGCGCACGAGGTCTTCGAGCAGATCGCCGCGGCGGGCGTCGACTACGACGACGTGGTCGCGACGCTCGAGCGCGAGGGCGTCGAGAAGTTCGCCGACTCATTCGACGAGCTGATCGCCGGGATCGAAGCCTCGGCCCGCGAGCTCGCCGCCGCGTAAGCGACGTGGATCTCCCCGACCGGATCTGGGCGCGCGACGCCTCGGTCTGGACCGGCGCGGACGAGGCCGACTGGCTCGGCTGGCTCGAGGAGCCGGCGCTCATCCGCGCCAAGGTTCCGCCGATCGAGGAGTTCGCGCGCCGGGTGGAGGAGGACGGGTTCACCGACGTCGTCCTCGCCGGGATGGGCGGCTCGAGCCTCGCGCCCGAGGTGTTTCGGCGCACGTTCGAGGCCGAGAACTTTCACGTCCTCGACACGACGCATCCCGCGCGATCCGCGCGCTCGAGGCGCGGCTCGACCTCGCACGGACGCTCTTCCTCGTGTCCTCCAAGTCGGGGATCGACGGTCGAGACGCTCAGCCACCTCGCCTACTTCTGGGACAAGACCGGCGGGCGCGGCGAGCAGTTCGTCGCCATCACCGATCCGGGCTCGGCGCTCGAGAAGCGCGCGCTCAAGTGCGGGTTCCGCGCGATCTGGGAGGGGCATCCGGCGATCGGCGGCCGCTACTCGGCGCTGTCGGTGTTCGGGCTCGTGCCGGCGGCGCTCATGGGCGTCGACCTCGAGCGGCTGCTCGAGCGCACGCACGAGATGACGGAGGCCTGCCGGCTTCCGGTCGGCAACCCCGGGCTCGACCTGGGCCTGCGGCTCGGCGCGGGCGCCAACGACGGGCGCGACAAGGTGCTCATCAACCCGACGCCGGGCGGCTTCGGGCTCTGGGTCGAGCAGCTCATCGCCGAGTCCACCGGCAAGGAAGGCAAGGGCCTCGTTCCGGCGCCGGGCGAGACGGCCGAGGGGCCGGATCGCCAGAGCGAGGACGTGCGCGTGACCGATCCGTACGAGCTGGGCCAGGAGTTCTTCCGCTGGGAGTTCGCGACCGCGGTCGCCGGATCGCTCATGGGTCTCAACCCGTTCGACCAGCCGGACGTGCAGGCCGCGAAGGACATGACGATGGCGTTTCTCGACGCGGAGAGCCCGACTTCGGCGTCGTCGACGACTCGCCGTTCGGTTCGCTCGACGAGCTTCTCGGGCGAGGCCGAGCCGCCGGACTACATCGCGATCCAGGCGTTCATCGACCCGCCCGCGAGGGTGAGCTCGAGCCGCTGATCGCCCGCGACGTGAGCACCGGCTGCGTCGTCACGCACGGCCTGGGCCCGCGCTACCTGCACTCGACCGGGCCAGCTCCACAAGGGCGGACCGGCGACGGGCTCGTTTCATCCAGGTCTGACGAGCCTTCGTCGGAGGACGTCAACATTCCCGGCCACTCGTTCACATTCGGCATGCTCATCCGGCGCAGATGGCCGGCGACATCGATGACGCTGACGCAAGCGCGGCCGGCCAGTGGTTGCGAATTCGATTGGAAAGGACATCGCGTGAAGCTCGGAATGGTCGGCCTCGGGAAGATGGGCGGGAACATGGCCGAGCGCCTGCGTCGCGGCGGTCACGAGATCGCGAGCTTCGACCGCGGCGGAGGCGGCACGGCGGCGAGCCTCGAAGAGCTCGTCGGCCAGCTCGAAGCCCCGCGCGTCGTCTGGCTGATGATCCCGGCCGGCGATCCGACGCAGCAGACGGTCGACGAGCTGCTCGGCCTGCTCGGCGAGGGCGACGTGATCGTCGACGGCGGCAACTCGAACTTCCGCGACTCGAAGCGCCGCGCGGCCGCGGCTGCCGAGAAGGGGGTCGGCTACGTCGACGCGGGCGTCTCCGGCGGGATCTGGGGCCTCCAGGAGGGCTACTGCGTCATGGCGGGCGGCTCCGACGACGCGATCGCGATGCTTCGGCCCGCCTTCGACACGCTCGCGCCCGAGAACGGCTTCGCGCACGTCGGCCCGTCCGGCGCGGGGCACTTCGTGAAGATGGTCCACAACGGGATCGAGTACGGCCTCATGCAGGCCTACGCCGAGGGGTTCGAGGTGATGGAGCGCTCCGAGTTCGACCTCGACCTGCACGAGATCGCCGGGATCTGGCGCTACGGCTCGGTCGTGCGCTCGTGGCTCCTCGACCTGCTCTACGACGCGTTCGAGAAGGAAGGCGCGCACCTCGAGGGGATCAAGGGCTACGTCGAGGACTCCGGCGAGGGCCGCTGGACGATCGCCGAGGCGATCGCCGAGGACGTCCCGGTCCCGGTCATCTCGGCAGCGCTCTACGCGCGCTTCGCCTCGCGCCAGGACGAGTCGTTCGCGGCGAAGGTGAACGCCGCGCTTCGGAATGAGTTCGGCGGGCACGCCGTGAAGAAGGCCGAATGACGATCACCGCCGAGAACCCGCTCCTCGAAGGACTCCAGCGCAAGCGCACGCCCGAGCCCTGCACGCTCACGATCTTCGGGGCTTCCGGAGACCTGACGCAGCGCAAGCTCTTCCCGGCCCTCTACGCGCTCGCCGTGCGCCACCTCCTGCCCGACCGGTTCGCCGTCGTCGGCGTCGCGCGGAGCGAGATGACCACCGAGGACTTCCAGGCCAAGATGCGCGAGGCCGTCCAGGCCCACTGCCGCGACGCGTGGGACGAGGACGTCTGGGATCAGCTCGCCGCCGGGATCCGCTACATGCAGGCCGAGTTCGACGACGACGCGAGCTGGGAGCGGCTCGGCGCGCTGCTCGACGACCTCGACCAGGAGCGGGGCACGCGAGGAAATCGCGTCTTCTACCTCGCCGTTCCTCCGAGCGTCTTCGAGGAGATCGTCGAGCACGTCGGCAACCGCCGCGGCGCCGGCTGGACGCGGATCGTCGCCGAGAAGCCGTTCGGCCACGACCTCGCGACCGCGCGCCGCCTGAACGCCGCGATCGCGCGGGCGTTCACCGAGGACGAGGTCTTCCGCATCGACCACTACCTGGGCAAGGAGACCGTCCAGAACATGCTGGTGCTCCGCTTCGCGAACGGCATCTTCGAGCCGATCTGGAACCGCCAGTTCGTCGACCACGTCCAGATCACGGTCGCCGAGGAGCTCGGCATCGAGGGCCGCGCCGCGTTCTACGAGCAGGCGGGCGCCATTCGCGACATCGTCCAGAACCACCTGCTCCAGCTGATCGCGATCATGGCCATGGAGCCGCCGACCGACTTCGACGCCGAGTCCGTGCGAAACGAGAAGGTGAAGGTGCTCCGCGCGCTGCACACGCCCGGGCCGAAGCACATCGTCCGCGGCCAGTACGGGCCCGGCTTCATCGAGGGCTCCGAGGTGCCGGGCTACCGGGAGGAGGAAGGTGTCGCGCCCGACTCCGCGACCGAGACCTATGTCGCCGGGAAGCTCTTCGTGGACAACTGGCGCTGGGCCGACACGCCGTTCTACTTCCGCACGGGCAAGCGCCTGCCGAAGCGCGAGACGACGATCGCGATCCAGTTCAAGCGCGCGCCGAAGCCGCCGTTCGAGGCGGGCTCCGAGGACGGGCTGCGCCCGAACGTGCTGCTCCTCAACATCCAGCCGGACGAGGGCGTCTCGCTCGCGATCGGCGCGAAGGTGCCGGGCCAGGGGCTCGCGATCCGCACGGTGCACATGGACTTCCTCTACGGCGGCGCGTTCCGCATGGGGCTGCCCGAGGCCTACGAGCGGCTCGTGCTCGACTGCATGCTCGGCGACCCGACGCTCTTCATGCGCGCCGACGAGGTCGAGGAGCAGTGGGCGATCGTGGACGCGATGGTCGCGCCGTGGGTGCGCGACCGGCCGGGCTTCCCCAACTACGCCGCCGGAACCTGGGGGCCGACCGCCGCCGACGAGCTGCTCCACCGCGACGGCCGCTCCTGGAGACGCCACTGATGGCCGGCCCGGCGCTGAAGGACACGACCATCGCGAAGATCGAGCGCACGCTCACCGAGCTGCGGCTCGAGCAGACGGACATGGCCCGCGCCCCGAGCCAGCGCACGAGCGTGATGACGCACATGGCCTGGGTGCCGGAGCAGTGGCGCGAGGCCGCGGCGCGCACGCTCGACGGGCTCGGCGAGCGCCATCCCTCGCGGACGATCCTGCTCCATCCCCATCCCGACGACGAGCGCGACGCGCTCGACGCCGACGTCGACCTGCGCTGCTTCGCCACCGGCGGCGGCGCGGTCTGCTTCGAGGTGATCGACATCACGCTCTGCGGTCCCCGCGCGCACGCGCCCGCGAGCGTCGTCTCGCCGCTCCTCGTCACCGACCTGCCCGCGTTCCTGCGCTGGCGCGGCGACCTGCCGTTCGGCTCGACCGAGCTCGAGCAGCTGCTCGGCGTCGCCGACCGGCTGATCATCGACTCGGTCGAGTGGGAGGATCCCGGCCGCGCCTTCACCCGCTTGCCCGAGGTGTTCGAGTGGATCGCCGCGTCCGACATCGCCTGGGGCCGGCTCGATCCGTGGAAGCGCGCGCTCGCCGATGCGCTGGCCCGCGATCGGCGGAATCGAGAAGCTGAGCGTGACCGGCCCGAAGGCCGAGGCGCTGCTCCTCGCGGGCTGGCTCGGCGGGCGGCTCCACCGGGAGATTCCGCTCGAGCACGCGGACGCGGAGACGACCACCGCGGTCGCGGTCGACGGCGACGACGTCGCGCCCGACCATCCCGACCGGGAAGACGCCAGCGACCTGCTCTCGGAGCAGCTCGACATCTTCGGGCGCGACCCGATCTACGAGGAGGCGGTACGGAGCTTCTCGAGAGTCGCGATCTAGCCGCGTTCGCCGCGGACTGGATCGCCGAGCGGGCGGCCGCGCCGTTTCGCGTCGCGCTGGCCGGCGGCTCGACGCCGCGCGCCGTCTACGAGGAGCTGGCGACGCGCGACCTCGACTGGTCGGACTGGCACGTCTGGTGGAGCGACGAGCGCGTCGTCCCGCCCGATCATCCCGACTCGAACGAGCGCATGGCCCGCGAGGCGCTCCTCGACCACGTCGCGGTTCCGGAGGAGCAGATCCATCCGCTGCGCTCGGCCGATCTCGCGCTGCCCGACTTCGACCTGATCCTGCTCGGCATCGGGCCGGACGGGCACACCGCCTCGCTCTTCCCGGGGGATCCGGCGCTCGACGAGACCGCGCCGATCGCGTACGTCCCGCGGCCGGGTTTGCCCCCGCCGCACCCGCGGCTGACGTTCACCTATCCGGTATTGAACGCCGCTCCCACGGTCGCGTTCCTCGTGGGAGCAGACAAGCGGGAGATCCTCGAGCGCGTATTGGCCGGCGACGAGTCGCTACCGGCGGCGCGAGTGAGGGCCGTCGAGACCTACGTGCTCAGCGAGGGCGGTTCTTCGAGACCGTGAAGGTCTTCGGCAGCACCTTGACGTACTGCGGATCCGTCCAGGTCATGCCGCGCATCGAGGTCGGCAGCGTCTTGTCGACTCCGCGGACGCGGTAGTACCAGACACCCGCGCCGGGGTTGACGAGGACGGAGGTCGACGGCGTGGTCGCGCTGCCGGCCGGCTTGAACGGGTTGGCCTTCTTGCTCCACTGGACCTGGTAGCGGGCCGCGCCGGGAGCAGGCAGCCAGGCGATCACGAGCCGGCCGTAGAACGACGGTGTGCCGTTCTGCGCGCCGCGAATGTTGCCGTCGCCGCCCATTCCGGAGACGTACGGCACGCCGTTTGCGCGCTCGATCGCCGGGGCGCTCGTCTTGCCGAAGTTGATGACCTGGCCGGCCTGGCACATGTCCTCGGCGAACTCGACGTCGCGGTACTCGACCTTCGCGTCGGCGGTGATCACCGGGATGACGGGCACCGCCGTCCAGTAGTAGCGGCTCTCCGGGAAGTCGTTGTCCCAGATGCCGGACTTGCGGTCGGCCTTCTCGCCCTCGGGGACGTCCGCGTCGCTCGGGTCGGCCGGGATGCCCGGCTGGGTGCCGGCGGCCTTGACCTTCGCTCCGCCCGCGTCGAACGTCTCGCCTTCCGTGTCGGCGTCGCCGAGGAAGACCGACGGAGCAGACGTGAGGTCGGCAGGGCTCTTCGGGAGCGACAGCACGCCGCTCAGTCGCGGTACGTAGGCCGGGCTGCCGACGATGTCGCCGTTGTGGACGCGGTTCACGCAGTCCTCGTCCGTGAAGACGTAGACGCGGAAGAGGGGGCACGTGACGCCGGTGGCGGCGACGAGCGCCGGGCAGGCGCCGGAAGTGCCGTCGAGCGCGAACTGGCCGCTCCACCAGAAGCCGGGGAAGAGCTCGTGCGCGCTCGGGCTCTGGGCGCCGAGCACGTCGAAGATGTCCGTCGTGCGGCTGCGCGAGACCGACTCCTCGAGGGAGATCGGGCCCGGGCCGAGGTTGTTCGGCTCGACCGTCACGTTCGTCGCGCTCCACGGGCCGTACGAGACAACCGGAATCGCGTTCAAAGGCTTGCCCTCGAGCTCGCGCATCGCGCGGACCCTCCAGGACACGTTCGTCCAGCCCTGCGCGCCGAGGTCGTTCGCGAAGGCGTAGAGCTCGCGGAGGTCGGCCGCGGTGGTCGAGGTCTTGATCTTCTTGTTCACGCCGTTCGAAAGGTTCCAGAGGAACGTGACCTCGTAGGCGGTCGCGCCTTCGACCGGCGTCCAGCGCACCATGCCGGGCGTCGGGTTCGCGCCGTTCGAGAGGCTCGTCGGCGCGGACGGCGCCTTCATCTTGAAGCCGTACTTCGTGCTCCAGTTGGTCGCGTCGCCGCCGACGTTGGCGCGAACGCGTGCGTAGAGCGAGTACGGGTTGCCGGTGATCCAGGGGAGCGTCAGCGGCACAGAGGTGATCGGGTTCGGCAGGTCGGCCTTCTCCCAGACGATCGAGTTCTCGGAGAAGTTCTTGCTGGTCGCGAGCTGGAACTCGTAGGAGCTCGCGCCCTTGACCGTGTCCCAGGCGAAGGCCGGCGTGCGGGCGAAGGCGTGGCCGGCGGGCTGCGGTTCGTTCGCGCGCAGCAGGAATCCGCGCAGGTCGGCGGGCGCCGGCGCCGCAGAAGCGACGGGGGCGATCGCGAGGAACGCGAGGACCACAGCGAGGGGACGCAGGAGCATTCCCTGTTGTTGTCGGCAGCCGCCGTGCGGCCGCCCTCCCTCATTCGAGGGACAGGGAGCGCTCCAAGGCCAGGCCGGAAGCCAGAATTTGGGCGTCGGCATCGGGCAGCCCGATCAGCGAGATCGAGGCCGGAAGCCCGTGGTCGGCGGTGCCGCACGGGATGGCGAGGACGGGCCAGCCGAGCGTGTTGAACGGAAACGTGAGGCGGATGACCGACCAGCGCAGGTCGATCTCCTTCTGGCCGATCGGCGGCGCGACCGTCGTCAGGGTCGGCGCGACCAGGAGGTCGTAGCCGGAGGCGATCTCGGCGCACCGCTCGGCGTAGAGGGCCCGGGCGGTGAGGCCGGCCTCGTACTCGGCGTCCGTGACCGTGAGGCAGCGCTCGATCTTCTCGCGGACGTTCGGGCCGTAGTCGTCCGCACGGGCGGCGAAGAGGTCGCGGTGGATGTCGGCGACCTCGCGCATGAAGACGGGCGTCACGCCTTCCGGGAACGGGAACTCGACCGGCTCCGCGTGGGCGAACTGCTCGGTCGCCTCACGCACGCGCGCGCGTACGAGCGCGTCTGCTTCGTCCAGCCAGATGACTCCGACGCGGAGGTCGAGGCTCGGATCCGGGAGCTCGAGGGCCGGGTCGAGGATGCGCTGCATGGCGACGCAGCCTTCGACGGTGCGCGCCATCGGCCCCGCGTGGTCGAAGCTCGGCGCGAGCGGGTAGACGCCGTCGATCGCCACGCGCCCGTGCGTGGGCTTGAAGCCGGCGATCCCGCAACAGGCCGCGGGGATGCGGATCGAGCCGCCGCTGTCCGTCCCCAGGGCCGCGTCGGCCTCGCCCGTGAGGAGCGCGACCGCGGAACCGCCGCTCGAGCCGCCCGGGATCCGGCCGGGATCGAGCGGGTTGACGACGTCGCCGAAGTGGACGTTCTCCGACGTGATCCCGTAGGCGAACTCGTGCAGGTTCGTCTTGCCGACGGAGACGTAGCCCGCCTCCTCGAGCAGCGTGACCGCGGACGCCGAGCGCTCCGGGACGTGGTCGCGGAAGATCCCGGATCCGTAGGTCGTCCGCACGCCGGCCGTGTCGAAGAGATCCTTGACGGCCAGTCTGATCCCGTCGCCCGAGCGGGCTCGACCCGCGTGATGAAGGCGTTCAGCTCGTCTCGACAGTCGCGGCCCTGCTGTCGCACCGCGCGCCATGCTCCCGGGGTCAGACCCCGGCCATGGCTCAAACGGACGAGCTGACTCGAGTGTCAACGCGCTGGCCCAGCGTTTGAGCCGCTCCGTTGCCAAGTTGCAGTCTGCAACTAAGTCGGGAACGCCGCGTCTCTTCGAGCCGTGGCCGTTGGAGCGTCCGGGCGGGCTAGCCGACGGAGTTGTAGATCTCCGCGATGGCCACGGAACCCGCGAACAGGATCAGCGTGAGCGCGAAGATCGCGAGGCCGAGCTTGACGTTCTTGCGTGCGAGCTGCGGATCCATCTAGACCACCATCGGGTCGAGGGCCAGGGCGACGAACAGGAGCGCGAGGTAGAGGAGCGAGTACGAGAAGAGCCGCTTCGCCCGCGCGGGCGTGGTCGAGCGCTGCAGCGCGACCGCCAGGACGAGGAACACGGCTCCGAGGACGAGCGCCGCGCCGAGGTAGAACAGCCCCGACCGTCTGCGCCAGAACCGGCAGGAGCGTGATCGCGACCATGACGACCGAGTAGCGGACGATCGACCGCGCGGTCTCCCGCTCGCCGGCGACCACCGGGAGCATCGGCACGCCCGCGGCCTCGTAGTTGCGCTTGATCAGCAGGGCGAGCGCCCAGAAGTGCGGCGGCGTCCAGAAGAAGACGATCAGGAACAGCAGCAGCGCGGGCAGCGTCAGCGAGCCGGTCGCGGCCGTCCAGCCGACCACCGGCGGGATCGCCCCGGCCGCGCCGCCGATGACGATGTTCTGCGGCGTCGTGCGCTTCAGCCAGCGGGTGTAGACGAGGACGTAGAACGCGCCGCCGATGAGCGCCATCACGGCGGTGAGGAGGTTCACCCAGCAGGCGAGCACGACGAACGAGAGCGCCAGCAGCGCGAGCCCGAACTCGAGCGCCCGCGCGGGAGCGACCCGGCCCGACGCGACCGGGCGCGCCTGCGTCCGCTCCCCCATGAGCTGGTCGATGTCCGCGTCCAGCACGTGGTTCAGGGCCGAGGCGCCTCCGCAGGCGAGCGCGAGCCCGCCGAGCGTGGCGACGGTCAGCCCGAGCGACGGCCATCCCTCGGAGCCGAGCACCAATCCTCCGGCGCCGGTGATGAGGAGCAGCGACATGATCCGCGGCTTCGTGAGCGTGATGTAGTCGCGCCACGGCGCGCGCGGAACCTCGACGCCGCCGCGGAACACCAGCACCGCCGTGACGACGGAAGCCGCGAGCGACAGCGCGCCCAGGGCGATGTGCACGGGGTAGGCCCACGACGGCTCGTTCGCGAGCGCGACGATTCCGCCGACGGCGATCTGGATCACGTAGAGCCAGAGCGCGGTGTCGGCCGCCCGGCGAAGGAGCGCGTCCTCGGGATGCCCGTAGCGCACCGAGAGCCAGACCGACACGACGAGCGCGAGCCCGACGAGGACCGAGACCTCGTGCGAGCCGGCCCACTCGCCCGTGACGATCGCGATTCCGGTCGCGAACGCGGCCGAGACGGCGGTCAGGCGGAGCCAGGAGCCCGGGCGCGGCGTCATCGCTGGGCCTCCAGCCGCCGGCGCAGGTCGCGCAGCGGGCGCTCGCTCGTGATCGGCGGCAGCGAGTCGAAGTTGTGCTCGGGCGGCGGCGAGGTCGTGTACCACTCGAGCGTGTTCGCCTTCCACGGGTCGTTGCCGACGCGCGGGCCCGACCGCCAGCTCTTGATCACGTTGTAGAGGAAGATGAGGAGCGCGACGCCCATGACCCAGCTCCCGATCGTCGAGAGCAGGTTGTAGAGCTCGAACGACCCGGTGCGGTCGTAGGTGTAGATCCGGCGCGGCATCCCCATGAGCCCGACCATGTGCTGGAAGAAGAAGGTCAGGTTGAAGCCGATGAAGATGAGCCAGAAGTGCCACTGCGCGAGGCGCTCGTTGTACATCCGGCCGGTGATCTTCGGGAACCAGTAGTACGTCCCGGCGAAGAGCCCGAAGGCGGTGCCGCCGAAGAGGACGTAGTGCATGTGCGCGACGACGTAGTAGGAGTCGTGCGCCTGGTAGTCGATCGGGAACATCGCGAGGACGATCCCGGAGAGGCCGCCGACGGTGAAGAGCCCGATCAGGCCGAGGCAGAAGAGGAGCGGCGCCTTGAACTCGAGATGGCCGCGCCAGAGCGTCGCGAGCCAGTTGAAGATCTTGATCGCCGTCGGGAATGGCGACCGCCAGCGAGGCGACGGCGAAGAAGCCGTTCAGCCAGACCGGAAGGCCGACCGTGAACATGTGGTGCGCCCACACGAGCATCCCGGCGAACGCGATGCCGATCGTCGAGAACGCGATCGCCTTGTAGCCGAAGATCGGCTTGCGCGCGAAGACCGGGATGATCTCGGAGACCATCCCGAACGCGGGCAGCACCATCACGTAGACCTCCGGGTGCCCGAAGAACCAGAACATGTGCTGGTAGAGCACCGCGCTCCCGCCGTCGTCCGGCAGGAAGAACGACGTGCCGGCCTGGCGGTCGAGGAGGAGCAGCGTCACGGCCGCGGTCACGACCGGCAGCGTCAGGACGAGGAGGATCGCGTACGTCTCCATCGTCCAGACGAACAGCGGGATGCGCATCCAGGTCATCCCCGGGGCGCGCATGTTGTGGATCGTGACGATCAGGTTGATGGCGCCCGCGATCGACGAGATCGTCGTCAGGTGGATCCCGAGGATCCAGAGGTCCTGGCCGACGTACGGCATGCCGCTGTTACCGGGGCCGGAGAGCGGCGGGTACGCGTACCAGCCCGACTGCGCGGCGCCGCCGTCGGCGAAGAAGCTCCCCATGAGCACGAGCCCGCCGGCGAGGAAGAACCAGTAGGACATCGCGTTGAGGCGCGGGAACGCCATGTCCTTCGCGCCGATCATGAGCGGCACGAGGTAGTTCCCGAAGCCGGCGAGGACGGGGACGATGAAGAGGAAGATCATCGTCGTGCCGTGCAGCGTGAAGAACGCGTTGTAGGCGTCCCTCGTGACGAGGTCCATGTTCGCCTGCATGAGCTGGAGGCGCATGACGAGCGCCATCACGCCGCCGAGCAGGAAGAAGACGAACGCGGTGACGATGTAGAGGATCCCGATCCGCTTGTGGTCGACGGTCGTCAGCCAGCCGGCGATGCGGCCCTCGTTCCAGGCGGGCCCGCGGACGGGTGCGGCGTTGGCGCTCATTCGCCCGCGTCCTGCCAATTCAGGGTTCGACTGCACGTAGGCGACGAGGGCGTCGATCTGCTGGTCGGTCCAGCCCTTCCCGGTGGGCGGCATGTAGCCCTCGGTCGCGCCCTGGTCCTGGCCGTTCTCGAGGAGCGCGCGCAGCGCGACCGGATCGGTGAGGATCGCGTTGCCGGCGATCGGCGGGCCGATGTCGCCCTGGCCGGCGAGGCCGTGGCACTTGGCGCACGACGCCGTCCACTCCTGCTCGCCCACCGCCTCGAGATTCGGCGGCTCGTTGTCGGCGAGCCAGGCCTCGAACTCGTCGGTGCCGAGCACCTCGACGGCCGTCTTCATCTCGCGTGTGCTGGATCCCGCAGAACTCGCCGCACACGCCCTTGTCGAACGTGCCCTCGACGCGCGGCGTGAAGTGGAGCTTGTTCGTGCGTCCCGGGATCGCGTCCCGCTTGCCGGTCAGCTCGGGCACCCACCAGGAGTGGGCGACGTCCGCGGACTTGATGACGAGCGTGACGGGGCGATCGACCGGGAGGTAGAGCGTGTCGAACGAAAGCGCGCCGTTCTCGTAGGTGTACTGCCAGTAGAACTGGTGCGCGGTCACCTCGACGACGAGCACGTCGTCGCCCGCGTCGGGCGTGGCCTCCACGTCGGGGACCTTCGAGAACGTGAAGATCGCGAGGATGAGCAGCGCGACCGCGGGGACGACCGTCCAGATGATCTCGATCCGCGTGTTCCCGTGGAGCTGCGGGCCCTCGGCGCCTTCGGCCGTTCCGCGACGGCGGCGGTAGCGGATGATCATCGCGATGAGCGCCGCCTCGATCAGGATGAAAACGAAGGCGCAGGCGGCCAGGACGACCTTGTAGACCTGGTTGATCGCCTCGCCGCTCGACGTCGCGCTCTCCGGCGGCGCCACCCCCGGCAGGCCGAGGACGACGGCCAGGACGAGACCCAGCGGAATCCCGACGGCGACGAGGAGAAGGACAAAACGGCTCCCGGGCATCCGGCCACGATTCTACGGCTCTGCCCGCCGGAATGGCCAAGCACTCGTTCGAGGGATTGAGGTTCCCCCTTTGTGTGGTTCAGTTCGTCCTACGCGCACACCCTGGGAAGGGGCGAAACGAAGGGGATGCGCGACGCGACTGGGGAGCAGGCGCGGCGAGTGGATCGGCAGTCTAGGCTTCGGCGTTGCGGTGGCCGAAGCCTGGACTGTCCCGCTTCCTCCCGAGGCGCACGAGCCGTTCGAGGTCTACGTGAACGGCGTCTTGCAGCAGCGTGGAACCGATTACGAGGTCGAGGGTCCCGTGCTGCGGTTCACCAAGCCGATCGCCCGTGAAGGCCGACTCGGGATCGTGCGCTGGGCGAGCATGTTCCTCGGCGTGGCGGGCACCTATCGGAAGAACGATTCCGTCGACGTCGTCTACCAGGCGGGCGGAAAGCGCCGCGTGGCGAGCGGCCTGCCGATCGTCCCGCCCGATTCGGAGGGGTTGCGCTGAACGATCTCGTCGCCGCACTCGAGGGGATCTGCGGCGAGGCGAACGTGCTCGTGGATCGCGACGAGCTGCGCACGTACGAGTCGGACGCGCTCACGTACCTGCGCGGCGTGCCCGCGGTCGTGTGCCTTCCGGGCTCGGCCGACGAGGTGCGTCGCGTCGTGCGCGCCTGCTGGGAGGCCGAGGCTCCCTGGGTCGCGCGCGGGGCCGGCACGGGACTCTCGGGCGGCGCGACTCCGGTACCCGGCGGCGTGGTCGTCGGGCTCTCGCGGCTGCGGCGGGTGCTCGAGGTCGACCTGCCCAACGCGCGCGTCGTCGTCGAGCCCGGAGTGACGAACCTCGAGGTCTCGCAGCGCGGTCGGGCCGACGCACTTCTATCCGCCGGACCCGTCCAGCCAGGTCGTCTGCACGGTCGGCGGCAACGTGGCCGAGAACTCGGGCGGCGCGCACTGCTTCAAGTACGGCTTCACCACGAACTACGTCTGCGGGCTCGACGTCGTCCTCCCGGACGGGACGGAGGTCACGCTCGGCGGCAAGGAGCTCGACCTGCCCGGCTACGACCTGCTCGGCGCGTTCGTCGGCTCGGAGGGAACGCTCGGCGTCGCGACGCGGATCACGCTGCGCGTCTCGCCGGTGCCGGAGCGGATTCGCACGCTCGTCGCCTACTTCGAGACGATGGAGGCGGCCGGCCAGACCGTCTCCGACATCGTCGCCGCCGGGATGGTGCCGGGCGCGCTCGAGATCATGGACCGGCTCTCGATGAGCGCCGCCGAGCAGGCGACCGGGATCGGCAACCCGTACGACGCGGGCGCGGCGCTGATCGTCGAGCTCGACGGCCCTGACGAGGAGTGCGAGCAGCGGATGGAGGCGGTCGTCGGCCTCTGCGAGCTGAAGCAGGCGCTCGGGATCCATGTCGCCGCCGATTCGGCCGAGCGCGACCTCATCTGGCGCGCGCGCAAGGCGGCGTTCGCGGCGATGGGCCGGGTCGCGCCGTCCTACTACGTGCAGGACTCGGTCATCCCGCGCACGCGTCTTGCCGCCGTGCTCGGCCGCATCGAGGAGCTCGCGGACGAGTACGGGCTCCAGGTCGCGAACGTCTTCCACGCCGGGGACGGGAACCTGCATCCGCTCGTCGCCTACGACGACTCGAAGCCCGGCGAGGCCGAGCGCGCCGAGGAGCTGGCCGGCCGCATCGTGCTCGCGTGCGTCGACGAGGGCGGCTCGATCACCGGCGAGCACGGGGTCGGGATGGACAAGAAGCGCTACATGCCCGCGATGTTCTCCGAGCCCGACCTGGCCGCGTTCCAGAAGCTGCGCTGCGCGTTCGATCCCGAGCAGCGGGTCAACCCGGGCAAGGTCATGCCGACGCCGCGCCTGTGCGGCGAGGTGCCCGGGCCGTATCGGCAGCATCCCGTCGAGGCGGCCGGGCTCGCGGAGCGGATGTGAGGGTCGAGACGCCCGGCAACCGCCGCCGAGGCGGCCGAGCTGCTCGCGGCGGGTGGGTCCGTTCGTCCGCGCGGCGGCGGGACGAAGTGGGACTGGGGCGCGGCGGTTCCGGAGCCCGACGTCGTGCTCTCGACCGCGGGCTTCGGACGCCTGGAGCACAACGCGGGCGATCTGACGGCGGTGCTCGGCGCGGGCGTTCGGCTCGCCGACGCGCAGGCCGTGTTCGCCGAAGCCGGGCAGATGCTCGCGCTCGATCCTCCCGACGGCGGCGCGACGATCGGGGGCGTCGTCGCGACGGCAGACTCGGGGCCGCTGCGCCACCGCTACGGCGCGGCGCGCGACCTGCTCCTCGGGATGACCGCCGCGCTCGCCGACGGCTCGGTCGCGCGGTCGGGCGGCACGGTGATCAAGAACGTCGCCGGCTACGACCTGGCCAAGCTCTTCGCCGGCTCGCTCGGGACGCTCGGCGTGATCACCGAGGTGGTCGTCCGGCTGCACCCGCTGCCCGTCGAGTCGGCAACCGTGGTCGCGCGCGGGGACGATCCGGCCGCGCTCGGCCGCGTGGCGGCGCGCTGGTTCGCGGAGCCGCTCGAGCTGGAGGCGCTCGACGTTTCGTGGTCTGCGGGCTCGGGCGCCGTGTTGGCGCGCGTCGGCGGCGTCGCGGTCGAGTCCCGTGCGGCGAGGATCGCCGCGCTCGCGGACGAGCTGGAGACCGAGATTCACGGCGACGCGGACGAGCTCTGGGCCGCGCAGCGCGCAGGGCAGCGCGGCGAGGTCGTGCTCCGCGTCCCGGCGCTTCCGTCCGCACTGCCGGACGTGCTCACCGCGGCCGACGACGTCGGCGCCTCGGTGGTCGGCCGCTCGGGCGTCTACTGGATCAAGTCCGACTCGGCGTTCGAGTTCCCGTTCCCCGGCGTCCTGCAGGACGCGCCCGCCGAGCTGCGCGCCGATCCGTGGGGCGTGGACGACGCGGCGCTGATCGCGCTCTCGCGCCGGGTGAAGGAGCGCTTCGACCCAGCCGGGGTCTGCGCGCCGGGGATCTTCGTGGGCGGCATCTGATGACCGCGTTCGACGCGCTCCGGCCCCCGAGCGCAGGCCGATCTCGACACGTGCGTCCACTGCGGCTTCTGCCTCCCGACCTGCCCGACGTACGTGCTCTGGGGCGAGGAGATGGACTCGCCGCGCGGCCGGATCGTCCTCATGGAGGCGGCGCGCAACGAGACGGACGCGATCTCGGACGCGATGGCGCTCCACTGGGATCGCTGTCTCGGCTGCATGGCCTGCGTGACCGCGTGCCCGTCGGGCGTGCCGTACGACCGCCTGCTCGAGGACACGCGCCCGCAGCTCGAGCGCAACTACCGGCGCGGCTTCGGTGCCCGGCTCTCCCGGCGGATGGCGTTCGCGACGTTCACGCATCCCGGACGGCTGCGCGCGGTCGCGGCCACTCGCGAGCGCGGCGGGGCGGCTCGGGGCGCGGCGGCTGGGCCGGGCGCTGCCGGATTCCTCGCGCGTCGGCGCGATGCTGCGCCTGACGCCTCACGCGCGCGGGCGCGCGCGAACCCCGGAGCTGACTCCGGCGATCGGCGAGCGCCGCGGCCGGGTCGGGCTGCTCCAGGGCTGCGTCCAGCGGGTGTTCTTCGGCGACGTGAACACGGCCACCGTGGAGGTGCTCGCGGCCGAGGGCTGGGAGGTCGCGGCCCGCACGAGCCCGCGCTGCTGCGGCGCGCTCATGCTCCACACCGGAGCGGAGCCCGAGGCGCTCGATCTCGCGCGGGCCACGATCGCCGCCTTCGAGGACTGCGACACGGTCGTCGCGAACGCGGCCGGCTGCGGGTCGTCCATGAAGGAGTACGGACGGCTGCTCGCCGACGATCCCGCGTGGGCCGAGCGGGCGGCGGCGTTCAGCGCCAAGGTGCACGACGTCACCGAGCTTCTCGCGGCGTGTCGAGCCGCGTGCCCCGCGCGGAGCCGGTCGAGCTGCGCGTCGCCTACCACGACGCGTGCCACCTGGCCCATGCGCAGGGCGTCCGCGCCGAGCCGCGCTCGCTGCTCGCCGCGATTCCGGGCCTCGAGCTGGTCGAGCCGGCCGAGTGGGAGCTCTGCTGCGGCTCCGCCGGGCTCTACAACGTCCTCGAGCCGAAGGCCGCGGCCGCAGCTCGGCAAGCGCAAGGCCGCGAACCTCGCGGAGACGGGCGCGCGAGGCGATCGCCGCCGCGAATCCCGGCTGCGCGCTCCAGGTCGCGACGTACCTCGAGGGCATGGGCCGGCCGACGCCGATCCTCCATCCCGTCGAGCTCGTGCGCCGCTCGATCGCGGCGGCCCGCTAAGGACACCGCGGCGCCGCGCCGAAGACAACTGCGCGGCGTTTCGAAGCCCCCTAGCTATCCTCAGCACAAGTGGATTCATCGGCCCTCGAAGACCTCAATCTCGGCTATGTCCAAGAGCTCTTCGTCGAGTACCTGAATTCGCCGGAATCCGTACCGCCCGAGTGGCGCGCCTACTTCGAGTCCAATCCCGAGCTGGCCGCCCACCTGCCGGCCGCGCAGCGTCTCCACGAGCTCGTCCCGGCCGACGGAAACGGAGCGACCGCCGCGGCCGCCGGTCGCGGAGCCGCGCCGCGGTCGACGAGGAGCTGCTCGGCGGAGTCGCCGCCGCGATGGCGCTGGTCAAGGCGCACCGGATGCACGGCCACCTCGCCGCGCACCTCGATCCGCTCGGCTCCGCGCCGCCCGGCGATCCCGCGCTCGACCCGGACCGGCTGATCCCGCAGCTGACGCCGGAGCTCCAGTCGCGCATCCCGGCGCGGCTCCTCCGTCTCTACTGCGAGGGCGACTCGCTCCTCGAAGTCCTCCCGAAGCTCCGCGCGACCTACTGCGGGACGATGGCGTACGAGATCGAGCACATCTCGAACCACGAGCAGCGCGTCTGGCTGCGCAACGCGATCGAGTCGGGCCGCTACCGCCGCCGCTCGACGCCGACGAGAAGAAGGGGCTCCTCCATCGCCTCTCCGAGACCGAGGGCCTCGAGACGCTACCTGCGCCGCGTGTTCCTCGGCCAGAAGTCGTTCTCGCTCGCGGGCCTCGACGTGATGATCCCGATGCTCGACGAGGCGCTCGAGCTCTCCGCCGCGAGCGGCGCGAAGGACGTCGTGCTCGGCATGGCGCACCGCGGCCGGCTGAACGTGATCGCCCACACGCTCGGTCGCCCGTACGAGGTGATCCTCAAGGAGTTCGAGGGCGAGCGGACGCTCGACGCGGTCACGCACGACCCCGAGGGCGGCACCGGCGACGTGAAGTACCACTACGGCTCGCAGGGCGTCCGGCTCACGAAGCACGGCGAGATCAAGGTGCTGCTCGCGTCGAACCCGAGCCACCTCGAGGCGGTCGATCCGGTCGTCGTCGGGACGGCCCGCGCGCTGCAGACCGGCCTGGACGAGCCGGAGCTGAGCCACGACCCGACCGCGGCGATGGCGCTCCTCATCCACGGGGACGCGGCCTTCGCCGGCCAGGGGATCGTCGCCGAGACCCTGAACCTCATGGGGCTCGACGGCTACTCGACCGGCGGGACGCTCCACATCGTCGCGAACAACCAGATCGGCTTCACCACGAACCCGGAGCAGGAGCGCTCGACGCGCTACTCGAGCGACATCGCCAAGGGCTTCGACGCGCCGATCATCCACGTGAACGCCGACGATCCCGAGGGCGCGCTCGCCGCGATTCGCCTGGCGATGGCCTACCGCGCCGAGTTCCAGCGCGACGTCATCGTCGACGTCGTCGGCTACCGGCGCTTCGGCCACAACGAGGGCGACGAGCCGGCCTACACGCAGCCGCTCATGTACGAGCGGATCGAGAACCATCCGACCGTCCGCGAGCTCTACGCGAAGGACCTGATCGACCACGGCGTCGTGAACGACGGCGAGGTCGCAGGCGATGCTCGCCGAGGCCGACGGCCAGATCAAGGCCGCGCACGACGCGCTGCGGCAGGCGATCTCCGAAGGCGCGATGGGCCGCCGCCAGGAGCGCAAGCCCGGCCGCGCCGGCGGCGACGTGCCCGAGACCGCGATCCCGCGCGACCGGCTCGAGACGCTGAACGACCAGCTCCTGGTCGTCCCCCCGGACTTCACGGTTCATCCCAAGCTCCTGTCCCAGCTCGAGCGCCGACGCGACATGCTCGGTCCCGACGGCGGGATCGACTGGGCGCTCGCCGAGGCGTTCGCGCTCGGGAGCCTGATCGAGGAAGGCACACCCGTGCGAGTCTCGGGCCAGGACACGGAGCGCGGCACGTTCGCGCACCGCCACCTCGTCCTCCACGACGCGAAGACGGGCGCCAAGTACGCGCCGATCCAGCATCTGCCGACGCGGTCGCGCCGCTCGAGGTCTACAACTCGCCGCTCTCCGAGCAGGCTGTCTCGGCTTCGAGTACGGCTACGCGGTCGCGCGCCCGGACGCGCTCGTCATCTGGGAGGCCCAGTTCGGCGACTTCGTGAACGGCGCGCAGATCATCATCGACCAGTTCATCGTCTCGTCGCTCTCCAAGTGGGGGAAGACGTCGCGGCTCACGCTGCTCCTCCCGCACGGGTACGAGGGCAACGGGCCGGAGCATTCGAGCGCGCGGGTCGAGCGGTTCATGCAGATGGCCGCGCAGGAGAACATCCGCATCGTCAACTGCACCACCGCCGGCCAGCACTTCCACGTGCTCCGGCGGCAGGCGCGCGCATCCGAAGCCGCGGCCGCTCGTCGTGCTGACGCCGAAGAGCCTCCTGCGCCTGAAGCAGGCGACCTCGAACGTGATCGAGCTCTCCGAGGGCCGGTTCCAGCCGATCATCGACGACTCGTCGCTCGACGAGGAGGCGCGCGCCCGCACCGAGCGGCTCATCCTCTGCACCGGGAAGATCTACTACGACATCGTCGGCCACGAGGCGCGCGCCGAGGCCGAGGGCGTCGCCGTCGTGCGGCTCGAGCAGCTCTACCCGTTCAACATCGCCGCCTACGACGAGCTGCTCGCGCGCTACCCGCGCATCACGGAGCTCGTGTGGACGCAGGAGGAGCCGCAGAACATGGGCGCCTGGCGCGCGATCCGGCACCGCCTCGAGGAGGGCCTGCCGGAGGACGTGCAGCTTCGCTACTGCGGCCGCCCCTGGCGCGCGAGCCCGAGCGAGGGCTACCCGACCGCCCATCTCGTCGAGCAGAACCGGATCGTCACCGAAGCTCTCGGGGTGTAGTGGGCACCGGCCGCGCCGGTGACGGGCTCACCGCCGGCGCCGTCGCGGCGATCGTGAGCGGGCTTCCGTCGACCGTGCACGCGCTGGCGACCGGCGGCGATCCGCTCGAGGCGACGCGCGCCGCCGGGTCGATCGTGCTCGGCGAGGACGCGGCGGACGACGAACTGCTCCTCGCGGCGATCCCGGTGCACGTCGCCATCTCGCTCGTGTGGGGCGTCGTGCTCGCGTACTGCCTGCCGGCCCGGCCGTCGACTGCGCGTGGTGTGCTCGCGGGCCTCGGAATCGCGGCGCTCGACCTGGGCGTCGTCGGGCGGCGGTTCCCGCGGATGCGGCGGCTGAACGCGGCCGCCCAGATCGCCGACCACGTCGCGTACGGGATCGTCGTGGCGGCGGTTCTGCGGCGCCGCGCGTCTTAACGTCACACGCGTCTAGCTGGGGACCCCCGCCTCTCCCGCCCTCGACGCTATCGAGGATTTCCGTACGCGTGGTGCGCGGAACCGCGCCGAAAGAGTGCCGCTTTCTCCCCTGCGCGGCGCTGTGTGCAAGGCTGTCGCCATGGCTGATGAAGCCAAGCCCGCCGAAGCCAAGCCCAAGAGGAGCTGGGGCGCCGGGCGGATCATCCTGCTCGTCCTCGGCTGCATCGCGATCCTGATCGCGGTCGGCCTTCTCAGCGCGGGCGCCACGCTCCTTTGGGCCGACCAGGCAAAGCGCGACTCCGACGGGTTCATCTCCACCCCGACCGAGCGGTTCGAGTCGGCCGGCTACGCGGTCGTGTCCGGCTCGATCGACTTCGGCGACTCGACGAGCACCGATGCGATCGGCCGCGCCCGGCTGCGCGGCGAGTCGGCGGACGGCGGCGAGCTCTTCCTCGGCATCGGCCCGTCCGACGACGTCGACGGCTACCTCGGCTCGGTTTCTCGCGACAAGGTCGAGGACTTCGACGGCTGGCCGTTCGAGGAGAAGTACGAGACGTTCTCCGGCGGAGCGCCTTCAGGGCCGCCCGACGACCAGACGTTCTGGGCAGCCTCCGAGAGCGGCGCGCGGCGAGCAGGTCGCTGACCTGGGAGGTCGAGGAGGGCGACTGGACGCTCGTCGCGATGAACGCCGACGGCTCCGAGGGCGTCGCGGCCGACATCGGGATCGGCGCGGAGCTCGACTGGTTCATCTGGGCCGCGATCGTGCTTCTCGTCGTCGGCGTGGTCGTCCTCGTCCTGGGTGTCCTCTGCGTGTTCTTCGCACTCCGCCGCCGACGGACGGCCGACGCGGAGCCCGTGCACCCTGCGACCGAACCCGTCGTCCCCGTCCCGAGCGTCTACCCGGTCGCCGTCCACGGCGAGATGGACGCGGATCTCAGCCGCTGGATCTGGGCGTTCAAGTGGCTGCTGATCATCCCGCACATCCTGGCGCTCTTCTTCCTCTGGATCGCGTTCATCGTGCTCACCGTGGATCGCCTTCTTCGCGATCCTCTTCACGGGCCGCTACCCGCGCGACCTGTTCGACATCAACCTCGGCGTGATCCGCTGGACGTGGCGCGTCTACTTCTACTCCTACGGCGCGCTCGGCACCGACCGCTATCCGCCGTTCACGCTCGAGCCAGAGCCGGACTATCCGGCGAGCGTCGAGATCGCCTATCCCGAACGGCTCTCCCGCGGACTGGTGCTGGTCAAGTGGTGGCTGCTCGCGATCCCGCAGTACCTCATCGTCGGGATCTTCGTCGGCGGCTGGTGGCTGTGGAGCTGGACGCCGGACGTCTGGGTTCCGGCCGGCTGGAACGGGCTGATCGGCCTCTGCGTCCTGATCGGTGGGTTCGCGCTCCTCTTCGCCGGGCGCTACCCGCGCGGCCTCTTCGACTTCGTGATCGGCATGAACCGCTGGGTGCTTCGGGTGCTCGCCTACGCGGCGCTCATGACCGACGAGTACCCGCCGTTCCGGCTGGATCAGGGGCCGGACGAGCCCGCTCGCTAGTCCTCCCGAGACCAGCTGAACACGGTCTCCGCCTTGCGCGGCTTCCCGTCGATCAGCGGCTGCCAGGCCTTCGCCGCGCGCCAGAAGGTCGGGTCGCCGGCGCTGACGTGGAGCGTCGCCGGGATGTCCTCGGGCGTCGTGAACACGAACACGACCTCGGACCTGCGTGAGGTGCACCTCGTGGTGCTCGAACGCCGACTCGCCGAGGTCCAGCGGCGGGCCGCCGGCGAGGAGGAGCTTGGCCTCGTCGTACGCGCCTTCCTTCAGTGGGACGACGACAACAAGCGATGGCATGACCCGAGGCTAGCGCGTCCAGCGCCGGAACTGCTCCGGGACGAAGCGCGCGTCCGAGAGCGCGAGGCCCGCGATCGCCAGGCCGGCGCCGCCGATCACGCCGACGATGCCCCAGAAGCCGAACCAGGACATCTCGAAGAAATCGCGCGTCGGCTCGAACGCGAACACGGCGACGAACCCGAGGAAGAGGCACGTGCAGAGCATTCCGACGGCCAGCGTCCGGCGTTGCGTTCTCGCCTCGAGCACCAGCACGAAGTAGAGCCCGAGCACGACGAGCGTCGACGAGCGCGACCGTGCGCGCCTCGACGAGCGGCTGCTGGATCACGTTCAGCGCGAACAGGTACGCCGACAGCACGCCGAGGCCGGCGGCCGTACCTGCCGGAAGCGAGAAGCGCGCCACCTCGCGGAGAAACCCGTCGGTGTGCCACGGCCCCGAGCTCGGGCCGAGCGCCAGGAAGAAGCCGGGAATCCCGACCGTCACCGCCGCGGCCAGCGAGAGGTGCCGCGGCAGGAGCGGATACGGCGTCGTCGTCAGCCCGACCACGAGGACGAGGAACGCGGCGAACACCGACTTCGTCACGAACAGCTTCGTGACCCGCTGGACGTTGCGGAGGATCTTCCGGCCCGACGCGACCATGTCCGGCACGGCCGAGAAGTCGCCGCGCACGAGCACGACGTCGGCCACGCTGCGCGCCATCTCCGTGCCGCTGCCCTGTGCGATCGCGAGCCGCGCCGCCTTGAGCGCGGGGACGTCGTTCACGCCGTCGCCGACCATCGCCACGTAGCGGCCCTGGTCGCGCAGCCGCTCGACGAGCTGCTGCTTCCCTTCCGGGGAGATCCGCCCGACCACGCGCGCATCCGCCGGGATGTCGCCGCTCGACCCGTCCACCGCGCCTTCGCCGACGTCGATGCCGACGTCGCGTGCGATCGCCTCCACCGTCGCCGGCGCGTCGCCGGAGATCACGCGCAGCTCGACGCCCTCGGAGCGCAGGAACTCGACCGTCTCGCGCGCGTCCGGGCGCAGTGCCTCCGACAGGACGACCAGGCCGAGCGGCTCGAGCCCGGCCGGCGGGCCGTCGTTCGCGCTCAACGCGCCCGTCGCCGTGCCGAACGCGACCACGCGGCGGCCCTGCGCCTGCTCGCGGGAAGCGACCTCCGCCAGAGGGCCGAGGGGAAACCGCTCGGGCGCGCCGAGCACGTACGAGGTGTCGCCGAGCCGCAGCGCGCTCCAGCGCCGCGCCGACGAGAACGGGACGTACTCGCCGGGCTCCTCCGCGGGCGCGCCGACCGCGACCGCGATCGCCTCGAGCGTGCGGTTACGCGCCGGCGAGCTCGACGCGAACCGCCCGACCTCGCGCCGCACCTCGTCCGGGTCGCCGCCGTTCGCGGCCTCGACCGAGACGACGCGCAGATCGGCCGCGGTCAGCGTCCCGGTCTTGTCCAGGCAGATGACGTCCACCGAAGCGAGCGACTCGATCGCGTTCAGCTGCTGCGCCAGCGCCCCGCGCCGGGCGAGCTGCAACGCTGCGGCCGCGAAGGTCAGGCTGGCGAGCAGGATCAGCCCCTCGGGGACGAGCGTGACGATGCCCGCGACCGCCGTCGTGACCGCGTCGTGGATCTCGATGTCGCGCTGCCAGAGCGAGTAGATGAAGATCGTCCCGAGCGGGATCATCACGGCGACCATCACGAACAAGAGCCGGTTCAGCGAGCGCTCGAGCGGCGAGCGCGGGATGGCGGAACTGGCGCGCCTCGCCGGCGATCCGCTGCGCGTAGCTCTCGGGCCCGACCGCGCTCACGACGAACGCGCCGGCGCCCTCCACCGCGTACGAGCCGGAGCGCACCTCCTCGCTCACATCGCGCGCGCGCCGGGCGCGACTCGCCGGTGAGGATCGACTCGTCGAGCGTAAGCCCGGCCGACTCGACCAGCGTTCCGTCGGCGACCACGCCGTCGCCGGCCGAGAGCCGGACGAGATCCCCGACCACGACGTCCTCGACGCCGACCACGCGGGGCTCGCCGTCGCGCACGACGGTCGCGTGCGGCGCCACCTCGGCCGAGAGCCGGTCGAGCGCGCGCTTGGCCCGCAGCTCCTGGCCGATCCCGATCGCCGAGTTCGCGACGAGGATCCCGAGGAAGAGCGCGTCGCGCCAGTCGCCGAACCAGAGCGTCAGCGCGCCGAAGACCGCGAGGATCAGGTTGAAGAACGTGAAGACGTTCGCGCGGACGATCGACTTCAGCGACCGGCTCGTCGCGGGCGGCGCGAACGGCCCCCGCGCGGCGAGCAGGCGGCCGGCTTCGGCCTCGGAGAGCCCGTACGTCGTCACGCGGCGATTGTCGCAGGGCCGGTTGTCACGTAGCGTAGGTCGCCGGTAGCGAGCCAAGGGAGGAGCGAATGTCCGGCGGGTTCCCACACGTCCCCGGTGTTTCCAAGGAGTACCAGCAGACGACGGCGGCGGATCCGCAAAGCCGCGGCGAGGGCTGGGGCGGCCGCAGCACCCTCGCGGGGATCTGGCTCGCGATCGTCGGCGCCCTGCACGTGCTCTGGGCGATCGTCGCGCTCGCGAAGCCGGAGTACTTCTCCGAGGAGCAGCTCGTCTGGGAGAGCCTCGATTCCTGGGGCTACATCTTCCTGATCATCGGCGCGGCGCAGATCGCGGTCGGCTGGCTCGTGCTGGCGCGCAAGTCGGCGGGCCGGATCCTCGGCGTCCTCATGGCGTCCTTCGGGATCCTCTTCAACTTCTTCACGATCGGCGGCAGCCCGGCGCGGTCGATCATCCTCATCGCCGGGAGCGCCCTCGTCATCTGGGCCCTCACCGACGACCTCGACTGACTGGAGACCCGCAATGGCGCTGGCAAGCAATTTCTGGGACGCGTTCTTCCTCCTCATCATCTTCGTGCCCCTCGCGATGATCTGGGCGTTCGCGCTCATCGACGTCTTCAAGCGCGACGACATGGAGGGCGGCTGGAAGGCGATCTGGGTGCTCTGCATCGTCTTCGTCCCGGTCTTCGGGACGATCGTCTACCTGGTCTTCCGCAAGCCCGGCATGACGTACGAGAAGGCCGCGGTCGACTCCAGGAAAGAGGACACCGCGTACATGCTGAAGACGCTCTCCGACCTGCACGACAAGGGCAAGCTGAGCGACGAGGAGTTCGCCGCCGAGAAGGCGCGGGTCCTCGGGATCTAGCTCGCCGAAGCCGTCGCGGCGGTGCGAGAATCGAAGCCGTGAGCGACGCTCCGTTCCCAGGAATGGCGAGGATTCCCGGCGGGTCGTTCCGCATGGGCTCCGAGAGCTTCTATCCCGACGAGGCGCCGATCCGCGAGGTCGAGGTCGACGGCTTCTGGATGGACGAGCGCCCGGTGACCGCCGCCGAATTCCGCCGCTTCGTGCGTGAGACGGGCTACGTCACGCTGGCCGAGAAGGCGCCGACCGCCGAGGAGTACCCGGACGCCGACCCCGAGCTGCTCGTCCCCGGCTCCCTGGTCTTCACGCCGACGCCGGGCCCGGTGCCGCTGAACGACTTCCGCAACTGGTGGGAGTGGAAGCCCGGCGCGTACTGGAAGCGGCCCGGCGGCCCCGGCACGACGATCAACGGCCGCGACCACCATCCCGTCGTCCATGTCGCGTTCGAGGACGCGCAGGCGTACGCGACCTGGGCGGGGAAGGAGCTCCCGACCGAGGCGGAATGGGAGTTCGCGGCGCGCGGCGGGCTCGACGGCGCGGTGTTCGCCTGGGGCGACGAGGAGTTCCCCGAGGGCAAGCCGATGGCGAACTTCTGGCAGGGCGAGTTCCCGTGGCAGAACCTGAAGACCGACGGCTTCGACGGAACCTCGCCGGTCGGTTCGTTCGAGCCGAACGGCTACGGCCTCTACGACGTCTGCGGCAACGTCTGGGAGTGGACGTCCGATCTCTTCGGCTCGCCGCCGGCCGACGAGCCCGTCTGCTGCGCGCCCGCGCGATCGCCCGTCGAGGACATCCCGCGGCGCGTGATCAAGGGAGGCTCGCACCTGTGCGCTGCGAACTACTGCCTGCGGTACCGCCCGTCGGCGCGCCAGGCCGAGCAGGTCGACACGTCCACGGGCCACATCGGCTTTCGCTGCATCGTTCGAACCACCTAGTGAAGGAGGAAGAGATGGCGCGACCCAAAGGAGAGGCCTGGCTGACCTTCGCCGGCATCGTGATGATCCTGAGCGGGGTGCTCGGCATCCTGAACGGGATCACCGCGCTCTCGATCGACAACGAGACCCTGGCCGGGCTCGTCAGCGACAACATCCATGCCTGGGGCACGACCTACGTCGTCTACGGGATCGTCCTCGTCTGCGCGGGCGTGGCCGTCTTCGCCGGCGCCTCGTGGGCGGTGTGGACGGGCATCGTCGTCAGCATCGTCGGTGCGGCGATCAACATGCTCTGGGTCTTCGACTACCCGATCATCAGCCTGATCATGGTCTCGCTGCACGTGCTCGTCCTGTACGGCCTGGTCGTCTACGGCCTGGGCGACGAGCAGCAGACGGCGTAACCGAAGGACGGGAGCCGAGCGCATGAAGCCACCACGCGCGCTCGGCTCCTGGCTCCGGTCGCTCAGGCCGGACAAGGAGGCGCTGCCGCGCGACGCGGTCGCCGGGGCGTCGACCGGAGTCGCGGCGATCCCGGACGGGATGGCGTCCGCGCTCCTCGCGGGCGTGAACCCGATCCACGGGCTCTACGCGACGATCGCGGGCCCGGTCGGCGGCGGGCTCACCGCGAGCACGCGCCTGATGGTGATCACCACGACGAGCGCGGCCGCGCTGGCCGCGGGCTCGGCGCTCTCCGCGCTGCCGGCCGAGGATCGCACCGAGGGGCTCTTCGTCCTCACCGCGCTCGCCGGCCTGATCATGATCGGAGCCGGGCTCATGCGCCTGGGGCGCTACACGCGCTTCGTCTCGCTCTCGGTGATGATCGGCTTCCTCACAGGGATCGCGGTGAACATCGTGTGCGGCCAGATCCCGGACCTCACCGGAGCGCCGTCGGAGGGCCGGTTCGCGATCGCCAAGGCGTGGAACGTGCTCACGAACCCGTCGTGGATCGACACGGCGTCGCTCCTCTGCGGGCTCGGTGCGCTCGTGATCGCCTTCGGGCTCGGGCGCACGAGGATCGGCGCCTACGCGGCGATCGTGGCGCTCGTCGTCCCGACGCGTGATCGTCCTGAACGTCGAGGGGATCGAGCGGGTCGAGGACATCGGGAGCATCCCGTCCGGACTGCCGACGCCGCACCTGCCGGAGCTCAGCCTCTTCTTCTCCTTCAGCGTCTGGACCGGCGCGCTCGCGGTGGCGGCGATCGTGCTCGTCCAGGGCGCCGGGGTCGCGGAGGCGGCGCCGAACGCGGACGGCTCCCGCTCGAGCATGAACCAGGACTTCATCGCCCAGGGCGTCGGGAACGTCGCGTCCGGGATCTTCCGCGGCCAGCCCGTGGGCGGCTCGGTCGGCCAGACGGCGCTCAACATCGCGGCCGGCGCGGTGACGCGCTGGGCGGCGATCTTCTCGGGGCTCTCGGTCGCCGTGATCCTGCTGCTCTTCTCGAGCCAGGTGGGGAAGGTCGCCATGCCGACGCTGGCCGCGCTCCTCATCTACGCCGCCATCGGATCGCTTCGCATCGGCCAGGTCAGGACGATCCTCCGCACCGGCAAGACGTCGCAGATCGGCCTGATCACGACCTTTCTCGCCACGCTGTTCCTGCCGGTGACCGCCGCGGTCGGGATCGGCGTGGCGCTCTCGCTGCTCCTCCAGCTGAACCGTGAGGCGCTCGACCTCTCGGTCGTGCAGCTCGTCAGCCGCCCGGGAGGACGGTTCGCCGAGCAGCCCGCGCCCGAGCGGCTCGAGAGCCGGACGATCACCGTGCTCGACGTCTACGGAAGCCTCTACTACGCGGGCGCGAAGACCCTCGAGGCGCGGCTCCCGGATCCGGCCGGCTCGCAGTCGCCGGTGGTCGTGCTGCGCCTGCGCGGGAGGACCGCGCTCGGCGCGACCGGCTTCTCGGTGCTCGCGGGCTACGCACGCCGGCTCGACGCGGTCGGCGGGCGGCTCTACCTGAGCGGCGTCGATCCTGTGCTCATGGAGCAGGCCCAGCGCAACCGCCAGCTCGAGGTGACCGGCCCGGTTCGGGCGTTCGCCGCGACCGAGCTGATCGGCGAGTCGACCGAGCAGGCCGTGCTGGACGCCGAGGCCTGGCTGATCGGGAAGGAACCGTGAGCCCGGGCTTCGCAGCGGCCGCCTTCCCCGGCAAGCACGAGGCCGAGCGGGCGCTCGACGCCCTGGAGGAGCTCCAGCACGAGAGCGTCGTCTCGCTCGACGACGCGGTCATCGTGGTCAAGACGTCGAAGGGCGTGAAGCTCCACCAGCAGCGGCAGGTGTCGATCGGCGAGGGCGTCGTCGCCGGCGGCGTGCTCGGCGTGATCGTCGGGCTCCTCGTCGGCTATCCCGTGATCGCTCCGATCGTCGGGATGGTGCTCGGCGTCGTCACCGGCGTCTTCTTCGACTCGGGGATCGACGACGCCCGCATTCGCGAGCTCGGCGAGCAGCTGGAGCCGGGCCAGGCGGCGCTCTGCATCCAGGTCAGCACGGCCGACTGGGAGCGCCTCCAGGAGCGGCTGGCGGGCCACGCCGCGGATCTGATCGTGGCCGAGGTGACGCCGGATCCCCGGCAGGGTGCCATACTCGCGTCATGAGTAGGAACGGACTGGTCGGTGTCCTCGTCGTCTTGATCGGCGCGGCCGCGTTCATGGCGGCGGTTTCACGATCCGATAACGCGCTCTGGCCGATCGCAGCCGGTGTGGTCGGGCTCGTCGCCGTACTCGTCCTGGTTGGGATCTATGTCGTGGACGCCGGGGTTCGCGCCGGCAAAGCTGCGCACGAGATCCGTGAGGACGACCGCCGCCCTAGGTCGGAAAGCGCCGCCGGAAGAGCCAGTACGCGGCCGGCCCGGCGGGGATCGGGAGCCAGAACGACGCCAGGCGGTACGCGAGCGTCGCGACCACCGCGGCGCCGGCGGCGACTCCGGCCAGGGCGAGCAGCCCGGTCAGCCCCGCCTCCACGAAGCCGAGGCCACCGGGCGTGAACGGAACCATTCCGAGCATCGACGCGCCGACGAAGGCGAGCAGGACGAGCGACGGGCTGGGCGTCGCGCCGACGGCGAAGAGCGCCGCGATCAGCGCGAGGTAGTCGAAGAGCCAGCGCCCGACCGACGCCGTGAGCGCCATCTTCCAGCGGGCGCCGAGCGCGGTCCGGATCGAGTTGCGCTCGCGGACGAGCCGCTCGGGCAGCCCGGCGCAGATCTCCCGGCCGCGCGGGATGATCCCGGCGACCACGACGATCCCGCGGGCCGCGAGCTCGAGCGGCCGCGTGAACGCGAACGCCACGGCGCCGAGCACGAGCAAGAGGCCGAACGCCACCGCGCCGAGCCACGCGGAGCGCTCGAGCGCCTGGTCGACCGAGGTCCCCGTGAGGACGGCGGGCAGCGCGAGGATGGGCAGGCCGAGGAGGATCGCGAACATGAGCGCGGACGAGGCGGTGATCCCGGACGCGGCCCGGCCGCCGGCCACGCCCGGTGCGCACGAGCATCCGGTACTGGAGCGCGCCTGCGGTGGCCGCGCCCCCGGGCACCACCTTCGAGAGCGAGTTCCCGGCGAGCTGCGACGTGCCGACGACGAACCAGCTCCGCGTGCCGACCGCGATCCGCTGGAGCGCCCACGTCGAGAGGAAGCTCGCGCAGACGAAGCCGATCGAGCCGATCAGCCAGATGGGCTTCAGGTCGAGCACCTCGCGCCACGAGGTGAACACCTCGAGGAGGCTCGGAAAGAGGATGTAGAGCGAGACCAGCGTGACGGCCAGCGCCGCGAAGCGCATGAGGATCTTGCGGCCCGTCCAGGTGACCCGCCAGCCGCGGGTCTCGGTTCCGAGGTCGCCGGTCAGGACTCGCCGATGAGCAGCGGGCGGAGTTCCTCCTCGCCGCCCGGCTCGAGGAGCGCGAGCACCTGGTCGCCCGGCCGCAGTTCCGTCGCGCCGACCGCGATCTCCGCCTTGCCGTCGCGCATGACCGAGATGAGCCGCACGCGTGCGCGGCAGGTGCAGATCCTCGATCTTCTTGCCGGCCGCGGAGGCCTTGGCGCCGACCTCGACCTCGACGATCTCCAGGTTCTCCTTGCGGAGCTCGAGGAGATGGACGAGCTCGTGCTCGGGCACCTCGTGCTGGATCAGCGCGAGCACCATCGAGGTCGCGCTGACGGTGGGCGAGATGTCGAGCAGGTCGAAGTGCTGCTGGTTGCGCGGGTCGTTCACGCGCGCGACGACGCTCGCGACGCCGTACGCCTCCTTGGCGAGCTGGCAGATGACGAGGTTGTCCTCGTCGTCGCCGGTCACCGCGACGACCACGTCCGGCCGGGCGGCCCATCCCGGCCTGCTCGAGGACGAAGAGCTCGGTGCCGTCGCCGAGGATCGCGGCGTGCTCGAACTCCTCCTCGAGCTGCGCGTAGCGGTCGCGCTCCTGCTCGATCAGCACGATCTCGTGCTTCAGCGTGCGCAGCTTGCGCGCCACGTTCGAGCCGACCTTGCCGCCGCCGACGATCACGATGAACATCAGGCCTTCGCCTCCTCGGCGGCCCAGGCGGCGAGACCGTTGATCGCGTCGCGCGTGGGCGAGACGACGTGCAGGCCCTTGGTCGCGTAGAACTCGGCGCGCGCCGGGTCGAGCAGGCGCACGGCGACCGACTTGATCCCGTAGCGCTCCTTCGCGACCTGGGAGACGACGATGTTCGTGTTGTCGCCGCTCGTCGCGACGATCACCGCGTCCGCGCTCTCGATGCCGGCGCCCTCGAGCACGCTCGATGTCCATCCCGTGCCCGACGTGGAACTCGCCCGGCCAGTTCTCGCCCAGGCGTGTGAGCGCGTCCTCGCTCGCGTCCACGACCGACACGTCCCACTCGGCCGCCTGGAGCTTCTTCGCGAGGGACGAGCCGACCCGTCCGCATCCGACGATGAGCGCCTTCACACGCTCACTCTAGTGTCCTCGAGAACGCCCCGGGGATAGACGACGACCATCACTTCGCACGGCGCCTTGCGCAGGACGTAGTCGACGGTCGGGCTGAAGAAACGCGACTGGCGGCGCCAGCGCGGCGCCGATCCCATCACGATCAGGTCGGCGCCCTGCTTCTCCGCCTGGGCGACGATCGCCTCGCCGAGCGCGCGGGCGCGGACGACGGTTCCGTCGATCTCGAGCTTGTGCTCGGCGGCGAGCTCGGCGATCTCGGTGAGCGAGTCGGAGGCGCGCTGCTCCTGCTCCGGCATCGGCGCATCGAGCGCCAGGTCGAGCGGCACGCGGAGCACGAGCAGGACGCTGACCTTCGAGTCGCGCTCCTCCGCGAGGCGGACGGCGGTCGCGAGCACCTCCTCGCCGATCGGCCCGAGCTTCAGCGGGACGAGGATGTTCGTGTACGCGCCCTCGATGTCCGGGACGAGATCGGCCTCGGCCGGCTCGATCCGCTCCATGAGCGCGTCGCGGGTGCGGCCGCGGACGAGGATGTAGACGACCGCGCCGGCGGCGAGCCAGAGCGGCCCGACGATCTGCGCCGCGCCGTGCGTCGCGATCGCGGCGATCCAGAGGCCGAGCACGAGCGGCGCTCCCACGAGCGCGGGGAGCGGAAGCTTGACGCCGCGGACCGTGATGTCGAGCGGTGCGCGGAACGGGCGCTCGAGATCGGGCTCCGTCCGGCGCAGGCGCAGCACGGCCATCTGCGCGGCGAAGAAGGCGAGGAGGACGCCGAAGCTGTAGAGGCTCGCGAGGAAGCTGAGCTCGCGGCCCGCGATGTCGGCGATGAGGAGCAGCGCGCTGGAGAGCGAGCGCGGCCGAGACGATCGCGATCGGCGCGATCAGCGTGCGCGGGCTGAGCCGGGCGAAGCGGCGCGGGAGCATCCCGTGCTTGCCGAGCGCGTGGGTCAGCCGCCCGACGCCGGAGATCGACGTGGTCACCGCGGCGACGAGGACGATCACGGCGCTCGTCGCCACGAACACCGTGAGCACGTCCGCGAACGTGTCCGAGATCGAGCCGCGCGCCGCGTCCACGATCGCCTCGAGCGGCGCGCCGCGTCCCTCGCCGCCGAGCTCGGGGACGGACGTGCCGATCAGTCCGAGGAGGAACGCCATCGCGACGACGGCGCCGACCGCGCCGAAGAGGCTCTTCGGGATCGAGCGGCCGGGCTCGGTCGTCTCGGACGCGTAGTTCGCGACCGTCTCGAGCCCGGTGTAGGCGAGCGTGGCCACCGCGAGCGCGAAGAAGAGGTCGTGCCAGCTCGGGCTCGTCCCGATGTCCACGCCCGCGCCGACGTCGCTCGGGTCGAAGACGAACGCGAACCCGACGACGATCACGACGAGCTGGGTCACGAAGGCGAGCCCGGCCACGACCTGCGCGATCCGGTAGAGCGACGAGCGGCGAGCGAGCCGCGACGCGGCCACGCCGAGGATGACGACCACGCCGATGATCCCGTCCCACGGCTCCTTCGTGAGCGACTCCCAGCCCGCGGCCGCCCCGACGTAGTGCGGGACGAAGAGCGCCGCGAGCGCGATCACGACCAGGTAGTCGAGGAGCAGCACCCAGCCCGTGAAGAACCCGGCCGGGTCGTTGTAGGCGCGCCGCACGAGCATCGGCCCGCCGCCCGCCTCGGGGATCGCCGCTACGCCCTCCGCGTACGAGAGCGAGACGAGGAAGAAGATGCAGCCGACGCCGAGGAGCACCCACGGCAGGAGCCCGCCGGCGAGGAACGCGACGATTCCGAGCGCGATGAAGAGCGACGAGCCGATCTCGCCGTAGGCGACGGCGGCGACCGAGCGGGCGCCGAGGACGCGCGTGAGGGCCGGCCGCTTCTTGGCCACTAGCCGGTCCTCCGCAGGAGCCAGATCCGCAGCGCGCCCGCGCCGATGACGAGGACGCCGAGCAGGTAGCCGATGCCGCCGCCCTGGATGGCCGTCTGGACGAGCACGATGATCCCGAGCACGACGAGGAGCGACGAGAGGACCATGGTCATGCCGCCCCTGGTCACGCCGCCCGCTTTCCGGCCGTGACGAGCACCCGCACCGGGCTGGCCTTGAGGATGTAGTCGACCGTCCTGCCGAACACCGGCCCGCGGCGACCGAAGCGGCGGCGGCTTCCGACCACGATCAGCTCGGCGTTGCGGCGCACGGCCTCCTCCACGATCGCCGGGCCCGCGCGGCGCGCCCAGACGAGCCGCGTGATCGCCTTGACGCCGTAGCCCTCGACGATCGCGCGCGCCCCGTCGAGCAGCTCGTCGGCGAGCGCTTCCTCGTCCGGCATGTCGGCGGAGAGCGGCAGCGACAGCGGGATCTCGACCGCGGTCACGAGCACGATCGTGGCGCCGCGCTCGGCGGCCAACCGGGCGGCGGCGACGAGCGCCTCCTCCGTCTCGGCCGAGCGGACGACCGGCACGACGATCGTCCGGTAGTCGATCTCGAGCGCGCCCGCGAGAACGATCTGCGGCGCGCGGACCGTCTCGCGCAGGGGAATGTGCAGCACGCGCAGTCGGTAGACGGCGTAGGTCGCGAAGCCGCCGACGAGCCAGGCGAGTCCGACCCAGCGCGTGAGCGGCTGCTGGATCGACGACGACGAGCCAGGCGAGCAGCGGTCGCAGCGCCGCCGACGAACGCGAAGACCGGCCAGTCGATCCCGCGGAAGCGGATGTTCGGCCGGGCGCGGAAGACCAGCTCGTCGTCGGGCCGCCGCACCCGCAGCGCGATCACCGACGCATGCGCGATCGCGAACGAGAGCATCGCGCCGAACGAGTACATCGTCGCGAGGAAGTCCGTCTGGCCGGGGAGGATCACGAGGATCGACAGGAACCCGGCGAAGAAGAGGAGCGCGATCCAGGGCGTCCGGAACGTCTTGTGCAGCCGCCGGAACCCGTCGGGCAGCTGGCGGTAGGTGGACATCGAGTACGTGATCCGCGAGGCGCCGATGACGCCCGCGTTCGTGGCGACGATGAGGATCGTCGCGGCGAGGATCCCGACGTAGATCTCGAGCGTGCTGAGGAGCGCGCCTTCGATCCCGAGGTTGTCGACGAGCCCGAGCACCGGGTCGTTGGCGAAGCCGCCCTCCTCCGGCGGCAGGCCGAGCACCGTCTGGTACTCGCCGCCGGCGAGCGTCACCGGCATGGCCGAGAGCGCGATCGCGGGGAGCGTGAAGTAGATGGCGAAGACGGCGATCGAGACGAGCCGGATCGCGTTCGGCACGGACCGCGACGGATCGCGCGCCTCCTCGGCCAGGTTCGAGACGGTCTCGATCCCCGTGTACGCGATCATCGCCACCGGGATCGCGAGGAAGAAGTTCGACCAGGTCGGCGCCTCGCCCCAGTGGACGTTCGAGGTGAGCACGTCCGGGCTGAAGATGAGGGCGAACCCGATCAGCACGAGCAGGAGCTGCGTCGCGAAGTCGAGCACCGCGAGGAAGATGTTCAGGCTCGCCGCCTCGCGGACGCCGACGATGTTGATGCCGACGAGGACGACGATCACGACGATGCCGCCGACGACGTCCCACGGGTTCTCCCGCAGCGGCTCCCAGAAGATCGACAGGTAGTGCGGCACGAAGAACGCCGAGATGGCGATCGTGATGATGTAGTTCAGCATCTGCGCCCAGGCGGCCCCGAAGCTGACGAGCTCGTTGAACGCGTGCCGCGCGAAGCTCGCCGAGCCGCCGGCCTCCGGGTAGCGCACGGTCCCCTCGGCGTACGTGGCCGCGGTCGTCATCGAAGATGAGCCCGGCGATGAGGAAGACGACGGGCGTCAGCCCGAGCGCGAACGCGGCCGTGACGCCGAGCGCGTAGTAGATCGACGAGCCGACGTTCCCGTAGGCGGTCGCGAAGAGCGCGGGAGCGCCGAGAACCCGTTCGAGCCCCTGGTTGCGCCTGGGCATCGTTGGAGCTTACGACTCGCACTTGCGCGCGGGCAGGACGCTTGAAGGCTATTTCGAGACGTTGATAGGGTCGGCGCTTCGCCGCCCTAAAGGAGGATCCCCATGCGCAAGCTTCTCGTCCTCGCTCTCGCCCTGACGCTCGTTGCCGCGATCGCCGGCTGCGGAGGGGACGACGACACCACGACTGCGCCCGAGGCGGCACCGACCGACACGCAGGACGCGGCGACGACGCCCGAGACGCCGGACCTCTCCGGGATCCTCAAGAACGACGGCGTCCTGACCGTCGGGGCCGAGCCGCCGGCGCCGCCGTTCATCATCCCGCCGTACCCCGACAACCCGACCGGCTTCGAGATCGACATCGCCAGGGAGATCCAGGAGCGGCTCGGGATCCCCGAGACGCAGTTCATCGAGTTCGTCTGGACGAACCTCTTCTCGCCGGCGCCCAAGCCGTTCGACTTCGACATCAACGAGACGACGATCACCGACGAGCGCGACGAGGTCGTCGACTTCTCGGATCCGTACTTCGAGGCGAACCAGGCGATCCTGGTGCACAAGGGCACCGACGCGGAAAGCGCGACGACGATGGCCGACATCCAGGGCCTGCTGCTCGGCGCGCAGGACACCACGACGGGCCTCAGCTACATCAACGACACGATCAACCCGTCGCAGGACCCGCGCATCTTCTCGACGACCGCCGCGGCGAACCAGGCGCTGCTCAACGAGTCGATCGACGCATTCATCATCGACCTGCCGATCGCCGCCGGGCTCGTCGGCGAGAACCCCGACGACCTCGTCGTGATCGGCCAGTTCGTGACGAACGAGCAGTGGGGCATCGTCTTCGAGGAAGGAAGCGAGCTCGTCCCGTACGTGAACGAGGCGCTCGCCGCGATGCAGGAAGACGGGACGATGGACGCGCTGCAGGAGCAGTACCTGCCCGGGACGACGGACGTCCCGGTGATCGAGTAGCGGCACAGCGTGGCTGATCTGGGCCTCAGGCGGCGGTTCCGCAGGGCCTCGCGTCGCCATGGGCTCCTGATCTCGACCGTCTCGACGACGCTTTTCCTCGCGTTCCTCTTCTCGGTGTTCGTGTTCGCGCCGGGCTCGGACAAGGTGCGCGGGGCGTTCTTCTCCCGGGAGCACTTCGAGGACAGCGCCCCGTCGGTCTGGCACGGCTTCATCGTGAACATCAAGCTGATGGTGATCGCGGAGATCCTCGTCCTCGTGTTCGCGCTCCTCATCGCGTTCGTGCGGAGCGTCCCGGGCCCGGCGGCGCTCCCGCTGCGAGCGCTCGCGGTCGTCTACGTGGACTTCTTCCGCGGGATCCCGCTCCTTCTCGTCGTCTTCATGGTCGGGCTCGGCGTCCCCGCGCTCGGGATCGACGCGCTCTATACGCGTGACTTCTTCTTCTACGGCGTCGTGTCGCTCGTGCTCGTGTACTCGGCGTACGTCGCCGAGGTGTACCGCGCCGGGATCGAGTCCATTCACGAGAGCCAGACTGCCGCGGCCCGGTCGCTCGGGCTTTCGCACTTCCAGTCGATGCGCTACGTGATCGTCCCGCAGGCGGTGCGTCGGGTGATCCCGCCGCTTCTGAACGACTTCATCGGGCTCCAGAAGGACACGGCGCTCGTATCGATCATCGGGGTCACCGAGTCGGTGCGCGCGGCGACCACCTATGCCGGCTACCAGTTCAACTTCACGGGCTACACGGTTGCGGCGGTGTACTTCGTCCTGCTCACGATCCCGCTCGCGCGCCTGACCGACTACCTGGTCGCGCGCGACCGGCGCAAGATGCGGGCGCTCGGGGGATGAGACGTCGCGTGCGATGTCGATTTCAGGCTGGACGGGCTTGTCCCGGCCGGCCGTCTGAAATGACCGGTCGATGCGCTGAGAACCGGGGCCGGGCGGCATGACCGCGCTCAGGCTCGAGAACGTGCACAAGTCGTTCGGCAAGAACGAGGTGCTGCGCGGCATCGACCTGGAGCTCCCGCCGCACGAGGTCGTCTGCCTGATCGGCGCGTCGGGCTCGGGGAAGTCGACGCTCCTCAAGTGCGTGAACCTGACCGAGGTGCCGACCGAGGGCCGCGTCTTCATCGAGGGCGTCGAGATCACCGATCCGGATGCCGACGTCAATCGCATCCGCCAGCGGGTCGGGATCGTGTTCCAGTCGTTCAACCTCTTCCCGCACATGACGGTGCTGAGCAACGTGACGCTCGGGCCGCGGAAGGTGCTCGGCATGAAGAAGAAGCAGGCCGAGGCGGAGGCCGACGAGCTGCTCGCCCGTTTCGGGCTCTCGGACAAGCGTGGGGAGTATCCCGACCGGATGTCTGGCGGCCAGCAGCAGCGCGCCGCCATCGCCCGCGCCCTCGCGATGAAGCCGCAGGTGCTCCTCCTGGACGAGGTCACGAGCGCCCTCGACCCTGAGCTCGTCGGCGAGGTGCTCGACGTGATCCGGGAGCTGGCCGAGGGCGGCATGACGATGCTGATCGCCACGCACGAGATGAGCTTCGCCCGCGAGATCGCAAACCGCGTGGTGTTCCTGGACGAGGGCGTGATCTTCGAGGAGGGAACGCCGGAGCAGATCTTCGCCGCGCCCACGAACCCGCGGACTCAGCAGTTCCTGCAGCGGATCATCGACGCCGGGCGGCTCTGACGGCCAAGGAGCGCCCACCCTGCGCGACCCGATGGAGCGGGCCTATGACCCGGCCGGGTGGACCTACGACTTCGGGATCTGCTTCTCGGGGTCCCAGAAGGGAAGCGGCGCGATCGTCCCGTCCCTCGTGCCCTCGGGCGTCTCGACCGTGACGTTCGTCCCGAGCTCGGTGTGCTCGACGGGGAGCCACGCGAACCCGATGTTCTTCTCGAGCCGTGGCGAATAGACGGCCGAGGTCACCCGTCCGCTCGCGCCGTTGGCCGAAACCGGCCAGTCCGTAGCGTTCATCGCCAGCGGGTCGCCGTCGATCTCGACGCCGACGATCCTCTGCTTCACGCCCTCGTCGCGAATTCGCGCGAGTGCCTCCCGTGCGACGAAGTCCGCCTCGCTGTCCAGGTCGACCAGCCGGTCGAGGCCGAGCTCGTACGGGTTGTTCTCGTAGTTCATGTCGGCGCCCCAGTTGAAGATGCCGCCCTCGATCCGGCGGATGTCGACCGGCCCCGTCGGCCGGATCTCGTGCGGCTCGCCGGCCGCCATGATCCGGTCCCACAGGTCCGTTCCGCGTGAGGCGTCGAGCAGGTAGATCTCGTAGCCGACCTCCGACGTCCAGCCGGTGCGCGTGATGATGATCGGGATGCCGTCCAGTTCGAGGCGGCGGAACCGGTAGTAGGCGAGGTCGAGGATGTCGTCGCCGAAGAGGGCCTGCACGACGTCCTTCGACTTCGGGCCCTGGATCTGCAGCGGGTACGCCTCGGCCTCCGAGAGCTGCACGTCCAGTCCGGCGTTCGCCGCGAGGCCCTGCGCGTAGGGCAGCACGTCGCTGTCCGCGAGCGCGAACCAGAACGTGTTCTCGTCCAGGCGCAGCATGACCGGGTCGTTGAGGATCCCGCCGTCGGGCGCCGTGATCAGCACGTACTTGCCCTGGCCGACCTCGCACTTGCTGAGGTCGCGGCAGGTGAGCAGCTGGGCGAAGCGGAAGCCGTCCGGGCCCGTCACCTCCACGTTGCGCTCGACGGAGACGTCCCAGAGCGTCACGTGGTTCAGCAGGTGCCAGTACTCGGCCTCGAAGTCGTCGAAGTTGATCGGGAAGAGCGTGTGGTTGTACACGGTGAAGCCCTTGGGGCTGTGCCGCTGCGTCGCCTCGTAGAACGGGCTGCGGCGGAGGCGCGCGCCTCGCTGGACGGTCGTCATGTCAAACATGTCGGCAAGCATAATCGGGCGTGCCTCGCCGAGCACGCGGAGCCGCAAGCTCCTAGCCGAGCGCCGCCGCGACCTTGACCTGGAAGTCGTGGATCAGCGCCTCGCTGCGCGGCATCAACCGCCCATGCTCGATCATTCCGGAGCGCAGCCCGCGCTGGACCGAGGCCACGAGCGCCGCGTCCTCGCGGCTGACCCGGTCGTCGAACGCCAGCAGTTCGTCCACCCACGCCTCGTCGGCGTCAGGGGCGAAGAAGTAGTCCAGGAAGCGGTCGGCACGCTCAGGTCCGGCGGGGAAGATCGGGCCGATCGAGAGGTTCGGCCGGCCTGGCGGGATGTTCACGACCGTGTTCGGCCAGAGGAAATGGAACTGGCCGCGCTCGATCTCGCCGGACGGGTCGTACGAGCCCTTCGGCCTGGCACGGACGGGTGCATATTGGCTCGAGAAGGTCTCGGAGATCTCCAGGAGGTAGTTGTCGGGATCGACGTCGAGGATCCGGGCCAGGTCCTGGTGTGCGGTCGGGCAGTGGTAGCACTCGAGGAAGTTCTCGCACGAGACCTTCCAGTTCGCCTCCACCTCGAAGTCCTCGCGCTTGCGGAACTCCAGCGCGTCCACGTCGACGCCGCCCTCCGCGACGAGCCGTGGCAACTCCTGCAGCGTTTCACCTAACGGCGCGGCGTCCGCGGACGGGTTCACCCACACGAACGGCCCCCACGTGTCCACCGCCGCCGGGATGAGCCCGAGCCCGTCGTTTTCGAAGCCGTCCTCGCGCTCGGAGCGCGGCGCGTTGCGGAGCGAGCCGTCCAGGTTGTACGTCCACGCGTGGTAGCCGCACTGGAGGGTCTCGCGCTTGCCCTCGCCCTCGACCAGCACCGAGGCGCGGTGGCGACAGACGTTCACGAACGCCCGCAGCTCGCCGTCCTGTCCGCGCACGCAGACGATCGGAACGTCGCCGGCGCGCGCCGTGAAGAACTGCCCGGGCTCCGCGACCTGCTCGGTCCGGCCCGCGTAGACCCACGAGCGCCGGAAGATCCGCTCTTGCTCGAGGCGCAGCACGTCCGGGTCGGAGTACCACCCGGCCGGCAGGGTCAGTCCCGAGGCAAGTGACTCGGCGTCCATCGGCCGAATGTAGCCTCTAGCACGTGGAGGAGAAAGCCGAACAGCTCACACAGGCGCAAAAGACGCAGCTCGAGGCCGAGCTCGCCGAGCTCGAAGGGCCCGGCCGCGCGGACGTCGTCCTGGCGATCAAGACCGCCCGTGCGTTCGGCGATCTCTCCGAGAACTACGAGTACCACGCGGCCAAGAACGAGCAGGGGCTGCTCGAGCGCCGCATCACGATCCTCCAGGATCGCCTCCGCCGTGCGGTCGTCGTCGACGAGACCGCGCTCGCGGCCGACGTCGTCGGCGTCGCCTCCAAGGTGACCGTCGAGCACGAAGACGGCGAGATCATGGAGGTCGAGATCTCCTCGGTCGGCGGCGTGTCGCCCGAATCGCCGCTCGGCAAGGCGCTGATCGGCGCCAAGGTCGGCGACAAGGTGAAGGTGCAGGCGCCCAAGGCGACCTGGACCGCGAAGGTCATCGCCATCGGCCGCTAACGGCCCGATTAGGATCACGCGTCATGGCCGAGCGCTTCAGAGTCGATCCGGACAAGGTCGTGCACGAGACGATCGAGGGCGAGGCGATCCTCATCCACCTCGACAACGGCTACTACTACTCGCTCGACGGAGCCGGGGCCGAGATCTGGGGGCTCCTCGCCGAGTCGCGCTCGGTGGACGAGACGGTCGCGGCGCTCGCGCGCGTGTACGAGTCGGACGACCTGGGTGCGGAGGTGCGCCGGATCGCGGACGAGCTCGTCGGCCGAGAACCTCCTCGAGCCGACCGACCTCGCTCCCGCCGCGGCGCTGAACGGCGACTCGCCGGGCGAGCGGCGCGCATTCACCGCGCCGGTGCTGAAGAAATACGAGGATATGCAGGACTTTCTTCTCGTCGACCCCATCCACGAGACGAGCGAAGCCGGGTGGCCCGAGACGCAAGCCGGACTCCTGAGCCCGGCTCGGGACTACTTCGGCGAGGTACGCGACGCGGCCGAGGAGGCCGCCGAGCGCGCGGGCGGCTGGATCGAGCGCGACCTGCGCATCGCCGACGCGGCGCTGCGCCTTCGCTTCGCCGGGCCGGCGCTCCTCGACGCGTTCTACGGGCCGCTCTCCCACCTCGAGGTCGACTCGGTCGAGGATCCGGTCACGATCTCGCTGTTCGACTCGGCCACGACCGGCACGGACGTTCCCGACGGTTCCGTGGAGCCGCGAGAGCCTCGACCCGCGCGGCCACGTCCGCGAGCCGGTCGGCGACGGGATCACCGCGTACCACCTCGTCCACTTCGGCGCGATCACGCTGTTCGACGCGGCCTCGAAGACGGGCTTCTACTGGGTCGAGTCCCCGCGGGTCATCCCCTGGTACGAGCTCGGCTCGCCGCTGCGCCAGGCGCTCCACCTGACGCTCCCCGCGGAGAACCGGCACCTGGTCCATGCGGGCGCGGTGGGCCTCGAACGGCAAGGGCGTCCTGATCGGTGGGCGCAGCGGCTCGGGCAAGTCGACGCTCACGCTCGCGTGCGTCGAAGCCGGGTTCGGCTACGCCGGGGACGACTACGTGCTCGTCACGCTCGATCCGCAGCCCGTGGCGCACACGCTGTACACGACCGCGAAGGTGAATCCCGACGGGCTCGACCGGCTGACCAGCCTCGTTGGGAAGGCCGGCCTCAGGCGCACGGTCGACAAGGCGCTGCTCGACCTGCGCGGATGCGTGGAGATCCTCGACTCGGTGCCGATCGTCGCCGTCGTCATGCCGAGGGTTCGCGGCGGAGCCTCCGAGCTCTTGCCGCTCAGTCCGGCCGAGGCGTTTCGCGGGCTCAGCCCGAGCACGATCCTCCAGATGCCGCATCGAAGCGCCGAGGTGCTGGAGACGACCAAGAAGCTGCGTGACCGCAGTTCCGAGCTACCGGCTGGAGCTCGGGGACGACCTGCCCGAGGCGGTTGGCCTCGTCCGGGAGCTGCTCGAATGACCGGCCCGCTCGTAAGCGTGATCGTGCCGGTCTGGAACGGCGAGCGCTTCCTCGCCGAGGCGCTCGACTCGATCCTCGCCCAGGACTACGAGCCGCTCGAGGTGATCGTCGTGGACGACGGCTCGACCGACGGGAGCGCCGCGATCGCCCAGGCGCGCGACGTGCGCTACTACGTCCAGCCGAACCGCGGCCCGGGCGCCGCGCGCAACACGGGCGTCGCCGCCGCGCAGGGAGAGCTGCTCGCGTTCCTCGACCAGGACGACGTCTATCTGCCGGGCAAGATCGCCCGCCAGGTCGAGACGCTCGCGGAGCGGCCCGAGATCGGGTTCGTGTTCACGCGCATCGACGTCTTCCTCGAGCCCGGCGCCGAGCGTCCGTACTGGCTGCCGGTGGAATGGCTGACCGAGCCGCCGGTCGGGCTATTGCCCGAGCACGCTGATGATCCGGCGCGATGCGTTCGCCGCCGTCGGCGAGTTCGACACCGATTACACGGCCTTCAGCGACGGGGAGTGGTTCGTTCGCGCCCGGCGCGCTGGGATCGAGAACGTCGTGCTCGAGGACGTTGTCGTCCGCTACCGCATCCATGGGCAGAACCAGTCGAACGACCGGCAGACCTTCGTCTCGGAAGTGCTGCGCTCGCTTCGCCGTCCGAGATGACCGAGCACGAGGGGCTGCTGAAGGACGTTCTCGACCGGTGCGAGATCGACTGCGTCATCGACGTCGGCGCGCATCTCGGCCAGTTCGGCGAGCTTCTCCGCGGCCTCGGCTACGAAGGCGAGATCGTCTCCTTCGAGCCCGTCCTTCCCGTATTCGCGGCGCTCGCGAAGGCGGCGAGCGGAGACGAGCGCTGGCAGGCGCATCGACTCGCGCTCGGGGACGAGGACGGAACCGGCGAGCTGAACGTCCCCGAGGCGACCGACTTCGCCTCGTTCCTCCTCCCGAACGAGTACAGCCTGGCCGAGTTCGGCGGTCACACCGCGGTCGAGCGCACCGAGCAGGTTCCGGTGCGCCGGCTCGACGACGTGGTCGACGAGTACGTGCCTGCCGACGCGCGTCTCTTCCTCAAGCTCGACACCCAGGGCTGGGATCTCCGGGTGCTCGCGGGCGCGGAGAAGACGCTCGAGCGCGTCGCCGCGCTCCAGGTCGAGCTGTCGTTCCAGCCGGTCTACGAGGGAAGCCCGCGCGCCGGCGACGTACGCGGGTTCCTGGCCGAGCGAGGCTTCGCGGTGGCAGGGTTCTTCACAGTGACCCGCGACCGCGACCTGCGCCTCATCGAGGCCGACTGCGTGATGATCCGGCATGGTTAGGAGGGTTTGGCAAGAGCAAGCCTGGGCCGCCGGCCGCGCTGGGCGGCGCGATGCCGCGTCGCCGTGCCGCGCCCGTATTCCCGATACGAACGCGGCATGCCTCCTTGCCTCCCACCGCCCAGCGCACCCCGACGGGAGACGTGTCTTGCCAAACCCTCCTAGCCCGCTCGTCAGCGTCGTCATCCCCGTGTTCAACGGGGAGCGCTACCTCGCCGAGTCGATCGAGAGCGTGTTCGCCCAGACGTGCGACGACCTCGAGCTGATCCTCGTGGACGACGGCTCGAGCGACGGCTCGCGCGAGATCGCCGAGCGCTACGACGCAACGCTCCTGCTCCAGGACCGCGGGGGGCCGGGTGTGGCGCGCAACCTCGGCGTCGCGCACGCGCGCGGCAAGTACCTCGCCTTCCTCGACCACGACGACCTCTGGGTTCCCGAGAAGCTCGAGTGGCAGCTCGACCTGCTCGCATCCGATTCGGCGGTCGACCTGCTCTTCGGCCACGTGCAGAACTTCGTCAGCCCGGATCTCGATCCCGCGGAGGCCGCGCGGATCGAATGTCCGCCCGACCCGCTCCCTGGGCCGCTGCCGGCGACGATGCTCGTCGAGACCGAGACGTTCCGGTCCGTGGGCGAGTTCGGGACGAGCGACCGGTACATCGCCGAGTTCCTCGACTGGCTCGTCCTCGCCGACCGGCGCTCGTTGCGGCAGGTGATGATGCCGGAGGTGCTGATGTGGCGCCGCCTGCACGAGACGAACCAGCACCGGGTCAACCCGACGGGCCGCCAGGACTACGTCAAGTCGCTGAAGACGATGCTCGACCGGCGCCGCGCGGGCGAGGCGACATGACCGCCTACCGCTTCCTCGCCCAGCTCTTCCGCGACTCGCGCGGGCTCGTGGCCGCGAGCGTGGCCTCGGCGGTCGTGCAGTCGCTCCTGCTCCTGCCGATCGCGCTGCTCGTCCGCGACATCTTCGACGAGGTGATCCCGGACGAGGACGTCTGGGCGCTCGTCGCCTACGGCGCCGCGATCCTCGGCCTCTTTCTCGCCAGCTCGCTCTTCGGGCTCGGCGCGCGCTACTGGGCGCTGAAGGCGACGAAGGGCGCGATCACCGACCTGCGCGGCCGCGTGGTCGAGCGCCTCTACGCGCTCCGCCAGTCCTACTTCGACAAGGCCGACCACGGGCGCCTGCATTCGACGATCGTCCAGGACACCGAGCGGCTGGACATCATGAACAACGGCTTCCTCGGCCAGCTCCTGCCGGCCGCGTTGATCGGTCTCGCGCTGAGCGCGATGCTGATCGTCCTCAGCTGGAAGCTCTTCCTCATCCTCGCCGTCCTTCTGCCGCTGCTCGTCTTCACCGGACGGTTCCTCGGCGGCCGCGTGCGCACGCGTATGCGCGTGTACCAGTACACGTTCGATTCCTGGAGCTCGCACATGGGCTTCGTGCTGCGCTCGATGTTCCTGACGAAGGCGCAGGCGGCCGAGGAGCGCCAGCTCGAGCTCGCCCGCGAGAAGATCGGAGACGTCGGCGAGGTCGGTCGCGGGATGGTCTGGGCGATCGCGACCTACACGCTCGTGACCGGCGCGGTCGCGGCGATCGTCGGGGTCGTCGTGCTCGTCGCCGGGGGCGCATTCGTGGCGGAGGGCCAGATGACGCCGGGCGAGCTGCTCGGCTTCTTCGCCGTCCTCGCGCTCCTGCGCGCGCAGGTGAACATGATCCTCATCATCGTCCCGCAGGTGATCGCCGGGCTCGAGTCGCTCCGCCGCCTCGCGGAGATCCTCGACACGGACGAGCCGGAGCCGTACCAGGGCACGACCGAGCACGCCTTCGAGGGCGGGATCGTCCTCGACCACGTCGCGTTCACCTACGGCGAGAAGCCGGTGCTGCGCGAGGTCAGCCTCGCCATCGGCCCGGGCGAGCACGTCGCGCTCGTCGGTGCGAACGGCGCCGGGAAGAGCACGATCGTGAGCCTCATCCTCGGGCTCTACCGGCCGGCCTCGGGCGCGCTCACGGCGGACGGGCGGTCGTACGACGAGATCGACCTCCATCCCGTGCGTCGCGCGATCGGCGTCGTCCTCCAGGACCCGCCGATCTTCCCGGGGACGATCCGCGAGAACATCGGCTTCGGGCTCGCGGACACGTCCGGGACCGACGTCGAGGAAGCGGCCGAGCGCGCGACGGCAGGCGAGTTCATCCAGCGGCTGCCGGACGGGTTCGAGACCGTCGTCGGCTCCGAGGGCGTCGGCCTCTCGGGCGGCCAGCGGCAGCGCATCGCGATCGCCCGCGCGCTCGTCGGGCGGCCTGCGCTGATCATCCTCGACGAGCCCGCGACCTACCTCGATCCGCAGGCGACCGCGACCCTGATCGAGAACCTCTCGAACCTTCCCTGGAACCCGAGCCTGCTCGTGATCGCGCACGGCGAGGCGCTCTTCCCCGACGTCGAGCGCACGTATCTCCTGCGCGACGGCGTGGTCGAGGTCGTCGGCTCGGCCGTGGGCTCATGAACCGCAGCGTCGGTTGGCCGCGGCCGGAGCAGGAGCTCGTCCTGCGCGCCGCGCTCGCGGAGGGCGACGAGGCGGTCGCGCTCTGGGAGGAGTGGAGCGCCGCGGTGGCGCTCGACGACGTCGATCCTGGCTCGTTCCGGGTGCTCCCGCTCCTCTATCGCACGCTTGCGAACGCCGGCGTCGAGGAGGAACGGCTCGCCAAGCTGAAGGGCGTCTACCGCCAGATGTGGTCGCGGAACCAGTTGCTCTTCCACCGCGCCGCGCAGCTCCTCCCGCGGCTCGCGGAGGCGGGCATCGACACGCTCCTCCTCAAGGGGGCGGCGCTGGTGACGCTCTACTACCGCGACGTCGGCGTCCGCCCGATGGAGGATCTCGACCTGCTCGTGCCCACGGCCGATGCGCCGCGCGCGATGGAGGTGCTCGTCGCGAACGGCTGGAACCCGACGACGCCGAGGCCCGAGTCCCGGGTCGCCGTGTGGCACGCGGACAGCTTCTCCGACCCGCAGGGACAGAACCTCGACCTCCACTGGAACGCGCTCTGGCAGCTCTCGAACGACTCGGAGCTCTGGGCGGGGGCCGTGGAGACGACGCTGAACGGCGTCCCGACGAAGGCGCTCGGCCACGCCGACCAGCTGCTCCACGTGTGCGTCCACGGGCTGCACTGGTCGCCGACACCGCCGATCCGCTGGGTCGCCGACGCGACCACGGTGATCCGGGTTGCGGGTCCGGAGCTCGACTGGGATCGCCTCGTCCGCGTCGCGGTCGCGAATCACGTGACCCTTCCGGCCGCCGCCACGCTCGGCTACCTGGCCGAGTCGGGCGCGGCGGTTCCGCCCGGCGTGCTCGCCGAGCTCGCGGCCGCGAAGACGACGTACTCCGAGCGCAAGGCGTTCGCGGTCACCGGCCGGCGGCCCAACCCCGTCAAGATGCTGCGCGTCCTGTGGGATCGCCACCGCCGGCTCCGCAAGGAGGGCGGGACGATCGGCTTCGTCACCTACGTGCAGCGCCACGCCGGGCTCGAGCGGCGCTCTCAGCTTCCCAAGCACGTGGTGCGGCAGCTTCGCTACGGCCGCTGGCGCCGCGCCCGATAGGGCATTGAAAGCGCTCGTCATAGGTGCCACGATCGGAGAAGTCCCGAACCTGGAGGTCCACGTGTCCCGCAAGCTCGTCCTCGCCCTGTCCGTCCTCTTCGCGCTGCTCGTCGCAGCCCCGGCTCAGGCGGCCGTCACCTGCGCCTACACGAGCGCGAACGCGCGCGTCACCGTCACGATGGGCGCCGCGCTCGACTATGCGAACGTCGTGCGGGTCGGGAACAAGATCATGGTCGACGGCTTCGCCCTCCCCCAGGCGCAGTGCGGGACCGCGACGGTCACGAATACGAACGCGATCTACGTGAACGGCGACGCGGGGCAGCAGAACTTCATCATCGACCTCGGCGCCGGCGCGTTCGCGCCCGGCAAGACGAAGGAGTCGAGGGGCGTCTCGGAGATCGAGTTCGTCGTGAACCTCGGCGCCAGCACGGACTCCATCATGGTGCGCGGCGGCTCCACGGGCGAGACGCTCACCCTGGGGGCGGGCGACTTGAACATGAACGTCGACCTCGACGTCGACGTGTCCGCGTCGAACGTCGACTCTTGGACTCTTCTCGGGAACGGCGGGAACGACCGGATTTCGCTCGCCGGCGGCTATGGAACGGGCGGCGGCTACGCGGGTAACAGCAGCCTCAACGGCGGCAACGGAAACGACGTCTTGACGGGCGGGCCGGTGAAGGACTTCCTGACCGGCGGGCCCGGGAGGGACACGATGTCCGGCGGAATCGGCGTCGACACGATGTACGGCGACGCGGGCAACGACACGATGTTCGGCGGCGACGACGCCGACTACGTCCAGCCGGGCGCGGGGAACGACAGGGTTCTGCTCGGCGGGGGTGCCGATTCGTTCGCTGCGGAGGCGGCGAGGGACGGCGCGGACGACGTGAGCGGCGGGCTCGGAAAGGACACCGCCTACTACTCCCTGCGCCCCGGCAACCTGAAGCTCTCTCTCGACGGCAAGCGAAACGACGGCGCCTCGAACGAGAAGGACAACCTCCGCTCGGACGTGGAGAACATCTACGCGGGCATGGGCAACGACACGATCAAGGGCAACAGCCTCGCCAACTACCTCGACGGCGGGCCGGGGAACGACGTGGTCGACGCCGGCGCCGGCGACGACGGGATAGGCGGCGGCTACGGCGTGCCCGACAACGATCTCCTCAAGGGCGGGGCCGGCGAGGACACGATCAACGGGATCGACGGCGACGACAACATCCAGGGCGGTGCAGGCGCCGACTACCTGGTCGGAAACGCCGGCAACGACACGGTCTCGGGCGGTTCCGGCGAAGACATCCTGTACGCCGATCCCTCGGCCGACGGCGCGGATGTCTACTCCGGCGGCTCCGGCGTCGATTCCATGTACTACGGCCAGCGCTCGACCGCGGTCGGGATCTCTCTCGACGACGTCGCGAACGACGGCGGGGTCGGGGAGCTCGACAACGTGAAGAGCGACATCGAGAACGCCACCGGAGGCTCGCAGGGCGACTCCTTCCAGGGGAACGCGCTCGACAACCAGTTCTTCGGCGGCGGCGGCAGCGACTCGGCGTTCGGCGGCGACGGCCAGGACTCGCTGTCCGGCGGACCCGGGATCGACGTGCTCACCGGCAACGACGGCTCCGACATCCTGCGTGGGGACGCCGACAACGACATCCTGAACGCGGCCGACGGCGGCTACGACGACGTGTTCGGCGGCCCCGGCACCGACACGTGCAACGGGGATGCGTTCGACAACTTCAGCGAGTGCCCGTAGCCCGGCGCGACTGACCTCCAGCCGATGTAGACGACCCGTCTGGGCGACGCGGTTACGGACCGTCGCGGGCGGGCATCCGCACAGAGGCCACCGTATGAAGCTCAGCAATCTCATCAAGGGATTTCCCGGCCATCCGACCCACCCGCCGATGACCGACGCGGCGATCGGCGCCTATACGGCCGCAACGGCGCTCATCGTGCTCGGGGCGTTCGGGGTCGCCGACGAGGCGCTCGCGAAGGGCTGGTGGATCACGCTGCTCGTCGGGCTCGCGTTCGGAGCGCTCGCGGCCGCGACCGGGTTCGTCGACTGGCTCGGGATCTCGTCCGGAACCCCGCTCAAGCGCACGGCGACGACCCACATGATCGTGATGCTCACCGCGACGACGCTCTTCGTGGTCGCCGCGCTGACCGGCTGGTCGGGCTACGACGACTCCGTGATCGAGACCGTTCCGGTCGTGTTCATGCTGCTCGGCTTCGGCGCGCTCGCGCTCGGCGGCTGGCTCGGCGGCTCGATCGTCTTCGTCCACGGCATGCGCGTGCTCAACCTCGTGGACGAGCCGGCGGTCGATGCGTCGCTTCCCGGCGGCGAACGGAAGGAAGAAGCGGAGAGCGGCTAGCTCTTCCGCGCTGTCGCCTTACCGCCCTTGCGGCCGGCGGCCTTCTTCTGCGCGGTCGTGCCGCCCTGCTTCGGATTGCCGCCGGAGCCGGACTTCTGACCGCCGTGCTTGGAGGCATTCGGCGAGTTGGCGATCTTCGCCGCGCGCTCCTTCGACATGCCCTTGTCCTTCAGGGCCTCGTACTGCTTCTCGTTCTTCACGTTCGCGCGCTTCGAGGGCATCCCAGCTCCTTTCCTAGATCTCTTCGGTGAGTCGATAGGCGCCGGCGACGCCGAGGCCGTAGACCGCGTGGAACCCGAGGTCCCATGCGACCGTCGGGCCCGGGTACTCCCAAGGGGGCTTCTGCAATCCCATCGGGACGAGCTCCGCGTAGCTCAGCGCCCACACGCCGGTCCCGAAGATGAGGCCGTGCACGACCGGGTGAACGCGGACCGTGCCCTGGACGAGCCCGTACGCCGCGCCGAGCGCGGTGCCGTAGCCCCAGTGCATTCCCGTGGTCAGCTGCGGGACGTCGGCGAGCGTCACCTTGCGCTCGAAGACGCCCTCGAGCAGGCGCTTGCCGACCACGGCCGGCGCAGGAGCGTCGGCCCAGCGGTGCGGCGGCTTCGGAACCACCTGCCCGTTCTTCAGGCGCTGCGCGAGCGTGATCGCCGCGGTGCCGAGGGCTCCCGCGACGAGCCCGCGGGCCAGGGCGCCGAGCGGCGTTGCGTGATCTCTCATCGGACGATCTCCTTCAGCTTCGAGAGGAACGACTTCTCCATCACGCCGAGCGCCTGGGGGTCGCCCTTCACCATCGCCTTGGCCATGTTCTTCGTCTGCTCGAACGGGACGTGCGGCGGCAGCGGTGGGATCTCGGCGTCGACGACGGCCTCGATCACTGCTGGCCGGCCGGCGGAGAGCGCCTCGTCCCAGGCCGCGCCGATCTCGTCCGGCGAGTCGCACCGGATGCCGTGCAGGCCAGCGAGCTCAGCGAACCGCGCGACCGGGAAGTCGGGGATCCACTGCGTGGCGGGATAGGCCGGATCGCCGGCGAGGACGCGCTGCTCCCACGTGACCATGTTCAGGTCGCGGTTCACGAAGACGCAGGCGACGAAGCGCGGGTCGCGCCACTCCTGCCAGTACTTGGCCACGGTGAGCAGCTCGTTCATCCCGTTCATCTGGAAGGCGCCGTCGCCGAGAAACGCGATCACCGGCCGGTCGGGGTAGGCGAACTTCGCGGCGATTCCGTACGGAACCGCGGGGCCCATCGTCGCGAGCGTCCCCGAGAGCGAGGCGAGCATGCCCTCGCGCAGCCGGAGGTTCCGCGCCCACCAGACGGTCGAGGAGCCCGAGTCGCCGGTGAGGATCGCGTCGTCGGGAAGCCGCTCGTTGAGCTCCCAGGCGACCCGCTGCGGATTCAGCGGGTCCGCGTCCATGAGCGACTGCTCCTCGACGACCTCCCACCAGTCGGAGACGCTGCGCTCGATCTTCGTGCGCCAGCCTCGGTCGGTCTTGTCGCGCAGGCGCGGGATGAGCTCGAGCAGCGTCTCGCGGGCATCCCCGGCGAGGTGCACGTCCATCGGGTAGCGGATGCCGAGCCGTCCGGCGTCGATGTCGATCTGGACGCCGCGAGCCTGGCCCTCCTCGGGGAGCCATTCCGCATACGGGAAGCTCGAGCCGATCATGAGCAGCGTGTCGCAGTCGCGCATCATCTCGTAGCTCGGGCGCGTCCCGAGCAGTCCGATCGAGCCGGTCACGAACGGGAGGTCGTCGGGGAGGACGGCCTTGCCGAGGAGCGCCTTCGCCACGCCCGCACCGAGGATCCCGGCCGTCTCCGTGAGTTCGCGTGAGGCGCCCTTGGCGCCCTGGCCGACGAGGATCGCGACCTTCTCGCCGGCGTTCAGGATCTCGGCCGCGCGGCTCGAGCTCGGCCGCCGCCGGAACGACACGCGGCCGCTCGTAGCCGACGCTCGAGTACACGGCGCCGTGCTCGCGCGTAGGGGATTCGACCGCCTCGGCCTCCTGCACGTCGTTGGGGAAGATCAGCGTCGTGACCGTGCGCTCGGCGAGCGCGATCCGCACCGCTCGGTCGACCAGATGGCGCGCCTGCGCCGGGTCGACGCACGTCTCGACGTAGGCGGAGACGTCCTTGAAGAGCGTGTGGAGGTCGACCTCCTGCTGGTAGCTCGATCCGAGCGCCATGCGGCGCTGCTGCCCGACGATCGCCACGACCGGCGCGCCGTCGAGCTTCGCGTCGTAGAGCCCGTTCAGGAGGTGGATGGCCCCAGGGCCGGAGGTGGCCAGGCACACACCGACCTCATCCGTGAACTTCGCGTGGCCGCCGGCCATGAACGCGGCCATCTCCTCGTGGCGGACCTGGACGAAGCGGGGATCGCCGTCGGCACGGTCGAGAGCGCCCAGAAAGCCGTTGATCCCGTCGCCGGGATACCCGAACAGACGGTGGACGCCCCACTCGCGGAGGCGCTCCAGAACGAAATCGGCAGTCGTCTTCATTCGGATCGACCGTTACCCGCTCGGTCCCGTCGAAAACGCTCCAGAGAGCCGGCTTTTCTACGGCTTCTCATGCGGTTTTCCGTCGGCGGGTGCCGGGTAGTCCGAGGTCGTTTCCGACTCGAAGGAGGTGCACGATGCCGCAGGAGAAGCATCTGCAGGGCGTCTCCGACAAGGAGCAGCGCCAGTACGAGCACATCAAGGAAGAGGCCGAGAAGGAAGGCCGGTACAAGGGGCGCGAGAAAGAGGTCGCGGCGCGCACGGTCATGAAGGAGCACTCGGAGAAGGGCCACAAGAAGGGCCAGTAGTGGCGACGAGGAAGACGTCGTGGGCCGGATCCGGATCGGCTGCTCCGGCTGGAGCTACGAGTCCTGGCGCGGCGGGACGTTCTACCCGCCGCGCCTCGAGGCGCCGCTGAGGTTTTGGTGGCCTTGTCGGACGGGTATTTCGTTCGGCCAATGAGCGAAGTGATCGCCTGAGCGGAACCATCCTCTTCGACCGGGACGAGGTCGAGCGTCTCGGCAGTCTTGCAGAGCGGCCGAAACGGCTGAACCGATCCAAGTTGCTGTGGGTCGATATCGACCGCCGAACGGAGGAGACCGCCGAGGAGGTGGCCAAGGTGTTCGATCTCGACGAGGCGACGCGGGATCGGCTCGCTTCGTCGGAGGGGCGAGCCTTCTTCAAGGATTACCGCCGCTACATCCACGTCACGACCTATTCGCCATGCGAAGAAGAGGACAAAGAGGACGAGCTGATCGCACTGGAATGTGTGGTCGGCGAGAACTGGGTCATCACCGCGCACGACCGCCCGGTGGAGGTGCTCGAGGAGTTCGCTGAGCGGGTCTCCGGCTCTGGCGACACGGGCACGCTCGACGGCCCGGCATTCCTCGCGACGCTGCTCGAGTGGGTCTTGGGCGCCTACTCCGAAGCGTTCGAGGGGCTAGAGCACCGCCTCGAGGAATTCGATGTCCAGGCGATGCGCGGACAAGGGGCCGACGAGGACATCGAGACGCTTGTCGCCATGCGACGCGAGGTCGGCACGCTGCGGCGAGCGCTGGCCGCGCACCGGTCGGCCTTGACCGCTCTCACGCATCCCGAACTGGAGGCGCTCGGCGACCACGCTTCGGGAGAACGCTTTCAGTCCCTCATGCAACGATTCGAGGCGACCGTCCAGGAGGCCCGAGACGCACGCGAGGCGATCGTCGGCTCGTTCGATGTCCTCATCGCCCGCACAGGTCACCGAACGAATCACATCATGAAGGTGCTCACTCTCACCTCGGTGATTCTGCTCCCGGGCGCGCTCATAGCCGGCTGGATGGGGATGAACTTCAAGGTCGGGCTGTTCGAGGCCAGCTGGATGTTCTATGTCGTTCTGGGGCTCACGCTCGCCTTTGCCCCGATAGCCGTCGGCGTAGCGAAGCTGCGCAACTGGATCTGATCGTCTAGCTGGCAAGCGGGCGCCCGCTACTGCGCGATGCGTCGCGCACCTGCCCTGAGCGCTTCGCATTGCGCAGAGACGGCCGTTTGCAGCTTTCCGACGTCGGTCGTATGGTTGGCGGCTCAAATTGAGGTCTGCCGTCCTGGCGTTGACGAGGAGGGATGAGCGTGAAGAGGTCCATGTTCCGATCAAAGGAAGGCGGCACGAGGTGGGGACTCCTGCTGACGCTCGCGCTCGCCTTCGCGTTTGCCGTACTTGCGGCCGGCTGCGGTGGCGACGACGACGGCGGTGGCACGGACGCTGCCGGCACGGGCGGCGCGAGCGACGGCAGCATCTGGGTTCTTCTGCCTGACAGCGCGAGCTCGCCTCGCTGGGAGTCCGACGACCGGCGCTACTTCGAAGAGATCTTCGACGAGGCCGGCGTCGACTACAACATCGTGAACGCCGAGGGCGACGCGGCCCAGCAGCAGGCGCAGGCCGAGCAGGCCATCGCCGACGGCGCTTCCGTGATCCTTCTCGTGAGCCTCGACACCGGCTCAGGCGCGACGATCATCGACACGGCCAAGGACGCCGACGTCAAGGTCGTCGAGTACGACCGCTTCAACACCGGTGGCTCCGGTGGCGACGCCTACGTGAGCTTCGACAACGTGGCCGTCGGCGCGGCGATGGCCGAGGTGCTCGAGCCCGCCATCGACGATCTCGGGCTCGACAAGCCGAAGGTCGTCATGCTGAACGGCGGCGAGGAAGACAACAACGCGTTCCTCTTCCGCGACGGCTACGCCGAGACGGTCGAGGCCAGGGTGGACGCGGGCGACTGGGAGCTGGTCGCAGACCAGCACGTCCCGGGTTGGGACAACCAGGAGGCTCAGACGATCATGGAGCAGATCCTGACCGACGCGAACAACGAGGTCGACGCGGTCTTCGCCGCGAACGACGGGCTCGGCAACTCGGCGATCAACGCGCTCGAGGCGGCCGGGATCGAGGGCGCACCGGTCAGCGGCCAGGACGCAACCGCGGCAGGGATCCAGAACATCCTGCTCGGCAAGCAGACGATGACCGTCTACAAGCCGATCCAGGCCGAGGCCGAGGTCGCCGCAGCCGTGGCGCTCGCGCTGCAGGCCGGCGAGGACATCACCGCCATCGACACCGAGGCCGAGTGGGCGCTCATCGGCATCCAGGCGGAGGACGGCCAGCCGTCCGACGAGGCCGAGGGCGACGGCATCGTGCCGTACTTCGCGCTCGTGCCGGTCCCCGTGACCGTGGACAACATCGCGGACACGGTCATCGCAGACGGCTTCCGCACGATGGAGGAGATCTGCACCGGCGATACGGCAGAGACCGAGTTCTGCCAGGAGCAGCGCTGATCTGACGCGACGGTGGAAGGGGCGTCCGCAAGGGCGCCCCTTCCCTGCCGCACGGTTGGAACAGGAATGTCTGACGCTCCCGCTCCGCTGCTCGAGTGCCGGAACGTGTCGAAGGCCTTCGGCGCGGTCCAGGCGCTCTACCGTGTCGACTTCGAGGTCAGGCCCGGCGAGGTCATGGCGCTCGTGGGCGACAACGGCGCCGGCAAGTCCACGCTCATCAAGGGCATCGCCGGCATCTACCCGTACGACGAGGGCGAGATCTTCGTCGACGGCCAGCGCACCTCGATCCACGGCCCGCGCGACGCCGCCAAGCTCGGGATCGAGATCGTGTACCAGGATCTCGCGCTGGCCGACAACCTCGACGTCGTCGCCAACATGTTCCTCGGGCGCGAGCGCATCCGCAGCGGCGTCGTCCTCGACGAGTCGAGCATGGAGACGTCGGCCCGGGAGACGCTCGACGGCCTCTCCGTGACGACGCTCCGCTCGGTGCGCCAGGCCGTCGCCGGCCTCTCGGGCGGCCAGCGGCAGTCGGTCGCGGTCGCGAAGGCCGTCATGTGGAACTCCCGCGTCGTGATCCTCGACGAGCCGACCGCCGCGCTCGGCGTCGCGCAGACGCGGCAGGTCCTGAACCTCGTCCGGCGCCTCGCCGAGAAGGACCTCGGCGTCGCGATCATCTCGCACAACCTCCACGACGTCTTCGAGTGCGCCGACCGCATCACGGTCCTGCGCCTCGGCCAGAAGGTCGGCCTGTTCGAGACGGCCAAGACGAACCAGGAGGAGATCGTCCACGCGATCACCGCCGGCAAGCTGGACCACGTACCGGGAATGGACGCCCCGGCGGAGATCGAGGCGTGACGAGCGACCAGATCGATCCGACCGCCGCACAGGTCGGGCTCGTCCCCGCCGGCGAGACCGTCGACACGGAGGGTGCGTCGCAGACCGTCGGCGGCTACATGCGGCTCTGGTGGCAGGGCGTCCGCGCCGGGGAGCTCGGCTCGCTGCCGATCATCCTCGGCCTCGTCCTGATCTTCCTGATCTTCAGCCAGCTCGAGGAGAACTTCCTGACGCCGCGCAACTTCACGAACCTGATCCTCCAGATGGCGGCGGTGGCGACGATCGCGATCGGCGTCGTCTTCGTTCTCCTGATCGGCGAGATCGACCTCTCGGTCGCCTACGTGAGCGCGGTCGGCGGCGTCGTCATGACGCTGCTTCTGCGACCGGACGATCCGGGCTGGCCCTGGTGGGCCGCGATCGCGTTCGCGCTCGGATGCACGACGCTGATCGGCTTCCTCCAGGCGCTCGTGATCACGAAGTTCGGGGTCCCCTCGTTCGTGGTCACGCTGGCCGGGTTCCTGATCTGGTCCGGCGTCGTGCTGATCCTGACGACGCAGTACTCGACCGCCGGAACGATCCGGATCCAGGACGACACGGTGGTCGGGCTCGCGACCAACTTCCTGAGCGACTTCTGGGGCTGGGTCCTCGGAATCGCCGGTGTCGCGCTCTACGCGTTCTTCCAGCTTCGCGGAGCGATCGTCCGTCGCTCGAGTGGGCTCGCGGCCAAGCCGATGCTGCTCGTCGTCATCCAGACGGTTCTGCTCGCGGCCGTCTCCTTCACCGCGATCTGGTACCTGAACCGCGACCGCGGTGTCCCGACAGTCGCGCTGATTCTCGGAGTCCTCCTCGTCTTCTGGTCGTTCATCGCCTCGAAGACCCGCTTCGGGCGGCACGTCTACGCGGTCGGCGGCTCGGCCGAGGCCGCGCGCCGCGCCGGGATCAACGTCGACCGCGTGCGGATCATGGTCTTCATGATCTCGAGCCTCATGGCCGGCGTCGGCGGGATCTTGCTCGCCTCGCGGCTGCGCTCGGTCGCGACCAACACGGGCGGCGGGAACCTTCTGCTCCTGGTCATCGCGGCCGCGGTGATCGGCGGTACGAGCCTCTTCGGCGGGACCGGCCGGGTGATCTCGGCCCTTCTCGGCGCCCTCGTCATCGGCTCGATCCAGAACGGGATGGATCTCCTCGGCCTCGCGTCGGGGACGAAGTTCGTCATCACCGGCCTCGTGCTGCTTGCCGCCGTCCTCGTCGACGCAGTTTCGAAGCGCCGTCGAGCCGCGCGCGGCGGCGTCTGAGGGCTCGCCGTGAGCGAGCGAATCGGCGTCGGGATGCTCGGCTACGCCTTCATGGGCAAGGCGCACTCGCGCGCCTTCCGTGAGGCGGCCGCGCTCCATCCTCCGCTGGCCCCGGAGCTCGTCTCGCTCTCGGGCCGCAACGCGGAGAAGGTCGAGGCGGCGCGGCGCGAGTACGGCTGGGCGGAGGCGACGACCGACTGGCGCGAGCAGGTGGCCGACGACCGCATCGGCCTCTTCGACAACGGCGGCCCGAACGACCTGCACATCGAGCCGACGATCGAGGCGGCGCGAAACGGCAAGCACGTCCTCTGCGAGAAGCCGCTCGGCCGCACGGCCGACGAGTCCCACGCGATCTGGCGCGCCGCCGAGGAGGCCGGCGTCGTCCACATGTGCGGCTTCAACTACCGCTTCGTTCCTGCCGTTCGCCTTGCGCGCGAGATCCTCGAAGCGGGCGACCTCGGCGATCTCTTCCACTTCCGTGCGCGCTACCTCCAGTCCTGGGGAGTGAATGCGCCGCACAGCTGGCGGTTCGACAGCGCGCAGGCCGGGTCCGGGGCGATCGGCGACCTCGGCGCGCACATCATCGACCTCGGCCGCTATCTCGTCGGCGAGCCGGTCGCGATCAACGCGGTCACGAAGACGTTCATCGAGGGACACGGCGTCGACGACACGTTCGCGGCGACGGTCGAGTTCGAAAACGGCGTGGTCGGGACGCTCGAGGCGTCGCGCCTGGCGACCGGGCGGATCAACCACAACACCTTCGAGGTGAACGGCTCGCGCGGCGCGCTCTCGTTCGACGTCGAGCGGATGAACGAGCTCCAGGTCGCCGACGGCAAGTGGTTCCGGCGGATCCTCGTGACCGAGCCGGAGCATCCGTTCATGGGCTTCTGGTGGCCGCCCGGCCACATCGTCGGCTGGGGCGACACGTTCACGCACGAGATGCACCACCTGCTCTCGGCGATCGCCGGCGAGCACGACGTGGCGCCGCACGGAGCCACCTTCGAGGACGGCTACCGGTGCGCGGTCATCTGCGATGCGATCGTCGAGTCGTCCGAGACCGGGCGCCGAGTCGAGATCGAGTACAAGGGGGCGAGCGAATGAAGACGAGCCTGGGAATCTGGGCGTTCGGATCGATGGCGACCCGCTTCGTGCCGGGCGGGTACCAGCCGGAGCACGCCGGCGAGTCGACGGCGGATCGCGTACGGCGCGCTGTGGGTGGCCTCGGCGACCTGATCGACGACTACGAGTTCCACTATCCGCAGGAGCTCGACGAGTCGAACCTCGACGAGGTGCGCGACGCGCTCGACGGCCACGGCATCTACTGCATCGCGACCGGGCTGCACCTCGACTCGAAGTTCGGCCGCGGCGGGCTCGTCTCGCCGGATGCGGCCATCCGCGAGGAGGCGCGGCGTCGCACCAACGCTGCCGCCGACTTCGCCGGTTCCCTGGGCGCGCACTTCATCATCTGGCCCGGGATCGAGGGCTACAACTACCCGTTCCAGACGCCCTACGCGGAGAGCTGGGCCTGGCTCATCGACGGGATCGCCGAGGCGGCCGAGCGCTGCCGCGAGCACGGCGTCCACCTCTTCCTCGAGCACAAGAACTCGGAGCCCGCGATGAAGATCCTCATGCGGAACATCGGGATGACGCTGCACGTGATCCACACGCTGCGCGCCCGCGGGATCGACAACGTGAAGGTGAACATGGACTGGCAGCACCTCCTCATGAACGGCGAGAACCTGGCCGAGTACGCGGCCATGCTCGCCGCCGAGGGGCTGCTCGGCCACCAGCACGCGAACTCCGGGTGGGGCATCTTCGACGACGACAACATGGTCGGCGCGACCGCGTTCATGGAGACGCTCGAGCTGGCCGTCGAGCTGCGCCGCGCCGGGCTACGGCGAGAACGGCGAGCGGCTCGGCTTCGACCTCTACCCGTACACCGAGGACCAGGTCGAGGCGGTGCGCCGCAGCGTGCTCCAGTGGCGCTTCATCGACTCGGTCGCGGAGCGGATCGACGACGGCGAGCTGCGCAAGGCGCAGGCCGAGAAGGACGCCGTGCGCGCCTACGAGCTCGTCTACGCGGCGCTGGGGGCGAAGGAGTGAAGCTCGAGCAGGCGCGGGCGATGGTCGACGCGGTGATCGCGGCCGCGTCGGGCCCGGTGTCGGTCTTCGTCGCGGACGACCACGGCGAGCTCGTCGCCGCGGCGACCATGGACGGCGCGGCGCCGGACACGCGCCTGAACGCCCAGCGCAAGGCGTACACCGCCGCGCGGAGCGACCAGACCTCGACGAGCGCGCTCGCGGCGAAGGTCGGCGACAAGCCCACGGAGCTGGCGAGCTTCGATCCGTTCTTCATCTTCTTCAAGGGCGGCGTGGCGGCGTTCGACGGCGAGCGGCGCGTCGGCGCGATCGGCGTCAGCGGCCTCCCGGGCGAGGTGGACGAGCAGCTCGCCCGCGACGCGATCGCAAGCGTGGGCCTCGCGACCAAATGACCGCCCTCGTCGGGCTGGACGTCGGGACGACCGGCGTCAAGGCGCTGGCGCTCGCGCCGGACGGCGAGATCCTCGCGCGCGCAGAGGAGGAGTACCCGCTCTCGACCCCGCATCCGGGCTGGGCCGAGCAGGATCCCGAGGACTGGTGGCGCGCGAGCGCGGCGGCGCTCGACGCGCTCGGCGTGGACGAGGTCGCCGGGATCGGCCTCTCCGGGCAGATGCACGGGCTCGTCGTCCTCGACTCCGACGAGCGCGTGCTGCGCCCGGCGATCCTCTGGAACGACCAGCGCACGGCGGTGGAGTGCGCCGAGATCGAGGAGCGCGTGGGCGGCCGTCACCGGCTGGTCGAGCTGACCGGCAACCGCGCGCTGCCCGGGTTCACGGCGCCGAAGCTCCTCTGGCTGCGCCGTCACGAGCCCGAGACGTACGCGCGCATCGCGCACGTGCTGCTCCCGAAGGACTACGTGCGGCTGCGCCTGACCGGGGAGCACGCGATCGACGTGGCCGACGCCTCCGGGACGCTGCTCTTCGACGTGGCGCAGCGGCGCTGGAGCGACGAGATCCTCGCGGCGCTCGACCTCCCCGCGGAGTGGCTTCCGCCGGTGCTCGAGTCGCCGGCCGTCTCGGGCCATTCCGGACGGCGTGCCGGTCGCAGCGGGCGCAGGCGACCAGGCGGCGGGCGCGCTCGGCGTCGGCGTCGACGGGCCGGGCCCGCTCTCGGTCGTGCTCGGCACGTCGGGCGTCGTCTTCGCCGCGCTGCCCGGCTTCGCCACGGAGCCGGAGGGCCGCGTGCACGCGTTCTGCCACGCCGTGCCGGGCGGCTGGCACGCGATGGGCGTGATGCTCTCCGCGGCCGGCTCGCTGCGCTGGCTCCGCGACGCGGTCGCGCCCGGCGAGTCCTACGAGACCCTGACCGCCGAGGCGGAGCGCTGGGCCCCGGGCGCCGAGGGCCTCGTCTTCGCGCCGTACCTGGCCGGCGAGCGGACGCCGCACGCCGACCCCGACGCGCGCGGCGCCTTCGTCGGGCTCTCGCTGCGGCACGACAGGGGCGCGCTCGTCCGCGCGGTGCTCGAGGGCGTCGCCTACGGCCTGCGGGACTCGCTCGAGCTGCTGAAGACGCTCGGCGTCGAGCCGGAAACCGCGCGGGTCTCGGGCGGCGGCGCGCGCAGCGATCTCTGGCTGCGGATCGTCGCCTCGGTGCTCGACCTGCCGCTCGAACGAACGGCGGCCGAGGAAGGCGCCGCGTACGGTGCGGCGCTGCTCGGCGGCGTCGCCGCCGGGACGTACGCGGACGTCCACGAAGCGGTCGCCGCGACCGTGCGCGTCACGGAGCGGATCGATCCCGACCCCGACTGGGTCGACGCGTATGCGCAAGGCTACGAACGGTTTCGCGCGCTGTATCCGGCTCTCAGACCTCTGGAGGACACATGACATCGCTCGAAGGGAAGGTCGCTCTCGTCACCGGCGCGAGCCGGGGCATCGGGGCGGCCGTCGCGAAGGCGCTCGACGCGCAGGGAGTCCGGCTCGGGCTCGCGTCGCGCAGCGGAGACGATCTCGGCATCGACGGTGCGGTCGCGCGCGAATGCGACGTGCGCAAGCCCGACGACCTCGAGGCGCTCGCCGCCGAGACGGCCGAGCGGCACGGCGGCATCGACATCCTCGTCGCGAACGCGGGCGTCGGCGCGTACGGCCCGTTCCTCGATCTCCCGGCCGACCAGCTCGAGGAGATGATCGACGTCAACGTGAAGGGCACGCTCTACGCCGCCCGCGCGGCGCTGCCGTACCTGGTCGAGAGCGACGCCGCGGACATGGTCACGCTCGCCTCCGAGGCGGGCCGTCGCGGACTCCCGTACGAGGCCGTCTACTGCGCGTCGAAGTTCGCGCAGGTCGGCTTCACCCGCGCCATGGATCACGAGCTGCGCGAGCAGGGCGTCCGCTGCTCGAACGTCTGCCCCGGCGGCGTCGCCACCGACTTCGCCATGGGCCGCGGCCGCACGCCGGACATGCCGGAGCTGGACGGGATGATGACCTCCGAGGACGTGGCCGAAGTGGTCGTGTTCGTCCTCACCCGGCCGCGGAACCACCGCATCCTGGAAACGGCCTTCCGGCCCGTGACCGAGGAGTCGTGGGGATGAGCGACGCCGTCAGATGGGGATTTCTCTCCACCGCCGACATCAACGAGAAGCTGCTCGTCGGGCGCGGCCGAGTCGGACAAGGTCGACGTGCTCGCGGTCGCGAGCCGTGATGCCGGCCGCGCCGAGGCCTACGCGGCGAGCGACGGCATCGAGCGCTCCTACGGGAGCTACGACGACATGCTCGCCGACCCGGACATCGAGGCCGTCTACATCTCGCTGCCGAACTCGATGCACGTCGACTGGTCGATCCGCGCGCTCGAGGCGGGCAAGCACGTCCTCTGCGAGAAGCCGCTCAGCCGCCACCCGAGCGAGGTCGAACGGGCCTTCGACGCCGCCGACCGCACCGGACGGATCCTCATGGAGGCGTTCATGTGGCGGCACAACCCGCAGACGGCGAAGCTGAAGGAGCTCGTGGACGGCGGTGCGATCGGCGAGCTGCGCCTCGTCCGCGCGGCGTTCAGCTTCCCGCTCGCCGACCAGACGAACGTCCGCCTGAACGCCGAGCTCGAGGGTGGCGGCCTCATGGACGTCGGGTGCTACTGCGTCTCCGGCTCCCGGCTTCTCGCGGGCGAGCCCGAGCGCGTCTATGCGGAGCAGGTCGTGTCGCAGACGGGCGTCGACGAGCTCCTCACCGCGACGCTGCGCTTCCCGGGCGACGTCCTCGCCGAGATCGACTGCGGGCTCGTCCTCACGAACCGCGACGAGCTCGAGGCGATCGGCGCGGAGGGCTCGCTCTTCCTCGACGATCCCTGGCACTGCCGCAAACCGGTGATCGAGCACCGTACGGCGCGCGGCGTGGAGCGGATCGAGCTCGAGCCGCAGGACTCGTATCGCCTCGAGCTCGAGAACCTCGGCGACGCGCTTCGCGGCGACGCGGAGCCGCTGCTGGGCCGCGAGGACGCACTCGGCCAGGCACGCACGATCGAGGCGCTGTACCGCTCGGCCGAGGAGGGCTCGCCGGTCGATCTCTAGCCCCGTTTTGGAACCGAATCCCCGGGTAGCCGTTCTGTTCCGACTCAAAGGGGGACAACAGAGTGAACACGATTGAACAGACCATCGACGTCGCCGTGCCCGTGAGCACGGCGTACAACCAGTGGACGCAGTTCGAGAGCTTTCCGGCGTTCATGGAAGGCGTCGAGGCCGTCAAGCAGCTCGACGACACGCACCTGGTGTGGGTGGTCGACGTCGGCGGCGAGCGGCGCGAATGGCGCGCCGAGATCATCGAGCAGATGCCCGACCGGATGGTCGCGTGGCGCGCGGTCGAGGGCAAGGAGAACGGCGGCACCGTGATGTTCGAGCCGATCGACTCCGGCACGACGCGCATCTCCGTCCGCATGGCCTGGGAGCCCGACGGCACGAAGGAGAAGCTCGGCGCCCTCGTCGGGATCGACGAGTCGCGCGTGAAGGGCGACCTGAAGCGCTTCCGCGAGCTGATCGAGTCGCGCGGCGTCGAATCCGGCGGCTGGCGCGGCGAAGTCCACGACGGACAGGTCGAGCGCGACGTCCCGGGCGACAGCCTGATTCCGTAGCTCCACGGGCCGGGCGGCGTGATCGCGCCGCCCGGCCTCTTGCGGTCGGGCGCTCGAGCCGATACAAGCGCACCATGGAATACGCCGAAGTTGCGCTGGTACCTGAGTGTCGCGGCCGCGGTGATCGGCCTCCTGACCCTGCTGAAGCAGGGCCGGCGCTCCGGCTGGATCTAGGAGGGCGGGGGCGTGAGACGCTGCCGCAGTTCGAGTACCAGGCGTAGCGTAGGACACGCGGCCAGCAGCCCGTAGCCAAGTCCGTCGTTCCTACCGTCACGGTCCTCAGCCTCAGTCGGTCGCGCGCTCTTGTGTCCGTGCTAGACGTGCGCTGGTTGCGGCTCCTCGACCTCCTCGATCGCCTCTGCGGCTCCCTTGTCGATGTCGAAGGTGAGCTGGAAGTCGTCGTAGTCGACCCGAACGCGATCGTTCGGCTGCAGCGCCCCGCTCAGCAGCAGCCGCGAGACCTCGTTTTCCAGCTCGCGCTGAATCGCTCGACGCAGCGGCCGCGCGCCGAACTCCGGGTCGAAGCCGATCTCGGCCAAGTGCTGGACGGCCTCCCCCGAGAACTCGACCTCGATGTGCTGCGCGCGGAGGCGCCTCGCGACGCGGTCGAGCATCAGCCGCGTGATCTGTGTGAGCTGCTCCATCGTGAGCGCCTGGAAGACGATGATCTCGTCGATCCGGTTTATGAACTCCGGTCGGAAGCTGTGCCGGAGCACTTCCATCAGATCCTCCTGGAGCTCATCGAATGAGGCGCTCTCCTTCCGCGCGAAGGCCTGGATGCGGTCGGCGCCGAGGTTGGAGGTCATGATCAGGATCGTGTTCTTGAAGTCGACCGTCCGGCCCTGCGAATCGGTGAGCCGGCCGTCGTCGAGGATCTGAAGGAGGATGTTGAAGACGTCTGCGTGCGCCTTCTCGATCTCGTCGAACAGGAGCACCGCGTACGGCTTGCGGCGGACCGCCTCGGTCAGCTGTCCGGCTTCCTCGTGGCCGACGTAGCCAGGTGGCGCGCCGACGAGCCGGCTGACGGTGTGCCGCTCCTGGTACTCGCTCATGTCGAGGCGGACGATCACGTCCTCGCTGCCGAAGAGCGCCTCTGCGAGGGTCCGCGCGAGCTCCGTCTTGCCGACCCCGGTGGGTCCCAGGAACAGGAAGCTTCCGTCGGGACGGCTGGGGTCGGCGAGCCCGGCGCGCGCGCGCCGAACCGCCTCGGCGACGGCCTCGACGGCCTCGTCCTGACCGACGACGCGCTCATGCAGGCGTTCCTCGAGCTTCAGGAGCCGGTCGCGCTCCTCCTGGGTTAGCTGCGAGACGGGAATGCCTGTGCGCCGCGACACGATGTCGGCGATGTCCTCGACCGTGACCTCGGGCGCCCGCGAGCGGGCCTCCTTCCGACCCTCCTGCCGGGCGCGGCGCTCATCGATCTGCACCTTCAGGTCGTCCGCGCGCTTGTAGTCCTCGGCCGAGATCGCCTGGTCGCGTTCGCGCCCCATGTGGCGGAGCTCCTCCTCGGCTGCCCGCGTGTCTTCTGGCTTTGCCTTCGACCTAAGCCGGACGCGGGCGCCTGCCTGGTCGATCAGGTCGATCGCCTTGTCGGGCAGGAAGCGGTCGCGGATGTAGCGATCGGACAGCTCCGCCGCTGCGACGATCGCCTCCTCCGTGATGCGCACGCGATGGAACGCCTCATAGCGGTCTTTGAGACCGGTGAGGATCTCGATCGTCTCCTCGACGGTCGGCTCCGAGACCAGCACCGGCTGGAGACGCCGCTCGAGCGCGGGATCGGTCTCGATGTTCTTCCGGTACTCGTCGAGTGTGGTGGCTCCGACCATGTGTAGCTCGCCGCGCGCGAGCGCCGGCTTGAGCATGTTGCCGGCATCCATCGCGCCTTCGGCCGCTCCTGCCCCGACGACGGTGTGGATCTCGTCGACGAAGACGATCAGGCTGTCCGCGTTCTCGGTGATCTCGTCGATCACTCCCTTCAGGCGTTCCTCGAACTCCCCGCGGTACTTCGTGCCGGCGATCATTCCCGCCATGTCGAGCGCCACCAGGCGCTTGCCGGTGAGCGTCTCGGGCACGTCGTCGTTGACGATCCGCTGGGCGATGCCCTCGACGATCGCGGTCTTGCCGACGCCGGGGTCGCCGAGCAACACCGGGTTGTTCTTCGTGCGGCGCGAGAGGATCTCGATCGTCTGCTCGATCTGATCGGCCCGGCCGATCACCGGATCGAGCTTCCCCTGGCGGGCCTCCTCCGTGAGGTCTCGGCCGTACTCGTCGAGCGTCTTGGTCGTGCTCGCCGGGCGCCCACCCGCCTCGCCGCTCTCGACGCCGCGGATGACCGCGCCGCGCAGCTTCGTGTGGCTGATCGCGAATCGCTCGAGCAGCTCGCCCGCCTCGGTTTCGGTGTCCTGGGCCAGGGCGAGCAGCACGTGCTCAGGCCCAACGTATGACGCGCCGGTCTGACGGGACTCCTCGTAGGCGGCCAAGAGCGCAGCTTTCGCGTCCGGTGACAGCGACGGAGCAACGTCCGTCCGCTCTTTGACGTCTGCTTCTTCCTCGATCTGCGCCGCAATCGCGGCGGGGTCGGCGCCGACCTGCCCCAACACATGCCGGACAACCTCGTCCTGCGTCGCGGCCCAGAGAAGGTGTGTCGAGTCGACGTCCAGGCTGCCCCATTCCATCGCCTTTTGCGCGGCTTGCTGGAGCAGTTGGCGGGTGGCGTCGCTGAAGTACTGCGTGACGTCGATCTGCTCGGCCGGGCGGCGCGGGCGCGTCGTGGTCATGCCACCGGCGCCGCCAGGCGTGCGGCTGCCGAGGTCGCCGTCGCCGAAGAAGTCGGAGAAGAACTCGTCGAAGAGACTCCTGCCACCGAACGGCGACCGCCCTGCCCCGCGGCTTTGACCCTGAAGCTCCCGAAGGTGCTCTTCACAGACGGCGATCGTCCGCTCCTCGCCGTTCTGCCTGATCCGCACGCTTGCGACGGCGGGCCGACGCCCGTCGATCTCGCACATCGTGGTGGCCATGAAAAACCCTCCTCGCAGCGGGCGCTTCGGCGCGCGAGAGGTTGGCGCACAAAGGCGCCCGCCTAAGTCGAAAAAATGCGTCCCAGAAAGTGTGCACCGCTTTCCAGCCGCTCAAACAATCCGCAAGCACAGTGGTCCGCCTTGCGAGGAGGCTCAGGACGGTCTTGAGCCGAATAGCGAACGCCGACTGACGGTGGCGGTGAGCCGTGGAGTGAATACAGAATGCCCCCGGCAAGAATCGAACTTGCGCACGCGGTTTAGGAAACCACTGCTCTATCCACTGAGCTACGGGGGCTCGGGCGCAGCGTAGCGCTCGTCTTGCCGGGTACCGTGCCGCGGATGGCCGACGTGCAGATCACGCGCAGCGAGGACGGGCTCAAGTACCTGCTCACCGTCGACGGTGCCGAGGCCGGGCGGATCGAGTCCGGGCTGAAGGACGGCAAGGTCGTCCTCTACCACACCGAGGTCGACCGAGCCCTCGAGGGACAGGGGCTCGGGTCTGCGCTCGTCAAGGGCGCCCTCGACGACATTCGCGGCCGCGGGCTCCAGGTCGTGCCGCTGTGTCCCTTCGTCCGCGACTACATCTCGCGCCATCCCGAGTACGCGGATCTCGTCGCCTGAGCTAGGTCTCCCGCGGCTCCCAGCGGAACATCCGCAGCGCGACCACGACGCCGACCACACCCCACGCGGCCAGCACGGCAAGGTCGGCGGCGGCGTCCCCGAACGTCCCGCCCTCGATGTAGAGGTCGCGCACCAGCCGGAGGAGATAGGTGAGCGGCGAGACCTCCGCGATCGCCTGGAGGAACGCCGGGAGCGCATCCACGCTGAAGAAGACGCCCGAGAGGAAGACGAGCGGCAGGTAGATCGCATTCACGACGGCCGAGGCTCCTTCGGAGCTGCGCACGAGCCCCGTGAGCGCGAGCCCGAGCGAGGCGAAGACGACCGCGCCGACGAGCAGCACGACCGCGAGCTCGAGCGGCGACTCCGGCCAGGCCGTGTCCAGCAGGTAGACGCCGACCAGGATCTGCGCGACCACGAGGATGCGCGAGCACGACGAGCGTCGAGACGATCACGGCGCCGAGGTAGACCCGGGTCGGCAGCGGTGTTCCGCGCACGCGCTTGAGGACTCCGGACTCCCGGCGCAGGACGAGCGTGATCGCGAGCCCGGCGAACGCGGTCGCGACGACGCCGTAGCCGATGAGCCCCGCCAGCAGGAAGGTCGACGCCGGGGATTCCGTCGATGTCCTCGTCGCCGTACACCGAGCCGAGCAGGACGAGGAAGATGATCGGCAGGAGGAACGTGAAGAACGCGGCCTCGCGGCTGCGCCAGTAGAGCCGCTGCTGCACCTGGAGCTCGCGGGCGAAGAGGCTCATTCGGTCAGCTCCAGGTAGACGTCCTCGAGCGACCGGCGCTGCACCTCGAGGCCTTCGAGCTCTTCACCGCGTGCGAGCGCCTCGGCGGTCAGCTCGTTCAGCACGCGCGTCGGCTCGTTCGTCTCGACCACGAACTCCTGTCCGTCGCGGCGGTAGCGGATCTCGACGAGCCCGTTGCCGGCGAGCAGCTCGCGCGGCGTGCCGACGCTGACGATCCGGCCGTCGCGGAGGATCGCCAACCGGTCGGCGAGGGTCTGCGCCTCCTCCAGGTAGTGCGTGGTGAGGAGGATCGTCTTGCCGAGCTCGCGCAGGCCGCGGATCGTCGTCCACGCCTGGCGGCGCGCAGCCGGGTCGAAGCCGGTCGTCGGCTCGTCCAGGAAGATCAGCTCGGGATCGCCGACGAGCGCGAGCGCCAGGTCGAGGCGGCGCAGCTGCCCGCCCGAGAGCGTGCGGACCCGCTGGTCGCGCTGCTGGCCGAGGCCGACGAGCTCGATGACCCCGTCCGGTTCGCGCGGCGCCGGGTAGTAGCCGGCGAAGAGCTCGACGATCTCGCGCACGCTGAGCGTCGGGTAGACGGCGGAGGACTGGAGCACGATCCCGATCCGGGCGCGGTAGGCACCGTCGGCCTTCTCCGGGTCGGTGCCGAGCACGAGCACCTCGCCGTGGTCACGGCGGCGATAGCCCTCGAGGATCTCGACCGTGGTCGTCTTGCCCGCGCCGTTCGGGCCGAGGAGCGCGAACACCTCTCCCGCAGGGACGGCGAGGTCGATCCCGTGCAGGACTTCCCGCGGGCCGTACGCCTTGCGCAGGCCGTGCACCTCGATTGCGTTCGCCACCGCGGGCGAGCCTATCTTCTGGCCGCGTGCCGATCGTCCGCATCGGCGTACCATTGAGTTGCCTCATGCGCACTCAGTCGAACCTCGCACTCAGGCTTCGAGCGGCGGCGGCACCGTTGTTCGCGGTGCTGGCGTTCCTGGTCGTTGCACCGGCCGGCTCGGCGAGCGGCGACACCGAGCAGGTCTCCGCCGAGTGTGGGGCGCCGTGCCGGATCCACATGTTCTTCCACGGCACCGGCTCCGGCCGCGTCGTCGCCACGTGGGAGGAGGAGGTCCCGAAGACGTTCACGTGCCTCTCGTGGATGCGGGACTGCTTTGTCTCCACCGACTACGGGGTGACCATCACCATCCGCGCGTTCGCCGATCCCGGCTCGCAGTTCGTGTCGATGATCGACATGAACGAGTGCCCGGTCGGCACAGAACCCGTCTGCACGTTCTTCATGGACTTCGAACGGCAGATGGACATCACGTTCGGCGGAGAGGGACTGCCGCCGCCCGATCAGCCGCCACCTCCGCCACCTCCGCCCCCGCCACCTCCGCCCCCGCCGCCACCTCCGCCCCCGCCGCCACCTCCGCCCCCACCGGAGGGCGGCCCGGACGGTTGCACGATCGTCGGGACCGCCGGTGCTGACGATCTCGACGCGACCGGCGCAAACGACGTCATCTGCGGCCTGGGCGGAAACGATCACATCCACGTCGGCGGGGGTTCGGACATCGTCAAGGCCGGTGACGGCGACGACGTGGTCGAGATCGGCGCCGGAGCGAAGCATCTCGTGTTCGGCGGCGCCGGTCGCGACACCGTTCAGGGCGGATACGGCTCCGACCGGATCTACGGCGGCGCCGGGAACGACCTGCTGCGCGGAGGCGGCGGACAAGACGTGGTCCACGGTGAGGATGGAATCGACCGGCTCGTAGGCGGGCCCGGGCGCGACCGGCTCTACGGCGGGGCGGGGAGCGACACGATCCGCGCGAAGGACGCGTTGGCAGACACCGTGGTCGGTGGCGTCGGGAACGACCTCGCCTACATCGACGAGCCCGACCACCGCCACATGCGGCTGGTCGAGCACCACCGGCACCGCTAGGCGGCCGGCCGGCTCCGTTCGAGCACCGCGACGTAGCGAGGCGACTCGTCGGTGATGAAGCGCGCGACGTGCCAGCCGGTGCCGGCGGCCTGGACCTCGAGTTCCGCGGGCGTGAGCATCAGGTAGCGAAACCATGGTGTCGCGAGATCCTGGAAGCGGACGCGGAAGCGCCGGCCGTTCTCCGGGTCCGGATGGCGCGCGGGATCGACGCTGTCGGTGATGAGGCGGGCGCGACTCGGTCGTGCTCGCCAGCAGGTGACGCAAGATGGTGCGGCCGCGCGCGGCGCTTCCGGCCAGGCCGAGGTTGTTGCGGAGGATCAGCACCGTGTCGAAGACGCCGAGCCCGTCCAGGTCGGCGAGCGAGCGCGTCTCGGTGTGCTTGACGCCGCGGCGGCGGCAGACCTCGAGCGCGAGCGGCGACGTGTCGATCGCGACCACGTCGTGGCCGCGCTCCTGGAGGTGCAGCGCCACGCGTCCGGCGCCGGCTCCGACATCGAGCGTGCGGCCGCGGACGAACCGCATCGCCTTCCGCTCGGCGGCGGGCCAGCGGCGAAACGGCGCGAAGTAGTCGGACGGGTCGCCGACGTAGAGCAGGCCGTCGTCGCGCTCCATCACCTCGTGCGCGGCCCGGCCCTCGTAGGCGGCGAGGAGAAGCTCGCCGTAGGCGTCTGGATCGATCCGCACCGGCCGCATCGTATTTACTGACGGCGTGCCGACCTTCCGCTACGTCATCGCGGACGTGTTCACGGACACGCCGCTCGAAGGGAACCAGCTCGCCGTCTTCACCGATGCGCGCGAGATCCCCGAGGAGATGCTCCAGCGGCTCGCGCTCGAGACGAGGTTCTCCGAGACGGTGTTCGTGTATCCGGCCGAGGCCGGCGGGCACGCGAAGATCCGCATCTTCACGCCGACCGCCGAGACCCAGTTCGCGGGGCATCCGACGCTCGGCTCGGCGTTCGTGCTCGGCGGTCCGCTCCAGCTCGAGGTGATCAACCTGGAGACCGGCAAGGGGATCGTCCCGGTGACGCTCGAGCGCGAGGGCTCGAGGATCGCCTTCGGGTGGATGAGCCAGCCGCTGCCCGAGATCGACGCCGTACGAAGAAGCGGATGCGCTGCTCGCGGCGCTCGGAGTGGAGCGCTCGGAACTGCCGGTCGAGCGCTACGACCTCGGGATCAAGCACGTGCTCGTGACCCTCGAGTCGCCCGAGGCGGTTGCGCGTCTCGAGCCCGACATGACCGGGCTCGCGCGGCTCACCGGCCTGGTCGGCGCCAACTGCTTCGCGGGTTCCGGCACGCAGTGGAAGACGCGGATGTTCGCCCCCGGCGACGGCATCCCGGAAGATCCGGCAACCGGCTCGGCGGCCGGGCCGATCGCGTGCCACCTGGCGCGCTACGGGCTGACCTCCTTCGGCGACACCCTCGAGCTGACGCAGGGAGTCGAGGCGGGCCGGCCGTCGAAGCTCTACGCCCGGGCCGAGGGAACTGCAGACGAGATCACGGAGGTCGTGGTCGGCGGCTCGGCGGTGATCGTGGCGCGCGGCGAGTTTCGGCTCTAGGCCCTTAAACGCTAGACGCGTCTAACTGGGCTCCCCCCGCCCCACCCTTAAGACGGTATCGAGGAAATCCGCACGCGTGGGACACGAACCCGGGCCGAACGTGTGCCGGGTTGTCCCCAGCGGCCGACCTCGATAGCGGAGCGCTACAGGCTCTCGGTGACGACGATCTGGCCGGTCGAGTGCGCCTGCCGGATCGCAAGCACCGGCGCGTACTCGGCCGACGCGTGCCAGGCCTTCGCGTCCTCGTACGTCGGGAACTCGACGATCACGAGCCGGCTCGGGTTCCAGTCGCCCTCGAGCGTCTCGGTCTGGCCGCCGCGTGCGAGGTAGCGGCCGCCGAACGCCTCGATCGTCGCGGGCACCGCATCGACGTACGCGCGGTAGCCGTCGGGGTCGTGCACGTCGACGTTCGCGATCACGTAGCCGGGCATGGCGGGACCCTATCGCGGGAGCGCAGCGCCGAGCTCGCGGATCGTCGCCACGAGGAGGTCGACGTCCTCGTCGCGCGTCCGCCAGTTCACGAACGCCGGGCGGAACGCGACCGCGCCGCCGTACCGCGTCGTTCCCGTGTAGACGCGGCCGTCGGCGAGAACGGCCTCGCCGAGACGCAGGTTCAGGTCGTCGAGCGCGTCCTCGGGGACGTCGTCGGGCCGGTAGCGGAAGCAGACGATGTTCAGCGGGACGTCGGCGAGCCGCTCCAGTTCCGGCGCGCGTCGACCAGGTTGGCGCAGCGCTGGGCATGCGCGAGGTTGCGCTCGACCAGGTCGCGGTAGCCCGGAGCGGCCGTACGCGTCGAGCGTCGCCCAGACCGCGAACGACCGCGCGCGCCGCGAGCTCTCCGGGCTGAGCTGGCCCCAGTTCGGGCGCTCCTCGTCCGGATCCGGGAGGTACGCGGCGCTGGCGGTGAAGACGTGCGGCAGCGCCGACGGATCCTTGAGGAACGCGAAGCCGCAGTCGTACGGCACGTTCAGCCACTTGTGGCCGTCGGCGATGACCGAGTCGGCGCGGTCGACGCCGTCGAGCAGATGCGCGGTCGACGGGCTCGCGCCGGCGAAGAGGCCGAACGCGCCGTCCACGTGGAGCCATGCGCCGTAGCGCTCCGCGAGGTCGGCCATCGCCGGGATCGGATCGAAGTCGCCGGCGTTCACCTCGCCCGCGTTTCCGACCAGGATCGCCGGAGCGCCGTCGAGCGCCGCGAGCGCGCGCTCGAGCGCTTCGAGGTCGAGCCTGCCCACCGCGTCGCGCTCGAACGTCTGCGGCCGTGAGCGGCCGAGGCCGAGGAGTGCGAGCGCCTTGCGCGCGCTCGCATGGATGTAGCCGCTGGTCATGATCGGCGCGGCGGGCAGTCCCGCGAGGCCGTCCGCGTTCACGTCGACGCCGTGCTGGGCGGCCCACCAGTGGCGCGCGGCCGCGAGCGAGACGAAGTTGGCCATCGTCGCGCCGGTCGTGAGCACGCCGCCCCACTCGGCGGGAAGTCCGAACAGGTCGCGCAGCCAGGCGAGCGACACCCGCTCGAGCTGCGATCCGAGCGGCGACTCGATCCACGCGAACGAGTTCTGGTCGAGCACCGACGCGAGCCAGTCGGCGCCGAGTGCCGCGGGCGTGACGCCGCCGGTCACGAAATGGAAGTTCCGCGGCCCGGCCGAGGCGACCGTTCCGTCGAGCGCCGGCCCGGTCAGTCGCGCGAGGGTGTCGAGCGCGCCGTTGCCCTCCTCCGGGATCGGGCCGACGAACGACCAGGCCGTCTCCTCGAAGCTCGGGCTGTGCAGCGGGGCGTCGTCGAGGGTCGCGAGGTACTCGCGCGCGCGCTCGGCAACCAGGATCAGTGCGGGATCGACCTCGTCGCGGTGCATCGCCCGACTCTATCCCCAGGCGACGTCGCGCACCTCGGGCAGCTCGACCCCGAGCGCTCGCCAGAAGACGCCGCCGTTGCGCGAGACGTAGAGCCGGTTACGGGCGCCGTAGAGCATGTCGTCGGGGTTGTCGCCGACTGCGACCGCCTTCCCGGGGGGGAGCCCCCCGCCGAGCTCCTGCCAGGTCGAGCCGGCATCGTGCGAGACGAGGAGCGGGGGCTTGCGGTCGACGAGGACGACGACCGCGGAGCCGTTCGCATCCACGTCCACGAGCAGCGCCGAGACCCAGTCGGGCGCGAGCTCGACCGGTCTCGGGCGCTCGACCGATCCGCCGGGCTCGTGGCCTGCGACTTCGTCCTCGTCGGCATCCGCGCCGACCTCGATCAGGTAGAGGCCGTTCGCACATTCGGCGACCGCGATCATCGCCGGGACAGTAGCCCGAGGCCGAGCGCCAGCGCGAAGGCGAGCGCGAAGCTCGGGAGCGACGAGCCGATCTGGGTCGCGGGCGGATTCGTCCGCTCGACGAGCTCGACCCACCACTCCGGGCCGAGCGGGTGGAGCCACTGGTAGAGCGCGAACCCGGCGAGCCAGGCGACGAGCGGCCCGATTCGCAGGCGCGGGCCCGCGAAGAAGTCGTGCTTCGCGTAGCTCGCGCCGCTCAGGAGCCAATCGGCGAGGAGCACGCCGAAGAGCGGGACGAAGAACGAGCCGAGCAGGAGCAGGAAGCTCTCGTAGCTGGCGATCTCGAGGACGAGCGCGCCGAACGTGGCGAGGGCGGCGACGCCGACGACGAGCGCGCGCTGGGAGACCTTCGCTGCGACGTTCTGGATCGAGACGGCGGTCGAGTAGACGTTCGCGAACGCTTCGTCGGCCTCGTCGATCGTGACCGCGAGGAGCGCGAGAGCGCTCGCGGCCCCGGTCGCGGCCACGGCGGCGGGCACCGCAGTTGGATCCGACACGCCCTCGCTGAGCACGAAGACGGCGCCGAGCGTGAGCATCCAGATGCCGCCGATGAAGTATCCGAGCCCGGTTCCCACGAGGGCGCCGCGGCGGGTCTCGGCGAAGCGCGTGTAGTCGGGTGCGAGCGGGATCCAGCTGACCGTGATGGCGATCACGATGTCGACTCCGATGACGAACGACATGGAGCCGTCGCCGGGCCGATCCCAGAGCGCGCCGAGATCCGCGTTCGCGAGCGTCCACCAGGTGAGGTAGAGGAGCGAGGCGAGCACGAGCCAGACCGCGAACTTGCGGATGACGCGGCGGACGACGCCGACCGGGCCGAGCAGCGCGAGTGCGAGGGCGATCGCTCCCGTGACGAGTGTCCAGAGCGTGTTCCCGCCGAAGCCGAAGAGCTTGTCGGAGAGGGCGCTCGCGGCCGCGGCGATGATGATGATCTCGAACATCGCCCAGCCGAGGCACTGCGCGATGTTGAGGCCGGTCGCGAGGTAGGAGCCGTCTCGGCCGAGCGGTGCGCGCATGAGCACCATCGCCGGCACGCGGCCGTCCGCGCCGATCATCCCGGCGAGGCCGAGCATGAGGTTCCCGGCGAGGCAGCCGACGAGGATCGCGAGCAGCGCCTTCGGAAGCGACATCGACCCGACGAGGAGGCCCGCGGTGACGAGCACGAGCAGGCTCACGCCGAGGTTCGACCAAAGCAGCGTGAGGTCGAGTCCCGAGAGCGTCCGCAGCCGCTCGGGGACGGGCGTGACGCCCCAGGATCCTTCGGTGCTCATCGAGCTCCCTTCGCCGGCATTACCCGAATCAGGTTCGACGGGTCGAGGCTCGCTCCCAGCCCCCTCTCAGCCACCGGCGGGCGGCTCCCCAGTTCTCGTCGGGCGAGTCTAGTGGTGGTTCTGCGCGCGCGCCCCACCCTGGGAGGGGATGAACCACCCGCCACCCGCCTTCGACGGTACCGCGAAAGTGCGCACGTGTCTGTCACGGAAGGGCGCCGATTCGGTACCGATTCGTCCCCAGGCTCAGGGTGCCGGGGTCAGCTCGCGGATTCGTGCGACGGCTCGCTCGAGCCGTGGCTCGTCGAAGACGTACGGCGTCGCGTTCGCGATCTCGTGCATCGGGCCGTCGAGCTCGTCCGAGCCGCCCGCGCCGTTCAGCGCGTAGCGCAGCGGGATCTCGTGCGTGACCACGAAGACGACCTGCGCGTCGAGACCCACGACCGCCTCGAGCCCGTCCGCGAAGCGCAGCGCCGCCTGGTCGAGGCTCTCCCCGCCCGGGAACGGGACGCTGCGCGGGTGGCCGTGCTTCCACGCGCGGTACGTCTCGAGCGGCTCGCCGTCGAGCTCGCCGATCTTGATGTCGTCGAGGAGCGGCTCCACGACGAACGGGATCTCGCGGCCCGCGAGCACCAGCTCGGCCGTCTCGCGCGTGCGCGGGAAGCGCGTGTGGACGCAGACGTCGATCGGGATTCCGGCGAGCTGGACGCCGAGCTCCGACGCTTCCAGCCGGCCGCGGTCGGTGAGCCCGACCGGCCTGGTCGGGTCGCCGTTCACGCGGCGCTCGACATTCAGCGTCGACTCGGCATGGCGGGCGACGACGAAGAGCCGCATCAGATGACGAACATCTCCGGCCGGGACTCCCCGCGGGCGAAGCGGTCGAGCGCGAACGGCGACAGATCGAGGGTCGGTCGTGCCGCCGGCGACGAGCTCCGCGAGGTGCTCGCCGACGGCCGGCGCCTGCTGGAAGCCGTGTCCCGAAAAGCCGGTGGCATAGAGGAACCGCGACACCTCCGGCGCCTCGCCGACGATCGCGTTGTGGTCGGGGCTGATCTCGTAGAAGCCGGACCACGACGCCTGGATCGGCAACTCGGCGAGGAGCGGCAGCCGCGCCTCGATGTGCGGCGCGACCTCGTCGAGCGTCTGCTCGCGACCGCCGAACGCGACGCCGGGGCCTTCCCCGTGGAAGTAGAAGCTCGTCGTGAAGTCGATCGTCAGCGGCAACGGTGCTCGGGCAGATCGCCGCGCTCGGGCGAGTACCACATCCAGCGCGGCTCCCCGGTAACCGGGATGTCGAGCCCGACCAGGGCGCCGACCTCGCGCGACCAGACGCCCGCGGTGCACACGACCGTGTCCGTCGCGATCGTCCGCTTGCCGGTGGAGACCGACTCGATGCGCCCGTCGCGCACGGCGATCCCCTCGACGGGCTCGCCCTGGTGGACGCGTGCGCCTCGGCGCGAGGCGGCGGCCGCGTAGCCGGAGACGACCGCCTCCGGAGTCGCGCGGCCGTCGAGCGGACAGAAGGTGGCGGCGATCAGGCCGTCGGTGTCGAGCTGCGGCACGATCTCGACGCGCCTCGGCGACGGTCAGCTCGCGCGAAGGAACGCCGAGCGAATGCTGGAGCTCGAGCGCCGCGCGGAACCGCTCGACGTCGCCCGCGTTGTCCAGGAGGAACAGGTAGCCGGACTGCTCGAACTCGATCTCCGCGCCGAGGCGCTCGCCGAACGCGGCGAACTCGTCGATCGAGCGCAGCGCGATGCGGATGTTCAGCTCGTCGGCGAACTGCGCGCGGATTCCCCCGGCCGACTTGCTGGTCGAGCCCGACGCGAGCGTCTCCCGCTCGAGCAGGACGATGTCGGTGATGCCGAGCTCCGTCAGGTGGTAGGCGACGCTCGCGCCCATCGCGCCGCCGCCGACGATCACGACCTCTGCGGATTCCACTCGGCGATCGTACGCTCGGTTAGGGTCGCGGCGTGTCCGAGGTCCTCGTCACCGGCGCCACCGGATTCATCGGCCGGCGGGTCGTGCCACTGCTCGTCGAGCGCGGCGACCACGTGCGGGCGCTCGTTCGCGCTGGTTCCGATGCCGCGGCCGTCGAGGCGCTCGGCGCGCGGGTCGTCACCGGTGATGTCCTTGCAGCGGATGACGTGCGTCGAGCCGCCGAGGGCTGCGGGCTCGTCATCCACCTGGCCGGGCTGGTCGCCTACCGAAAGCGCGATGTCCCGCTGCTGCGGCAGCTGAACGTCGACTCGGTGCGGAACGTCGTCGGCGCGCTCGACGACGGCGCGCGGCTCGTCCACGTGTCCTCCGTGGCGGCGATCGGGCCTGCGCCGGCGCGTGACCGGCCCGCGACCGAGGAGCAGGAGTTCCCGGAGGTCGCGAAGTCGCTGCCGTACCCGATGACGAAGCACGAGGGCGAGCAGGTCGCGCTCGCCGGCGTGGCCGAGGGGAAGGACATCGTGATCTCGAACCCGGCGTTCGTGCTCGGCCCGGGCGACGTGAACCGCTCGTCCACGTTCATCGTGTGGCGCTACCTCCAGGGGTCGCTGCGGATGCACGTTCCCGGCGGGCTCTCGTTCGTGCACGTGGACGACGTCGCCGCCGGGATCGTGACCACGGCCGACCGTGGCCGGACGGGCGAGCGCTACGCGCTTGCGAACCGCGATGGGAACCTCAGCTACGCCGAGTTCTTCCGGCGGGTGGGCGACGTGACCGGCGTGCGGCGGCGGATGGTCGGGCTGCCCCCGCGCGTCGCGATCGCGGGCGCGACGATCTTCCCGTGGCCGGTCGGCCGCGGCGAGGCGAGCTCGAGCGTCGAACTGGTGGTTCTACGACCAGGCGAAGGCGGAGCGGGAACTCGGCTACTCGAACCGCCCGCTCGACGAGACGATCGCCGAGACCGCGGCCGATTACGGCGTGAAGTCGTGACACTTCCGCGCGTTTCGTGACAGACACGCGCGTGTTTCGCCGCTTGAGCGCGGCGAATTCGTCATGGCGAACGGTGGATCGTGGCGCGTGATTCCGGACGCGGAGGCGTGGGTGGTGGGCTGGGGTGCCCCGAAGCGAGACCGCAAATTGCGGAAATCTACGACATCGGAATCTGCCGCAGCACCTTCGGCTCGATGCGATCCAGGATCTCCGTCAGGCTCTCGCCCGTCGCGGTGATGCCGTGGTTTCGCAGGCCGATGACGGCGTGCGCCGGATCCGGCTCCCGTGCGAGCAGCTCCGCCACCGAGGTGGCCAGCTCCGCCGTCCCGCACGGGTAGTTGATGTCGGTCGCGACGATGTCCTGCATCCACGCGTGGACGTGGAGGATCGCGCCGACGTCGGGGTGCTCCTGGTAGATCATCCAGTGCTCGATCGCGTCGACCGAGACGCGGCGCGGCTCGACGTTCGGGGGGACGCTCATGATCATCGTGTGCCGCTCGGGCGCGTAGCCGGAGACGAGCAGGATGTCGCGGCCGGGGATGTCGAGCTTCGTCTTGTCGACGCCGCTCGCGCTCATCCAGAAGCGCGTCTCGTCGAGGCGCTGCGAGAGGTTCCCGTAGGAGAGGCCGCCGATGCCGTAGAGCCGCTTCACGTGCCGGAGGTCCTGCTCGTTCAGGAGCTCCTCGATCGGGAACGGCGCCGGGAGCAGGTCGAGGTCGCCCATCCGGACGCCCGCCTCCTGGATCTCCTTCGTGTTCTCGTCGCCCTCCCAGAGCTCTTGCTCGAGGTCGGTGAGGAAGTCGTTGTCGATCACGAGCTTCGAGAGCGCGAGCGGGGTCAGCCGCTCGACGACGCCCTCGCGCGAGCTCGTGCTGGCCGTTCGTCGCCTCGACGCCGTAGTGGCCGCGCTCCATCGTCGTGAACCAGGCGCCCTGGCCCGGCACGTAACAGATGACGATGTTCGCGAGCGCCCGAACGAGGAGCGGGTAGTTCGTCTTGAGGATGTCGTCCGGCATGACCGTCTGCTCGTGGATCGCCGCCACGAACGTGCCGCGCGCGCTGCGGCGGAACGGCTTCGGGTCGTTCGGGTCGATCAGGTTCAGGACGAGATCGGCCTCGAGCGCGTCGTCGCCGGTCAGCCGCTCGAAGCCCTGCGCCTCGAGGGCCGTTGCGAGCTCGGTCGCGAACTCGTCGAAGTTGGCGGACGTGGGCACGCCGGTGAGCGCGTAGTTCATGGTCGCAATCCTATCCGCGCGCTATTCGGCGGCGAGCCGGCGCAGCACGTACGGGAGGATCCCGCCGGCCTTCAGGTAGTCGTGCTCGCGGGGCGTGTCGAGCCGGACGCGCGCCTTGAACTCGACCTCGGATCCGTCGCCTCGCAGTCGCGACCACGGTGGCCTCGCGGGCGGCGCCGTCGTCGAGGTCGCGCACGGCGAACGTCTCGCGCCCGGTCAGGCCGAGCGTCTCGAGGTTCTCGCCGTCGGCGAACTGGAGCGGCAGGATCCCCATCCCGACGAGGTTCGAGCGGTGGATGCGCTCGTAGCTCTCGGCGATCACGACCTTCACGCCGAGGAGCCTCGGGCCCTTGGCGGCCCAGTCTCTGGACGAGCCCGAGCCGTACTCCTTGCCGGCGATCACCATCAGCGGCACGCCTTCGGCCAGGTAACGCTCGGAGGTCTCGTAGATCGTCGCCTCGTCGCCGCTCGGCAGGTGCACCGTCCACGTCCCTTCGCTGCCCGGGACGAGGAGATTGCGGAGGCGGACGTTCGCGAACGTGCCGCGCACCATCACCTCGTGGTTCCCGCGCCGCGAGCCGTAGGAGTTGAAGTCGCGCCGCTCGACGCCGTGCTCGGTCAGGTACTTGCCCGCCGGGCTGTCCGGCTTGATCGCGCCCGCCGGGGAGATGTGGTCGGTGGTGACGCTGTCGCCGACCTGCACGAGCACACGCGCGCCCTCGACACCGTCGATCCGCCCGGGGCCGTCTCCCTCGGAGAAGTACGGCGGCAGCCGAACGTACGTGGAGTCGTCGGCCCAGTCGTACAGCTCGCCCTCGGGAACCGGCAGCGCGCGCCAGCGCTCGTCGCCCGTGTAGACGTCGGCGTAGGTGCGGCGGAACATCGCCTGCTGCACCGCGTCGGCGACGACGGTCCTGATCTCCTGCGAGCGTCGGCCACAGGTCGCGCAGGTACACGTCGTTTCCGTCCTTGTCCTGCCCGAGCGGCTCGGTGGTCAGGTCGATGTCGATCCGCCCCGCGAGCGCAAACGCGACCACGAGCGGTGGTGACGCGAGGTAGTTCGCCTTCACCTCGGGATGGATGCGCGCCTCGAAGTTCCGGTTCCCGGAGAGGACCGAGGCGACGACCAGGTCGTTCTCGAGCACCGCCTTCGAGATCGGCTCGGGCAGCGGCCCGGAGTTCCCGATGCACGTCGTGCAGCCGTAGCCGACGGTCTGGAACCCGAGCGAGTCGAGGTAGCGCTGAAGGTCGGCGCGCTCGTAGTACTCGGTCACGACCTTGGAGCCCGGCGCGAGGCTCGACTTCACCCACGGCTTGCGCTCGAGGCCCGAGCTCGACCGCCTTCTTCGCCACGAGGCCGGCGGCGATCATCACCGACGGGTTCGACGTGTTCGTGCAGCTCGTGATCGCGGCGATCACCACGGCGCCGTGCTCGAGCGAGACCGTCTGCCCGTCGTCGAGCGTCACCTGCACGGACACCGGGGCCGGAGCCTCTGCGATCGCAACCGGCGCCGGCGCAGGCTCCTCGACGTGCTCCTTGCTTCCGGGAGCAGTGTCGGCGGGCGGGTCGCTCGCGGGGAACGAGTCGGCGCTCTCCTTGTCGTGCGAGCCGTTCGCGTACGGGATCCCGAACTGCTTCATCGCGTCCTCGAAGGACTCGCGGGTGCGGTCGAGCGGCACGCGGTCCTGCGGTCGCCGCGGCCCGGCGAGGCTCGGGACGATGTCGCCGAGGTCGAGCTCGACGACCTGCGAGTACGTCGGCGTGTCGGTCGGCTCGTGGAAGAGGCCCTGCTCGCGGCAGTACGTCTCGACGAGCTCGATCTGCTCCTTCGAGCGCCCGGTCATCGATGAGGTACGTGAGCGTCTCGTCGTCCACCGGGAAGAAGCCGCAGGTGGCGCCGTACTCGGGCGACATGTTCGCGATCGTCGCGCGGTCGGCCACGGGGAGCCCGACGAGTCCGGGCCCGAAGTACTCGACGAACTTCCCGACGACGCCGGTCGCGCGCAGGATCTCGGTCACGGTGAGGACGAGATCGGTCGCGGTCGCGCCCTCGGGCAGCGCGCCGGTGAGCCGGAAGCCGACGACCTGCGGAACGAGCATCGAGACCGGCTCGCCGAGGAGCGCCGCCTCGGCCTCGATCCCGCCGACGCCCCAGCCGAGCACGCCGAGCCCGTTCACCATCGTCGTGTGCGAGTCGGTGCCGACGAGCGTGTCCGGGAACGCCTGGACGACGCCGTTCTCCTCGCGCCGCTCGATCACGCGCGCGAGGAACTCGAGGTTCACCTGGTGGCAGATGCCCGTGTTCGGCGGCGCGACCTGGAAGTTGTCGAAGCCGCGCTGGCCCCAGCGCAGGAAGGCGTAGCGCTCGCCGTTTCGCTCGTAGTCGCGGTCGACGTTCGTGCGGATCGCGAGCCGGGTCGCGAACTCGTCCACCTGGACGGAGTGGTCGATGACGAGCTCGGCCGGGATGAGCGGGTTGACCTTGGCCGGGTTGCCGCCGCGGTCGAGCATCGCGTCGCGCATCGCGGCGAGATCGACGATCGCGGGGACGCCGGTGAAGTCCTGGAGGAGCACGCGTCCCGGCCGAAACGAGATCTCGCGCGAAGGCTCGGCCTTCGGATCCCAGGTCGCGATCGCCTCGACGTCGGCGTCGTCGCCGTGGCGCAGGACGTTTTCGAGCAGCACGCGGAGCGTGTACGGGAGCCGGTAGATGTCGAACTTCGACTGCAGCGCCGGGAGGTGGAAGATCTCCGGTTCGCCGCCGGAGACGATGAGCGTCCCCCGAGCCTCGTCACGCCATCCTGCACCGGCTCCGGCCTGCGTCATCTGTTCTCCCTTCGTCGTCGTCTCCTACCTCATTTGTACGTGCTGGGGCTCACCTCGTGTCGGACGCCACCGCTTAACCGGTCTCTTAACCGTGCTCAACGGACGGTTCAAACGGCCGGGGCTATAACGAGCTTCGTGCGCGCGAAACTCGTGCCCATCCTCGCGTTGCTCGGCGCCGGACTGATCGGCGGAGGCCTCGCGATCGCTGTGTTCACGTCCACCTGGGGGTAGGCGGAACGACCACGGTGATCCGCGAGAGCGCTCCCGCATCGTCCGCGCCGGCGGCCTTCGAGACGCCCGGCGAGAGCCCGGGCGGACTGACCGTGGGCTCGATCTACGACCGCGCCGCGCCGGCGGTCGTCCAGGTGACCTCGAGCGTCGTCACGCAGACCTTCTTCGGGGAGCAGCGCGGCGAGGCGCTCGGCTCCGGCTTCGTGATCGACAAGGACGGCCACATCGTCACGAACTACCACGTGATCGCCGGCGCCGAGGAGGTCTACGTGAACTTCTCCCACGAAGACAGGATCAAGGCGAAGGTCGTCGGAACCGACCCGCAGACGGACCTCGCGCTCCTCAAGATCGACGCGCACCGGCGCGCGCTCTCGCCGAGCTCGCTCGGGAACTCCGCCGCCGTGAACGTCGGCGACCAGGTGGTCGCGATCGGCAATCCGTTCGGCCTCGACCGCACCGTCACGGCGGGGATCGTGAGCGCCGTCCAGCGCCAGATCAGCTCGCCGACCAACTATCCGATCGACAAGGTCATCCAGACCGACGCCGCCATCAACAAGGGCAACTCGGGCGGCCCGCTCCTGAACGCCGACGGCGAGGTGATCGGCGTCAACACGCAGATCGCCACCGGCGGCAACGGCGGAGAGGGCAACGTCGGCATCGGCTTCGCCATCCCGATCAACACGGTCATGGCCGTCGTGGACGACCTGATGAAGAACGGCCGCGTCGAGCACGCCTACCTCGGCGTCGAGATGCAGGACGTGACCGAGCAGATCGCGAACCTCGCGAACCTTCCGGAGTCGGGCGCGATCATCGCGCGCGTCGTTCCCGGAAGCCCCGCCGAGAAGGCCGGGCTCGTGGGCGGCGACCAGAACGTCGTCGTCGACGGCCAGTCCTACGTCCTCGGCGGCGACGTCGTCACACTCGCGGACGGCAAGCCCGTCGCCTCCGCAGATGAATTGCGCTCGCTGGTCGGCTCGCTCGAGCCGGGCGACTCGCTCGAGCTCGAGGTCCGCCGCGGCGACGAGACGATGACCGTCACGGTCAAGCTCGCCGCCCAGCCGACCACCGCGCAGCGCTAGAAGAGCTCCTCTCCCGTAGGAGGATCTCCGGACCGTCGCCAACGGCAGTCCGGAGATCCTGGGGAGTTGCGTAACACTGCGGCCGTGATTCCGCACGCGTTCGGAGCGCGAAAGCCGCTGACGCTCGGCGTCGAGGAGGAGCTCTTCGTCGTCGATCCCGGCTCGCTGCGCCTGGCCGCGGCGCCCGGCGAGCTTCTCGACGGAACGCGGCTGAAGTCCGAGCTCCACCGCGCGGTCGTCGAGCTGAACACGGGTATCTGCACGACGCCGGAGGAGGTTGCCGTCGAGCTCGCCGAGCTGCGCGTCGAGGCTCAGGTGCGCGCTGCCTCTGCCGGTCTTGCCGTTGCGCCGACCTCGACGTGGCCGACGGCACTCGCCGCCGAGCAGGAGATCACGCCCGAGCCGGGCTACCTCGCGTTCGCGGAGTACGCCGGCTCGACGGCGCAGCGGCAGGTGTGCTGCGGCGTCCATGTCCACGTCGGAGTCGAAAGCCCCGAGGCGTGCATGACTGCGCTCGAGTTCGTCCTCCCGTGGCTGCCGGCGCTCCTGGCGGTCTCGGCCAACTCGCCCTGGTTCGAAGGGCGGGAGACCGGTCTGGCGTCGACGCGCGCCGAGCTGCTCACGCTGCTCCCGCGCGCCGGCGGGCCGCCGGTGTTCGCGTCGTACTCGGACTGGGAGGCGTTCGTCGAGCGGCTCGTCGACCTCGGGCTCGCCGACTCGTACCGCCGTCTCTGGTGGGACGTGCGCCCGCATCCCGGCTTCGGGACGCTCGAGATCCGCATGCCGGACCAGCCGCGCGAGTCCGCGACCTCGGCCGCGTTCGCCGCGCTCCTCCAGGCGATGGTCGGCGCCGCGGAACCGGGCCCGCCCGCCGACCGCGGCGTGTACGCCCAGAACCGCTGGGCGGCGCTTCGCTTCGGGCCCGAGGCGCTCCTCGTCCATCCGGAGGCGGAGAAGCTCATCGGCGCGCGCGAGCTCGTCGCCGAGCTGGGTGCGCGGTTCGACGTGGACGTCTCCAGGCTCGTCGCCCTCGACCAGGCCGCGGAGCAGCTCGAGCTCGGCCGCCGCGAGGGGCTTCAGGCCCTGTGCCAGCGGCTAGCATCGAAGCCGTGACGCTCCAGTCCGAGACGCTCCAGGTGAACGGCATCCGCTGCGAGCGGTGCGTCATGCGCCTCGGCGCCGCCCTCGAGGGAATGGACGGCCTCGAGGCCGCGAACGCGAACCTGATGGGCGTCGTCACGCTCCAGTGGGACGAGGATCGCGTCACCCGCGACGAGATCGTTTCCCGCATGAGCGGGGCGGGTTTTCCGGTCGTCTCGGAATACACGAGCCCCTAGCCCCGTTCGTTGCTAGTGTCGGCCGCCGTATGAGCGAGGCTCAGGAGGCGGAGGCGAGGAAGATCGCAGCGGATGCTCGCGATCGCGTGCGGTTCGAGGAAGAAGCGCTCGAGCTGGCCGATCAGGTCTACCGAGTGGCCAGGCGACTCGTATCCACGAAGGAGGAGGCAGAGGACTTGGTGCAGGAGACGTACGCGCGGGCGTTCCGCAGCTGGCGTTCCTACACGCCGGGCACGAATCTCCGGGCCTGGATCTTCCGGATCCTCACGAACCTGAACATCGACCGCGGCCGTCGCGTCCAGCGCACGCCCGACATGCAGCCGATGGAGGAGGGCGACTACTACCTCTACAACCGGCTCGCGGCGACAGGCCGGCGACGACGACGAGGAGCGCGTCGTCGAGCGGCTCTCTCAGGACTCGATCGTCGACGCCCTCGCCGCCGTGCCGCACAATTACCGCGATGCCGTGGTGCTCGTGGACATCGGCGACTTCAGCTACGCGGACGCGGCCCAGATCCTCGACGTCCCGATCGGAACCGTCATGTCCCGCCTGCATCGTGGACGGCGCATACTGAAGCAAGAGTTGGCAACGACCGCAGCGGAGGAGAACTGAGATGGATCCCTGCGACAAGTGCGAGGAGATGCTCCAACCGTTCCTCGACCGTGAGTTGACCGACGACGAGGTCCACGAGGCCGAGGCGCACCTCAATTCCTGCAGCTACTGCCGCAAGCGCTACACCTTCGAGGAGTCGCTGCGGCGCTACGTGCGAAACGCCTGGGACGAGAGCATGCCGCCGGAGCTGAAGGCCAAGCTCTCGGCCCTGCGGACTCCGCTCGCGGACTAGCGAGCCCCGGCGCGCGGAGACGCACGGACCGTCACGAAACACGCGCGTTCTTTCCCAAGTTGCAGACTGCAACTAGTGGACCGTCGAAACCCTGAGCCATGCGCGGTTTGGCTGTTCACAACCGCTAGTAACAGTCTGCAACTTGGCCTTGGAGCGCCTGCGGACGCGGCGCTCGGACTAGCCCGCGGCCTGGTCCGACCCGACGATCACGAGCAGGCGGTTCGGGTCCTTGCCGCTCGGGAGCTCGGTGATCTCGAGGCCCAGCTCGTCGGCCAGCCGCTGCGCGATGGCCTCGCTGCCCGGCGCGTAGTAGATGCGCGTCTGCACGTAGTCGAGCCGCGGGGCGTTTCCGACCGTGCCCATGCGGTAGGCGAGCGGGCCGCCGATCTCGTTCGAGAGGCTCGTCGCCGCGCCGGGCGTGGCCGTCCCGTTCAGGACGTCCACGCGGATCTCCCACGGCGGCGGCAGCTTCGTCTGCGCCTCGGCGGGAGTGGACGGCGACGCCGCCGGTGCGGCCGCCTCGCGAATCTGCGGGACGACCAGGAGCCAGCCGGCGAGCGCGACCATCGCAACCAGGGCTGCGAAGGCGCCGATGCGCCGGTACGACCACGAGCCGCGGCCGCCGCGCAACCCTGCGAGCTTGCGCGCCTCGCGCTCCGAGATTCCCAGCGCGGTCGCGTAGACGAGCGTGGCCGCGAGCGCGTCCGACACCGAGGGGAACCGGTAGATCCGTCCCTCCTCGAGCGAGCGCACGTCGTCGGCGGCGAGACCGGAGCGGGCCGCGGCCTCCTCGACCGTCAGCTTGCGGCGCGCCCGGGCCGCGCCGAGCGGCGAAGGCTCCAGTGCCGGAGGCGCGACGGCTTGCAGGACAGACGCCATGGGCTTCCGGATTTCTGCGGCAGTGCTTTCCACCCTGCCTCGACCATCGGCAGGTTCGCGCGCGGGTTTTAGCCGTCTGCGGTGACGGTCTCGATCTGCGCGAGGTGGATGAGCCGGAAGGTCGCGCGGCGCAGGCGCAGCCGCTCGGCCTCGTCCTCCGGCTCGAAGGCGTACGGCCACAGGTCGCGGGCGCAGGCGACGAGCTCGACGATGCGGTCGCGCTCGTCCGCGAAGCCGTCCCGCTCGCGGCACGCGTTCATGGCCAGGCCGAGCACGCCGATCTTGTCCTCCTGGCTCGTCCAGAGGAGCGTGGTCGCCATCGTCAGGTAGCCCATGATCCGCGTGAACGTGACCGGCTGCTCGAACATCCGGCGCTCGCTCGGGTCCGAGAACTCCGGGAGCGGCTCCCCGTCGGCGATCCTCGCCGCGGTGCCGCCGAGCATGCCCCGCATCAGCTCGTCGGAGAAGCCGGCGGCGCGGGCGGTCTTCAGCGCGATCATGAGCGCGGTCGGCTGCTGGCCGTACGGGAAGTCCGAGGCGAAGAGCGCCTGCTCGGGGGAGAAGCGCCGGTAGACGTCGAGCAGGTCGACCGGGCTCCACACGGACGTGTCGTAGAAGACGCCCGGATGCCCCGCGAAGGCATGCGAGAGCGCGCCGAGGTCGGCGATGCCGCCGTGGGCGATGATCAGCTGCGTCCCCGGGTTTCCGTTGACGAGCCGCTCGAGCTCGTCGGCGATCGGCGGCAGCCGCGGCCTCCGTGGATGAGGATCGGCACGCGGCGCTCGGCCGCGACGGCGAAGACCCCGTCGAGCCGCTCGTCGTTCAGGTGGAACGCCTGCGCGCGGGGATGGAGCTTGATGCCGCGGGCGCCGAGGTCGAGGCAGCGGGTCGCCTCGGCGACCGGCTCGGCGGACAGGTCGAGGCGGACGAACGGGATGAGGACGCCGTCGCTCGCCTCGGCGGCCGCGAGCGTCCGGTCGTTCGCCGCCCGGAAGGCCGGCTCGCGATCGGGCTCGTCCAGGCAGAAGGCGAAACCGCGCCTGATGTTCGCGCGCGAGAAGTTCTCGAGCAGCACGTCGAGCGGGCCGACCATCCCGTCGATGTCGGTTCCGACGTGGACGTGCGCGTCGAAGAGCTCGGCCCCCTCCGGAACGAGGCGCGCGGCTTCGGCCTCGTAGAGCTCGACGAGGCGCTCGGACCGTTCCCACACGTCCGCGAAGGACACGGTCTCGAAAGCTACTAGAGGACCAGGGCCTGGTACGCGAAGCGGAGCGCGCCGTGCGCGACCCCGCCGCAGGACACCGTCGTGCCCTTCCAGCAGTCGAGCCTCGTGTCGGCGTTCGTCAGGACGAGCTCGACGCGGCGCACCTCGCGGTCCCCGAACGGAACCATCACGCTGGCCCGGCCCTTGGAGTCGAACCGAACGCGCCGCTTGGTGATCGCCCCGGATTCGCGCCGGACGATCACGGTCGCTGCCCCGTACGTCCGCGACGAGACGGCGAGGTCGATCCGCAAGTTCTTGCCGCCGCCCGCGGGCCGGAACGCGACCGTGCGGTTGGCGAGACGCTTCACGGAGACCGTGTGCGGCCCGACGCTCGATCGGACGGCGACCGCGGAGACCGGGTGCGCCGGATACGCGCCGCCTTCCTCATAGGAACTAGCCGGGGTCACGTTCGCCGCGCCGAAGCCGGCGAAGACGTCGCGGAAGGAGCGGCCGCGAGCGGCCAGCGCGCCACGTGTGGCCGCGAGTGAGAAGGAATTCGCCGACTCGGTCTCGGCGGCGCGGTTCCAGACGGTCTTCACGAGCCCGGGCCCGAAGCGCTCCGAGAGGTAGCGCCAGAAGATCCACGCGCCGTACTCGTAGCCGCCGCGGCCCAGGTCGACCGGGGTGCCCGGCGAGACGATCGGGCTGTGCTTCCGCGCGTAGCGGAGGTTGTCGTTCACGCCGTCGAAGACCTCGTCCTCGATCCAGGCGGCGGTGCCCTCCATGAGCCAAAGGTCTTCGAGCCAGTCGTAGCCGAACTGGATCGCGTGGAAGAACTCGTGCGCCGCGGTCGCCTTGAGCGCCGGCAGCGGATCGATGCCGAAGGCCCGGTTCGTGTAGTCCTCGTCGATCACGCAGAACGCGGACACGCGGTAGGTCGCATACGAGGCCGGGTCGTCGCTCGTGCACCAGCCGAAGAGCGCCTCGGCGCCTACGTCGGCCAGGTAGATGTCGAGCCGCCCGTCGCCGCCGTTCTCGAACGATTCCGCGTCGGAGAGCGGGGCCCGGTAGCCGAGCTCGCCGACCTCCGTCGCCCAGGTCTGCGCAAACACGGCGAGCGTCGTCTCGACCCAGTCGGGAGCGCCCGACGCGTTGCCGTCGGCGAGGCGCGGGGCGTCGGGCCCGTCCTCGACCCAGTGGACGCAGATGTGCGCGTCGCAGAGCCGCTCCGAGTAGCCGGAGCCCCAGCCGGGCTCCTCGGGGTCGTAGTCGTTCGTCGGACGGCCCAGAAGCAGCTCGGCCTCGGCGCGCTCGGCGGCGGTCAGACGGGGGAGCGCGACGCGGAGGTCGCGCAGGACGAGCGTCGCTGCATGCGGATCGCCGGCCGTCGCGCTTCCGCGCGCGTGGACCTCGGAGCCGGAGAAGAGCGCACGGGCGCGCTCGAGTGCCGGATGCGCCGCGAAGGCGGCAGGGCAGACGAGGAGGGCGGCAGCGACGGCGAGTAGCGTCGCGGCCGCTCTTGGCAAGAGCGAGGCGCGCACGGTGAACACTTCGCATCGGCCGGCGGCTCCGGATTGCACACCCCTCACGAGGGTGGATCGACCGCCGCTAGGATCGCCGCATGTCCGACGTCGTCATGTACGCCGACACCGTTCGCTCGCCGGAGCTTCGGCACGAGGTCCCGCTGCTCGTCTCCGACCCGTTCGTCTACGTCGAGACGAACGGCACGCGCACGGTCTTCGTCGGCTCGCTGGAGATCCCGCTGCTCGAGGCGATCGACGGGCTCGAGTGCTTCCCCTTCGAGGAGCTCGGCGTGGACGAGATGATCGCCGCCGGGCTCGGCCGCAGCGAGCGCGATCCCGAGTACGTGCTGCGCGCCTGCCGCAAGCTGGGCGTCACGAAGGCGACTGTGCCGTGGGGCTTCCCGCTCTACATCGCCGACCACCTGCGCGCGAACGGCATCGAGCTCGAGACCGATGGTGGGATCTTCGACCGCCGCCGCCGGGCCAAGAACGCGGCCGAGCTCGCGGGCATCAAGCGCGCGATCGCCGCGACCGAGCTCGCGTACGCGAAGGCGAAGGAGCTGCTCGCCGCGGGACCGCAGACGTGCGAGGGCCTCAAGGCGGCGATCAACCTCGTCTTCGCGGAGCAGGGCATGGTGGTCCCGGACCCGCCGCTCGTCTCCCACGGCGCGCAGACCACCATCGGCCACGAGCCCGGCCACGGGCCGATCGTCCCGGGCGAGCCCGTCGTGCTCGACCTCTTCCCGCAGGATCCCGAGTCCGGCTGCTTCTCCGACATGACGCGGACGTTCTGCGTCGGCGAGGCGCCCGAGGAGCTCGTCGGCTACCACGCGGTCTGCGAGGAGTCGATCGAGCTCGTCCTCGCGGCGATCCGCCCGGGCGTGACCGGCGCGGAGCTCCATCGCATCTCGTGCGAGCCGTTCCACGAGGCCGGGATCAAGACCCAGCTCTCGAAGGAACCCGGCGAGGTGCTCGAGGAGGGCTACTTCCACGGGCTCGGCCACGGGGTCGGGCTGGAGCTCCACGAAGAGCCGGGGCTCGGGCGAAACGGAACGGAGCTCGTGGCCGGCGACGTGATCGCGATCGAGCCGGGCGCGTACCGGCTCGGCTTCGGCGGCTGCCGGATCGAGGACGTGCGTGCTCGTGACCGAGGACGGCTGCGAGGTGCTCTCGAGCTTCCCGCACGACCTCGTGGTCTAAGTCCAGGGAACCTTTCGCCTGCCCCGAACGTCCAAGCGGGCATGAAGACTCTCGCGCTCGCTCTCACGTCTCTCGTCCTCGTCGCCGGCTGCGGCAGCGACGACGGCTCGGCACTCGGCCCGCCCAGCGGCGATCCGCACTACTCCGGGGCGGTCGTCCAGGTCGACGGCACGACGGTGCTCGTGCGAGCGGCGGGCGACAAGTGCGGAATCTGGGCGCGCACCGACGACTCCGTCCGCGTGCTGACCGCCTCGGGCGACGGCTACGTCACGGGCTCGCTGGACGACCTCGAGCCCGGGATGGCGGTCGATGTCTGGATCCCCGGCCCGATCGCCGAGTCGTGCCCGATGCAGGGCGCCGCCGAGGCCGTCGTCATCACGGCCCCGGCGTAGCCTCCCCTTCGAATCAGGTCTTGCGGCGCCGCAGGACGAAGACGAGCGCGACGGCGGCGAGTGCCAGCGCGACGATCGAGAGCGTCCGCGCGAACGTGTCCGGCTCGAGGACGAGTCGCTCGGCGGAGCGGCGTTGCCCGTGGTCGTCTCCGGCTCGGTCTCGCCGCCGGTGGTCGTCGGCGAGGGCTCCTCGCCCTCGCCTTCGCCGCCCGCATTCGCGCGCGGCGCGTCCGCGGAGATCTCCGTCACGGCCGCGGGCTCGTCGGAGCCGGGATCGCCGATCCAGCGCACGATCGTCCCGTCGGAGTACTCCTGGAGCGTCTTCCAGAGGATCGTCCCGGGCTGCTCGGGCGTTCCGGCGATGAACGAGAACTCGACGAAGCCGTCCGCCGGGAGCTCGCCCGTCCATTCGATCGTCTCGATCGAGCCGTCCGCGGCCTCGTTCATCTTCCGCGTCCAGCCGGGCGGATCCGAGTACGAGAACGGCAGCACGTCGGCCGGCATCTGGAGGGTGACCTTCGTCGTGTTCGCGTCGCTCTCGCCGGGGACGAGCAGCGTGAACTTCACGCTGTCGAGCGGCGCGGCGACGGTCGGGCTGATCTGGATGTGCGCCTGGGCGGCGCCGGCGCTCAGGACGAAGAGCGCCGCGCCGGCAACCAGGCCGAGGAGGGGTCTCGACCGCATCAGCTCTTCAGCTTGAACGAGTAGGAGCCGCTCTTCGTGTGGCCGTCGGCCGCGACGATGCGTCCAGCGGGCCGTGTACTTGCCGACCTTGAGGCCGCTCTTCAGGCCGACCGTGAGCCGCTTGATGTTGCGCGGGTCGCGTCCGCCGTTTCCGATCGACACCTTGCCGCCCCTGGGCCCGTAGACCTTGAGCGTGCCGCTGCGGATCGTGCCGCTGAACGTGACCTTCACGGTCTTCAGCGTCTTCTTCACCGTCGTTCCCTGGCCGGGCGACCGTGACGTGACGGTGACGTGCGCCCAGGCGGCGGTCGCTCCGAACGCGAGCACGAGCGCCGCCACAGTGCGATGAACCCCGGGTGCTTCATGTTCTTCATCTCATTCCTCCTTGTGGAACCGCCGGGGCCGACTCGCGGTGAGCCGGCCCCGACGCCTCGGAAATCAGCTGATCGAGCCCTTCACGGAGTCCGTGAGGACGCCCGAAGTGGCGAGGACGGTGAACTTGGTCGCGACCGCGCGCTTCGCGATCGCCTTCGCTGCCTTGGAGCCCGGCAGGAGCGTCGCGATGGCCGCACCCTTCGAGCCGAACCCGCGCGTCACTGCTGCGATCGTGCGCGAGGGCAGCTTGAGCTTCTTGCGGTCCGCTTCGCTGATCTGGAGCTTCAGCGACGTGGACGCGTTGAACGGGCCGGTCACCATGACCACGACCTTGCCCTTGGACTTCGACGAGCTGAGGACGACGTCCAACGGGCGGTTGAGAAGCGCGTCACGCTCGTTCTCCGCCTGCTCCAGATCGGCCTCGAGCTGCGCCTTCTCAGCGGTGAGCGTGTGACCTGACCCGTGAGCGTCGTGATCTGCGTGTTCAGAGGAGCGACCGCGTCGGCGATCATCGCGCTCGCCTGATTTCCACCCTGGGTATCGGCAGGAACGTAGATGCCGGCCATGTTCTCGCACGCGGTCCGGAAGTCGGCCACCGAGGTGAGCGTCGCGAAATCGACGCCCCCGGCGGGAGCTCCCATGACGCCGTTGGTGGCCGTCTTCACGACGTCCGTCCACTTGGTCGGATCTTCGCCCCCGACCGGGACGATCGTCTTCTGCCACGGGACGTAGTTCCAGAAGGGATCGCCGGCGGCGTTGACGCCGAAGTTGTGCTGGACGGCCTGGGCGTTCGCGTTCGTGTTGAGCGCCGGGACGTTCTGGCAGGTCGCGTGCGTCTGAATGCCGGTCTGGATGTTTCCGTACGTGATCCACTCGAGCCCGGTCATCGGCGCGCGGAACCCGCCGGGGGCGAACTTCAGGTTCAGCCAGCCGTGGTCGGTGAGGCCGTTCGACTCAGTCCACAGGGTGGCGTAGCCGTCGTTCGCGATGAGCGCCTGCTGAGGCGTGTCCTGCAGGGTCGCGCCGGTCGGGTCGGTCGTGTAGGTCGTGTTCGCGCAGCTGCCGTCGGTCACGGTCGTGACGCTCGCCGTCGAGGTGCCCCCGGTCAGACCGGTCGAGCTGGGAGCGAGCTGCGCCTGGTTGATGTTCGCCATCTGGTTGGGGCAGCTCACGAGCGCGCCCTGGAAGCGGATGTTGTAGGGCCCGCCGTTCGGTCCGGTGACGAGCACGTTTGCCTGGCCGTTGATGCGCGTTGCGGCCGATGGCGCCGTCGAAGCCGAGCGCGTCCTGCACCTGCCACGAAGGCGCGTTCCACGGAATCGTCTTGGCCCCGGCGGACGGCTTGTACGTGCCGCCGGTCGCGTCGATCGTGAGCGTCTGCACCTCGTGCTTGTTCGCGATCTTCCCGACGATCAGGTACAGGCTCGGGTGTGCCGAGCCGGCCGCGGGGATCGTCAGCGCCAGAACTGCGAACGCTGCGATCAGAGTCTTCAAATTGACGATCTTCATGTCTTCGGTCTCCTCTTGAACTCCGTTGGGCGCACGGGGCGCCGATCAATGGGCGGGGTCGTTCAGAAGGAGACGAGCGGAGGCCCGCGCGGTGCGCACGCGCCCGCGATCTGTATGGCGAGCGGCCGCTTCGAGGGGGTGAACGGGTTGCGATCGAGCGTGTTGCGCCCGCGAGGGCGAGTGCTACGTGCGGCGAGTGCCGCTCCGAGCCGGTCGGCGACGCGGAGCAATCCGCGGGCCGCGAAATACGCCAGCAGCCCGAGCGGGATCTGCAGCGCGACCCCGACGAGGAACGCGGCGCCCATGGACGACGACGTCGCTCCCGTGAAATTCGAGAAGTACTGGTGGAGCACGAAGCCGAGCGGCGCGAGCACGCCGAACGGCCACGCGGAGATCCGCGCGCCGGTCTCTCCTCTGAGGCTCTGCAGCGTTCGCGCGATGAGGCCGAGCGCGAGGAGCGTCAGGCACGAGAAGAGGAACGGCGCCGCGCAGAGGAATCCGACCAGGCTCGTCGTCCCCTCGTGGGCCGCGTGGTGCCCGGGCGAGAGGATCGCGAAGAGGTAGCAGTGCGTCGCGAACGTCCCCGCGAACATCAGCGAGGCGGCGACGAGCCAGGCGGACAGGCGGCGCATTGTCACCGGCGGTACCTCACCGTGTTCGACGTCGACCGCTCGGCGCGGTGGTTCGCCGGGACGAACACGACCTGGTAGCCGCCCGGCTTCGGGCGCTTCAGGAGGAAGCTGAACTTCCCGTTCTTGATCTTCGTCGTGGTCTGGGACGGCTTGAACGCGCCGCTGGGCAGGAGGAGCAGCTTTCCGGGCAGCCAGGGCCCGACCTCGCCCGAGATCCGCGCCTTGCCGCCCGCGAGCTTGCGGATCCGGATGTGGACGGTCGAGTAAGAGGTGATCGTGAGCGTCTGCGACGAGATCGTCTCGGCGGTCGCCTGCACGCGTGTCGTCTCGGTGATCGGAACCAGCGCGCTGAACGAGCCGTCCGCGGCGCTCGTCGTGTTCGTGAACGTCGTCGTCGAGCCCTGGCGTCGGATCTGGACGGCAACGCCGGCTCGCGCCGGGACGACGTGGCCGGACACGAGCGCCTTCTTCTTGCCGCCCTTCACCTTCGCCGGCGCGGAGAGCTGCACCGCGACGGTGTGATCGGGATTGTCGCCGCACGAGTCGACCACGTAGTCGGCGCCGCGCGCGGTGTCACCGGGAGCCGTTCCGCCAGGGGCGTGGTCGACCTCGGTCGGATTCCCTCCGATGATCCCGTCGTAGGTGAGGACGAACGGGTCGTCCAGCACTGCGTCCGGCACTGCGCCGGTCGCGGCCGGGATGTCGATGATCACCGAGCCTCCGGAGACGGCGCTGAAGACCTCGCCGGTCGTCGCCCCCGCGGACGTGTACGTGTCCGTGGACGGGTAGGTGCCGTAGTCGTACGAGGGGGGCCCATCGCTTGCGAACGGGATCGTCGCGCGCACGTACTTCGTCTGGCCGGCGATCGTGAAGAGCATGACGAGGCCGGCGCCGTTCACGTCCGCGTCTTCGTGGTCCGGGCCCGGTGTGGTCGCGTTGACCTTGATCACGGCCTGGAGGTGGCCCGCGTCCTCCGAGAACCAGGCGGATACGACGTCGGTCGGAACGTGATGCCCGTCGCCGGTGGCATCGGTGATCTGCGCGGCTCCGAGACACGGCTCCGGCGGCGCGGCGAGCACGCTTCCCGACGAGGGCGTGGGCGCAGCGAGCAGCGCAAGCGCGATCGCGAGCAGGCCGAGGCCGGCGATGACGATCCGGTTGCTGGTTGTCGACTCGTGCGCGCGGGTGCGCAGGTGCTGCATCGCGGTGCTCCCTTCCAATCCTCTTGCAGGCGCGCGGATGCGCGCTGCGGAACTACCGGGACTGGAAGGCGAGCGGGGGCGCGCGTGGCGCCGCGGAACGTGCGAGGGCTGCAAGGCGCGGGGTGTGCGCCAGCAGAGAGTGGCGGGGCCGCCGGATCGCGGGGATCGCGCGGCGCGGCCTTGCGCAGCTCGGCGAGCGTGACGCCGAGCCGGTCGGCGAGGCGGAGCAGGTAGCGGACGACGAAGAAGGCGACGATTCCGAACGGGATCTGCAGCATCAGTCCGAGCAGGAACGCCGGCGCGGTCAGCGCGGCCAGCGAGATCGACCCGCTCGAGGCGAGCTGCTCGAAGTGCTGGTGCGCGAAGAAGCCGAGCGCCGGGACGACCGCGAACGGCAGCGCCGAGATGTGCGCGGTGCCGTGGCCGCGGAACGAGAGCGCCGCGCGGTAGACGAGCGCGAACGCCAGGACGGCGAGGCACGCGTAGAGGAACGGCGCGGTGAAGACGAACATCCGGCCCGTGTGGCCGGTGTGATGCGCCGCCGCGTGCGTGGACGGATCCACCGTGGACAGCGCGTAGCAATGCGAAAGCCACGTTCCGGCCGCCATGAGCGGGAACGCGACCAGCCAGGCTGAAGCGCTGCGACGCATTACGTAGATTGTTCCAGGTTCTTAGGCGGTTTGCCTACCCCCTGGAAAATGCTTTACGAGAGCGAAAGCGCCTTCTCGAAGCGCTCTGCGTCGTCGAACGGGCCGATCACGGCCAGATTCAGGCGGTCGTCGCGGATGATGTCGCCCGCCACGCGAAGGACGTCCTCGACCGTGACCGCGTCGATCGCGGCCAGCACGTCGTCGGGCTCGCGCACCGTGCCCTCGAGGACTTCGCTGCGCAGGCCGTACATGATCGTCCCGCGCGGATCCTCCAGGGAGAGCACCAGCCGGCCGCGCGAGAAGCTCTTCGCCTTGGCCAGCTCGTCCTCGGACACCGGCTCGCTGCCGATCCGCGTGAACTCGTTCACGACGGTCTGGACGGCCTCGTCGATGCGCGCGATGTCGACGCCGCCCTGCGCGAACAGCGTTCCCGGCGTCCGTGTAGCCCTGGTTGTAGCCGTAGATGTAGTAGGCGAGCCCGCGCCGCTCGCGCACCTCGCTGAAGAGCCGCGAGGACATGCCGCCGCCGAGGATCGTCGCCAGCACCGACAGCGAGTACCGGTCGGGATGGTCGATCGGATACGAGTGGACGCCGAGGCGGATGTGCGCCTGGTCGGACTGCTTCGTGTGGATCTTGACGCTCGGCTTCTGCTGGGCCCACTCGACCGGGATCGGCTCGTCGGAGGCGCCGTCGGCCACGTCCCCGAGGAGCTCCTCGAGCCGCTGCACGACGTCGTCGCCGACGTCGCCCGCGATCCCCGCGACCATGCGGTGCGCGCGGTACCAGTGGTCGAGGTAGCCGGTGAACGTGTCGCGCTTCGCGGCGCGCACCGTCTCCTTCGTGCCGATGATGTCCCAGCCGAGCGGCTGGTCGCCGTAGAGGAGCTCGTCGTACACGCCCTCGAGGTAGTCGCGGGGCGTGTCGTAGTACATGTTCATCTCCTCGACGATCACGCCCTTCTCGCGGTCGATCTCCTCGGGATCGAACTTGGAGTGGCGGAGCATGTCGACGAGCACGTCGAGCGCGGTGTCGCGGTGCTCGGCCGCGCACTTCACGTAGTAGCCGGTGTACTCCTTGCCGGTGAACGCGTTGAACTCGCCGCCGATCGTGTCGATCTCGCCGGCGATCTCGCGCGCCGACGGGCGCCGCTCGGTGCCCTTGAAGAACATGTGCTCTGCGAAATGCGCGATCCCGTTCGTGTCCTTGGTCTCGTAGCGGGAGCCGGCGGCGAGCATCACGAAGCACGCGACCGACTTGGCCTGCGGCATCGGCGCGGTCAGGACGCGGAGCCCGTTCGGGAGGACTGTCTTCTCGAAGATCTTGCTCATGTCGTTGCGAGCGATTCCGCCTCGTAGGACTCGATCCTGCTTCGCCACTCGTCCGGAACCGGCTCCGGCTTGCGAATTTCGTAATCGAAGCACACGTGGACGCTCGAGCCGTCGGCGACCGCCCGGCCGTCGGCGCCTTCGACCGCGAACGCGAACTCGATGCTCGTCGTCCCGATGCGCGCGACGCGGATCCCGAATGCGAGCGTCTCGCCGAGGAACGACGGCGAGCGGAAGGCGATCTTCACGTCCGCCACGATGCCGAGCCGCTCGAGGTCGACGTCGCCGATCACCTGGCGGAAGTAGTCGATCTTCGCGTTCTCGAGGTAGTTCAGGTAGACGGCGTTGTTCACGTGTCCGAGGCCGTCGATGTCCCGGAACTGGACCTCTTGCGCGTGCACCAGGCGATATCCGTCCACGGGCGGGATGCTAGCGTCACGGCCCATGGCTGCCGGAGAGCACATGCGCGCGGCGATCGCCGCCCAGCCGGAGTGGCTCGCAGGTGTCGCCGAGCGCCTCGGCGGCCGGCGCTTCCCCGAGGGGCGCGTCGTCGTCACCGGCTGCGGCACGTCGTTCCACGCGGCGCAGACCTCCGGCGACTCGATCCAGGCGCTCGAGGCCGTGCTCGCTCCGCCGAGGGCGGATCTCATGGTCGCGATCAGCCACGAGGGCGAGACGCAGCTCACGATGGAGGCGGCCGCAGGCCTTCGACGGCCCGGTCTGGCTCGTCACCGGCAAGGCGGAGAGCCCGTTCGCGGAGATCGCGGACGAGGTGCTCGTGGTCACGCCGGAGATCGAGAAGTCCTGGTGCCACACCGCGAGCTACACCTGCGCGGTCGCCGCGCTCGCCGCCCTGCGCGGAGAGGACATCCACTGGCTGCCCGAGGCCGGCCCGGCGCGCGCTCGACGAGCACGAGCCGGTCTCGGATCACACGCGCATGCTCGTCGCCGGCGCCGGCCGCGACTGGCCGACGGCGCAGGAGGCGGTGCTGAAGCTCCGCGAGGGCGCGTGGATCGCGGCCGAGGCGCACGAGACCGAGCAGCTCCTCCACGGACACCTTTCGGCGATCGACGAGACCGTCCGCTGCTTCGTCCTCGAGGGCGAAGGGCGCGCGGCCGAGCGGGCGCGCCAGACGGTCGCGGCGCTGCGAGGCGCTGGGCTGCGACGTGTCGCTCGTCCCGACCAAGGATCCGGTCGTCGACATCGTCCGCTTCCAGATGCTCACGCTCGACATCGCCGACGCGCGCGGGATCGACCCGGACTGGATCCACCGCGACGACGAGCGCTGGAAGAACGCCGCCGCCGCGCACAAGGGCTAATGCCCGAGTGCCGGCTCATCCCCAGCGGCGAGACCTACAGCGGCAAGCAGGGGCTCGAGTACTTCGCGGGCGTCTCGGCGGAGAGCGCCGGCTCGACCGGTCTCTGCCTGCACCGGCTGGAGATCCCGCCGGGAACGATGGCCGAGCCGCACCTCCACGAGGAGCACGAGTCCGCGGTCTACGTGGTCAGCGGCAACGCGGTCATGTGGCACGGCGAGAACCTGGAGCACCGGATGGACGTCGCGCCGGGCGACTTCGTCTACATCCCGGCCGGCGTTCCGCACCTCCCGGCGAACCTCTCCGACGAGCCGGTCGTCGCCGTGATCGCGCGCACCGATCCGAACGAGCAGGAGAGCGTCCTGCTGCGCCCGGACCTCTCAGTCGACTAGCCGCGTCCAGCTCCGCGAGCACGCGGTCGACTTCCTCGGCCGTGTTGTAGTGGACGAAGCCGATGCGGACGGCGCCATCCGTCCAGGCCGAGGCGCTGCATGATCTCGACCGCGTAGTAGTCGCCCGCCCAGACCGCGATGTCGCGTCGCGGCCAGCTCGTCGGCGACCTCGAAGGACGTGCGCCCGGGGATGTTCACGGCGAAGGTCGGCGTGCGGCCGTCCGCGCGTCGGGACGCCGTAGAGCGTCACCCCGTCCGGGAGCCCGGCGAGGAAGCGCTCGGAGAGGTCGTGCTCGTGGGCGCGGATCGCGTCCCAGCCCGTCTCCTCGATGTACTCGACCGCCGCGACGAGGCCCGCGAGGAGCTCGTGCTGCTGCGTCCCGGTCTCGAAGCGGGCGGCGAGCGGATCGTCGGGCGCGGGCCGCACCTTGTACGGGCGCAGCTCGGCGAGCAGCTCCGCGCGGGCGAAGAAGAGCCCCAGGTGCGGCCCGAAGAACTTGTACGGCGAGCACAGGAGGACGTCCGCGCCCGAGGCGGCGACGTCGATCGGGCCGTGCGGTGCGTAATGGACGGCGTCGATCCAGGCGAGCGCGCCCGCGTCGTGCGCGAGAGCGGAGATCCGGGCGACGTCGCTCACGGTGCCGACGGCGTTCGCAGCCCATGGGAAGGCGACGACGCGGGTCTTCTCGGAGAGCTGCCGCTCCAGGTCGTCGAGGTCGAGCGTGCAGTCCTCGTGGATGTCGACGAAGCGGACGGTCGAGCCCGCGGTCCTCCGCGACGGCGAGCCAGGGCGAGACGTTCGCGTCGTGGTCGAGGCGCGTCACGAGGATCTCGTCGCCGGCGCGCAGGCGGTCGCGCGCGAGCGCGCGCGTGAGGCCGAAGTTGAGCGTCGTCATGTTCGGCCCGAAGCCGACCTCCTCCGCGGCCGCGCCGAGGAAGCGCGCCGCGGTGGCGCGCGCGTGGTCGACGAGCGCGTCGGTGGCCACGCTCGTCGCGAACGAGCCGCCGGTGTTCGCGTTCGACTCCTCGAAGTAGGAGACGAGCGCCTGGATGACCGTGTCGGGCACCTGGGTTCCGGCCGGCCCGTCGAGGAACGCGGTCGGGGCAGGCCAGGGCGGGGAAGCGCTCGCGGTTCATGCCGCGGCAGCTTCCCACGCGGCGAGGAGCTCGCGCTCGCGGCTCCGGGTCGAGCCCGCCGGGCGCCATCGCGACGCCGATGTCCTTCGGGCCGGGCGTCTCGCGCTGCGCCCATTCGAGCGTCGCGCGCACGGTGTCCTCGAGCGGACGGAAGCGCAGCCCGGCGGCGATCGCCTTCGACGCGTCCATCCCGAAGAACGCGGCCCAGTCCGGATCGACGGTCGGCGCGAGCCAGAGCGGCAGGTCCTGGAACGGCTCGACGCCCTGCTCGTGGAGCCAGCGCTCGTCGGCCCAGACGAGCTCGGCATCGCCGCGCATGCGCTCGAGGAGCTCGCCGAGCGTGAACGGCTCCGCAGGGCCGATCGCGTTGAAGACTCCCGCGAGACCGTCCTCGGCCGAGCGGAGGATCCATTCGGCCAGGTCGCGCGCGTCGATCCACTGCACCGGCTGGGAGCGTGGCTCCGGCGCGAGCGTCGGCCCGCCCTGGGCGAGCCGTGTCACCCAGTACGTGAAGCGGTTCGTCGGGTCGTACGGCCCGACGATCAGCCCGGCGCGCACCGAGAGCGACCGCTCGGGGAGAGCGCGCTCGCAGAGCACCTTGAAGCCGCCGTAGGCCTCGGGCGAGCCGAACCCCTCGGGCTCGTCGGGCGGAAGCTCGATCACACGCGCGTCCTCGGCCCGTCCGCCGACGCTCTGGTCCGCGTAGACCGAGCCGCTGGAGACGAACGTGTAGTGGCCGACCCGCCCGGCGAGCGCCTCGGCCGACGCGCGCACCTGGCGCGGGAAGTACGCAGACGTGTCCACGACCGCATCCCACTCGCCGGCGCCCAGGGCGGAGAGATCGCCGTCGCGGTCGCCGCGCAGGCGCTCGACGTCGGGGAAGAGCTCGGGGCCGTGCTGTCCGCGCGTGAAGATCGAGACCTCGTGCCCGGCCTCGAGCGCGGTCTCGACGATGTGACGGCCGACGAAGACCGTGCCTCCCAGGACGAGCACTCTCACCCGCGCGACCCTATCGTGCGCCCCGTGTCCGCCGTTCCCGAGGTGCTCGCGCCCGATCTCCGGCTGGTCTTCTGCGGGATCAACCCCGGCCGCGCCTCGGCGAGCGCGGGCGCGCACTACGCGAATCCGCGCAACGACTTCTGGCGGCTCCTCCACGACGCCGGGTTCACGCCGCGCCTCTACGACCCGTCCGAGCAGCACGACCTGCTCGGAGCTCGGGATCGGGCTCACGAACGCCGCGTTTCGCACGACCCGCGGCTCGAGCGACCTGCGCGCGGGAGACTTCGCAGGATCGGCCGAGCGGCTCGAGGCGCTGGCCCGGGATCTGCGCCCCGGCGTCATCGCGTTCGTGGGCAAGGCGGGCTACCAGGGAGCCTTCCGCGAGCGCCCCGATCTCGGCCTCCAGGAACGGACCCTCGGCGTCACGCCGCTCTTCGTGCTGCCCTCCACGTCACCCGCGAACGCGGCCGTCCCGTACGAGGAGCGGCTGCGCTGGTTTGACGAGCTGCACGGGTTCGTTGCCAATCACAGGTAACTGAGTCATCATCGAAGCCCTGATGCTCCGCGGCCTTCCCACGCGGGCGAGCGTTTGCCTCATCGTTTTCCTCGTCTCGCTGGCGTTTGCGGGAGTCGCGCGGGCGGGCCAGTGCGATCCGGTCATGCCGGTCGCGGATGTCACCACGGGGATGACCGGAACCGGCTGGACGGTGGCACAGGGACGCACGCGGGTTCCCTTCGACGTCGAGATCCTCGGCGTGGCCCAGGACGGGATCGCTCCGGGGCGCGACATGATCGTCGTGGAGGTCTCGAGCCCGGAGCTCGACGAGGCGGGCGGCATCTGGGCCGGCATGTCCGGCTCGCCGGTGTACATCGGCACCGACCTGCTCGGCGCGGTCGCGTACGGGTTCTCGGCCGGCCCGTCGATGATCGGCGGCGTCACGCCCGCGGAGGACATGGTCGACCTGCTCGGGATCTCGTCGCTCGCGCCCACCGTGGCGCAGCAGCCGCGCAGCGTCCGGCTCTCGTCGGCCCTGGCGCGCAAGATCGCCGACCGCAGCGGCGTCTCGCTCCAGCAGGCCCAGACCATTACGCAGCTACGGGTGCCGCTCTCGATCTCCGGGCTCAGCTCCAGCGGGCTCCAGGCGCTCGGCGCGAACTTCAAGACCCATCCGGCGGACTCGTTCATCCCGTACGCGGGAACCTCGGCGATCCGCGCTCCGGCCGCGCTCCCGGTGACGGTCGAGCCGGGCGACAACTTCGCGGCCGCGATCTCGTACGGCGACGTGACCGCGGCTGCCGTCGGCACCACGACGTACTCCTGCGACGGCCAGGCGCTCGCGTTCGGCCACCCGTTCCTCCACAGCGGCCAGACCGTCGAAGGCGCCAACGCCGCCGACGCGTTCGCGATCATCCCGGAGACGCTCGGCGCGCCGTACAAGTTCGCCCAGATCGCCGAGCCGCTCGGCGTGATCGACCAGGACCGCCTCGCCGGCGTGCGCACCTCGCTCGGCGGCGCCCCGGCGGCGATTCCGCTCGAGACGGTCGTGAAGGTCCCCGAGCTCGGCGCCACCCGCACGGGACTGACCGAGGTCGTCGCGAACGACTGGAGCGGCTACCTCCTGTTCCTCAGCCTGCTCGGCTCGATCAACTCGACCTTCGATGCGTCGGGCAGCGGCACCGACTACGGCGGACGCGGTACCGCGTCGGCCTGGTGGACCTTCGAGGGACTGCGCGACGACGGCACGCCGTGGAAGCTCGAGCGCGGCAACCGCTGGGTCTCGAAGTTCCAGATCGGTCTCGCGGCCGCGCTCAATCCCGGCTTCCAGCTCGACACCCTGATCTACAACCCGTGGGAGCAGATCACCGTCACGAAGGCGCAGGTCACGCTCTCGCTCGAGAAGGCGGTGAAGCTCTACACGATCAAGGAGATCCTGGTCGCGAAGGGCAACGGGGCCTTCAAGGCGAGGAACCGGGTCTCCGTGAAGCGCGGGTCGAAGCTGCGCGTGCGCGTCGTCCTGCGCAAGTTCCAGGGCGGGACGAAGACGGTCGACTACGTCTTCCGGATCCGGAAGAACGGCAAGGTGCCCGGCGTGCTCATCTTCTCCGGCTCGTCGGCGTTCTACGAGGATCAGTGCTACGGCGGCGGCTGCTTCGTCGACGGGGGCGACTACGAGCTTCCTGGACGGCTTCGACGGGCAGCTCGAGGGCTACAAGAACGCGCCGCGGAACGATCAGCTCTACGGGTCGCTGCGCTACGGCCGGAAGCTGGCCGCGAAGCGCAGCACGCGGCTGGACGGCGTCGTCGTCGGCTTCCAGGGGATCGTGCTTCTCCCCGACGGAAGCGTCGGCGGGCCGATCAGCATCTTCGAGCGGCCCGGCTCGAGCTCTAGCCCTTCCAGCGGTTGGTGATCGGCGTGCGGCGGTCGCGGCCGAACGCCTTCGTGCGCAGCTTCACGCCGGGCGGCGCCTGACGGCGCTTGTACTCGGCGCGGTCGATGAGGTCGATAGCGCGCGTGACCACGCCGGCGTCGAAGCCGTCCGCGACGAGCTCCTCGCGGGATCGGTCCTGCTCCACGTAGGCCTCGAGCACCTTGTCCAGCTCGGCGTAGGGCGGCAGCGAGTCCTCGTCGCGCTGGTCCGCCCGTAGCTCGGCGCTCGGGGCGCGGTCGATCGTCGTCTGCGGGATCAGCTCGCGGCCGGCGCGCTCGTTCAGGTGGCGCGCCAGGCGGAACACGTCCGTCTTGAACACGTCCTTGAGGAGCGCGAACCCGCCGACCATGTCGCCGTAGAGCGTCGCGTAGCCGACCGCCAGCTCGCTCTTGTTCCCGGTCGCGACGACGAGCCAGCCGAACTTGTTGGAGAGCGCCATGAGGAGGAGCCCGCGCACGCGTGCCTGGATGTTCTCCTCGGCGAGGCCGGGCTCGGTGCCCGCGAACGGCTCCGCGAGCGTCGAGTCCACGGCCTCGACGACGCCCTCGATCGGCAGCTCGAGGAAGCGGACGCCGAGGTTCTCCGCCAGCCGGCGCGAGTCGGCCTGCGTCTCGGCCGAGCTGTAGCGCGACGGCATCGACACCGCGATCACGCGCTCCGGCCCGAGCGCCTCGACCGCCAGCGTGGCGGTGAGGGCCGAGTCGATCCCGCCGGACAGGCCGAGGACGATCTCGCGGAAGCCGTTCTTGTCCAGGTAGTCGCGCAGGCCGAGCTCGAGCGCCAGGCGCATCTGCTCCAGCTCGGAGAGCGGCTCGGCGAGCGTCGGGACGACCGGATCCTGCTCGCGGACGTCGCCCAGCCGCAGGACGTTCGTCGGCGTCTCCCGGGGCATCGATGTCGACCACGAGCAGCGCCTCCTCGAAGGACGGCGCGCGCGCGACGACCTCGCCGCCGGGCGCGATCACGACGCTGTGCCCGTCGAAGATGAGCTCGTCCTGTCCGCCGACGGCGTTCACGAGCGCGACCCAGCAGTCGTTGTCGCGGGCCCGCTTCTGCAGCATCTCCTCGCGCTCCATCCCCTTGCCCAGGTGGAACGGCGACGCGGAGAGGTTCGTGATCACGCGCGCGCCCGCGTGCGCGAGCTCGGTGATCGGCGGGCCCTCGAGCCAGATGTCCTCGCAGATCGTCGGGCCGATGACCGTGTCCCCGAGTCCGAGGAGGAGCAGCTCGCCGCCCTCCTCGAAGTAGCGCTCCTCGTCGAAGACGCCGTAGTTGGGCAGGTGGTGCTTGCGGTACATCGCCTTCACCTCGCCGCCGGCGCAGACGGCGCACGCGTTGTAGAGCTTGCCGTCGTGGAGGTCCGGCGTTCCGACGAGCGCCGCGATGCCGTCCGTCTCGGCCGCGATCGCCGCGAGGCTCTCGTCGGCGGCGCGCAGGAACGCGGCGCGTAGAAGCAGGTCCTCGGCGGGGTAGCCGGTCGTCGCCAGCTCGGGGAAGAGGACGAGGTCGGCGCCGGCCTCCCGCGCCTCGGCCAGGCCGCGCCAGGATCCGCGCGCGATTGCCGTCGATGTCCCCGACGACGGTGTTGATCTGGGCGAGCGCGATCCTCACGAAGAGAGCATAACGGGAGTTTTCGACCCTACGGCGAAAACTAGCGTGGCCCGCGGCTGACGACGAGCGAGACCGGCGTGAGCTCGAATCGGCGGGTGCCCGGCTTGAGGCCCTGCGCGATCACGCGGCCCTTGGGAACGCGCGACGAGTGCGCCTTCCGCACCTTCCCGACGCCGCAATGCGCCTTCTTGAGCAGCTTGCGCGCCTGGTCCAGTGTCCTCTTCGCCAGCCCTGGAACGGTGCACTCGAATCCGACCTTGACCGTCCTCGTCAGCATCGTCATGTTCCCGGCCGAGTCGCTCTGGCGCACCCGGACGATGTACGTGCCGCGGGCGCCGTAGCTGTGCTTGACGTTCGCTCCGGACGCGGTCGCTCCGTCGCCGAACGTCCAGAACGGATTGCCGGAGAGCGGTGACCACGGGTCCGACGCGCTGGCGGCGAACGCAACGCTGCGCCCGCGGATGGCGGTCTTCGGGATCGCGGTGCTCACGAACTTCGGCCCGGTCGTGTCGCGGATGACGGCCTGCACCTTCCAGGCAGCGTCCGTGTAGGTGATGTGATCCCAGACGAGCACCGCGTTGCCCGCGGAATCCATCGCGATCGACGCGGCCCGCGCGTTCTCGACGTCGAGGTCCTGCCAATCCTTCGGCGCCGTCCAGAGGCCTGCGGCGGGCTTCTCCAGGGTCTGCACGCCGCCGGCCCAGGACCACGCGACCGTCGCGTTGCCGGCCGAGTCCAGCCGCACCTGCGGAATCGCCGTGATGTGGTCGGCGTGGAGGCCGATCGCGTTCGCCCATTCGCCTCCGGCCGGCCTCGACGAGCTCATGAGCGCGCCCCCGGCCTCGAGCTCGACCACGGCGACGGCGTCTCCGGCCGGTCCGAGCGCGAGCGCTCGAACCCAGATCCCCGTGCGGGGAACCGTTTGCACCGCACCCCAGGCGCCGGCCGGGGAGCGCGCGATCGACTGCACGGTCGCGTCGTCGCCCTCGTCCGACATCCAGGCGAGGAGCATCTCTCCGTCCGCGTTCGCGGCCAGCTGGTGGCGGCGCGAGTCCGGGGGCGAGATCGTTTCGAGGTTCGTCCACTCCCCGCCGGCCGGGCGCTGCGCGCGCTGAACCGACTGGTGGTCGTGCTGGGTGTAGGTCGTCGCCACGCACGGCCGAGCCTCCCGGGTCGATCGCGACCTGAGGCGCCCCGAAGCCGACATCGGCGGTGCCCAGATCGTCGTCGGGGAGCCAGTCCGCAGCTCCGAGCCGAACCGAGGCCTGAACGGTTTCGTCGAAGCGAACCCACGCGGCGACCGTGTCGCCCGCGGCGTTCACGGCGACCGCCGGGGAAGACGAATCCTCGTCCGGGTCCGAAAGGGTCTTCACCGCTGACCAGCCCCCGCTCGGCAGCCGCGTCGCCGTCTCCACGACCCAGTGTCCGCCGGTCAAGCGGCTCCAGACGGCGACGGTCTTTCCGGACGCGTTCATCGCCACGGCCTGCGCCATTGCCCTCCGCGCTCTTGCCGGAGATCGGGGCCCCGGTCGTCCAGGTGCCGGTCGACTGGTGCTCCGAAGCGAACACCGCGTACTCGCCGGAGACCTTCACGCTCCAGACGACGACCGCCTGTCCGCTGTCGTTCACGGCGACGGCGGGGTGCCCGCCGTTCGGATCGAGGCCCGAGAGCGTCGTCGGCTCGAGCCACGCCGCGGCCGCCGTCGTCGAGAGGATGAGGACGGCGAAGGTACAGAGGGAAGCAACCGCAAGGTTCCGCAGCAACCGGGTCACCGACGGATTGTAGGCCGGAACCGCTTGGTTTCTAGCGCCGCAGCCGGATCGCGTTCAGGTCGTTCGCGACGATCTCGTCGGCGCGGCGCTCGAGGTCGTCCACGTCGTCGTGCTCCGCGTGGAGGTAGCGGCCGGCGAGCGCGTCGAGCCGGCCGGTCGCGATCCTGTGGACGAGCCGCGGGGCGCATTCGTCGGGCGTCCAGGGCGCGTCGTCGGCGAAGTACGGCTCCGTGAGCGCCGTCCGCACGAGCCCGGGGCTGATCGAGAACACGCGCACGGGCGTGTCCTTCAGCTGCCCCGCGAGCGCCTCGCTCATCCGGTGGACGGCCGCCTTCGACCCGCCGTAGGCGCTGCCGGGCGCACCGGGCAGGTACGCCGCGCCGCTCGCGACGTTCACGATCCGGCCGCGCCCGCGCGCGAGCATCCCCGGGATGACCGCCCGGTCGGTGAGGTAGACGCCGAGCACGTTCACCTCGAACACGCGCCACCACTCGTCGATCGGGACCTCCCAGCCGCCCTCGGGCTCCGAGTTCATCATCCCGGCGTTCGCGACGACCAGATCGAGCGGCCCGAGCTGCGCCTCCGTCTCCGTGACCATGCGCTCGACGTCCTCGCGCCTGGAGACGTCGGCCTCGATCGCGAGCCCGCCGATCTCGGAAGCGGTCTCCTCGACCTGGGAGCGCGTGCGCGCGGAGACCGCGACCTTCATGCCGGCCTCGGCCAGCTCGAGCGCGACGTAGCGCCCGATTCCGCGTCCGCCGCCGGTGATGAGCGCGACTTGTCCAGCAAGGTCAGATGGCATCTGCGATCGCCTCCAGAGAATCGGGGTTTTCGACGGACGAGAGGTCGCCGGGATCCTCGCCCATGGCCTGGGCGCGCACCGCGCGGCGCACGATCTTGGCGCTGCGGGTCTTGGGCAGCGCGGGCACGAAGAAGACGCGGTCGGGCGCGAACGCCTTGCCGAGGTCGGCGGCGACGGCGCCGCGCACCTCGGCGGCCAGCTCGTCGCTCGGCTCGATCCCCGGCGCCGGGACGCAGAACACCCATGCGACCTCGCCCTTCACCTCGTGCGGGATACCCACCGCCGCCGCCTCGGCAACCGCCGGGTGCGCGACCGCCGCCGACTCGAGCTCCGCGGGCCCGATCCGCTTGCCGGCGATGTTCAGCGTGTCGTCGGAGCGGCCGTGCAGGAACCAGTAGCCGTCCTCGTCCACGGAGGCCCAGTCGCCGTGCACCCAGATCCCGGGCAGGCGGCTCCAGTACGTCTCGAGGTAGCGCTCGGGGTCGCGCCAGAAGCCGCGCGTCATCCCGGGGAACGGCTTGCGGCAGACGAGCTCGCCGACCTCGCCGCGCACCGGGTTGCCCTCCGCGTCGACGACGTCCATCGCCATTCCGAGCGCCGGCCCGCCGAGCGAGCACTCCTTGATCGGCTCGGCCGGAGTCGGGGAGAGGAAGCACGCGCCGACCTCGGTGCCGCCCGAGCAGTTGATGATCGGGCAGCGGCCGCCGCCGACCTCCTCGAAGAGCCAGCGGTACGGCGCCGGGTTCCACGGCTCGCCGGTCGTGACGATCGTGCGGAGCGACGAGAGATCGGCCGTGGGCTCGCCGTGCTGCATGAGCGCCCGGATCAGCGTGGGCGAGCAGCCGAGAATCGAGACCCGTTCGTCGGCGCAGAGCGTCCAGAGCCGGTCGACGGGCCAGTCGGGCGCGCCTTCCATGAAGACGAGCCTCGAGCCCATCGCGCCGCCGCCGACCACGGTCCACGGCCCCATGATCCAGCCCATGTCCGTGGAGAAGAGGATCGTGTCGTCCGGGTGCGCGTCGGCCTGGTAGGCGACCTCGCGGGCGATCGAGACGAGGAAGCCGCCCTGCACGTGGACGATCCCCTTCGGCCGGCCGGTCGTGCCCGAGGTGTAGGTGAGGAGGTACGGCGCCTCGGAATCGACCTCGAGCGGCGCGAGCGTTCCCGGCTGTGCGGCGGTGAGCTCGTCCCAGAACACGTCGCGGCCTTCCTCCATCGGGACGTCGCCGCCGAGACGGCGCCAGACGACCACGTGCTCCACCGACGGCGAGATCGCGAGCGCCTCGTCGACGACCGCCTTCATGTCGAGCTCCTTGCCGCGGCGCAACGACCCGTCGGCGGTGATGACGACCTTCGCCTCGGCGTCCTGGAGCCGGGCGGCGACCGCGGGCGCGGCGAAGCCGGAGAAGACCGGGACCTGGATGGCGCCCAGGTGCGCGCACGCGTGCGAGGCGATCGCCACCTCGGGCGACATCGGGAGGAAGATCGCGACCGTGTCCCCGGCGCCGACGCCGAGCGACGCGAGCCCTTCGGCGAGCGCGCGTCACCTCGGCGGACATCTCCGCGAAGCTCACCTCGCGGCGGTCGCCATTTTCTCCGCAGAACACCGCTGCGATCGCGTCGGGCCGCGACACCGCCCAGCGATGGACGCAGTTCCACGCGATGTTCAGCGTGCCGCCGTCGAACCAGGTCGCCCATTCGGGCCCGCGAGACAGATCCATGACCGTTTCCCACGGCGTCGAGAACTCGAGTCCCATGTCCTCGATCGCGGCGGGCCAAAACCACTCGGGATCGTCCTGGGAGCGCCGAACGAGCTCGCGATAGGAGTCGATTCCGTGCCGGCGCATGAGCCGCACGACGTTCGCGTGCTCGAGCGTTTCCGGGGCGGGGCGCCAGACCACGTCGGCCATCGCGAGAGCTTATGCGGCAGGTAGCTTTGCCAGGTCGTGAGAGCGCGCATCCTCGCCGAGCACAACCGCAAGTGGCTCACGCTGGCCGCGGTCTCGTTCGGGCTCTTCATGATCATGCTCGACAACACGGTCGTGAACGTGGCGCTGCCCGTCGATCGCGGCCGATCTCGGCGTCGGGCTCTCGGAGCTGCAGTGGATCGTGACCGGCTACGCGCTCGCGTTCGCCGCGTTCATGCTCACGGGCGGGAAGCTCGCCGACATGCTCGGTCGCCGGTTCATCTTCGTCCTCGGGCTCGCGCTCTTCACGCTCTCGTCGCTCGCCTGCGGGCTCGCCACGAGCGGCGACATGCTCATCGCCGCGCGGATCGTCCAGGGCATCGGCGCGGCGCTCATGAATCCCGCGACGCTCTCGATCATCGCGGCCACGTTCCCGCCCGCCCAGCGCGGGATGGCGATCGGCATCTGGGCCGGCGTCTCGGCGCTCGCGCTGGCGATCGGCCCGCTCGTCGGCGGTCTCCTCACGGAGCACGTCAACTGGAGCTGGATCTTCTTCGTGAACATTCCGGTCGGGATCCTCGCGATCGTCGCGAGCTACCTCTTCATCGACGAGTCCAAAGATGAATCCGAGGTGCAGCGCCTCGACTTACCGGGGCTTTTGACGTCCGGAATCGGCCTCTTCGCGCTCACGTACGGGCTCATCGAGGCGAACACGTACGGCTGGACGTCGGCTCGCATCGTCGGCGCCTTTGTCGATCGCCGCCGTGATGCTCGTCGCGTTCGTCCTCCTCGAGCGCCACCAGAAGGTTCCGATGCTCGACCTGTCGCTGTTCAAGAGCGGGACGTTCACCGGATCGATCCTCGTCGTCTTGCTGGTCGCGCTCGCGATGTTCGGCGTCTTCTTCTTCGTGTCGCTCTACATGCAGAACATCCTCGGCTGGTCGCCGGTCCAGACCGGGGCCGCGTTCCTGCCCATGACGATCATGGTCATCCTGGTCGCGCCGATCGCCGGAAAGGCCTCCGACCGAATCGGGTCGCGCGTGCTCATGACCGTCGGCATGACGCTGCTCGCTCTGCAGCTCTTCTACTTCTCGCGGCTCGGCCAGGACACGACGTTCTGGAACCTGCTCCCGGGGTTCATCATCGGCGGCATCGGCATGTCGCTCACGATGACTCCGAGTGCCGCGGCCGCGATCCGGTCGGTGCCCGTCGACAAGTCGGGAGTCGGATCGGCCGTGCTGAACGCGGGACGCCAGGTCGGCGGCTCGGTCGGAATCGCGCTCATGGGCGCCATCGTGGCCGCGCATCTGAGTCCGGGGATCCCGAACCCGGACGACTTCATGGCCGGATTCTCGGCTGCGCTTACGGTCGCGGCCGGGATAGCGCTCGCAGGCGCGTTCGTCGCCGCGATCCTCGTCCGCCCGCACGAGATGCAGGGGCCCGACGAAGACGCATCGAGAATCGAAGCCGTCGAAGCCGCTCTTTAGGAACGCTCTAAGCCTCCAAAGAGGGATGGACGAATGCGGGCGGGAGGCCGACGCTTCGTCTAATGCCGCTAGCCGCACTCTTTAAAGGCGACGACCCGGAGACATCGGCTCTGCGGCCAAGCCGCGCCTCCGGGTACGTGTCGCCCATATGTAGTGCTCCCCGTATCAGCCTGGCGTCTGGCGATACGGACACTCCGGACTATAGGTACGAAAGTAAAAAAGTCAAGTGGGGTTGTGAAGTAATTATTCCTCCCTATAGTTCACCGTAAGGACTGGAAATGTCGACCACGCCGCTGAGCCTGCATACCCGTACGCACCAAACCACGAGGCCGAGCCTCGGTGAGCGCGTGCGCCAGCTCCGCATCAACCAGGGGCTGACGCAGACCGATCTCGCCGGCGACCGTTTCTCCAAGGAGTACGTGAGCCAGATCGAGCGCGGCAAGACGCGTCCGACGAGTGAGACCGTCACGTGGCTGGCCGAGCGCCTGAGCGTCGACGCCGGGTTCCTGCTGAACGGCGTCTCGTCCGGCGAGCGCGAGCGGGTCGAGAGCGTCATCGCACGTGCGGAGGCCGCGCTCGAGTCGTACGACTACGCCGGCGTGGCTCCGATCCTCGGAACGGTCACGGATGCGCTCGCGCGCGTCTCGGCTCCGGATCTCGAGCTTCGTTCGCTCACGGCCGAGGCCTGGGCTCAGATGTACCTCGGCGAGGTGCGCGACGCGATTCGCCTCCTCGAGCGGGCCCGCCAGCTGGCGGAGGACGTCGCCTTCACGGATGTGGATCGCGCGGACGTGCTCTTCCGCCTCGGCGCCTGCCGCTACAACCTTTCCTCGATCGCAACGTCGGTCAGCCTGCTCTCGCAGGCGCTGAAGCTCGCCGACGAGTCCGGCATGCCGTGCGACCGTCTTCGGTCGCTGATCCTCGAATGGCGCTCGCGCTGCTACCAGCGCCAGCGCGACTTCGAGGCGGCCCGCGAGGACATCGAGCGCGCGCTCGAGCTCGCGAACGCGATCGACGACCGCTACGCGATGGCGCAGGCGCACTTCCAGGCCTCGCTCGTCGCCGAGCGCCAGGGCCGCTGGGTTCTGTCGCGCACGCACGCGGAGCAGGCCAAGACGCTCTACGAGGAGATCGCCCACCAGGCGAACGTCGGCAAGCTCCTGAACAACCTGGGCGGGCTCAACTTCCTGCTCGGAAAGCCGGAGGAGGCGAAGACGTACCTGAAGGACGCCTTCCGCGTCGCGCTCGAGACGGGCAGCGACCTGGACGCCGGCTTCGCAGTGTCGTCGCTGGCGCAGGTGCATCTGCGCACCGGCGAGCTCGATCTCGCCGAGGAGCAGGCGCGCCACGCGCTCGAGCTCCTGGACGGTCGCGACGACTACATGGACGAGATCGGCAACGCGCAGCTCGTCCTCGGTCGCGCGCTCCTCGAGCAGGGACGGCTCGACGAGGCGCAGGCGACGTTCGACGACGCCGAGTCGAGTCTCGGCCAGCTTTCTTCCGCAAGCCATCGTGCGGCGGCCTGGATCGCCAAGGGCGACCTCGAGGCCAAGCGCGGCGAAGACCGCGCAGCTGCAGACCACTATCGGCGCGCCGCCGAGGCGCTCCAGGACTTCCACTTCTAATGATTGGGAAAGGAGGTGTGAGAATGAGGGGTCGTTCGATCACCGCGCTCGTCGCGCTCACCACGGCATCGCTGTTCCTCGCGAAGCTGCACATGTTCTTCCCGGGCTTCTGCCGCGGCGGCTAACCACGGAGGAGACGCCGGCTCCGAGGCGAAACCCTGCGCGTCATGGTCATCGTGACGTTCACGCCTCGGGAATCCCGTCCGTCTCTTCGCCCGCTCGCGCCGGTGCTCGTGTCGCTTCTCGTCGTTTGGGTCGCTGTCGGCGTCCTGATCCTCGGGCAGCTCATCTAGCACCAGGCAAACGCTCCGGCTAAGAACCTTCGGCGCAACCAGCTCCCCGGCGCCCGCTGCGGTCATATTCCGACCCTGCGGGCGCCGATGCATTTCGGTTACGGTTCTCCCACTTCATTAGGTAAAGCATTCTGGGGAGGATCGATGTCGGAGGATGGATACGCAAAGGAAGTGCTCGTCACCACCGAGTGGCTGGCCGAGCACCTCTCGGACGACGGGCTCGTCGTTGCAGAGGTGGACGAATCGCCCGAGCTCTACGACGAGGGGCACATCCCCGGCGCCGTGAAGCTCCACTGGCGCGACGACCTGCAGGATCCGGTCGAGCGCGACGTCGTCGACCGCGAGACGTTCGAGGCGCTGCTCGGCTCGCGCGGGATCGGCAACGACACCTCGGTCATCCTCTACGGCGACAAGAACAACTGGTTCGCCGCCTACGCCTACTGGTACCTGAAGCTCTACGGCCACGAGGACGTCCGCATCCTCGACGGCGGCCGCCAGAAGTGGATCGACGAGGGCCGCGACATCACCGCCGACGTTCCTTCCCCGGCTTCGGCCTCGTACAGCGCGTCCGAGCAGGACGCGTCGCTTCGCGCCTACCGCGACCAGGTGCTCGAGGGCCTCGGCGACTCCGGCCGTGCGCTCGTGGACGTCCGCTCGCCGGGCGAGTACGCGGGCGACCTGATCGCGCCTCCCGGCTACGAGCAGGAAGGCGCTCAGCGCGGCGGCCACATCCCGACCGCCGCGTCGGTGCCGTGGGCGACCGCGGTCGCCGACGACGGCACGTTCAAGACCGCGGACGAGCTGCGCGAGATCTACGGCGGCAAGGGCGTGACCGCCGACAAGGAGGTCACGGCGTACTGCCGCATCGGCGAGCGCTCCGCGCACACGTGGTTCGTCCTCCGGGAGCTCCTCGGCTACGAGAACGTCCGCAACTACGACGGCTCGTGGACCGAGTGGGGCAACCTGGTGGACGTGCCGATCGAACGCGGCGCGTAAGAGCTACCCGCGCAGGAGCGGGCGAGTGAGGCACGTCGGGCCGCCGTCGCCGAGGCGTGACAGGTGGTCTCCCGCGTAGACGCGGACGTCCACGCCCGCCGCCTCCATGCGCTTGCGCGTGACCGGGTTGCCGTCGAGGGCAAGACCGACGCGGGGCGCGAGCGCGAGCACGTTCGGGCCCATGCTCTCGAACTCCTCGTCGGGCACCTCGATCAGCTCGATGCCGCGCTCGTGGAGGAGCTCGACCATCGGAACCGGCATGAGCGGCAGATAGACGACCGCGAGGTCGCTGTCGAGCATGGAGATCAGGGACATCAGGTGGAGCACCTCGCCGGCGCCGTGCCAGTGCGGCAGGTCGAACGGGATCACGGTCGATTCGGACAACGCCGCTGCCAGACCGGTGACCCCGGCCTGGTTCGTCCGGTAGCCGCGGCCGACGAGGAGCGTCGTGGAGTCGAGCCACAGCGTGTCACCGCCCTCCGCCGTTGCGGGTCCTTCGAGGCGGCCGGCGATCGGCACGCCCGCCTCGACGAAGTCGACCGCCATCGCGTCGACCTCGGCGCGGCGTCCTTCCTTGCCGGGACGCAGGAGGAGCGCGCCGTCGTTCGTGACGAGCGCGGGATCGAAGACGTAGATCGCATCGGGCGACATCGGGACCGGCGTCTGGGCGACGACCACCTCCGCGCCCGCCTCGGCGAGCTGCTGCCGAAGCCCTTCGTGCTCCTCCGCGATGCGGGCGGCGTCGGGCTCGCCGCGCCAGCCGAACGCGCGCCAGGCGACCACCGAATCGGCCGCCGGCGGGCGAACCATGACGCGGCGCAGAGGCAGCGTCATCTCGACGCCGCCGTAGCCGAGCTCGTCCCGCGTTTGTGTCATCGGCCGGATCGTACGTGTCAGCATCGGTCGTACCGCGCAGTGGTACGCTCGCCGCATGGGCGCCGTCGACGATCGCACCGGCGTGCGTCTGTTTCGCTACGCCGCCTGGGCGGCTCTCGTCGCCCTTTTCCTCGTCACCGTCACCGGTGCGACCGTCCGCCTGACGGGCTCGGGCCTCGGCTGCGAGAACTGGCCGCGCTGCGGCGAGCAGGTGCTCCCCGAGGCCGAGGCGAGCCACCACGCGTACGTCGAGTTCGGGAACCGGGTGGTCGGCTTCGCGGTCGGGCTCACGACGCTCGCGGCGGCGGCGATCGCCTGGCGCGCCCGCGTACCGCGCGGGATCTTTCGCCTCGCGCTTTCGCTGCCGTTCCTCGTGCTCGCGCAGGGGGTGCTCGGCGGCATCACCGTCATCGTGGAGTTGAACCCGATCATCGTCATGTCGCACTTCCTGCTCTCGCTCGTCGGCATCGGGCTCGCAGTGATCCTCGTGCTCGAGACGGAGCGGTGGCTGCGCCGCTCGCCTCCTCCGCAGGAGCCTCGCGAGGTGCGCTGGCTCGCGTACGGCCTCGTCCCGCTCGCGCTCGCGCTCGTCGTGTCGGGCACGTTCGCGACGGCGGCAGGTCCGCATTCGGGCGGGGTCGAGATCGACCGGCTCGGCACGCTCGTCGACTCCGTGCACGTCCACGTTCGCGTGACCGCCGTCTTCGGGATCGCCTTCCTCGTGTTCTGCGCGCTGCTTCTGCGCCGACGGGCCTGGTCGCGGCCGGAGGGCGTGCTCACGGGGCTCACGCTCGCGCTCCTCGTGGCCCAGATGATCGTCGGCGAGACGCAGTACCGCCAGCAGCTCCCGTGGTGGCTCGTGCTCGTCCACGTGACGCTCGCGACGTTCATTTGGGCCGGAGTCGTCGCCGTTGCGGCGCTCCTTCGCGCCCGCCCTTCGGCGGGCCCCGCATAGACTCCGGGCATCGGAAAGCATCTGCGCATCGACGCGCGGCCGGGGCTCCGCAGACCCGTGCTCGTGGCCGCCTTTCGCGGCTGGAACGACGGCGCGCAGGGCGCCACGCTGGCCGCCGGCTACCTGGCCCAGGCCTGGTCGGCGACGCGGTTCGCCGACATCGATCCGGAGGAGTTCTACGACTTCCAGGTGACGCGGCCGCACATCGCGCTCGAGGAGGGCCTGACGCGGAAGATCGACTGGCCGGAGACGGCGTTCTTCCACGCCGAGCTGCCCGCGATCGACCGGGACGTGCTGCTCCTCCTCGGCGTCGAGCCGAACCTTCGCTGGCGCACGTTCACCGCCGAGATCGTCGACCTGGCGCAGGAGCTCGGCGTCGAGCTCGTCATCACCCTCGGCGCGCTGCTTGGCGGACGTCCCGCACACGCGGCCCGTCCCCCGTGACCGGCTCGGCGACCGACCCGGACCTCGTGCAGGAGCTCGGTCTCGCCGTTTCCCGCTACGAAGGCCCGACGGGAATCGTCGGCGTCCTCCACGACACGTGCCGCGAGGCCGGAATCGCCTCGGCGAGCCTCTGGGCCGCGGTGCCGCACTACGCGTCGCTCGCCCCGAGCCCGAAGGCGGCGCTCGCGCTCTGCACCCGGCTCTCCGACCTCCTCGGCGCGGAGATCGACTTCGAGGATCTCGAGCGCGCCGCAGATGCCTACGAGCGCCAGGTGACCGAGGCGGTGGCGCAGGACGAGGACACCGAGGCGTACGTCCACGAGCTCGAGCATCGCCGCGACACGCTCGGCGACGACATCGACGTTCCGACGGGCGATGCGCTCGCGGAGGAGCTGACGCGCTTCCTTCGCGAGCACGAGGCCCGCACGAAGGACGATCCGGAGGAAGAGAGCTAGCTCGGCGTCTCGGCCGGCGCGGGGCCTCGGCGGCCTTCGGCTCGCCGGCCGTATCCGGCTTCTTGGCGGGCGGGCGCTTGCGCTGCGGCCGCCGTCCGTTCTGCTTCGACTGCTGCTGCTTCTCGCCGTCGGGCGAATCGGTCGTGGCCGCCGTCTTGGCCGCCTTCGCCGCCTCGGCCTGGCGCTTCTTGCGGCGGCGCCTGCGCCGTGACTTGCCGCTCGGCGCCTTCGCCTGCGGAAGGTTGTCCGCCAGCGCGTTCGCGACCTCGCCGATCGTGCCGAGCCGCTCGCGCGCTCCGTCGATCAGGCGCTGCGCGGTCGGCGTGTAGGCCTCGGCCGATGCGAGCAGTGCCGCGCCGACGTGGATCGGCTGCTCCAGCGCGACGTTGACGAGCCGCGCCGCGTTCTCCTCGTGCCGGTGACCGCGCGAGTTCGTGAGCGCGCCGAGGAGCCGCTTCGCGTCCGGAAGATCCGCGCTCGCGCGCCGGTCCTGGAGCTTGCGGGTCGCCCGCGCGAGCTTCCACGTCCAGCGCGACATGATGTCGTCGGGCGCCTCGGCCTTCCCCTCGCCGATCGCGCGGAGCAGGATCCGGATCCCGTGCATGCGGTCCTTCTCCCAGGTCGGCGCCGAGCGTGACCATGGAGACGAGATCGTCGAAGCTCGCGCGGTCGACCGAGATGGCGACGCGGTCGCCCAGCGCGGAGAGCCGCAGCCTGCGGTTCGGGTTCTCGGCCGCGCAGCTCATGAGGAACGCCTCGCGGCATTCCCTCGACGCCTTGGCCAGCTTCTCGGCGAACTGCTGCCGCTCGTCGAAGCGCAGCTGGCGGCCCGCGATCGCCGCCCAGAGCATCTGCTCGTCGTCGGCGAGCTTGCCGGGGTTGATCCGCTCCCACTCCCGCTGGATCACGAGGACGCGGCGGCGCGGATCCGACGTGACCGGGACGAGCCAGGCCGCCGGCGAGAGCTTGCGGCGTGCGCGCCTCTGGACTCGCCGCCGCGGCGCCGGCGTGACTCGCGCGCCCGGCCGGTAGAAGTCCGAGTCGAGCAGCGAGTGGATCGTGACCGTGCGGTCGTTGTGGGTCGCGGCCGGATCGACGAAGTCGACGACGACGCCGGCCTCCTTGCGGGGATGCGTGCGCATGACGCGACCGATGCGCTGCTGGTACACGCGGCGGCTGGCCGTGGGCGCGAGGTGCATGCAGACCGTCGCGCGCGGTGAGTTCCAGCCCTCGGCGAGAAGCTGGGCGTTCACGAGGACGTTGATCTCGCCGCGCTCGTAGGCGGCCAGCGTCTCGGCCAGCTTGAGCGGCGGTGTCTTGCCGCTCACCGCCTCGGCCTTCAGCCCGGCCGCGCGGAACTCCCGCGCCAGGTTGTAGGCGTGCTCGACGCCGGCCGCGTAGACGATTCCCGGCGTCTCGGAGAAGCGGTCGCGGTAGAGGCTCGCGGCCGCCTGGTTGATCAGCTCGTGGTCGAGCACCTTGGCCAGCGCCTCCTGGTCGAAGTCGCCGCCGACGATCGGCACCGACGAGATGGCGGCCGCCGGAGGAATCCGCAGTGAGCGGAGCGGGGCGATCAGCCCGCGCCGTGCGGCGTCGCCGAGCGGGCAGGTCGTCCACGGAGGCCGGGAAGACGTCGGAGACCTGCTTCGCGATGAGCTGCTCGGTCGCGGTCATCCCCACGTAGAGCGGCTCGGGGAAGCTGCGGATCGCGGCGCTCGTCTTCTCGCCGAGCGCGGTGTGCGCCTCGTCGCAGATGACGAGCTGGTACGCCGTCCGCGAGAGCGTGCCGACGTGCCGCGCGAACCAGGCGTAGGTCTGGATCGTGATCGGATTGCCGGCGAGCGGCTCCGAGCCGGTCTCGATCGCGGGGCGGAAACGGCCGCCGTAGCCCTCGGTGGTCAGGTCCGTCGTGAACTGGTTCACGAGCAGCCGGCGGTGCGTGAGGATCAGGATCCCCATCGTCCGCGCCGCCTCGACGAATCCGGCCGCGGCGATCGTCTTGCCCGACGCGGTCGGATGGCGGAAGCGGAAGCGCCGCTCGGCGCCCGGGTCGTCCTCGGGCTTCACCTCGGGCTCGAGGTCGTCGTCATCGTCCGCAACCTCGACGGCGACCGGCTCGTCGAGCTCGTCCTCGAAGTCCTCGTCGTCGCCGTTCAGCCCGTTGCCGTTCTCCTCGTGGCGCTCGTTGCGGGAGATCAGCTCGGTGAGCATCCCGGCGAGCGCGTCGATCTGGTGGCGGCGCAGCTCGGTGCCGGACGCGAGGCGGGCCGGATGATCGGCGATGACCCGCTCGAGGCCGAGCATGAGCGCGTAGTGAACCTTCCACTCGGCGGACGGCGCCTTGCAGCCCGGATTCCATCTCCGCGAGGGCATCGTCGAGCGCCTCGCGGCGCGCATGCCCTTCGCCGAGCACCTCGGCCGGGTCTTCGCCCTCCCGCAGGAAGGGCTCGCCGGACCATGACTCGGCGCGGAGGGCGGCGGCCGCCAGGCCGTCCGTCGCCTCCGACCCATCGGTCGGCTGCCGGATCGCTTCTTGCATGGGTGCAGCGCCAAGTCGTGCGCTGCTCGAGTGAGGTCTGCCGGCGCGGTTGCGTTGTGCGCGCGGCTAAGCGGAACTATACAAGAGAAAACGCCGGTTCAGGCCGATGCGCGGCGCTTCGGCGCCGAAGTCTGCTGTGCCGAGATGGCGCGCTTCATGTAGCCGTAGGCCTCGTCGGCGCCGTCCTTCGGCCTCGAGCGTCTCCGCGAGCTTCGCGTAGAGGTCGACGAGATGGCGCTGCGAGCCGTTCTCCTCCAGGTACTCGGCCGCGGTCTCGTAGTAGGAGATCGCCTTGTCGCGCTCGCCGTCGCCGGCCGCGACCTCGCCGAGCACCGCGTACACCTGGCCGATCATCTCCTTCGGCTCCTCGTCGCTCAGGAGGTCCGTGACCTGCTTCGCGAGCGCCTCGACCTCGGTCGCGGTCGCCGAGCTTCGCCTGCGCGCGCGCCTGCTCGACGAGGAATCCCGCGCCGATCGACCGGCGAGCCGGTGCGCTCGATGATCGGGAGTCCCTCCTCGAGGTGCGTGAGCGCCTCCTGGGCGTTGTCGCGCTCGAGCTCGACCTGGGCGATGAGCAGGTGGGCGACGGCGGTGTAGTGGAGATCCTCGGTCAGCTCGAGCGCCGCGAGCGCCTGGTAGGCGTAGCGCAGCGCGCCGTCGGCGTCGCCCTGCTCGCCGCGGAGCTTCGCCTTGGCCCAGTACACACGTGCGCGCGTGTACGGGTCGAGGCTCTCGCGCCCGGTCGCGAGGGCGTTCGTGACGACCTCCTCGGCGCGGGCGAATTCGTTCTGGTCGGAGAGCGCGGCCGCGAGGAGGCAGGAGAAGCGAATCGCCTCGACCGTGTCGCCGCGTTCCTGGAAGGCCTTGAGGCAGCGCTCGAGGATCTGGACCGACGGCTCGAGCTCGCCCATCGTCGCGTAGGCGCGCGCCAGGCTTTCCGCGAGCGCGGGACGCTCCCATTCGGTCGAGTCCGGACGCGACGAGCGCGTCCTCGAAGAGCTTGACCGCCTCGCGCAGCTCGCCGCGGCGGACGGCCAGGTGGCCCAGGCCTTCCTCGGCGGTGGAGCGCTCGCGCGGAGTCGCCGCTCGGTCGAGCGCCTCGGCGTAGAGCTGCTGCGCCGTCGGCTGGTCGTCGAGTCGAAGCGCGATCTCGGCCTCGAGCATGCTCAGCGTCTGGAACTGCGTCTCCTCGCCCGTGGCCAGGTAGTCCTCGCTCACGCCCAGCCGTCGGCCGAGCTCACGGAGGAGCTGGAGCGACGGGATCCGGTCGCCGGCCTCGATCCGCGAGATGTACGCGGGTGAGCAGCCGGTGAAGGCGAGCTGCCGCTGGCTCAGTCCGGCTTCGAGCCGGGCGGCCCTCAGGCGCTCGCCGACTGCGCCGGGATCGTCTACGTGGGTGGACTTTTGTCGTGGCATCGATTTCTCCCGGGCATTTTTCCCTTATATACTTCAGTTTGCAATATCGGGACACGAAGTGCGATCGAAAGGACGGTTACGCATGAGGCTCCGATTCCTCAGCCTGCTGGTCGCAACCGCTGCGCTCGTTGCCGCGTTCGGCGGCTTCGGGCTCGTGTGGCCCCCGTAACGCGCAGAGACCGTGAGTGGGACAGAGGGGGCATGAACAGGCAGTCTAGCGCCTTGCCTGCTTCCTAGAGTCGTCGTTTCCTTCGCGACGCGCAAGCCCCCAACGGGGGGCCTTCAGACCAAAGAGACACGGAGGCCCGCCTGCGGGACGGGCCTCCGTCGACGGGATAGGAGGACGGACACGCCGAACGGTTCGGATGGGAGGACTGCCCGGCGGTAAGAGCCAATTCCGTTCTCATGACTTAAGTAATCGTTGGCGGATTCGGCGCCGTCCCCCGTCCGGGGGAACCGGGACTACGCTGCGGGCGTGGACTGGGAGGCGCAGGCGGCCCGGGGAGCGGCGCGCTACGAGGACGGCGCCGGCCGGCTGCCCGACGACCCGAGGCGGCGCGAGCGGCAGCTCGTCCGCATGGCGATGGCCGCGACGAGCGTCGGCCTCGCGCGCGAGATGCAGGGCCTGGACGGCTCGGAGTGGTTCCACCGGTCGGCCGCGGCCTACCGCGAGAGCTTCTCCGGGGACAGCTGGGGCCGTGTCGTCGGCGCGGTGAAGGCGGGGATCCTCGCCGGCGATCCCCGAGCGCGACGCCGAGTGGGCGCTCGCGCAGCTTCCCGCGGATTCGCCGACCGCGCGCTACGGGGAGGCGCTTGCCCGGCTCGCCCTCGGCGAGGACGAGGTGCCGTCGCTGGCCGGTGATCCCGAGTTCCCCGGGGACGTCGCCGCGGCGCTCGCTGCGCTCGGCGCGCGGGACGCGTCGGCCTATCGCAATGCAGCGGCGTCGGTGCTCGCCTCGTTCGAGTCGCGGCCGGAGTTCCTCGACGACCTGCCCGTCGCCGACACGGTGCTCGTCCTCGAGCTGCTCGCCGCCGAGCGCGGAATCGCCGCAGAGTTCCGCTCGGCGCTCCTGCCTAGACGAGCAGGCCGGTCAGGTACATGACCGCGAGCCCGGAGAAGAACCCGCAGACGACGTAGGGCGAGCGCACGCCGCCGGGGGCCTTGCGAACGACGTAGCGGCCGACCTCGGTGACGACCTCGAGCGCGGCGCCGGCGGCGGCGGCGAAGAACACGACCCCGAGGAAATCGCTGGTCACGAACCCGCCCAGCCAGGCGCCGAGGATCGCGGGCGCGCCGGCGACGAGCGTCAGCGCTGCGAGCCTGGCGATGCTGGCGTGGCGGCTGTCCTCGGCCACGGGGGCGGCGATCCCGAGGCCCTCGGTGATGTTGTGGACCATGAAGCCGACGATGAAGAACGTCCCGAGCGCGAGCTCGCCGAGCGCGAACGACGAGCCGATCGCGAGCCCCTCGCCGAGGTTGTGCAGGCCGATGCCGATCGCGACCAGCGTGGCCAGCGCGAGCCCGCCGAGGGGAGCTCCGCGCTCGGCCGACTCCTCCCCGAAGCGCTGGGAGATGAGCACGAGCGTCAGGTAGCTGCCCGCGACGCCGAGCAGGACGAGACCGGGGCCGCCCAGCGCGCCGGGAAGCGCGCCCTGGAGCTCGAGCGCCTCGTCGAGCGCCTCGATGGCGAGGAACGTGAGGAGTCCCGCCGTGAGCGCCATGAACGCCGCCAGCCACTGGGGCGCAGCGCGTCGAAGCGACGGAAGCCAGAGCAGCCCGAATGCGATGGGGACGACGCCGACCAGGAAGCCGATCAGGGCGTAGCCGAGGACGCTCTGCCCGCCGATCGACGGCGTCTCGACGGCGGCTGCGATCTCCTCGGTCGTCTGGATCCCCGTCGAGGAGGTGACGCCGACCGAGATCGGCTCGTCTTCGACCCACTCGAAGGGAACGACGATCGTCGACGAGCGCAGCCGTCCGAGCGTCTGCGGGCCGTCGAGCGTGAACGGGACGATCGCGTCGTCCACGGTCACGACCGCGATGGTCAAATCCTCGGGCTGCGGGTTGGTCACGCGGATCTTGATCTCGCCCGGCTCGAACTCGACGCGGCGGATGTCGAACGTGTCCGCGGACGGCGGGTTGTCCCGGATGAGGCCGGTGAGCGAGTCGCCCGAGGCGACGAAGAGCGAGACGACGCCGACGAGCAAGAGGATCGGCAGGAGCGCCCACAGGCGCCAGCGATTAGTCGACGACATCGAAGAAGCCCATCCAGCCGAGCTCGGCGAACTCCGACTGGTGTGCGTGGAACATGAACTTCCCGGTGTTGTGGAAGTCGATCTCGATGATCCCGCGCTCGCCCTGGCACTGGACGACGGTGTCCGTGTACTCGAAGTGGTCGCTCGAGCCGGTGGGGTAGTAGCGGAAGAAGTCGCCGTGCAGGTGGAACGAGTTGATGAGATCGAACTCGGTCAGGTTCGCGAGGTAGATGCGAACGGTCTCGGAGCGGCGCACCTGGATCGGGTACTTGGCGTAGTAGAACGCCTTGCCGTTCACCGTGTAGAAGTTGTTCTCGCCGTCCCCGTCGGTGTCGTAGCCGTTCATCACCATGACGAGCTCGTGCGCGGGCTTGCGAGGCTCGCGCGGGTCGATGATGAAGGCGCCGTAGAGGCCCTTGTGGATGTGCTTCTTCAGGGGAGTCGCGTGGCAGTGGTAGAGGTGCATCCCGTACGGCCGCGCGGGGAACTCGTAGGTGAACGACTCGCCGGGCGCGACGATCTCGAAGACGCCGTCCATGTTCGACGGGTGGATCCCGTGGAAGTGGATCGTGTGCGGATGCGACCCGCCGTTCGCGAACTCGACGCGGAGGAGGTCGCCCTCCGTGGCCCGGATGATCGGGCCGGGGACGGTGCCGTTGTACGTCCACGCCGGGAACGTCACGCCCTGCGCGACCTCGATGTCCTCGTCGCGGGCGATGAGCGTGTACTCGCGCACGCGGCCCGGCTCGTACGGGAGTGCCGGCGGCGGGATGAGCAGGTCGTCGAGGTCGTTCGGGCCGCCCGGGGCGGGCACGCCCTCGCCGATCATCGCCGCATGGCCGAGGTGTGCGTCGCCGTGAAGGTGCGTCGCGGACTTCTCCGCCGCCTCGCTCGCGCTCGCGAACTTGGCCAGCGGAACGGCCGCCGCCGCAGTGCCGGTCGCGGCCAGGAGCTGCTTACGGGTGAGAGGAAACTTAGACACGACTAAATTTCAGTGTAGACGCACCTCTACCGTTCGGCCAGCCCACCTCCGGTTAGAGTCCCGGCCATGGGACGAGGTTCACGACCGATCCGCCGCTGGCGCAACGACCGCCAGCGCAAGAAGAAAGAGCGCGACAAGCGCCAGCCTCGCCGTCGCCGCTCCTAGGAGCCGCCGTGAGCGTCTTCAGCGCGATTCACTTCTACGTGACCGACCTCGACCGGTCGATGGACTTCTACACCCGCCTGCTTTCACGCGGTCCGCAGGCCGCCTACGACGAGGGCGAGAACGCGCAGTCGGCGTTCTTCGTGATCGACGGCAACACGCACCTCGTGCTCACCTGGGATCTCGGCCGCGGCAGCGAGGTCGGCGCGGGGGTCAGGCTCGAGCTCGCCGCCGAGGATCTCGATGCGGAGATCGCCGGCCTCGAGGCGCGCGGCCTCAGCGGGAACCGCACGGATACACGCTTCGGGACCGAGGTGTACGACCTCGCCGATCCCGACGGGCATTTGGTCCGCGTAGGGCCGCCGTGGGCGCTGAAGGCGATCGAGGGCGCTGTATAGAGCATCGCCACGGCGAGCCGGGGATGGTTGAGGCCGGCCGGCCGTTTCTGGTCGTCAACCCGCGCGCCGGCTCCGGAAGCCCGACGGCGGCCGAACTGGTCGCCGAGGCCGGCCGGCTGGGGATCGACACTCATGTCCTCGAACCGTCCGGCGACGCCGCTGCGCTGTGCGAGGCGGCCGTGGCCAAAGGGGCCTCTGCGCTCGGCGCCGCCGGAGGCGACGGAACGCTTGCCGGGGTCGCCGGGGTCGCGATCGCATCCGGCGTGCCGTTCCTCCCAGTTCCGTTCGGCACGCGGAACCACTTCGCGTGCGACGTCGGGCTCGATCCCGAGGATCCGCTCGCAGCGCTCGCCGCGTTTGGCGGCGGCCGGGAGCTGAGGGTCGACGCGGGCCGCGTCGGCGAGCACGTGTTTCTGAACAACGTCTCGCTCGGGGTCTACGCACAGCTCGTCCACGACCCACGTCACAAGACGAAGAACCGGCTCGCTGCGTTGGCGCGTATGGCAATTGCCGCATTCGGACGCTCGCGCCGGCTCGACGTCGTGTTCGAGGCGGAGGGAACCCACGAGCGCCACGACGCGCTCGTCCTCCTGGTGGCGAACAACGCCTATGCGCTCGAGGCCGGCGAGGTCGAGCTCGGCCGGCGTGAACGGCTCGATTCCGGACACCTCACCGCCTATGTCGTCGAAGCAACGACACGACGTGCGCTGCTGCGGCTACTCGCGCTTGCCGCGCTCGGGCGAGTCGAGGCGAGCGCCGACTGGGCCGAGTACACGGCGCCGTCGTTCCGCGTCTCCCTGAACCGGCCGCGCCTGCATGCCGCGATCGACGGGGAGCCCGTTCTCCTCGGTCCCGATCTCGAGTTCGAGATCCTCCCGCAGGCGCTGCGGGTGCTCGTCCCAACCGGATCGAGGGATTTCAGCGGAGACCCGGACGGCCGACAATGATCTCGTCAAGCGGCAAATGAAAGGCGGCTTTCATGACGAAGATCCAGCTCCAGAGGAAGTTTCGTAACTTCCCGGAAGCCGAGCTTCGCAGGCGCATCGCGACCTCGAAGACCGGCTAGGGCTCGATCGGGACCAGCCGGTCCCCAGGTCGCACCCCGCGCCGTTCGGACTCCCCCGAAGAGAGCTCGAGAACGGCGCGGGCTCCGCGACACCCGGCGGTTCGCCATGGCCTGACTTCGGCCGCGACCCGCAGGACACGAAATTCCTTGTCCAGAAACACTGCGTCGATCGGAAAGCGCATGAACGCCGTGTGAATGGACGAGGCGGGACGAAGGAGGATTCCCTCGTCCCGCCCCAGTGAGGCTCGCCCGAGAAGCCCCCGAAGCCGGGAGAGCGGTGAGGCGGCGACGACGCACCGCTCACACAGCGCCCTCCCGTTCGGAAGCTCGAGGCGAACCGGCATCTAGAACCCGACGTGGATGTGGTCGTCGTGGTCGGCGAGCGGGAACGACGCTCCGCCCAGGCCGAGCAGCGAGATGACCTGGCGCGGGCTGATCTCCGATGGCATGAGCAGGATGTTGCGCACCGCCTTCTCGGTGATGCCGCCCACCTGCTGATGGCCGTAGATCGACTGGTTTCCGAGCACGGCGATGTCGACGGCGAGGCCGTAGACGTGCGCCGACACGGTGCCGGGCCGTGAGTAGTAGCGGTGGCCGCTCACGAGCGACGACACCGTCACCTGGCCGTGGGCCGCCGCGAGGTACTCGAGGAGAACCAGCACGCGGACGTCGATCTTGTTGGCGGCGATGTCGTTCGCGCCGCCGCCGTAGATCGTGATCCGGCGATCGTTCAGCACCTTCCGGCCCAGGCTCTTCTTGGAAGCGTCGAGCCCGCGGACGAGCGACTTCAGGCCGACGGCGCGGTTGTAGTGCGTGAGTGCCTCGGCCTCGTCGGCCCAGGCGGTCTTCCCGCGCAGGGCGAGGAAGGTGAGCCAGGCCGTCTTGCCCTTGACCGCGGCGAGGTTCGTTCCCACGGCGTGCACACGTGCGCGTGAGGCGGGCCAGCGGCCGTCACGGCCGTCGGCGCGAAGCGTCGCCATGATCATCGCCCAGCCGGCGCCGGTGGCCTTCGCCTCGGCGCGGAGCATCTTCGCGAACTTGGGCGCGAGGCGCTTGGCCGGCGGGGTCGGGTCGGGCAGCGTCCGGTGCAGCCAGATCGTCGAGCCCTCGTACTCGTCCGCCTCCGGGTCGACGCCGTCGAGCGCGTCGTCGTCGGCGTGCTTGTGCGGAGCGACGACCGGCGTGCCCGTCTTGCCCTTGCCGGGCTTGCTCGAGCCGTGGCCGCCCGAGCCGGGAGCTGCGCTGCCACCGTCGTCGGGAGCCTCGCCCGGAGTCTCGGGAGCTTCGCCCGGGGTCTCCGGATCGGCGGCGCCGTCCTCGGGAGTTTCGACCGGATCGGTCGTGCCGCCGGCGGGATCCTCGCCGGGCGTCTCCTCGGCCGGCGGCTCCTCGGCGGGAGGCTCCTCGGCGGGCGTCTCCTCGGCCGGAGTCTCCTCCGGCGGAGCGCCCTCGTCCGGGGTCTCGCCCTCGTCCTCGGGGCCGGTGGTCGTGGCGGCTGCGTCCGTGCTCGTTCCGTCGTCGGGATTGACGAGCGAGTCGCCGGCGATCGCCGACAGCGATGCACCCGCGAAGAAGAGGGTCGCGAACGCCAGGCTCGTCGCGAGGCGGCGCTTGCGGCTCCGGACGCGCTTGCGCGGAGCGAACAGGGTCATCCGCGCGGCGGTGACCCGGCCCGAGGTGGTCGTCTCGCTCGCCTCGTTGCCGCGGCGGAGAATCGAGAGCGTCCAACCGAGGACGGCGAGGAAGAAGAGCCGCGCGATGCTCGTGCGCGACGAAGGATTCTGCTGTGGCATTCCTTGCTCCTGTGGTTCAGGCGCCGTGGCCGCCACGTGGCGCGATTTCAGCCTTGATTCCGCGCCGCCACGGACCTGTGTTCTCTATCGCCCGTGCCAGGTGACCGGGCATCCCTCGAATAGATGAACGCACTTTCGAATCACCACGACGAGGGATGGGCTGATTTGGAAACCAGGGCGATAGTCGGGCTACTGAGCAACTACGGCGGCGCGGTCACGCCACGGAGTTCGGAGGTTTCACGACGTGACCAGTTCGTATTCGCCCGCCGTTCGATCGCTCGATCGATCCACTGATTGCCTCACCCCTCAGGGCATGGCTGTCACGGACAAACGCGGTTCGTGGCGGGTGCATGAGTTGAGGAAGGGAGGTGAAACAGTGACGAGTTTCTTCACCAATCTGATCGAGCTCCGCAAGCGCGAGGAGGGACAGACCATGGCCGAGTACGGCGTGGTTCTGGCCGTCATCACGCTCGGAGTGGTTCTCGCGCTCGGCATCCTCTCGGGCGCCATTAGCGATGCGATCGAGCGGGTCGCCAGCTTCCTCTAGATCGCAAGCGTAGGCACATGGCCGGGGCGGGCTCTTCTTCGGAGGAGCCCGTCCCACAAAAACACTCAATTCAACTCTCCAGGAAAGCGACCAAACAATGATCAACGGACACGCGATTCGAAATCAACGCGGTCAGACAATGACCGAGTTCGCGATGATTCTTCCGATCTTCGCGCTGCTCCTTTTCGGGATCGTTCAGTTTGGGATCGCGTTCAACCATTACCTGACGGTCACCGACGCCGCCCGGGTGGGAGCCCGGAAGGCGGTCGTCAGTCGTACGGCAACGAATCCGAACGGCCAGACGATCACCGCGGTTCGCAACTCGGCGGCCAATCTCGACCAGTCCAAGCTCAACGTCACCGTCTCGACGTCGTGGGCGCAGGGCACGGACGTGACCGTCAGCGCCTCGTATCCCTACGAGATCAGCCTCCTCGGCATCGTCATGAAGTCGGGGTTCCTGACGAGCTCCACCACGGAGCGCCTGGAATGAGGCACGGGGGTTCCGCCGGCCGTCAAGGCCGTGCGGGCCGGTCAATTCGCGCAACGAGAAAGCGGGTCCGATGACGTACAGGGTCAAAAATGTTGGGATCGCAGTCGCGCTCGCGCTCGTCGCGGGCCTTCTGACGGTCTTCTACGTGACGAACTACAAGCGCGACGTTCGCAGCGCCGAGCGAAGCGTGACCGTGTTCGTCGCCGCCAAGGACGTCCCCTCGGGGACGACCGGTGAGCAGATGGCCGCCGACGGCTATCTGACACAGCAGGACATCGCCCAGCGGAGCGTTACGCCGGGCGCCATCTCCAGTCCCGAGCAGCTCGCCGGCCTGGTGGCCTCGGGCGAGATCTACGCGGGCGAGCAGGTGACGACGCGCCGCTTCACCACGGAGGAGACGCGAGGCATTCGCGCGCAGATCTCCGGGACGGAGCGCGCCGTGTCGGTCGCCGGCAACAAGCAGCAGACGCTCGCGGGCACCTTGAAGGCAGGCGACCACGTGGACGTCGTCGCCAGCTGGAACGTGCCGGAGCAGATCCAAAACCACGTTTCGCGCGTGATTCTTCGCAACATCCTCGTGCTCGAGGTCCCGGAAGCCGCAGCCACGGATCAGAAGCTCACCGAGCCGGGCGAGGGCGGGAACACCGTCATGCTCGCGCTCACCGACGCGCAGTCGCAGAAGATGTTCTGGGTCGCCCAAAACGGCGCCTGGACGTTCGCTCTGCGCCCGCCGGACAAGGACGCAGACAGCCCGAACAGTGCCGAGGGATCGCTCACGATCCTGAAGGACGGCCTGTCGGCTGCTGAGTTCGCATCGCTTCTTCCCGAAGAAGGAGGGCAGTAACGATGGCGGTCGACGTTCACAACGAAGCCGCGACGCGGGAAAAGGTCCGCGTCTTCATGACCGGTGACTGCGACGGCCTCGCGGATCTGCGCGGCGCCCTCGAGCGTCACCTCGAGATCGACTTCGTCGGGGCCTCACCGGCTCTCGGCGAGGCCGCTGCCGCCCTGCGCGGCGGACATCTCGCCGTCGTGCTCCACGGCACGCGCAGCTCCACGCTTCCCGAGGCGGAGCTGGCCGCGATCCGCGAGCACACGAACGCACCGATCATCCTCCTCGCCTCGGGCGAGGCGTCGATGCTGCTCGAGGAGGCGCTCGAGGCCGACGTGGCCGACGTGCTCCTCCTGCCCCAGATGACCGAAAACCTCGTCTTCGCCATTCGCAAGGCGAGCCATTCCGGCCGTCGCGCCCGCGGGCATTCCGGGCGCCGCGGCCGGGTTGTCACCGTGTTCAGCCCGAAGGGCGGCACGGGGAAGACCGTGATCGCGACGAACACCGCCGCGTCGGTGGCGAAGTACGAGGGCAAGCGCGCCCTCCTCGTCGACCTCGACCTGCAGTTCGGCGACGCCGCGATCATGCTCGGCATCGAGCCGGAGAAGACGATCTACGACCTGGTCGTCGCTCCGGGCGAGCTCGATACGGAGAAGCTCGCGGGGTACGTCACCCGTCACGGCTGTGGGCTCGACATCCTGCCGGCGCCGCTTCGGCCCGAGGACGCAGAGCTCGTGACCGAGACGAAGCTGGCGCAGCTCCTGGATGTGGCGCGCGACCTCTACGACGTCATCGTCGTGGACACGTCGCCGTTCTTCCACGGGCCGATGCTCGCGACGCTCGACCGCACGGACGAGCTCCTGCTCGTCTGCTCGCTCGACGTGCCGACGCTCAAGAACGTGAGGCTCGCGCTCCAGACGCTCGAGCTGCTCTCGTTCCCGTCGGAGCGGATCCGCCTCGTCCTGAACCGCGCCAACTCGAAGGTCGGGATGAAGCCCGGCGAGGTCGAGAGCGCACTCGAGGTCAAGGTGCGCTTCAGCGTTCCGAGCGACCGGGCCGTGCCGATCGCGGTCAACCGTGGCAACCCTGCCGTCCTCGCCGACGCCCGGGCCGACTTCTCCCGCGCCGTGCGCGACATGGCGAAGGCGGTCAGCCCGGTCGAATCCGCTGCGGCCACCCCGAAGGGCGCGTCCGCGCCCAAGGGCGACCGCCGCTGGTTCGGAAAGGCGGCGTAACGAATGGGCCTCCACGACCGCATCAACGGAGGCAACGGGAACGGATCGAACGGCGACAACGGCCCCGAGCCGCTCACCGCGCTCGCGGCCGCCGCTCCCAAGCGGGCCGAAAACGGCGGAACCCCCGTCGATCCGTACGCGGAGCTGAAGACCCGCGTCCACCACGCCTGCATCGCGAAGCTCGGGCCGCAGCTCTTCTCCACCGACTCGGCCGCCGACCTGAGCGACCAGGTGCTCCGAACCGTCACCGAGCAGGTGGCGCTCGACCGCACGCCCCTCACGAGGGACGAGCGGCGCAAGATCGTCCGGGAGATCTCGGACGACATCCTCGGCTACGGCCCGCTCGAGCCGTTCCTCCGCGACGACGCCGTGACCGAGGTCATGGTCAACGCGTCCGACCGGATCTTCATCGAGCGCGCCGGCAAGCTCGAGCGCACGGACGCGGCGTTCGCCGACAACGCGCACCTCCTGCGGATCATCGACAAGATCGTCTCGCAGGTCGGACGCCGAATCGACGAGTCGTCGCCGATGGTCGACGCGCGTCTCCCCGACGGGAGCCGCGTCAACGCCATCATCCCGCCGCTCGCGCTCCAGGGTCCCACGCTGACCATCCGGAAGTTCTCCCGTGACCCGTTCACGATGGACGACCTCATCCAGTTCGACTCGATCACGCCGAAGGCGGCGCATTTCCTCTCCGCCTGCGTGCGCGGGAAGCTGAACATCCTCATCTCCGGCGGTACCGGTACCGGTAAGACGACCACGCTGAACGCGCTCTCGGCCTTCGTGCCGGACGTGGAGCGGATCGTCACCATCGAGGACGCCGCCGAGCTCCAGCTCCAGCAGGAGCACGTGATCACGCTCGAATCCCGGCCGCCCAACATCGAGGGGAAGGGCGAGGTGCGCATCCGCGAGCTCGTCCGCAACGCCCTGCGAATGCGGCCCGACCGGATCATCGTCGGAGAGGTTCGCGGCCCGGAGACGCTCGACATGCTCCAGGCCATGAACACGGGCCACGAGGGCTCGCTCACGACGATCCACGCCAACTCACCACGAGACGCGCTCTCTCGCGTGGAGACCCTCGTCCTCACCGGCGGCGTCGAGCTGCCGCTGCGGGCGATCCGCGAGCAGATCTCGAGCGCGTTCGACCTGCTCGTCCAGATCAGCCGGCTCGTGGACGGCTCGCGCCGGATCACGCACGTCTCGGAGGTGCTCGGGATGGAGTCCGACGTGATCACCCTGCAGGACGTGTTCCTCGCCAAGCCGCCGGACGAGGAGTCCGGCGCCTCAGGCATCCACCGGCTGCTCGGGCCGCTGCTCTGCTCGGGCCTCAAGCCGCACTTCCTGGACAAGATGGCCACGCACGGCGTGACCATGCCGGGAGGCTTCTTCGAGCTCGAGGACGACATCGAGCGGCCGACGTTCGCGACGGCCAGCTTCGGCGGGTTCTCGTGATGACCAGGGGGATCCGGCTACTCGCGCTCGCGCTCGTACTCGCGCTTCCCGGCGTCGCGTCGGGGGCCGAGATCAAGGGCGTCGACACCTCCAACTACCCGGAGGTCCGGTTCACGGTCGAGACGGCCGAGCCGGGAACGACCGCTCCGACGGTGACCGAGAACGGTCTCGCCGTCGCGGGGCTCGAGGCCGAGAACATGGGCCGGGCCCTGAGCGTCGTCCTCGCGGTCGACCGGTCGGTCTCGATGAAGGGCGAGCCGCTCACGAACGCGGTCGCCGCAGCCCGCGCATTCGTCGCGGCCAAGCCGGCCGCCGACCGGATCGCGGTCGCCACCTTCGCCACCAACCCGGTCATGCTGACCGACTTCTCCACGTCCACGATCGACGCGGACGACGCGCTCGGCTCGCTGGTCGTCGACTCGGTCCAGGGAACGACCCTCTACGACGCGCTCGTCATGGCGTCGGGGTCGCTGGACGCCGAGCCGCTTCCGGCACGCGCGATCATCGTCGTCACCGACGGAAACGAGACACGGAGCGAAGCGACGCTCGACGATGCGATCGCCGCCGCCCAGGACGCGGGCGTGTCGGTGTACGTGATCGCGATCGAGAGCGAGAAGTTCACGCCCGCGCCGCTGCGCGACCTCGCGGCGTCCACGGGTGGCTCCTACTACGGCGCGGCCTCGCCCGAGGCGCTCGCCGGCGTGTACGAGTCGATCGCCCAGGAGCTCAAGCGCACCTGGCAGGTGCGCTACTTCACCGCGTCGCGCCCGGGCACCGAGCTCGTCGCTCGAGGCCGCGGTCGGCGCCGATACGGCCGCCGCGTCGTTCGAGCTGCCGGGATCGGCCGCCGTCGCCACGGCGAAGCCGGAGTCCGTGCTTCCGTCCACGTTCCTCCAGGGCTGGTGGGGCGCGGGCGTTCTCGGGCTCGCGGTCATGATGCTCGTGCTCGTCGCCGTCCTCCTCGCGTCGTCGGTTCCGCGCGGCAAGCGCCTTCGCGCCCAGATCGCGCCGCACACGGGCGAGAAGGAGCGCAACGTCGCGCTCCGGGCCGAGCGCGACCGGCTCGCGGCCGCCGCGGGACTCTTCCGGGTCACCGAGCGGACGTTCGCGCACCAGCGCTTCTGGAAGCAGCATCGAGAACGTGATCGCGCGCGGCGACATCCCGCTGCGCACGGTCGAGCTGCTCTACATCATGGCCGCGGCGGCGCTCGGCGCCGGGATCATCGCGGCCATGTTCAGCCCGCCGTTCTTCCTGCTCCTCGGCGCGCTGGCGGTCGGGGCGTACCTCCCGTACGGCTGGGTGAACCTGCGCGCCAAGCGCCGCCTGAAGGCGTTCGACGCGCAGCTTCCGGATCTCCTCACCACGGTCGCCGCCTCCCTGAAGGCGGGGCACAGCTTCCGCCAGGGCATCCAGGCGGTCGTCGAGGAGGGCCAGGAGCCGGCGTCCAAGGAGTTCCAGCGCGTGCTCACCGAGACGCGCCTCGGCCGCCCGATGGACGGCGCGCTCGCCGAGATGTCACGCCGCGTCGGCTCGAAGAACCTCGAGTTCGTCCTCACGGCCGTGACCATCCAGCGCCAGGTCGGAGGGAGCCTCGCGGCGATCTTCGACATGGTCGCCGAGACCGTTCGCAACCGGCACCAGTTCGCGCGCAAGGTGAAGGGACTGACGGCCATGGGCCGCGCCTCCGCCTACGTGCTGATCGGCCTGCCGTTCTTCGTCCTGCTGGCCGTGACGGCGATCAACGCCGAGTACATGGCTCCGCTCTACCACACGCCTACCGGTCACAAGCTGATGATCGGCGGGCTCGTGATGATCGGGATCGGGTCCCTGTTCCTCAAGAAGATCGTGTCCTTCAAGGGGTGATCGAATGCTGCTACTGCTACTCGCACTCGCGTCGCTGGCACTCGCCGTCTTTCTGATCGGCGAGGTCGCGACCTTGCCGACGCGACAGCGGCAGGGCTCGATCCGCCGGGCCGCGACCTACGGAACCAAGAAGAAGAGCGTCAACCAGATGGTGGCCCAGGCCGGGATCCGCGAGCGCGCGGTCGGCCCCGCGGCCACCGCGATGGCCCGCGTCGTGCTCCGGGTGAGTCCGAAGGCGACGCTCGACGGAATCAACGCCAAGCTCCTCGCGGCCGGGCTCGGACGGCGGCTCTCGCCGACCACCTTCCTGGCCGCGAAGGGAATCATCGGGATCGCGGGCCTGTTCGTGGGCCTCATGCTCGCCGGGGCCGGCGAAGGTGCCGCGAGCAAGAAGTTCATGATCGCCGGCGGCCTCGCCCTCATGGGCTTCTTCATCCCGGACACGGTGGTCACGTTCAAGGCGCGATCGCGCAACGAGCAGATCCAGGCGGAGCTGCCGGACGCGCTCGACCTGCTCGCCGTCAGCGTCGAGGCCGGCATGGGCTTCGACGGCGCGATCACCAAGCTGACCGAGCACATGGACGGTCCGCTCGCCGAGGAGTTCGCGCTCACGCTCGGCGAGATGCGGATCGGCGAAAGCCGGCAGGAGGCGCTTCGGAAGATGTCCGACCGCGTCCGCTCGCCGGAGATGTCCTCGTTCACGAGGGCCGTCATCCAGGCCGACCAGCTCGGAATCTCGCTGGGCCGGATCCTCAAGCTGCAGGCCGCCGAGGCGCGAAACCGGCGTCAGGCAGCAGCCGAGGAGCGGGCGATGAAGGCGCCGATCAAGATGCTCTTCCCGACGGTGGTCTTCATCTTCCCGGCCATGTTCATCGTCATTTTGGGCCCCGCGTTTCTCAATCTCTCGAAGCTCTTCTAGGAGGAAGACACGGCGCTGACGCGACGCCGCAACAGAAAGGACAGCAGCATGAAGAGGCACAAGAGCAAGCTGCTGCGGCGCACTCGGGGGGAAACCGGGCAGGTGCTCGTGTTGTTCGCGGTCGCGCTCGTCGTCCTGTTCGGGATGGCGGGTCTCGTGATCGACATCGGCTACGCGTTCTACGCGAAGCGCTCCATGCAGGCGTCCGCCGACGCGGCGGCGCTGGCAGGGGCCTCGCAGCTCCCGAGCGCGGCGGCGGCGACGTCGGCCGCGATGGCCTACGGGGGCGCAGCCGGGGCGAAGAACGAGAACGAGAACGTCCCCGGCGTGAACACGAACGTGGCGACGAAGTGCGCGCCCGTCGCGCCCTGCAATCCGATCAACGCGATCACGGTCACCCAGACGTCGAACGTTCCGACCAAGTTCGCCAGGCTCCTGGGGATCAACAGCTTCAACATCTCGGTCAAGTCGACCGCGTGCTCCCCGTGCGGGATGCGCCCGCTCGACATCATGCTCGTGCTCGACCGGACCGGATCGATGTGCCAGACGTCGAGCGGCTCGAGCGATCCGAGCTGCACCGACCTGAACAACGCGAAGCAGGGTCTCCGTGACTTCGTCCAGTTCATGGATCCGACGATGGACAAGATCGGCCTGACCGTGTTCCCGCCGGCTCGCAACGTGAGCTCGCGGTGCAACACGCCGGACGAGGACGACTACGACTCGACCTCGACGCCGTACACGGTCGTGCCGCTCTCGACCGACTTCAAGATCGGCAACAACCTGAACGAGTCCTCACAGCTCGTCTCCACGATCACGTGCCTGAGGGCAGCCGGGATCACCGCGTACGCGACCGCGATCGAGAGGGCCCAGACCGAGCTCGACGCACGCGGCCGGTCGACGGCCCAGGACATCATCGTGTTCTTCTCCGACGGGGCCGCGAACTACGGGCCCAGCTACTACGGCAACACGTCGCCGTACCGGCGGCAGCCGTGCCGCCAGGGCATCACGTCGGCTGCGTCGGTGAAGAGCCGCGGGACGAAGATCTACTCGATCGGCTACGACCTGAACGCGAGCGGCGGAGGCGCCAACGTGTGCAAGTCGTACACCGGCTCGAACGAGTCGCCGGCGATCACCGCCTACTCGACGATCTCCCAGATCTCGAGCGGCTCCGGGTTCTTCTTCAACCAGCCGGCCGCCGGCGAGCTCCAGACGATCTACACGCAGATCGCCGCGGAGATCTCGGGCGCCCGCCTGATCGACACCTTGGACGAGTAAGCCGAAGGGGTTGCGCTGGCTCGGCCGTGGTCACGGGTTCGCCCGGGCCGCGGCCGAGCCGTTTAAGGCTGTGCTTGCAGACGCGCGTGTGACCAAGATCCCGCCGCCCCGTCCCGCCGCTCCCACCCTTGACGCTATCGAGGAAGCTCACGCGGGTGGTCAACGGAACTGAGCGAGGTTCGTGCCGGTTTCTCCACACGTCCAGGCGTCCCGCCGGCGGTTACCTACTGGTTCATCGAGTCCAAGTCGCCGAGGAGGTCGGTAGCGACTCCCCTGACCTCGTCCATGGCGGGATCCTCGACGAGCCTCTTGGGGCCTCTCTGCGCATCGATCCCCTTCAGGAGCTCGCCCAAGGTCACGAGACGCTCGTCGACCTCAGGGCTGAAGACCAACTCGCCTCGATCTAGAGCGAGGTCGAGACAGCTGTCGGTGTACAGCCGCTCGACACACTCCTGGAAGGAATCCATCCTGCCCGGCTCGGCGCCGGTCCAGACGCGACGTTGGTATCCAGCGTCAGCGAGGCGCGCGAGCTCGTCGCGAACTATGTCCGAGTACACGTGCACATGCGGGCGGAGCGCGCTGCCCGGCGTCTAGATGACGCCGCGGCTCTTGTTGATCGCCGTCTGCACCTGCGCGACGTACTCGGCCAGCTCCGTCTCCTTCTGCTGGAGCCGGCGCTCGAGGTCCTTCAGCTCGGTGTCCCACACCTCGAGCTTGTCCTCGCGCAGATCCTGGTCGGCTTGGGTCGTCGCCTCGCGGGCGTCGAGCACGGCCTCGCGCTCGTCCAGCTCGCGGACTCGGCCGTTCAGATCTTCCTCGACCTTCATGACGCGCTGCTCGCGCTTCACGACTCGGGTCGTGTCCCGCTCGATCGTCGACTCGACGCTCTCGACGGTCGACTCGCGCTCGGCGATATCGCGCTCGCGCTCGGCGAGTTGTGCCTCGAGCTCGTCGAGGTCGCGGCCCTTCGTGACGTCCTGGGCCGAGCGTGCGGCTGCGGCCTCGGCCCGGTGGACCTCGGCCTCGCGCGCGGTGATGTCGTTCTCGCGGCTGTCCAGCTCGAGGACGCGCCGGTCGAGCTCGACCAGCCGCGCTACTGCCTCCTGCGCCTCGTCCTCGCGTCCGGCGAGATCGCGCTCGATTCGCTGGCGGTCGGCCTCGAGCTGCTTCTGCGCGGCGATCACCTTGTCGCGCATGTCGGCCATCTCCTGCTGCGCGGCCTGCACGGCGGCCTCGCGCTCGGTGAGCGTCGAGCCGCCCTTGTCGAGCGCCGACTCGCGCTTCGTCAGGTCGCGCTCCCGCGCCTCGAGGCCCTTCGCCTCGTCGGCGAGCTCGCGGGCCCGGGCGGTCACTTCCTTGTTCAGCCTGGTGAGATCGTCCTCGCGGGAGGCGATCGTCCGCTCGTTCGACTGGCGCGCCGCCTCGATCTCGGCCTCGCGCTTGGCGAGCGCGGCCGTCTGGGCGGCGACCTTGCGCTCGGCCTCGGCCAGCTGGGCTGCCTGCTTCGCGAGCTTGTCGTCGGTGGACGAGCGCTCGCTGCCGGCGAGCTCGAGCGACCGGAGCTTCTCGTCGACGGCGGAAAGCTCGTCCTGGAGCTGCTTTTCGCGCGTCGCGGTCGCCTCGGTCTGCTTGGCGACGGTGGTTCGCGTCGCGTCGAGCTCCGCGCGCTCCTTCTCGAGCGCGGCGGTCTGCTTGGCGACCGTCGAGCGGGCGGCGTCGAGCTCTGCGCGCTCCTTCTCGAGCGCCTTCGTCTGGTCTGCGACGCTCGTGCGCGTCCCGTCGAGATCCGACCGCTCCTTCTGGAGCGCCGCGAGCTCTTCGTCGAGCGCGCGCTTCTCCTCGGCGATGCGCGCCTCGGTCTCGGTGACGGTGGCCGCGAGCTTCTCGATCTCGGCCTTGCGCTCGCTCAGCTCGCGCTCGACGTCGAGACCTTCGTCGACGGTCGCGATCTGATCGGTCAGCGCGGTGCGCAGCTCCTCCTCGCGGGCGAGCGACGCCTGGAGCTCCTTGCGGATCTTGTCGACGTCGGCCGGCTTCGCTTCGCCGTTGCCGTTCGTCAGTTCGGCGGCTGCGGCGGCCTTTTCCGCGCCCTTGCCGTTCGAGGCTGCTTCGAGGTTGGCCCGGCGGCGTTCGAGTTGTGCGCGCAGGCCGGTGCCGAACTCTTGTTCGGCATTCTTCTCAGCGGCGATTGTTTCTTTCGGCATGCGGCAAGCCGTCCTGTGAGCGGAATCGGCGCAAACACACCCACACCCCATCCCCCAAAGGGTGTTTCGGAGTCCTAATTCCCTGATTCCAAGCGGGCTTCGCGAGCCGCTTCGAGCGCCGCCCACGCCGCCAGGGTGTCCCCGGACACCTGAGCCCCGATCTCGGCCGGAGCGGTCGCCCAGTGCAGTTCGGCGACTTTGGTCTCGTCCGGCACCGGTTCGGCGCCCTCGCGGAGCCCCGAGCGGTAGACGACGAGCGCCGATCCGGTGTCGTCGTTCACGCAGATCGCCACGGGACGGAGGTCGGGCAGATCGTCCTCGCGGAGCCCGATCTCCTCGGCCGCGTCGGCGAGCACGGCCGCGCGCGACTCCTCGCCCGGCATCACGCCGCCCGAAGCGGACGCGGTCCAGAGCAGCGGATCGCGGCCGATCGAGCGTCCGCGCAGCTGGAACAGGAAGATCCCCTCGTCGCGCTCGACGAAGAGCTGCACGCCGAGTGCGAACCCGAGCCGGTAGGCGAGCGTCGGCTCCTGGAAGACGACCATCGCCTCGGCGTAGCGGCCGGCCCGGCGGAGAGGATCGCCGTCCGGCGTGACGCCGTGGCAGAACGCGATCGGCCCGTCGAAGCGCCCCGGCGTGCGGGCCAGCGTCTCGCGCGCGTCGGCGACCGCCCGAGCGACCGCACCCTCTAGCGGCAGGCCGAAGGGAAACGGCCGAAAACGAGGCTCTTCGTCGAGCAGGACGACTGCGTGCACGAGGAGAGTTTCGCCACCGAGCCGGACACGGGCGACGGAGCGGCAGGCGGAGAGGGACGCCCGCCGCTCCGTGGAGCCCTGGCTCAGCCGCCCGTGGTGGCGACGTTCGCCGCTCCGCGCGTCAGCGTGGTCGTGAAGACCCAGTCCGCGGAGGCGTTATTCGTGTCCTTGCCGTCGGGATTGCGGATCAGCGAGCCGTTCGCCGTGTTCGAGTCGACGACCGTCGCCGCGAGCGCCGTGCCCTCGACGAGGTTGTACGTCTTCGTCCCGATGAGCGCGCTCGTGATCGCTCCCTCGTACGAGAGCGCATCGAGGAGGGATCCGCTCCCAGCCGTGTCGATCAGGGCGAGTCCATCGGGAGCTCCGTTCTGCGGATCGATCGCGACCACCTGGTAGCCGCCGGGCGCCAGCGTCCCGGTCAGGGACTCGCGCCGGTACTCCTCCGAATCGGCCCCATCCACGAAGACCAGGGCGATTCCGGTGAGCGGCACCGCGGTCGTACCGGTGTTCTTGATCTCCACGAATCCCGCACCGTCGGCACCGACCTGGTCGTAGTCCACCTCGTTGATCACGAGCTTCACGGCAGGTGGAGGAGGGGGCGCCGACCCCGCGATGCAGCGGAAGAGAACGGTGTCGTCGCCGGCGAAGTCGAGCTGCACGGTTCCGGCCGCGCCGCTGTCGGTGGTGCATTCGATGCCGCTCAGGTCGCCGAGCTTCGTGATGCCGCCGCCTGTTCCGGCCGCGTTCCACGAGACCGCCTGCTCGCGTGAGCGGCAGTCGGTCGCCGCGCCGACGAGGCGGATCCAGCCGCCGTTCGGGTGCTTGCACGCCGTGATCGTGCCGTCGGCCGCGGCGAGCGTGCTCCCCGTGACGGCGAGCGCGCCGGTCGCCACCGCGGCGACCGCGGCCGCCGCGGCCAGCACGGCGAGCACGTGTGTCCATCGGATCTTCATGTGGCTCCTTCCGAGTCGAGTGACCCGACTGGAATAGCCCGCGGCCCGTGCCCGCCACCAGTGGCCAAAACGGACGTGGCCGCGGAGGAACCCGCATGGACCGGGCGACGGTGGACGACCCGTGACGAAGTCGCCGCTTTATAGGATCGAAGCCGTGCAGGTTCGCGCCGCAGTCCTCGAGGAGTTCGGAGCGCCGCTCGTCGTCCAGGACGTCGAGCTCGCCGACCCCAAGGCCGGGGAAGTGCTCGTCCGGATCGAGGCGTGCGGCGTCTGCCACACCGACCTCTACACGGCGTCGGGCGCCGACCCGTCCGGGTACGCGCCGGCGGTGCTCGGCCACGAAGGCGCGGGCGTCGTCGAGGCGGTCGGGCCCGACGTCACGCTCGTCGCTCCCGGCGACCACGTCGTCACGCTCTTCGCGCCCGAGTGCGGCAAGTGCGTCCACTGCCTGAGCCCGCGGACGAACCGCTGCACCGCCATCCGCGACCAGCAGGGGCTCGGCTACCTCCCCGACGGAACCGCGCGCTTCGGCCGCGGCGGCGAGGAGATCCGCCACTTCATGGGCACGTCGACCTTCGCGGATCACACCGTCATGCCCGAGATCGCGCTGGCCAAGGTCAATCCCGAGGCGCCGCTCGCCGGCTGCGCGCCGTTCGCGTGCGGGCTCTCGACCGGGATCGGCGCGGCGCTCTACACCGCGCGCGTGGAGCCCGGATCCACCTGCGTCGTCTTCGGCTGCGGGCTCGTCGGGCTCGGCGCCGTCATCGGCGCCCGACTGGCCGGCGCGGAGCGGATCGTCGCCATCGACCTGGCTCGAGGAACGGCTCGCCGAGGCGCGTCGCCACGGCGCGACCGACACCGGATTGCCGCTGACGACACGGTCGACTGGATCCGCGAGGAGACGGGCGGCTTCGGCGCCGACTACACGTTCGAGGCGACCGGAAACGTCCAGGTCATGCGCCAGGCGGTCGAATCCGCCCGGGAGGCCTGGGGTCTCGCGACGATGATCGGCGTCGCCGGGAAGGGCGAGACGCTCGACATCGTCCCGCGCTTCCTCATCACCGGCCGCCGCGTCACCGGCTCGTCGTTCGGCGGCGTGAAGGGCCGCAGCCAGGTGCCGGAGCTCGTCGACCGCTGGCTCGCCGGCGAGATCGACGTGGACGCCCTCGTCACCGACCGGATCCCGCTCGACGGCGTGAACGACGCGTTTGCGGCCATGGAGCGCCAGGAAGGGATCCGAACGGTGATCGAGTTTTGATCCTCGAGCGCACAGAGCATCCGAGCTGGCTCTCGAACGCGTACCTCCTCGGCGACGAGCCGGGCGGGCACGGCGTGCTCGTCGACTCCAACGGGATCAACCAGCCGCTGCTCGAGGCGGTCGAGCGCTACGAGCTGACGATCACCGAGGTGCTGATCACCCACTCGCACCCGGATCACGTGGTCACCTGCGCCGACGATGCCGACCGCTTCGGCGTCGAGGTTCTCGCGCACCCGCTCGTCCGCAACGCCGGCGTCCGGCGTCGACCAGACGCTCGAGGACGGCGACACGCTCACGGTGGGGGCGATGGAGATCGAGGTCATCGCGACGCCGGGCCACTGCCTCGACCACCTCGCGTTCCTCGCGAACGGCAAGCACTGCCTCACCGCGGACTGCCTCTTCAAGGGCACGGTCGGCGGGACGGCGGGCGGCGGCGAGACCGGCTACTCCGATCAGGTGCACTCGATCATGGAGCGCCTCATGAAGCTCCCGCCCGAGACGCAGCTCCACCCGGGCCACAAGGAGCCGACCACGGTCGCGAAGGAATGGGACACGAATCCGTTCATCCGCGCGTGGCGCGGCGCCGATCCGCAGGGCGCGGAGCCCTGCCGGGTCAAGGGCGAAGACGCGACGCTCGTCCTCTGGGGCCCGGACTACGACGGCACCAACAAGGCATGGGTCCGCTTCGGCGACGACCGCGAGGCGATCGTCGGCGGCTCGCAGGTCGAGCGCTAGCCCTTAACCGGCCTCAGAATCCGTCTGCCAGAGGCTGAAGACGTTTCCTTCGGAGTCCTTGCACACGGTGAACCAGCCCATGCCCGGCACCGGGGTCTTGTCCTCGGCCGAGCCGCCTAGCTCTGTCACCTTCGCGCGCGCCGCTTCCATGTCGTCGACATCGAAGTAGTACGACGGGTGGCCGGTTCCCCGGTCGGAGGCCCACACCGCCACACCGCTGTTCTCGCCGGTGCGGGCCATGCGGTAGTCGAGGTCGGGCATCTGGGACTCGCCGAACTCCCAGCCGAAGAGACCGCTCCAGAAGCTCTGCGCGCGGTCGACGTCCTCGGCCGGGAACTCGACGTGGACGATGTCGCCTGCCATTGGTCTCCCCCTTAGTAGAGCGCCTTGATGCGCTTGCGGAGTTCCTTCGCCTCCGCCTTCGTGAACGCCTTGCCGGTCTGGAGCTTGCACGGTCACGTCGGCGACGACGAGCGCGACTGTCTTCACGAGATGGTTGCCGTGGGCGTCGGCGGTCTCGGCCGCCTCGAGGGCGGCGCAGACGAGCTTCGCGACCGAGGCCTTGGACGAATACGCCTTCGCCAGCGCGCAGACCTCGTCGTACGGGCTCGCGGTCGACGTGATGACGACCGTGTCGCGGTACTCGGTGACGCCGCCGTCCTTGTCGCGGATCTGGCCGCCGACCGAGCGGGTGCCGGCCGTCGAGGTCGAGCACGAGGTCGATGCGGCAGCGCCGAAGGCGCCGTAGCCCGAGCCGCAGTCGAACGCGTACTGGAAGCCCGCGGCCGTGTCCGCCGCGGACGGGTCGGTCTGGCCGGTGAACGTGAGCGTGAACGTCCCCGTGGGCGCGGTGTCCGGCGCGGTGAACGTCCCGTCGGAGCCACGTTCGTCACCGTGACCGTCGCGGTCGCCGTCGCCGTCGCACCCGACGGATCGGTCGCCTGCACGGTCACCGGCCGCGTGGCCGGGCCGTCGTCCCAGGTGAAGCTCGGCGACTGGCCGCTCGTCTCGAACGTGCCGTTGTCGTCGAGATCCCAGGCGTAGGCGAGCGCGTCGCCGTCGGGGTCGGATCCAGAGGCGGAGAGCGCGGTCGAGCCGCCCTCGGCGACCGTGTACGGCCCGCCCGCCGAGACCGTCGGCGCGCGGTTCAGGATGAGCCGCACGAGCTGCGGGTCGTGGTCGGAGGCCTGGTCGGCGAACTCCGCGTTCACGTGCACGACGTCGTAGTCGAACGGCTTCGCGAACAGCGCGTCGCTCACGAGGATGTGGTCGAGCGACTGCGAGTTCCCCTCGAACACGTACGTGTACTGCTCGTTCGCGGGCAGCGTCTCGAGCAGCGTGTGGAGCGGCGTGGCCTCGAGGATCGAGGCGGTCTGGGAGAAGTGGAAGTCGTTCAGGTCGCCCAGCACGACCACGTTCCCGGACGGGTTCGCGGCCAGGATCGCCTGCGAGAAGTCGCGGACGATCGTCGCCTGCTGGTGGCGCTGCGTCTCGGTGACGCGAACCGGCGGCTGCCGGTGCCCGAAGAGCGGGTCGTCGCCGCCCTTCGAGTTGAAGTGGTTCACGATCACGAAGAGCTTCTTTCCCGCGTAGGAGAACTGCCCGGCGAGCGGCTTGCGGCTCGCGTTGAACGCCGTGTTGGTCGGGTCGATGCGGCCCGGGCTGAACGCGAGGTCGCCGCTCGGGAGCACCGTGTTCGGCGTCGTCGAGCCTCCGCCCGGCGCGTCCACGAACGCGAGCCCGCGGTCGGTTCGGTAGAAGAACGCGACGCGGATGTTTCCGCCCGGCTCGCCTCCGTCGGAGCCGTTCACCGGGTTGACCTGGCGGTGGGCGTACGCCGGGCCGCCCGCGGTGACGACCGCCGCCGCGAGCCGGTCGAGCGTCACGTTCGCGTCGACCGTGCCGTCGTTCATCGCGCCGGTGTTGTCCTGCACCTCCTCGAGCCCGAGGAGATCCGGGGACTTCATGTTCGCGACGATGATCTGCGCGAGCCGGTCGAACTTGGACTGCGGATCGCCCGGATCGAGGTTCTCGACGTTGAACGTCCCCACGGACAGCTCGTTCGGTCCGGCGGGGACGGTCGACTCGGGCGTGGCGCCGTCGTGAACAGCGACGAGCGGCGTGGTCGCCACGAGCATGAAGACGCCGAAGTTGTAGTCGAGCACTCCCTGGACCGGAGTCGCGTAGTGGTCGCCGACGTTCATGACCGCCGCGGGGACGATCTGGTCGTCGATCACGACGCGTTCCGGGTTGAAGTCGCTCGCGGTGATGAGGATCCCGCCGCGCGACGTGCGCCCGGTCGTGCCCGCGCCGTTCTGCGCCAGCACGGGCGTCTCGCCGAACGAGTTCGTCGGGCCGACGGCAACGGGGACGCCGAGGTCGAGCCGCATCATCTCGAGGCTCTCCCAGAAGTCGATCCCGTCGGTGGCCGGCTCGAAGACGCCGCTCGTCTCGATCTCGCCGGTCGCGTCGTTGTCGATCACCTCGGTCGGCGGCACGCGGCCGCCGGGCCCGATGAGCGTTGCCGCGGGAACCGGAGCGAGCGGCTGGAGCACCGTGACGGTCAGCGGTGCGACGAGCTCGGTGTTCGTGAGCCCGGTCGCACCCGGCCGGAACTCGCTCACGCGCCCGGAGACCTGCACGCCGTTCCCGACCGTGACCGTCGGAGCGACGTTCGTGAAGACGAAGATCGCCTCGGAGGTGTCCGGGTTGGCGTCCGGCGCCGGATCCTGGATGTAGAAGCCGTTGCCCTTCACCGCGGTCACGACCCCGGTGGTCGCCACGTTCTGGTTCGCGTGCGGCGAGATGTGGGCCGCGCCCTGGATGTCGTGGATCGGAATCGGGACGACCGGCGCGGCGACCGTGAACGAGAACACGTGGTCGGCCGGCAGGTTGTCCGGCGGATCCGACGTGTCGACGTCGTGGATCATCGTGCCGCTGACCGTGACGGTGCAGATCTCGCCCGGCGTGAAGTCGATCGCGCTGTCGAGCGTGTACGTCCGCTTGTCGACCGAGAAGGACACGGCCGGCGAGCGGAAGCCGGACGGGCACGCGATCGAGAACGCGTCCACGTCGGCGTTCACCGGCTCGCTGAAGACGACGGTCACGTTCGCGTTCGTCGCGACGCCCGTGTCGCCGTTCGCGGGCGTGGTCGACGTGACGGTGGGGCCGACCTCGGGAGGAGGCGTGCCGCACGGCGCCGCCGTGGTCGCCGAGTTGCGCGGTGCGGGCAGCCCCGCCGTGAAGTCCGCTGCGTTCGAGTCGGTGTCCGTGCAGCCGTGCTCGGCGCGCACTGCGGCCGTCGAAGCGGCCAGCGTCGGCGCCGGAGCCGTCTCGGAGAAGTTCGCGGTGCCGTACCCGACGAGATCGAGGATCAGCGCGGTCTGCGCAGGCGAACAGGCCGTGGAGCTCCCGTTGCACGCGAGCGAGGTCGCCTGCTGGACGAGCGCCACCTTGCCGGCGGTCGCGCTCATGGCGATCGAGCCGGAGGCGTCGGTCGGAGGCAGCGGAGCGCCCACGGCGCCGGCGACGGTTCCCTCGCCGACGAGCAGGTAGCCGCCCGCCGGAATCGTCACGGCCGGAAGCGCGGTGGCGGTGAAGTTCCCGGTCCCGGTCGCGCTGGCGTACTGGACGGACCAGCCCGCGACGGACTGCGGCGTCGCGCCGCGGTTGAAGAGCTCGATGAAGTCGGTGTTGTAGACGGCGCCGGATGCGGCGCTCGTCGATCCTCCGCCTCCGTAGACCTGGCTGATGACGATGGACGGCGAAGGGCCGTTCGGTGGCAGTGCTGCCGCTCCCCCGACGGCGAACAGTGCGACGACGGCGACCACGGTGATGCGCGAAACCAAGCTGGGCACGGCGATACCCCCTCGTTTGCGGCAGATGTCGGACGTTGGGCAGGTCCAGCATCTTCCTCTACCCCCGGAGGGGTCAAGTCGGATCGTCCTGATCGTCACCCTTCCGTTACACGCGCGTGACGGGCGACGCGCGCAGCTACGCTCGTTCGGTGGCTCTGAGAGAGGACATCCGCAACGTCGCCATCGTGGCGCACGTCGATCACGGCAAGACGACGCTCGTCGACGCGATGCTCTGGCAGTCCGGCTCCTTCCGGGCCAACCAGGACGTGGGCGAGCGGGTCATGGACTCGATGGATCTCGAGCGCGAGAAGGGCATCACGATCCTGGCCAAGAACACGGCCGTCCGGCACGGCGGCGTGAAGATCAACATCGTCGACACGCCCGGCCACGCGGACTTCGGCGGCGAGGTCGAGCGCGGGCTCACGATGGTGGACGGCGTGCTGCTCCTCGTCGACGCGAGCGAGGGCCCGCTGCCGCAGACGCGCTTCGTCCTGCGCAAGGCGCTCGAGGCGCGGCTGCCGCTCATCCTCGTCGTGAACAAGGTCGACCGGCCCGACGCCCGGATCGCCGAGGTCGTGGACGAGGTCTACGCGCTCTTCCTCGACCTCGACGCCGACGAGAGCCAGATCGAGTTTCCGATCGTGTACTGCAACGCCCGCGCGGGCCAGGCCGGCTTCTCGGCGGACAGCCTCGCGGACGATCTCGAGCCGCTGTTCGAGACGCTGCTGAAGAACATCCCGGCGCCGTACTACACCGACGACCATCCGCTGCAGGCGCTCGTGACCAACCTCGACGCGTCCCCGTACGTGGGCCGGCTCGCGCTGTGCCGCGTCTGGGAGGGGACGATCCGCCAGGGCCAGCAGGTCGCCTGGTGCCGCGCCGACGGCGAGATCGAGCGCGCCAAGGTGACCGAGCTCTACGTGACCGAGGCGCTCGACCGCGTCGAGGCCGCCGAGGCCGGGCCGGGCGAGCTGATCGCGGTCGCCGGCATCCCCGAGGTGACGATCGGCGAGACGCTCGCCGACCTGGACGACCCGCGCCCGCTCCCGGTGATCGGCGTGGACGAGCCGAGCCTCGCGATGACGATCGGGATCAACACGTCCCCGCTCTCGGGGAACGACGGCGACAAGCTGACCGCCTCGATGGTCAAGAGCCGGCTCGACCAGGAGCTCATCGGCAACGTCTCGCTGCGCGTGCTCCCGACCGAGCGGCCGGACGCCTGGGAGGTGCAGGGCCGCGGCGAGCTCCAGCTCGCGGTGCTCGTCGAGCTGATGCGCCGCGAGGGCTTCGAGCTGACCGTCGGCAAGCCGCAGGTCGTGACGCGCGAGATCGACGGCAAGCGGCACGAGCCGGTCGAGCGGCTCGCGATCGACGTCCCCGAGGAGTACGTCGGCGTCATCACGCAGCTGCTCGCGCTCCGCAAGGGGACGCTCGAGCAGATGGTCAACCACGGCACCGGCTGGGTGCGCATGGAGTACCGCGTCCCGGCGCGCGGCCTGATCGGCTTCCGCACGGAGTTCCTGACGGAGACGCGCGGGACCGGGATCCTCCACCACGTCTTCGACGGCTACGAGCCGTGGCACGGGGAGCTGCGGACGCGGCCGACGGGTTCGCTGGTGGCCGACCGGCGCGGCCCGACGACGGCGTTCGCGCTCATGAACCTCCAGGAGCGAGGCCAGATGTTCGTCGGCCCGACCGTGGAGGTCTACGAGGGCATGATCGTCGGCGAGAACGCGCGCGCCGAGGACCTCGACGTGAACGCCACGAAGGAGAAGAAGCTGACGAACATGCGCGCCGCGTCGTCGGACGAGACGCTGCGCCTGATCCCACCGCGGCCGCTGTCGCTCGAGCAGGCGCTGGAGCTGATCCGCGACGACGAGTGCGTCGAGGTCACCCCGGAGCACATCCGGCTGCGAAAGGTCGAGCTGAGCGCGACGAAGCGGCAGAGCTCCGCTTCCAAGAAGGCTCGGGCGCTGGCTTCCAGCTAGACGTCTGGGGCGACAGGAGGTCGCTTGCGACGCGGTCGCAGTTGCGGATTTCCCCGCTCCTCTTCCACCATCCAGTCCGGCTTGAGCCGATCAGGGGCAAGCCACATGGCTGGAACCGCGAAGAGAAAGCCGAACCAAACGCCCGCGAACACGATGCTCCCGCCTAGTAGAGGCGGTGCCACCCGGGTCAGAAACCCCCCGATGGCGACGAGCGCGATTGTCGACGCCGAAGATCGGGAGCGAAATGCCGAGGTAGCGAGCGTAGAACGGATAGTCGGGGAACTCGTGGAACTGCGCTCCTCGCCGAGTGAGGCCAAGCCGGAAGCGAATTCCGACGATGAGCAGGCAACACGGCGACGGTGGCGCAAACCACGATGCCCCAGGTCGGCATGGACGGAATTGCATAAGGGTCATCGGGTTGCGTTTGCGAGAACGGGGTCAGGTCTTGCATTAACGCACGACTTGATGCTCGCTAAGGTCGGAAGATGGCGCCCGCTACCCAGACACCACCGCGTGAGCGCATCCGGCCCACGGACGGAAGCGGTGGGGGCGACGCCTGCAAGGTCATCGTCCTGAACGACAACCACAACTCGTTCGACGGCGTCGCGTTCGCGCTGGCCCGGACGATCCCGGGTGTCTCGTACGAGCGCGGACTCGAGCTCGCCGACAAGATTCACCGGTCAGGCAAGGCGATCGTCTGGTCGGGCCATCGCGAGCAGGCCGAGCTGTACTGGGAGCAGCTCAAGGACTTCGGCTTGACGATGGCGCCGCTCGGCGGGTGAGGCGATGACGTGGTCGTTCTACGTCGAGCCCGGTGGGCTCGTGTGGCCGGATCCCGGGGAGGACCGGTCCGAGCTGAAGCGGGCTCTCGATGATTGTGCGCCGAGCCTGTCGCCGAACGGAACGGAGCCGGTGCTCTCGACCTATTGGATCGACCATGTGCTCGCCGGCCTCACGCCGCAGGCGCCGGCCGAGGCGCGGATCGGCGGAGGCAACGCCTGGAGCCTTAGTCGGCGAGGCGAGCTCGTGGCCGTGACGTTCGACCACGACGAGGACGGCGGTGACTACGACACGATCTCAGTGGACGAATTCGCGGCCGGCCTCGTCGCGTACCGAGACGTCGTAGTCAGTGCCATCGAGAACGGGCACCAGCTCGAGGGCCGGCGGTGGGCGCAGAAGAATCCGTACTGAGCTAGCCGTCGAGCGGCGCGAGCCCGAGGCACTCGCGGAACGTGTTCTCGACCGTCGCGGCGCGGTCGTGGTTGCCCATCGAGCCGGTGACGAACGCGATCGCGTAGCCGCCGACCGTGGACGCCGCCGCGAAGCTGCCGCCCGTGCCGCCCATCCCGTAGCCGTCCTCGTCCACGGAAAAGCCGAGGCCCCAGGAGACCTCGTGGCCGAAGACGCGGTCGGCGCCTGAGCATTGCGCCCGCGTCGCCTCGGCGAGAACTTCCGGCGACAGCAGTTCCCCCTGGAGGAGCGCCGCGTACAGGCCGGCCGCGCCCCGTGCCGTGCCGTGGCCGTTGACCGACGGGATCTCGGCCGCGCGCCAGGCTGGCGCTGTTCACGACGGCGGCCGACCGCGCCCCCGGCGGATTGCCGATCGCCTGCGGATAGATCTCCGGCTTGTCGGCCATGTTCTCGCGTGCGAAGTCCTCATCGAGGCCGGTGATCTCCACCGCGCGCTTCTGCTCCTCCGGGGACAGCCCGAACGCGAACTCCAGTCCGATCTCCTCGCGCATGAACGTCCCGAGCGACCGCCCGTCCACCCGGCGCACCAGCTCGCCGACGAGGTGGCCGTAGAAGAGCGCCGACTCGCCGTGCGCCTCGCCCGGGGGCCAAGCGGGCTCCTGCCGGGCGAGCAGCGCGCACAGCGCGTCCCAGTCGTAGAGCACCTCGGTCGGCGCCGGGTCGTCGAGCACCACGACCCCGGCCTGGTGCGAGAGCACGTGCCGAACGGTCGCGGGCGCGGAGAACTCCGGCCAGTACGTCTGCACCGGCGCGTCCAGCTCGAGCTCCCCGCGATCCACCAGCACCAAGGCGCAGACCGCCGCGAACGGCTTGCTCACCGAGTACGGCTGGACGATCGAGTCGCGCTCCCACGGGCGGGTGCGAGCGGCATCGGCCCAGCCGCCCCACAGGTCGACGACCCAGTCGCCGTCGTACCAGGCGGCGACCGCCGCGCCGGTTCCCGGCTGAGCGTCCACGACCTCTGCGAGAGCCTCACGAACGGGGGCGAAGCGAGGGGCGGCTGTCCCGTCCACGGTCACCGCGGCATTCTGTCCCACAGAGGCACGAATGGGCCGGCAGGAGTAGTGTCGGCGACAGGCGCCGCCGTTCATCGGGGTTCGCGCGGGTCAGAGAGAGAAACGTGACCGCATCCGGCTCGGCGCCCGTCGAGGTTCCGGGCGCCGCTCGTCCACCGCGGCCGATCGTGCTCTGGGCGATCGCGGTGGCCGGTGTCGTGGCCGCCGAGGTGTCGTTCTCCCTGGCCCTGGTGAGCGATGCCGTGGGCCGCGAGGTGGGGGAGCCCATGGTGGCCGCCCTGCTCCTCAACTGGATCACGCTCGCTTACCTGCTCGGCGGCGTATTTGCGTGGTGGCGTCGCCCTGAGAGCCGCTTCGGCCTACTCATGATCGCCGCCGGGTTCGCCAACTTCCTCGCGACGCTCTCGTGGACGACGAACGACCTGACGTTCACGGTCGGGCAGATATTCGACCTTCTCCCACCGGTGCTCTTCCTCCATGTGTTCCTCGCGTATCCGAGCGGGCGGCTGCAAGGCCGGTTCGAGCGAACGCTGGTCGTGACGGCGTACGCGGTCGCGCTGGGGCTTGAGCTCGTGCGGATGACCCTCGGCGGCTTCGGGCCGCACAACCTGCTCGAGATCAGTCCGAACGAAGACCTGGCCACGGCCGTGACGCGGGCTCAGTTCGTGACGATCAGCGCCCTGGCCCTGACCACTCTCGGAGTGCTCGCCTTGCGCCGGCGGCGCGTGGGCCGGCCGCTGCGCCGTTCGCTCGAGCTGCTGATCGATTCGTTCGCCCTCGGCCTCGTCATGATCGCCGTTCTCTTCCTGTCGCACGCCTTCTCCGGCCCGGCCATTCGCGAGATCCGGTGGGCGACGTTCATCACGCTCGGGCTGGCCCCGGTCGCGTTCCTGATCGGACTGCTCCACGACCGGCTGGCACGCTCGGCGGTCGGCGACCTCGTCGTCGAGCTCCAGGCCGAGCCCGCCCCCAGCGACCTCCCCGATGCGCTCGCGCGGGCGCTTCGCGATCCGTCCCTGACGCTCGCGTACTGGCTCCCCGAGTTCGAGACCTACGCCGATCTCCACGGTCGCCCCGTGGAGCTCCCCGAGCAGCCGGGCCCGCGCGCGACCACGCTGATCCACGACAAGGAGGGCGGCCGCGTCGCGGCGCTGATCCACGATCCTGCCCTGCTCGACGAGCCCGAGCTGCTTGCGGCGGTGACCGCGGCGGGCGGGATCGCGCTCGAGAACGCGCGCCTCCAGGCCGAGCTGCGAGCACGCCTGGAGGAGGTTCGCGGATCGCGTGCGCGTGTCCTCGAAGCCGGCCAGAAGGAGCGGCAGCGGCTGGAGCGCAACCTGCACGACGGCGCGCAGCAGCGGCTGGTCGCGCTCTCGCTGGAGCTGAGCGTGCTCCAGAAGCAGCTCGACGACCCCGCCGCGAGCCAGCGGCTCGACCGTGCGCGGATCGAGATCGCCTCGTCGCTGGAGGAGCTCCGCGAGATCGCACGCGGCATTCACCCGGCCGTGGTCAGCGGGCACGGCCTGTCGATCGCGCTGGAGCAGCTCGCCGTCCGCGCGCCGGTTCCGGTCTCCCTCACGGTCGATCTCGACGAGCGCCTGCCCGAGGCCCTCGAGGTGGCCGCGTACTACCTGGTGTCCGAGAGCCTCACGAACGTCGGCAAGTACGCCCAGGCCTCATCCGCAACCGTGGACGTCGGCCGCAGCAACGGGACGCTCGTGATCGAGATCACCGACGACGGAATCGGCGGCGCCGACACCGAGCGCGGCTCGGGGCTGCGTGGCCTGGCCGACCGGGTCGAGGCGCTCGACGGCCGCCTGCGGATATGGAGCCCTGCCGGCGGGGGCACGCGCATCCGGGCCGAGATGCCGTGCGGTTCGAACCACCAGTAACCCGCCCCGTCGAAAGCCAGATACCCGCCTGGCGTGTCTGCCCGCCGCCTGTGAGCCTGGCGGTGGGATGACCGAAGCCGTATCGCAACCGATCTCGACCCCCGGCTCGACCCTCTGGGCGCGTCTCGCGACCGAGGTGGGAGTGGCACGCGTCGCACTTTCCGCCGTCGCCCTCCACATCGTCGACGACGCGTTCCTCCAGCCCGAGCCGGGCATGTCCGCGTTCGACCACCCCGGTGCGCTCGTTCCGCTCGCGCTTGTGGTGGGCTTCGCGGCCGCCTACCCGCGACTGCGGGCCGGCGTGCGGGCCGCGTTCGGCGCTCGTGTTCGGCATCTTCGGGATCGCGTCCGGGATCGAGGCCGCGTACTACACGCTGAACGGCGGCCCGTCGGGCGACGACTTCACCGGCTGGCTGTCGCTCGCCGCGGGCATCGCGCTCGTCGCTCTCGGCGCCGTCACGCTCTGGAGGACGCGGCGCACGAACGACAGTCGCAAGCGCCGCTACCTGCGGCGGGCGCTGCTCGTGCTCGCGGCCCTCGTCGTGGCGACGCAGGTCATGTTCCCGCTCGTCATCGCGCAGGTCGTGACGCACACCGCGCGCGCACACGTCCCGACCCCCGATCTCGGTGCCGCCCACGAGGACGTGTCGTTCACGACCTCGGACGGGCTGCGGCTCGAGGGCTGGTTCGTGCCGTCGCGAAACGGCGCGACCGTGATCGTCGTCCCCGGCCGGTCGGGTCCGCAGAAGCAGACGCGGATGCTCGTGCGAAACGGCTACGGCGTGCTGCTCTTCGACCGTCGCGGCGAGGGCGAAAGCGACGGCGATCCCAACATGTTCGGCTGGGCGAGGCGAGCGCGATCTGCACGCCGCCGCTGCCTATCTCCAGTCCCGCCCCGACGTCGACCCGGAGCGCATCGGCGCCATCGGCCTGTCGGTCGGAGGAGAGATGCTGATCCACGCCGCAGCCCATTCGGACTCATTCCAGGCGGTCGTCTCCGAGGGAGCGAGCGCCCAGTCCGTCCGCGACGAGCTCGCGAACCCGGGAACGTCGGTCCTCGAGCTCGTTCCGTTGACCTCGCTCGGAATCGCGCTCACGGCCTTCACGAGCGAGTTGCCTCCGGCGCCCTTGCACGACGAGGTCGCGAGGAACGACGCGCCCGTGTTCTTCATCTACGGCGAGCACGCCCAGGAGGGCGCCGAGACGAAGCCGAACCAAGGCTTCTACGCGGCTGCGGGCGAGCCGAAGCAGATCTGGGAGGTCCCGGACGGCCAGCACGTCGCCGGGATCACGACCGAGCCGGAGGAGTACGAGCGCCGCGTGATCGCGTTCCTCGACGGCGCTCTCCTACGAAAGGAACCCCGATGATCCGTGTCCTGCGCCTCACGTTTCTCGTTGCGACCCCGCTCGTGCTCGCCGTGATCCTCTGGTTCCACCCGCCGGGCGGCGAGACCGTCTACGAGGGAATCCGCGACGACGTCGGCGAGTGGCTCTTCGTCCACACGGCGTTCCTCTTCTTCATCCCGCTGATCGCGGCGGTCGTCTACCTCATGCTGCAGGGCGTTGAGAGCCGTGCCGCGACGGTCAGCCGCATCTCGCTCGTCTTCTTCCTCGTCTTCTACACGGCGTACGAGGTCACCGTCGGCCTCGTGTCGGGGATCCTGATCGACTACGCCAACGGACTTCCGGCCGGCCGAGCAGGCCGCGGTCGCCGACGCGATCGAGTACCTGAACCACGACGACATCCTCGCCGACCCGATATCGGTCGCGCTCTTCCTCGGCTTCTTCGGCTGGGTGGTCGCGCTCATCGCGGCCGCGGTCGCCTTGCGGCGCACCGGGTCCGGATGGGGGGTCACCTTGCTGATCGGATTCGCGGCGCTCTTTGCGATCCACCCGCCTCCCGTCGGGCCCGATCGCGCTCGTCTGTCTGGCGATCGCAGCGGTGCTCGTCGAGCGGGGGCGGACTCGGGAGGCGACGGCCGTTCGCCGCTCCGGCGTGACCGCTCAGTCGATGTCGGTGCGCCGGTAGCGCAGAGTCGCGACGACCCAGCCGGCGATCGCGATCAGCGGCAGCGCGATGAACGCGTTGGTCGCCGAGCGGCCGTCCAGCGGGACGTCGACGCCTTCCTGCGCGGAGACGATCGAGCGCGCCCAGCTCGTGACGGTGAACCGCGCGGTTCCGTCCGACGCGGTCGCGCCGACGTTCTCCCACAGGAGCAGGAACGCGAGACCCCACCAGACCGCGCGGCGAAACCACAGGCCGGCGGCGACGAAGAGGCTCGAGTAGGCGAGCGCCGCGAGGGAGGCGGCGACGAAGCTGCGCACCGCGAGCTCGCCGTCGCCGGCGGCTGCGCCGACCGCCGTGGGCAGCGCGGCGAGGGGAATGACGAGCGTCGCGGTCGCGAGGATCGCGGCGGCCGGAAGCTGCCAGCGCGGCACCGGCTTCAGCCAGAGGTAGACGAGCAGGCGGTCCTCGACGAGATCGCCGATCGCAGCGGTGCCGAGCCAGAGCGCTGCGAGCGGAACGAGGATTCCGAGCCCGTAGGCGGCGACGACGTCCGACGCGGCCTCGAGCGGATCGTCCGCCCAGGCCGAGAACGAGCCGAGCAGGATGGCGATCCCGCCGAGCGCGCCGATGCCGAGGAGGCGCGCGAGTGAAATTTGCGAGCGCAGCACCAGGCTGTAGAGCGCGACGAGCGTCGAGCCCGGACGGGAGGCGGATGCAGCCGGGGCGCTCATCGCTGCACCAGGTAGCGGAAGACGCCTTCGAGATCCGCGTCGAGAGGAACGACCTCGAGCAGGCTGGCCTGGCGATCGCGAGCGGCAGGGGCCAGCGCGCGCGACAACGCCCGGGCGTCGCTCGTGTCGATCTCGAGCGAGTCCTCGCCGTCGAGGCGGACGCCGACGACGGTGCCGGCCTCGAGCAGCGCGCCGGCCAGCTCGCGCGGCCGGTTCGAGCGGACGCGGACGCGCATCGGGCGGTCGTCCATGAGCGCGCGCAGCTCGTGGAAGTCCCCGGCGGCGGCGAGCCGGCCCTGCGACATGACGAGGATCTGCGAGCCGAGCCGCTCCACCTCGTCGAGCACATGGCTGGAAACAAGAACGCAGCGCCCTTCGGCCCCCAGTGAGCGGAAGAGCCCGATCATGTCGGCGCGCTGGCGCGGGTCGAGTCCGGTCAGCGGCTCGTCCAGCATCACAACCTGCGGATCGTGGAGGAGCGCCTGCGCGACCTTGACCCGCTGGCGCATCCCCTTCGAGTACGTCGGGAGCCTGCGCGTGTCGGTCGGATCGAGCGCGACCCGCTCGAGCGCCGCATTCGCGACGGCCGGGGCGTCGCCGATCCCCTGGAGCGTCGCCGAGATCTGGAGGAAGCGGTGCGCCGTGAGGTGCTCGAAGACGCTCTCCTGCTGGGGGACGAGCCCGATCGACCGTGTGATCTCGACGTCCGCGGCCGGATCCTTGCCGAGCACGCGCACGGTTCCCTTGGACGGACGCGCGAGCCCGCAGAGCATGCGGAGCATCGTCGACTTCCCGGCGCCGTTCGGGCCGAGGAGCGCGGTCACGCCCGGGCCGATCTCGAAGCTCACGTCGGACACGGCCACGAGCGGCCCGAACCACTTCGACACGTTCTCGGCGACGACGCGCGGCTCGGTCACTTCGTCGCCTCGATGCGCCGGTAGCGAAGCCAGGTGACGAACGCGCAGCCGAAGATCCACACGAACGGCCGCGAAGACGAGCGTGAGGGTCGAGAGGTTCTCGATCGCGTTCCCCTCGTAGTGGTACTCGTCGAAGATCCGGAAGGTGAGCTCGCGCGCGACGAGCGTGATCGAGCTGAGCAGGAGCCAGCCCGGCCCCTCGACGGTGTCGATCGCGGTTCCGGCGATGAGCGGCGGGACGAGAATGACGAGGATCACGCCGACCGCCGCGGCCGCGCGCCGGGTCGTGAAGCTCGCGACCATGAGCGAGACCGAGGCATAGAGCGCCGCGGTCATGACGCCGGAGACGACGATCCGCCCGATCGTCTTCCACGTCTCCACGAAGCTCGGCCCGTAGCCGGCGACCGCGTACGCGAGGAGCATGAAGAGCATCGGCGCGGCAGTGATGAGGAGCATGACCGTGAAGACCGAGCCGCCCTTGGCGATGAGGTAGCGGTTCCGGTCGAGCGGCCCCGCGAGGTAGAGCCCGAACATGCCCGAGCGGCGGTCCGGGCAGAGCGCCTCGGGCGCGACGAGCGCGGCGAAGAGGGCCACGGCGCTCGCGATGTAGAAGGTGTACTCGCCGTACGTCGTGAACTCGGTGAAGGCGATGTCGCTGACGAGCGCGGCGATCAGCACCGAGACGATCGCGGGCGTGAAGGCGATGAACAGGGTGATCGCAGGGAGGACCTTGGCGCGGCCGCCACGGCCGAGGCCGAGCACGCGCCGGCCCGTGAACGCTCCGAGCGTGAGGAGCGCCCAGGCAGGCCTCCGCCGCGGGCCGTCGTAGCCGCGGTAGCCGAGGTCGAAGAGGCGCGCGCCGCTCATTCCCCGCGCCCCATGTAGACGTCCTCGAGCGTGCGCCCGCGGGGAGCGAGCCGGCGGATGCCCACGCCCAGCTCGGCGACCGCATCGCGCACCGCGTCGGAGTTTCCATCGGCGAGAAGCAGTCGCCCGCCGTCCTCGGTGACCGCGAGGCCGCGCCCGCGCAGGAGCGCCGCGAGCTCCTCGGTGCGCTCGTCCACCTCGATCACGAGGCCCGCGGGCCCGCGCCGCAGGTCGTCGAGCGTGCCCTGGTGGACGACCGTTCCGCCCTCGACGATCACGACCGCGTCGCAGATCCGCTCGACCTCCTCGAGGTGATGCGACGAGATGAGGATGTGCATCCCGAACTCGGAGCCGATGCGGCGGATGAGGTCGAGCATCTCCGTCCGCTGGACGGGGTCGAGCCCGTCGGTCGGCTCGTCCAGGAGGACGAGCTCGGGATCGTGCGCGATCGCGCCGGCGAGCTTCACGCGCTGGCGCTGGCCCGTGGACATCGTCCCGACCTGGCGGAAGCGCTCCTCGCCGAGGCCGACGAGCCAGAGCGCGTCGTTCGCCCGCTGCATCGCGCCGCGGCGCGGGATCAGGTGCATCTCGGCCAGGTGGCGGACGAGGTCGGCTGCGGTCAGCTCCGACGGGAGGTCGTGGTGCTCCGGCGCGAAGCCGATGCGCGCGCGGACGGCGATCCCCGCCGTGGCGGGATCGGCTCCGAGCACCGTGAGGTCGCCTTCGTTGCGCGTGCGCAGGCCGAGCAGGAGCGACAGGAACGTGGTCTTGCCCGCGCCGTTCGAGCCGAGCAGGCCGGTGATCCCGGCGCCGATCTCGGCATCGAGGCCGTCGAGCGCGACGGTGCGGCCGTAGCGCTTGACGACGCCGCGCGCGGAAACGATCGGTGCGGAGGACGAGTCGGACACCGAGCCCGACCCTACTTGGCTACCCGGCGGCGGTGTTCGACTGCCAGAGATAGAACTCGTTTCCCTCGGAATCGGAGCACTTTGCGAACCAGCCGTGCGTCTCGACCGGCTCCGTCTCCTCGGCCTGGCCGCCCAGCTCGAGGACCTTGGCGCGCGAAGCCTCGATGTCGGGCGTGTCGAAGTAGTAGCTCGGGTGGCCCGGCTTGCGGATCTCGCCCTTGAAGACCGCCGCGCCGGACCGCTCGCCGGTGCGCGCCATGCGGTAGTCGAAGTCGGGCATGTCGCTGTCCCCGAACTCCCAGCCGAACAGCCCGCCCCAGAACCGCTGCGCGCGGTCGACGTCGTCCGACGGAAACTCGATGTGGACGATCTCTCCGGCCATGTCGGCCTCCTTTCCTGTTCGGAATCCTGGTCCGTACTGTCGCACGGATGGTGCTAGGGTCGGGCCCCGTCGAGCAGAGAGTTGGTGCGCACGTGACCCACGGCGCCGTGAGGTCGTTCCGCCGCCCGTCCCTCGCGCTTGGCGCGGCGTTCCTCCTCGTCCTCCTCGCACCCGCGGCCCACGCCGCGAAGCCCCGCGTGACGAAGACGGCCAAGGTTCCGCTCGTCGCGGCGCAGGGCGACACGCTGAGCGTCACGGCCACGATCGCCGGGACCGGCGTGCGCACGAAGGTCGGCCTCGTGCTCGGAAACGCGAAGGGCTCGGCGAAGGGCGGCCTGAGGCTCGGCAACGGCGTCACCATCCGCCACCGGGGGGCGAAGAAGATGGTCATCCGCGGGAAGGTGCCGGTGAAGACGGCCGCGGGCCAGCTGCGGACGCTGCTCGTCTGCATCGACCCGGCCAAGGCGGTCAAGGGCAAGAGCGCGTGCAAGCTCGCGGCGAAGATCGCCACGTCGGGCCGAAGCGCGGAGGAGCGCATCGGCGGCGCGCTCAAGGCGAAGCGCATCACGAAGGCGCAGGAGACGCTCTACGGGCTCTATGCGCTGAGCCACGATCCGCGGCTGCCGGTCGAGCTGCGCGGCGACACGTCCGGGCCCGGCGGCGACCAGGACGCGATCAAGGACGCCGCCAACTCCTTCTCCACGCTGCCGGCCGCAGTCCAGGAGCAGGTCTTCCCGTACTTCGTCCCGCCGCAGGCCGGGGGCAGCGCGTGGCAGTACAAGGGCCGCAACTGGAAGCCCTCGGCGTCGTCGGGCCGGCGGGCGACGGCCGCGCGGCGGATTGCTCGGGCTACAACTCGCTCGAGGCCGGCACCGGTCCGCAGGAAGACCGGTTCCCCTGGACGGGAGTGCCGACCTCGGACGGTAAGGCGATCGTCTGGTACGGCACGACCGAGACGCCCACGTTCGAGCACTACGAGGTGGAGGACGCGGCCGCCGCTGCGCAGTACGCGGCGTGGATGCCGGACATCTGGGACAAGCTGACCGACGAGTTCGGCGAGCCCCAGTCGGACGCGGGCGAGGAGTGCTACCACGGCCCGGACGGGAAATTCGACATCTACGTGGGCGGCTCGATCGTGCTCGTCGCCGGCCGTTTCGACACGAGAGCGCTGGCCGTGACCGCCCCGTATCCGGCGGTCGGCAGCTATCCCGGTCCCGGGCAAGTGGTGCACCGACCGGCCCGCCTGGATCGCGATCAAGCCCGGCCTCTCCAAGTGGGCGCTCGCGCACGAGTTCATGCACGCGATCCAGTTCTCGCACCGCTACACGAGCTGCGACGAGCCGATCTCCTGGTGGGACGAGGGCGGCGCGAACTGGGCCGCCGACTTCGTCGATTCCGATGACAACGCCGAGCAGGAGGAGTACGGCGGGCTCGTGAAGGCGCCGCTCTCCACCGACCTCCTGGGCGCCGGCTACGAGGCCTGGCCGTTCTGGATGATGCTCGAGGAAACGAGCGGCGGCACGGGCGTCCTGAACTCGATCTTCACCCAGCTGCAGACGAAGAAGTCCGCCGCAGGCCGTGGACGCGGCGGTCTCGGGCGGGCTCGACAAGCAGGTGCCCGACTTCTTCCTCCACGCGTACAACCAGTCGCCGGTCGGCGACCCCGGATTCTCGATCGACGAGTCCTTCAAGGCCTGGGACGACTGGAGCCAGACGCCCGACCCTGCCGGCGGCGACGACCGTGAACCTCGGCGGGCTCCCGCAGCGGACGCTGAACCTGAAGATCCAGCGCCCGAGCTTCCCGGCGCTCAGCGCGGGCTCCTACCACCGGGTGAAGCTCCCCGACGACAACGTCCGCGAGGTGCAGTTCAAGAACCTGCTCTTCGGCAAGCCGGGCGCTCACGTGGACGCCCTGGTGAAGCGCGCCGACGGATCCTGGAAGCGCGAGGACTGGACGTCGAAGAGGACGGTCACGTTCTGCCGCGACGATCCCGAGCAGGACGTGCGCGAGCTGGTCATCGTGAGCACCAACGCGAGCCTCAGCACGCTCGCGGGCTACACGCACACGCTCAAGGCGCGCTCGAGCTGCCCGCGCACCTACAAGATCATGGCGGCGACGCTGAACGAGACCTTCACCGGACACCACGACGTCGCCTTCATTCCGGGATGTGTTCTCGGTGGCACGCAGACGAACACGATGACGCTCGGCGAGCAGCCGTTCGTGCAAGGCATGAACTACCTGCTCGCGGGCCCGACCGGCCACGTGGGGGTCATCATCGCGAACGGATCGAAGGCGGCCTCGACGAGCATGAACGGCTGCGATCTCATGTCGGCGTCGCCCTGCTCGAAGATGGGCACGGGAACGCAGGGCGCCTCGGTGATGATCCAGGTGACGATCCCGAAGAACAGCCCGACCGCCCAGGTGCAGTGGTTCTTCACCGACCCGATCGCCGGCCTCGGGTTCGAGGGCGCGGGGACGACCTGCTTCTGCTCCCCGATCGGCACGACGGCCGACGATCTCTCGATGGGGATGAAGACCGTTCCGGCCGCGATCTTCCAGTCGGATACGCCGCAGACCGTCTCGCTCGACATCGACTTCGATCTCGCCCTCCCCGGCGTCTTCGGAGGAACGATCTCCGCGTCGGAGACGTACTCGCTCACGATCCAGCGCGTGAACGACGACGGCACGCCGCTCGGCTGATGAGCGACTTCGAGCCGCGCGACCCGGGCTACGAGGAGCGCGTGCGCGGGAGCTTCGCGCGCCAGGGGTTCATGAAGACGCTCGGCGCGGAGATGGGCTCGGTCGACCCGGGAGCGGTCGACGTGGTGCTCCCGCACGGCGACCACCTCGGCCAGCAGCACGGGTTCCTGCACGGCGGCGTCGTCGCGGCGCTCGCCGACACGGCCTGCGGCTACGCGGCGATGACCCTCGTCGAACCGGGCGCGACCGTCCTGACGGTCGAGTTCAAGGTCGATCTGCTCCGCCCGGCCGAGGGCGAGCGGTTCGTCGCGCACGGGCGCGTGATCAAGAACGGGCGGACGCTGATCGTGTGCCACTGCGACGTCTTCGCGGACGAGCGCCACATCGCCACGATGGCCGCGACGATGATGACCGTCCGCGACCGCGGCATCGCCGACTGAGCGAGAACGCGAGCCGCCGCGGCGATCGTCGGATGTCAGGGCGGAGCTCACCACCTGAGATCTGGCTCGACTGGACCCGTCCACGGACGACACCGATGCGCCGTCCCAGATCATGTACGACGTCTACCTGAACGGCGTGCGCGACCACGCGGCGATCGGAACCGGCGAGACGATCACGTACTGCCTCGGCTCCGGGCCGACGACGATCGTCCTGCGCGCGGTCGACTCGTCCGGGAACGTGTCCGCGCCGTCCAACACGATCGTCTTCGACTGCTGAGCCCGGCGAAGAAGTCAGGTCGCGGGGCCCGTGATCCGGAGCCCCGCGACCTGCGATGTCCTAGAAGGACGCCAGCGTCACGCCGTCGACGAGGAAGCCGTTGCCCAGGTTGAGCGGGCTCGGGATTCCGCTCTGGCGGAACAGCAGCTTGTCGACCTGCGGGATCTGATTCCCGTTGCCGACCTGCTCCGGGTCGTAGCGGTAGTAGTCCTCCCACGTCCGGCCGGTGACCTTCTTCTTGCCGTCCACGTAGATCTGGACGACGTCGTTGCGCGGGCCCTTCTTGAAGGTGATCGCGAACGCGAGCAGATGCGGCTTGCCGCGAGAGATCGTCGCGATGTCCTTCTCGTTGAAGGTCGACACGGTCGGGAACGGGCCGCGGTTCGTCACGTCGACGAAGAAGACGTGGACGCCGTCGGCCTGGTCCTCGAGGCGCAGGTAGCTCATGCGCCCGCCGTTGCCGTCGTCCGGGCTGACCGACAGGTGCAGACCCGGCTGGAGCGTGGTCTGCGTCGTCCCGATCAGGAACCCGGCCGCGAAGCCCCGCTTGGAGCCGGTGGCCTCGCCCGCCGGGCTCGTGAGCCCGGGCGAGAAGGTCTGGTCGGCGAAGCTGCCGCTCGTGACCGCGTCCGAGATGCGCAGCGCCTGCGCGCCGAACCCGTACCGCGCTGCGGCCGGGTAGGCGGCCGTCGGTGCGACCTGGACGTCGAAGAGCGGATTGAGCTTCTGCCAGCCCTGCTGGCCGTTGATGTCGCCCGGCACGTAGCCCTGGGACGACTCGAATGTGATCGGGCCGACGACGTCGGCCTCGGCCGCCGCCGCGAACGTCGCGCTCAGGGCGACGAGTGCCGCGACCACGGTGACGAGCAGGCGGCGCGTGCGCTTGCCGCCCTGTGGTTTCACCTGCATGTTGATTTCCCCCACTTCTCGGTTGGGCGGCACACCCCGCCTCGGAGTGCGTGCCCACCGCTTCCCGGCCTAAACACGGGAACCCGAACCGTCACATTTGCCCGCGCGCCCTGTCCATACTTGAGCGATGGGAGGGTCTCGCTGATGACTGCCGCCGCGCAGGCCGGGACGGGGCCGCCGACGCTGCGGATCCGCGGCGCTTCGTACCCGGTCCTCCTGCCGTCGATCCGCGACCCGCGCCTGCACCTGGCCGCGGTCATCGTGTCGCTCCAGGTCCTCGGGCAGGTCGCGTTCGACTTCCGCCTCTCGATCGCCCAGATCTTGGTCTCGATCCTGACATGCGCCGTGCTCGAGGTCGGGATCGCCTTCTTCCGCCAGCACGTGATCCTGTGGCCGGCGAGCGCGCTCCTCACGGGGAACGGCGTCGCGTTCATCCTCCGCGTCCCGGGGACCGAGCACGGCGACTGGTGGAGCCTGCACGGCTGGTGGATCTTCGCGGGCACCGCGGCCGTGTCGCTGCTCTCCAAGTACATCGTCGTCTGGAAGGGCCGGCACATCTTCAACCCGTCGAACTTCGGGCTCGTCGCCTGCTTCCTGATCCTCGGCTCGGCCTACGCGGAGCCGCTCGACTTCTGGTGGGGGCCGATGTCCGTCTGGCTCGCGCTCGCCCTGGCGATCATCGTCACCGGCGGGTTCGCGATCCTCAGCCGCCTGAACCTGGTCGGGCTCGCGGCGAGCTTCTGGGTCGTCTTCGCGGCCGGGCTAGCCGTGCTCGCGGCGAGCGGTCACGCGATGACGGCGCGCTGGCACCTCGGCCCGATCTCCGACGCGGCGTTCTGGCGGGCGCTCGTCTTCTCGCCGGAGATCCTCGTCTTCCTCTTCTTCATGATCACCGACCCGCGGACCGTCCCCACGGGGCGCGTCGGGCGCCGGATCTTCGGCGTGTCGGTCGGAGTGCTCTCCGTGCTGCTCATCGCGCCGCAGGGAACGGAGTTCGCGAGCAAGGTCGCCGTGCTCGCCGCGCTCGCGATCGTCTGTGCCGCGCGCCCCTTCGTCGACGCGCTCGCTCCGCGGGTGTCCTTGCCCGCCCTTCGACGCCCTGCCGCCGGCGTGGTCGCGGTCGTCGGAGTCGCCGCGTTCGCCGGTCTCGTCGTGCTCGCCGGGATCCCGGCGCGGTCGTCCGCGAGCGCCGTCGGCGGACAGGCGCTGGACGCGGGGACGCTCCCCGAAGTCACGGTCGTCTCCGCGGAGGGCGTCTCGGCGCAGATCGACGAGCGCACCGCGCAGCAGATCGCCCGCGACGTCGTCGCAAGCCTGGGAGCCGCAGGAGACGCGCTCCGCGAGCGCGACGCCGGCCGGGCAGCCGCGGGCGCGGACGGAGCGTGGCTCGCGAGCCTGCGCAGCCAGATCGAAGGCGCGGCCGGCCGGACGATCGCCGTTCCCGCCTACACGCTCGACACGATGCGGGTCACCCTCGAGCCCGGCGAGGGCCAGGGCCCGCCGAAGGTGATCGCGACGGTGGAGGGGACGGTCGAGGTCGCGACCTACGCGGCGGCGCCTCGGCGACGGTCGAGGAGCGCAGCGAGCCGGCGCCCTTCGAGCGGACCTTCGTCGTCGCCCTCGACGGCGACCGCTTCGTGATCGTCGACTCGCGCGGCGCCGACGAGACGCCGCTCCCGCCGACCGACGCCGCGTCCGAGGGCCCCGCCAGCACGACCGGTTTCGTCAGCGCGAACCTCGAGAACGTCGCGCCCGCAGCGGGGCTGAGCTTCCACCACAGCTCGTTCCAGTTCAAGGTCACGCCCAGCGATCCCGAGGCGATGATGGGCGGCGGGGTCTGCTGGCTCGACTACGACGACGACGGCTGGATGGACCTCTTCGCCGTGAACTCCTACTCGGAGCTCGACGTCGCCCAGTGGAAGAAGCGAGGCGGCCTGCCGCGCAGCGCGCTCTTCCACAACGTCCAGGCGGCAAGTTCGTCGACGTGAGCCAAGGGTCCGGCGCCGACCTCGCCGTGCGCGGAAACGGCTGCGTCGCCGCGGACTTCGACCAGGACGGCCGCACCGACCTCCACGTCACGACCGCGACCTACGACGCGCTCCTCTGGAACAACGGCGACGGCACGTTCACGGACGGCGCGCGCGATGCGGGCATCGCCGACTACGGCTGGCACACAGGCGCAGCGGTCGGCGACGTGAACGGCGACCGCAGGCCCGACCTCTACGTCGCCGGCTACACGAACCCGAACGCGCCGATCCCCGAGTCCTTCGAGGGCTTCCCCACGAACCACCTCGGCGTTCGCGACCTCCTGTACCTGAACGAGGGGCGCGGCCCGAACGGCCGGCCGACGTTCCGCGAGGTCGGGGTCGAAGCGGGGCTCGAGTCGGCCGACTTCGACCACAGCCTCGGCGCCGTGCTCTCAGACCTGAACGGCGACGGGCGGCTCGACCTCTACGTCGCGAACGACGAGGACCCGAACCGGCTCTACGTGAACGTCGCGAGCCGTTCCCGCCGGCAAGGCGCCGTCGTGAAGCCCGGCGACCTCGGCTTCCGCCTCGAGGATCGCGCGCCGGGAGAGGGCGTCGACGACGAACGAGCCGGGATGGGCCTCGCGGTCGCGGACTACGCGGGTGACGGCGAGCCGGACGTGCTCGTCACGAACTCCCGCGGCCAGGGCCACGTGCTCTACCGGAGCACGGACGGCTCGTTCGAGAACGCCAGCTCGGACATCGCGGCCGCGCTTCGCAAGCACCTGACCGGCTGGGGCGCCTCGTGGCTCGACCTCGACCTCGACACGGATCTCGACCTCGTCCTCGCGAGCGGCGCCATCCCGATCTCGAATCTCGCCGAGGACGCCGAGCCCATCCAGGTGCTCGAGAACGTCGCCGCCCCGGGCGAGGAACCGCGCTTCGACGACATCGCGGAGACGGGAGAGCAGCTCCGCATCAACGGGCGCGGCGTCGCGGCGGCCGACTTCGACAACGACGGCGACGCCGATCTCGCGGTCAACTCGATCGGCGGCCCGCTCCTCCTGCTGGAGAACACGAGCCCGGCGGGCAACTGGCTCGAGGTCTCGCTGGGCGGCTTCCATCCGGGAGCCGTGGTGACGGTCGAGCTGCCCGACGGTCGCAAGCTCGTCCGCGAGGTGCTCGCCGGGTCGAGCTACCTCTCGTCGGAGGATCCGCGCGTCCTGTTCGGCCTCGGCAAGGCGAAGCGCGTGCGCGCGCTGACCGTGACCTACGAGGACGGCAGCACGACCCGCCTGACCGACATCCCGGCCAACCAGATCCTCACCGTGGGAGGAAACTAAGCCGGCTTCGGCGGCTGCGAGGTGTAGCCGTGCTCGAGGACGCGGTAGACCATCTCGTCGTAGTCGGCGGGATCGGTCGGCGTCCACGTCGCGAGGCCGTCGACGTAGCGGTTGAACATGGAGAAACAGGCCGCGATGAGGACGGTGTCGTGGATCTCCGTGTCGGTCGCGCCGAGGTCGCGGGCGGCGGCGACGTCGGCCTCGGTCACCAGGCGGCCGCTCTCCTGCACCTTGCCGGCGATGACGAGGAGCGCCTTGAGCTTGTCGCTGATCGGCGCGGAGGCGGGATCGCGCTTCACCTGCTCCACGAGATCGGCGCCGCCGTCGAGCTGCTCGGCCGCGAACCGGCTGTGCGAGGTCTGGCAGAACGTGCACTCGTTCAGGTTCGAGACGTAGGCGGCGATCAGCTCGCGGTCGCCGCGGCTCAGCGTGTTGTCGCCGCGCAGCAGCACCTCGGTGAGCTCGCGCATCGGCCCCGCGGTCTCGGGCCGAAACTCGAACCCGCTGCGGATCCCGGGAACTCCTTCGGGGAGGGCGATGTGCGGCACGGCCTCAGAGTAGTCGAGGACGATTAGGTGTTCGAGGCCGACCCTTGTACGCTCGACGCGTGGGGTCTGCTCGAACCTTCGGCGTCGTCGCCGTGATCACGGTTGCCTTCCTCGGCCTGGTCGGGAGCGCCGCCGCGGGCTGGACGCCCGCTCGGAACCTGTCCACCGGGACGACGGATTCGTTCGAGCCCGTCGTCGGGGTTGCGCCGAACGGGACGGCGACGGCCGCCTGGACACTCGACACGGACCCGGGAGAAGCCGTGCGAGCGCGACGGCTGCCGCTCTCGGGAACCCCGGGCCCCCTCCGCAACCTGCTCGTCTCGAACAGCGCGCCCGACGTGGCCGTGACGCCGAAGGGCGTCTCCTTCGTCGTCTGGACGACGCCGGCCGGGAAGGTTCTGCTCCGGCGGATCGCCGCCGACGGCCGCATCGGCCCCGCGCGCGAGATCGCCCCCAGCGGGCAGTTGGCGCAGGTCGCAGTCTCCCCGAGCGGCCATGCGATCGTGGCCTGGATGCGGTTCAGCGGTATGTCCTTCTCCGCCGTGGCGCGGAGAGTGGCGCCGAACGGGACTCCGGGCGGCACGACGTTCACGCTCGGCGAGGGCTTCTTCAACACACCGGCCGTGGTGCTGGCGCCCAACAGGACGGCGACCGTGCTCTGGCTCGGCTCCGACGGCACGAACCAGCGGGTGCAGAGCCGGCGGATCGCCCGCAGCGGCTCGCTCGGTCCGGTGCGCAATCTCTCCGCTGCCGGTGGCAACGGGTTCCAGGGCCTGCTCGGCGTCGCCTCGGACGGAACGGTCACGGCGGGCTGGATTCGGAACGACGGCGCCGTCTCGTTCGCGCAGACGCGCCGGATCAGCGCCAAGGGAGCGCTTCGGCCAGTGCGGACGCTCTCCGCCGCGGGGCAGAGCGTCTCGACGGTCGACCTCGCGGTCGCGCCGAACGGCGTCTCGACCTTCCTCTGGAACCGCTCGGACGGCTCGGTGCTGAGGATCCAGTCGCGCCGCATGGCGGCGAACGGCACGCTCGGCCCGATCCGAAATCGCTCGGCGGCGGGCCAGCCGGCCTCCGACCTGACCATCGCGGCCGGCCCGACCGGCATCGTCTTCATGGCCTGGCGCCGGCTCAACGGCGGCCTGTTCGACGTGGCGCAGGCGCTCCGTGTCTCGCCGGCCGGCCAACCCGGGAAGGTCAGGAACGTCTCGGCGGCCGGGCGAAACACCAACGATCTCGACATCGCCGTGTCGCGAGCGGGGTCGGCGACGCTCGTCTGGTACTCGAACGACGGTTCGAAGGACGTCGTTCAGGCCGCGCGCTTCCGCCCGTAGCGCACCGAACTGCGGCAAACCCCTCACGACGGATCGGTGCCGACGCCGATGCTGTGCGCGGCTGCGCGACGGAAGCTTCCAGAAAACAGGAAGGGAGGATCCCGTGAAAGCGCTCGTCTACCACGGACCGGGAGAGAGGGCCTGGGAGTCAGTGCCCGACCCGGCCATCAAGGAGCCGGGAGACGTCGTCGTGAAGATCGACACGTCGACCATCTGCGGCACCGATCTGCACATCCTGAAAGGCGACGTTCCCGAGGTCGAGCCGGGGACGATCCTCGGCCACGAGGCCGTCGGCACCGTCGTCGAGGTCGGCTCCGCGGTGACCACGCTCGCCGAGGGCGACCGCGTCCTCGTCTCGTGCATCACGTCTTGCGGCCGCTGCCGCTTCTGCCGTGAGGGCCACTACGGACTCTGCACGGGCGGAGGCGGCTGGATCTTCGGCCACCTGATCGACGGTCTCCAGGCCGAGTACGCCCGTGTGCCGTTCGCCGACACGTCGGTCTACAAGATTCCGGAGGGACTCTCCGACGAGGACGTGCTCTTCCTCGCCGACATCCTTCCGACCGCGTGGGAGGTAGGCGTCCTGAACGGCGGCGTCCGCCCCGGCGACACGGTCGCGATCGTCGGAGCAGGCCCGATCGGGCTCGCGGCGATCATGACCGCGAAGCTCCTCACGCCGGGGAAGATCGTCGCGATCGACCTCGCCGACTCGCGTCTCGCGAAGGCGCTCGATTTCGGCGCCGACGTGGCGATCAACAACGGCTCCGAGGATGCCCTCGCGCGGATCATGGATCTGACGGGCGGTCAGGGCGCCGATGTCGCCATCGAGGCGGTCGGCGTGCCCGAGACGTTCGAGCTCTGCGCCGAGCTCATCCGACCGGGCGGCCGCGTCGCCAACGTGGGCGTCCACGGTCATTCGGCGACGCTCCACCTCGAGAAGCTGTGGATCCGCGACGTGACGATCACGACGGGTCTCGTGGACACGTCCACGACGCCACAGCTGCTCCAGCTGATCGCGGACGGGCGGCTCGATCCGACGCCGCTGGCGACGCACCACTACGAGCTCGGTGAGACGGAGGAGGCGTACACGACGTTCGCCGACGCCGCGACCACGAACGCGCTCAAGGTCGTGCTGAGCGGCCATCCGGTGCATCTCGTCGCCGGCGCCGACCAGCTCGCCGAGAGCAGGACGTAGGGAAGTGCGGCCGGGCGCCTCCAACAGGCGCCCGGCCGCCGCAATTCAAGTGGGGAGGCACGTCATGGCAACACGTGAGAAGACCGCAACGTCAGCGGCTTCGGACACGGCCCACGCATCTGCGACCGTGCGGCCGAAGGAGTTCCACTTCCCGGTGTCGGTCGAGTGGCTCGGCGAGCGCCGTGTCGCTGCGAACGTGGAGGGCAAGCAGGCGGTCGAAGTCACGGCGCCGCCGGTCTTCCGCGGCGTCCACCCCGAGACCTGGAGCCCCGAGGACTTCTTCGTCGCCGCGGCCGCGTCGTGCCTGGCCGTCACCTTCACCGGGCTCGCCGCCCGCGCGGGGCTGTCCTACGAGAGCCTCGCGGTGAACGCCGACGGCGTCGTCGGCAGGCGCGGCGACGGACGCTTCGGCTTCACCCGGCTAGAGCTTGCAGTCGAGATCGTGGCCGGGCACGGCGACGAGGTGCAGGCCCGGGCGCTGGCCGAGGAGGCCGAGCGCACCTGCCTCGTCTCGGCGTCGCTCGACGTCTCCGTCGACACGACGATCGAGGTCGTGAAGCCGCAGTAGCGCAGCGACGAGATGCGGACGCCGGACTTCGCGGGACCGGACTCGATCTCACACGCGGGGCCCGTCGGCCGTTTGACACAGTGATGGCGATGCGGACCGAGGCTGCGACCACGCCGGTTCCCGGCCGCACGGACGTTCCCGCCCTGGCCGCCGCGCTCGTGACCGTGACGGCGTGGGCCTCGGCGTTCGTCGGGATCCGCGCGGCCGGCGAGGCGATTTCGCCGGGGGCGCTCGCGCTCGGGAGGCTGCTCGTGTGCTGCGCCGTCCTCGGCGTCGTCGCGCTCCTGCGCCCGGAGCCGCTGCCCGGCCGGCGCGACCTCCTGGCGATCGCGGCGGTGGGCGTGCTCTGGCTCGGCGTCTACAGCGTCGCCCTGAACGAGGCCGAGCGCCGCGTGGACGCCGGCACGGCGGCGATGCTCGTCAACATCGGGCCGATCCTGATCGCGATCCTGGCCGGGATCTTCCTCCGCGAAGGCTTTCCGCCGGGGCTCTTCGCAGGCTGTGCCGTCGCGTTCGCCGGGTGTGCCGTCATCGCCTTCGCCACCGCCCAGACGGGAACGCGCGCGGGCCTCGGCGCCGTGCTCTGCGTCGTGGCGGCGTTCGCGTACTCGGTCGCCGTCATCTTCCAGAAGCCTGTGCTGAGACGCGTGTCCGCGTTCCAGGTGGTGTTTCTCGGGAGCGTCGCCGCGACGATCGTGTGCCTTCCGTTCGCGCCTGCGTTGGCGCGTGAATCCGCGGACGCCGACGCCTCCGTGATCGCGTGGGTCGTCTACCTCGGCGTCGTCCCGACGGCGCTCGGCTTCGCGACCTGGGCGTTCGCGCTGAATCGAACGAGCGCGGGCCGCATGGGATCGATCACGTACCTGATCCCGCCGATCGCGATCCTGCTCGGCTGGGCGCTTGCTCAACGAGACGCCGCCCTGGCTGGCCGTCGCCGGCGGCGCCCTGTGCCTCGGCGGCGTCGCCCTCGCCCGCCGTTAGCGCCGCTCGAACAGTCCGCCGAACTGGTCGAGGAGCGACGAGCCGCCCTCGATCAGCCAGTCGATCGGGGCGCGCTCGACGACGGCCCGGATGATCCCGGCCTCGATGCTGCCGATGTCGTCGCGCTCCTCCGCGTCGGCGATCGCCTCGTCGAGGCCCGAGCGGATGGCGCGCTCGAGCGTCTCCTTGTCCCACTCGACGTCGCGGCCGAGCTCGGAGTCGAGCGAGAGGACGAGCTCCTCCCGCGTCGTGTCGAGCTCGCAGGCGGCGCCGTCGAGACCGTCGAGGACGATGCGCTGGACGGTCGCGTCGATTCCGGCGCCCGGGAAGATCTCGCGCGGCTCGCACGGGTCGGCGGCCTTCGACTCGCCGTAGCTGAGCGCTCCCTGGGCGAGCTCGAATGCGATCAGCAGGACTGCGAAGAGCCCGAGCGCGGCGAGTGCGAGCTGTCCCTGGCGCTCGCGGGTCACGCCGGCTTCCTCCGCGTGAAGAAGAACCCGGCGATCGCGGCCCCGAGCGCGAAGAACGCCGTGAGGAAGAACGACGAGCGGAACGAGCGCGTGAGCACGGCCTGCACGGACTCGAGCAGCGAGTCGCGCGCCGCCGCGATGTCGTCGTTGTCGGCGGCGCCGTGCTCGTCGAACGGCCGCGCGAGGTCGGGCAGCTCGCCGTCGGGCACGCGCTGGAACTCGCGGTAGATGTCGAGCGCGATCGGAACCTTCTGGGTCAGCGGCAGGTCCGCGTCGAGGACGACGGCGGTCGCGTTCAGCGTCGCGGTCTCCTCCGCCTGGTCGAGCTCGGACGAGAGGAGCGGCGCGATCGCGAGCAGGCCGATCACGAGCCCGACGTGGCGGACGCCGACCGAGGTGGCGCCGCTTCGCGTGAGGTCCCCTTCGCGCGCCAGCGACGCGCGGGTGAGCGGCGGCAGCGCGAGTCCCAGCCCGGCGCCGGCGAGCGCGAGGGCGGGCACGGCGTACGCGGCCTCGCTCGCCGGAAGGAGGGCGAGCGCGATGAGCCCCGCGGCGAGCAGGAGCGAGCCGCCGACGACGTCCAGCGGAGCGGAGAGCCGCGCCGAGAGCGGCCTCGCGGCCAGCGCCGCGAGCGGCAGCGCGCTGACGACCGCCGCGCCCGCGAGTGGCCCGTAGTCCCAGGCGGTGACGACGAGGAGCACCGAGAGGAAGAGCGCGCCGACGAGGGCGGCGTAGGTGAGGATGAGCGCGAGGGCGGAGCCGAGCGGCGCGCGTCCACGTTCGGCCGGCGGCGGGAGCCCGCGCGCGAGCGGATGGAGCGCGGCGACGATCGCCGCGGCCGCCAGAGGCGCCTGCACGGCGAAGATCGCGCGCCAGTCGAACGCGGCCGTGAGGATCCCGCCGAGCGCGGGCCCAACCGCGGTGCCGAGGGCACCGGCTCCGACCCAGAGCGCGATCGCCCGCCGGCGGTCGCCGCTCAGGACGACGAGCAGCGGCAGCGACGCGGCGAGAAGGAACGCGGCCCCGATCCCCTGGGCGACCCTCCCGCCGACGAGCACTCCGAGGCTGTCCGAGACCGCGCACACGATCGAGGACACGAAGAAGACACCGAGTCCCGCGAGCGCAAGCCAGGCCGGCCGAACCCGCCGCAGGAACGGCAGCAGCGCGAACGCGCCGACGACGACCGCGAGGTTGTAGGCAGTGACGACCCAGGAGATCTCCGGGATGGTCGTCTGCAGCTCGAGGAAGAGCTCGGGCAGCGCGAGGACGACGATCGAGGAGTCCGCGAACGCAACCGCGACCGAGACGACGAGCGCGATCTCGAGCGCAAGGCGATGCCTGGGTGCGGCGGGGGCGACGTCGATGCCCGGCAGCCTAGTTCGCGGTCGGAAGAAACGGGAGTGACGGGGTTGAGCCCGGACACGGATGCAAGATTCGTCACCTGACCCCGCGCGTTGTAGGGGTGGCCCCCGCGCGCAGTACGGGTGGCCCTACGGCAGGAATAGGGAACCCGGCATACCGTTGCCCGAGCCGCAAGCGAACCAAGGAGGAGCAGTCATGGCAACGTCCTCATTCGACCCGAGCGCGTACAAGGAGACGACACGGGCGCAATGGCAGGAAGCAGCGGAGGCATGGAACCGCTGGGGGCCCACGCTCGAGCAATGGCTCGGCGAGGCGACGGAGCTCATGCTCGACCAGGCCCAGATCGGCGAGGGGGCGCAGGTGCTCGACCTGGCGGCCGGCGCCGGTGGGCAGACGATCGCCGCGGCACGTCGCGTCGGCTCGTCCGGGCGCGTCGTCGCGACCGACATCTCCCCCGAGATCCTGAACTACGCCGCCGATGCGGCCCGCGACGCCGGTCTCGAGAACGTCGAGACCCGGGAGATGGACGGCGAAGCGCTCGCGTTCGAGGACGACAGCTTCGACGCGGTCATCTCACGGGTCGGGCTCATCTACTTCCCGGACCAGCAGGGCGCGCTGCGCGAGATCCATCGCGTGCTGCGGCCGGGCGGCCGTCTCTCCGCGATCGTCTACTCGACGCCGGATCGCAACCAGTTCTTCTCGATCCCGGTCGGGATCATCAGGCGCATCGCCGGCCTGCCGGCGCCTGCGCCCGGGCTTCCCGGACCGTTCAGCCTCGGCAGCCCCGGCGTGCTCGACGCCGCGTACGAGAACGCCGGGTTCGAAGACGTCGACGTGCGCGCGGTCGACGCACCCGTTCGCTTCCCCACCGCGGCGGAGTGCGTCCGTTTCGAGCGCGAGTCGTTCGGCGCCCTGCACGCGATGCTCGCCGGCGTGACCGAAGCCGAGCGCGAGCAGGCCTGGAGCGAGATCGAGACGGAGCTCGGACAGTTCGAGAGCAGCGCCGGGTTCGAAGGGCCCTGCCAGCTCCTCGTCGGAGGTGCACGCCGCAGCGGCTGACCTTCAGTGAACGGGCGCGCGCGCCCGAGACTCCAGAGGCGGTTGGGCTCGCATAGCCTGTCGCTGCCCCGTCTGAAGGGAGGGAGGGCGATGGCGAGTAACGATCCCTTTCGGGTGACCGATCAGCTTGACGATGCCGTTCTCGACGCCATCGCGACGCGGCTCGAGGTTCGGGGCCGGCACCCCGCCTTCGTCGGCATGCTGGACGCGTATCTCGACGCGATGGGAATCGACGATGCCGGCACGGTCGTCGACTTTGGCTGTGGCACCGGTGTAGCGGCGCGCCGGATCGCTGGTCGCTCAGCGTTTTCGGGGCACGTCACGGGCATCGATCGCAGCCCGTTCCTCGTCCGTGCGGCCTCGCACCTGGCGGCGGAGGAGAACCTCGCGGATCGCGTCGACTTCCGCGTCGGCGACACGCAGAGTCTCGATCTGGGCGCCGCCGAATTCGATGCCGTCGTCGCTCACACGCTCATCAGCCACGTCGAGGATCCCGCCGCTGTGCTGGCCGAAGTCGCACGCGTCGCCAAGCCCGGCGGCCCGATCGGGATCTTCGACGGCGACTATGCGTCCCTGACGTTCGGAAATCCCGATCCCGATCAGGGCAAGCGTGACGACGAAGCGCTGATCGCCGCCATCGTCACGAACCCGCGTGTCATGCGCCAGATGCCGGCCCTCGCTCGCGAAGCCGGGCTGGATCTCGTCGCCTACTTCCCCTACGTCCTCGCCGAGGTGGGAGAGGCCGACTTCTGGCGACCGGCGATCGAGTCGTTCCGCAAGCTCATGCCCACGGGCGGGTCGATGACCGCAGACGAGGCGAACGCCTGGGCGGAGCGCTTGCTGGAGGCCTCGGAGTCGGACCTCTTCTTCGGCGCGAGCAACTACTACGGATACGTCCTGCGCAAACCGTCGGCATGAGCGCCATCACCGACCTCTTCGCCGGTGTTCCGGTATCCGATCTCGACGCGAGCATCGATTGGTACACACGGTTCTTCGGCCGGCCTCCGGACAGTCGCGTCGGGGACGAGGTGCTCTGGGAGATCGACGAGCACGCGCTGGCTCTTCATCGAGCCGAACGCGGAGCAGGCGGGCACCGGCCGGATCACCTTCGCCGTCGCAGGGCTCGACGGGCTCCTCGAACGCCTCGCCGCCGAGCGGATCGAGCACGAACCGATCGAGACGTACTCGAACGGCGTCCGCCACGTGAACGTCCCCGATCCGGACGGGAACGCGATCGCGTTCGCCGAGCCGCCCGACGCTGCGGGCACACTGGCGTGATGGCTACCGGCCTCCCAGTCGGCGGCGATCTCGAGCAGGCTCTGGAAGACGTCGGCGTTCCGAGCTACGTCCTCGACACGACGGGAGTCATCCGGTGGATCAATCCGGCAGCCGAGCGGCTCGTCGGCGACGTTCGCGGTCGCCAGTTCACCTCCGTCGTCGCGCCCGAGGACAGCCGGCGCGCCCGCGAGCTCGTTCTCCCGGAAGGTGCTCGGCACCGCCGTCCGCCACAGACGCCCCGGCCGTCCTGGTCTCGACGACCGGCACGCGGGTGGCCGTGGAGATCAGCGCGGTGCCGCTCATGAGCGGTGAACGAGTGATCGGCGTCTTCGGACTGTTCGAGGGACGCCCCGATCGACAGTCCCAGCAGCACCACAGCCTCACCTCACCCCGCGCCAGGCGGAGGTGCTTCGTCTCCTGGAGCAGGGCCGCTCGACGAAGCAGATCGCAGCCGAGCTCCACCTGAGCACCGAGACGGTCAGGAACCACATCCGCCGTCTCTTTCGGGCGCTCGGCGTCAACTCTCGGCTCGAAGCCGTCGCCGTCGCCCGGGCCGGATCGCCCGGCTGAGCGACCCTTTCTGGCCACGCACGATGAGCCCAAATGGGTCAACGTGACCGACCCCCGGTCGCGCCATACCTTGAACTCATCGAGCCCGCGGCAACCAGCCAGGCGGGCAACTGGTTACCGAAAGGACTCAGATGAAGTTGAAGGGAAAGCGTTTTACCCCGTCGATGATCGTCGCCATGATCGCGCTCGCAGTCGCGCTCAGCGGGACGGCAGTGGCAGGTACGGCGAAGCTGATCTACAGCAGCAGCCAGATCAAGGACGGCGCGATCGGGCTGGCTGACATCAGCGCGAAGATCAAGACAGGCTGAAGGGCGAGCGCGGCCCGACCGGCGCCAAGGGCGCCACGGGCGATACCGGTGCCACCGGTGCAACCGGCCTTCAGGGACCGCAGGGTGAGCGTGGACCCGCGGGCATCGTGGACGCCGTCAAGGCACGGGTCTGTGTCGATACGAACAACGGCACCATGACGTTCGTGCCGGGCGAGGGACCCCTGGGCCCCTGCGGCATGGGCAAGCAGATGATCAACATCTACATGGCGGGCTAACAAGCCCACTCCATGACGTTAGAAGGGGCCGGGGTTGTAGTTACCCGGCCCCTTCTGCTGCTCGCGGCCGCCAATTCAGCGGCTAGTCGACGGGCAGTCGCTCCCCTGAGACCCCGAGCTTCTGGTCGAGGCACGACACCTTGCCGAGAACACTCGTCCCGGGCTGTGCCTCTCCCGCACTGTTGGGTGCGTTGTCACGCCGGTTGCCGTCGGAGCTCGTGGTGCAGAAACGCCGTCCGGCGAGGACCGGACTGGTCGGGAACTCGAGCGGACCGGCGTTCCGCAGATTGCCCGCGGCCACCGGATTGCGGAAGAACTCGGTGACGTCGCCACGTCGATCCACATGGACGATCGCGTTTCGCTCGTTCGCGGCGACCCAGACGCCGCCGGGACGGTCGAGCGCGATTCCGTCGGCGCCGTCGAGGGCCGGATGCTGCACGAAGAGCGCGTCGAGGCAGAGCGTGTCGGCGGTGAACGTCGAATCGCAACCGGTCTTCGTCTTGAGGTTGCCGCGCCCGCTCAGCTGAACCCGCCAGAGTGCGCCCCGAGCGGTGTCGGCGATGAAGAGCTCGTTGTCACGGCCGAATGCGAGCCCGTTGGCGACGATCCCCTGCGTCGCCGGCGAGAGGCCGGTGGCAGGTGGTTGCAGCGCCTGATTCTGGCGGCCGACGCCGACCGAGTTGGCCATCGGCGGGACCCGGAAGAGCACGACAGCTGCGCCACCCGCCGAGCCGACGCGGAAGACGCGCCCCTGGGCGGTGCCGCCGTCGGAGATGTAGAGGTTGCCGTCGCTCGTCGAACGCGACGCCGTTGGCGCCGGGCGTTCCCGTCGCGAACCCCGTCACGACGGGTGGGCTCGCCGGGTTGGCGTCGCTTGGAGTGACCACCCCGATCTCGTCGCCCGCCGCTCCGAAGCCCGTCACGTAGAGCCGACGGTCGGGCCCGAACGCCAGACCGGCCGGATTGCACGGCGGATTCATCCTGGCAACGGTGACTCCGGTCTGACCTGCGCCGCCCTCGGGATCGATGCGCACGATCGAGCATCCGGCGGCACCTCCTCGTTGTGGCACGTAGAGATCACCCTTGCGATCGATGGTGAGCCCTTCGATCCCGATCGGCTCGCGTACACAGTCGTCCAGCTCAAGTCTCTCGGCGGCTTGGACTTGTCGTTCCCCAGCGCCGTACCGACAACGAGGCTGGCCAGGGCAACCGCCGCGAGTGACGGCAGCACAACTCGTCGAATCCTCATGCTTTCCCCCCTCAATCAGTGAATGAGAATGACGCTAGAACCAAGATACGAGGCATCGCGACGAATCGGTTCAGCGTGGGGGGAAACGGGTGTCAGCCACGAGAGGGTCGGGGTCGGACTGTGGCACACCGGTCCCTTGATTCGCCCGACGATTGCACCTGCAGGACGGAGAGGGACGGAACGATTACTGCTGCTGGCCTCTCATACGATCTTGCGCACAGCGCGAATCCGATTCAGGCTTGAGCCAGCGACGGAGCCGTTTTCATCGTTAGGACGCCGATTGCCTGCGAGGGTCCTAACGACGCGCCGATCGCGATCTTCGCCTCCTCTCGATCGCTCGAAGTACACAAGGAGTACGCCGTACACCGAAGACCCCTGCGGCAAGTCCGTGCGGGATTCGAGGGTGCGCGCCCTTCGGGCCCGTCCTGCGTTCGAGACCTAGGCCCGCTCGGCGCACGCATGCGATCGGTAGGACACGAGCGTAGATCCCGGAGGCCGTGCTGGAGCTTGCTGAAGCCGCTCGCGCCGCACGAGCATTCGCGCTCGATCAGAAGCGTCGCAACGATCGCCGAGGACTCGCTGGCCTTGGCGACACGGGCTGTTCGGATGACGTCCTGAGCGACCGTCGCGGTATCATCGCCGCGGCCTCGCCGAGGCCTGGCGCGAACGCATTCGCTGCGCCATCCGGCAGCAGACGTCGCCTGCGCAGGCGAGGCTCGCGCTGGACGCCTCGGACGCAGCGGCTACAGGTCGTTGCCGCGCTCATGGCGGCGCTCCTCGTGATCCTCCTGCTGCACCTGGCCTTCTATCCGCGGCCGTGACGCCCGGCTGCGCACCACCAACTCGCGCCGGCGTTTCCGCCGGCCCGCTTCGCGGCCCTAGGTCATCTGCCTGCGCGGTAGAAAAGCCACGCGTCGCGCATGCGCTGAGCCTGGCCCTTCGTGAACTCCGTGTAGCAGGCGACGTAGGAGTAGTCCATGTAGTTGTGGATCGGGTCGAGCCCCGGTTCCGCGCACGTGTCCGCGCCTTCCGGCACCCGCTCGTCGGGGTCTTCTGGGACGGCGTATCGGCCACGAAGTCTCCGTGGGCCGAACAGCCGCGGTAGAACGTGTGCTCGAGGTTCAGCCAGTGGCCGACCTCGTGCGTCCCGGTCTCGCCCTGGTCGTACCGGCCCGCGTACGTCGTGGACGTCCCGAGCATGGATTCCCAGTCGACGACGACGCCGTCGATCCAGGGCCGCTCCTTGTACGAGGACGGCAGGTAGGCCCAGCCCAGGTAAGGGCCGGCCGTGGTCGAGTACCAGTTGAGCGCGCCTGCCCCGCCGCGGTGGAGCGCCTTCTTCATCGCGTGCTCGGCCCCGCCGATGCTTCCGTAGAACCAGTAGGCGTTGTCCGTGCGGTCGACGGACGCGAGCACGAACGTGAACTTCGTGTTGTAGCCGCCTTCGCCGCCCCCAAATGTGTTGTTCAGGACGGCGATCTGGGCATCGATCTGCGCCTGGGTGACCGCTCCGATGCTTCCGTCGGTAACGACGTGGAAGTGCACGGGCACCGTGGCCTTGACGTTCTGCCCGGCCTTGCCTTTGGCGCCGGCCGGAAGATCCTGGTGGAGCTCGTTCAGAGCGGGTTCGCCGCCGCTTCCGCCGCGCGCGGCGGCGTCGGGTCCTGCGAACGCCCCTAGGACGTTGAAGATCTCATCCCCCTCGTTGGCGAGCGGGTTGCAGATGCTGAAGTCGGGGGCCGAGCCCGTCGTGGCGTTGGCGCCAGTAGCGCTCGCACCCGCGTAGACGGCGAGCGCCGCTACGAGCGCGAGCAACGATATAACGCGAAGTGGCCTGTGAGCAGCCGGCATTGTCCCTCCTTGTCCTCGGATCGTTTGAACTAAGAGCGGGGAGCTGCAGGAGCTTTGTAAGACGGGAGCGACGGGACTCGAACCCGCGACCTCCGGCGTGACAGGCCGCGAGAGCGGGAGGACGGCCGGGAACGGGCGACGACGGGAAACGACGGGCGCTGCATGGACTCAGGCTTCGCGGCGATTCGGTCCGCATGGCGCCGATCCCCGGTTTCGCACGAGTCGCGCCTAACCTGGCGTCAACCTGGCGTCCAGGCGCTAGTCCTGCCGCTCAAGCCTGCAGAATGTCCCGAAGCCTTCGATCCCGACGCACACCCAGGCGCCGATCTTGGGGATCCGGGTCACGGTGACGTTCAGCGTCATCTTGATCGGGCCGGACTTCGAGCCGCCCTTCTCCGCAGCAGCCGCGAGCGACGCCGAGACGATCGCGCGCCCGAAGGACTCTGCCGTGTGCGCGTTCGCGCTCAGCATCTGGAGATCGCTGCTCGCGGCGTCCCTTGCTTCAGGCATGGTGCTCCCTTCCTGTGGCCGATGGTGTCGCCGCAGAGGTCGGCGCGATTGTGACACACACGCTACGGCGGCTCGATGCTGACCGAAGACGCCTAGCGCACGTGGACGCGAGACGCGCCCGGCTAGTTCCACGGACCCCGGTACACGCTAAGTAGTAGGGAAAACCGGGCAGAACAGGCGCAGCCAGCGCCGGGCCCCGCTCTATAGCGAGAGGAACGCTCGGACACGCGACCGTGTTGTTCCCGTCCCTGTTCGTACGCCCGGTTGAGCCGGCTCCGCGAGCTTAAGTTCTACGACGAGATCGCGGCGCTCGAGGCGCGCTGCGGCTGCGGCAAACGCTAGCCCTACCCAGCCAATCATCACAAGGAGCGCGACGGCGGGCGTGAGTTGCTCCTCACCCTCACCGAAGACATCCTCGAGCCCGATAAAGCCGTTCGGTGCGCCCACCGTCGGTCCGAACTTGCCTACTTCGGACGCCAGCCCGATGACCGCCGGCTCGATCGCGAAGGCCAGCAGGAGCAGTCCGACGATGGCCACGATCTGGTTCCGGATGAGGCCACCGATGCAGACCCCGAGAGCGCCTAGATAGGCAGCGACGACCAGATTGCGCCACAGGCCATCGGCCAGGTCTCCGAGGCCGACGGTCGGAAGGTCCCGGGCAGACAGGATCAGTGTGCCGATGGCCATGATCGTGACGGTGACGATGAGCGAGATCGCGATGCCCGCGACCGCGTAGGAAATCGTCTTCGCGCTGAGCAGCCGCAGCCGCCTCGGCGCTGCAAGGACGGTGCTCGTGATCGTTCGGTGCCGCCACTCGCCGGCCATGCCCATCACACCGAGCAGCAAGATGAAGAGGCCCGTGAAGTCCGTGGCGAAGAGATCGCGCGCGTCGTCCTCGGTCCACTCGTCTTGGAGCGTCGTGGTGAGTACGGCGACGAGGAGCGAGATCGCGAGCGCCGCGGCGGTGAGCACGACGAATGTCCGCGTCGTGCGCAGCTTGATCAGCTCGGCGCGCAGCAGCGCTTTCACGATCCGTCATCCGTGAGCGCGAAGAAGGCTGCTTCGAGCGAGCGCATCTTGGGTGCGAGGCCGAGGATCGTGACCTGCTCCTCCGCCGCAATCACGCCAACCTGCTCAGGGCTGGCGCCGAGGACGAGCAGGACGTCGCCTTCGCGCTCGACCGTGTAGCCCCGGCGTTCGAGCGCCTGGGTCAGCCGCTCCGGGTCGGGCGTTCGCACCTCTGTTGCCGGGCCGTCGCCGCCGCCAAGAACCTGCTCCAGCGTGCCCTGCCCGCGGAGCTCTCCGTGGGAGATGATGACCACGTCGTCCACGGATTGGGCCACCTCGGCGAGCAGGTGGCTCGAGACGAGGACCGCGCGCCCTTTGCCCGCTTGCTCGCGGAGCAGCCCACGCATCCAGCTGATCCCGGGTGGATCCAGGCCGTTGGTCGGCTCGTCGAGGATCAGGACCTCCGGATCACCGAGCAGTGCCGCTGCGATCGCGAGCCGCTGCCTCATTCCCATCGAGTAGCCCTTCACCCGCCGGTTACCTGCGTCGCTGAGCCCCACAGTGGACAGCACCTGGTCGACACGCGCCTCGGGATGCTCGCCTGCAGCCGCGAGAACGCGTAGGTGGTTGCGTCCCGTTCGGCCCGGGTGAAAGGCGGCGTCCTCGAGCACGGCGCCAACTTGGGCGCTCGGCCGGTTGAGCTGATGGTAGAGACGACCGCCGAAGGTCGCCGTTCCCGCAGTCGGCCGCACGAGCCCGAGCAGTGCGCGGAGCGTTGTGCTCTTACCCGCGCCGTTCGGCCCGAGGAAACCCGTGACGCGCCCGGCTTCGACTTCGAAGCTGAGCCCCTTGACCGCCTCCACTTTTCCGAACCGTTTGTGAAGATCGCGAATCTCGACGACGGGCATGTGGCGGCATGATCGCAGAGGTCGCCCCGGCGGGGCAGCAGGGCGCCCGCATCGACCGGCGTCAGGCGGTCGGCGGGCCCACCCGCCTAAGTAGCGTGGATCAAATAGAACAGAACCAGGGCAACAGCTGCCGAGCTTGGCCGCCGGTTTCAGGCGGGCGGTGGTGCATGTTCCGCGTCGCGTCGTTCGGCTCGGTTCTGTCGCCCACTGCCTCGGCGTTGCGCAACGCTTCGCCGATCAGCTCCGGGATCTGGAGGACCTCTTCCTCATCGCTGAAGGAGGGACGCAGCGATCCGGCTACGGGTTCCAGGCAGCAGCGGTCAAACGAAAACCCGAGTCCCCGCTGCTTGTCCCAGAAGACGTCCCTCGCTCGGTACGTCGGATCGCCTGTGGCGATGACTCGGCCGACTACGACGCCGGCGACAACGTGGCGCCGTCTAGAGCGAGCCGCCATGCGGCGCTCTGGAACGTTGCGCCGGGGCGTCCGGCGCTGTTCCAATTGACGTTCCAAACGGGGCACCGGAACGCTCACGTTCCTGAAGCGCCCTGCGAAAGACCGCTTGGAGCGGGACTTCTGAAACGGGAGCGACGGGACTCGAACCCGCGACCTCCGGCGTGACAGGCCGGCGTTCTAACCAACTGAACTACGCCCCCGCGAGCCGGCGCATTCTACCGGCGCGCAGACGGCGGCCGGGCCGCAGGGGGTGGTGACATGGGGGGACCGCCGCTACGCTTCGACTTGGTAATGCGGAAGGGGGCTCTCCTATTCGTCCTGGCGTCGGCGCTAGCCGTGCCCGGAACTGCTGCCGCCGGCGGCGCCAAGTCGTACCCCGCGTACGGCCCGGTCATCGCGCCCGCCGTCAACGTGCGCGCGAACCCGAGCACCCATTCCAAGAGCATCCTGCTGCTCCGCGACTACCGCGCCGACGGGCTCACGCAGTACGTCCTCGCGGTCTCGCAGAAGCGCGTCGGGTTCGTCGCGGCGAAGCGCGCCAAGCTCGTCCTGAAGACGACGCTCGGCGACAACGGGCTCGTGCTCACCGCGCGCGCGGGCGGGAAGAAGGGGAACCTGCTCTCGGCGATCGTCCAGGACGACCCGCTGAGCTCCGACCCCGCCATGGCCGAGCTCGTCATCCGCTACCGGACGGGCGTGCTCCAGACGATCTCGTTCTCGCAGAGCGACCTCGGGTCGCTCGCCGTGGCCGTGAACAACCTCGCCCTGCCGCTCACCGCGCAGGCCGCCACGCCCGGAACGCTCTCCTTCGTCTCGGCGCGCCACCTCGCCGGAGGGAAGAACGGCAAGGCCGGAAAGCTCTGGCTTCGCATCGTCATGCCGACCCGGCCGCTCAACCGGAAGGGCTGGCTGCCGGCCTCCGCGGCTCGGATCAAGCCGGCCGTGAAGACGATCGTCGTCAACCGGACGACGCACTGGCTGACGGTCTACAAGTACGGCAAGAAGATCTACAAGACGCGCGTCGCGACCGGTCGCCCCGACCGGCGCACGCCCGCCGGGCTCTTCTACATCGCGGCCAAGTACAAGCCGCCGGAGAACATGGCGGTCACCGCGTACGCGCTCGAGCTGAGCGCGCCCGCCGGGCTGCCGGACTTCGACTTCGGCGGCGTGATCGGGATCCACGGGACGCACCTGCTTTCGTCCCTCGGCCACAACGCGTCGAACGGCTGCATCCGGGTTTCGCCCAGTGCCGCCCTGCGGCTGAAGACGCTCATCCCGACCGGCACGCCGATCCGCGTAATCGGCTAGAGACCGCCTGGTGACAGGGGTGTTTCGGGCCTGTGAACGGGCCTATCGGACTGCTCTGCGCGTGCCTACAGTCGAGGCATGGGCATGCATGAATGGATCGCCGGAGCGCTCGCGCTTCCGGTCGTCATCGGTCTCGCGCTCGTCGAGCCCGCGCTCGGGCTCCTCGCCGGCTTCGTCATCTACGTAGCCGTGTTGAAGGCGCTGCCTCGGCTTCGCCGCGCGCGGGTCCATCGGCTCCCCGTCGAGGAGCCGGAGCACCGTCTCGCGGCCTAGCTCGCGGTCGTCGCCGGCGCTTTTCCGTACTCCTCGTCCGTGACGTGGTCGCCCCACGTAGCCGGGCTCCCGTCGTCGCCGACCTCGAGCATCGCCAGGTGGGTCATGAAGCGGTCCGGCGCCGCGCCGTGCCAGTGCTCCTCGGCCGGCGCGAAGAACACACGGTCACCCGGCCGGATGACCTCGATCGGCCCGCCCCGGCTCTGCGCGAACCCGACGCCCTCGGTGACGTAGATCGTCTGGCCGTTCGGATGCGTGTGCCACGCCGTTCGCGCGCCCGGCGTGAAGTGGACGCTGCTCGCCGTGATGCGCGACCCGTCGGTCGGCGCGGCGACCGCGTCGAGGAAGACCGTGCCGGTGAACCACTCACTCGGCCCAGGCTGGGTATCCGTGACGTTTCTCGTGATCTGCATGGCGGTCTCCTCGTGAGCTCGTCGGCGCGGGCAAGGCTACGCGTTCTCCATGGATCATCGTTCAGCCAGGACGCGATCGAGGATTGACGGCACTCTTCCGAAGATGACGACGCCGCTCATGGACAACACCGTCGCGATTGTCACGGGGATGACCCACGCCCCAACGCCCTGACCGACAGCGACCGCAAGTTGTCCGCAGCCGGCCGCAACCAAGCCGGCGTACGACCACGTCATGCAGTACGCGTGGGTTGCGATGACCATCGGCGACCTCTCTCCCAAGAGGAGCGGCGAGATCCCGACAGCGATCGTGACCAGGCTCGCGACTGCCAGCGCGTGGAACACGCCAAAGGTGCTCTCTCGATGCAACGACAACGCCGCCACGTTCACGAGGACGAGCGCAAGGACGTAGACGGTTCCGACGACTCGGTGCGTGTGAGTGCCCTTGGGCGCCAGGAGCACAGCGGCTCCCGCACCCAGCGCCGAGAGTGCGGCCAGAACGTGTCCGGTGGCCAGAGCCTGTTCCAAGTCCACGGAGATCAGATCATCACGGACGGATGGGTGCTGAATGGGCCGGGCTGGACTCGAACCAGCGACCTTGGGATTAAAAGTCCCCTGCTCTACCAGCTGAGCTACCGGCCCCGCGGGCGAGTCTAAGCGTCGTCGAGCGCGCAGGGCTCGTCGTCGGCCGCGCCCGGCAGACGGCTGAGCAGCTCGGCGAGCGTCTCGAGCTCACCGGGTTTCAGGCGGTCGCCGACGAGCTCGGAGAGCGTGGCGTGGTAGACGCAGAGCGCCTCCTCGAGCGTGCGCCGTCCTTCGTCGGTGATGACCGCGTACGTGACGCGGGCGTCCGCCTCGCAGGTTCCCTTTTCGACGAGCCCGAGCTTCTGGAGGCCGTCGAGCAGCCGCGTGATCCCGGACGGGCTGAGCAGGAGCCGCGACGAGAGATCGACGCGGCGCATCGAGCCGTGCTCCTCGCGCGCGAGGACGAGCAGGGCCTCGTAGTCGCTCACCGTGAGGCTGTGCGTCTCCAGGAGGCGCAGCTCGAGACCGCGCCGCAACGTCGCATGGGCGCGGAGAAGCCGGACGAAGAGGGTGACCTCCGCCGGCGTTTGAGTGATCAATGTTTGACTAGGCAAGCTTCTGTGGTAGAGTTGATTGCGTACTCAAGTATACAGAAGCGAAAGGAAGATGGAATGAGCGCAACCGCAACCAGCACCGAGATCCCGACCGGCACGTGGGGCGTCGATCCCGTGCACTCGACGATCGGGTTCGCCGTCAGGCACAACGTCATCGCGACCTTCCGCGGCACGTTCGGCCAGGTCGAAGGCGCGCTCGGCCCCGACGGCCTCACGGGCGTCGCCAAGGTCGAGTCGATCGCCATCGACGAGCCGAACCTCAAGGGCCACCTGCTCTCGCCGGACTTCTTCGACGCCGAGCGCCATCCGGAGCTCACCTTCCGCTCGCGCGACATTCGCGTGGCGGACGGCGCCGTCGAGGTCGAGGGCGAGATCACGATCAAGGGCACGACGAAGCCGATCGTCCTGACCGGCTCGGTCACCGGCCCCGTCGAGGATCGGATCGGCCTCGAGCTCGAGACGGTCGTCGACCGCCGCGAGTTCGGCCTCGACTGGAACGCACCGCTTCCGACCGGCGGCTTCGCCGTCGGCAACGACGTCACGATTCGCGGCGAGCTCGAGCTCGTCAAGGCCGCCTAGATGAAGGTCCTCGGCATCGCCGGAAGCCTTCGGAGCGGCTCGCTGAACCGCGAGCTGCTCCGCCGGGCCTCCCTCTCGGCCCCGGACGGGATCGAGCTCGACCTGTGGGACGGGCTCCACGACATCCCGCCGTTCGACGCCGACGCCGAGGACGACGAGCCGGCGAGCGTCGCCGCGTTCCGCGACGCCGTGCGCTCGGCCGACGCCGTCCTGATCTCCACTCCGGAGTACAACCACTCCGTCCCCGGCCAGCTGAAGAACGCGCTCGACTGGGCGTCGCGTCCGGAGCTCATGACCTGCGTCTTCCGCAACAAGCCCGTCGCCGTCGTCAGCGCGAGCACCGGGATGTTCGGCGGCGTGTGGGCCCAGGAGGACGCGAAGAAGATCCTCGGCGCCATGGGCGCCCGCGTCGTCGACTCCGGGCTCGCGGTCGCCAAGGCCGACGAGCGGCTCGCGGATCCCGACGACGACCTCGGCGCCGAGCTGCGCGCGGTCGTCGAAGGGCTCGCCGCCGAGTGCGCTCCGGTCGCCCTGGTCGCGTAGCGCCAGTGCTAGCCTGGCCCGGCTGGGCCCCCATCGACTAGCGGCCCAGGTCACAGCCCTTTCAAGGCTGTAGCGCGGGTTCGAATCCCGCTGGGGGCACTACCGACCAGAAGTCCGCCCGCTTCACGGGCATGACGACTTCGGTCGGGATTTCTCGGTGGCGAGCCGCGCCCGCCATGTCGGTCGCGGCGGCGCCTGCTTCAATGCGCGTAGTCGAAGGGCGGTTAGCTCAGCTGGGAGAGCGCCTGCTTTACACGCAGGATGTCGGCGGTTCGAGCCCGTCACCGCCCATTGCGGAGCGTCGCGGCGAACCGTTTCAGCGGGGCTCGCCAGCGCTTCGGCGTCATCGCCCGGAGGGCCCAGTACGGGCCGTAGCGCGCCTTGAAGAGCAGGACGCTGGTCGTGTTGACGTCGGCGACCCGGCGGTGGGCGATCACGGAGTGGAGCGCGATTCCGTCGAGCGGCGCCGGCGACCAGTCCGGCGGCTTGACCGCCTTCGCGAAGACGCCGGGATCGTCCGGGTCGGGCGTCACCTCCGCGTCCTCGAAGTCGGAGAGGATCGTCTGCATGTCCCACGGCTCGTAGCGCCAGAAGTCGTACGGGTATCCGTGGACCGCGAAGCCGGGCGAGCGCGTCGTCACGACCAGGACGCCGCCCGGCCGCAGCACGCGCTTCATGTTCGTGAACGCGCCGCGCCAGTCGTGGACGTGCTCGACCACCTCGGTGGCGACGACCACGTCGAAGCTCTCGTCGCCGTAGCGATCGGCCAGCTCGACCACGTCGGCCACCTCGTCCACCCTCGGGCCGGGCGCGATGTCGACGCCGAGGTACGTCTCGGGCTCGAACGCCTCGAGCATGGGCCGCACCGATCCGTTCACGTCGAGCGCGCCGACCTCGAGGACGCTGCGCCCGCGGATCTCCTCAGGTGAGACGGCGTCTTCGACGAACGCGATCGCGGAAGGACTGCAGATCGGCATGTGCTACCCGGCACATGCGAGCCGCAATCACGTCACGGCGCGCGGCCGATCGAATGCCACGGCAGCACCTTGACCCGGCGACCGTCCTTCGTGCCGCGCAGGATGATCGTCCTCCGGGCGACGTTGTTGAACGTCGAGCGCTCACGGAGCAGCCGCTGTGGGTTCACCTCGATCTCGATCTGGTACCGGCCGTTCGGAAGCGACGTCACGTCGAAGGCCTGGCCCGCGACCACCTGGTAGTACGTGTCCGACCAGCCGACGGGCATCGCCTCGCGCAGGTGCTTCGCGCTGCGGCCGCCGCAGACGCTCGAGAACGACAGCGACCACGGGAGCCAGGCCGCGCCCGGCACGGTCAGGTCGACCGGCTCGGTCGGGGCGAGGCAGAACGACTGCTTGCGGCTGCGGAGGATCGCGCCCTTCTCCGGATCGACGAGGCTGTACCGGGAGAACTGGAGGAAGTGCCAGTGGTCGTGGCCCTGGCGGGAATCCCACGCCATCGACCCGGCGCGCGTCCGGCCGACCGGTGTCTCGCCCTCGTAGAAGTACTGGTAGGCCTCCATCGTCCCGGCGCTCGCCGTGCGGAACCCGTCGACGACGAGCGGGCCCGGTCCGGCGTTCCACGGGCTGGCGGCGAAACCGAGCAGATCCCGGCCGCCGGCCTCGATCAGCGTGATGTTCCACGCCGGCAGCGCGACCAGGTCCGGCAGGAGCGCCGGCTTCGGATTGGACATGTCCGGCGGGGTGATCTCGCCCAGCGCGGCGCGTGTCTCGTCGCGCCGCGGCTCGCTGCGGGCGTGGCGCAGCACTGTGGCCGGCTCCACGGTGAAGTCGACCGTGACCTCGGCGCTCGGGTCGGGGATGGCGAGGAGCTCGCGGTAGCGGTCGTCGATCGCGACCTCGGCCGTGTAGGCGCCAGGCGCGAGCTTCACCGCGTACGCGCGCGTCGAGGTCTCCTGGAGGAACCCGAAGGCCGTGACCGCCCAGCCGTCGTCGATGCCCCAGACCATCCCGCGGATGAACGGCGAGCCCGAGTCGCAGGCGTCCGGGTAGCGCGGCGCGACCGTCTCGCCCCCGAGCGGGACGCGGTCGGGGTTGTTCGGGCAGAACCGGAAGTACTTCTCGGCGACGACCTCGCCGGCGTCGCTTCGCACGGTGACGACGAAGAAGCGCCGCAGCCCGCGCCAGCGGCGCAGGACGGAGTCCGGGAGCTGGCGCATGATCGCGCCGGTCTCGGCATCCACCTGGGTGATCTCCGGGCCGGAGTCGTAGTCGGGGCGCCGAACGCGCAGCTCGAACGCCCCGCCGGTCGGCGCGACCATGACGCCGAGATCGAGGAGCACGTTGCCGTTCCGCGACTTGAGCGCGATCGTCTCGCCCGGCCCGACGAGCTCGAGCGATGCGGGCGCCGCTCCAGCGGGAGCAGCCGAGAACACCGCCACGAGGGCGGCGCCGAGCGCGATTAGTCCGTGATTCCGTGCCACGGCTGGACGATCACCGTCCTGGCGCCCTTGCGGCCGCCGAGCACGATCGATCTGTCCTCGATGTTGTTCGCCGTGGTCGTTTCCTTGAGGAGCCCGAGTGGGTTCATCTGGATCCGGATCGTGTACGCGCCGTTCGGCAGGCTCGTGATGTCGAAGGCCTGGCCCGCGACCGACTGGTAGTACGTGTCGCCCCAGCCGGCCGGGAGCGCCTCGCGCAGCCAGCGCGCCTCCGACCCGCCGCAGATGCTCGACATCTCGGGCAGGTACGGGAGGAAGACCGCGCGCGGCACGGTCAGGTCGATCGGGTCGGTGGGCGCGAGGCAGAACGACTGCTTCGTCGAGCGCACGACCTCGTTCGTCGTCGCGTCGAGGATCGAGTAGCGCGTGAACTGGAGGAAGTGCCAGTGGTGGTGGCCGTTGCGGTGGTCGAACTCGAACGTGCCGACCGGGGCCCGCGACGTCGCGTCTCCGTCCTCATCGTAGAAGTACTGGTATGCGTCCATCGTCTCGGCCGCGCCTGACCGGAAGCCCTCGACGAGCATCGGCGCCGGGCCCGCGTTCCAGGCCGTCGACGCGAACGAGAGGTAGTCGCGGCGCCTCTGGTTTCGCGTGTCGATCGCCCACGCGGGGAGCGCGGCGAGGTCGGGCAGCAGGCTCGGGTCGGGATCCAGATCGATCGGGACGTCGTCGGCCGCCTTGGCGGTCCGCGCGCCCGCGCGCAGCGCCTCGATGCGGCCCTTGATCGGCCCGCCCGGCCCGCTCAGGCGCAGCCGCCGCACGACGAAGTCGACGGTCGTCTCGGCGTCCTCGTCGGGGACGGCGAAGAACGTGCGGAAGAACGGCATGATCTCGATCTTCACCCGGTACTTGCCGGGCGTGAGCCGAACGCTCGCGAAACGGAAGTTCGTGTAGTAGCCCTCCTGCGCGAAGGCCGGCGTCGCCCAGCCTTCCTCGATCCCCCAGACCATCCCGCGCGTGAACGGTGAGAACGACCGGCAGGCGTACGTGTACCGGACGGCGGTTGGCCCGTCGCTCGAGACGCGCGTCCGGTCGCTCGCGTTGGGGCAGAACGGCCGGTAGACCTCGGCCACCGGCTTCCCCGAGCGGGTCGTGATCGTGTGCTTGAAGAAGCGGCGCAGGCCCTCCCAGCCCTTCATGTTCGCGGCCGGGAGCGGCTGGACCGGGCTCGAGGTCTCGGGATCGACCTGCCACGCCTCGAGCGGCCCTTCGTAGTCGGGGCGCGTGACGCGGAGCTCGACGTTGCCGCCGGTGGCGCCGACGAGCACGCCGAAGTCGAGCGGCGCGCGGCCGCGGACCGAGTAGAGCGTGAGCGGCTGCGCGAGCGGCGGCAGAAGCTTCACCGACGACGCTCCGGCGGCCGGAGTCGCAGGTGCCGCGCCGAGTGCGGCAAGCGCGAGCCCGGCTGCCGCCAACGTGCGACGCCGGTGAAGCCGTGAACGGGGGGGTCGGCGCACCGGCCCGGATCGTAGCTGGAAAGCCCTGGATTTCTAGGCGGATTTGTCCGCGGAGGCATCCGCCTCGAACTCGAGCGCGGCGGAGTTGATGCAGTAGCGAAGCCCGGTCGGGTTCGGCCCGTCGGGGAAGACGTGGCCGAGGTGCCCTTCGCAGGTCGCGCACATGACCTCGGTGCGCCGCATGAAGAACGACTTGTCCTCCTCGGTCTCCACCGCGGTGTCGATCGCCGGCGCGTAGAAGCTCGGCCAGCCGGAGCCCGACTCGAACTTCGTGTCGGAGGTGAAGAGGTCGGCCCCACAGCCCGCGCAGCGGTACGTGCCCTCGGCCTTGTTGTCGTTCAGCGGCCCGGTCCAGGCGCGCTCGGTGCCCTTCTCCCGCAGGACGTGGAACTGCTCGGGAGTCAGCTCCTCACGCCACTCGGCATCGGTCTTCTCGATCTTTTCGGCCAATGTTTCCTCCTCTGCTAGTCTCGGTATACAAAGTATACTTAGTAGCGCAAGCAGCCCAGGTATCCGAGGAGATGATTTGGTGAGCACCACACTGTTGCTCGTTCCGCTCGAAGACATCGTCGTCTTCCCCAACATGGACGTCACGCTGACCGTGGACGTCGGCGACGAGGAGCGCGTGCTGCTCGTTCCGCGCCACGAGAACGATTTTGCCGCCGTCGGCACCGTTGCCGACGTGGTCGACACCGTGCGCCTTCCCGGCGGAGGCCGCGCCGTGTCGCTGACCGGCCTGCACCGCGGGATCGCGGGCGCCGCGCACACCGATGCGCAGGGCCGCCTGCGGGTCGAGGTCGACGAGCGTCCGGACGAGGAGCAGCCCGTCGACGGGCGCGTGAAGGAGCTCGAGCGCGAGTACCGCGCGATCGTCGAGGAAGTCCTCGAGGTGCGCGGCGACGACGGGCGCATCTCCGCGTTCGTGCGCTCCATCTCGGATCCGGGTCCCTCGCCGACACGGTCGGCTACGCGCCGGACTTCACCTTCGAGCAGAAGGTGCAGCTCCTCGAGGCCGTCGACCTGCGCGAGCGGCTCGAGCTCGCCGTCGACGCTCCAGCGCGAGCGCCTGGCCGAGCTCCAGGTGCGCCGGCGCATCCGCGACGACGTCGAGTCGGGCGTGCAGAAGCAGCAGCGCGACTACGTGCTGCGCAAGCAGATGGACTCGATCCGCAAGGAGCTCGGCGAGGACGAGGGCTCCGTCATCGACGAGTACCGCACGAAGATCGAGGAGGCCGAGATGCCCGAGGAGGTCCGCGGGCAGGCCGAGCGGGAGCTGAACCGGCTCGAGTCGATCGGCGAGCAGAGCCCCGAGGCCTCGGTCATCCGCACCTACCTCGACTGGCTGACCGTGGTCCCGTGGGCGAAGCGCTCCGAGGAGCGGCTCGATCCCGCGCACGCGCGCGAGGTCCTGGACACCGACCACTACGGGCTCGAGGACGTGAAGGACCGCATCGTCGAGTACCTGGCCGTCCGCAGGCTCCGCGAGGAGCGCGGCATCGCCGAGGACAAGAAGTCGGGCGCGATCCTGACGCTGATCGGGCCTCCCGGCACCGGGAAGACCTCCGTCGGCGAGTCGATCGCACGCGCACTCGGGCGCGAGTTCGTCCGCATGTCGCTCGGCGGCGTCCGCGACGAGGCCGAGATCCGCGGCCACCGCCGCACCTACATCGGCGCGATGCCGGGCCGGCTCGTTCGCGCGCTCCGCGACGCCGGGACGATGAACCCGGTGATCATGCTCGACGAGGTCGACAAGGTCGGCGCCGACTGGCGCGGCGATCCCTCGGCCGCGCTGCTCGAGGTGCTCGACCCGGCGCAGAACCACTCGTTCCGCGACCACTACCTCGACGTGGAGCTCGATCTCTCCGAGGTCGTCTTCATCGCGACCGCGAACATCGCCGACACGATCCCCGGTCCGCTGCTCGACCGGATGGAGGTGATCCGCTTCGACGGCTACACGGTCGACGAGAAGCGCGCGATCGCTCGCGGCTACCTCTGGCCGCGCCAGCGCGAGCGCAACGGCCTGCTCGAGAACGAGGTCGAGATCTCCGACGACGTGCTCCAGACGATCGTCTCCGAGTACACGCGCGAGGCGGGCGTCCGCCAGCTCGAGCGAGAGCTCGGAAAGCTCCTGCGCAAGACGGCGACGAAGATCGTCTCGAGCGAGACCGAGGCCCCGGTCGCGATCGACCTGGAGATCGTGCGGGACGCCCTCGGGCGCCAGCGCTTCTTCCAGGAGGCGGCCGAGCGCACCGCGGTTCCCGGCGTCGCGACCGGGCTCGCGGTGACCGGCACGGGGGGCGACGTCCTGTTCGTCGAGGCGACCGCCATGGACGGACCGGAGGGCAAGCTGATCCTCACCGGCCAGCTCGGCGACGTCATGAAGGAGTCGGCGCAGATCGCGCTGTCGTACATCCAGGCGCATGCCGACGAGCTCGGGGTCGACCACTCGGCCTTCGACGGCAAGTGCTTCCACGTCCACGTTCCGGCGGGCGCGATCCCGAAGGACGGGCCGAGCGCCGGCATCACGATGGCGACCGCTCTCGCGTCGCTCCTCACCGGGCGGGCCGTGCGCCACACGGTCGGCATGACCGGCGAGGTGACGCTCCAGGGCCGCGTGCTCCCGATCGGCGGGCTGAAGCAGAAGGTGCTCGCAGCTCATGCCGCGGGCTTGACCGACGTGATCCTCCCGGAGCGCAACCGCCCCGACATCGACGACGTCCCCGAGCAGGCCCGCGACGAGCTTCGGTTCCACCCCGTCATGAACCTCGGCGAGGTGCTCGAGCTCGCCCTCGAGCCGTCCCGTGATGCACGAGCATCGCTGTCGTCGGTGTGAGCCGGTGCCCGAGGACGTTCGGCGCGCAGCCGAGGTCCTCGAGCGCCGCTGGCTCCTCCAGATCGTCTACGCGGCCCATCACGGCGCCGTGCGCTTCAACGAGTTCCGCCAGGCCGTCGGCGCCGTGCCTCCGCGCACGCTCGCCGCGCGCCTCGTGGAGCTCGAGGAGGCGGGTGTCCTCGAGCGGCGCGTCATCGACGCCCGCCCTCCGCGGGTCGAGTACATCCTCACGGACGAGGGCCGCCGCCTGAAGGTCGTCGTCCAGGCGCTGGGGAGCTGGGCCGCCGCGCGTTAGTCCTTCCGGCGGTCGGGGGTACTACGGCTCCGACCCTACGGAAAGGAAAGACATGGGAATCATCGCGTGGATTCTGCTCGGCCTCTTCGCCGGGCTGATCGCACGGGCGATCGTCGGCGGCGCCCCCGGCGGGCTCATCCTCACGACGGTCGTCGGCATCGTCGGCGCCCTCCTGGGCGGCTTTCTCGCCCGGGCACTCGACCTGGGCGACCCGATCGACGAGTTCTTCGACCTGAGCACGTGGATCGCGGCCATCGTCGGCGCGGTGATTCTCCTCGCCGTCTTCCAGGCGGTCGCGAAACGCACCTGACCCCGAAGCTTCCCGGCCGCTCCGGACTTAGTTGCAGACTGTTACTTGCCGTCCGGCCTCAGGATCCATGCGGGGTTGACAAGTTGCAGTCTGCAACTTGGGATTGTTCGCGACGCTTCTGTGACGGTTCCGTGCGTCTCTCGTTCGTGTCCGGCTAGACGCTCTTGACGCCGGCGATGAGGCGCTCGATCGAGTCCTTCGCGTCGCCGAAGAGCATCGCCGTCTTCGGATCGAAGTAGAGCTCGTTCTCGATCCCGGCGAAGCCCGGGTTCATGCTCCGCTTCAGGACGACGACGTTCTTCGCCCTGTCCACGTCGAGGATCGGCATCCCGTACAGCGGGCTGTCCGGATTCGACCGGGCGGCGGGGTTCGTGACGTCGTTCGCGCCGACGACGAGCGCCACGTCGGTGCGCGGGAACTCCGGGTTCGCCTCGTCCATGTCGAGGAGCTGCGGGTACGGCACGCTCGCCTCGGCGAGGAGCACGTTCATGTGGCCCGGCATGCGGCCGGCGACCGGATGGATCGCGTACTTCACCTTCACGCCGCGCGCCTCGAGCAGGTCGGCGAGCTCGCGCGCCGCGTGCTGGGCCTGCGCGACCGCGAGGCCGTAGCCGGGCACGACCATGACCTGGTCGGCGTAGGCGAGCATGACCGCCGCGTCGTCCGCCGTGACCTCGCGCGCGACCTGGCCGTCCTGGGCGACCGCCGCTCCGCCGCCGCCTGACGGCGCCGCGCCGAACGCCCCGAAGAGGACGTTCGCGAGCGAGCGGTTCATCGCCTTGCCCATGAGGATCGTGAGCAGCGTTCCCGAGGCGCCGACGAGCGTTCCGCCGATGATCAGGGCGTTGTTCGTCGAGCACGAAGCCGGTCGCGGCGGCCGCGAGCCCGGTGAACGCGTTCAGGAACGAGATGACGACCGGCATGTCCGCGCCGCCGATCGGCAGGACGAGCGTGACGCCGAAGATGAGCGCGCCGACCAGAAGCGCGACGAGCCAGATCTGGTCCTCGGTGATCGCCGCTGCGAACCCCGCGGCCACGGTGGCGGCGAAGAGCAGCGCGTTCACGATGTTCTGGCCGGGGAAGACGAGCGGCCGGCCGGGGAGGAGCTCCTGGAGCTTCGCGAACGCGACCATGCTCCCCGAGAACGAGATCGAGCCGATGAGCGCCGAGAACATGATCCCGATGACGACGTCGCCTGCCAGGTCGAGCGGCAGCGGGGCGAGCCGGTGGAACTCGGCCGCGGCGATCAGCGCCGCCGCGCCGCCGCCGACGCCGTTGAAGAGCGCCACCATCTGCGGCATCGCGGTCATGCGCACCAGGCGCGCCGACGCGACGCCGATCACCGTGCCGACGGCGATCCCGGCGAAGATCAGCCCGTAGGAGTCGATCTCCGGGGAGAAGAGCGTGACGACGACCGCGATCGTCATCCCGACGGCGGCGACGAAGTTCCCCGAGCGCGCCGTGGCGGGCGAGCTGAGGCGCTTGATCCCGAGGCACAGCAGGATGGCCGCGACCGCGTAGATCAGGTTGACCCAGTTCTGGCTCACTCGTCGCGCTCCGGCCGGCGCTTGAACATGTCGAGCATCCGGTCGGTCACGAGGAAGCCGCCGACCACGTTCACGGTGCCGAAGACGATCGCGACGAACGCGAGCACCTGCTCGAGCGTCGAGTCCGCGGAGCCGGCGACGAGCATCGCGCCGACGAGGACGATCCCGTGGATCGCGTTCGTGCCCGACATGAGCGGCGTGTGGAGGAGCGTGGGGACGCGGCCGATCAGCTCGAGGCCGAGCAGCGCGGCGAGCGCGAAGATGGTGAGGCTGGCGACGAGCTGGGCGGTCATGCGGGCTCCTTCAGGACGCGGCCTTCGTGGGTGACGCAGGTGTCGCGGACGATCTCGTCCTCGAAGTCGAAGACGAGCTCGCCGTCCTTGACGACGAGCCCGAGGAAGCTCGTGACGTTGCGCGAGTACATCTGGCTCGCGTGGAACGGCATCGTCGCCGGCAGGTTCGTCTCGCCGACGATCGTGACGCCGTTCTTCACGACCGTCTCGCCCGCCTCGGTTCCGGCGCAGTTGCCGCCCATCTCGGCGGCGAGGTCGACGATCACCGAGCCCGGCTGCATCGCGGCGACGGCGTCCTCGGTGACGAGGAGCGGCGCGGGCTTGCCGGGGATGAGCGCGGTCGAGATGACGGCGTCCGACTCGGCCGCGTGGAGCTTCAGGAGCTCCTGCTGGCGCGCCTGCTCGTCCTCGCCGAGCGCGATCGCGTAGCCGCCGACGCCCTCGGCGCCTTCGACGTCGAGCTCGAGGAACGCCGCGCCGAGGCTCTCGACCTGCTCCTTCACGGCGGGGCGCACGTCGTAGGCGGAGACGACCGCGCCGAGCCGCCGTGCGGTCGCGATCGCCTGGAGTCCCGCGACGCCCGCGCCGAGCACGATCACCTTCGCCGGGCGGATCGTGCCGGCCGCGGTCGTGAGCATCGGGAAGAACTTGCCGATCGAGCCGGCCGCGATGAGCACGGCCTTGTAGCCGGCCACCGTCGCCTGCGAGGAGAGCGCGTCCATCGGCTGCGCGCGCGTGATCCTCGGGATCGCGTCCATGGAGAAGCTCGTGACGCCGCGCTCGGCGAGCGCCTTGGCGAGCTCGGTCTCGACGAGGGGCTGGAGGAACGCGACGAGCGTCTGGCCCGTCTCGCAGCGCGCCGACCTCCGTCGACCTTGCCGATCCGCAGGACGAGATCGGCCTGGGCGTAGAGGTCGTCCGCGGAGACGATCTGCGCGCCCGCGTCCGTGTACGCCGCGTCGGGATAGGCGGCGGCCTCGCCCGCGCCGGTCTCGACGAGAACGCCGACGCCCGCCTCGGTCTGACGCCGCACGCCGTCCGGGACGAGCGCGACACGCTGCTCGCCCGGAGCGGTCTCCTTGGGCACCCCGATCTTCATCGCGCGGAGTCTAAGTTGCGCCGGCTTGTAGGTTCTCCTCCAATGGATGCCTGGCTCGAAGAAGCGATCGCGAGGCTGGACGGCGACGCCGGCGACTACGCGCTCACGGATGCGGAGGTCCGGACGCTCCTGTCGCTCGCGCGGGTGGCTGCGCACGAGAGCGGCGAGCGGATCAACGCGCCGCTCATCTGCTACCTCGTCGGGCTCGAGGTGGGGCGCACCGGTGGATCGCTCGCCTCCGTGGCCGAAAAAGCCGCGGGCGAACCTCTGTAATACCGCCGAAACCGGAGCGAAGCCTCTCCCCATTTCGGGGGATTAGCAGGCATTTTTGCTATTCGTGCGGTTTGCATCGGGCCTCGCACGGCTATCCGAAGGCCAGGTGTGCTCGCAAGGATCCCAACCGACGACAGTCGGCTTGGGTCTCGCCGCAGCCGCGTCCTTCTCTCGACCGACGTCGCAGCAGCGAGTTGGGGGTCGTCGCAACAGCCGCGACGACAAGCCGCAGGCCCCCGGGGCGGTCCCTCTCCGTTCCGCCTCGGGGGCGGCCCCTCCCACGCTAAGCTCGCCGACGTGCCCGACCTCGACGGACGCACCGCTGTCGTCACCGGCGCCTCGAGCGGCATCGGCCGCGCGACCGCATTGGCGCTCGCGGGCGCAGGTGCGCAGGTCGCCCTCGGCGCCCGCCGGGTCGAGAAGCTCGAAGGCGTGCTCGCCGAGCTTCCGGGCGAGGGGCACATCGCGCTCCCGCTCGACGTGACGGACGAGGAGAGCGCCGAGGCCTTCGTCGCCGCGGCGGCCATGCAGCTCGGCGGCCGGATCGACATCCTCGTGAACAACGCCGGCCTCGCGCTCGGGCGCACGGCGATCGCCGACGGCTCGAGCGAGGACGACGAGGTCGTGTGGGAGACGAACGTGATGGGCCTCGTGCGCCTGACGCGCCTCACCCTCGCGCACATGGAGGACTGGCGCGGGCACGTCGTCAACCTCGGCTCGTGGGCCGGGCGGGAGGCGTACCCGATGGGCGGCATGTACGTCGCCTCCAAGTACGCGGTGCGCGCGCTCACGGCGGTGCTGCGCAAGGAGCTCGTCGGGCGCATCCGGGTCTCCACCGTCGATCCCGGCATGGTCGGCGACACCGAGTTCTCGGACGTGCGCTTCCGCGGCGACACGTCCAGGAAGGACGCGGTCTACGCGGGCGTGCGCTACCTGACGCCCGAGGAGATCGCCGACTGCATCCTCTGGGTGGTCACGCGGCCGGACCACATGGTCATCGACGAGATGGTCGTGAAGCCGCTGCAGCAGGCGACCCAGGACTCCATCGTCCGCGATCGGGCAGCCCTCACCCACCCCGTTAGGGTCGAGTCATGGCGCTGACGATTCTCGAGGGGTCGACCTTCTGCGTCTGCGACGAGCTCGGCGACCTCGACGAGACGACCGCGGGGCTCTTCGCGAGCGACACGCGCTTCCTCTCGCGCTGGATCCTGACCGTGAACGGCGAGCGGCCGCTGCTTCTCTCCTCCGACCGGGTCGACTACTTCTCGGCCGCGTTCTACTCGCGCAACCCGATCGCCGGCGGACTCGGCCAGGACGAGCTCTCGATCGCGCGCGAGCGGTTCGTCGGCGACGGCATGCAGGACCACGTCGGTCGTCCGCAACTACTCGAGCCGGCGGCTCGAGTTCGAGCTCGCCCTCGAGATCGGGACCGACTTCGCGGACATCTTCGGCGTGAAGGACTGGGACTTCGCGCTCGGCGACCCGGAGAACGCCGACCCGCTGCCCGACCTCGCGCCGCTTGCGTTCGACCCGACCGAGACCTCGGTCACGCTGGCCGACCTGAACGGCAGTCCCAGCGGCGTCACGCAGCTCTTCTTCTCCGCGCCGGGCGAGATCGACGGCTCGACGATGCGCTACCGCCTGGCGCTCGATCCGGGCGAGTCGTGGCGGCTGCGGGTCGACGTGACCGTCTCGCCTGACGGGCAGGTCGACACCGACACCGGCGCCGAGCTGCGCTTCGGCGCCGAGCTCGAGCGCGTGCGCGCGTCGCTCCAGGCCTGGCGGATGCAGGTGCCGCAGCTTCGCGCCAGCTGGCCGCCGCTCCACACGACGTTCGACCGCTCCGTCGCCGACCTCGCCTCGCTGCGCATGCACGAGAGCGGCGCGGGCGGCCAGCTCTTCGCGGCCGGGATGCCGTGGTTCATGGCCGTGTTCGGCCGCGACACGCTGATCACGTGCCTCCAGACGCTGATCTTCGGACCCGAGCTGGCGCGCAACGCTCTGGTCGCGCTCGCCGGGCTCCAGGCGACGGAGGACGATCCGTTCGCAGACGCCGAGCCGGGGAAGATCGTCCACGAGGTCCGCACCGGCAAGGCCGCGAAGACCTGGTTCCCGCGCTACTACGGCACGGTCGACGCGACGCCGCTCTTCCTCATCCTGCTCTCGGAGGTGTGGCGCTGGACCGACGACGCCGCGTTCGTCCGCACCCTGCGCGAGCCGGCGATGCGCGCGCTCGGCTGGATCGACGAGTACGGCGATCTCGACGGCGACGGCTTCGTCGAGTACCACCGCCGGTCGGAGCGCGGGCTCGAGAACCAGTCGTGGAAGGACTCGCACAACTCGCAGCTCTTCCACGACGGACGCCAGGCGATCGGGCCGATCGCGGCCTGCGAGGTGCAGGGCTACGTCTACGACGCGAAGCTCCGCATGGCCGAGCTGGCGCGGGAGGTCTGGCGCGACCGCGAGCTCGCCGACCGGCTCGAGGGCGAGGCGGCCGTGCTGCGCGACCGCTTCGACGAGGCGTTCTGGTGCGAGGAGCGCGGCGGGTTCTACGCGCTCGCGCTCGACGGGGAGAAGCAACCGCGTCGACTCGCTCACGTCGAACATCGGCCACCTCCTGTGGAGCGGGATCGTCCCCGACCATCGGATCGACGCGGTCGTCGACGCGCTCATGGGCGAGGAGCTCTGGTCGGGCTGGGGCGTGCGGACGATGTCGTCGGGCGACGCCGGCTACAGCCCGCTCACGTACCACAACGGAACCGTCTGGCCCCACGACAATTCGCTCATCGCGCTCGGCCTCGCGCGGGCCGGCCGCTGGCCCGAGGCGCACCGGATCGCGCGCCGCTCGATCGAGGCCGCCGCGCATTTCGACCACCAGCTCCCCGAGGTGTTCGCCGGCTTCCCGCGCACCGAGACGCCGTTCCCGATCGCGTATCCCGACCGCGGCCCGACCGCAGGCCTGGGCCGCGGCGACGCCGGTGCTCCTCCTCCAGGTGCTGCTCGGCCTCCAGCCGGACCACGGGCGCCAGGCGCTCGAGACGGTCGCGCCGCCGGAGTTGCCTTCGTGGGCGGGCGCGCTCAGACTCTCCGGCGTGCGGGCCTTCGACCGGATCTGGAACGTCGTCCTCGCCGACGGGCACGTCCGGGTCGAGGAAACCGAGGCGCCCGAGCTGGAATGAAGGTCGCCGTCCTCAGCCCCGTGTGGTTCCCGGTTCCGCCCACGGGCTACGGGGGGATCGAGTGGGTCGTGTCGCTCCTCGCCGACGGGCTCGCGGACGCCGGCCACGACGTGACGCTCTTCGCCTCGGGCGACTCGCGCACGCGCGCCAAGCTCGTCTCCGCCTTTCCCGAGCCGCCGCTGAACCCGATCGGGACGTCGTGGATCGAGCTCCACCACGCGCTGCCGTGCTACGAGCACGCGGACGAGTTCGATGTCATCCACGACCACTCGTCGCAGCTCGTTTCGATGATGGGCGGCCTCATCTCGACGCCGGTCGTCCACACGGTCCACGGTCCGCTCGACGACCTCCAGCTCGGGAACTACCGCGGCCTGGCGAAGCTGGCGCCGCAGGTCGGGCTCGTCTCGATCTCGATGAACCAGCGCAAGCCGGGCCCGGATCTCCCTTGGGTGGCGAACGTGCCGAACGCGCTCGACCTCGACGCGTTCCCGTACCACTCCGAGCGCGGCGAGTACCTGCTCTACCTCGGCCGCCTCTCCCCGGACAAGGGCGCGCACCGGGCGATCGAGATCGCGCGCGAGGCCGGGCTCCCGATCAAGCTGGCCGGGAAGAAGCGCGAGCACCTGGAGCAGCAGTACTTCGACGAGCTGGTCGCGCCGCTCCTCGGCGACGACGCCGAGTACGTGGGCGAGACGAGCCACGCGTCGAAGGTCGATCTCCTCCAGAACGCTCGCGCCACGCTCTTCCCGATCGACTGGGAGGAGCCGTTCGGCCTGGTCATGATCGAGTCGATGGCCTGCGGCACCCCGGTGATCGCGACCCGTCGCGGCGCCGTTCCCGAGGTGGTCGACCATGGCCGCAGCGGGATCATCGTGGACGACTACCGGGAGATGGTCGCGGCGATCGCGGACGCCGACCGCATCGAGCCCGAGGAGTGCCGCCGCGCCGCCGAGGAGCACTTCTCGACCGGGCGCATGGTCGCGGACTACGTCGCCGTGTACGAGGAGCTACTCGAGAACGAGAAGGGCGGCACCCGGGCCCCGGGGTGGATCCGGAGCCCAGGTGCGATGGAGGCGCTATCCCGTGTAGGGCACGAGAGCGCGGGCGACGAGAATCGCCATCTCCTCGTCGGGCGCGACGATCGCCACGACGAGTCCGTTCGAGCGGAGGAGCGCGGTCGAGCCGGAGAGCAGCGCGGTTCCTTCCTCCGGCACGTAGTTGTGGACGCCGGCCAGCATGGTCAGGCCCTCCGCGGCCGTGGCCGACTCGATGATCTCCGCGTGCGGCATCGGCGGCGAGCCGTACATGAGGCTCAGGGCCGAGACGGGGCCGTCGGTGGAGGGGATGGTGAGCTTCCGCGCGGATTCGAGCGGGTAGCCGTGGAGATCCGGGCCGGCCCACACCGGCTCGGTGCCGAGCACCGACGCTGCGTCGGCGAGGTCGATCTCCGGGCCGGGCTGCGCGGACACGTCCATCGGGCCGCGAGTGCCCTGCTGCCCGCCGAGCGGCGCCGAGCCGGACTCGAGCGTCTCGTAGGCGAGGATGCGGTTCAGCAACGGCATTCCGCCCTGGTCGATGCGGATCGTGACCGGCTTGTAGGTCTCCTTGGACACGGCCACTTCGTGGCTGGGGGCGAGCTCGATCCAGTAGACCGGCGTTCCCTCGAAGACGTCCTCACGGACGACCCGGGCGTCGCCGGACTCGAGCGCCTCGCGGTAGCCGGCGCCGAGGCTCGCGTAGACCTCGGTCGCGTGCTCGGGGATCTCGCCGCCGCGGAAGACGCCGTCGGACTGCACGACGCCGTCGAAGGTCTCGGTCTCGCGCAGGAGCTTGGTCGGCTCGAACCAGACCTCGTGCTGCGCGCGGATCTCCGTCCGCTCGCCGGTCTCGAGATCGACCAGGGCGTGCTGCAGGTCGCTCTCGTAGACGATGTGGAGCACCGAGCCGGTGCCGGTCGCCGCGAGCGCGCGGTCGATCACGGTCGGGCTGGATCCGCCGGCCGGCCAGAACGCGACGGTGGCCGCGATGAGCGCGACGAACGCCGCGGCGAAGGCGAGCCGGACGGGGGCGTGCGTGTGCCTGAACGCGGACGCGTCGGCGTCGGCGACGACGCGGCTCCAGTCGCCGGCGCCGGCGTAGGGCGGGGTCATCAGGTCGAGCTGTTCTGCGATGTCGGTCATGTCTTGATCTCCTCGAAGGTGCTCTCCAGGTTGGCGCGGGCCGCGTGCAAGGTCGCGGACACGGTTCCGACCGCGATCCCCAGGGCTTCGGCGATCCCTGCGTAGTCGAGGTCGGCGTAGTAGCGGAGGAAGAGCGCCGTCCTCTGGCGCTCCGGCAGCGCTGCGACCGCGGCTGCGAGGGCGCCCGGCTCGTGATGGCCGTTGGGCGACTCGGCGCGGTCGAGGCTCTCGTCCGGAGTCGGGACGTAGCGGGCCTCGGCGGTGCGGCGCTTGCGTGCTTCGTTCAGGACGATCCGGCACACCCAGCCGGGGGCGGAGTCGCGGTCGCGCAGCTTCCTGCGCTTGCGGACGGCCTTCACGAACGCGTCATGGACGGCGTCGAGAGCGGCCTGCTCGTTCCCGGTGATCGCGGTCGCGAGGCGGACGAACGATGCGAACCGTTCGCGGTAGACGGCCTCGATCGCTGCGAGATCCGGATCGGAATTGCGTCGCCACACACCCAAACGATCCCCTCCCGGGGTCGCGGTGTTTAGTCCGAGGCTGCGCGAGCGGCGGCCGGCACCTTCGCCAGCGCCTGCTCGAGATCCGCGATCAGGTCGTCGGCGGACTCGATCCCGACGGAGAGCCGGATGAGCGTGTCCGGCACGGCGAACGGCGAGTCGGCCGTCGACGCGTGGGTCATGAGGCCGGGATGCTCGATCAGGCTCTCGACGCCGCCGAGGCTCTCGCCGAGCTGCCAGACCTTCGTGGCGCCGGCGACGGTCAACGCATCCTCCTTGGTGGCGAGGAGGAACGAGATCATCCCGCCGAAGTCCGACATCTGCGCGGCCGCGAGCTCGTGGCCCGGGTGGTCGGGGAGGCCCGGGTAGTAGACCTTCGTGACCGCCGGGTGCTCGTTCAGGAACGGCGCGATGCGGTGCGCGTTCTCGCAGTGCTGCTTCATCCGCACGGCGAGCGTCTTCAGGCCGCGCAGCACGAGCCACGAGTCGAACGGCCCGGGCACGCCGCCCATCGAGTTCTGGAGGAACTTGATCCGCTCGGCGACGGACGGGTCGTTCATGGCCGCGAAGCCGCCGACCACGTCGGAGTGGCCGCCGATGTACTTGGTCGTCGAGTGGACGACGATGTCCGCGCCCAGCTCGAGCGGGCGCTGGAGGTACGGCGTCGCGAAGGTGTTGTCCACGACGACCAAGGCACCCACGGCATGCGCGGCTTCGGCGACCGCGCGGATGTCGACGATGTTGAGCAGCGGGTTCGTCGGCGACTCGAGCCAGACCATCTTCGTCGTCTCGTCGAGCGACTCGGCCAGGCGCGTGTTGCACTCCTCGGTCGAGAGGTAGTCGAAGAGGTAGCCCTTGGGCGCGAGCACCTTGTCGAAGAGCCGGTAGGTGCCGCCGTAGACGTCGTTCACGGCCACGACCTTGTCGCCGGGGTTGAGGAGCTGCGTGACCGTCGTCGTGGCGGCCATCCCCGAGCTGAACGCGAAGCCGTGGTCGGCGCTCTCGAGCGACGCGAGGCAGTCCTCGAGCGCCTTCCGCGTCGGGTTGGCGCTCCGCGCGTAGACGTAGCCCTTGTGCTTGGCGACCTCCTCCTGGATGAACGTGGAGGTCTGGTAGATCGGCACCGCTACGGCGCCGGTCGTCGGATCGGGCTCCTGCCCTTCGTGGATGGCGCGCGTCTCGAAGTCCAAGGTGCGTCGATCGTAGCAACGCCGATCAGGGCTGCCAGGCGCGCCAAGGCCCCTTCGAATGCGGTGCGAAGCGCGGCCGAGTCGCGCACTCCGGGCTCCGGATGGAAGGCGATCGCGCGCAGCGTGTCCGCCTGCCGGTCGGCCTTCAGATCGGCGCGGCCGACGAGGCGCTCGCCGCGCAGGAACGGGAGGACGTAGTAGCCGTAGCGCCGCTGATGCGCCGGCTTGTAGACCTCGATCATGTGGCGGAAGCCGAAGAGCCGCTCGGTGAACGCGCGGTCCCAGATCAGGTTGTCGAACGGGGAGAGGAGAACGGCCGCGGTGTTGCGCCCGGGCTCCGCGCCCGGGACGACGTAGAGCGGCGCGCCGCCGTCCTCGGCCTCGTGACGCTCGAGCTCGCCCTCCTCGACCAGCGCGTCGAGATGCGGGCGGATCCGCTTCGTGCCGCCGGTGAAGCGCCAGTGCTCCACGATCGCCGAATCCGAGAGGCACCCGCGCGCGCGAACGGCCCGCACCGCGAGCGTCCGGAGGTACGTGGCCTCGTCGGGCATCGGCGCGTCGAGCACCTCGGCCGGGAGCACCCGCTCGGGGAGGTCGTAGAGCCGCTCGAAGTTGCGACGGCCGGCGACCGCGAGACGGCCGGAGGTCCAGAGCGCCTCGAGCATCCGCTTCGCCGGCTTGTAGTTCCACATGCCGCCGCCGCCCTTGCCCTCGAACTCGCGGGAGGCCATCGGCCCGCGCTCGCCGATCTGGGCGAGGACGAGCTCGGCCAGCTTGGGGTCGCCGCCGATCACGTCGCCGTACCATTGGTGTATCCGCCGCCCGGCCATGCGCCGCTTGAGGAGCGGGTAGTCGGCGACGGGCATGACGCATGCCTCGTGGCCCCAGAACTCGAAGAGCCGGCCGGCCGCGGTCAGCTCGGAGACGGTCGCGCGCGGATACGTGCCGACCCGCGCGCCGAGCACGATCCGGTGGCTCCGCTCGACGGCCGTGATCGAGTCGAGCTGCACGCAGCCCAGGCGGCGGACGACCGCCTCGACGTCATCCGCGTTCCCGCGCCGCGCGCGTCCGGCGTAGCCCTGCGCGGACACGGCGAGCGCCCGCGCGGCCGCGAGCGTCAGCGTCACGCGCGGGCGAGGTACTCGAGCAGATCCGCGCGGGTGAGCACGCCGATCGGCTTGCCCGACTCGGCCACGAGCACCGCGGGCGCGGTCCCGGAGAGATCCGTGAAGACCGTCTCGACCGACTCGTCGATCTCGACCGCGGGAAGCGGGGGCTCCATCGCCGCGGCGACGTCGTCGTTCAGCGCCTCGTGGTTTCCGAACAGCCGCTCGAGCAGGCCGCGCTCGCGCACCGAGCCGACGACGTCCGCGAGCGAGTCCACCGGGTCGTGCCGCACGACCGGGATCTGCGAGATGCCGTAGCGCTGCATCAGCTCGACCGCGGCGCCGACCTTCGCGTGCGACTCGACGACGACGAGCTCCGGGCATCCCGTTCTTCTCGGCCTGCTTGAAGGCGAGCACCTGCTGGATCGTCGGCGAGACCGTGCCGCGCTCGAGGATGCCGTACTCGGCGAGCCAGTTGTCGTCGTAGAGCTTCGAGAGGTAGCCGCGCCCGGAGTCCGGGATGAGCGTTGCGATCGTCGTGCCCTTCCCGAAGCGTTTCGCGACCTCGAGCATCGCCCACACGGCCGTGCCGCCCGAGCCGCCGACGAGGATGCCTTCCTCGCGGGCCAGCCGGCGCGCGGTCAGGAACGAGTCGCGGTCGGAGACGGTCACGTACTCGTCCACGAGCGACGGGTCGTAGGTGGTCGGCCAGAAGTCCTCGCCGATCCCCTCGACCAGATACGTGTGCACCGTCTCGGAGGAGTAGATCGAGCCCTCGGGATCGGCGCCGACGACGTGCAGGTCGGGCTTTTGCTCCTTCAGGTACTTGGCCGTGCCGGAGATCGTGCCGCCCGTGCCGACGGAGAAGACGATCACGTCGAGGTCGCCGCCGGTCTGCTCCCACATCTCCGGGCCCGTGGTCGCGTAGTGCGCCTCGGGGTTCGCCTGGTTCGAGTACTGGTCGGGCTTGAACGCGCCGGGGATCTCCTCGGTCAAGCGGGCCGAGACCGAGTAGTAGCTCTCGGGCGACTCCGGCGCGACCGCGGTCGGGCACACGATCACCTCGGCGCCGTAGGCGCGCAGCAGGGCGATCTTCTCGCGCGCGACCTTGTCGGGCATGACGAAGATGCAGTGGTAGCCGCGCAGCGCCGCCGCGATGGCGAGGCCGACGCCGGTGTTGCCGCTCGTCGGCTCGACGATCGTCCCGCCGGGCTTCAGCTTCCCGTCCTTCTCGGCCGCCTCGATCATCGCCAGGCCGATCCGGTCCTTCACCGAGCCGCCGGGATTCATGAACTCGAGCTTCGCGAGGAGCAGCGGCTCGAGCTCGGCGCCCACGCGACTGGAGGCGCACCAGCGGCGTGTTGCCGACGAGGTCGAGGATGGTCGGATATTCCATGGGGCTGAAGGGTATTCGCCGCGGATCAGTGGCGGAAGTGTCGCCGCCCGGTGAGCACCATCGCGGCGCCGGCGGCCTCGACCGCTTCCGTGACCTCGTCGTCGCGCTTCGAGCCGCCCGGCTGGATGACCGCGGCGATGCCGGCGTCGAGCGCGAGCTGCGGGCCGTCCGCGAAGGGGAAGAACGCGTCCGAGGCGAGCGCCGAGCCCATCGGGTCGTGGCCGTGCTCGCGCGCCTTCGACGAGCGCGATCTTGGTCGCGTCGACGCGGCTCGGCTGGCCCGTCCCGATCCCGATCGTCTGGAGGCCCTTGGCGAGCACGATCGCGTTCGACGAGACGTGCTTGGCGACGCGCCAGGCGAAGAGGAGATCGCCCCACATCGGCTCGTCGGGGACGTTGACCGTCGGGACTTCCATGGCGTCGCGGTCGTCCGTCTCGCCGTCGGTGTCCTGGACGAGCATTCCGCCGAGCACGCGCTTGTAGTGGCGCTCGCCCGGCGTCGCGCCGCGGCGCTCCCGGTCCTGGAGGATCCGCGTCGCCTCCTTGCGCCGCAGGATCTCGACCGCCTCCTCGGTGTAGTCGGGCGCGATCAGCACCTCGACGAACTGGTCCGCGAGCTTCTCGGCCAGGCCGGCCTCGACCCTGCGGTTCACGGCGACGACGCCGCCGTATGCGGACACGGGATCGCACGCGAGCGCCTTCTCGTAGGCCTCCTCCGCCTCGGTCGCGAGCGCGACGCCGCACGGGTTCGCGTGCTTCACGATCACGCAGGCCGGAACGGTGAACTCGCCCAGGAGCGCGCGGGCCGCGTCGAGGTCGTTGAGGTTGTTGAAGGAGACCTGCTTGCCGCCGAGCTGGTCGACCCGCGAGAGGAGATGCCGCCGAGCGCCGGCCTCGGCGTAGTAGGACGCGCGCTGGTGCGGGTTCTCCCCGTACGGGAGGTCGACGACGCGGTCGAGCGAGACGATCAGCCGGTCGGGGAACGTCTCGCGGTCGGAGAACCACTGGGCGATCGACGCCTCGTAGGACGCCGTGTGCGCGAACGCCTCGGCCGCGAGCGCGCGCCGGGCGGCCATCCCGATGTCGCCGCGCTCCTTCAGCTCGGCGACGATCGAGCCGTAGCGGTCGATCGAGCAGACCGGGACGACGTGGATGAAGTTCTTCGCCGCCGCGCGCAGCATCGACGGGCCGCCGACGTCGATCATCTCGACGGCCTCCTCCTCGCGGACGTCCTTGCGGGCCGCGACCTGCTGGAACGGATAGAGGTTCACGCACACGAGGTCGAAGGGATCGATCGCGTGCTCCTCGAGCGCGGCGACGTCGTCCTCGTGGTCTCGCCGGGCGAGGATCGCGGCGTGGATCTTCGGGTGGAGCGTCTTCACGCGGCCGCCGAGGAGCTCCGGGATCTCGGTCAGGTCGTCGACGCGCGTGACCGGCAGGCCGAGCTCCTTGACGAAGGTCGCGGTGCCGCCGCTCGCCACCAGCTCGATTCCCGAGCTCGTGCAGCTCGCGTGCGAACACGTCGAGCCCGGTCTTGTCGAACACGGAGAGAAGGGCGCGTTCAAGCACTGCGAGGAGAGCGTAGTTCGCCTGCCAGATAGAGGCGCGCCGCTTCGGGCAGCAGCCGGTGCTCGACTTCGTGCATGCGCGCGTGAAGTGTCGCGGCCGTGTCGTCGGGCTCGATCGCGACCCGTTCCTGGAGGATCACCGGCCCGGTGTCGATCCCCTCGTCGACGAAGTGCACGGTGACGCCGGTCTCCGGGATTCCGGCCTCGAGCGCGTCCTCGAGCGGACGCAGGCCGGGAAAGGCGGGGAGGAGCGACGGGTGGACGTTGATCACGGCGTCGAAGCGGTCGAGGAACCCGGGCGTGAGCAGGTGCATGTACCCCGCGCAGACGACGAGGGTCGCGCCGTGGGAGGCGAGCCAGTCCGCCATCGCGACGTCGCGGGCCGCGCGGTCGCCGTAGTCCTCGAGCGCGAACACGGCCGTTGCCGCTCCCGCGCTCGCGCCGCGTTCGAGCGCCCGGGCGCCGGGAACGTTCGACGCGACCGCGGTCACCGGCAGCCCGGCGTCGACGAGCGCCTGGAGGTTCGTTCCCTCCCCGGAGACGAGCACGCCGATCACCCGTGCGCCCGTGTGCGAGTATGGGTGCCTATCGCTTGGAGGCACCAATGCAGGTAGTACCGACCACCGAAGCGCCGATCGTGCGTGTCGAGATCAAGAGCAAGCTCGGTCTGGACGGACCGAAGCCGACCGCGCCGCACCGGCGCGCCAAGCATGCCCCGGCCGTGGGCGAGGTTCCGGCAGCCGCTTCGCGCGCCCGCCGCCGCCGCAATCACTGACCGTCTCGTCGCCGGCCGGCGAAGACGACGCCGTCGAGCCCGGACTCGACTCGGCCGATGACGGCGAGTCCGGACGCCTCGGCGTCGGTGGCGGGAACGACCGCGCAGTAGCCGATCCCGAGATTGAAGACGCGGCGCTGCTCCTCCTCGTCCACGCCCTGGTCGTCGAGCCACCGGAACACCGCGGGCCGTTCCCACGCAGCGGGGTCGATCCGGGCGCCGAGCCCTTCGGGCAACACGCGCGAGAGGTTCCCCGGGATGCCGCCGCCCGTGATGTGCGCGAGCGCGCGCACGTCGGCCGCGGCGCGCAGGCGCCGCACCGGCGTCGAGGTAGAGCGCGGTCGGCTCGAGCAGGAGATCGGCGTCGAAGTCGCCGTCGCCGATCAGGCGCCGCACGAGCGAGAACCCGTTCGCGTGCAGGCCGGAGGACGGGAACCCGAGCACGACATCGCCCTCCGCGACCCGCGTTCCGTCCACGAGCCGGTCGCGCGTCACAAGTCCGACGCAGGTCCCGGCGAAGTCGAGCTCTCCCGGGCTGGTACACGCCCGGCATCTCCGCGGTCTCGCCGCCGAGCAGCGCGCACCCGGCCTCGCGGCAGACGTCCGCGGCGCCCTCCACGAGCGCGGCGACGTCGTCGAGGCTCAGCTGAGTCGGACGCGACGTAGTCGAGGAAGAACAGCGGATCCGCCCCGGTCGTCAGCACGTCGTTCACGCAATGCGCGGCGAGGTCGCGTCCGGCGTCGCGCAGCCGACCGGCCTTGCGCGCCGAGCACGAGCTTCGTCCCGACCCCGTCCGTCGAGGCCGCGAGCAGGCGCTCGTCGTCGAGCGCGAAGAGCCCCGCGAACCCGCCCAGGCCGGACGCCACGCCCGGCGTTCGCGTCGACTCCGCCGCAGCGCGCAGCCGCTCGACCACGGCGTCCGCCGCGGCGAGCGAGACGCCCGAGTCCTCGTAGCTCGCCACCGGGTCGGCATCGTAGCCCGCCGGGAGGAAAGGCCCGCGCGGGCGCGAACCCCGCCGACATGTCAACTCCGCCTCCGCCTCCTCCGCATCAGCAGCCGTACTACGGCTCCGGCGCTCCGCCCATCCCGTCGGTGAATCCCGAGCTGATCGTGTATCTGCTCGCGCTCATCGCCGTGGGGCTCGTGGTGATCATCGACGACAAGACGCTCGTCGCCGCCAACTGGGTGAGCTTCGCCGGCATCGCGACCGCCGCATACCTGATCTCCCGCGGCCTCGCGAAGATGCGCAACGTCAGCGAATAGCGCTCTCCGCCCTGGCATGATGCGCGGCATGGCCGTCGCATCCGATCGCCTGTGGCGCCACTTCACGACGGCCGGCGCCGCATCGAACCCGATCGTCATCGACCGCGGCGAGGGCTGCTACATCTGGGACACCGAGGGGAACCGCTACCTCGACGCGCTCGCCGCCCTCTACTGCGTGAACATCGGCTACGGGCCGTGGCCCGAGATCGCCGAGACCGCGCGCGCCCAGCTCGAGCGGCTCCCGTTCTTCACGAACTGGGTCGGCTTCGCGACGCAGCCGTCGCTCGACCTCGCCGACAAGCTCGCCGAGCTCGTCCCCATCGACGTCGGACGCGTCTTCTTCTGCTCGGGCGGGTCGGAGGCGGTCGAGTCGGCCCTCAAGGTCGCGCGCCAGTACCACCGGCTGCGCGGCGAGCCCACGCGCTTCAAGTACATCAGCCGCCGCAGCGCGTACCACGGCACCACGATGGGCGCGATCTCCGTGAACGGAAGCCCGGCGCTTCGCTCCCAGTTCGAGCCGCTGCTCCCCGGCTGCCTCCGCGCGCCGATGCCGTACCGCTACCGCTGCCCGTACTGCGCCGAGAACCCGGCCTGCACGCTCCAGTGCGCGGACGAGATCGACAACATCATCCGCAACGAGGACGCGTCCACCGTGGCCGCGGTCATCCTCGAGCCCGTCCAGAACTCGGCCGGCTCGATCGTGCCGCCGGAGGGCTACTTCGACCGCGTCCGGCGAGATCTGCGACGAGCACGGCGTCCTGCTCGTGGCCGACGAGGTCATCTGCGGCTTCGGCCGCATGGGCGACTGGTTCGGCTCGACCCGCTACGGGATCAAGCCGGACATGATGACCATGGCCAAGGGCCTGACCTCGCGCGTACGCGCCGCTCGGCGCGCTCGTTGCGAGCGAGAAGGTGATCGAGCCGTTCTTCGCCGATCCCGGCTCGATGTTCATCCACGGGATCACGTTCGGCGGCCATCCGGTCTCGTGCGCGATCGCGCTCGCGAACCTCGAGATCATGGAGCGCGAGGACATGATCGGCCACGTCCAGCGGATGACGCCGGAGTACCAGAGCGTCTTCGGCAAGCTCGGCGAGGAGCATCCGCTGGTCGGCGACGTGCGCGGCGACGGCGCGTTCTACTCCTTCGAGCTCGTGAAGGACAAGGAGACGAAGGCGACGTTCACACCGGCCGAGCGCGACGTGCTGATCAAGCAGTTCTTCGTCCCGCGCGCGCGGGAGCTCGGCGTCTACATGCGCGTCGACGACCGGGCCGAGACGGCCGCGCAGTTCTCTCCGCCTCTCGTCGCCGGCCGCGCCGAGCTCGACGAGTTCATGGGCGTGTTCCGCCAGGTGCTCGACGAGGCGTACGACCGCTTCGTCGTGAACGCGCCTTGACCAGGACGCTGCAGAACTTCGTCGCGGGCGACTGGGTCGACGCGACCGGCGAGGACGCGCGCGACGGTCGTCTCCCCGGTGACCGGCGAGACGCTGGCCGAGGCGCCGAACGCGAGCCCCGAGGACGTTCGGCGTGCGACGCAGGCCGCGGCCGCTGCGCAGCCCGCCTGGGCCGCGCTCTCGGTGTTCGACCGCGCCGAGGTGATGCACCGCATCGGCGATCTCCTCGAGGAGCGCAAGGAAGACCTGGCCCGCTCGCTCACGCTCGAGAACGGCAAGCCGTACAAGGCCGAGGCGCTCGACGACATCCACGAGATGGCCGACAACTTCCGCTCGTCGGCCGAGGACGCGAAGCGGCTCGAGTCGTCGGTCATCCCGACCCAGGACGCGGCCAAGCGGATGTTCACGATCCGGGTGCCGAACGGCGTCTACGCGGCGATCACGCCGTGGAACTTCCCGGGGATGATCCCGGCCGAGCTGGTCGCGCCGGGCATCGCGGTCGGGAACACGTTCGTCGTGAAGCCGTCCGAGTGGACGCCGATCGCGATGGCCGACTTCATGCAGACGATGGCCGACGCGGGGCTCCCGGACGGGGTCGTGAACGTGATCTACGGCGGCGGCGACGTGGGCGAGTGGCTCGTGACCGACGACCGCGTGAACGGGATCGCGTTCGTCGGCTCGCACACGACGGGCGAGAAGATCGTGCGCGCGGCCGGGCTGAAGCGGACGCTGATCGAGGCGTCCGGCAACGGCCCGGTCGTCGTGTGCGCGGACGCGGATCTCGAGCTCGCCGCGAAGGGCGCGGTCTACGGCGCGTTCTACTGCGCCGGCCAGGTGTGCGCCGCGACCGAGCGCGTGCTCGTCGACAGCTCGGTGTACGAGGAGTTCCAGGCGGCGGTCGTCAGCGAGGCGGAGGGCTGGATCCTCGGCGATCCGTTCGACGACGCGACGCTCGTCGGGCCGATGCAGAACGAGCCGACCGCGCAGAAGATGGACGCGCACCTCGAGGACGCGGTCGCGAAGGGCGCCGAGGTCGTCGTCGGCGGCGCGCGGGATACCGGGCGGCCGACGGAGCTCTACTACCAGCCGACCGTCGTCGCGAACGTCGGGCGCGACACGCTCGTGAACCGCGACGAGACGTTCGGGCCGATCGTGCCGCTCATCTCCGTGGACGGCGACGACGATGCGCTCGCGGTCTCGAACGAGTCGCACCTCGGGCTCCAGGCGGCGGTGTACACGCGCGACCTGGCGCGGGCGTTCCGCTTCGCGAACGAGCTGCGGGTCGGGAGCGTGGTCGTGAACGACTCGACCATGTACTGGGAGACGCTGCAGCCGTTCGGCGGCGCGGCCGGGACGAAGACCGGCTGGGGCCGAGTCGGCGGCCGGCACGCGCTCGAGGACATGACCGACCTGCGGACGATCATCCTGGACGTGGGCGGCTCGTAGCTCGGCGCGCGGCGGCGGGGCTGTGGGCAACTCGGCACGAAGTCGGCACACTTCGGCGCCAGACACGCGCGCGTTTCCTCGATAGCGTGACCAGCGGGTCCGAGGGTGGTCACCCCCCACCCAGGGCGGGGTCGTCGCGCGCGAGTAACTAGCTGCGAGCTCGGGAAACGCTGAGCGGTCGGCTAGAGCGGCTCGACCGGGTCGCCCACGCGGATCCGCCCGGGCTCCTCGACCTCGCGCGAGCACGCCGAAGTCGATCGAGTCGCCGTCGCGCACGCCGCGGTAGTTCTTGATCGCCCGCAGCGTGTCGAAGTCGCGGCTGCCCGAGTCCGGGTTGTGCGTCGTCGTCGCGCAGCGCGCGGTCTGCTCGATCGATCCGGAGGAGCACCTCGCCGATTCGCACCTGGCCGCCGATCCACTCGTCCTCCTCGTGCGGCTTCGTCCCGGAGAGCGCGATCAGCATGCGGAAGCGGCGCGCGTCGAACGTCGCCGTTCGTCCCGGCCTGCCGGCCGAGCTCCTCGACCGACGCGTCGCCGAGGATCGTCACCGGGCTCGAGTCGTAGCCGGTCCGGTCGTCGTCGACGCGGACGATGCGGAGGAACTTCCCGGCGAAGTCGGAGAGCGCGTCCTCCCACGGCCCCTCGACGTACCGGCCGCGCACCGGGCGACCCCAGAACGGCGTCACCTTCTCCTCGCCGAGTGCGACCTCTCCGTCGACGACGCGGCCGTCCGGGAATGTCAGCGACAGCCGCGTCCCGGCGGGATCCGCCTCGGAGACGACCTGCACGAGGGGGCCGTAGTCGATGCCGCTGAAGAGCCGCCCGTCCTCGTTCACGAGGAAGAACCGCCGGTCGCCCGGCACGCCGTCGGAGGCCACGGAGATCTCCTCCGGGAAATGCAGGCGGAGCCCTTTCACGGGCGCGACCTGGAGACGCGAGACGGCGATCACAGGCGCGTCGGCTCGAAGCGGTGCTTGGCGAGCGTGCGGTCGTCGGGCACCGCGGTCGGGTACTTGCGGGTCAGGCAGGCGCGGCAGAACGTCGCCTCGGGCCGCCGCGTCGCCGCCTGGAGCCCGTCCAGCGAGAGGTAGGCGAGCGTGGTCGCGCCGATCTGCTCGCGCACGTCGTCGACCGAGCGGTTGCCGGCGATCAGCTCCTCCTCGGTCGCCATGTCGATCCCGTAGAAGCACGGCGAGACGATCGGCGGCGACGACACGCGCACGTGCACCTCCTCGGCGCCCTCCTCGAAGAGCATCGAGACGATCTTGCGGGTCGTCGTGCCGCGGACGATCGAGTCGTCGACGACGACGACGCGCTTGCCGGCGACCTCGGCGAGCGGGTTGAACTTCGTCTTGATCCCGTGCTCGCGCAGCGCCTGGTCGGGCTGGATGAACGTGCGGCCGACGTAGCGGTTCTTGATCAGGCCCTCGTTGAACGGGATGCCGCTCGCGCGCGCGAAGCCGATCGCCGCGGGCGTGCCCGAGTCGGGGATCCCGATGACCATGTCGGCGGCGACCGGCGCCTCCTCGGCGAGCCGCTCGCCCATCCGCACCCGCGCGCCGTGGAGCTCGACGCCGCGGAACTTCGAGTCGGGCCGGCCGAAGTAGATGAACTCGAAGATGCAGAGCGCGCCGCCGCCCTCGTCCTCGGGCACGACCTGGAAACCGCGCAGCCCGTTCTCGTCGCACACGACCAGCTCGCCGTGCCCGATCTCGCGCTCGAACTCGGCGCCGAGCAGGTCGAGCGCGCACGTCTCGGATGCGATCACGAGGTCGTCGTCGAGGCGCCCGACGACCAGCGGCCGGATCCCCTGCGGGTCGCGGAAGCCGAGCAGCTTCCCTTCCGAGAGGACGACGGTCGCGTAGGCGCCCTCGAGCTTCTGCATCGTCGCCGCCACCGCCTCCTCGAGCGGGCGCTGGTCGTAGGCGAGGAACGCGGCGATGACCTCGGTGTCGGAGGTCGTGCGCAGCTTCACGCCCATCTCGTCGAGCTCCTTGCGGAGGGCGGTCGTGTTCACGAGGTTGCCGTTGTGGCCGAGCGCGACCCGGCGCGCCGGGCCCTCGAGCACGACCGGCTGCGCGTTCGTCCAGTTGACCGAGCCCGTCGTCGAATACCGGCAGTGCGCGATCGCGGCCTGGCCGCGCAGGCCCTGGAGGCTCTCCTCGGAGAAGACCTGGGAGACGAGCCCCATGTCGCGCATCGCCGTGAGGCGGCCGTTGTCCGAGACCGCGATGCCGGCCGACTCCTGGCCGCGATGCTGGAGCGCGAAGAGCCCGAAGTAGGCGAGCCGGGCGACGTCCCGGTCGGGCGCGTGGATGCCGAGGATGCCGCACATGGCTAGGCCGCCTTTCCGTGCTCGTGCGCCGCGGCGAGCTCGTCGAGGCCGAGGCCGAGGATCGTGCCGCCGCCGACCGTGCCGATCTGCGCGGAGCGCGACGCCTTCGAGGGGCGCGACGTCCTCGGGCCGGCAGCTGACGATTGCTCGTCCGCCGCCCTCGCCGAACCACGTCACCGTGTCGTCGGTCGAGATCGATCTCCGCGCCGATCCCCGACCAGATCGCCAGCTCGGCCAGCGCGACCGCGAGGCCGCCGTCGGAGGCGTCGTGCGCGCTCGTCAGCACCGCGCCGTTCGCGGCCAGGAACCGGATCAATGCCGCCTCGGCGTCGAGGTCGGGCCGTGGCGGGCACCCGGCGACGCCGCCGAGGAAGCGCGCCTGGAACTCGGAGCCGTCGAGCGCGACCGGCGCGTCCCCGGCGAGCAGCACGACGTCGCCCTCCTGCCAGCGGGAGGGAATCTTCCGCACGTCCTCGATCGTCCCGACGCAGCCGACCACGGGTGTGGGATCGATGGCGCGTCCGTCGGTCTCGTTGTAGAGCGACACGTTCCCGGAGACGACGGGAACGCCGAGCGCCTCGCAGGCGAGCGCCATGCCCTCGATCGCCTCGGTCAGCTCCCAGGCGACGTCCGGCTTCTCGGGATTGCCGAAGTTCAGGCAGTTCGTGATCGCGAGCGGCGTGCCGCCCGCGCAGGCGACGTTGCGCGCCGACTCGAGCACCGCGTTCATCCCGGCCGTGCGCGGATCGAGCGCCGCTGCGCGGCCCGGGCCGTCCAGCGAAACCGCGAGCCCGCGCATGGACGGGCGCAGCCGCAGCACCGCGGCGTCGAGCCCGGGACGGCGAACGGTGCGCGACCCGACGAGGTGGTCGTAGCGCTCGAAGACGCGGCGGCGGCTGCGGATGTTGGGCGAGCCGAGCAACTCGAGGAGGTGGAACGGCTCGGCCTGCGCGGCGTGCGACCTCCACCGGCGCAGCGGGTTCTCGCGGTTCGGTCTCGAGCTCGTAGCGCGGCGCCTCGTCCGTCAGGAAGCGCGCGGGAATCTCGCCGACCGCCTCGCCGTCGAAGAAGCAGCGCAGCTCGCCGGTCTCGGTCACCTCGCCGATCACGGTGCAGGCGAGCTCCCAGCGCTCGCAGAGCTCCTCGACCTCGCCGATCCGCTCGGGCTCGACGACGGCGACCATCCGCTCCTGGCTCTCGGAGATCATGATCTCGACCGGATCCATCGCGGTCTCGCGCTGGGGCACGCGGTCGAGATGCACGTCGACGCCCGCTCCTCCGCGCGCGGCCATCTCGGCCAGCGACGAGGCGAGCCCGGCCGCGCCGAGATCCTGGAGCGACACGCAGAGCCCGTTCTCGACGAGCGCGAGGCGAGAGCTCGATCAGCTTCTTGCCGGTGAACGGATCGCCGATCTGCACGGTCGGGCGCTTGTCCTCGTCCGCGTCGGAGAGCTCCTGGCTCGCGAGGACGCTCGCGCCGCCGATGCCGTCCCGGCCGGTCGTCGCGCCGTAGAGGACGATCAGGTTCCCGGTCCCACGCGCGCGAGAGGCAAGGACGCGCTTCTCCGGCAGCACCCCGACGCACATCGCGTTCACGAGCGGGTTCTCGGCGTAGACCGAGTCGAACACCGCCTCGCCGCCGACCGTGGGGACGCCGACGCAGTTTCCGTAGTGGCCGATCCCGGCGACCGCGCGCCCGAAGGCGAAGCCCGGGTCGCCGAAGCGCAGCCCGTCGAGCAGCGCGATCGGCCGCGCGCCCATGGCGATGATGTCCCGGAGGATCCCGCCGACGCCCGTCGCGGCGCCCTGGAAGGGCTCGACCGCGGACGGATGGTTGTGGCTCTCCACCTTGAAGGCGACCGCCTGGCCGTCGCCGACCGAGACGACGCCGGCGTTCTCGCCGGGGCCCTGGAGCACGGCCGCGCCCTCGGTCGGAAATCGGCGCAAGAGGAGCGCCGAATGCTTGTAACCGCAGTGCTCCGACCAGAGGAGGGAGAACACAGCGAGCTCGAAGTCGTTCGGCTCCCGTTCGAGCAGAACGCAGATTCGATCGAGTTCCCCGTCCGTCAGGCCGAGCGCGCGGTGGAGTGGTTGCTCCGCGACCGGGCTCAAGGCTCGTAGGTTAGCCGCCTCATCGGCGTGACGTTGCCGCTCAGCGGCTAGCGTGCGGCGATGGCCCGCGGCTACCTCCCCCTGCTCATCTTCGTGGCCGCGATCTGGGGCGCGTCGTACATGTTCATCAGCGTCGCCGTGGACGAGATCGACCCGATCCCGCTCATGGCGCTCCGGCTTCTGCTCGCCTCGCTCGTCCTGATTCCGATCCTGATGGTGCAGCAGGGCGCCCGCGGCGCGATCGCCGACATCCGCGCTGCCGGCTGGGGGCTCGTCGTGCTCGGCGTGATCAACACGGCGCTGCCGTTCACGCTCATCGCCTGGGGCGAGCTGCACGTCGACCTCGTCGATCGCCGGGATCGCGAACGCGCCCGTTCCGATCTTCGTCGCGCTCCTCGCGATCAAGTACCGGCCGAGCGAGACGGTCTCGGGGATGCGGCTCGTCGGGATCATCCTCGGCTTCCTCGGCGTCGCCGTCCTCGCCGGCCTGCACCCGGAGGGAGGCTGGTGGGCGGTCGCCGGGACGCTCGCCGTCGTGCTCGCGTCGCTCTCGTACGCCTGCGCGAACCTGTTCACGCAGAACCACTACACGACGACGAAACCGCTCGTGCTCGTCACGGGCTCGTCGATCGCCGGCTTCCTGATCCTCGCGCCGCTGTCGCTGACGCGGCTTCCCGAGGAGACGCCGAGCGCCAAGGCGCTCGCGTCGGTCGCCGTCCTCGGCATCGTCGGGACCGCGTTCGCGCTGCTCCTCTTCTTCCGCATGCTCATGGCCTACGGCGCCTCGCGCACCGCGCTCGTCACGTACCTGATCCCGCCGTTCGCGGTCGCCTACGGCGTGACGATCCTGAACGACCCGCTTCCGCTGAACGCGATCCTCGGTCTCGCCCTCATCCTGGGCGGCGTCGCGCTCGGATCGGGCGCCTTCCGTCTCTCGCGCACGCGCGAGGCGGTCGCAACGCCGCAACGGCCGTAGTTTTCTGCAGCTTCGGGGGCGACTACAGGAAACTATTGCGCATTGCAACCCGGGCGATTCGCTTGAAAACAGCCGAAAAACCTGTTCTCATTGCCCGTCCCACCAGGAGAGGAGAGGGGAATGCGGAGACGTATGGGGAGCCTTCGGGGCCTGATGGTCCTGCCGGCTCTCGTCGTGCTCGTCGCCCTTGCGCTGACAGGAGGCGCGGCTGCGATCACAGACGAAAACGGTGTTGAGCAGGACAAGTTTGGTCGAAGTCAACCTTCCGAGTCGCGCAGCGCTCGACGCGCTGGTCGCCACCGGAATGGACGTGGCCGAGTACGTTCGCCACAACGACGACGGAACGATCACCACACAGGTAATGGTGACCGAGGACGAGCTCGCGGCGCTCGCCGAGGCGGGCTACGACATCGGCGCCACCATCCAGGATTACTACGACTACCTCGCTCGGCATGTCCGAGCGCCAGGCGGCGATCGACGCCTCGAATGCGGCCCAGAAGGCCGCCGAAACCGGCGCTGGCGCAAGCGTTCAGAGGTTCGGCCTGCGCACGGTCGTCTTCGCAAACGCCGCTCCGGAAGTGACGATCCAGCGGGTCGACTACTTCCAGAACTACGGCGGCCGGTTCATCTCGGTCGAGGCGTTCGACTCGGCGACGAGTGATCAGCACACCGGGCCGACGCTCGCCCTGTCCTGGGCGGCCGAGGACGGCGTCTATCAGCACGGCTGTCAACATGAGCCGCTACATCGACGGCGATCCGACTCCGGACACGTACCTGTACCACCGGATCACGATCCGGATCGGTGCGGTCGGCTCGACGACTCCGGTCCCGAAGACGGTGCGCGTCGCGACGAGCACGGTGGGTGAGCCCCCGGTCATCGCTCCGGTCACCGAGTTCATCACCGGCAACCCGCAGGGTGAGCCGTACCCGATCGGATTCCAGAGCCACTTCTTCGATCACTACATGGATCCGACCGAGGTCTACAACGCGTTCGAGAACATCGCGACGGAGTACCCGAACATCACGCAGCTGATCCCGCTGCCCAACCTGACGACTGGGTACCAGCGCAAGTCGGCGGCGAGCATGTACCCGGTCGCGACGACGGTTCAGGTCGCTGCGCCGGCAGGTGCCAACGCGATCCGACTCGCGTCGACCACGGGTGTCGCTGCTGGAACGGTGCTCAACATCGACACCGGGGCGAACCAGGAGTTCGCGACGGTCGCGTCGGTTGTCACGCCGAATCCGGCCAGCCCGGCTACCAACGTGAACCTCACCGCGCCGCTCGCCTTGGCGCACGCCGCGGGTGCGGCGGTGCTCCACGGTGCAGGGAACATCGGCTCGGCTCCGGGCGGTGCACTCCAGCCTGCAACGGTCGTCCTGACGGCGACCAAGTAGATCGGTCAGAACGGCGGCAACGCGACCCGGGCGCAGTTCGTGAACCCGGGCGTCGCCGACTCGCCGCTCATGGTGTCGGTCACCCCGAACATCGGGGGCCAGAAGGATGTGAACGTGAGCCTCGCCACCGACGCTGACGGCAGGCTCACGAGCACGGCGGCGCAGGTCGTCGCGGCGATCAACGCCGACCCGTGCCGCGTCCGCCGAGTCATGTCGGCCCAGACGTGGGCGTCGAACGCGGGTGCGGGCATCGTCCAGCCGCGCGCGATCGTCAACCTGTCCGACTTCCTCCGAACGCTCCCGCGAGCGTCCAGCGGGTCCGTTCCGCATGAAGGTCCTCCGGATCGGCAAGGACCGTGACGGATCGAAGACCGGCATCTACATCTACTGCCAGGAGCACGCTCGCGAGTGGGTCACTCCGCTCACGTGCTACGAGCTGGCGACGGCGTCTGACGGAGAACTACGCCACCGACGCCGAGACGAAGGACTTCGTCGACAACCTCGACATCTTCATCGTCCCGGTCCATCAACCCCGACGGCGTCGCATCATCTCGCTCTACGACCTCGACGGCCAGCGGCGGGAACCGTGACCGAACTACTGCGCCCCGGGCACGCGACGCGATGCCGCCTCGCCGCCCGCAACGAGCTGGGGCGTCGACCTGAACCGCAACAACTCGCAGTACACGCTCTTCGACGGCTACTTCGGTGCGTCGTCGAGCTGTACGAGCGAGACGTACTCCGGGCCTGTCCGAGATCTCCGAGCCGGAGACGAAGAAACTCGCACTGGGTCGTGGACACGTTCGACAACATCAAGTTCGCGATGAACACCCACAGCTCGGGTGGCCTGTTCATGTGGGCGCCGGTTCCTACGTCGGAGCCGGCCGCGTCACCGCGCCGTCCCCGAACATCGGGATCGAGGGCTACTTCTGGCAGACAACCGACACCACGCTGAAGCGGATCAAGGAGTACCGCGGCACCGTGATCAACCCACAGACGACCGGCCCCATCGCGGACGTCCTGTACTCGGCCGCCGGCAACTCGGCGGACGACTACTACTACCGCAAGGGGATCATCGCCTACAGCTTCGAGGTCGGAGCTGACCGGACGGCAATGCCGCTGCTCAACATCGCAACGGCGGCCGGAGCTCACCGCGATCCGGGCGTCCACCACGACCGGCATGACCGTCGGAAACGAGATCCGGATCGACGTCGGACCGTTCCGCGAGGTTCGCACCATCGTCAGCATCGTCACGCCGAACCCGGCCAGCCCGGCAACGAACATCGTGCTCGATGCTCCGCTGACGATGGCGCACGGTGTGAACGCACAGCTCTCGACGGACGGCACCTCGACCGGCTCCTCTGTCGGCGTCGGCTTCCAGCCGAACTTCGCGCAGGAGGGCATGCACGAGGCGATGGAGTTCGCCAACGGCCACTACGGCCTGATCGAGGCGCTCTGGCCTACCAGCGGGATCACACGGCTCCCACGTCTTCGATGATCACGAAGCCCGAGGGCAGCCCGATGGCATCCCAGTCGCCGATCAGCGCGACGTTCAAGTGGGGCAACGAGCCGTCGGTGATCCACTACACGCTCGACGGATCGACGCCGACCCTCGCGTCTCCGAAGTGGGAGGCCCAGGGTATGAGGCGTCCGGGCGAGATCTTCACCTTCAACCACACGACGACGGTGAAGTGGTTCGGAATCGACATCGTCGGCAACGCCTCCGCGGTGCAGTCGGCGACGTTCGCCATCGACGCCGAGGCTCCGGAGACGACCGCATCGCTGTCGCCGGCGCCTCAGAACGGCTACTACCGCGCTCCGTTCGTGACCCTCATCGCCGACGACAACATCGACGGTGGCGGCTCGGGGATCGCGTCCACGGAGTACAAGCTCGACGGTGCAGCCGATTGGTCGGTGTACTCGGGTCCGTTCCAGGTCACCACGGACGGTCCGCACACGCTCGTGTTCCGCTCGACGGACAACGCCGGCAACGTCGAGGCCGACAAGTCGATCAGCTTCACGGTCGACGCCACGGCCCCGACGGTCACCGTCACGACTCCGCCGAACGGCGCCACCTACTCGCTCGGCCAGAAGGTCAAGGCGTCCTACCTCTGCTCAGACGGGCAGTCCGGACTCCTCTCCTGCGTCGGCACGGTGGCGAACGGCGCTTACATCAACACCAGCACGGTCGGCCCGAAGACCTTCACGGTCACCGGGACGGATCAGGCCGGTAACACCACCACGGTGACCCGGACCTACAACGTGTTCTGGCACTTCGACGGCTTCGAGGATCCGCTCGATGCGAAGCCGGGCAAGTACGTCGAGGAGAAGGCGGGCGACGACATCGACGTCATCTTCTCCCTGGGCGGCGACCGGGGATGAACATCCTCGCGGTCGGCTCCCCGTACTCGGTGAAGGTCAACTGCGCCAACTACACCCCGTCCAAGGGCTGTGGAAAGGCCAAGCGGCTGAAGATGCGGATGCTCGCCCGCCAGCAGGGCGAGGACTTCGGCGCGCTGAAGTACGACAAGAAGAAGAAGCGGTACACGTTCGAGTGGGAGACCGACAGGAGCTGGAGAGGCACCTGCCGGATGCTCGTCGTGCAGCTCACGGATGGCTCCGTCCATTCCGTGGTCGTTCGGTTCAAGTAGAACCGCCGCTCACGTAACGCTCAGAGGGCCCCGGCACACGCCGGGGCCCTCTCTGTTTATGCTCGCGCGCATGGAGCTCGTCCACACCTGCTACCGCATCACGGACGTCGACCGCTCGGTCGCGTTCTACACCGCGCTGGGCTTCGAGGAGCGCAAGCGGATGCCGATCCGCGAGGAGGCGATCAACGTCTTCATGGGCCTCCCCGGCGACGGCGACCGGCTCGAGCTGACCTACAACTTCGACACGCCGCTCGGCGGGTACGACGTCGGCACCGGCTACGGCCACATCGCCGTCTCCGTGGACGACCTCGACGGCACCCTGGCGGCGCTCGCCGAGCAGGGGATCGAGCCCGAGCGGCCGCCGTACACCGTCCGCGAAGGCGGCTCCCGGCTGTGCTTCGTCCGTGACCCGGACGACTACCGGGTCGAGCTGATCGAACGCGGCGTCTAGCGGTGTCCGACGCGGAGAAGACCGAGCAGCTCCGCGACGCGCTCCGCAGCCTGAACGAGCACGACCTCGACGCGATCATGGCCCACTTCGGAGAGGACTGCGTGTTCGAGTCCCCGCGGGGGCCGGAGCGATGGGGCCGGCGCTTCGTCGGGAAGGACGAGGTGCGCCGCGGGCTGGCGATGCGTTTCGAGGGGATCCCGGACGTCAGCTACACCGACGACGACCATTTCGTATCCGGGAACCGAGGCGTCTCGGAATGGACGATCAGCGGCACAACCACGGAGGGCGTGCGGGTCGACGTGCGCGGCTGCGACATCTGGACGTTCGGAGACGACGGCAAGATCGTCCGCAAAGACAGCTTCTGGAAGATTCGGGAAGGCTAGGGGCGGGGAGGATACGGGGACGTTCGTCCTGGCGGGCTGGGTGACTTTTCCTGATCGTCGCCGTACGCTCGCCGCAATTGAAGCCGGGCGGCACTACCTTTCCGGCCGAAATCGAGAGAAGGGGGAGAACATATGTCGGGACTCTCACGACCGTCGACGCGTACCCGCGTCTGGACGCTCGCGATCGTCGTCTTTGCTTTGGCGGCGATGGTGTCCGTGAGCGGCGCGGTGGCCTCGTCGGGCCACGGCAACAAGCACGGCAGTAAGCACGGCAACAAGCACAAGCAGAAGAGCTGCGAAAAGCGCGACAACAACACGTACGAGAAGATCCTCGAGTGCGTCCGCCTCAGCGAGGTGCGAGAGCACCAGTGGGCGCTCCAGCGGATCGCCGACCGCAACGACGGGAACCGCTTCTCAGGGTTCGCCGGCTACGACCGGTCGGTCGACTACGTCGTAAAGACCCTGAAGCGCGCCGGCTACAAGCCGCAGGTCCAGGCGTTCGACTACCTCGCGTTCGAGGTTGTCGGCCCGTCGGCCCTGCAGCAGGTCGCGCCCGGCACGGTCACGTACGTCGAGGGCACGGACTTCGGGGCGATCACACAGACCGACCCCGGTGACGTCACCGCGAACGTGACGCCGGTCGACCTGCAGCTCGGGATCGGCAACACGTCCACGAGCGGCTGCGAGGCGACCGACTTCGCGGGCTTCCCCGCGGGGAACATCGCCCTGCTCCAGCGCGGCGTGTGCACGTTCGAGATCAAGGCGGAGAACGCTGCCGCCGCCGGCGCCGTCGGGATCGTGATCTTCAACCAGGGCAACACCGCGGCCGAGGATCGCAACAACATCCCGGCCGTCACGCTCACGGCGAACAACACGAGCGGCATCCCGGTAATCGGCACCACCTACAACCTCGGTGTCACGCTGGCCGGCACGCCCGGTCTCCGGATGCGCGTGTTCGCCAACACGCTCCGCCAGACGCTTCCGACCTACAACGTGCTCGCGGAGAAGAAGGGCAAGAACCAGAACAACGTCGTGATGGCCGGCGCGCACCTCGACTCGGTGCTCGCGGGACCGGGCATCAACGACAACGGATCCGGCAGCGCGGCGATCCTCGAGGTCGCCGAGCAGCTCGCGAACCACAAGCCGCAGAACACGCTGCGCTTCGCGTGGTGGGGTGCGGAGGAGAGCGGGCTCGTCGGCTCGACCAACTACGTCAACGGCCTGGCTCAGACGGAGAAGGACAAGATCGCGCTCTACCTGAACTTCGACATGATCGGCTCCTCGAACTACATCTTCATGACGCAGGACGCCGACCAGTCGAGCTTCGTCGCACCGGTCGCCGTTCCGGCGGGCTCCGTGCAGATCGAGGATCTCTTCGAGTCCTTCTACACGAAGAAGGGTGAGCCGTACGACGACGCCGAGTTCAGCGGACGCAGCGACTACCAGGCGTTCATCCTCAACGACATCCCGGCCGGTGGCCTCTTCACCGGGGCGGAGGGTATTAAGACCGCCGAGCAGGCGGGCATCTGGGGCGGGACCGTGGGCGAGCAGTTCGACCCGTGTTACCACGAGGAATGTGACACGTTCTGGAACAACTCGAACCACGCTCTCAGGGTCAATTCCGACCTGATCGGGTTCGCGGTGCTCACGTACGCGTACTCGACGCAGACCGTGAACGGCGTACCGGGGAAGAAGGTCCCCGGTCACTTCACCATTCCGGCTCCGGCCGGCTCGCAGGGCACCTTCGTTCCGTAGCCCGCTTCGCAGGGAAATGGGGGCGGCCCAACCGGCCGCCCCCGCCTGCGCCGTTCGGTCGTACGCTTCCTGAAATGGATTCCCAGGCGTCCGAGTAGGCGTGCTCTACACGCCCGAGCAGCACGAACCGCTCGTCGACGATCCGTGGGATGAGCGCCGTGTCCGGGACGCGGTGGCGGCGATCGCCGAGGACACGCTCGCGGCCCAGCAGGTCGACGGGTTCTGGCCCATGCATTCCGAGGACGACGACGGCACGGTCGTGCGCTGCGGGATCTACCTCGGCGCGGCCGGAATCGTCTGGGCGCTCCATCAGCTCGGGCACGACCTGACCGAGACGGCCGAGCGGCTGTACGAGCGCTACCTGGCCGAGCCCGACTGGCCGGGCGTGGTGCCCGGGTTCCTCATAGGCGAGGCCGGAATCCTCCTCACCGCGTACCGGCTTTCGCCCTCGCTGGAGACAGCGGATCAGGCTGGAGCGAGCGGTGCGCGCGAACGTCGGGAACGAGACGAACGAGCTCCTGTTCGGCTCTCCCGGGACGATGCTCGTTGCGCAGGCGATGCTGGCGGCGACCGGCGAGGAACGGTGGGCGGATGCATGGCTCGCGAGCGCCGACGAGCTGTGGTCGCGCTGGGAGCCCGAGGGTCTCTGGACACAGCAGCTGTACGGCGATGTGGTGCAGTACGTCGGGCCGGGGCACGGGTTCGCCGGCAACGTGCTCGCGCTTTCGCTCGACGGCGGTCTGCTCGGCGCGGCGCCGCGCCGAGCTGGAGTCGCGGGCGGTCGCGACGGCAACCGGCGCTCGCGACCCGGGAGGACGGTCTCGCGAACTGGACGCCGGTCGTGGGCAATCCGCTGGAGCAACGCGGCGTGATCCGGGTGCAGTGGTGCCACGGCGCGCCCGGGATGGTGACCTCCCTCGCGGGGATCGCCGTGGACGACGAGGAGTTCGGCGAGCTCCTCCGCGCAGGCGGCGAGCTCACCTGGCGGGCGGGGCCGCTCGCGAAGGGGGCCGGGCTCTGTCACGGGACGGCCGGCAACGGCTGCGCGTTCCTCGCCCTCCATCGCCGCTTCGGCGACGAAGTGTGGCTCGACCGCGCCCGGCGCTTCGCCATGCACGCGCTGGCCCAGGTCGAGGCGGATCGCGAACGCCACGGCCGCGGCCGCTACTCCCTCTGGACGGGCGACCTCGGCGCAGCGGTCTACGCGCTCCAGTGCATCGACGGCCGCGACGGAGTTCCCTCGCTGCACTGGTTCTGACGCTCTCGGCGGCGCTGCGAAGAAATCCGCGCCCGTCTCCGTCTTACGGGCATGAACGCATTTCGTGCCCTACTCCTCATCGTCGTCGCGGCCGGACTCGCCGCCGCTCTTCCGGCGACCGGCGTGGCCGCCTACCAGGCCGGCTCCTGCGGACCCGGCGTCGTAACGATCCAGCGGACGCTCAACGCAGCGCACTACCCGACGGGCTCCGCGGACGGCTGCTTCGGAAGCGCGACGCGCCACGGCGTACTCGCCTTCCAGCGAGCCCAGCGCCTGAAGGCGGACGGCATCGTCGGGCCGCAAACGCTGGCGGCGCTTCGCAAGCCTCGCCCGCTCGTCGCCCGCCGGGCCGGGAACCACGTCGAGGTCGATCGCGCGCGGCAGCTGCTCTTCGTCGTCCGCGGCGGCAAGGTCGCGGCCGCCTACGCCGTCTCGACGGGAAAGCGCGGATTCGCGACACCGTCCGGGAACTTCCGCGTGTACCGCAAGCAGGTGCGAGGATGGTCGTACCAGTACGCCGTTCCTCTTCCCTGGGTCAGCTACTTCCATCGTGGATACGCGCTTCACGCCGGGACGATCCCCGGCTATCCCGCCAGTCACGGCTGCGTCCGCGTACCCGCGCCGTTCGCCCCCGACATCTACCGCCGCACGCCGATCGGCTCGAGTGTGTGGATCTATTGAGGCCGCGACCGGGTGAGGCCGCATGAGCAGAGCGTCTCTCAGCCGGCAGGCGCCGCCGAGGTCGGCCGCGCCGTCGTCGCCCGTGCCCGCCGCGGCGACCCGGACGCCTTCGCCCAGATCGTCGACCGCTACGACCGTGACCTGCGCGCACTCGCGTTTCGCCTGCTCGGAGACAGGCACCTGATGGACGACGTGCTCCAGGAGAGCTACGTCAAGGCGTACCGCGCATTGCCCGGCTTCAGGGGCGGGTCGCGGCTCGGCACCTGGCTCTATCGCATCGTCTACAACGCGTGCATGGACGAGCTGCGGCGGGCGCAGAAGGTCGCGTCCTTGCATCCCGACGACGAGCTCGCGCAGGAAGCGCCGAACGCCGATCCGCACGAGGCGATCGGGGAACGAAGCGCGCTCGGCGCCGCGCTCGCGTCGCTGCCGCCGCAGGAGCGGGCCGCCGTGCTCCTCGTGGACGCCCAGGGGTTCGACTACGCCGAGGCGGCGCGCATCCTCGACGTGCCTCCCGGAACCGTGGCGTCGCGGCTGAACCGTGCCCGCGCGACCCTCCGGGCAACACTGGCCGCGGCGGACGAGGGGATGGACGCAGCGTGACGCGCGAGCGCGACACCGAGCTGGGCGCAGCGCTCCGCGCGCTCGAGGTTCCGGAGCACGACCAGGAGTTCCAGGGCGACCTCGAGCGCCGGCTGGCGCAGGAGCAGGCCGGGCGAAGGCGCGCCCGTCCGAGCCGGCGGCTGTTCCCCGGCCGGGTTCGCTGGGGCGTGGCCGTCGCCGCGGTCGCGATGGTGATCGTCGCGGCGATCGGCGTGCCGCGGCTCGGCGACGACCGGCGTCCCGGCGTTGCGGTCGAACGCGCCTCGGCGGCGCAGGTCACGGCGCGCGTCCAGGCGGCGCTCGCGCAGGCGACGAGCCTGAGCGGACGGCTCGTGAGCGTCGAGCTCGACCCGGAGGGCCGGCGCCGGACCTTGCGCGCGACCTTCGCGCTCACCGTCGGACGGTGACTTCCGTCTCCACGGCCTGAATCGCCGCGAGGATCGCGCGTACGACGCGTCGCGCAACGTCGAGCGCACGTACGCCGTGGAGCAGGGCGGGTTCGTCATCGCGTCGGAGCGGCGCGGCCTCGCCGCAGGTCTGCCGGACGCGTCTCCGCAGCAGTGGCTCCTGCCGCGCCGGCTCGGTTCGACCGTACGTGCGCTCCTCGCTGCCGACGATTCGCGTGTCGTCGAGACGACCTACGAAGGACGCCCCGCCTGGAGGCTCCGGGTGGACGTCGAGCCGAACAAGCTGGATTTCGTGTCGGCCGATCACCTGGACGTGGTTGTCGATCAGCAGACCGGTGTCCCGGTTCGGGTGACCGAGCGCCAGGACGGCAAGCTCATCAGCGATCTGCAGCTCAAGCGGCTCGAGGTCGACCGGGCGATCCCCGACTCGACCTTCTCGTTCCGGTTCCCGGCCGGAGCGGAGGTGTTCCGCAGCGACGACGGCTACGAACGCGTCGAGCTCGCCGGCGTTCCGGGTCGCGTGGGCTACGACCCGCTCGTTCCGCAGAGCATCCCCGAGGGCTACGAGCTGGCCGAGGTGGTCGTGGCGGACGAGGGCTCGCCGACCGGCGTCGAGGCGATGAACCCGCCGTCGCAGAAGGTCGTCTCGCTGTCGTACCGGCGCGGGCTCGACCAGTTCCTCGTCACGACCCGGCTGCGCGACGCCCGGCCTCGCGATCCGCTGTCGGTCTGGTCGGATCCGCTGGCCTCGGGCGAGGGCTTCTTCGACCGGCCGGAAGCGGTCACGCTGCGCGGCGGCGCGCTCGGCGGCATTCGCGGGGCGCTCCTGATCGACCCGCACGCCGTCCCCCACATCTGGGCGAAGACGGACGACCTGATCGTCACGGTGTCCGGCGACCTCGACCGGCGCGAGCTCGTCGAGGTGGCCGAGTCGCTGCGCTGACCGCCGGCCTAGAGATCGGCGTACGGGACGCCGGTCATGTACTTGAAGCCGGAGTCGACCGCGAGCGTGACGATCATCGCGTCCGGCCCGAGCTGCTCGGCGAGCCGGTGCGCGCCGACGACGTTCGCGCCGGTCGAGACGCCGGCGAAGACGCCTTCCTCCTGCGCGAGCCGCAGCGTCATCTCGATCGCCTCGTCGTCCTCGATCGTCCAGACCTCGTCGGCGGCGGCGGGATCCCAGTGCGGTGGGACGCCGCCGGTCCAGCCCTGCATCGCGAACGAGCCTTTCGGGCCGCCGGTGATCCCGGGCGAGCCGGCCGGCTCGAGCGCCACGATCCGGACGTCCGGGTTGCGCTCGCGCAGCGCCTGCGAGACGCCGATGAGTGAGCTCCCGGTGCCGATCCCGTGGCAGAACCCGGTGACGCGGCCCTGCGTGTCCTCCCAGATCTCCCGGCCGAGCATCGCCTTGTGGCCCGGGATGATGTACGGGTTGCGGAACTGGTCGGTCGCGTACGTGCCCGGCTCGCGGGCGAGCTCGGCGGCGCGTTCGACCATGTTCCCGATGTCCTGGGCGGTCGGTCGCCCCTTGCCCTCGACGGCCGGGATCACGTCGAGCTCGGCGCCGAGCGCCCGCATCAGCTGGAGGCGCTCGTCGCTGAAGCAGTCAGAGATGACGATCCGGGCGGGATAGCCCTTGGCCGCGCAGACGAGCGCCAGCGCCGGGCCGGTGCTGCCGCCCGTGTACTCGATCACGGTCACTCCGGGCTGGAGGAGGCCGTCGCGCTCGGCGCCCTCGATCATGGCGAGCGCCATCCGGTCCTTCATCGAGCCGGTCGGGTTGAGGTACTCGAGCTTGATCCAGAGCTCGGCGCCGTTCGCGGGCGCGAGGCGCTCGAGGCGGATCAGCGGCGTCGATCCGATCGTGTCCAGGATGGTTCTCATGGCGACCCCTCGACTATCGCAATTTCGTTTCAGTTCTGCGCGCGTCTCGGCGCATTTCGTGCGCGTTCTGCGCGGATTCGCTCCCTACCCTGGATGTATGACGACGAAGGCGACAACCGCGTGGGGCGAGGCGACGATCGTCGAGCAGGTCGACGTGCCCCAGTCCTCCGGCGAGAAGGAGTTCACGTCGGTCGTGCAGCTCCTCGCGGGCGCGGACGGCGAGCGGTACGTGCGGTTCGCCTACACGACCGACGGCGTTGCGCGGCGCGGCCCGGTCACCCTGCGGGAGGAGGACGTGGCGCGTCTGCATGCCGAGTTGCGCAACCGGCCGGAGCTCGCCGCGGCGCTCGGGTTCTCGGGGACGGGGAAGCGAGGAGGTGGCCGGTTGAAGCTGCGGTGAGCGAAAAAACTAGGCTGCGGCGAGCATGCGGGTGCGCGCCGCGTCGACGAGCGACGCCAGGATGAACGCGCCGTCGCCGGAGCCGAGCAGCGGATCGACCGCGTGCTCGGGATGGGGCATGAGGCCCATGACGTTTCGCTCGGCGTTGAGGACGCCTGCGACGTCGGCGAGCGCACCGTTCGGGTTCGCGTCCGGCTCGTAGCGCAGGACGATCTGGCCGTTCGACTCGAGCTCGGCGAGAAGCTCGGGCGGAGCGAACCAGCAGCCGTCGCCGTGCTTCACCGGAATCGTGAGGAGCTGGCCTTCCGTGCAGCGCGACGTGAACGGTGTCTCGAGCTGCTCGACCCGGACGGGAACGTCACGGCAGACGAAGCTCAGAGACGCGTTGGGACGGAGGACGCCTGGCAGAAGGCCGGCCTCGCACAGGATCTGGAACCCGTTGCAGATCCCGAGCACCAGTCCGCCCTCGGCGGCGAAGTCGGCGACGGCACGCATCGCCGGCGAGAACCGCGCCATCGCCCCTGCGCGCAGGTAGTCGCCGTACGAGAACCCGCCCGGGAGGACGACCGCGTCGAGCTCCGGAAGCTCCTCGTCGCCGTGCCAGACGAGCTCGGAGTCGGCGCCGAGCGCCGCGAGGGCCCAGCGCCGCGTCGCGGTCGTCGTTCGACCCGGGGAAGACGATGACGCCGATCCGCGGACGAAGCTCGCTCATGCGCTGCCGTTCCCGAGGGAGATCTCGTAGCTCTCGATCAGCGCGTTCACGAGGAGCTGCTCGCACATCCGCTCGAGAGCGGCGCGGGTCTCGTCCTCGGCGCCCTCGGGAAGCTCGAGGTCGATCACGCGGCCGACCCGCGCCTCGTCCACCTCGAACCCGAGATGGCGGAGCGACGTGACGACCGCCTCGCCCTGCGGGTCGAGGATCCCTGCCTTGGGCCGGACGAGCACCGTCGCCTTCACGCGAGCGTCCCGTTCGGGTCGGCGAGGTAGGAGTCGAACGAGAGCTCGGTCAGGCGCTCGAACGCCTCGACGTAGCGCGCGCGTGTGCCCGCGACCACGTTCTCGGGAAGCTCGGGGCCGGGCGCCGTCTTGTCCCAGCCGAGCGTCTCGCAGTAGTCGCGCACGAACTGCTTGTCGAAGGAGGCCTGGCCGCGACCCGGCTCGTACTCGTCCGCGGGCCAGAAGCGGGAGGAGTCCGGCGTGAGCGCCTCGTCGCCGATCACGAGCCGGTTGTCCTCGTCGAGTCCGAACTCGAACTTCGTGTCCGCGAGGATGATCCCGCGCTCCGCGGCATGCTCGGATCCGAAGCGGTAGAGCTCGAGCGCGACGCGCTCCACCTCGGCGAGGAGCTCGGCGCCGACCATGACCGCCGCCTCCTCGCGGCCGATGTTCTCGTCGTGGCCCTCCTGCGCCTTCGTCGCGGGCGTGAAGATCGGCTCGGGCAGCTGCTCCGACTCCTGCAGCCCCTCCGGAAGCCGTGTGCCCGGAGGTCGCGCCCGTCGCGAGGTAGTCCTTCCAGCCGGAGCCCGTGAGGTAGCCGCGCACGACGCACTCGATCGGGAGCATCCGCAGCCGGCGCACCTCGGTCGAGCGGCCGTCGTCGCGCAGGGCGAGCACGTGGTTCGGGACGATGTGCTGCGTCCGCGCGAACCAGAACGCCGAGAGCCCGGTGAGCACGCGGCCCTTGTCCGGAATCTCGGTCGGGAGGACGACGTCGAACGTCGAGATTCGGTCGCTCGCCACGAGCAGGAGCCGCTCGGCGTCCAGCTCGAAGATCTCGCGAACCTTGCCGCTCGCCACGTGGGTGCCGGTTTCAGACAATCGCCTTCTCCCTTTCGGTCGTGAGCGCCGCCAGGCGCTCGAACAGGACATCGATGTGTCGCAGCGCGTCCGTCGAGGTCGAACGCCGCGGCGATTCCCTCCGGCGCCGAGGCGCTCGGCGATCTCCGGGTCCGCCTCGACGAGCGTGCGGAAGTCGAGCTCCTCGTCCCAGGCCTGGAGCGCGTTGCGCTGCACGAGGCGGTACGCCTCGTCGCGCGTCAGCCCCGAGGAGACGAGCGCGAGCAGCACGCGCTGGCTGAACACGAGTCCGTGCGACGCGTCGAGGTTGCGCTGCATCCGCTCGGCGTTCACGACCAGCCCGTCGGCGAGCCAGGCGAACCGGTCGAGCATGTAGTCGAGCGCCAGGAACGCGTCGGGGACGACGACCCGCTCGGCGCTCGAATGCGAGATGTCGCGCTCGTGCCAGAGCGCTACGTTCTCGAGCCCGACGAGCGACGCTGCGCGCACGACGCGCGCCAGCCCGCAGAGCCGCTCGGCGACGATCGGGTTGCGCTTGTGCGGCATCGCCGACGAGCCCTTCTGCCCGGAGCGGAACGGCTCCTGCACCTCGCGCACCTCGGTACGGGCGAGGTGGCGGATCTCGGTCGCGAACCGCTCGAGCGACGCTGCGGTCACGGCGAGTGCCGAGAGCAGCTCCGCGTGCCGGTCGCGCGGAACGACCTGCGTCGCGACCGGCTCGACCTCGAGCCCCAGCCGCTCGCAGGCGACGCGCTCCATCTCGGGATCGCCGCCGCCGTACGTGCCGACCGCGCCCGCGATCTTGCCGACGCGCATCCCTTCGAGCGCCCGCTCGAGCCGCACCCGGTCGCGCGCCAGCTCGAACGCCCAGCCCGCGAGCTTCGCGCCGAACGTCGTCGCCTCCGCGTGGACGCCGTGCGTGCGGCCGACGCAAACCGTCGAGCGATGCTCCTCGGCCCGGCGGATCACCGCGGCGAGCGAGCGGTCGAGCCCGTCGAGGAGGAGCGCTCCCGCGTCGCGAACCTGCAACGCGAGCGCCGTGTCGAGCACGTCCGACGAGGTCAGCCCGTAGTGGAGCCAGCGTCCCGCGGGGCCGAGGCCTTCCGCGGTCGCGTCCACGAACGCGGCCAGGTCGTGCTGCGTCTTCTCCTCGATCTCCCGCACGCGTTCGGCGGTCGGCGGCACGGCGTTCGCGCGGATCTCCGCGACGTCCTCCGCCGGGATGGCGCCGACCTCGACCCAGCCGTCGAGCGCCGCCAGCTCGACGTCGAGCCAGCGCGCGAGCTTGCCCTCGTCCGACCAGATCGCCTGCATGGCCGGACGGGAGTAGCGAGCAATCACAGGGTCGATTCTAGTTCGAGCTACGGCGGCCGGTTCGACTAGCGCTTGGGCTTCGGCGCCTCGGGGTAGCCGCCGCCCTGGCCGAGGATCTTCGCCGCGAGGATGGCCGCGTTCTTCGCGCCGTCCAACGACACGCACGCGACCGGGACGCCGGGCGGCATCTGCACGATCGCGAGGATCGCGTCGAGCCCGCCGGCCGCGGTCTTCGAGCTGGTCAGCGGGACGCCGATCACCGGGAGATCGGTGTTGGCAGCGACCGCACCGGGCAACGCGGCCGACATGCCCGCGGCCGCGATGATCACGCGCGTTCCGCGCATCGCCGCCGTCGAGGCGTACTCGGCGACCTCGCGCGGGTTGCGGTGGGCCGAGAGCACCTGCAGCTCGTTCGAGATCCCGCGGGCGTCCAGCTCGTCGATCGCGCCCTGCATGCGCTCGCGGTCGGACTCGGAGCCGATCATGATCGCGACCAGCGGTCCCTGCTCGAAATCGTCGATGACGGACAACGGACTCGGTGCCTCCTCGGTCGGTGGGGTCAGGTCGGTTTCAGCTTGTGACATGGATCGCGGCCTCCGCGATGTCGCGCCGGTACTGGGCATTTTCGAGCCGGACGCAGCCGGCGGCGTCGTAGGCGCGCCCGCGTGCGTCCGCGAGCGTCTCGCCGACGCCGGTGATGCCGAGAACTCGTCCGCCGGCGGAGACGAGCTCGCCGTCGCGCAGCGCCGTTCCGGCATGGAAGACGAGCGCGCCAGCGTCCTCGGCGTCGTCGAGCCCGCCGATCGGCGCGCCGGTCTCGGGTGCATCCGGATAGCCGGGCGAAGCGACGACGACCGTCACCGCCGCACGTTCCGGCTCACCGAGTTCGACCCCGGCGAGGTCGCCGCTCGCCGCGCGCACGAACGGCTCGAGCAGATCGTCGCCAATCACGGGGAGAACGGCCTGCGTCTCCGGATCGCCGAAGCGGCAGTTGAACTCGAGCACGCGCGGCCCGTCCTCGGTGAGCATCAGACCGGCGTAGAGGAGCCCGACGAACGGCGTGCCGCGCTTGGCCAGCTCGGCGAGCACCGGCTTGTGGATCCGCTCGACCAGCTCGGCCGTCTCGTCCGCGCCGAAGCCTGGAACGGATGCGTACGCACCCATGCCGCCGGTGTTCGGGCCCTCGTCCCCGTCGAGCAGCCGCTTCGCGTCGCGCGCCGACGGGAGCGCGAGCGCCTCGACGCCGTCGGTGAGCGCGAAGACCGAGAGCTCGTCTCCTTCGAGGAGCTCCTCGACGACGACGCTGCCGCCGAACGCACGGGCCTTCTCGAACGCCTCCTCGGCCTCGGCCTGCGTACGGCACACGAAGACGCCCTTGCCGGCCGCGAGGCCGTCCGCCTTGATGACGCAGGGTGCGCGCGGAAGGTCGAGCGCCGCCGCGGTCGGAACGCCCGCCGCCCGCATGACCTCCTTGGCGAACGCCTTCGAGCCCTCGATACGCGCGGCCTGCGCGCCCGGGCCGAGCACGCTGACGCCGCCGTGGCGCAGCACGTCCGCGACGCCCGCGACGAGCGGCGCCTCGGGGCCGACGACGACCAGGTCGATCTCGCGCGACCGGCAGAACGAGAGGAGGCTGTCGCCGTCCTCGGGTCGCAGCGGATGGCACGTCGCGAGCCCGGCGATGCCCGGGATTTCCGGGCGCGGCGTGCAGCTCGCCGACCCCGGGCGAGGAGGCGAGCTTCCAGACGAGCGCGTGCTCGCGTCCTCCGGATCCGACGACCAGCACGTCCATCCGGCGAGTCTAATCGGGCGTCAGCGGGTACGCTCGCGACTGCATGGCCAACCCCCGGACGTTCGTGATCGTCGGCGCGAGTCTCGCCGGTGCACGTGCGGCCGCCGCGTTGCGCGACGAGGGGTTCGACGGTCGTGTCGTCCTTCTCGGCGAGGAGGCCGAGAAGCCATATTCGCGGCCGTCGCTCTCGAAGGCCTACCTCGCGGGGAAGAAGGATCGCCCGTCCCCGGTGCTCGACGACGACTTCTACGAGACGCATGACATCGAGCTGCGCACGTCGACGCTCGTGACCGCGCTCGACCGCGGTGCGTCGGAGGTCGAGCTCGAAGACGGCGAGCGGATCGGCTACGACCGGCTGCTCCTCACGACCGGCGCAATGCCGCGCGCGCTCCCGGTACCCGGCGCTGAGCTCGAGAACGTGTTGCTCCTACGGCGTGTCGGCGACTCGGACGCGATCCGCGAGCGCATCGAGGGCGGCGCACGCTTCGTCGTGATCGGCGGCGGCTGGATCGGCGCCGAGGTGGCTGCGACCGCGCGCTCGGGCGGGTGCGAGGTCGCGATGGTCTTTCCGGAGGAGGTGCCGCTCGAGCGCGTGCTCGGCACCGAGTTCGGCGGCGTCTTCGCTCGGCTCCACGAGGCGAACGGCGTCGAGCTCCACACGGGTGCCGGTATCGCGGCGCTCGAAGGGAGCGGGTCGGTCGAACGCGTCCGCCTCGCCGACGGCCGCTCGCTCGACGCCGATGTGGTCATCGTCGGAATCGGCGTCGCGCCGCGGGTCGAGCTGGCCGAGCAGGCCGGCCTCGCGCTCTCCAACGGGATCGATGTCGACTCGCGGTTTCGCACGTCGGACGAGAACATCTGGGCCGCCGGCGACGTCGCGGCGGTCGAGCACGCGTTCTTCGGCGAGCGGATCCGGGTCGAGCACTGGGCGGTGGCGAACGACCACGGGCCGTTCGCGGCGAAGAGCATGCTCGGGAGCGACGACGCCGTACGACACGCTCCCGTACTTCTTCTCCGACCAGTTCGACGCGTCGCTCGAGTACTGGGGCTTCGCGCGCGAGTGGGACGAGGTCGTCATGCGTGGCGACGAGCAGAGCTTCGTCGCCTTCTGGCTGAAGGACGGCCGCGTCCTGGCCGGGGCGGGCTACAACGCACCGGGCGTCGGCGAGGCGATCGAGGAACTGATCCGCTCGCGCCAGCAGGTCGACCCGAAAGCACTTGCCGACCCGGGCACGCCGCTCGGTGCCGGAGCGGGGGACATGCCCGAGGTGAGTCCCGGCGAGGGCGTCGTGATCGAGCGGGGCGACGACTCGCTCGCGATCGCCCGGGACGCGGAGGGCAAGCCTCCACGTCCTGTCAGCGGTCTGCACGCACCTCGGCTGCATCGTCCACTGGGAGGCCGGCGACCAGCTCTGGGAGTGCCACTGCCACGGCTCTGCCTACGCGATCGACGGCACGGTCGTCAACGGGCCGGCCGAAGAGCCGCTTCCCGAGCGCGCGCTCTAGCCCGCAAGGGCGAGCAGGCTCTGCACGTCGAGCGGGCGCGTGTACATGACGATCCCGTCACCGCCGTCCCCGGGCCGCGGCCAGTCCTCGCGCGGACGGTCCCAGTAGAGCTCGACGCCGTTCCCGTCCGGGTCGCGGAGGTAGAGCGCTTCGCTGACGCCGTGGTCGGACGCGCCGTCGAGGCGGATCCCGGCGTCGACGAGCCGCCTGAGCGCGTCGGCGAGCGACTCGCGGGTCGGGTAGCGGATCGCGGCGTGGAAGAGCCCGGTCGTCCCCGGCGGCGGCGGCGATCCGCCCTTGCTCTCCCAGGTGTTGAGCCCGATGTGGTGGTGGTAGCCGCCGGCGCTCAGGAAGACCGCCTGGTCGCCGTAGCGCACCGTCTCCTCGAAGCCGAGCACGTCGCGCCAGAAGGCGAGCGCGCGGTCGAGGTCGGCGACCTTGAGGTGGACGTGGCCGATGTCCACGCCCGGATCGATCGGTTCACCCGCGGGCACGCCGAGACTGTAGCCAGGGCCGCTTGGCTCGGGCTGCGAGACGCTGTAGGACCAATCCCCCACCCTTGGGAGGGGTTGTGGCCCTCTTTTCGAGCCACCCGCAATCCCGCTTGAAATCTAGCGTTGCGCGGCGCACGGGTGTGTGCCGATTGTGTGCCGAGTTTGCGCCGGTGGCCCGGCCTGGAAACGCGCGGCGGTTCAGGCCGCCGGGCCGAGCGCGGTGGCCACGTCGCCCATCTGCCGGAACTCGGCGCCCGCTTCGCCGCAGTGGCGGACGAACTCGTCCAGCATCGCGATCCGGGAGCCGCGGCCGATCACCTGCGGGTGCATGGTGACGACGAGCACGCCGTCGTCGACGTTCGCGTGCATCCAGTCGAACTCCGCCTCCCAGATCTCGCGCACGTGTCGCGGCGGGGCGCCGCCCTTGCGATACGGGTCGAAGTTGAACTGGAAGTGCACCCAGTCGTCGAGCTCGAAGCTCAGCGGCAGCTCCCAAAAACGCGCCTCGCGGCCGCGCACGAGCGGCTCCGCGCGGCTCACGCGGTCGCCGATCCTCGGGCGGAACGGGCGGTAGTCGTCCGTCATGAGGCTCGAGTCGTAGAGGAACCCGTGCTCCTCGACGAGCTCGTGAGTCGCGTCCGAGAGGTCGGCCGACGGCGAGCGGAAGCCGATCGGCGTCACGCCGATCGCCGCCAGTGCCGCGAAGGCCCGGTCCATGTCGGCGGCCTCCTCGTCGCGACTCTGGCCGCTCGGATCGATGTGCGAATACGAGTGGTGCGCGATCTCGTGGCCCGCCTCGAGGATCGTCGCCGTCTCCGCCGGATACGACTCGACCGTGTGCCCGGGGACGAAGAAGGTCGCGTCCAGCCCGTGCGACTCGAGCAGGTCGAGGACGCGCGGCACGCCGACGCGTGCCCCGAACTCGCCGCGCCCGAGCATGGCCGGCGTCACGCGGTCGTAGGCGAGCCACACGGACAGCGCGTCGAAGTCGAACGTCAGGCAGACGGTGCTCGGCATCGCGCCGCGATCCTAAGCCACGCGCGTACGATCGGCCCATGCCCGAGCCGAGCGTCGCTCCTTCGCTTCCGCCCTGGTGGCTCGACGAGGCCCTCGCAGCCGAGACCGGCGCGCCCGAGGCGCCCGCGCTCGAAGGGGACGAGCGCGCCGACGTCGCGATCATCGGCGGCGGCTACACGGGCCTCTGGACGGCGCTGGCCGTCAAGGATCTCGACCCGGCGGCCGAGGTCGTCGTGCTCGAGTCGGAGGTGTGCGGCTGGGGGCCGAGCGGGCGCAACGGCGGGTTCCTCCACGGCTACTGGACGCACCTGACCCGGCTTCGCGCCGCGCTCGGCGACGAGGACGCACTCACCGTCGCGCGCCAGTCGGACCAGGTCATCCCGTCGGTGCGGGAGTTCTGCGACACCTGCGACTCCGACGTCTGGTTCCGCGTCGGCGGCTACCTCAAGGTCTCGACCTGCCCGGAGCAGGACGCCGCGGTCGAGCACTCGATCCGGACGGCCGCCGAGCTCGGCGTGCCCGAGGAGGCCGTCGCCGCTCGACTCGGAGCAGATCGCCGCGCAGTGCAACTCGCCTCGATTTCGCCGCGGCGTCTACTTCCGCGACGGCGCCACCGTGCAGCCCGCTCGGCTGGCGCGCACGCTCAGGCGCGTCGCGCTCGAGCGCGGGATCCGGATCCACGAGCGCACGCGCGCGACCAAGCTGAGCGCCGGCACGCCGAGCACGATCGCGACGCCGGGCGGAACCGTCACCGCCGACGAGGTCGTCGTCGCGACGAACGCCGCCGAGACCGGATGGAAGCCGGTGTCGCGCAAGCTCACGAACTTCGGCAGCTACGTCGTCCTGACCGAGCCGATCCCGGAGCTGCTCGAGGAGATCGGCTGGACGGGCGGCGAGGCGATCACCGACGCACGCATGTTCATCCACTACTTCCGCACGACCGCGGACGGGCGCGTCGTCATGGGCTCGGGCGGCGGGCCGATCGGACGCGGCGGGCGCGTCGACGACCGGTTCGCCTACGACCGCGAGGCGGCGGCGCGCGCCGAGGCCGGGCTGCGCGGGCTGCTTCCCCGGCTCGCCGGCGTCAAGATCGAGCGAGCGTGGGGCGGGCCGATCGACGTCTCGGCCGACCAGCTCCCCTTCTTCGGAACCGTGGAGGGGACGCGCGTCCACTACGGCGTCGGCTACTCGGGCCACGGCGTCGGGCCGAGCTGGCTCGGCGGGAAGATCCTCGCCTCGCTCGCGTTGCGCCGCGACGACGAATGGAGCGGCTCGCCGCTCGTCCGCACCCCGAAGGCCTCGCTTCCGCCCGAGCCGTTCAAGCGGATCGGCGGCGGGGTCATCCGCAAGGCGATGCTCTCGGTCGAGGATGCGCAGGAGGAAGGGCGCCGTCCCTCGTACGTCGCGCGGGCCGTCGCGGCCGTTCCGAGGATGCTCGGAATGCCCCTCGGACGCCGATAACGCATTGCGCAGCTGAAATGTCGCATTCTGTGCTTTTTGCGCAACACAGTGGTATGCTCGCGCCCCCAATTCGTCGCTTTGGTGGCTTCGAGACTCGCAAACAGGAACGGCCATGGCGCGTAGCGTCACTGTTTTCCCGCGCGGCGCCGTCACCCGGCCCGCCTCGATCGACCGGCTCGACCGGCAGCTGATCGAGGCGCTCCAGGCGAACGGCCGCGAGCCGTTCCGCAAGATCGCCGGACAGCTCGGCGTCAGCGAAGCGACGATCCGCAACCGCTACGCCCGTCTCTGCAAGGCCAACGTGCTCCAGGTCACCGGGGTCACGAACCCGCTGGGGCTCGGCTTCGACGCGCAGGCGATGATCGGGATCAGGACGAACGGGCCGGTCGAGATGGTCGCCGACGAGGTCGCGACCTGGCGCGAGGCGAGCTACGTCGTCGTCGCCGCCGGGCAGTACGACGTCCTCGTCGAGCTCGTCTGCTCGGACCGGCACCACCTGCTCGAGATCATCAACCGCATCCGCGGGATCGAGTCCGTCGTGTCCACCGAGAGCTTCATGTACCTGGAGCTCTGGAAGCAGCTCTACGACTGGGGCGCGCTGCCCGACGGGGCCGAGGCGGACGACCAGCCCAAGAAACGCGAACGGAGGTCCAGATGAGCGTCGCCACGTCGTACAAGAACTTCGTCGGGGGCGAATGGGTCGACGCCGTCGACGGCGGAGTCCAGGAGGTCATCAACCCCGCGACCGGCGAGACGATCGCCGAGGTGCCGAAGGGCACCCAGGCGGACGTCGACCGCGCCGTCGCCTCGGCGAAGGAAGCGTTCAAGGAATGGCGCGAGACGACGCCCGGCGAGCGCTCGACGATGCTGCTCGCCCTCGCCGACGCGCTCGAGGAGAACGCCGAGGAGCTCGAGTCGGCCGAGTCGATGAACGTCGGCAAGCCGCAGTCGGTCGTCGTCGAGGAGACGCCCGTCTCCGCCGACAACCTGCGCTTCTTCGCCGGCGCCGCGCGCAATCTCGAAGGCAAGGCCGCCGGCGAATACATGCGCGGCTACACGTCGATGATCCGCCGCGAGCCGGTCGGCGTCGTCGGCCAGATCGCGCCCTGGAACTACCCGCTGATGATGGCGATCTGGAAGATCGGCCCCGCGCTGGCGGCGGGGAACACGATCGTCCTCAAGCCGTCCGAGCAGACGCCGCTCACCGCGCTGCTCCTCGCGCGCCTCGCCGGCGAGATCTTCCCGGCGGGCGTCCTCAACGTGATCACCGGGGACGGCGAGCCGGTCGGCGCCGGAATCGTGCGCCACCCGGACGTGGCGATGGTGTCGCTGACGGGCGACGTCTCGACGGGCAAGGAGATCGCGCGCACCGCGGCCGACACGCTCAAGCGCGTGCACCTCGAGCTGGGCGGCAAGGCGCCGGTGGTCGTCTTCGACGACGCCGATCCCGCCGCGGTCGCGGAGGGAATCCGCCTCGCCGGCTACTGGAACTCGGGCCAGGACTGCACCGCGGCGTCGCGGATCATGGCCGGGCCGAAGATCTACGAGAAGCTCCTCGACGAGCTCGTCCCGCAGGTCGAGTCGCTCAAGATGGGCGACCCGGCCGAGGGCGAGGAGATCGAGATGGGCCCGGTCATCTCCCAGTCGCAGCAGGAGCGGATCCTCGGCTTCCTCGAGCGCGCGGAGGGCACGAAGGCGAAGATCCTCACGGGCGGCGAGACGAACGGCGACCGCGGCTTCTTCGTGAAGCCGACCGTGATCGTCGACGTCGACCAGACCGACGAGCTCGTGCAGAAGGAGGTCTTCGGGCCGGTCGTCACCGTGCAGCGCTTCGCCGACGACGACCAGGCGCTCGCCTGGGCCAACGACGTCCCCTACGGCCTCGCGGCCTCGGTGTGGACGCGCGACGTCGGCCGGGCCCTGAACGCGGCCAAGAAGCTCGAGTTCGGCACCGTGTGGATCAACGACCACATTCCGCTCGTCTCGGAGATGCCGCACGGCGGCTTCAAGCAGTCGGGCTACGGCAAGGACATGTCCATGTACTCCGTCGAGGAGTACACGATCGTCAAGCACGTCATGGCGAAAATCGACTGACCGTGACCGTTGCGGCGGAAGAGGCGGAACGGGAGGTGACGGCCGGGGCGGCCGAGGCGGACGTCTTTCTCGAAGGCGTTCGCAAGACGTACGGCGAGGTCGTCGCCGTCGACGACCTGACGCTCGAGATCGCCCGGGGCGAGTTCTTCACCATGCTCGGCCCGTCCGGCTCGGGAAAGACGACCACCCTGCGCCTCATCGCCGGCTTCGAGGTGCCCGACGCCGGGCGCGTGCTCCTCGCGGGCGCCGACGTGAGCGACGAGCCGCCGTACAACCGCGACGTGAACACGGTGTTCCAGGACTACGCGCTCTTCCCGCACATGACCGTGGCCGAGAACGTCGGCTACGGGCTGAAGATCAAGCGCGTGGGCCGCAAGGAGCGCGCGGCGAAGGTCGAGGAGGCACTCGGGATCGTTCGCCTTCCCGGCCTCGGCCCGCGCAAGCCGGCACAGCTCTCCGGCGGCCAGCGCCAGCGGGTCGCGCTGGCGCGCGCGATCGTGAACGAGCCCGCGGTGCTCCTCCTCGACGAGCCGCTCGGCGCGCTCGACCTGAAGCTCCGCCAGGAGATGCAGATCGAGCTGAAGCGCATCCAGCGGGAGGTCGGCATCACGTTCGTCTACGTGACGCACGACCAGGAGGAGGCGCTCACGATGAGCGACCGCGTCGCCGTCTTCAACCACGGCCGCATCGAGCAGATCGGGCCGCCCGCCGAGCTCTACGAGCATCCGGCGAACGAGTTCGTCGCGAGCTTCGTGGGCGTCTCGAACGTGCTCGAGCGCGGGTCGCAGCGCTTCAGCGTCCGTCCCGAGAAGATCCGGATCCTGCCGAGCGGCGCCGAGCCCGATCCCGAGGCGCGCGTCGAGAACGGAACGATCCGAGAAGTGGTCTACGCAGGCCCGGCGACGCGGTACGTCGTCGACCTGGAGCAAGGAGGCGCGCTGATCGTGGTGTGCCAGAACCTGGAGACGACCTCGGCGCAGGCCCTCACGACGCGCGGCAACGACGTGCGGCTCGAGTGGCGCCCCGAGCACATGCTCGCACTGGAACCGAAGGAGGAGGAGGAATGACGTACGGACGGGTGGGACGGCTGCTTGCGGTCGTAGGGCTCATGGCGCTTCTCGCCACCGTCGCGGCCTGTGGAGGCGGCGACGACGCGAGCGACGGCGATCTGCCGGGCGGGCCGATGATGGAGACGCTCGGCGAGGGTGAAGGCGAGGTCAACCTGATCGCCTGGGCCGGCTACGTCGAGGACGGCTCCACCGATCCCGCGGTCGACTGGGTCAGCGACTTCGAGGCGGACACGGGCTGCCAGGTCAACGTGAAGATCGGCAACACCTCCGACGAGATGGTGACGCTCATGCAGACGGGCGAGTACGACGGCGTGTCCGCCTCCGGCGACGCGACGCTGCGGCTCATCCGGTCGGGCGACGTCTCTCCGGTCAACACGGACCTGATCCCGAACTACGCCGACGTGTTCGAAGGTCTCAAGGAGCAGGCCTTCAACAGCGTCGACGGCCAGATGTACGGCGTTCCCCACGGGCGCGGCGCGAACCTGCTCATGTGGAACACCGAAGAGGTCGACGGCGAACTCGACAGCTGGGGCGCGGTCTGGGACGAGAACTCGCCCTACGCCGGCAACGTGACGGCGTACGACAGCCCGATCTACATCGCGGACGCCGCGCTCTACCTGAAGGCGACCGAGCCGGACCTCGGAATCGACAACGTGTACGAGCTCGACGAGGATCAGTTCAACGCCGCGGTCGAACTGCTGAAGAAGCAGAACGGGATCATCGGCGAGTACTGGTCGGACTACACGAAGCAGATCTCCGCGTTCGCGGGCGGCGACAGCGTCCTCGGAACCACGTGGCAGGTCATCGCGAACCTGCTCGAGGCCGACGACGTGCCGATCGCGACGACGCTGCCGAAGGAAGGCTCCACCGGCTGGTCGGACACGTGGATGGTCTCGTCCGACGCCGAGCATCCGAACTGCATGTACATGTGGATGGACCACATCATCTCGCCGACGGCGAACGCCGCCGTGGCCGAGTGGTTCGGCGAGGCGCCCTCGAACGCGAAGGCGTGCGAGGAGACGGCAGACGCGAACCACTGCGACACGTTCCATGCAGACGACGAGGAGTACTTCGACCAGGTCGCCTACTGGACGACGCCCGAGGCCGACTGCGGCGACGACCGTGGGGAGGTCTGCAAGACATATGCCGACTGGGTGACGGCCTGGACTGAGATCAAGGGATAGCTCCGCTGGAGGGCCGGGCTTCGGCCCGGCCCTCCCTCTCCGCTCATGACCGCTGCCAGCCCGACCATCACGCCGCGCCCTCCGCTGAGCCGGAGGCTCGCGACGTACCTGTACCGGCGCCCGCGCCTCCAGCTCGGGCTGCTGCTCGCCACCCCGGTCGGCTGGCTCGTCATCGCCTACCTCGGGTCGCTCGCCGTGCTCTTTCTCGCGGCGTTCTGGCGGCTCGACCCGTTCACCTCGGAGGTCGTGCACGAGTACGGCTTCCAGAACTTCCGCGCGCTCGCGGAGAACGACGTCTACCGCGCGATCACCCTCCGCACGGTCGCGATCGCCGCGGCGGTGACCATCGCGGACGCGATCCTCGCGTTCCCGATCGCGTACTACATGGCCCGCGTCGCCTCGCCGCGCACGCGCGGGCTCCTGATCGTCGCGGTGCTCATGCCGCTCTGGTCGAGCTACCTCGTGAAGGTCTACGCCTGGCGGGTGATCCTGCAGGAGCAGGGGATCCTGAACTGGGCGCTTTCACCGTTCAACCTCTCGGGGCCGGGGTTCGGGAACGTCGCGACCTGGCTCGTCTTCACGTACCTCTGGCTGCCGTTCATGATCCTGCCCGTCTACGCAGGGCTTGAGCGCATCCCGAACTCGCTGCTCGAGGCCTCGGCCGACCTGGGCGCGGGCGGGTTGCGGACGCTGCGCCGCGTGATCCTGCCGCTCGCCTTCCCCGCGTTCATCGCGGGCTCGATCTTCACGTTCTCGCTGACGCTCGGCGACTACATCACGCCGACGCTCGTCTCGAGCACGCAGTTCATCGGGAACGTCGTCTACGTGAACGTCGGCGTCGCGAACAACCTCCCGTTCGCGGCCGCGTTCGCGACGGTGCCCGTCCTCGTGATGATCCTCTACCTGACCGTGGCCAAGCGCCTCGGCGCCTTCGAGTCGCTCTGATGGTCGAGACGCGGCTCGCACGGTTCGGATCTGCGCGCGGCGAGCGCTCTGACGCTCACGTTCATGTATCTGCCGCTGCTCGTGATCGGGCTCTACGCCTTCAACGAGCGGCGGATCCAGACCTGGCCGATCAAGGGCTTCACGCTCGAGTGGTTCGGCAAGGCGTTCGGGAACCCCGGCGTGCGGAACGCGCTCCTCACCTCCGTGATCGTCGCGCTGCTCGCAACCGGCGTCGCGGTCGTGCTCGGGCTCTTCGCCTCGCTGGCCGTGCAGCGCTACAAGTTCTTCGGGCGCGAGACGATCTCGTTCCTCGTCATCCTCCCGATCGCGCTGCCCGGGATCGTCACCGGAATGGCGCTGAACGCGACCTTCCGCGAGGTGCTCTCGCCGTTCGGATTCAGCCTCGGGCTCTTCACTGTGGTCGTCGGACATGCGACCTTCTGCATCGTCGTGATCTACAACAACGCGATCGCCCGCCTGCGCCGCACCTCGCGCTCGTTCGAGGAGGCCTCGATGGACCTCGGCGCGGACTCGTGGCAGACGTTCCGCTACATCACGCTCCCGTCGATCCGGACCGCGCTCCTCGCCGGCGCGCTGCTCGCGTTCGCGCTCTCCTTCGACGAGATCGTCGTGACCACGTTCACGGCCGGCGCCGAGCAGACGCTTCCGATCTGGATCTTCACGAACCTGTCGCGGCCGAACCAGCTCCCGATCGTGAACGTCGTCGCCCTGCTCGTCATCCTTCTGTCCGCCATCCCCGTCTACTTCGCGCAGCGTCTGTCGCGCGAGAGCGCCGGGGCGATCGCCGGAGGCGGAGCACGATGAGCCGGACGCCGGACACCATCGCAGCGTCGAGGCGACGGAATCCGAAAGGAGCTGCATGACGACGCACCCGCCGAGCCCTCGACCACGCCGGGCGAGGCTCCCACGCTCAAGGCCGGCGCGCTCGGATTTGTCGACTCCGTCGTGATCGGGCTGGCCTCGACCGCGCCGGCGTACTCGCTCGCGGCGATCATCGGCTCGCTGGTCGTGATCGTCGGCGTTCCAGGCGCCGGCGGTGCTGCTGCTCTCGTTCGTCCCCATGTTCCTGATCGCGGGCGCGTTCTTCTACATGAACCGCGCGGATCCGGACGCCGGGACGACGTTCTCCTGGGTCACGAGGACGTTGGGCCCATACGTCGGCTGGATCGGAGGCTGGGCGGTCTGCGTCACCGGGATCCTCGTGATCGGCTCGCTCGCGGACGTGGGTGCGCGCTACGCGTTCCTGCTCTTCAACTGGGATTCCGCCGCCGCATCGAAGGGCGCCGTGACGTTTCTCGCCGTCGTCATCATCGTCGTCATGACGGTCATCTGCATTCTCGGCACCGAGCTCTCGGCCCGCGTGCAGAACGTGATGATCATCGCCCAGGTCGGGGCACTCCTCCTCTTCGCGGTCGTCGCTCTCTGGAAGGTCTGGGGCGGCGACGCCGAGGCGGGTTCCATCGACCCGGAGGCCTCGTGGTTCAACCCGTTCGCCATCGACAACAGCGACGCGCTCGTCGCGGCGCTCCTGCTCGGGGTCTTCGCCTACTGGGGCTGGGAATCCGCGGTGAACCTCTGCGAGGAGACGACCAACAACCGGCTCGTGCCTGGCGTCTCGGCGCTCGTGAGCACCGTGGTCTTGCTCGTCACGTACGTGTCGGTCGCGACGGCGGTCGTCGCCTTCGCAGGGCTTGACCGGGCGGCGGAGTTCGACGACGACGACGCGATCCTTGGCGTCCTTGCGCTCGACGTGCTCGGCTCGCCCTGGGACAAGCTCGTGATTCTCGCGATCGTCACATCTGCGATCGCGTCGACGCAGACGACCATCATCCCGGCCTCGCGGACGACGCTCTCCATGGCGCGAAACGGCGCGTTCCCGGAGATCCTCTCCAGGATTCATCCGCGCTACAGGACGCCGCACATCTCCACCGCGGTCGTCGCCTTCCTTGCGATCCTCTGGTACGTCCCCGCGAACCTGATCTCCCAGAACTTCCTCTTCGACTCGCTGTCGGCGCTCGCGCTGATGATCGCCTTCTACTACGCCCTCAGCGGGATCGCGTGCATCGTCTACTACCGGCACGAGCTGACGAAGTCGGTCTGGAACTTCGTCGTCATCGGCGTCGGGCCGTTCATCGGCGCGCTCGCGCTCGGCTACCTGTTCGTCGAGTCGTCGCGCTCGCTCTCGGACCTCGACGCGTCGTACTCCGGGCAGACGATCCTCGGCTTCGCGCCGCCGCTGGCCATCGGCTACGGCTTCCTGCTGCTCGGGGTCGTGCTGCTCGTCGTGTGGCGCGCTGACGCACGGGAGCTCTGGGTTCTTCTCACGGAAGTGGCTCGAATCCGTGCCACCCGAAGTCGCGGCCGGCCATGTCAAGATCGAGGAGGTGGAACCATCGTGAGCTCTCTCTCGCCCGCCGCGGAGGAATCGGGCCTCGTGACCGAACCAGGATCCGTTCAACTCGAGCGCGTCACGAAGCAGTTCGAAGACGCGCCCGCAGTCGACGACATCTCGCTGGAGATCGAGCACGGGAGCTTCTTCGCCCTGCTCGGCCCGTCGGGCTGCGGCAAGACCACGACCCTGCGCATGATCGGCGGGTTCGAGGAGCCGACGGCCGGACGGATCCTGCTCGGCGGCACCGACATCGCCGGCCTGCCGCCGTACAAGCGCGACGTCAACACGGTCTTCCAGAGCTACGCGCTCTTCCCGCACCTGTCCATCCGCGACAACGTCGCGTTCGGCCTGAAGCGGAAGGGCGTGAAGGGAGACGAGCTGAAGAAGCGGGTCGACGACGCGCTCGAGCTCGTCGACCTCGGGGCGCTCGGCAAGCGCAAGCCGAAGCAGATCTCCGGCGGCCAGCAGCAGCGGGTGGCGCTCGCGCGCGCGCTCGTGAACAGGCCGCAGGTGCTGCTCCTCGACGAGCCGCTCGGCGCCCTCGACCTGAAGCTCCGCAAGCAGATGCAGCTGGAGCTGAAGGGCATCCAGTCGGAGGTCGGGATCACGTTCGTCCACGTCACGCACGACCAGGAAGAGGCGATGACGATGGCCGACCAGATCGCGGTCATGCGGGCCGGCAAGATCGAGCAGCTCGGCACCCCGTCGGAGCTCTACGAGCGGCCGCAGACGTCGTTCGTGGCCGGCTTCCTCGGGACGTGCAACCTGCTCACCGGCACGGTCGAGGGGCCGAATCGGCTGAAGCTCCCCGACGGGACGGTCATCCAGGTGAACATGGACGGCGCATCTGGATCGGTCTCGGTCGGCGTCCGGCCCGAGAAGGTGCGACTCGGGGACTCGGGCGGGAACCAGCTCACAGGGCACGGTCCGCGAGACCGCCTACATCGGCGTCGCGACCCAGGTGATCGTGGACACGCCGTCCGGTGGCGTCACGGTCTTCCACCAGAACACGGAGGCGGGCGGGCTCATCCCGGCCGTCGGCTCCCAGGTGACCGTGTCCTGGCCGGTGGACTGCACATTCATTGTCGATCAAGGAGGAGGGGAGAGCTCATGACCTCGCGCATCACCAGGCGTGAACTAATGCAGCGAGGAGCGGCAGGGGCGGCGTTCCTTTCGGTACCTGCGTTGCTCGCGGCGTGCGGAGGCACGCCGACGAACCAGGCAGGCCCCGCAACGGGCAGCACGACGCCCGACGAGCTCAGGGACAACCTGCGCTTCGCCAACTGGCCGCTCTACGTCGACTACGACGAGGCGACCAAGAAGTACCCGACGCTCGACGCGTTCACGGCGGAGACGGGGATCAAGGTCGACTACACCGAGGAGATCAACGACAACGCCCAGTACTTCGGGAAGATCCAGGGGCCGCTGTCGCAGGGCCGCGGGATCGACCGCGACATCATCGTCCTCACCGACAACTCGCGGTTCCCGGGCCTCATGATCGAGCGGGGCTGGGCACTCCCGCTCGTCCCGGACCTCATCCCGAACATGTCCAACCTGATCACGGCGCAGCAGCATCCGCCGTTCGATCCGGACCGCAAGTACTCGCTCCCGTGGCAGTCCGGCATGACCGGCATCGCGTGGAACGAGGACGTGACCGGGCCGGTCGAGTCGGTCGAGCAGCTCCTCACCGACCCGGCGCTCAAGGGCAAGGTCACGATGCTGATGGAGATGGCCGACACGGTCGGTCTCGTCATGCTCTCGAACGGCGACGATCCCGGCGCGGTCACCGACGAGACGTTCAACTCGGCGATCGACACGGTGCAGGGCGCGGTCGACAGCGGCCAGATCCGCCGCTTCACCGGCAACGACTACGCGCAGCCGCTCACCCAGGGCGACATCGCGGCCGCAGTCGCCTGGTCGGGCGACGTCGTCCAGCTCCTCGCCTCGAACGACAAGCTCAAGTGGGCGATCCCGGAGGCGGGCGGGATGATCTGGACGGACAACATGCTCATCCCGACCGGCGGCAGCCCGTCGACGGCCTCCACGTACATGAACTACGTGTACGACCCGGCCGTCGCCGCGCAGATCGCCGCGTACGTGAACTACGTGACCCCGGTCGCGGGCGCGAAGGAAGAGCTCGCGAAGACGGATCCCGACACGGCCAACAACCCGCTCATCTTCCCGACCGAAGAGATGCTCGCGGAGGTCAGCCAGTTCGACTCCGAAGCGCTCAACAACGAGGACTACATCGAGGCCTGGCAGACGGTGCTCGGAGCCTGATTCGATGAAGCGAACCTCGCGAAAGCGGCTGACGCCGTACCTGCTCCTCATTCCAGGGCTCGCGTGGCTCGCGGTCTTCTTCCTGGTCCCGCTCGGATTCCTCGGCTTCCAATCCCTCCAGTCCGGGAGCTTCGAGCGGGGCTACACCTTCACCTGGGAGTTCTCCAACTTCGGCGACGCGATCAGCGACTACCACGAGCAGCTGATCCGCTCGTTCCTCTACGCGGGGATCGCCACCATCCTCGCGCTCCTCATCGCGTATCCGCTCGTCTACTGGATCGCGTTCCGCGCGGGCCGGTGGAAGAACCTGTTCCTCCTCGCCATCGTGGCGCCGCTCTTCGTCACCTACCTGGTGCGGACGCTCGCGTGGCTCAACATCCTGGCGGACGAGGGCCCGCTCGTCCGCCTGCTCGACAACCTGCACCTGCTCGGCGCGGACGGGAGGGTGCTCGCGACCTCCGTGGCCGTGATCGCAGGGATCACCTACAACTTCCTGCCCTTCATGGCGCTGCCGATCTACGTCTCGCTCGAGCAGGTAGACCCGCGTCTCATCGAGTCGGCCAAGGATCTGTACGCGAATCCGGTCAAGGCGTTCTTCCGCGTCACGCTGCCGCTGTCGGCGCCCGGGATCATCGCCGGGACGCTGCTCACGTTCATCCCGGCGGCCGGCGACTTCATCAACGCCCAGCTCCTCGGGACACCGAGACAATCGATGATCGGGAACGTCATCCAGTCGAAGTTCCTCGAGCTGATCGACTACCCGTCCGCGGCGGCGCTCTCCTTCGTCCTCATGGCCACGATCCTCATCGCGCTGCTCGTCTACGCGAAGATCGTCGGAACGGAAAGGCTGACCGGCTGATGGCCGCCGAGGCTCCCACCACTGGCACCGCCGGTCCAGCATCGCGGCGGCGTCCTGGCGTTCGTGAAGCGGCACGCGCTCACCGTCTACGCGGCGCTCGCGTTCGCGTACCTGATGCTCCCGATCGCGGTCGTGATCCTGTTCTCGTTCAACGACCCGAGCGGGCGCTTCAACTACATCTGGGAAGGCTTCACGATCGACAACTGGGTGAACTGGAACGCCGTTCCGAACATCCAGAACGCGCTCGTCAAGTCGCTCGAGATCGGCCTCATCTCGACGATCATCGCGACCGTCCTCGGGACGATGATCGCGCTGGCGATCGTCCGGCACCGGTTCCTCGGCCGCGGTGCGACGAACATCCTCGTGTTCCTGCCGATGTCGACGCCCGAGATCGTGCTCGGCGCCTCGCTCCTCACGCTGTTCCTGAACCTCGGAACCCAGCTGGGATTCGTGACGATCGTGATCGCGCACATCATGTTCGTGATCAGCTACGTGGTCGTGACGGTAAAGGCGCGCCTCATCGATTTCGATGTACATCTCGAGGAGGCTGCGATGGATCTCGGTGCCAACGGTTTCACGACATTCCAGAAGGTCACGCTCCCGCTGCTCGCACCGGCGATCCTGGGCGCTGCGCTCCTCGGGCTTCGCGCTCTCGATCGACGACTTCGTCATCACGTACTTCAACGCCGGTTCGACGTCCACGTTCCCCGTGTTCGTCTGGGGCGCGGCGCGCGTTTCGGTGCCGCCTCAGGTAAATGTGATTGCGAGCGCGATCTTTCTCGCCGCGCTCTTGCTGATGGTGATCAACATCCTCGTCCAGAGAAGCCGCACGAAAGGACCCGCATGAGCACGCCCATGACTGCCATGTCCGCTGCCGAGCTCCAGAAAGCGGCGCACGACCACCTCTGGCTCCACTTCACACGCATGGGCGGTCTCAAGGAGACCGACGTGCCCGTGATCGTGCGGGGGGACGGCTGCTACCTGGAGGACGCGAACGGGAAGCGCTACCTCGACGCGCTGGCGGGGCTCTTCGCGGTGCAGATCGGCTACTCGTACGGCGAGGAAGTGGGCGAGGCGGCGGCTGCGCAGATGCGCGAGCTGCCCTTCTACACCAACTGGAGCTACGCGCATCCGCGCGCGATCGAGCTGGCGGCGGAGCTGGCGAAGCTGGCGCCCGGCGACCTGAACCGTGCGTTCTTCGTGAACGGCGGGTCCGAGGCGGTCGAGTCGGCCTGGAAGCTGGCCCGGCAGTACCACGCCGCGCGCGGCGAGCGGCGCTGGAAGGCGGTGTCGCGCCGCGTCGCCTACCACGGGACGACCATGGGCGCGCTCTCGATCAACGGGATCGCCGCGCTGCGGACGCCCTATGAGCCACTCGTCCCGGACGTGATTCACGTCCGCAACACGAACGCCTACCACCGGCCTGCCGGCGAGACGGAGGAGGAGTTCACCGCGTTCCTCCTCGAGGATCTCGACTCGGCGATCGAGCAGACCGGCCCGGAGACCGTCGCGATGGTGATCATGGAGCCGGTCCAGAACGCGGGCGGCGCGTTCACGCCGCCGGCCGGCTACTGGGCGGGCGTCCGCGAGATCTGCGACCGCTACGGGATCCTGCTCTGCGCCGACGAGGTCATCACCGGCTACGGCCGGCTCGGCGCCTGGTTCGGCTCGGAGCTCTACGACATCCGGCCCGACCTCGTCACCTGCGCGAAGGGGCTCTCGTCCGCGTACGCGTCGATCGGCGCGGTCCTGACGACCGACGCCGTCATTGAGCCGTTCCTCGAGGGGGACGCGATGTACACGCACGGCATCACATTCGGCGGCGCGCCGGTACAGGCGGCGATCGCGCTGAAGAACCTCGAGATCATGCAGCGCGAGAAGATCGTCGAGCACGTCGCGGCCGAGAGCGACGCGTTCGCGGCGACGCTCGGGCAGCTGCACGACCTGCCGATCGTCGGCGACGTCCGCGGAACCGGCTTCTTCTACGCGATCGAGCTCGTGAAGGACAAGGAGACGAAGGAGACGTTCACGGACGACGAGTGCGAGGAGCTCCTGCGCGGGTTCCTCTCCCCGGCGCTGTTCGAGCGCGGCCTCATCTGTCGCGCCGACGATCGCGGCGACCCCGTGATCCAGATCTCGCCGCCGCTCGTCGCGACGCAGAAGGAGTTCGACGAGATGACGGGGATCCTCGGCGACGTGCTGTCGGAGGCCTGGAGTCGCCTGGACGGCGTCGGCCGGGCGCAGCCGAAGACGGTCGAAGCGCCGGTCGTACGCGGCTGAGCTCAATCCCCGGCTCCTATCGACTTTGTGGAGAATGGAGGCGTGAGGGTCTCCGCGAAGGTCGACTACGCGCTCCGCGCAGCGGCGGAACTGGCGCGCGCCGAGGCAGGGCCGGTCAAGGGCGAGCGGATCGCGCAGGCGCAGTCGATCCCGCTGAAGTTCCTGGAGAACATCCTCCTGGAGCTCCGCCACGACGGCATCGTGCAGAGCCAGCGCGGAGCGGAGGGCGGCTACTGGCTCGCCCGCCCCGCGGACCAGATCACGCTCGCCGAGGTGATCCGCGCCGTCGAAGGCCCGATCGCGAACGTCCGCGGCGTCCGTCCGGAGCAGGCCGAGTTCGAAGGGCCCGCCCACCCCTTGAAAGAGGTCTGGATCGCCGTGCGCGCGAGCATGCGCTCGGTGCTCGAGGTGGTCACGCTGGACGATCTCGCGAACAACCGGCTCCCGGATTCCGTTCGCAAGCTCGCGGCCGACCCCGAGGCCTGGCAGCCGCACTAGCGTCTTCAGCGCACGCTCGGCCAGGGGTAGAAGGCCAGGTGGAGCAGGAGGATGACGAGCGACGCGGCGACGAGCGCCGCGACGAGCTGGAGCCTTTGCCCGAGGCACCGAACCGTGAAGAACACCGTGCAGAACGGCACGTCGCGCTTGAACCAGTACGAGGCCACATTCGGTACGACGAGCCAGAACACGAAGATCAGGGAGTAGAGGACGTAGCCGACGAGGAACCGGTTCTCGCTCGTCGCGGCGAGCGCCGTGGCGGCGATCAGCGCGACCGTCACGAAGACGAAGTAGGGGATGACGGGGACCTCGCGGCGGCCTTCAGTCGCCGGCACGCCGCCGCGCTCGAGCTGGTCGAGCGACACGTCCTGCTTCGCGAGCCTTCCTTCCGGGGTGCGGCCGAGCCCCTGGTAGTCGGCCTGCATCGCGGTACTTCCCGCGCCGACGCGGTAGAGCGAGAACGCGCACATCACGATCACCGCCACCGGGATGAGCGCCACGACCGGCCAGCGATCCTCGAGATGCCCGACGGTCGTCGAGATGGTCGGCCAGACGAAGTCGCTCCCCGAGACCGCCGCCCAGATCTCCGGCACGAAGACGACGAGGCCCATCGCGCTCCAGACGGCGTAGCCCCAGCCCTCGGCGCGGCTGACGTTCTTGAACCGGTCTGCGAAGTACCGCTTGATACGAGCCACGCGGCGAGGGTACTCCTCGCACCTGATGGCTTAGATCTCGGCGTTCTCCTCGGCGAACACCGTAGTCCGGCTCGGCCGGACGAACACGATCTGGCCCTCGTGGAGCTCGAGCTCCTCGGCCTCGTCGCGGGTGACCTGCGCGGAGACGTGCTCGCCGTCCTGGAGGACGAGCTCGACGCGCACCTCGAAGCCGAGGTGGACGATCCGCTCGATCATCCCCTCGCTCGTGGCGCCGTTCGGCTCGACGAGCAGGTCGAGGTCGTGCGGGCGCACCCAGTCCTCGCCGAGCCGGTTCACCGGGCCGACGAAGGACATGACGAACTCGTTCGCGGGGTGCTCGTAGAGGTCGCGCGGCTTGCCGGTCTGCTCGATCCGGCCCTGGTTCATGAGGACGATCCGGTCGGCGACGTCCATCGCCTCCTCCTGGTCGTGCGTGACCAGCACGGTCGTCACGTGGACGTCGTCGTGCAGGCGGCGCAGCCAGGTGCGCAGCTCCTTGCGGACGCGGGCGTCGAGCGCGCCGAACGGCTCGTCCAGCAGCAGCACCTCGGGCTCGACGGCGAGCGCGCGGGCCAAGGCCATGCGCTGGCGCTGTCCACCGGAGAGCTGCGACGGGTAGCGCTCGGCGAGCCCGTCCAGCTGGACGAGATGGAGCAGCTCGTCGACCCGCTTGCGGATCGTCGCCTTCGGCTCCTTGCGGATCGAGAGGCCGAAGCCGACGTTGTCGCGCACGGTCATGTGCTTGAACGCGGCGTAGTGCTGGAAGACGAAGCCGACGCCGCGATCCTGCGGCGGCACGCCGGTCGTGTCCTGGCCGGAGATGACGACGTCGCCCGCGTCCGGGTGTCTCGAGGCCGGCGATCACGCGCAGGAGCGTCGACTTTCCCGCAGCCGGAGGGCCCGAGCAGCGCGGTCAGCGAGCCCGTCGGAATGGCGAGCGACACGTTGTCGAGCGCCAGGAAGCTGCCGAAGTGCTTAGTTGCCTGCCGAACCGCTATCCCCACGTGCCACCTCCTTGTGCTCGCTCGGCTTGAAGACGTTCATCGCGATCAGAGTGCAGATGGCGAGCAGCGCGAGCACGAGGGACGTGGTGTACGCGGCGACCTCGTTGAAGCGCAGGTACTGCTCGTCGACGTGAAGCGTAAGCGTTTCCGTCTTGCCGGCGAGCCGACCCGACACGACCGCGACCGCGCCGTACTCGCCGAGCGCCCGCGCGGTGGTGAGGACGACGCCGTACGCGACGCCCCAGCGGATCGACGGCAGCGTGATCCGGCGGAAGGTCTGCCACTTCGACGCGCCCAAGACCCAGGCGGCCTCCTCCTGGTCGGTGCCGATCTCGCGCAGCACCGGGATGACCTCGCGGACGACGAACGGCAGCGTCACGAAGATGGTCGCGAGCACGATCCCGGGGGTCGAGAAGATGATCTGGATCCCGAAGTCGGCGAGTGAGCTCCCGATCCAGCCGTCGTTGCCGTAGACGAGGATGAGCGCGAGGCCGACGACGATCGGCGAGAGCGCCAGCGGCAGCCCGATGGCCGCGTTGAAGAACCACTCGCCGCGGTTCGACTCGCGGCGCACGATCGCGATCGCGCACAGGACGCCGAAGACGGTGTTCAGCGGGACCGCGATCAGCACCGCGATGATCGTCAGCTTGAAGGCGCTCAGGAAGAGCGGATCGGTGAGCGCGGCCCAGACCGGCGCGAGCCCGTCCTGGAACGTGCGGAAGAGGATCATCGAGAGCGGCAGCACGAGCACGAGCGCCAGATAGCGTGAGCGCCGTGTAGCGGATGACGTACTTACGCATCGTGCCTCCGGCTGCGCCGCTCGAGGAGATCGGCGGCGACGAGCACGAACGAGCGACAGGACGAGCAGCACGACCGACACCGCAGCGGCGCCGGCCGGGTCGTCGCTCTCGATCGCCTTGAAGATGTTCACCGACGCGACCTCGGTGTCGAACGGGATGTTCCCCGAGATGAGGATGATCGAGCCGAACTCGCCCACCGCCTTCCCGAACGAGAGCGCCGCGCCCGAGAGGATCGCCGGCATGAGGTTCGGCAGCACGATGCGGCGGAAGGTCTGGAAGCTCGAGGCGCCGAGCGAGCGCGCGGCCTCCTCCATCTCCTGGTCGAGCTCGAGCAGCACCGGCTGGACGGCGCGAACGACGAACGGCAGCGTCACGAAGAGCAGCGCGACCACCACGGCGGCCCGCGTGTAGGCGAGGTTCAGGTTGATCGGGCTCTTCGGCCCGTAGATCGCGAGCAGCGTCAGGCCGGCGACGATCGTCGGCAGCGCGAACGGCAGGTCGATCAGCGCGTTCACGACCGCCTTGCCCCGGAACGAGTCGCGCACGAGCGTCCACGCGACGAGCGTCCCGGTGATCGCGTTCACGAACACGACGAGCAGCGAGGCCGCGAAGGTGAGCTTCAACGCGGCGACCGCCGCCGGCGCGGTGATCTCGGCCCAGAACGCGGAGAGGCCGCCGGAAAGCGACTCGGCGACCACCGCGGCGATCGGGATCAGGACGATCAGGCTGAGGTACGCCGTCGAGATCCCGAGCGCAAGTCCGCCCGAGCGGCGAGGCGAGGCCGCTCGGGCGGGGAGGGCGAATGCACTTGGGGTGTTACCCGTCAGTTGGAACTCCAAGCTCTTCTTCGATGTCGGCGAAGATCCCGTTCTCGCGGTCGAAGAACTCCTTGCGGACGTCCGCCCAGCCGCCGAGATCAGCGATCGTAAAGAGCCCGGGCGGCTCGGGGAAGTCGAACTCGCCGGCGACGGCCTCGTTCACGGGCCGGTAGCCGTTCTCGCCGAAGATCTTCTGCGCCTCGTCGCCGCGCAGGAAGTCGATGAACGCCTCCACGGTCGCGGCGTTCTTGGACGTGTTCACGACCGCGACGGGGTTCTCGATCAGGATCGTCTCGTCGGGGACGACGTACTCGATCGGCTGGCCGGCGTTCTTGGCGAAGATCGCCTCGTTCTCGTAGGCGAGGAGCACGTCGCCCTTGCCGCCGGTGAACGTCTGCAGCGCCTCGCGCGCGCTCTTGTCCTGGACGGGCACGTTGTTCAGGAAGAGATCGCGCAGGTACTCGACGCCCTCCTCCTCGGTCTTGCCCTGCTCGAGCTGCGCGCCGTAGGCGGCCATGATGTTCCACTGCGCGCCGCCGGAGGTGAACGGGTTCGGCGTGATCACCTCGAGGCCCTCCTGGAGGAGGTCGTCCCAGGTCTGGATGTTCTCCGGGTTGCCCGGGCGCACGGCGAAGACGACGACCGAGTCGGTGACCATGCCGTTGTACTCGTCGTCGGCCCAGGTCGCGTCGACGAGGCCGGCGTCGACGAGGCGCGTGACGTCCGGCTCGAGGGAGAACGCCGACGAAGTCGGCGGGGAGGCCCGACTCGACCGCGCGGCTCTGCTCGCCCGACGCGGCGTAGGACTGCTCGAAGTCGACGCCCTCGCCCTCGGCCGTCTCCTGGAAGGCGGGGATGATCGCCTCGTAGGCCTCGCGCGGGGTCGAGTAGGCGACGAGCGTGATCTTCTTGTCGCCGCCCCCTCCGCCTCCGCTGGCGGAGTCCTCGCCACCGCACGCGGCGAGCGAGACGACGGCGAATGCTGCGAGCGCGAACGGGATGAGCAGGCGACGGATCACGAGTAGTCCTCTTTCTCTACGGATTGAATAGACAATGTGGGAATTCCTACCGGAGTCGTCTGCCGGGCGCAAACCGGAACCGACTACAGACGGGTGACGAGCTCGTCGAGCGAGCGGCGATTCGCCTGCTCGCTCCACGTTTCCGCGTCATGCGTGGTGGCGTCCGCCGGGCGGGTCGGATAGCCGAACGAGAGGACGATCGCGATCCGCTCGTCCTCGCCCAGCTCGAGCAGCTCGCGCGCCTGGTCGGGCTCGGCGAGACCGTTCGGGCACGATGCGACGCCCTCGTTCCAGGCGGCGAGGAGCATGTTCTGGGACACCCGGCCGGCGTCGAAGCGGGCGCGCGGCCCGTCCGGGACGACGATCGCGACCACGAGCCCCGCGGTGGCGACGTTCTCGTGCGCGTACACGAGCTCGGCCAGCGCGGCCTTCCGTTCTTCGACCACGACGAAGCGCCACTGCTGGCGGTTCTTGGCGCTGCCGCTCAGGCGTCCCGCGTCGAGGATCCTGCGGGCGCTGTCCTCGGCGACGGGCCGGCCGTCGTAGTCGCGCCGGTCGCGCCTGCTCGCGATCGCGAGGTACGTGTCCATCGCCGCGAGCTTAGCGACGGGTGGCTGCGAGAGCGCGCTCGGCGGCGAGCTGCGCGGCCGTCGCCCGCTCGCGCGCCTGGAGGACGATCGCGTCGTCGCCCTCGGTTCCCATGTTGATCGCGACGAGATGCGCGGCAACCTGGGCCGCGGAGGCGGCCAGCGTGGCTCCACCCGCCGCGTCCGAGCGGAGATTCGGATTGCCGTTCTCCGCCACGAGCGCGCCGAGCTCCGCGGCTTCGACGGCGCAGCCTGCGATCTCGTTCGGGATCTCGGCCGCGCGCGCGAGCGCATTGGAGATCGCGGCCTCGCGGACGACCGGCTCGAGCGTCTTCGGCAGGCGGAGCGCGGTCAGCACCTCCTCGTAGGCCGCGCCGTCGGCCGGTGCAAGCGGTGCGACGCGGGCGACGAGCGCATCGGCCTGGAGCGCCGCGTCGGCGGCGCCGTCCCAGTGGGTCACCGATAGCCGGGCGGACATCGCGGCGAGTCCGGCGCCCATCGCGACGACGAGCGCGGCGACCGAGCCGGCGCCCGGCGCGGGCTTCTCAGAGGCGATCTCGGCGAGCAGGTCGTCCAGGGGCTGCGAGAGGAAGGCCTCGATCGTGGTCAGAACAGTCCGATCGTCTTCCCGGTCTCGTCGATGTCCACGTTGAACGCGGCCGGCGAGACGCCGTAGCCGGGCATCGTCTGCATGTCGCCGAGGAGCGCCACGAGCCAGCCGGCGCCGGTGTAGGCGCGCACGTCGCGCACGGTCACCGTGAAGCCGGTCGGCGCGTTCGTGAGCGCGGGATCGTGCGAGAGCGAGAGGTGCGTCTTCGCCATGCAGATCGGGAGCTTGTCGAAGCCGCTCTTCACGGCCCGGGCGATCGAGTCGCGCGCGGCGGGCATGAAGTCGACGCCGTCCGCGCCGTACACCCGCGTGCAGATCGCCTCGATCTTCGCCTCGATCGGCTCGTCCAGCTCGTAGAGCGGCTTGAACTCGGACGGCGTCTCGGCCGCGGCCACGACCGCCTCGGCCAGGGCCTCGGCGCCCTCGCCGCCGCGCTCGAACCCCTCGTTCAGCTCGGCCGCCGTTGCGCCCGCCTCGAGCGCGAGCCGGCGGACGGTCTCGACCTCCTCGTCCGTGTCTCCGGGGAAGCGGTTGATCGCGACCACCGTGCTCGGCCCGAACTCGCGCACGATTCCCGAGGTGCCGGCGCATGTTCTCGGCGCCGCGCTCGATCGCGTCGATGCCGCCGTCGGGGTCGCCGCCGTGGTGCTTCAGCGCCCGAGCCGTGACGACGAGCACCACCGCATCGGGTCGCAGGTTCCCGGCACGGCAGACGATGTCGAAGAACTTCTCCATCCCCATGTCCGAGCCGAAGCCGCTCTCGGTGACGCAGTAGTCGCCGAGCTTCAGCCCGACGCGCGTGGCGACGAGCGAGTTGTTGCCGTGGGCGATGTTCGCGAACGGCCCGCAGTGGAGGAGCGCCGGCTGGCCCTCGAGCGTCTGGACGAGGTTCGGCTTGATCGCGTCCTTCAGGAGCACGGTCATCGCGCCGGCGGCGCGGATCTGCTCGGCGGTGACCGGCTCGCCCTCGCGCGTGTAGCCGACCGTGATCGCGCCGAGCCGCGCGCGCAGGTCGAAGAGGTCGCGCGCCACGGCGACGATCGCCATCACCTCGGACGCCGCGGTGATGTCCCAGCCGGTCTCGCGCGGGTTGCCGTTCACGCGGCTGCCGAGTCCGACGACCGTCTGCCGGAGCGAGCGGTCGTTGATGTCGACGCAGCGCCGCCAGGTGACGCTGTGCGGGTCGAGCCCGAGCTCGTTCCCGTGCATGAGGTGCGCCTCGACGAGCGCGGCGAGCAGGTTGTTCGCGGCGCCGATCGCGTGGATGTCGCCGGTGAAGTGGAGGTTCATGTCCTCCATCGGGACGACCTGCGTGTAGCCGCCGCCGGCCGCGCCGCCCTTGATCCCGAACACCGGCCCGAGCGACGCCTCGCGCAGGCACAGGACGGGGTTCTTGCCGATCCGCCCGAGGCCCTGGGTGAGCGAGACCGACGTGGTCGTCTTGCCCTCGCCGGCCTTCGTGGGCGTGATCGCCGTCACGTCGATGAGCTTCCCGTCGGGGCGGTCCGCGAGCCGGTCGAGCACCGAGAGGTCGATCTTCGCCTTGTAGCGGCCGTACGGCTCGAGCTCGTCGGGCGCGATGCCGGCCTGCTCGGCGATGTCGGCGATCGGGCGAAGCGTGGCCTTCTGGGCGATCTCGAGGCTCGAGGGCATGTGCGTGGCCAAGTGGTTCCTCCTAGTGCGAGACGGCGGCTGCGGCGACTTCCGAGACGAGCGTATCTCGGTAGAAGCGCTCGAGTGCGAAGGGCTGGATGAGCGGCGGAGTCTTCTTCGTGGCGACGAGCTCCGCGAGCGTCGTGCCGACGATCGGAGCCGCCTTGAAGCCGTACGTGCCCCAGCCGGCGCTCACGTGGAATCCGTCCACCTCGGTCTCGCCGAGGATCGGGCTGTAGTCGGGGCTGACGTCGCAGAGCCCCGTCCACTGGCGGAGCACCTTGAGCGCCTCGAGCTGCGGGAACAGCTCGAGTGTGTGCCGGGCGGCGAACTCCATGAAGGGGAAGGTGCTCGTCCCGCGGTACGTCGTGTACGGCTCGATCTCGGCGCCGATCAGGAACTCGCCGCGGTCGGTCTGCGAGACGTACACGTGCATCTGGGACGAGACGATGATCACGTCGAGAAACGGCTTCACCGGCTCGGTCACGAAGGCCTGGAGGATGTGGGTGGTGATGGGCAGCGGCACCTCGGCCAGGTCGCAGACGAGCGTCGACCAGCCGGCCGTGCACGAGATCACGGTGTCGCAGGCGATCGGGCCGCGGTTCGTCTGCACGCCGGTCACGCGGCCGTTCGCCCGGTCGATCCCGGTCACCTCGGTGTACGGGTGGATCTCGGCGCCCCGCCGGTCGGCGCCGCGCGCGAAGCCCCAGACGACCGCGTCGTGGCGGATGATCCCGCCGCGCGGGTGGTACAGCGCGCCCATGATCGGCCAGGTGACGTCGTCGGAGATGTCCAGCTCGGGGCAGAGCGCGTGGACCTCGTCGCGTGAGACCACCCGGCTGTCGATTCCGAGAAGCTGGTTCACCTCGGCCCGCTCGGTCATCGTGATGAGCGCGCGGTCGGAATGCGCGAGCGTCAGGTGGCCCTGCTGCGAGAAGAGGAGGTTGAAGTCGAGGTCGGCGCCGAGCTTCTCGTAGAGCTCGACGCTCGCCTTGTAGAACTCGGCGCCCTCGGGCGTTCGGTAGTTCGCGCGGATGATCGTCGTGTTCCGCCCGGCGGCTCCCGAGCCGATGTAGCTCTTCTCCAGCACGGCGACGTTCGTGATCCCGTGGTTCTTCGCCAGGTAGTAGGCGGTCGCGAGCCCGTGCGAGCCGCCCCCGATGATCACGACGTCGTAGCGCGGCTTCAGCTCGTCGCGCGGGCGCCACATGCGGCGCACCCTGAAGATGTCCTTCACGCCTGCGCCTCCAGTCCTGCTCGTGCATCGAGGACGACCTCGGCCACGTGGTCGGCGAACTCCTGGCGGAAGAAGAGCCTGAAGCGCTCGCCGTCGCGGAAGAGAATCGCCGAGACGTGCGCGACCGAGCCGACGGCGGGCAGCCGGTCGAGGTCGAGCTCGGTCAGGCGGCGCAGGACGCGTTCGCCCTCGACCTCGAGCCCGGCGAAGCCGGCGGTCAGGTCCACGGCGACGAGTCCGCGCTCCGTGAGCGAGGCCGCGTGCGCGAGCGTGTCGTCGTACGGGACGAAGACGAGCGAGCGTCCGGCCGAGAGGCGGACGATCTCGGCGCCCTCGATCTGCAGCCCGTCGACGTCGCCGCGGACGTCGAGCGTGCCGTACGCGAGCGAGAGGTCGCGAAGCCCTGAGTCCTCGAGCGCGTGCGCGAGCGGCGAGTGGGGCGCCGCGTCGGAGAGGCCCGGAGACAGGAAGTCGAGCACGCTCATGCGCGCAGTCGCTCCCCGTCGGGATCGAAGAACGGCCGCAGGCGAACCTGTGCGCGCTGCAGCCGACCGTCCACGCGCAGCGAGATCTCGGCATCCTCGGCGGCCAGCGCTTCCGGCACCCAGGCGAGGCCGATCGTCCGGCCGAGCGCCTGGCTGAAACGGGCGCTCGTGACGCGGCCGGCGATCTTGCCGTCCACGACGACCGCGCCTCCCTCGGGCGGGACGACCCCGTTCGCCAGCTCGAATCCGACGAGGCGGTCGCGCAGGCCGCGCTCGCGCACCTGCTCGAGCGCCCACTTCCCGACGAACTCGTCCTTCTCGAACTTGACGATCCAGGGCATGCCGGCCTCGAGCGCGTTCGACTCGGAGTCGGTGTCCTGCCCGATGAGGACGTGCATCTTCTCGAGCCGGAGGATCCGTTGCGGCTCGAGCCCGAACGGGACGGCGCCAGTGGCCGCGAGTCGCGTCCCACACCGTCTCGGCGTGCGAGCTCGGCAGGTGGAGCTCGTACCCGAGCTCGCCGACGAAGCCGATTCGCAGGAGCAGCGCCGGCACGCCGGCCACCTGTCCCTGCTTCGCGTCGAGGTACTTGAAGGCGTCGGGCGCGAGGTCGATGTCCGTGAGCGGCGCCAGCAGGTCGCGCGCCTGCGGGCCGGCGAGGTTGACGGCGGCGAGCGCGCCGGTGACGTCCACGATCTCGACGTCGAGCTTCCAGATCGCGTTCCACCACTCGAACCACTCGATCACCGCGTCGGCGCCGGTGGAGGTGGTCGTGACGTAGAAGGTCGTCTCGTCGAGGCGGGCGACCGTGCCGTCGTCCATGATCCGGCCCCCGTCGGTGCCGAGGACCGCGTACCGGATGCGTCCCGGTGCGAGGTCGGCGAAGCGGTTCGGGTAGATCCGCTCGAGGAACACGGCCGCCTCCGGGCCGCGCAGGACGAGCTTGCCGAGCGTCGAGACGTCGATCAGACCCGCGGACTCGTGCACGGCCCGGGCCTCGCCCTCCGGGTCGCCGTAGGAGTGCGGGCGGCGCCAGGCGCCGGTCCACATGATCCTCGCGCCGAGCGCCTCGTGCCGGTGGTGGAGCGCGGTGTGCTTGGCCGGCTCGTGCGGCCGCCCGGCGAGAACGCCGAGCGAGACCGGGCTCCACGGCGGGCGCGCGGTCGTCGTGCCGATCGCCGCCTCGTCGAGCTCCGTCTCGCGTGCGTACATCCGGACCGACGCGAGGTGGCAGAGCCGCCCCTGGCACGGGCCCATCGTCACGGTCGTGTAGCGCTTGGCGAGCTCGATCGAGTCGAAGCCCTCGGCGAGCGCGCGCTTCACGTCCTTCTCGGTGACGTCCTCGCAGAGGCAGACGAAGCACTTGTCCCCGCCGGGCGAGGGCGCGGGCGCGACCGCCTTCGTTCCCTCGCCCGTGACGGCGCCGACCGCCTCGACGCCCGCGGGCAGGTCGCGCGGGACGAAGACGCCGCGGGCCGCGTTGTAGACGACCTTCGCACCGGCCTGGGAGAGGAGCGAGTACGCCGGTTGGCGTCCGCTCGAGGCGACGAGGAGGTCGCAGTCGACCGGCCTGCCGTCGAGCTCGACTCCGGTCAGGCGGCCGCGCTTCCCCGTCGCCCTGATCCGGGGCGTGCCGCCGCGCAGGTCCACGGTCTCGACGACGCTCGTGCCGGCCGCGCGGAGATCCGCGGCGACGCCGAGCCCGCCTTCGTCGGCGGCGAGGACGACCGCCCGCTCGCCCGGCCGGATGGAGAAGTCGCGCACGAGCCGGCGCACGGCCTCCGGCAGGACGACCCCGACGAGATCGTTGCCGGGGAACACGACCGGCTGCTCGAGCGCCCCGGTCGCGACCACGATCCGCCCGGCGCGGAAGCGGTGCAGAAGCCGTCCGGCGGCCACCGGCACGAGTCCGCCCTCGTAGATCCCGAGCGCGACCGCGGGGGCGACGATCTCGACTCCCGGCTCGTGCGCGTCCGCCAGGCGAGGGCTCTCGTCCACCAGGACGACGTTCTCGCCTGTCGCGGCTGCGTCGCGTGCGGCGGCGAGACCGGCGACTCCGCCGCCGATCACGAGCACGTCCGCGCGGCGGTGCTCGACGTCGAAGCGCCCGCTGCGCCGCGCGTGCTTGTCCACCCGGCCGAGCCCGGCGGCGTTGCGGAGGAACTTCTCGTACACCGGCCACATCCGGCGAGGCCGGATGAACGTGCGGTAGTAGAAGCCGACGGGCGTGAACGGCCCGCCGATCTTGTCCGTCACCGCCATGAGGTCGCGCTCCAGCGAGCCGACGACGTTCTGCGCCTTCACCACCGCGCCCTCGCGGACGGGCTCGACGCAGACGCGGACGTTCGGGACGCCGTCCACCTCGAGCATGCAGTTCGGGCACGCGCCGGAGCAGCAGAGGAGCCCGCGCGGGCGGTGGTACTTGAAGCTCCGCGAGAAGACGCGCCGGCCGGCCGCGTAGAGCGCCGAGCCGATCGTGTCGCCCGCGTAGGCGGAGACCGGCTTCCCCTCGAAGGTGAAGGAGAGCGTCTGCGAGCGGTCGATCCGCTCCCCGGGCTGCGGGGCGATCCTCACGAGGGGAGCTCCGTCTTCAGCACCTCGTTCGTGCGCGTGTCGCGCTCGGCGAGAAACCACGCCTCGCAGCCGAGCCGGTGGTACCACCACTCGCGCTGCACCCCCGCGGCGTTGCGGCGGAAGTAGATGTACTCGGAGAGCTCGCGCCGGGTCGGCGACTCCTTCGGGCGGACCGTGACCTCGCCCTGGCAGTGGAACTCGTTCACGTCGCGCGGCCCGCAGTTCGGGCACGAGAGCACGAAGGACATCAGGCGATCGCCTCCTCGCCCGGCGCGTCGCTCTCGTCCAGCATCCGGCCGAGCTCGGTGAGCACCCAGAGGAGCGCCTCGCGCGTCGAGGCCTCGGCGGCGGCGCCGTCCCGGGCCCGCGCGGCGTCGATCAGCCGGTCGGGATGCTGGCGGAGCTTCGCGGCCGCCTCCACGTCCGCGCAGAGGAAGAGGACGTAGCGCTCGACCCGTGCGCGCTGGTCGGCGAGCGCGCGCTCGAGGCGCGGACGCCCGGCGCAGCGGTAGCACGCGTCGCGCACGCTCCAGAACGTCGTCAGGTACGCCTCGAGGTCGCCGCGGGCGTGGGCGTGCTCCATCTCCTCGCGGCGCTCGGCCATCTCGGCGAGCGCCTCGTCCGTGCACGCCTCGGCGCCGTGGCGCGCGAGGAAGGGCTCGAGCCCGAGCCGCACCAGCTGGATCTCCTCCAGCTCGGCCACGGTCAGCGGCGCGACGCGGGCGCCCCGGCGCGGGACGCTGACGACGAGCCCTTCCACCTCGAGACGGCGGAGCGCCTGGCGGATCGGCGTCATGCTCACCCCGTAGCGGGCGGCGAGCCCCTCCAGAAAGAGCCGGTCGCCGGGAGCGAGCGCAAGCCGGGTGATGTCGCGCCGCAGCAGCCGGTAGACGGATTCCTCGACGGACGGGATCTCGAGCGCCTGCGGCGGCATTGACCTTTGATCAAATCCGAGCCGCGCGCCCGTGTCAAGGGGAAAACGCGCGTCGCAGGCCGAGCCGGCTAGTGCCCTTCGGGCGGCTCCCAGCCCTCGAGCACGGAGTGCTTCCAGTCGGTTCCGACCGTCTTCGAGCCGTCGACCCACGGGCCGAGCTCGGGCTGGGGGAACTTCGCGTGCTGCTCCTTGAGCTGGACGCCGTAGGACATGCCCGACTGGAGGTGCTTGATCAGGACCTTGCGGGCGAGCTCGTCCTCGCGGCCTTCCGGGATCGGGAAGTAGATCTTGAGGAACGAGTTCGAGTAGCGGTCGAAGACCGCCGGCGTTCCGTCCTCCTGGAGCAGCTCGACGTCCTCGAGCCAGTTGAGGTCCTGTCCGGGCGTCGCCGCCAGGAGGTCGACGTCCTCGACGAGCGAGATGTCCTCCTGGTACGGAAACCGCCGTCCGGCGAGCCGTTCCGCGTCGAGCGCGAGGAAGCGCTCCTCGGCCATCAGAGGCCCTCCGGCGCCGTCTCGCGCTCGGGCAGGTAGTCGACCGGGTTGTCGAGGTAGCGCTCGAGCATCCGCTCCATCCGGGCGAGCGTGCGCTCCTCGCTCACGCCGGGGATCCAGTTCGTCCCCGCGAGCGGAACCTTCGCCATCGCGGCCGCCTCGACCGTGAGGGCGCACAGATCCTCGGGCTCGAGCGAGTGGACGTTCGTCTTGCCGCACGCGCGCGCGAGCATCTGCAGCTCGAGCGTCATCGTGTGGAGGAAGTTGTAGACCCGCTCGGCCGCCTCGTCGACGAGCAGGCGCTTGCGGAGCTCGGGATCCTGCGTCGTGATCCCGACCGGGCAGCGCCCCGTGTGGCAGTGGTAGCACTCGCCGGCCGGGACGCCGATCGTGCCCTCGTAGTCGGTGACGCCGGGGATCTCCTTGTTGCAGTTCAGCGCGATCAGCGCCGCGTGGCCGATCGCGACCGCGTCCGCGCCGAGCGCGATGCACTTCGCCACGTCGGCGCCGTTTCGGATCCCGCCGGCGACGACGAGCTGGATCTCGTCGGCGAGCCCGACGTCCTCGAGCGCACGGCGCGCCTCGGGGATCGCGGCCAGGAGCGGGATGCCGGTCTCCTCGGCGGCGATGTGCGGCCCGGCGCCCGTGCCGCCCTCGGCGCCGTCCAGGTAGATGACGTCCGGTCCGCACTTGGCAGCCATGCGCACGTCGTCGTAGACGCGCGCCGCGCCGAGCTTGAGCTGGATCGGGATCTGGTAGTCGGTCGCCTCGCGGATCTCCTGCACCTTGAGCGAGAGGTCGTCGGGGCCGAGCCAGTCCGGATGGCGCGCGGGCGAGCGCTGGTCGATCCCGGCGGGGAGGGAGCGCATCTCCGCGACCTGCTCCGTCACCTTCTGGCCCATCAGGTGACCGCCGAGCCCGACCTTGCAGCCCTGGCCGATGAAGAACTCGCACGCGTCGGCGAGCATCAGGTGGTGCGGGTTGAACCCGTACCGGCTCTGGATCAGCTGGTAGTACCACTTCGTCGAGAGATCGCGTTCCGGCGGGATCATCCCGCCCTCGCCCGAGCAGGTGGCGGTGCCGGCCATGGAGGCGCCCTTCGCGAGGGCCATCTTCGCCTCGAGCGAGAGCGCGCCGAAGCTCATTCCCGTGATGTAGATCGGGATGTCGAGCTCGATCGGCTTCTTCGCGAAGCGCGACCCGAGCACCGTCTTCGTCTCGCACTTCTCCCGGTAGCCCTCGATCACGAACCGGGTCAGCGTGCCCGGCATGAACATGAGGTCGTCCCAGTGCGGGATCTTCTTGAACATCGAGAAGCCCCGCATCCGGTAGCGGCCGAGCTCGGCCTTCATGTGGATGTCGTTCAGGACCTCGGGCGTGAAGATCGGGCTGCGCCCGAGCCGCGAGCGGTTGTCCGGCTGGTCCTTCCCGACGTTGCCGTGCAGCTGGTCGTAGCGGTCCGAGGTCGTCACAGCACCAACTTCCTCTCGGCAGGCTCGAGGTTGTCGTAGTTGTAGAGCTTCTTGCCGCAGACGAACTTCTGGAACTCCGGCGGTGAGCCGAGGCCGTAGAGCGAGAACTTCCGCTCGACGAGCTCGGTGTCGGCGTCCGTCCACTCGCCCGGGACGCAGTCGATCCCGAGCGACTTCACCTTGCCGGCGACGTAGATCGTCCCGTCGTACATCGAGTCGCCGAGACCGGCGCCGGCGTCCCCGCAGATGATCATGCGGCCGCGCTGGAGCATGAAGCCGGTCATCGACCCGGCGTCGCCGCCGACGATGATCGTGCCGCCCTTCTGGTCGATCCCCGTGCGCGCGCCCACTCGGCCCTTGACGACGAGGTCGCCGCCGCGCATCGCGGCGCCCGTCTGCGAGCCCGCGTTCGACTCGATGACGACGACGCCCGACATCATGTTCTCGCAGGCCGCCCAGCCGACCCGGCCGGTGACCGTGACCTCCGGGCCGTCGATCAGGCCGAGCCCGAAGTAGCCGAGGCTCCCTTCGAAGCGAAGCTTGCAGCGCGTGAGGATCCCGACGCCGAGCGAGTGCTTCGCGCCCGGGTTGCGGACGGTCACGTCGGCGATCCCCTCTTCGTAGAGCAGGCGCCGAAGCTCGAGGTTCACCTGGCGGGTCGTCAGGTCGCGCGCGTCGAAGACCGCTCGTCCGTCCGCGATCTCGGCGATACGGGGCGCCTCGGCGTTCGGCTCGGCGAGCCCGCGGGCGTCGTAGGTGATCCGGCGTTCCCCTACCTCTGCCAAACGAGGACCTCCGACTCGTACGGGTCGTACGTCTCGATCTCGCGGTCGAACACGGCCCGGATCGCGATCTCCTCGGAGGCGAGCGCGACGACCTCGTCCGATTCGTAGAGGACGAGCGGCTTGGCGGCCATGTCGTCCTTCGCCACGCCGAGGGCCTCGTCCGTGACCGCGATGTACGTGAAGACGCCGTCGAGCTCCTCGAGCGACGTCCGCATCGCGTCCTCGAGCGACGCGCCCTCGCTCATCTTCTCGGCGAGGTAGACGGCGATGATCTCCGAGTCGCATTCCGACTGGAACCGGTGTCCGGAGCGCTCGAGGCGGCGCTTCCACTGGAAGTAGTTCGTGAGCTGGCCGTTGTGGACGACCGCGACGTCGGAGAAGGGATACGCCCAGTACGGGTGCGCCCCGGAGATGTCGACGTCCGACTCGGTCGCCATCCGGACGTGCCCGATCGCGTGCGTGCCCTGGAAGCCCGAGAGCTCGTACTGGTCGGAGACCGTCTCCGCGTCGCCGAGGTCCTTGACGATCTCGAGCGAGTGGCCGAGCGAGAGCACCTCGCAGTCGGGGATGTCCTCGAGGCGGTCGGCGATCCCCTTCAGGTCGGGACTCCCGCCGTTCTCGGACGGGAGCTCGAGCTCGACGCGGTACGCGTACTCGGTCTCGGCCTCGACGTCGTGCACGGTCGCGCCGAGTCCGCGCAGCCGCTCGAGCACCTGCGCCTGATGGCGCCTCAGCCGCTCGGGGAACTCGAAATCGCGCGGAGTGTTCGCGTCCGCGAGCGTGTAGCGCATGAGGATGCGGGTTCCGCGCGGGCCGTAGAGGGCGTACCCGGTCGAGTCGGGGCCGCGGTGCTTCATCGACTGGAGCATCCGCGTGAGATCACGACCGATCTCGTGGGTGCCGTCGCGGTAGATGAGTCCTGCGATCCCGCACATGGCGCGTTCCCCCTAGGGAAGGATGTCGAGGTAGCGCTCCCGCTCCCAGTCCGTGACCGCGGCGAGGTAGCGCTCCCACTCGTCCTTCTTGTAGTGAAGATAGACGTCGAGGAGCCGGCCGGGCAGCGCGCTGCACACGACCTCGTCCGCCTCGAGCGCCTCGATCGCCTCGCCCAGGTGGGCAGGCACGCGCTCGACCTCCGCGCCCTCGTCGATCACGTCGTAGATGTTGCGCTGCTGCGGCGACCCGGGATCGAGCTTGCGCTTCACGCCGTCGAGGCCCGCGCGCAGAAGCGCCGCCTGGGTGAGATACGGGTTGCACGAGGAGTCCACGGCGCGAAACTCGAAGCGCCCGCCGCTCGCCACGCGGACGAGGGTCGTGCGGTTCTGCCACCCGTAGTCCTTGTAGATCGGCGCCCAGAAGCCGAAGTCCCAGAAGCGCTTGTACGAGTTGACCGTCGGGGCGGTGATCCCGCAGAGGCCGCGGGCGTGCTCGAGGATCCCGCCCATGAACTGGAGCCCGAGCTCGGAGAGCTTCGCGGGTCCCTCGGGGTCGTAGAAGACGTTCGTCCCTTCCTCGTCCACGAGCGTGAAGTGGTGGTGGGCTCCGTTGGCCGAGACGCCGGTGAACGGCTTCGGCATGAAGGTCGCGATCACCTCGGAGTCGGCGCCGTACGTGCCGAGGCGCGTGTGCTCGCGCGCGACCGCGGCGCAGATCTGGCGGTAGGTGGAGAGGTTGTCGGCCGTTCGCACCGCCCGGTCGAAGAGGAAGTTCAACTCGAGCTGGCCGGGCGAGTCCTCGTGGTCGCCGTACGTCGGGATGGATCCCGAGCTTCTCGCCGTAGTCGATCACGTCGAGGATGATCGGGCGGAGCTCCTCGAACTGGTTGATGTGGTAGCACCAGGGCTTCGTGATCCCCTCGGCCGCGTCGGGGCCGGAGCCCGCCGGGCGCTTCATCCACATCATCTCGGGCTCGATCCCGCAGAGGAACGTGTAGCCGAGCTCGGCCTCGATCTCGTTCGCGTGCGCTTGAGGTTCTGGCGCGGGTCGGCCTCGAGGAGCTTCCCGGTCTCGGTGTCGTAGCAGTCGCAGAAGACCCGTGCGACTCGGGGGTCCCAGGGGAGCGGTGCGAACGTGTCGAGGTCGGCGATCGCCGCCAGCTCGGACTCCTCGGGCCCGAAGCCGATGTAGCGGTCGGCGCGGTCGACGAACAGGTCGGCCGTCGCGCCGTAGACGAGCTGGTAGCCCTCCGTGGCGACGTGCTCCCACATGGTGGAGCCGACGCCCTTTCCGTTCACGTGGCCCGAGACCGAGACCTGCTGGAAGAAGATGTACTTGATCCCGAGCTCGTCGATCTGCGCGCGGATGCGACGAATCTTGTCCTGGCGCTCCGGGTCGGATCGCGCCTCCTCGAGCGTCGGATGCGGATCCGGAATCGGCCCCCGGGCGAGCACCTCCTGGACGAGCGACGGCCGCTCAACGACTGCCACTGCGGACCTCCCTTTCTGCCGCTTGCGTGTCCCGAAACGAGGCGGGCACGCGCCACCTTACCTCCGGTTTCTCGCCCCTCCAAGGCGCCGCGGCGACCCGGCGCGCCATTGTGGACGTTCCGCCTACGTGGCCCCGCGCGCGGTGGAGGATCTCGCCATGGAGACGGAGTCGGGCGCGCATCAGTCCCGCACGATCCAGAAGAGGAGCGCCTCGCGCTCGCCGACGTTGCGCCAGCCTTCGACGACCGCCTCGTCCGCGAGCAGCACCTCGCCCTGGCGCAGCACGGCCGGGCTCGTCGAGGTCAGGACCTGTACGAGTCCGCGGCCGACGGCGACGAGCTCCACGTGCTTGTGCGCGAGATGCGGCCGTCCCGTCGCCTCGGCCGGGAGCGTGAGGACGTAGGCGCGAAGTCCCTGCCCCGGGTCGTCGAGGAGCGCGAGCGGCTGGCCGCGGCCCTCCCGGCCGGCCTCGCGGAGCCGGCCGATCCGGTAGCCGGGCGCCTGCTCCCCGCGCAGGAGCTCGTCGAGCGACAGGTCGAGCTTCGCACTCAGCTCGATGAGCGTCTCGAGCGAGAGGCCTCGCCGGCCGCGCTCGGCCTGGGAGATGGCGCTTGCCGAGACGCCGGCGAGCCGCGCCAGGTCGGCCTGGCTCAAGCCCGCGGGCCATCCGGGCGGCCCGGAGACCCAGGCCGAGCCGGCCCGAGACGGGCGCCGGCTCGAGCACGCGGCTGCCCGTCCTCGATCCGGTAGCGAAACACGCTGCCCTCGGCCCCGGGCGGGCGACCCTGCGCCTTGGCGATCCGGATCCGGTCGCGCGTCACCGACACGACGCACTGCGTCACCTCGTCCACGTGACGGCGAAGGGCCGGGTCGGCGTCTGCGTCGAGCGACCAGTGCGCGATCACGCCGAGCTCGAGGAGCCGCGGGCAGCAGCTTCCGAAGAACCGCCGGGTCGCCTCGCTCCCCCAGCGCGTGACCATCGTGTCGAGCGGGTCGAAGAGAAGGAGGTTCCTCAGCGTGGGATCGCATCGGCGGGCGAGCTCGTCGAGCAGCGGCCCCGGGCTGCCGAGTGCGGAACCGGCGTGCGCATGGACGATCCGCAGCCGCGGATGAGCCGCGGCGATCTCGTCCGGCGGTGTCGCGAGCGCGACGTAGGCGGCGAAGTCGTACTCGTCGGCGCCGCTCCCAGCGGCACGGAAGAACGGGGCGATGGACGCGCCCGCTCCCAGCTCCCACACGACGTTGTCGCCCGAGTAGAGGCCGCCGAGGCCCTCGTCGAGCTCTGGGACGCCGGTGCGAGCCACGAACGCGGAGGGTTGCTCCGTAAGCACCGCTTCCATCCTTTCATGCGGTGCCAACCGTTGCTATCGGTCGTGTGACCGGACTACACGGTCGGCGCGCAAACGATGGGACGGAGGTACGTGCCCCGAGCGCGACACCCGCCTTAGGCTCGCACTCGTCGCATCCTCCCAGGGGCAGCGGCCTCGACGGCGTTCTCGGGCCCGGGATGCGCACGGCGTCTCACCGACAGTTGTAGGGAGGGCTGGCCGATGGCTACCAGGAGAAGGGAGCGCGCATGGACGACCAGCTGAACGCGCTCACCACCATTTTCACGGAGTTCTACTACTGGGTCACGATCGTCTTCATGTTCCTGATCCACCTCGGGTTCATGATGTACGAGGCGGGCTACGCACGAAGGAAGAACGTCCAGCACACGATCCTGAAGAACGTGTTGCTGATCCCGCTCGTCACGATCACGTTCTTCTTCTTCGGCTGGTGGATCTACAACTCGTCGATCACGACGGGGCCGTGGCTCTACGGAGGGATCGAGTTCACCTCTCTCGACCAGGGCCTTCCGTGGAACGAGTTGATGGCGCCGCACATGCAGGATCGGATCAACGGCGTCTTCTGGGCGGCGTTCCTTCTGTTCTCGTGGACCGCGGCCTCGATCGTGTCCGGAGCGATGATCGAGCGGGCGCGGATCGCCGGCTTCCTGTTCATCGCGGTCATGCTCGGGTCGGTGACGTGGATCATCGACGCCGCCTGGGGCTGGCATCCGGCCGGCTGGATGGTGCAGATCATGGGCTACCACGACGCGTACGCGTCCGGCGTCATCCACGCGATCGCCGGGGGCACCGCGCTCGGGGTGATCATCGTTCTCGGTCCACGGATCGGGAAGTTCGGCCCGGGCGGGTTGATCCGGCGGATCCTCCCGCACAACATCTGGATGACCGTTCTCGGCATCTTCATGATCTACACGGGCTTCTGGGGCTTCTACGCGGCCTGCAACATCCCGGTCTTCAACGTCGGGACGGAGGACGAGCCCTTCTTCTCGGCGACGAACATCTACCTCATGCCGACGACGCTGTCGGGGGTCACGTTCAACTTCCTCATGTCGCTTTCGGGCGGGCTTCTCGCCGGCTACGTCCTCAGTCGCGGGGATCTCTTCTGGACGTTCTCGGGCGGTCTCGCCGGCATCATCGCGGCCTCCGCCGGAAACGACCTGTACCACCCGTTGCTCGCGTTCATCGTGGGCATGGCCGGCGTCACCGTCGCGTACTTCGGCCACCACTACGTCGAGCGGCGCTTCAAGATCGACGACGTCGTCGGGGCGGTGGCGGTTCATGGCTATGCGGGCTTCTTCGGCGTGGTCATAGCCGGGTTCCTGCTCTGGGGGTACCCAGCGGCAGCTCCCGTCGAGGAGGGGCTCGCGTGGTTCACGACCCCGGAGGGCTATCCGGCGATCAACCCGATCGGAAACATCCTCGGTGCGATCATCATGTTCTTCGTGCTGGGGTTCCTGCCAGGCTTCATCCTGGCGAAGATCCTGATGAAGTCCGGGCTGCTCCGTGTTCCCGCCTCGGTCGAGGCGGCCGGGCTCGACGCACACGACGTCGGCGACGTCTATCCGTACCTTCCCCAGCGCGACACGCAGTTCGAAGTCGTGGAGCGTGAGGACGCCCTCGCGGCGATCCAGGCGGAGAACGGGCGCGGGGCCGAGAGAAAGGAGACCGTCCAATGACGGCACTTGCGGTAAGCACCGGGCTCGACTCGTTCTCGAACCCGAGCGAAATCGGCCCCCTCTACCCGTTCGTCGGCGCCGAGTGGCTCTTCCTGGTCGTCGGCGTCGTCCTCTGGATCGGGTGGCACGTGCTGCAGATCCGGATGGAGAACCGGGACAACGCGCGGGCCGTCGAGACGTACGAGCGGATCGGGCTCGACCGCGTGATGTTCTACGGCGGCAGCGCGGACGTGCCGAGCGACGAGGAGTGGGCGCTGCGCGAGCAGCGTGCGCCGCGTCACGGATCCCGTCCGCCGGCGAACCCTCGTCGGAGCTCGACGAGCCGGACGAGCACCAGCGTCCGCCGGTGCCGCCCGGGCGGACCGACTAGGCGAGCTCAGGCGCGGAGCAAGGCCGTGGGCGGCGCAGGCCGCCCACGGCCCCTCCGTGGAGACCGGGACTAGGATGGAAACGTGACCCCGCGAAGTGCGCGCTACGTCGTGATCGGCGCCGGCATGCACGGCCTGTCGACGTCGTATCACCTCGCCCGCGAGCTCGAGGCGCGGGGCCTCGGCTCGGGCGGCGACATCCTCGTCCTCGACAAGAGCGAGCCCGGCGCCGGTGCCACCGGCATCGCCTGTGGCGTCGTCCGCAACAACTACTTCCAGCCGGCCATGTCCGAGCTCATGCAGGCGTGCGTCGAGGTGTGGGAGTCCGACCCCGAGGGCTATGCGTACAACCCCGTCGGCTACATGGCGCTCGGCGCCCAGCGTCAGGAGGCCGACCTCGTGGCCGTCCACGAGCGGCACGAACGGATCGGCTACCGCTCGCGCCTCGTCACCGGCGAGCGTGAGGTCGCCGAGTACATGCGCGCCCTCTTCCCCGACTGGCGCGCGCGCGGCGTGACGGTCTGCCTGCACGAGCTCCAGGGCGGCTTCGCGTTCAACAAGGAATCGGTTGCGGGACTGGCGCGCAAGTGCGAGGAGGTCGGCGTGCAGATCGCGACCGGCGTGGAGGTGACCGGGTTCGACTCGGCCGAGGACGGCTCTGTGCGCGCCGTCGACACCTCCGAGGGTCCGGTCGCGGTCGGCGAGCAGGTCGTTCTCGCCCCCGGGCCGTGGGCGAAGCACTTCTGGGCGCTCCTCGGACTTCCGCCGACGATCGACATCCGGCTTCCGTCCGGAGAGGTCGAGCAGGACCGCCCGATGTGGACGTTCTGGAACCTCCAGGAGGGCGAGGTCGCGCTCGACCCGAAGGTGTTCGCGCTCGCAGACGGGAGCGCGCCGCCGGTCATCCACCTGGACAGCGATGCGCCTCTCCACACCGACGACGGGCAGCTCGTGACGGACGAGCTGTGGGGGATCTACTTCAAGCGCGACCGCCACGGCGTGCAGGGCGGGGCCTCACCGCTCGTCGTGGACGGCGACGTCGAGCTCGATCCCTACCCGCTGACCACCGACGTCGACCCGGACTTTCCGGACATGTGGTGCGCCGGGCTCTCACACGCGATGGCGCGCTTCGAAGGCGTGCGGCCGCTCTACCGCAAGGCGCGGTCCGGAGGCGTCGGCTCCTTCACGGCCGACAACTTCCCCGTCTTCGACTACCTGCGGCCGAACCTCTACGCGATCCTCGACTCGAACCACGGCTACAAGATGATCGGCGTGGGACGCGAGGTCGCGCAGGTGCTCGTGGGCGAGCACTCGAGCCTCCTCTACCCGTTCCGCTTCGAGCGGTTCGAGACCGGCGACCTGCACCCGGTCTCGAGCTCGCCGTATCCCTGGTCCTAGCGGCCGTCCGCGCCGGGGGCGCCTGGAATCCAGTCGGTGCCGGCGAGCGGGACACGGGCCATCGCGGCGGCCTCGATGGTCAGAGCCACGAGATCCTCGGGCTCGAGGTTCAGCACGTGGGACTTCCCGCAGGCGCGTGCGAGCGTCTGCGCCTCGAGCGTGAGGACGCGAAGGTAGTTCGCGATCTTGCGCCCGCCGACCTCCGGGTCGAAGCGGGCGGCGAGCTTCTCGTCCTGCGTGGAGATCCCGGCGGGGTCGCGGCCCGCCTGCCAGTCGTCGTAGTAGCCGGCCGCGCTGCCGATCTTCTCGTACTCGCGCTCGTACTCGGGGCTGTTGTCGCCCATCGCGATCAGCGCCGCGGTGCCGATCGAGACCGCGTCGGCGCCGAGCGCCAATGCCTTGGCGACGTCCGCGCCCGTCCGGATCCCACCCGACACGACGAGCTGCACCTTGCGATGCATGTCGAGCTCGGTGAGCGCGTCCACGGCGAGTCGTACGGCGGGCAGCGTCGGGATGCCGACGTGCTCGATGAAGACGTTTTGCGTCGCCGCCGTGCCGCCCTGCATCCCGTCCACGACGATCACGTCCGCGCCGGCCTTCACGGCGAGCCCGACGTCGTAGTAGGTCCGCGTCGCCCCGACCTTGACGAAGATCGGCTTCTCCCAGTCGGTGATCTCGCGGAGCTCGCCGATCTTGATCTCCAGGTCGTCCGGGCCGGTCCAGTCGGGATGGCGCGAGGCGCTGCGCTGGTCGATCCCCTTCGGCAGGTCGCGCATCTCGGCGACGCGGTCGGAGATCTTGTGCCCGAGCAGCATCCCGCCGCCGCCGGGCTTCGCGCCCTGGCCGACGACGATCTCGATCGCATCCGCGCGGCGCAGGTCGTCCGGGTTCATCCCGTACCGCGACGGGAGGAGCTGGTAGACGAGGAGCGCGGAGTGCTCGCGCTCCTCCTCCGTCATGCCGCCGTCGCCGGTCGTCGTCGACGTGCCGACCGCGGTCGCGCCGCGGCCGAGCGCCTCCTTCGCGGGCGCCGACAGGGCGCCGAAGCTCATCCCGGCGATCGTGATCGGGATCTTCAGATGAAGCGGCGTCTTCGCGTGCCGCGTGCCGAGGACGACGTCCGTGTCGCAGCGCTCGCGGTAGCCCTCGAGCGGGTAGCGCGAGATGCTCGCGCCGAGCAGGAGCAGGTCGTCGAAGTGCGGGACCTTTCGCTTCGCGCCGAACCCGCGGATGTCGTAGATCCCCTCGCGCGCCGCTCGCTGGATCTCGGCGATCACCGGGCGGTCGAAGAGGTACGACTCGCGCAGCTCCCAGGGACGGCCGTTCGCATCGGCCATCAGTAGGCGCCCGCGTTGTCGACCTTGAACGTGTAGAGCTCGCGCGCCGAGCCGTAGCGGCGAAAGTCCGCCGGGCTCGCGTCGTCGATCCCGGCTGCGGCCAGGAGCTCGGCGAGCTCGGCCCGATGCTCGTCGCGAAGCTCCTTCTCGACGCAGTCGGCCCCGAGGCTTCCGACCGTGCCGCGGACGTACAGGCGCGCCTCGTAGAGCGAGTCGCCGAGCGCGTCGCCGGCATCGCCGCAGACGACCAGCCGGCCGCGCTGGGCCATGAAGGCGCTCATGTGCCCGACGGAGCCGCGGACGACGATGTCGACGCCCTTCATCGAGATGCCGCAACGCGCGCTCGCATCCCCGTGCACGACGACCAGCCCGCCGCGCCCGGTGGCGGCCGCGTACTGGCTCGTGTTCCCGTCCACGATCACCCGCCCGGACATGATGTTCTCGGCGAGCCCGGGGCCCGCGGTCCCGTGCACGCGCACGGTCGCGAGCTTGTTCATGCCGGCGCAGTAGTAGCCGACGTGACCGTCGATCTCGACCTCGATGTCGGCGTCGAGCCCGCACGCGACCGCGTGAGCGCCGTTCGGGTTGACGATCCGCCACCGGCCGGGCTCGTTCGCGCCGCCTGCGAGCTCGTGCAGGCGTCCGTTCAGCTCGCGCAGCGGAGTGACGGCGAGGTCGACGATCTCGACCGCAGTCGTTTCCGCGGCCCCCGCCGTCATGCGACCCTCGCGCGCTCCCAGACGTACGGAACCGCCGGAGCGGGATCCCACATCCGCGCCGCGGCCGCGCCCGGGAGGACTGCGATCGCACGCCACTCGGAGGCCATCGCGACCCAGTCGTCCGTCTCGGCGAGCACGGCCGGCTTGCAGGCGATCGGGTCGCGGAGGACGGCGAAGCCGTCGATCGTGCCGACCAGGAACGTGTAGAAGCCGTCCAGCTCCTCGAGGCAGCCCTCGAGCGCCTCCGTGAGCGACGCGCCCTCGCGCATGCGCCAGGCGACGTACCCGGCGGCGACCTCCGTGTCGTTCTCGGTCTGGAACTCGATGCCCTCACGGCGCAGGCGCTCCCGCAGGCGGTTGTGATTCGAGAGCGAGCCGTTGTGGACGAGGCAGACGTCGTGTCCGGTCGAGAACGGATGCGAGCCCTCGGTGGTCACGCGGCTCTCCGTCGCCATGCGCGTGTGCCCGAGCGCATGCGTGCCGGTCAGGTCTTCCAGTTGGAACCGTCGGACGAATTCCTCGGGCCGCCCCGTCTCCTTGTAGATCTCGATCGTGCGGCCGGCGCTCATGACGCGTAGCTCCGGGTGCGCTCGCCGCACCCAGGCCTCCGCCTCGGCGGCGTCGGCGTCGACGACGAGCACGGCGTGGCTCGCGCGGACGCTCACCGCGGGCGAGCCTCCGAGCGCCTGTCCGAGTCCGGCGGCGATCGCCTCCCAGTCCTGGAGGGGGTCGGCGGAGAAGAGCGTCAGCTTCCCGGAGCCCGGCAAGACCGTGTCCCGGTACACCGCGACGCCTGCGCTGTCGGGCCCGCGGTCCGACATCTGGGCCAGCATCGCGGCGAGGTGCGCGCCGAGCGATTCCTCTATCTCGGGCGACTTGGCGAAGAGTCCGACGATTCCGCACATATGTTCAGAATCTACACCTCGTCTGGGGCCTTGCGGCCCGTGGAATAGCCAAAGTTCTGGATCAAGGGGTGTCCATTTCCTACATATGGACTAGAAGCGTGTGAGGTACTCGCGCACCTCCCAGGGCGTCACCTGCTCGTGGTAGCGGGCCCACTCGTCGCGCTTGACGCGGATGAAGTAGTCGACGTAGTCCTCGTCACGTCCTCGGCCGAGTGCCGCCCGCAGGACGTCGTTTCCCTCGAGCTCGTGGGTGGCCTCGAGCAGGTTGGCCGGGAGCGTCTCGAGTCCCCGGCCCCGCAGCTCGTCGTACGGGATCGCGTAGAGGTTCTCCGAGTTCGGATCGCCGGCGTCGACGCCGTTCTCGATCCCGTCCAGGCCTGCGGCAAGGACGGCCGCTGCCGCCAGGTAGGGGTTGCACGACCCGTCGATCGTCCGGTCCTCGATTCGCCCGGGGGCGGGGATGCGGAGCATCTGCGTTCGGTTGTTGTAGCCGTACGAGATCCAGACCGGTGACCACGTCGCGCCCGAGCTCGTCGAGCCCAGCTTGAGCCGCTTGTACGAGTTGACCGTGGGCGCGGTGACCGCGCTGTAGGCGCGCGCGTGCTTCTTCAGGCCGCCGATGAAGTGGTAGGCGGTCTCGGACAGCCCGAGGCCGCGCGCATCGTCCTCGTCGAGGAAGAGGTTCGTGTCCTCGTTCCAGAGCGACATGTGGAAGTGGCAGCCGTTCCCGGTCAGGTTCGAGAAGGGCTTCGGCATGAACGTCGCGAGGAGGCGTCGCCCGACCTTGCGGCCCCACTCCTCCGCGAGCTGGTGGACCATGAAGCGGAAGAAGATGGCCCGGTCGCAGCTCGTGAGCGCGTCGGTGTACGTGAAGTTCTGCTCGAACTGGCCGTTCGCGTCCTCGTGGTCGTTCGCGTAGTTGCCCCACCCGAGATCGTCGTTCACGTAGCGCGAGACGGTGGTCAGGAACTCGTAGTGGCGCGCGAGGCCGTTCAGGTCGTAACACGGCTTCTCGAGGGTGTCGAGCTCATCGGCGACCCGGATGGAGCCGTCGTCGCCGAGCTCCACGAGGAAATACTCGAGCTCGAGCCCCATCTTGAACTCGAAGCCCTTGGAGCGCGCGCGCTCCATCTGGCGGCGCAGGATCGTCCGCGGGTCGTACGGCCACTCCTCGCCCTCGACGTGGATGTCGCAGGCGAAGCGCGCGACGGTCGGCTCCCAGGGGACCGGAGTGAACGTCGCGAGATCGGGGATCGCCGCGATGTCGGGATCGGCCGGAACCTGGCCCAGGTCGCCGGCGGCGAAGCCCGCGAACCCGGCGCCGTCGTTGACGAGATCGTCGAGGTTCTGGGCCGGGACGAGCTTCGCGCTCGGGCGCGCGTGCATGTCGACGAACTGCGCGAAGAAGAACTCGATGCCCAGGTCGTCGACCTGCTTCCGTATCTCGTCGATCGTGGGTGCTGCGTCCACGGCCATCTGAGCTCCCTCCTCGGTGGCGTATCTGCGCTGACGATAATCGCGGCCTCGCCCCGGGGCGATGGTCGCTCGCTACACCAGGTCGAGGCGGATTGTGTTGCCCGCGACCTGTTCGAGCTTCACGATCTTCACTGCGATCTCGACCATGAGCCAGTCGTCGCGGCGCAGGTCGATGCCCGTGAGCTCCTGGATCCTGCGCAGACGCTGGCGCAGTGTGTTCGGGTGGACGTAGAGCGCCTCGGCGGTCGCGCTGATGTTGCCGCGGCGGCGGAGGAACTCCTCGAGGGTCTTCAGGAGCGCGGTCGAGCGGCGGCGATCGTAGTCGGCGAGGCGCGAGACGGCGTCGCGGTGGGGATCGCGAACTCCCGAGTCGAGCGACATCCGCAGGAGGTACTTGTACGGCCCGAGCTCCTCGTACGTCATGACCCCCGGCTCGCCGCGGACGACCGAGCTGCCGAGCAGCGCGTGCGTGGCCTCCTCGAAGCCGGCGGGGAAGCTGTCCGCGCCGCGGCACGGACTCGACAGGCCCACCGCGGTCTCGGGCGCGCGCTCGGCCTCGCGGACCGTGGCGACGAGCGCCTCCTCACCTGAGCTCGGGACACGCAGGAGCGCGCGCAGCGCGTCGTCGCGACGGTCGAGAAGCGAGTCGGGCACCAGGCGCCCGAGCGCCGTTTCGAACGCGTCGTCGGGTGGGGCGGCGACAAGGACCAGATGCCGCTGTGCCAGGTCGCAGCCGAGCCGCGTGGCGCGTCCTTCGACGGCTCCGGGATTCGAGCCTCGAGCGAGCGCGTCGAAGAAGTCCCGGATGCGGTTCTTCTCCGTCAGGCGCTCGATCAGCTCGATCTTCTTCAACGCGACCGCGGCCTGGTTCGCCGCCGCCCGAGCGAGATCGACCGCGGAGGTTCCCTCGGCGCGCAGTAGCCCGAGCAGCTCCTCGTTCGCGACGAGCGGGACGGCGACCGACGCCGACCGTCCGCTGCGGGCGAGCTCCGGGCCGAGCTCGGCGAGCCCGACGCGCACGGGGGCCTTCGCACCGGCCGGCGCCGAGGCGCGCAGGTGGAGCTCCTCGGAGCCCGCGTCGAGGAGGTAGAGGTGACAGGCGCGGGCGCGCAGGAGCGCGAGGCTCCGCTCGCTCACGGCCGGGAGCAGCTCCTCGACCGTCTCCGCCGCCGCGATCGTCTCGCCGAGCTCGGTCAGGTGCTCGAGCTCGTCCACGCGGCTTCGCATCTCCTCGTAGAGGCGCGCGTTCTCGATCGCGCCCGCGACGAGCGACGCGCTCGAGACGAGGAAGTCGATCTCGGCGTCCGTGAACTCCCGTGGCGCCTCGGTGTGGAGCGTGATCACTCCGACGATTCCGTTGTCCTTGCCGACGATCGGGACCGAGAGGAGCGACTGGAAGCGCTCCTCCTCTAGCTCCGGCACGAGCTTGAAGCGCGGGTCGGCGAGGGCGTTGTCGAGGATGAAGCCGGGCTCACGTCGCTCGGCGGCCCACCAGGCGAGCCCTTCGCCGCGCTCGAGCGCGATCTCGTTGACGAAGCGCCCGTATGGCTCCGACGCGGCCTTGAGCACGAGCCGCTCGCCTCCGTCCTCGACCAGGTAGACGAAGCAGGCGTGAACCGCGCTCGCGTCCGAGAGCAGCCGGACCACCGCCTCGAGGACCTTCTCGAGATCCAGCGACGAGCCGACGGTCGAGATGATCTCGTAGAGGACGCGGCTCTCGTCTGCATGCGCAGCGTGTGTGCCGATCCGGGGATGTTAATCGGCCTGCCCGGTTCGTCCTAGCTGCGGCCCCTAGAATCGTCGCCGTGGCTGTCGACGGGAACGGCGAGAGCGGTGTCCGGGCGGCAGTGTTCGACGGCCCCGGTCGCGTGACGATCGAAGAGCTCTCGCTCGAGGGCCCGCGCCGCGGCGAGGTGCTCGTCAAGCTCGGCGCCAGCGGCGTCTGCCACTCCGACCTGCACGTGGTCGACGGCGACTGGCCGCGACCCCACCCGGTGGTCATGGGCCATGAGGGCGCGGGTGTCGTCGAGGCGCTCGGCGAGGGCGTCGAAGGCGTCGAGGTCGGCGATCACGTCGTCTGCTCCTGGTTCTACTCGTGCCGGCGCTGCGCGCATTGCCTCGCCGGCCGTGCGTGGGCGTGCACGGGGACGAAAGCGGGCCAGTGCGTGATGGATGACGGCACCACGCGCTTCAAGCGCTCGTCCGGGGAGGACGTCTTCTCGTACCTCGCGGTCGCGTCGATGGCCGAGCGCACCGTCGTTCCCGAGGCGGGCGCGATCCCGATCTCCCGCGAGGTGCCCATGGAGGTCGCGGCTTTGATCGGCTGCGCGATCACGACCGGCGTCGGCGCGGTCTGGAACACGGCGCAGGTCGAACCGGGCGCCTCGGTGGTCGTGATCGGCTGCGGCGGAGTCGGGCTCTCGGCGGTGATGGGCGCCGCGCTCGCCGGCGCGGATCCGATCGTCGCCGTGGACGTCTCGCCCGACAAGCTCGCGCTCGCGCTCGAGGTCGGGGCCACGCACGCGGTCGGCTCGCTCGACGAGGTTCCCGGCGGCGCGGACTACGTCTTCGAGGCGATCGGGCTCGTGGAGACGATCGAGGCGGTTCCCGGGCTCCTGCGCTCGGGCGGCGTCGGCGTGCTCGTCGGCCTGGCCGCCTACGACGTGCGCGCCTCGTTCGACGTCTATTCCTTCGTGGACTCCGGCAAGACGCTGGTCGGCTCGATCTACGGCGGCGCGGTGCCGGCGCTCGACTTCCCGCGCATCGCCGACCTCTACCTGGCCGGGAAGCTCCCGCTCGACAAGCTCGTCTCGCACCGCATCGGCCTGGACGAGGTCGAGGACGCCTTCGCCGCCATGCGCCGCCGCGAGCGGGCGCGCTCGGTCGTCGTCTTCTAGCTCGCGCGGAGCTCGGCCGCGACCTCCGCGCCGACGCGCTTCACGATCTCGGCCACCGCCCTGATGTCCTCGAGCCCGGTGCGGAAGTTCACGACGCACACCCGGAGGAGGTACGCGCCCCGGATGACGGCGTTCGACATGAACACCTCGCCGTCGCGCTCGAGGCGACCGAGCAGCTCCTGGTTCAGCCGGTTCAGAAGCTCCTCGCCGTCCGGCGTTCCCGGCTCGACGCCGGGCGGGACGTAGCGGAAGGTCGTGATGCTGAGGCTCGTCGTCCAGGCTTCGAGCTCGTCGTCGGCCTCGGCGAGCCGGTGCAGCTCGCGGGCGAGCTCGATGTCCTCGGCGATCATCCGCGCGTAGCCGTCGCGGCCGGCCTGGCGGAGCGCGATCCACACCTTGAGCGCCCGGAAGCCGCGCGAGTTCTGCGGGCCGAAGTCGACGTAGTGGATCGGCGCGTCCTCGCTGTCCTCGAACTTGTAGTAGGGCGGCCTGTACGTGAACGCCGCGCGGAGCGCCTCCCGGTCGCGGACGAGCACGCACCCGGCCTCGAGCGGCGCGTAGAGCCACTTGTGCGGGTCGACCGCGAGCGAGTCGGCCCGGCCGAGCGCGGCGAGCTCCGGTGGCGCGTCGGGAAGGACCGCGGCCGGCGCGCCGTACGCGCCGTCGACGTGGAACCAGATCCCTTCGTCGCGGCAGAGGTCGGCGAGCTCGTCCGAGGGGATCGATCGCGCCGGTGCTGACCGAGCCCGCCGTCCCGACGACCATGAGCGGGAGCGCGCCGCCGGCGCGATCCTCGGCGATCCGCTCGCGGAGCGCGGGGACGAGCATCCGCTGCTCGTCGTCCGTCTCGATCCAGCGGATCGCGTCCGTGCCGAGGCCGTAGAGATCGGCCGCCTTCTGGATCCACGTGTGCGTCTCCGCCGAGGCGTAGACGCGGAGCGGGCGACAATCGGGCGCCGAGAGCCCGTCGACGCGCACGTCCCACGGCGTCTGCGCTGCTCGTGCCGCGAGGAACCCGACGAAGTTGGCCATGTTCCCGCCGCTCACGAGCAGGCCGCCGCAGTCGGGCGGGTACCCGAGGAGCTCGGCGATCCACCGCACCGTCTGCGCCTCGATCTCGGTGGCGACCGGCGCGAGCGGAAAGCCGCCCACGTTCGGGTTCACCGCGGCGGCGAGGAGGTCGGCGAGCGCGCCCACGGGAGCCGCGGAGGACGTGATGTAGGCGAGGAAGCGCGGGTGCCCGTTGAACGACGAGTGCTCGAAGAGGAGCTGCGCGGCCTCGCGCAGGATCTCGTCGGCCGGAGCACCGTGCTCGGGAAGCCCCCCGCTGCCGAGCGCGCTCCGGATCTCGACGGGCGTTTCCCCTGGCGTCACCCGGCGCGACGGAAGGTCACGCAGGAACTCGGCGATCGCGTCGACCGTCTCGTGACCGAGCCGGCGGAACTCCTCGGGATCGAGCTCGAGCGGCGTGCTGCGAGGTTCGGCGGGCTCGCGCGCCTCCATGCTCCGACTCTATCGCCGCGGGCAGGTAGGGTCGGCCGTATGGCGCAGGAACCGTTTCAGGTCGTCCGTATCTCGGACATCGACGCCGTGCCGATCACGGAGACGCTCGTCTGGCGCCCCGTGCGCCGCACGCTCGGGATCGAGGCCTTCGGGATGAACGCCTACACGGCCGCGAACGCCGGCGACGAGATCGTCGAGGACCACGACGAGCTCGGCAACGCCGCGGGCGGCCACGAGGAGGTCTACGTCGTCCTCACCGGCCACGTCACCTTCACGGTCGGCGGGGAGGAGATCGACGCGCCGGCCGGGCACGCTCGTGTTCCTCAAGGATCCCGCCGTGCGACGCGCAGCCGTGGCCGTGGAGGCGGGCTCGACGGTGCTCGCGGTCGGCGGCGAGCCGGGCAAGGCCTACGAGATCTCCGCGTGGGAGTACTACTTCGCCGCGATTCCGTTCGCGAAGTCGGGCGAGTGGGACAAGGCGGTGGAGACCGTCGCCGAAGGGCTCGAGCGGTTCCCGGACAACCCGGCGATCCTCTACAACCTCGGCTGCTACGAAGCCCAGGCCGGGATGCACGACGAGGCGGTCGCGCACGTGCGACAGGCGATCTCGCTCGACCCGCGCCTGGGCGAGATCGCGACCAAGGACTCGGACCTCGATCCGATCCGCGACCGGCTCGCCTAGGTCACCCGGCTCAGCTCGGGGTCGAACGCGAGGTGCTCGCCGCGCTCGACGACGCCGGCGCGTGCGCTCGACGATCTCGGTGACGTCGGCCGAGCTCGTGTAGAGCGGCGGGAAGCCGAAGCGGACGGTGTCCGGGGCGCGGAAGTCCGGGATGACCCCGGCGCGCTCGATCAGGGCGCGGCAGATGCGCCAGGCCTCCTCGTGGCGGAACGCGACGTGCGCGCCGCGGCGGGCCGGGTCGCGCGGCGTGCCGAGCGTGAAGCCGAGCGGTGCCAGGCGGTCGTCGTGGAGTTCGATCGCGTGCGCGGTGAGCGCTCGCGCCTTGGCCTCGATCGCCTCGATCCCGGCCTCGGCGGTCAGCTCGATTCCCGCCCGCACGCACGCGAGCCCGAGGATCGAGGGCGTCCCGGCCAGGAAGCGGCGGATCCCATCGGCCGGGTCGTACGCAGGGCCCATGGCGAACTGCTCGCGCTGCCCGAACCAGCCCTGGATCGGCGAGCGGAGCTCCTCGACGAGGTCGTGCCGGACGTAGAGGAACCCGGGCGCTCCCGGACCCGCGTTCAGGTACTTGTAGGTGCAGCCGACCGCGAGATCGACGCCGGCCGCGTCCAGGTCGATCGCGACCGCGCCGGCGGAGTGGCTGAGATCCCAGAGGACGAGCGCGCCGGCGTCGTGCGCCGCGGCGGTGATCGCGGGGAGGTCGGCCAGCGCGCCCGAGCGGTAGGCGACGTGGGAGAGGCTCACGATCGCGACGTCCCCGGCCGCGCAGGCGCGCTCGACGTCGGCGGCGGTCGGGCCTTCGACCGGATCGGATTCGAACTTCCGCACCTCGGCGAGCCCGTCGAGCACGTAGCGGTCGGTCGGGAAGTTGCCCCGCGTCCGTGACGATCACGCTTCGCTCCGGCCTCGCCGCGAGCACCGCACCGGCGAGCTTGTAGAGGTTGACCGTGACCGAGTCGCAGACGAGCGTCTGGCCGGGCGCCGCGCCGAGCACCGCCGCGCCGAGCTCGTCGCCGATCCGCTCGGGCAGCTCGATCCAGCCGTGCCAGCCGCGGACGAGGTCGGTTCCCCATTCGTCGAGCAGTTCGGCCAGGCGGTCGCGGGTGCGGAGCGGCAGGCGGCCGAGCGAATTTCCGTCGGCGTAGATCGGCCCGCCCTCCTCGTGCGCGAACTCGGCGCGGAAGCGGGCCAGCGCGTCGTCCATGGATCGATTCTAAGGTTCACCAATGCGGGACGAACTGACCGATCTGGCGCGCGAGCTGGTGGCGATCGACTCGGTGAATCCCGGCCTCGCGCCGGGTGCTGCCGGCGAGGAGGAGATCTCGCGCTTCGTGGCGGCCTGGCTCGAGCGGCGCGGGCTCGAGGTCTTCCGCGACGAGATCGCGCCGGGCCGATGGAACGTGACGGCGTTCGCGCACGGCTCGGGCGGCGGCCGGTCGCTGCTCCTGAACGGCCATCTGGACACCGTCGGGCACGCCGGGCATGGAGCGCGCGCTCGAGCCCGCCGTCGAGGGCAACCGGCTGTACGGGCGCGGCGCCTACGACATGAAGACGAGCGTGGCGGCGATGATGCTCGCCGGCGCCCGCGCCGTCGAGCTGGGCTTGCGCGGCGACGTGATCGTCTCCGCGGTCGCCGACGAGGAGGTCGCGAGCATCGGCTCGCAGGCGGTCGTCACGGCGCTGCGCCCGGATGCGGCGATCGTGACCGAGCCGACCGAGGAGCGGGTGGCGATCGCGCACAAGGGCTTCGTCTGGCTCGAGGTCGAGACCCGCGGCGTGGCGGCGCACGGCTCGCGGGCGGATCTCGGCGTCGACGCGATCGCGAAGATGGGAACGATGCTCGTCGGGATGGCGGCGCTCGACCGCTCGCTGCGCGGCTCGCCGACGCATCTCCTGCTCGGGAGCGGCTCGCTGCACGCGTCGCTCGTCGAGGGCGGCGTCGAGCTGTCCACGTATCCCGACCGGTGCCTCGTCCAGGCCGAGCGGCGAACGATCCCCGGCGAGACGCCGGCGGTCGTGGAGGAGCAGATCCGCGAGATCGCGGCGGACGCCGACGACCCGGATCTCGACGTCGACGTGCGCGTGACGTTCGTCCGCGAGCCGTTCGAGATCGCGCCCACGGCCGAGATCGTGGAGCTCGTGCGCCGCCACTCGGGGAGCGAGGTCGCCGGCGCGCCGTTCTGGGCCGACGCGGCGATCTTCTCCGCGGCCGGGATCCCGACGGTCATGTACGGCCCGGCCGGGGAGGGCGCGCACGCGGACGTCGAGTGGGTCGACCTCGAGTCGGCCACCCGCTGCGCGGAGACGTACCTCGCGGTTGCGACCGAGTTCTGCGCGTAGGCTGCGCCGCCGCGAATTGGCACGGTTTCGCCTGCAAATCGGCACATTTGGCGCGCATTCTGCGCGGAAATCCTCGATATCGTCTGGGTGGGGCGGCGGGAGTCCCTGACACACGCGCGACTGCTATTAAGGGCGCGCGCGGCTCGCCCGGCCTACGCTTACGGCATGCAGACGCCGCCCGCCCACACCGCGGGCCGGGTCGAGGTGCTTCGCCTCCCCGGGGGCCGCAGCGAGCCCGACGAGGTCGCGGTCGAGGAGCCGCTCGAGATCCGCGTCAACGGCGAGCCGGTCGCGGTCACGATGCGCACGCCCGGGCCACGACGAGGAGCTGGCGCTCGGGTTCTGCCTGTCCGAGGGGATCCCGGCGACCGCGGCCCGGCTGCCGGACGACCTGGCGGCGAACACCGTCGAGGTCGACGCGCCCGGGCTTCGACCCGGCCGGCGCTGAAGCGGAGCTTCTACACCACGTCGTCGTGCGGCGTCTGCGGCAAGGGCGCGCTCGAGGCGATCGCCGTCGAGGCTGCCGCGGGTCGAGAGCGACCTCACCGTTCCGGCAGCCGACGATCTCCGCGCTCCCCGACCGGCTGCGCGAGGGCCAGGCCACGTTCGCGGCCACCGGCGGACTGCACGCGACCGGGCTCTTCGACGGCGCCGGCGAGCTGCTCGCGCTCCGCGAGGACGTCGGCCGCCACAACGCGATGGACAAGGTGATCGGCTGGGCGCACGGCGCCGGCCGGCTGCCGCTTGCGCGCTCGATCCTCTGCGTCAGCGGGCGCCTCTCCTTCGAGCTCGTGCAGAAGGCCGCGGTCGCCGGCTGCCCGCTGCTCGTCGCCGTCGGTGCTCCATCCTCCCTGGCCGTGGATCTCGCCGGCGACCGCGGGATCACGCTGTGCGGCTTCGTCCGCGACGGACGGATCAACGTCTACACGGAGCCTTGGCGCGTCACGACGTAACCGGCGTCCTGCTCGTCGGCGGTGCGAGCCGCCGGTTCGGATCGCCGAAGGCCCTGGCCGTCCTCGACGGCGAGACGCTCGCCGAGCGCGCCTGGCGCACGCTGGGCGAGGCGTTCGACCATCGCATCGCGGTCGGCAAGGCCGGCGACGACCTGCCGCTGCCGTTCCCGGTGGAGGACGACGGCTCGGAGCTGCGGGCGTCGCTGGTCGGCCTCGTCGCCGGCCTGCGCCTCGCGCCGACCGAGCTGATCGTCGCCGTCCCGGTCGACCTGCCGCTCCTCACGGCGGCGTTTCTCACGGAGCTCGCCGAAGCGGCCGACGGCGTCGACGCCGCACATCCCGAGAGCGGACCGCTCCCGGGCGCGTATCGCCGGACGGCGCTCCCCGTGCTCGAGCGGCGCCTCGCGGCCGGCGAGCTGAAGCTGCGCGACGCCGCCGCCGAGCTGAACGCGCGGATCATCCCCGGGAACCTCGAGCTCCTCCGGAACGTAAACACTCCGGATGACCTCATGGGCCTCTAGGGCATCGCTCGCCTGCCTCTGCCTGCTCGCGGCCTGCGGTGGCGGCGGGGGAACGACCGCGGCCGATCCACCGGCGGCGACGACGGCTGCCGAGCCCCGGCTGCTTCTTCCGCTCGACGTCGAGGTCGACGCCGACGGACGCATCTACGTCGCCGACGCGGAGCTGCACCAGGTGCTCCGGTTCGATCCGGAGTCCGGCGAGACCGAGGTCATCGTGGGGACGGGCGAGCCCGGGTCGGCCGGCGACGGCGGCCCGGCGGTGGACGCGCAGATCGGCGAGCCGACCGGTCTCGCGCTCGCCGCAGACGGAACGCTGTATCTCGCCGACTTCCCCGAGAACCGCGTTCGCCGGGTCGATCCGGACGGGACGATCACGACGGTCGCGGAGCTCATCGCACCGACCGAGGTCGCGCTCGATTCGGCCGCGCGCCGGCTGGCCGTGCCGCTGATCGGGCACGTCGTCTTCCGCATCGACCTGCCGTCGGGCAAGACGACGCGGATCGCCGGTTCCGGGAATCCGGACACGACCGGCGACGGTGGGCCTGCGCGAGCCGCTCACGTCGAGAGCCCGCACGGCGCGGCCTACGACGCGGACGGGAACCTCTTCATCCCGGACGGGAGCTACGTCCGCCGCATCGACGCGAAGACCGGCGTGATCACGACGGTCGCCGGCACCGGCGTGCCGGAGGACTCGGGCGACGGCGGACCGGCGCGAGAAGCCGGGCTCAACCCGGTGAAGCTCTTCTTCGGCCCCGACGGGTCGCTCTACGTGGTCGGCGGCGACCCGACCGGCGGGACCGTCCGGCGCATCGCGCCCGACGGGACGATCTCGACGGTCGTGGGGAACGGCTTCATCGGCGAGAACGGCGACGGCGGCCCGGCGACCGACGCGGGGATCCAGCCGAGCGGCGCCGCGTTCGCTCCCGACGGCTCGCTGATCGTCGTCCAGATCGAGCCCGAGCCGTCCGTGCGGCGGGTCGATCCCGACACCGGGATCATCACGACGATCCTCCGCTGACGGAACCTTCCGGCGCCGAGGAGCGTAGAGGCGGAGATGAAACGGACGCTCGCCACGCTGGTCGCCCTCGCCGCGCTCGTCGCCGCTCCGGCGGTGCAGGCGAAGGGCCCGGCCTCGATGACGATCTGCGGGCGGGACGAATGCCGCCAGTTCATGAGCCAGAACCACCAGGCGCTCGTCTTCGGCGTGCTCGAGACGTACTTCGGCTCGAGGCGCGAAAGCGCGCCTCCGCTTGCGCCGTACTACACGCTCGAGCTCGACGGCTGGGATGACTGGGACTCCTCGATCTATGTCCCTTCGGTCGAGCTCGTCGGAAGCAATAAGGGCTGGTCGAACCCCACCTCCCGCACGGAGACCAGCCTGGAACGGGCGGTCGAGCGGCTCGAGCCGTTCCCGGCCGAGATTGCGAGCGTGACCGTCGACGGCGTGGCGACCGACGACGCAGCCGCGTTCACGGTGCTCTTCGACGAGCTTCCCCCGACGCAGGCGGTGCTCGACGTGCCGCCGGTGGAGATCGAGGTTCGCGGGCTCCCGGAGGCCTGGGTCGACCGGGTGCGCGCGATCGAGTACTTCCCGGAGGCGCAGGTCCTGCGGCGCGACCACGAGTGGGTGAAGGTGTCGCCTGAGGTCGCCGCGGTGATCGAGGGCGACACCGACGACGCGCGCAGCTGGCCGAGCGCACTGTGGCTCGCGCCGCTCCCGGTTCTCGCCCTGGTCGGCGTCTCGGTCTGGCTCGTCCACCGTGCGCTGAACGGTCGCGAGGGTCTCGCCGGCGGTTGAGCCGGCGTCGCGATCAGGCCGGGCCGGCGACGCTCTCGAGCTCGCGCGACGTGAGGACGCGCTCGCGGTCGGGACCGGTCCCGACCATGCAGATCTCGACGCCGAGCGAGTCCTCGATGAACGCGACGTAGTCGCGCGCCGCAGGGGGCAGGCCGGCGAGCGTCTCCACCTCGTCGAGCGGCTCCTCCCAGCCGGGCAGCGTCTCGTACACGGGCTCGGCGTGGTGGAAGTCGCTCTGGTGCGCCGGGAACTCGTCCGTCTCGGTTCCGTCGGGAAGCCGGTAGCGCACGCAGACCGGCAGCTCGGAGAACGCCGAGAGCACGTCGAGCTTGGTCACGGCGAGCGACGTCAGCCCGTTGACGCGGACGGCGAAGCGCAGGCCGACGAGGTCGAGCCAGCCGCAGCGGCGCTCGCGCCCCGTGGTCGTGCCGTACTCGGCGCCGAGCTCGCGCACCTTCGCGTTGTCGGGCCCCTCGATCTCGGTGGGGAACGGCCCTTCGCCGACGCGGGTGAGGTACGCCTTGGCGACGCCGATGGCGCGGTCGATGCGCGTCGGCCCGATTCCGGTCCCGGTCGCGGCGGCGCCGGCGGTCGGGTTCGACGAGGTCACGAACGGATAGGTGCCGTGGTCGAGGTCGAGCAGCGTGCCCTGCGCGCCTTCGAGGAGGACGCGCTTCCCCTCCTTGAGCGCCGTGTCGACGAGCAGCGACGTGTCGGCGATGTACGGGCGCAGCCGCGTCGCGTACTCCTCCATGCGGTCGGCGAGCTCCTCGAGGCGCAGCGGCTCGGCGTCGTGGAGGCGCTGGAGCCGGATGTTGTTCTCGGCGAGCGTCGTCTCGAACTTCTGGCGGAGGATCTTCGGGTCGAGCACGTCCTGCATGCGGATGCCGATGCGCGCCGCCTTGTCCGCGTACGCGGGGCCGATGCCGCGCCGCGTCGTCCCGATCTGGAGCCGCCCGAGCCTCCGTTCGCTCGCCGAGTCGATGGCGACGTGCCACGGCATGATCAGGTGCGCGTTCCCCGAGATGCGCAGGTCGCCGGTCGTGATCCCGCGCGCCTCGAGCCCGTCGATCTCCTCGCACGAGCAGCCGCGGGTCGAGCACGCAGCCGGCGCCGACGACGCACATGCGCCCGGCGTAGAGGATCCCGGACGGGATGTGGTGGAGCTTGAACGTCTCGCCGTCGCGCACGATCGTGTGCCCGGCGTTCGGCCCGCCCTGGTAGCGGCAGACGACGTCGGAGTGCTCGGCGAGCAGGTCGACGATCTTGCCCTTGCCCTCATCGCCCCACTGGGCGCCGACGATCACTGTGGCGGGCATCGGTTGGAGCTTAGTTACGGGGCTCGCCGGAGGAGCTAGGTCGCAGCCAGATCCGCGAACTTCGCGTACTGCGAGATGAAGGAGAGCTTCACCTTGTCGGTCGGGCCGTTGCGGTGCTTGGCGAGGATCACCTCGGCGACGCCCGGGTCGGGGGAGTCCTCCGGGTTGTAGTAGTCGTCGCGGTAGATGAAGGCGACGATGTCCGCGTCCTGCTCGATCGAGCCCGACTCGCGCAGGTCGGACAGGATCGGGCGCTTGTCGTGCCGCTGCTCGACCGCGCGGGAGAGCTGGGACATGGCGATGATCGGCGTCTCGAGGTCGCGCGCGAGGATCTTCAGGGAGCGCGAGATCTGCGAGACCTCCTGGACGCGGTTCTCGGCCGACGTTCCGGACGTCATCAGCTGGAGGTAGTCCACGAGGATCAGCCCGAGGTCGGGGTGCTTCGACTTGAGCCGGCGGGCCTTGGCGCGGATCTCCATCATCGTGATCGAGCCGGTGTCGTCGATGTACATCGGCGCCTTGGCGAGCCGGTCGCACGCGGCGGTGAGGCGCGGCCAGTCGTCGCCGCCGAGCCGGCCGGTGCGCAGCCGGTGGAGCTCGACCTTGGCCTCGGCGCACATGAGCCGCTGCGTCACCTCGGCCTTGGACATCTCGAGCGTGAACAGGGCGACCGGGATCTGGCTGCGCACGGCGACGTTCGCGGCCATGCCGAGGCTGAGCGCCGACTTCCCCATCCCCGGGCGGGCGGCGACGATGATCAGGTTCCCCTCCTGGAAGCCCGACGTCAGCCGGTCGAAGTCGCGGAAGCCGGACGGGACGCCGGTGATCTCGGCGCCGAGCTCGTACAGCGCGGTGATGCGCTCGAAGCTCTCCTTGAGGAGCGCCTCGATGTGGCTGAACTCGCTGGCGGCGCGCTCCTGGCCGAGCTCGAACACGATCTGCTCGGCCTGGTCGACGAGCATCGTCGCGTCGCCGGGCCGCTCCCAGCCGAGCCGGGAGATCTCGCCGCCGGCGCGGATGAGGCCGCGGAGGATCGACGACTCGTGGACGATCTGCGCGTAGTGGCGCGCGTTCGCGCTCGCCGGGACGAGGGCGGCCAGCTCGTTGACGCGGTTGGCGCCGCCGGCGCCGTCGAGGTCGCCGCGCTCGTCCAGCTCGTCCACGAGCGTGATCGCGTCGACCGGCTCGCCCTTCGCGTAGAGGCCGAGCGCGGCGCGGTAGATCTTCGCGTGGCTCTCGCGGTAGAAGTCGCGCCCGCCCGCGTCCAGCACCTCGCTGACCGCGCCGATCGCGTTCGGCGAGAGCATCATCGCGCCGAGAACGGACTCCTCGGCGTCGAGGTTCTGGGGAGGTACGGGAGCTGTCTGGAGGGCTTGTGCCATGCCGCGGGGCGCTCCATTAGCCATGACTTGACCGGGCGTGTCAAGAGATCTGGGGAACGCGCCGTGCACAGGGTCAAAAGGGCTGTTTGCAGCCATTATGGAACATAGGTTCGCAGGCAGGCCGGATGGAAGTGTCTGTCCACACACAGGGGCGGTGGACAGTCCTCCCGCTTAGAGCGGGAACTTCGCGCGTTCGCCCACAGCCCTGTGCACAGGGCGGTGAACAAGTCCCTAGGACTCGGCGCGCTCCTCGGCCGGCTCGGCCGCGGGCTCTTCGGCGGGCGCCTCTTCGGCCTCGGCCGCGGGCTCCTCGTCCGGTGCGGGCTCCTCGGCCGGGGCTTCCTCGGACTCCTCGGCCGGAGCTTCGTCCTCGCCCTCGACGGCGTCCTCGGCCGCGGGCTCCTCGCCCTCGGCGGCCTCGGCCACGGGCTCCTCGGACTCCTCCTCGGCGAGCAGGGCCTCGAGCTCCTCGGCGCCTTCGACCTCGTGCTCTTCGGGCTCTTCCTCGGCGCGCTCCTCGGCCTCCCACGCGGCCACCTCGGCCTCGGACGGCAGCTCGCCGCCCTCGGGGATCACGAGCGTCCGCACCTCGGCGTCGACGTCCTCGAAGATCCGGATCGAGACCGTGTGCGCGCCGATCCGCTTGATCGTCTCCTCGAGCTCGATCTTGCGACGGTCGACGCGGATCTTCTGCGTGGCCCAGATCTCGTCGGCGATGTCGGTCGGCGTGACCGAGCCGAACAGGCGCCCGCGCGGGCCGGCGCTGCGCTCGAAGCGCAGCTCGACGCCGCCGAGCTTCGCGGCGATCTCCTGGGCCTGCTCGAGCGTCTTCGCCTCGTGCCGGGCGCGGTTTGCCTCGCGCTTTTGGTGCTCGGCGAGGAGCGAGGGCGTGGCCGCCTCCGCGAGCTTGCGCGGCTCGAGGTAGTTGCGCATGTACCCGCGCGCGACGTTCACGACGTCGCCGCGCAGGCCGACCTTCTCGACGTCCTTCAGGAGGATGACTTCCACTACTGCCCCGTCACGTAGGGGAGGAGGGCCATCTCGCGGGCCCGCTTGACCGCGACCGCGACCTGCTCCTGGTGGCGGCGGCAGGCGCCGGTGATGCGGCGCGAGCGGATCTTCCCCTTCTCCGAGATGTAGCGCCGGAGCTGGTTGTAGTTCTTGTAGTCGACGATCTTCGACCTTGTCCTTGCAGAAGTAGCAGCTCTTGCGCCGGCCGCCCCCGGGGGGTGCGGGACGCCTGCTTCCGCCGCGTGAAGATTGCTGCTTTGCTTTCTGGGCCATCGGGCTTTCGGGCTCCTTCCTAGAACGGAATGTCGTCGTCGCCGGCGGCCGGCGCGAAATCGGACTGGTCGGCGGTCACGTCGCCGGCCGGGACGTACTGCGGCTGTCCGCCGCCGCCCCCGCCCTGGCCGCCGTCCTCGCGCGAGCCGAGGAACTGGACGCTGTCGGCGATGATCTCGACCGCCTGGCGCTTGGAGCCGTCCTGCGCATCCCACTCGCGCCAGTCGAGGCGCCCGTCGACGCCGACGGGGCGGCCCTTGGAGAGGAACTGCGCGCAGCTCTCGCCCTGGTTGCCCCAGACCGTCACGTCGAAGTAGTTCGGCTTGTCGCCCCACTCGCCGGTGGCGCCGTCCTTCTGGCGCGTGTTCACGGCCAGGCGGAGCTTGCAGACGGCGGTTCCGCTCGGGGTGTGGCGCAGCTCGGGATCCTTGGTCAGGTTCCCGACGAGCACGACTCGGTTGATGTTGGCCATGTGGGCCTCCTTACTCCTTCGCCTCTGCGGGCTCCGGCTCGGCTGCGGTCTCCGTCTCGGGTTCCGGCGCGGCCTCGGCGGCCGGCTCGACCTCGGGCGCGGGCTCGGCTTCGGGCTCCGGCGCTGCCTCGGCGGCGGCGGGTGCCTCGTCGGCCTCGTCCTCGATGGGCTGGGACACGGCCTCGGTCTCGGCCGGAGGCGGAGGCGGCGGCGTCCGCGTGGCGGTCGCAAGCCGCCGCACGGCCATGTGCCGCATCGCGCCGTCGGTGATCTTGAGGATCCGCGTCAGCTCGTCGAGCGTCGCGGGCTCGCAGTCGAAGTGCAGCAGGTAGTAGATCGCCTCGGGCTTCTTGTCGATGTCGTACGCGAGCCTGCGGCGGCCCCAGGATTCCTGGCCGACCCACTTGCCCCCGTCCTTCTCGACGAGCTCGCGGGCGCGCGTCAGGATCTCGGTTTGGCGCTCTTCCGTCAGCTCGACGTCGAGCAGCAGCATGATCTCGTAATCGTTCAGTTCCCGTTCCTCCTTGGTTCTTCCCTTGGTCTAGTGGCTTCGCCCTTCGTGCGCCGCCCGGGTTTGGCGGGGCCCGACGAAGCAGGAAGAACGCCGAGTATAGCCAGACGCTTCAGGTTGCCCGGCCGGTAGCCCGCGTGGAAGAGTGCCGGGTGTGAGACGAAAGCTCGCACTCTTCGCAGGGGCCACGATCGGGGCGGCCGCCGGCATCCTCTGGCGCCGCGGCCAGAAGCCCGCCGCGCCCGCGGAGCCCGACGAGCGCACCGAGGAGCTGCGCCGCAAGCTCGCCGACGCGCGCGAGGCCGAGCCCGCCGCGGCGCCCGAGCCGAAGTCGGAGCCCGAGCCTGAGGCGGAGCCGGAGATCGCGGTCGACCTCGAGGAGTCGCGCCGGCGCGTGCACGACGAGGCCCGCGCGGCGATGGACGAGATGCAGCGCTCCGGCGAGGACGAGAGGAGATGCGGCGCGCGGCTGACGACACGGCACTGATGCCGCACCAACGAGTACTCGGTCGTGATCGACCGCCCGGCCGCGCAGGTGTTCCCGCACCTCGTGACGAGCGAGCGGCGCATGCGCTGGATGGGCGCCCTGAAGGAGTCCAAGCAGGTCACGGACGGCCAGCCGGGCCAGGGGACGCGCTTCGAGGACGTCTTCGAGGATCACGGCCAGCGGTTCGAGATTGCGTCCGAGATCGTCGAGTACACGCCGCCCGAGACGCTCAAGCTCGAGCTCGAGGGGAGCGCGTTCGAGTCGGTCGTGACGCAGACGCTCGCCGAGAAGGACGGCAAGACGACGCTCACGACGACGATCGAGACCGAGTACCACAGCGCCCTCGCGCGCCTCATGAGCGGCGTCGTCACCGGGCACGCGCAGAAGCAGCTCGAGGAGGACCTCGAGCGGCTCAAGCAGCAGCTCGAGGCTTAGTCCGTGAACGCCTCGGCCGCACGCATTCGCGTCCGGCGTGACGCGGACGCGCCATGGCCCGTGAATGCGGACGCCGCCGCCGCGAGGCCGCGGGCGATCTTGGCCTGGTAGGTCGGGTTCCGCAGCTTCCTCCGCTCGGCGGGGTTCGTCATGAAGCCGGTCTCGACGAGGCACGTCGGGACGTTCGACCAGTTGAACCCGGTGAGATCGGAGCGTCGGACGAGGCCGAGGTCGTTCGCGCCCGTCGTCGCGAGCACCTTCGTCTGGACGATCCGAGCGAGCCGCCGGGACGCCGGCAGCACGTCGTCGGTCCAGCCCTTCCGCTTCGCCGGGTAGAGCGTCGAGAGCCCATGCCGGGAGGAGCTCGTCGAGCCGTCCGCGTGGATGCGGATGACGAGCGCCGCGTGCCTGCGGTTGCAGAACCTCGCGCGCGCGACGTTGCCGCCGCCCTTCAGCTTCATCGCCGGGCCGGTGCGCGTCATCGCCACGCGGAAGCCGCGCGCCGCGAGCGCCCGGCGCGTCCGCTTCGCGATCTGGAGGACGACCTCCGCCTCGCCGGCGGTTCCGCCCGGATCCTTGACCTTCATCGTCTTCGAGCCGGGTCCGATCGGCTCCTTGCCGAGGTTCGCCTTGCTCGCGTGTCCCGGGTCGAGGCAGACGAGCGGCGCCGCCGCGGCCGGGGCGGCCGAACATGCGAAGACGACCAGGGAGACGAGGAAAAGGCGCATGCACCCATGGTAGGGGGCGCGGATGTAAGGTCCTCCTGCCGATGGAACGGTCGATGATCCGCATCGATTCGGTCAGCAAGCGTTTTGGCGAGGTCGCGGCGGTGGACGGGGCGACGCTCGAGGTGGAACGCGGCGAGATCGTGGCCTTGCTTGGCCCGTCCGGCTGCGGCAAGACGACGCTGCTCCGCCTCGTGGCCGGCTTCGAGGCGCCCGATGCGGGCGAGATCGCGATCGGCGGCCGCACGGTCGCCGGCGGCGCCTGGGTCCCGCCGGAGAAGCGGCGGGTTGCGATGGTCTTTCAGGAGTACGCGCTCTTCCCGCACCTGACGGTCGCCGAGAACGTCGGGTTCGGCCTCGATCGTGCCGCGCGGCCGGCACGTGTGCCGTCGACGCTCGCGCTCGTCGGCCTGGCCGGTTACGAGGCGCGCTATCCGCACGAGCTCTCCGGTGGACAGCAGCAGCGTGTCGCGCTCGCCCGCGCGCTCGCGCCCGATCCCGAGGTGGTTCTGCTCGACGAGCCGTGGAGCAACATCGACCCGCTGCGCCGCACGGAGATGCGCGACGAGCTCGCCGCCATCCTCCGCAAGGCCGAGGCGAGCGTCGTCCTCGTCACGCACGACCGGGAGGAGGCGTTCACGGTCGCGGACCGGATCGCCCTCATGAACGAAGGCCGGATCGAGCAGACCGGCACGCCGGAGACGATCTACCACGAGCCCGGCTCGCGCTGGGCGGCCGAGTTCGCCGGCCTTGCGAACGTCGTCGAAGGCACCGTCGTCGACGGCCGCGTCGAAACCGCGCTCGGCACGTTCGCGGTGCGCGGCGTGAACGGCTCGTCGGCGGTGCACGTCGCCATCCGGCCGGAGCTCCTCGGGCTCGTCGCGAGCGCCGACGGGGACGGCGAGGTGGTCGCGCGCGAGTTCCGTGGTCACGACATTCTCTTCCGCGTCCGGCTGGGCGACGGCTCCGAGGTCGTCTCCCAGCGGCCGTCGACCGAGGACGTTCCGCTCGGCGCGCGCGTCACGGTGCGGGCGCACGACGGCCGCGTGCAGGTGCTCGCAGCCGGTTGACGGCCCGCGCGGCAGGTACGTAAGGTAACCCTTACACGCTCGACCCCACGCCGATGAAGCGACTTTCCCATGCCATGGCGACCGCGGCGCTGCTCCTCACCGGGGTCGTCAGCGGCTGCGGCGGCGACGACTCGCTCGTCGTCTACTCGGGACGAAACGAGGCGCTCGTCGGCGACCTCTTCACGCAGTTCGAGGAGGAGACGGGAATCGACGTGGACGTGCGCTACGGCGACAGTGCCGAGCTCGCGGCCACAATTGCGGAGGAAGGCGACAACTCCCCGGCGCACGTGTTCTTCGCCCAGGACGCCGGCGCGCTCGGCTCGGTGGCGCAGGAAGACCTCCTGGCCGAGCTCGACGCCGAGCAGCTCGACCTCGTGGACGAGCGCTTCCGCGACGCCGACGGACGCTGGATGGGCCTCTCGGGCCGGTCGCGCGTGGTCGGCTACAACACCGAGGTCTTCCCGGAGGGAGAGGGCCTTCCGGACTCGATCTGGGACTACACGGGCGAGGAGTGGCGCGGGCGCGTGGGCTTCGCGCCGACGAACGCGTCGTTCCAGGCGATGGTGTCCGGCATGCGGCTCGCGGCCGGCGACGAGCGGACGCGCGAGTGGCTCGAGGCGCTCGCGGCGAACGACCCGACGCTCTACGAGAACAACATCCAGACGCTCGAGGGGATCGCAGCGGGCGAGGTCGACGTCGGCTTCGTGAACCACTACTACCTGGCGGGGATCCTCGAGGAGAACCCCGGCGCCCCGGTCGCGAACTACTGGCTCGCCGAGGGCGATCCCGGCTCCCTCGTGAACGTGGCGGGGCTCGGCATCCTCGCGACTGCAGAAGGCAAGCGGGCCGAGGACGCCCAGGCGCTGCTCGAGTACTTCCTCGCGGACGGCCAGACGTACTTCGCGGAGGAGACGGACGAGTACCCGCTCGTCGACGGCTACGACGCGCCGGCGAACCTGCCCGACATCGACTCGATCCATGGGCCCGACCTGAGCCTCGGCGAGCTCGGCGCGCAGCTCGAATCCACGCTCGAGATGCTCAACGAGGTCGGCCTCACGTCGTGACCGGGCTCGCGGCGCGGCGCCCACCGGCCGTGCTCGTCGTGGCCGCGCTGGCGGCGACCGCGCTCGCGGCGCTTCCGCTCGCATACCTGATCGTCCGCGCCGTCTCCGCGGACTCGGACGCCTGGCGGGTGCTCGGCCGCGAGCGGCTCCTCACGCTCGTCCTCGACACGGCGCTCCTGGCCGGGGCGGTCACGCTCGGGGCGATCGCGGTCGGCGTTCCCGCCGCCTGGCTCGTCACGCGCAGCGACGTGCCCGGCCGTCGGGTCTGGGCGGTGCTCTTCGCGCTGCCGCTCGTCCTGCCGAGCTACGTGGCGGCGCTCGCGCTCATCGCCGCCTTCGGGCCGCGCGGGCTGCTCCAGCAGAGGCTCGAGGGGCCGTTCGGCATCGACCGGATCCCCGAGGTCTACGGCTTTCCCGGCGCGTTCGCCGCGCTCACGCTCGCCACCTACCCGTACGTCTACCTCCTCGTGGCGGGTGCGCTGCGCGGCGCCGACCCGGCGCTCGAGGAGGCGGCGCGCGGGCTCGGCAAGCCGCCGCTCGAGGTGTTCCGCCGGGTCACGCTGCCGCTCGTCACCCCGGCCGCCGCCGCCGGCGGGCTGCTCGTCTGTCTCTACGTCCTCTCCGACTTCGGCGCGGTCTCGCTCATGCGCTACGACTCGCTCACCCGGGCGATCTTCCTCCAGTACCGCTCGCTCTTCGACCGGACGCCCGCCGTCGTGCTCTCGCTCGTGCTCGTCGCGCTGACCGCGATCGTTCTCGTGCTCGAGGCGCGCTCGCGCGGACGGGCGAGCGCGCGCCGCGGCCCCGGCGCCGCGCGGCCGCCGCGCACCGTCCCGCTCGGCCGGTGGCGCTGGCCGGCGCTCGCCTTCGCCGGCTCCGTGGTCGGGATCGGCCTCGCGGTCCCGCTCGCCGTGCTCGGCTACTGGTTCGTCCGGGCGATCCAGCTCGGGACGGCGTTCGAGGGCCTCTGGCGCGCGACGCTCAACTCGGTCGGGATCTCGCTCGTCGCGGCGGCGTGCGTGCTCGTCGCCGCCTTCCCGAGCGCGGTGCTCTCGGTGCGCTTCCCGTCTCGGTGGACACGCGCCCTCGAGGCGGCCGGCTTCGGCTCGAACGCCCTCCCGGGGATCGTGATCGCACTCGCGCTCGTCTTCTTCGCCGCCAACTACCTCGGGTCGCTCTACCAGACGCTCTTCCTGCTGGTCATCGCGTACGTGGTGCGCTTCTACGCGCAGGGGCTCGCCGCCTCGCACGCTGCTCTCGTCCGGGTGAGCCCGGCGCTCGAGGAGGCGTCGCGCGGGCTGGGACGCGGGCAGCTCGCGACCTTCCGCTCGGTGACCGCGCCGCTCATCGCCTCGGGGACGCTCGCCGGCGCGACGCTCGTCTTCCTCTCGACGATGAAGGAGCTGCCGGTCACGCTGCTCCTCCGGCCGATCGGCTTCGAGACGCTCGCGACCGAGGTCTGGAGCGAGACCTCGAACGGCGCCTACTCCGGCGCCTCGGTGCCGGCGCTCCTCCTCGTCGTCGCGGCGACCCCCTTCGTCTGGCTCCTCACCGGCCGGCGGGCCGCCGAGCTCGCCCTCCACGACTGATGCGCGGCCCGAAGCTCTACGCCGGCGTGGCCGTCCTCTCGGGACTGACGCTCCTGCTCCCCGCGGCGCCCGGCTACGACCCGCTCGCCTGGCTCGTCTGGGGACGCGAGGTCGCGCACCTCTCGCTGGACACGTCGAGCGGGCCGTCGTGGAAGCCGCTGCCCGTCGCGGTCGCCGCCCTGCTCGCGCCGCTCGGCTCGCTCGCGGCGCCGGCCTGGCTCTGGATCGCCCGGGCGGCCGCGCTCCTCGCCGTCGTGGTCGCGGCGCGCCTCGCCGCGCGGCTCGCTCCTCCCGGCCACCGGGTCGTCGCCGCGGTCGGCGCGGCGCTCACGCTCGTCCTCACGGGCGGGTTCCTGGGCGGCGCGGCGCGCGGCTACTCCGAGGGGATGCTCATCGCACTCACGCTGCTCGCGCTCGAAGCGCACCTCGACGGCCGGCGCGGACGAGCGCTCGCGTTCGGAACCGGCGCCGCGCTCCTTCGGCCCGAGGTCTGGCCGTTCCTCCTCGTCTACGCCGTCTGGCTCTGGCGGCGCGACCCGGCCCTGCGGAAGGCGACCGTGGGCGCGGCGGCGGCGGTGCTCGCGCTCTGGTTTCTGCCGGAGCTCTGGGGATCCGGCGAGCTCCTGCGCTCCTCGAACCGCGCGCGGATTCCGAACCCCGGCTCGCCCGCGGCCGCCGACGTCCCCGCGCTGGCCGTCCTCTCGAACTTCGCCGCGATCCTCGCGCTGCCGCTCGCGCTCGCCGCGCTCGCCGCGTTGCGCGGCCGGCTCCTCCTGGCGCTCGGCGCAGCGGCTGCGGCCTGGGTGCTGCTCGTCGCCGTGATGGCCCAGGCGGGCTGGGCGGGCGAGGCGCGCTACCTGCTCGCAGCGGCCGGGCCGCTCGCCGTGGTCGCGGGCGTCGGGCTCGCCCGGCTCGCGGACGCCCTGCCGGAGCCGCGCTGGATCGCCTCCGCCGGGGCGGCAGCGCTCCTCCTGGTCACGATCGGGCTCTACGTTCCCGACGCCCGGCGCACCGCCGACGCGGCGCGCTACGCGGCCGGGCTCCACCGGGACCTCGAGGCGGCGGTCGACGCGGCCGGAGGAGCCGAGCGCATCCAGGCGTGCGGGCCGCATGCGGCCGGGCGCTACCGCTTCCCTGCGGTGGCCTGGCGCACGGGTCTCCACATCTCCGACCTCGAGCTCGTGCCGCAAGGCGAGGGGATCGTGTTCCGGTCGCGTCTCACGCGCGGGAGCACGCGCGAGCCCGAGGTTCCGGCCGGCTACGAGCGGGTCGCCGCGGCGGGCCAGTGGGAGATCTACGCCGCCTGCGCCGGGGAGGCCCGATGAAGCAGGCGGTCCGCCTCGGCCTCGGCGTTGCCGTCCTCGGTGCGATCGCGATCCCCGGCATCCGGCTCTTCGGCGACACGCCCGGCGCGCCCGCGTCGGTGGCGACGTACGCGACGCGGCTCGACCTCGTCGTCGGCGGCCTCAGCTCGCCCGTGGACATCGTCACCGCACCCGGGGAGGACGCGCTGTACGTGGTCGAGCAGGTCGGCACCGTCCGCGTCGTGCGCAACGGGAAGCTCCTCCGCAAGCCGTTCGCCGATGTCAGCGACCGCGTGCTGGCCGGCGGCGAGCGCGGGCTTCTCGGGCTCGCGTTCCACCCGGAGTACGCGGAGAACGGCCGCTTCTACCTCCACTACAACGATCTCGCCGGCGACACGCGGGTGGTCGAGCACACGGCCGGGTCGAACCGCACGCGCGAGCTCCTCGCGGTGGAGCAGCCGTACGAGAACCACAAGGGCGGCCAGATCGCGTTCGGGCCGGACGGCCGGCTCTACGTCGGTCTTGGAGACGGCGGCTCGGCGTGGGACCCGGAGCGGCGCTCACAGGATCCGGAGTCGCTCCTCGGGAAGCTCCTGGCGATCGACGTCGAGACCGGGGGCGAGCCCGAGATCGTCGCGTACGGCCTGCGCAACCCGTGGCGCTTCGCGTTCGACGACGACGGCAACGTCTTCATCGGCGACGTCGGCCAGGACAAGTGGGAGGAGGTGAACGTCCTCCCGGCCGGCGAGCGGAACGTCAACTTCGGCTGGGACGTCTACGAGGGCGAAGCCCGCCTGAACGACATCGAGCCGACCGGCGACGGGCGCCTCGCGGAGCCGATCGCCGTGTACGACCACGCCGAGCACTGCTCGATCACCGGCGGGCGCGTCTACCGCGGCGCCGATCTTCCGGAGCTCGCCGGGCGCTACGTCTACGGCGACTTCTGCTCCGGCCGGATCTGGAGCCTCGAGTGGGACGGCGAGGACGGCGCCGACGTGCGCGTCGAGTCCGCGGTCCTGCCGTTCCTGACCGCGTTCGGCGAGGGCCCGGACCGCGAGCTCTACGTCGTGGCGCAGCCGGGTGTCCTCTATCGCCTCACGTTCGTGCCGTAGGCTCCGCCGGTGATCGGGCGAGTCGATCCTCGGCGTCTTCCCGCCGTTCGCCGCGAACGCGGGCGAACCGCGCCTCCTCGGCCCGAGGTCGCCGTTTCCGCTCGGCCGCCGAGCAGGGCCCGGCGGCTTCCCTTCTCGGCCGTGCTCGGTGCGCTCTGCCTCGGCGCCGTCTTCTGGAGCCTCGGCGGGCTCGAGACCCACGACGAGTCCTGGTTCCTCCAGGTGGCCGCGCGCGTGGGCGGCGGTGAGTCGCTCTACCGCGACGTCTTCTATCCGACGACGCCGCTCGCCGTCGACGCGACGCTGCCGTTCGTCTGGCTGTTCGGCGCGCAGGCGCTCTGGGTGAAGACGCTCGTCGCTGCGTGCTTCGCCGCGTCGCTCTTCCTGCTCGTCTGGATCGGCCGGCGTGCGGGCGCGACGAACCTCGAGCTCGCCGCCTGCGGCGTGATCCTGCTCGTCCTCGCGCTGCCGGTCCGCGCGGGGCTCTACCAGCCGCTGGCCGCCGTCCTCCTCCTCGGCTGCCTCGCCGCGGCGCTCGCCTGGTGCGACAGCCGCTCGAGCCGGACGCTGGCACTCGCCGGGGCGCTCGCGGGCCTCTCGTTCGCCACGAAGCAGAACGTCGGCGTCTTCGCGGCGGTCGCGCTGCTCCTCGCCGTGCTGCTCGCGGGCGGGCGGTTGCGGGCGGTCGCAACCGCTGCCGCCTCCTTCGCCGCGGTCGTGCTCGTCACGCTCGTGCCCGTCGCCGCGACCGGCGGCCTCGGCGGGCTGTGGAACTACGGCTTCCTCGAGCGCAGGGAGTTCGTCGACCTCGTCGGCGTGTCCTACTGGCGCGGGGCCGAGCTCCAGTGGCTCGCGATCTCCGAGCCGGGCGGCGGGCTCACCGGCACGGCCACCTCTGCGGTCCGCGCGTTCGAGCTCCTCGCGTTCGTTCTCCTGCCGGTCGTCCTCGTCGCTCTCGCCGTTGCCTGGCGGCGCCGGCGCGGAGCCGAAGGAATGCGCGCCGCGGTCGTGCTGGGGTTCACGCTCGCGGCCGTCGCGACCGTCTATCCGCGCGCGGACATCTTCCACGTCAGCTTCGTCGTGCCGATCGCGGTCGTGGGCGGGCTCTACGCGGCGCGGATGCTGGTCTCCGAGGCGCACCTGCGGATCGCCGCCGTCGTCCTCCTCGTCGTCTTCGTGCCGCCCGCGCTCGCCCGCGGGCTCGGGCCGGTCGTGCAGCTCGCCCAGGGGACGACCACGCTCTCCTCCTTGGCGCACACGCGCGGCGTGGCGGTCGACCCGCCGGTGAAGGACAGCCTCGCCCGCGCGGCCGAGGCGCTCGCGGCCGAACCCGGCCAGGTGTTCCTCGCCACGCCCGAGGCGGGGATCCTCTACCTCGTCTCCGGCGTCGAGAACGCGACGCCGTACGACTACCCGCTCGCGACCGCGTTCGGCACCGACGGAGAGGAGCGGCTCGCGGCGGAGATCGAAGCCGGCCGCTTCGAGGCGGTGTGCATGAACTACGGCGGCGAGATCGGGTTGCTGCCGCCCCGTCTCGTCGCGGCGATCGAGGGTTCCCTCGTCCCGGCGGAAGACCTCGGGAGCTGCCGGATGTACCGGCGACCCTGAGCTAGCCTTCACCGGATCGAGGCCGGATCGCTACCGAATCGACTCGTCGCCTCGCCGAGGCGCCTGCTTCGCTGGGCCGCGCCGGTCGTCTACGTCGCGGTGCTCTCCGTCGTCATCTACCGCGACGGCGTCCCGGTCTCACGCGAGCGCCTGCTCATGTGGATCCTCCTCGGGCTGCTCGCGGTCTCGATCGCGAACCTGCGCGGCTGGGCGCGCGGCGTGCTGCTCGAGTGGCTGCCGCTGGCCGGGATCCTCTGGGTCTACGACCTGTCGCGCGGCGCCGCCGACGGCCTGCTCTTCGCCACGAACGTGACGCCGCAGATCGACGCCGAGAAGCTCCTCTTCTTCGGGACGGTGCCGACCGTCTGGCTCCAGGATCACCTGTGGCACGGGTCGTTCGACCTGCGCTGGTACGACTACGCCGCCTGGATCGTGTACGTGAGCTACTTCCTCGCCGTCTACGTGCTCGCGGCCGTGCTCTGGTTCTTCGCGCGCGAGCGCTTCCGCCGCTACGTCGCCTGCGTCTCGCTCCTCGCGCTCATGGGCTTCGCGACCTACGCGCTCTTCCCGGCCGCGCCGCCGTGGATGGCGAGCCAGCTGGGCGAGATCGACCACGTGACGCGCTCGATCGGCCTCATCTCGGGCCACATCCCGATCATCGACGGCCGCTCCCTCTTCGATCACGGGACGCGGTACGCGAATCCCGTCGCGGCGGTGCCGTCGCTCCACGGCGCCTACACGCTGCTCATCTCGATCTTCCTCTGGAGCTTCGCGCCGCGCTGGGCCAGGCCGCTGCTCGTCGCCTATCCGATCGCGATGGCGTTCGCGCTTTCGTACACGGCCGAGCACTACCTCGTGGACGTCTTCCTCGGCTGGATCTACGCGGTCGTCGCCGTCGTTGCCGTGAACTACGTCGCGGCCGCGCTGGCCGCGCGCCGGGAGCGGTCCGAGGAATGGAGTTTCGCGTCCGACTAGCGTAATTTTCCCCCATGAGGCGCGTTGCGCTCGCCCTGCTCGTTGTCTCCATCGCTCTGGTGGTCGCAGGCCCGGCCGCGGCCGGCTACAAGGGGAAGGTCGCCGGCGGAACGCTCACGCTCACCGGGGACAAGCGCGGCGGCAAGGTCACGCTCCAGCTGAAGCGAGGCGCACCGGGCACGCTCGTCGTGGACGTCGGCTCGAACGGGTCGGCCGATCTCACCTTCGCCCGCAAGCGCTTCACGCGCGTCACGGTGAACGCCGGCGCCGGGAACGACATCGTCACGATCTCCGATCGAAACGGCGTCTTCACGAACCAGGAGCTGACGCGCGTGAACGGCGGCGCCGGCACCGACAAGCTCACCGGCGGCAAGGGGCCCGAGATCTTCACCGGCGGCCCCGGCAAGGACACGATCGCCGGAGCGGGCGGCGACGACTTCTTCGTCTGGAATCCCGGCGACGGCGCCGACAAGGCCGACGGCGCGGCGGGGTTCGACGCGCTCGACTCCGCGGGAGGCTCGGGCAACGACACGTTCTCGGTCGATCCCGCCGGTTCTCGCGTGCACGTCTCCGTCAACGGCGTGGTGATCAATCTGGGCGGCACCGAGTTCGTGAGCATGTTCGGAGCGGGCGGGAACGACACGATCGCCTCGGGCATCGTCCCGGGCGTGACGATCGCCGGCGACGGAGGGCTCGGGGACGACACGATCAGCGGTGCGACCGAGGCCGACTTCCTCTTCGGCGGGCCCGGAAACGACACCGTGGACGGCAACGGCGGCGACGACATCGTGCTCCTCGAGGAGGGCGACGACTCGTTCGTCTGGAACCACGGGGACGGAAACGACTTCCTGGACGGCGGCGACGGCGCCGCCGACTCGCTCACCTTCAGCGGCTCGTCCGCGGTCGAGACGATCGCCGCCGGCCCGAACGCCGACGGCGACGGCCTGCTGATCACGCGCACCGTGGACAGCGTTGTCCTCGACGCGTTCGCGTTCGAGTCGCTCGCGGTCAACCCGCTCGAAGGCGCCGACTCCGTGTCCGTTGCGAACCTCGCCGGCACCGGCGTCACCACCGTGGACGTCGACCTGGGCGTTGCGGCCGCGGGCGATGCGGCCGGCGACACCGTGACCGTCCAGGGCACGGCCGGGAACGACACGATCTCTGTGGGCGCGAACGGAACGGTCGCGCAGGTGACGGGCCTGGTTGCGCAGGTCGACGTCTCGAACGCCGAGGCCGTCTCGGACCTCCTGCGGATCGAGGGCGGAGGCGGCAACGACACCCTGACCGGCGGCTCGCTCGCGAGCATCGTGGGCCTCGCGCTCGACGGCGGCGACGGCAACGACGTCCTGATCGGTGGGAACGGGTCCGACTTCCTGAGCGGCGGCGCGGGCTCCGACGCCGTCGACGGGAACGGTGGGGCCGACACGATGCTCCTCGGCGCAGACGACGACACCGCCGTGTGGGATCCCGGCGACGGCAGCGACATCGTCGAGGGCGCCGGGCGGCGACGACACGCTGGTCTTCAACGGCGCCGCCGCCGCCGAGGTGTTCGCCCTGTCCGCCGTCGGCGTGCGGCTTCAGCTGACCCGCAACCTCGGCGCGATCGTGATGGACATGGACGATCTCGAGACCGTCACGCTGAACGCCGCCGGTGGAGCCGACACGGTCGTCGTGAACGACCTGTCGGCGACCGACGCCGAAACGCTGTCCGTCGACCTCGGTTCCGGCGACCTCGCCACGGACACCGTGGTCCTGAACGGCACTTCCGGCGTGGATCTCGTCGGCATCGCCGGCGGCGGGGGATCGGTCGCCGTCGGCACGACGTCGCTCCAGATCGCGCTCGCGAACTCCGATCCGCTCATCGACGAGCTGACGGTCAACACCCTGGCCGGCCCCGATCAGATCGGCGCCGCGAGTCTCGGCCGTGACGAGCATCCACGTCACCCTGAACGGCGGAAACGACGCGGACATCATCGCCGGGAGCCCGGGCAACGACACGCTGAACGGCGAGGCCGGCGACGACTTGATCCAGGCCGGCGACGGCGAGCGACATCATCGACGGCGGCCCCGACACCGACATCTGCGACGGCGGGTCGGGCATCGACATCGGCGCAGCTGCAACCTCCGACATCGAGACCATCGTTCAACATCCCCTGAGGAGCGAATCCATGAAGCGAATCGTGGTCGTGTCCGTCTGCCTGCTCGCCGCCCTCGCGCTCGCCGCACCGGCCGGTGCTGCCGTGGTGAAGGCGAAGGTCGCGGGCGGCACCCTGACCGTCACCGGGACCTCGAAGGGCAACAAGATCACGCTTCGCCTCAAGGCGGGCGCCGCCGGGAAGCTCGTGGTGGACGCCGGCTCGAACGGCACGGCCGACTTCACGTTCAACCGCAGCTCGTTCGCCGCGATCGTCGTGAACGCCGGCGCCGGCAACGACGCAATCACGATCTCCGAGAAGAGCGGCGTCTTCACGCTCTTCGAGAACACGACGCTGAACGGCGGCAAGGGCACCGACAAGCTCACCGGCGGCACCGGCGCGGAGAGCTACGTCGGAGGGCCGGGGAAGGACGCGATCGTCTCGAAGGGCGGCGCGGACGTCTTCTTCTGGAAGCAGGGCGAGGGCAACGACCGAGTCGACGGCGGCGCTGCGGTCGACCAGCTGAACATGGCCGGGACGGCTGTCGTGGACGGGTTCCACGCTCGCCGGTGCCGGAACCCGGGCGATCGCCACCGTGGGCGCGTCGGTCCTCAGTGTCGCGACGACGGAGACGATCCGGTTCTCGCCGCTCGGGGGCGCCGACTCGGTGACCGTCTCCAACGCGCAGCCGCAGGGCGTCCAGAACCTCCAGATCGACCTCGGCGTGAGCTCCGCAGGCGACCTGGCGGCCGATACGGTCGAGGTCATCGGCGACGCAGGCGCGAATACGTTCACCGCGATCTCGGCCGGGGCCGACGTCCAGGTCACCGGGCTCGGGACGGGCGTGACGCTCTCGCACACCGAGGCCGCCAACGACCAGCTCGAGCTCAACGGGCTCGGAGGCGTCGACACGATCTCCGGAGGCGCGCTCGCCGCGCTCATCAGGCTGACCGTCGACGCCGGTGACGCGAACGACACGATCAACGGCGGGAACGGCGCCGACGTGCTCATCGGCGGCGTCGGCAACGACACGATCGACGGCAACCAGGGCAACGACACCGCCTTCACGGGCGGCGGGAACGACACCTTCGTCTGGGACCCGGGCGACGGAAGCGACATCGTCGAGGGCCAGGACGGCGTCGACACGCTGCTGTTCAACGGCTCGGCCGGAGCGGAGATCTTCGCCGCGTCGTCGAACGGCGGCCGCATGCTGTTCACGCGGAACGTCGGGAACATCGTGATGGACACCGATGACGTCGAGACGCTCGATCGTGAACGCGCTCGGGAACACCGATACGGCGACCGTCAACGACCTCGCCGCGACCGACATCGTGTCGGTCGCCCTCGATCTGGGCGTCAACGGCCTGGGAGACGGCGCCGCCGACGCGGTGACCGTGAACGGCACGGTCGGAGCGGACGTGCTCAACGCGTCCGGCTCGGCCGGATCGGTCGGCCTGGTGATGCCGGCGTTCTCCGTGGCGCTTACCAACGCCGAGCCCGCGAACGACACGCTCACGATCAACACGAGCGGCGGCGTCGACCTCGTGAACGCCTCGGCCCTCGCCGCCACGAGCGTCCTCCTGACGATCAACGGCGGGAACGACGGCGACGTCCTGGTCGGGAGCGCCGGGAACGACGCCGTGAACGGCGAGGCCGGCAACGACGTCATCCAGACGCTCGGCGGCAACGACACGATGAACTGCGGCGCCGACACGGACTACGGCGACGGCGGAGCAGGAGCCGACACCGGCGCGAACTGCGAGACGCAGGTCGGCGTGCCGTAGCGAGATTGAACAATTGAGCACAAAGGCGTAGCGTTCGCGCCGCATGAAACGGGGTCTTTCGGTCGCACTCGTCCTGGCCGTCGCCTTGGTCGCTGCCGGACCGGCTGCGGCGAAGTACAAGGCCAAGATCGCCGGCGGGAAGCTGACGCTCACCGGCGACCGCAAGAGCGACAAGCTCACGCTGAAGCTCAGGAAGGGCGCGCCGGGGATCCTCCAGGTCGACGTCGGCTCGAACGGCTCCGTCGAGTTCGCCCTGCGTCGTAGCCGGTTCACGCAGATCGTCGTGAGCGCGGGCGGCGGCACCGACACGGTCACGGTCTCGGAGAAGAACGGGGCGTTCACGAACACGGAGTTCACGACGCTGAACGGCGGCCTCGGAAGCGACCGGCTCACGGGCGGCTCGGGGCACGAGACGATCGTCGGCGCGGCGGGCAACGACGTTCTCTCCGGCAAGCTCGGCAACGACCTCGTCGTCGGAGGACGGGGAACGGACACGCTGCTCCTCGGCGGCGGAACCGACGCCGTCACCTGGAACTCGGGCGACGGAAACGACACCGTCGACGGGCAAGCCGGCGCCGACACGCTCTCGTTCGGCGGCTCGGTCGCGGGCGAGGGGATCTCGGTCACGGCCTCCGCGGGACGCGCGCTCGTGAAGCGCAACTTCGACAACGTCACCGTCCGAACGGACGGGCTCGAGGAGATCGTCCTCGTCGCCGCGGCGGGCGCGGACACGCTGACCGTCGGCGACCTCTCGACGACCGATGTGGTCACGGTCGACGCAGCTCTCGACGTGGCGTCGGTCGGGGACGGCGCCGCCGACCAGGTGAAGGTGCTCGGGACGAACGGCGCAGAGACGCTCAACGCGTCGGCCAGCGGGTCGAGTGTTCTGGTCGCCGGCGTGGGGGCGCAGATCATCATCACCGGTCCCGAGGCGGCGAACGACGAGCTCCACCTCATCGGGCTCGGCGAAGGAGACACGCTGATCGGCGGCTCGCTCGCTGCGCTCATCCAGCTGACGCTCGACGGCGGCGCCGGCGCGGACGAGCTGCTGGGCGGAAACGGCGTGGATCTCCTGATCGGGGGGACGGAGAGCGACGTCATCGACGGCAACGTGGGCAACGACACGTTCCTGATGGGGGACGGCGACGATCTGGCCGTCTGGGATCCCGGCGACGGCAGCGACGTCATCGAGGGCCAGGGCGGCGACGACTCGATGACCTTCAACGGCTCGGCGGGCGCAGAGATCTTCACGGCGTCCGCGAGCGGCTCGCGCCTGCTGTTCCAGCGAAACCTCGGGGCGATCGCGATGGACGTCGACGACGTCGAGCACGTCAACCTGAACGCCCTGGCGGGCGCGGACACGATCCAGGTCAACTCGCTCCTGGCCACCGACGTCGACTCGATCGCCGTCGAGCTGCGCGTGAGCGGAATCTCCGACGGGGCCACCGACGTGGTCACGGTGACCGGGACGTCAGGGGTCGACCTGATCAGTGTCAGCTCGGTGCTCGGAATAGTCTCGATCGATTTCGCCGCCATCCACGTGTCGGTGTCCGGCTCGGACTCGAGCACGGACTCGCTGACCGTCAGCGCCGGAGCGGGCGCAGACATCGCGAGCGCATCGACTCTCTCGCCCAGCATCCTCAACCACCTCACGCTGAACGGCGGCTCGGAGAACGACATCCTGGTCGGCAGCTCCGGCGCCGACACGCTGAACGGCGACACGGGCGCCGGCGACTACTGCGACGGCGGGCCCGGGACCGACTCGGCCACCACGTGCGAGACCGTCGTCAACGTCCCGTAACCGCGTTGGACCGAAAAAATAGGGGGCGACTATTGCCGCCCCCTGCGGGTCCGTAGGCTGCGGCCTCCCACGGATCCGCTTGAGCCGGGTAAACGCCCCTCAGTGCCCCGGCAAGAATCACCATGGTCGATTTCTCCCGCCTTCGCGTAACCCTTAAGGGTGAAAGTGAAGTGAGTTGGTGAACCACCTTTCGAGCCATGGAATCAAGCGGTTCTCCTGATGAATACTCCTGACATACGGCACTGCGGCTCATAGAGAGTCGGGCCCCGATGCGGCGGGGGCTCGATATGAGACGAGGGCGAGCCTGCGGCGGGCTCGCCCTCAGTCATTTAATGGCCGCCCGTCTCGGAACGAAGGCCTGGTCCCGGCCGCGCTGGACGGCGCGAGGACACTGCGTCCTCGGTTGCGCCCGTATCCGCTGGATACGAACGCGCTCTGCGTCCTTGCCTCGACCGACCATCGCAGCTCCAACAGGATTCGCGTTGTCGCTCCTTGGATGCCGGGGCTGGGCCTTATAGGATCACGCGCCGTGCAGCCGAATGCCGCCACTTTGCGCCTCGCGGTCTTTCCGCGGTCGGACGTCCTCACGAACGTGATGCTCGTCGTCGGCGGCGCGGGGTTCGTCGCGCTCTGCGCGCTCGTCACGATTCCGCTGTCCTTCACGCCCGGTTCCGATCACCGGCTCGACGTTCGGCGTACTGCTCGTCGGCGCGTCGTTCGGCTCGCTGCTCGGCGCCGCGAGCCTGTCGCTCTACGTGTTCGCCGGCCTCTTCCTGCCGATCTACGCGGAGCACAAGCAGGGCTGGGACGTCTTCTCCGGCCCGACGGGCGGGTATCTCGTCGGCTTCATCGTCGCCGCCCTGGTGATCGGCTGGCTGGCGGAGCGTCCGCACTGGGATCGCAAGTTCGCCTCGGCGGTGGCCGCGATGCTCACGGGCAGCGTGATCATCTACGCGTTCGGCCTCGTCTGGCTCCAGCACACGATCCACACGGATCTCGAGGGAACGCTCGAGGCGGGCCTCTACCCGTTCATCGTGGGCGACCTGATCAAGCTGTACCTCGCGGGCGCGCTGCTTCCCGCCGCCTGGCACCTGGTCAAGAGCTTCCGCGGGAACTAGGCGCGCAGCGCGGCGAGCTCGGTCTCGCCCCGCGCGTCGACCGTCTCGGTCAGCACGTCGAGCATCGCGCCCGCCGCCGGTGAGCGGCCGTCGGCGCGATGGATCGCGAACACGCCGCGCTTGAGCGGCCGCAACGCGACCGGCCGCGCGGTGACTCCGGCGTAGACCGACTCGAGCGCCAGCGCGGGGGCGAGCGCGACGCCCATTCCCGCGGCGACGAGGCCCTGCCAGACGCCGTGGTCGTCGCTCTCGAAGCCGATCTGCGGCTCGAAGCCGGCCTCGCGGCACGCGCGCGATGACGAACTGGTGGCACGAGGAGCGCCGCGTCGAGCTGATCCACGACTCCTCGGAGAGCTCGCCCAGGCTGATCGCGCGCCGCTTCGCCGCCTTGTGGCTCGACGGGACGAGCACGTAGATCGGGTCGTCGAGGAGGTTCGGTGCGCACGATCCCGTCCTCCTCGGGGAAGTCGACGAAGTCGTACTCGAAGCCGAGCGCCAGATCGAGCTCCCCGGATTTCACGCGCGCGAGGCTGATGAGCGGATCGGCCTCCGTGAGCGAGAGCTCGACGCCGGGATGGCGGCGCCGGAACTCGCCGATCGCGGCCGGCATGAGCGTCGCGTAGGCGGTGGGGAACGAGGCCAGGCGCAGCATGCCGCCGCGCACGCCCGCGATCGCCTGGATCTCCGCCTCGGCGGCGGCGAGGCTCGCGACGATCCCGTCGGTGTGCGCGACCAGCGCGCGGCCTGCGTCGGTGAGCCGGATCGAGCGGGGGCCGCGTTCGACCAGCGCCACGCCCGCCTCGCGCTCGAGCGTCGCGATCTGCTGGGAGACGGCGGACGGCGTGTAGCCGAGCTCGAGGGCGGCCGCGGCGATCGAGCCGCGCTCGGAGACCTCGCTCAGCACGCGCATGCGCCGGACATCGAGCATAAGCAGAACTTAGCACAGCTTGTAGAAGGATCAGTGGTCGTGAGTCTCAGCTTCTGTCAGCGTGTATTCGTGAGCACGACCCGCCGGATCGGCTATCCGCTGCGCCTCGCCTGGAACCGGCTCGTCCACGGCGCCGGGCGAGCGGGTCTCCTCGCGCTCGGGATCGCCGCCGCGGCCGCAGCGCTGGCCGCGGTGATCGGCGGCAGCCTCGTGGCGCAGGACGAGGCGCTCGCGCGCGCGCTCGAGCGTGTCCCGCCGAACGAGCGCTCGGTCTCGGTCGTCTACTCCGACCTCGGCGTCACGCGCAACGGCGTCACGCGCGAGGATCTGGAGCCGCTCGTCGACCGCACGCTCGAAGGGCTCGTGCCCGGCGATCCGGTCCGTGCCGCGCAGCTGAAGCTCCTGCGGATCGGCGGCCAGCTCGTGAACGCCGGCGCCACGGACGACGTCGGGCGCTTCGTGCGGCTGACCTCGGGGCGGCTCCCGGAGACGTGCACGCCGGAGCGATGCGAGGTCGTCCGGCTGGGCGGCACCGGCCGCGTGCCGAGCGTCGAGGGCCTGCGCTTCGTCGAGGTCGGCGAGGGGACGCTCGTCTCGCCGCTCCCGTTCGGCCGCCTGCCGGGCGCGAACGCGACCCGCCTGGGCGACTCGTTCGGGATCGCCGAGCCGCCGTTCCTCGTCGCCGAGGGCTTCGACGAGTTCTCCACGCTTCCGGGGCTCGAGGGCTTCTACCGCACGTACGCGTGGACGTCGCCGCTCGCCGCCGACGGCGTGCATCCGTGGGAGATCGACGACTTCGCCGCCGCCTCGGCGCGGGCTCGTTCGACGCTGCGCTCGGAGTCGCTCTTCCTGGATCTCGCCGCGCCGGTGGACGAGCTCGCCGCCGCGCGGGAGTCCGGACAGGTCGCGGGTGAGCGGCTGCTGCTCGTGGGCGGCCAGGCCGCGGCGCTCCTGCTCGCGTTCGCGATCCTGGCCGCGGCCGGGATGCGCCGCGACGTCGAGGGTGTCTGGCAGCGCCTGACGTGGTTCGGCGCGCGTCGGTACCAGCTGGGTGTCCTCTCGGGGGCGGAGACGGGTGCCGCGGCGCTCGCGGGCGTCGTCCTGGGCTGGGGGCTCGGCGTGCTGGCTGTCGCCGTCCTCGCCGACCGGGCCGGAGCGCCGGTCGGCGAGATCCTCAGCCACTCGGTGCTCGCCGCCGGCGGGCTCGCGGCCGCCGTATTGCTCGTGGTCGCGGCCGTGGTCGTCTTGCTCCTCGCGCTGCGCGCGCCGGGCGCTCCACTCGGCGGCTGGCGGATCACGGCGCTCGACGTCGCCGCGCTCGGAGCCCTCGGCGCAGTGCTGCTCGCGCTGGCGCGCGGCGACGTGAACGCCGACGCGGATGCCGGGCACGGGGACGCTCCTGCTCCTGCTTCCGGGCCTCGTCACGTTCATCTGCGCGGTCGCGTTCGCGCGGCTGCTCGGCCCCTTGCTGCGGCTGCTCGAGCGCATGTCGCGCCGCTCGTCGCCGGCGATCCGGCTCGCGTCGCTCTCGCTCGCGCGGAACCCCGGCCGTGCGGCCGTGGCCGTGACGTTCCTCGTCGCGAGCCTCGGACTCGGGCTCTTCGCGGCGGTCTACCGCTCGACGCTCGACGACGGGCTCGAGGCGCAGGCCGCCTACGCGGTGCCGCTCGACTTCCGTGTCCAGGAGGACTTCTCGCAGGCCGGTCTCGTCGCGCCGCTCGAGGCTGCGCCGCTCGCCGACTACGAGGCGCTCGGCGCCGACGCGGTCGTCCCGGTGATCCGGCAAACAGGAACGGTTGCCGGCGCGGGCCAGGCGACGCTCCTCGGCGTCCCGGCCGAGATCGCCGCCGAGGTCTCGAGCGCCGACCTCGAGAGCGCGGACGTCGAGCTCGCCGGGCCCGATCTCCCGGAGGACGCCGCCCGGCTCGAGCTGCCCGTCTCCACCGACGGCGGCAACGTGGCGATCACCGCGATCGTCCAGACGCCCGGCGCCGGGCTTCGTGCGGATCGCGCTCGGCGACACGCGGGGCGACCTCGAGACGGAGCTCACGGGCGAGATTCCGGAGGAGGCCCGGGGCGGGCGCGTCGTGGCGCTCACGCTCGCGCGGCCCGACGCGGTCACCGGGCACGGCGACTTCGAGCGCGCCGACGGCACGCTGACGTTCGGCGATCTCGCGGCCGACGGCGATCCGATCCTCACCGGCTACGCGGATTGGGAGGGTCTCGACGGGGCCGAGGCGGACGGCAACGAGGTGACCTTCCTGCTCTCGAACGAGGCGGCGAACCCGCGCTTCCAGCCGCGCCAGCCGACCGACGGCGAGCCGGTTCCCGTCGTCGTCACGCCGGGCCTCGCCGCCCGCGCGGGCGAGGGCGACGTGCTCGCCGTCCGTGTCCCCTCGGGCCAGATCTCGGTGCGCGTCGCCGGCGTCGTCGACCGCTTCCCGACCGTGTCCGGGGACGTGATCCTCGGGGACGAGCGCGAGCTCTTCGTGGCGCTCAACTCGGCGAGCCCGGGTACGACCGTGCCGGACGAGCTCTGGCTCGACGGGCCGGAATCGGTCGGCGCCGCGCTCGCGGAGCCGCCGTTCGACGTGCTCGACGTGAGCTCGCGCGCCGAGGTGCAGCACCGCCTCGAAAGCGACCCGCTCGCACGCGGCTCCCTCGCGACCCTGACCGGCGCCGCCCTGGCCGCGGCGCTGCTCGCGTTCTTCGGCCTGGCGCTGCTCCTCGCCGGGGACGTTCGGGACGAGGGCCGCGAGCTGTTCGACCTCGAAGCCCAGGGAGCCGGGCCGCGGACGCTGCGCCGTCATCTGCGTCTGCGTGCCGGCCTCGTCGCCGCGCTCGGACTCCTCGGAGGGCTTGCCGCAGCGGCGCTCCTCTCGATCCTCGCGGTCGATCTCGTCACGCTGACCGCGAACGCCACCGCGCCCGAGCCGCCGCTCTCCCTCTCGGTGAACTGGCTCGTCGTCGGCGTCGCCTGTCTCGCCTACGCCTTCGCCGCCGGCGCGCTCATCGTCGCGTCCACGAGGAGGGCGGTATGAGCGCGATCGAGGCCAAGGATCTCTTCTGCGTCTTCTCCACGCCCGAGGGCGACGCCGCCGCGCTGCAGGGCCTGACGCTGACGGTGGAGGAGCGCGAGGTGCTGGTCGTGCTCGGGCCGAGCGGATCCGGGAAGTCGACGCTCCTGCGCATCCTCGCCGGGCTGGAGCGGCCGTCCGCCGGAACCGCGCGGGCGTTCGGCGCCGACCTCACGCGCCTCGGCGGACGCCGGCTCGCGGACTACCGGGCCTCGACGCTCGGCTACGTGGAGCAGCACTACTCCCGCTCGCTCGATCCCGACCTCACGGCACGGGAGCTCATCGGCGTGCAGCTCGGCCTCTCCGGCGCGACCCGCAAGGAGCGTGAGCGCCGCGCCGACGAGCTGCTCGAGCGCGTCGGTCTCGCCGCCAAGCGCGACGCCTATCCGCGCGCGCTCTCGGGCGGCGAGCAGCAGCGGGTCGCGGTCTGCGCCGCGCTCGCGCACCGGCCGAAGCTGCTCCTCGCGGACGAGCCGACCGGCGAGCTGGACGCCGCCAGCGCCGGGCTCGTCACCGGTCTCATCGGCGAGCTGGCCCGCGAGCACGGCTGCACAACGGTCGTCGTCACGCACGACGTCGAGACGACCGCGATCGCCGACCGCATCGTCCGCGTCCGCGACGGCCGTGTCAGCGAGGAGTCCCGCGGGAACGGCGACGGCGACGAGGCGCTCGTGATCGGCAAGGGCGGCTGGGTGCGGCTCCCCGAGGAGCTGGTCGTCCGTGCCGGCCTGGGAGACCGCGCGCGGGCCGCGCTCGGCGAGACGGGGATCGTGCTCAGCCCGACCGGCGAGGCGCGCCCGGCCGGCCAGGCGGAGCCCGCCGCCGTCGCCGCGGCGCAAGGCGACAACCGCGCCCTGGCCGAGGTGCGCGGGCTGCGGAAGGTCTACGGGAGCGGCGAGCGCGAGTCGGTCGTCCTCGACGGGCTCGACGCGACGTTCGAGGCCGGACGGCTCGTCGCGGTCACGGGGCCGTCCGGCTCGGGGAAGACGACGCTCCTGCACCTCATCGCGGGCCTCGCCGATCCGACGGCGGGCGAGGTGACGGTGCTCGGGACGCGCGCTCGGCGAGCTCGACCGCGAGGCCCGCGCGGCGCTGCGGCGCGAGCACGTCGCCGTGATCGGCCAGGACCCCGGGCTGACGCCGTTCCTCTCGGCGCGCGAGAACGTGGAGCTCGCGCTCGCGCTGCGCGGGATCTCCGAAGCCGACGCCGGCGAGCAGGCGCTCGACGCGCTCGCCGCGGTCGGTCTCGGCGAGCGGAGCGAGCAGCGGGTCGCACGTCTCTCCGCCGGCGAGCGCCAGCGGGTCGCGATCGCCCGCGCGCTCGCCGCCGGGCCGAGCCTCCTCCTCGCGGACGAGCCGACCGCACGCCTCGACGAGGCGAACGCGCTCGCCGTCGGTGCGCTCTTCGCCCGCCTCGCCCGCGAGTCCGGTGCCGCGGTGATCTGCGCGACGCACGATCCGCTCGTGGTCGAGCAGGCCGACGTCGAGCTCGCGCTCCGCTAGTCGGTTTGGCGAAACAAGCCTGTACGGCGGGGCCGCGCTGGCAACCCTCCTAGCCGGCCGCGAGCCGGTGCTCGTGCCGCTCGACCACGGTGCGCACGACCTCATCCGGATCGTCGGTGATGAAGAGCTGGTCGATGTCCTCCTGGCTGACCATCCCCTCGACGAGGAGCGTGTCGCGGACCCAGGCGAGGAGCGGCGCCCAGTAGTCGACGCCGAAGAGGACGACGGGGAAGTCGAGGATCTTCTCGGTCTGGATGAGCGTGAGCGCCTCGAAGAGCTCGTCGAGCGTCCCGAAGCCGCCCGGGAAGATGACGAACGCCTCGGCGGACTTCACGAACATCACCTTGCGCGCGTAGAAGTGGTTGAACGTGACGTCGATGTCGAGGTAGTGGTTCGTGAACTGCTCGTGGGGGAGCTCGATGTTGAAGCCGACGGAGAAGCCGCCGCCTTCCTTGGCGCCGCGGTTCGCGGCCTCCATCGCGCCGGGCCCGCCGCCGGTGACGACCGACCAGCCGGCCTCGGCGAACTTCCTTGCCGTGGCGCGGGCCGAGTCGTAGGCGGGATGACCCTCGCGCACGCGTGCGGACCCGAAGATCGACACGGTCGGATTCGGGATCTGCGCGACGGCCTCGAAGCCTTCGAGGAACTCATTCGCGATGCGGGCAACCGCCCGGCGGTCGCCGTCTTGACGCTCGAGGAGTTCCCGGTCGTTCACCGTCGCATGGTAGCCCCGGAAACGACGAGGGGCGCCTTGCGGCGCCCCTCGGATGATTCGTATTCGGTCTGCCTTACGGCAGGTTGTACTCGATCTCGACCGAGCAGAACCCAACGCCCGTGTTGGCGCCCGGGTTGGCGGCCAGCGAGTACGCGTACCTCGAGTTGTCGATCGTGCCGAGGCTCGGGTTGGCGTCGCCGATCGTCTCGTCGAGCGCGACCGCCGCGTCGCCGAGGCCGATATTGCCGAGCGTCGCGCTGGCGAGATCCGCCGCGGTGCCCGAGGCGTCGCTCGTGAAGAGCGGCATCCGGGAGAGAACGACGGTGCCGTTCGAGTTGGTGGTACCGGCGTCGTCCTTGTAGTCGACGGTCATCCTCGTCACCTGGGCGCCCTGCGGAAGATGGATCTCCGAGTAGGCGGCCGGAGTGCCGGAGCCGGGGGTGGTGCACCACTGCGTCTTGGAGCCGGCGCCTGCGAACGTCGCCTGCACGGCGTTTCGCATCAGACCGTCACGGTCATTCCAATCGCCACCGGAGACGACGTACGAGTCAGAGCCTCCGCCGGCGCTGGCCAGCTCGAAATCGCTGGCCGGATGGCCACCGAGGAGAGCGGCGTTCACGCCGGTGATCGAGCCGCCGGCAAGCGTCGACTCGTTGATGTCGGAGCCGGTCAGTGCGTTGTTCGCAACCTTATTGGTGCCCACGGCGTTATCCTTGATCTGTGCCGAGCCAACGCTGTTCTTGGCCAGCGCCGCCGCATAGCTGACGCCACTCAGGGTGACGGTAAGAGCAATGCAGGCGACAACCATGGCGGGCGACGGCGCGCGCAGACGCTTCCGCTTCGAGCCTCTCTCCATCAAGAAACCTCCCGTGCTGTCGGTCGTTCTCGTGCGCTCCACGATGGTTCGCTGAGCCGAGCCCGCGTAGTGTCCCACATTCGCGGCTCCGAGAAAAGGCCCACCGGCTGGAAATTCCGCGCCCCTGCTGGGCGCGCGCCTACGACCCTTTTCCGATCCATTCCTCGCCGCCTTCGTAGAGCTCCTTCTTCCAGACCGGGACGCGATCCTTCAGCGCATCGATCGCATCCCGGCAGGCGGCGAGCGCGTCGGCGCGGTGCTCACCCGAGACGGCGATCACCACGCTCGCCTCGCCCAGCTCGACGCGGCCGATCCGGTGGTGGATGGCGACGGCGGCGATCTCGTAGCGCTCGTGCAGCTCGGCCGCCACCTCGGCGAGGACCTGCTCGGCCATCTCCGCGTACGCCTCGTACTCGAGCGCGAGCACCTCGCGGCCGCGAGAACGCCGGCGCACGGTGCCGGTGAACGTTGCGATCGCGCCCACTTCGTCCGAGGCGACCTCCGCCACGGCGGCATCGAGCGACAGCGGCTCCTCGCCGATGCGGAAGGCGCCCCCGGAAACAGGCGGGATGAGCGCGACCTCGTCCCCGTCGGCTAGCGCCTGGTCGCGCGGCGCGTAGCTGCGGTTGACGGCGTAGAGGAGTCCGTCCGGCTCGTCGCCGAGCTCGAGCGCGCTCCAGACGTCGCCCACGGTGGCCGCGTCGAGCTCGCGCTCCGAGTAGCCGGCCCGCTCGCGCAGGCCCGCGAAGAGCTTCACCGTCACCTGCACGCCGAGTAGCCTAGTCCCGCCATGGGCACGGAGGAGAATCGGCGCGAGACCGACTCGGGAATCGAGATCAAGCCGGTCTACACGGCCGACGACGTGAACGCCCCGCCCGAGGCGCCGGGCGAGTTCCCGTTCACGCGCGGGCCGTACCCGACGATGTACCGCGGCCGGCCGTGGACGATCCGCCAGTACGCGGGCTTCGCCTCCGCCGAGGAGACGAACGCACGCTTCCGCTACCTCCTCCAGCGCGGGCAGACCGGGCTCTCGGTCGCGTTCGACCTGCCGACGCAGCTCGGCTACGACTCGGACGACCCGCGCGCGCTCGGAGAGGTCGGACGCACCGGCGTCGCGATCGACTCGCTCGCCGACATGGAGATCCTCTTCGACCAGATCCCGCTCGGCGAGGTCTCGACCTCGATGACGATCAACGCGCCGGCGTCGCTGCTCCTCCTCTTGTACGAGCTGGTCGCGGAAGCCCAGGGAACGCCCGGCGACCAGCTCCGCGGAACCGTGCAGAACGACGTCCTGAAGGAGTACGCGGCGCGCGGCAACTACATCTTCCCGCCGCGGCCCTCGATGCGGATCACGACCGACCTCTTCGCCTACTGCGACGAGCGGCTGCCGCGCTGGAACACGATCTCGATCTCCGGGTACCACATCCGCGAGGCGGGGGCGACGGCCGTCCAGGAGCTGGCGTTCACGCTCGCGAACGGGATCGCGTACTGCCAGGCCGCGGTCGACGCAGGGCTCTCGCCGGACACGTTCGGGGAGCGGCTCTCCTTCTTCTTCAACGCGCACAACCACTTCTTCCAGGAGGTGGCGAAGTTCCGCGCGGCGCGGCGCCTCTGGGCGACGATCATGCGCGACCGCTTCGGTGCGACGAACCCGAAGGCGCAGGCGCTGCGCTTCCACGCGCAGACCGGCGGCTCGACGCTCACCGCGCAGCAGCCCGAGTCGAACATCGTCCGAGTGGCGATCCAGGCGATGTCGGCCGTCGCCGGCGGGGCGCAGTCGATCCACACGAACGGCTTCGACGAGGCGCTCGCGCTGCCGTCCGAGCGCTCGGCCCGCATCGCGCTGCGCACGCAGCAGATCCTGGCGGCTCGAGGCCGGCGGCACCGACACGGCCGATCCGCTCGGCGGCGCGTACTTCATCGAGGCGATGACGGACGAGCTCGAGGCGCAGGCGCGCGACCTGATCGAGCGCATCGACGACCTGGGCGGCGCGGTCGCGGCGATCGAGGCCGGGTTCATCCAGCACGAGATCGAGGACGCGGCGTACGCCTACAACCAGTCGATCGAGTCGGGCGAGCGGACGATCGTCGGCGTGAACAAGTTCGTCGAGGACGACGAGGAGGAGATCGAGCTCCATCGCCTCGACCCGGAGGCCGAGCGGCGCCAGGTCGAGCGCACGGTTCGCGTCCGGGCCGAGCGAAACGGCGAGCAGGCCGCGGCCGCGCTCGAGCGGGTCCGCGAGACCGCGCTCGGCGACGGGAACCTGCTCCACCCGATGCGCGAGGCCCTCGCGGCGCACTGCACGGTCGGCGAGATCTGCGGCGTCCTCCGCTCCGAGCTCGGGACGTACGACTCGCATCTCGCGCCCGGCTGATCCAGTTCCTCACACATTTCGTATCGGTAGCTGGCACCGTGTGCGAGCAATCTATGAGGGGGATTCCATGCGACGAGTTCTTCTAGTCGCCGCGCTTGCGTGCGCGGCGCTTCTCGTTCTCTCGGCCGCCGCCATGGGAGCGACCAACGCGAAGGCTGGGCCGCAGCTCCAGCCGACCGGGCCGGACTACAACGCCGGCAAGGCCAAGCCGCTGCCGGCGGGCGCCGCGAGCAAGATGCTCCAGCGCACGGCCCGGGGCACGGGTCGAACCGCAGCTGCGAACACGACGCCTGCGGTTGGCACGCAGCGCACGTGGTTCGCGAACGACGACACCGACTTCGTCTACCTGAAGGTCTTCACGCTCCGCGCGGTCAGCGCCCATCTCGAGGTCTGGGTCGCGAACGACCTCCAGTTCCCGGCCGGGCGACTGCCGCAACGGCCCGCGCACGGTGATCACCGACGCGGACGTGAACTACTTCGTGAACGAGTTCGAGTCGAACATCTATCCGAAGGAGTCCACGACCTTCAGCATTCCTCCGGCGCGCGACGGCTCGCAGATCAACGAGAGCCTGCTCCCGCTCACCGGCGGCGACGAGGACGCGCTCCGGTCGTTCCTCTTCCCCGGCGACGGAGCGAAGATCGTCACGTTCATCGACAACGTCCGTGACGACAACTTCTACGACACGAACAACGCCAACGGCCTGACCTACATCGGGGGCTTCTTCTGGTCGTTCTTCAACGAGCTCGGCGACCGGAACATGATGACCATCGACGCGTTCGACTGGATCCACCGCACGCGGGAGAACCCGCCCAACGAGCCGTCGAGCGACCTCTGCACGAGCGCGCCCGCGCGGCCGCTCCTCTACGAGGGCACGTTCGCGCACGAGTACGAGCACCTGCTCGAGTACTACGCGGACGCGGACGAGACGAGCTGGGTGAACGAGGGTCTCGCCGACTGGGCGCAGACGCTCACCGGCTACGTCGATCCGTCGATCCCGATCACGAAGACCGGCAACGACTCGCACATCCAGTGCTTCCTGGGGTGGTCGAGCGTGCTCACCCCGGCGAATCCGAATCCGAGACCGGGCGGGCCTGAGAACTCGCTCACGCTGTGGGGCGACCAGGTAGCCGACAACGAGGCGGAGATCCTCTGCGACTACGGGGCCGCCTACTCGATGATGGAGTTCCTGAACGGGCGCTACGGCAACAAGTTCATGACGGCGCTCCACCGCGCCCAGGGGAACGGCCTCGCCGGGCTCCAGGAGGTCCTGAAGAAGTTCCGCACGCACAAGACCTCCGAGCAGATCCTCCACGAGTGGGCCGCCGCGGTCGCGCTCGACGGCGTGATCGACGACGGCGGACGCTTCGACGACAGCTGGTGGAACTTCCGCCGACATTCCCGCGGCGGGCACGGCCACAAGCCGAAGATCGGCAAGGACGAGAAGCCGTACTGGATCCCGACGCTCGACGCGTTCATCAACTGGGACACGCCGGACGCATACGAGTCGCCCGGCGCGCCGCCCAACGGATCCGACTACGTGCGGCTCCGCGACTCGCGCGCCAAGTACGTCCCGGCCTCGAAGCTCAAGTGGATCTCGTTCGACGGCGAGACCCAGCACGAGCCGAAGCCGGTCGAGTGGACCGTCGATCCGAGCCCGGCCGGGCACGCCGGCAACCCGTCGCTCTACTCGGGCGCCGGCGACAACTTCGACCGGGCGATCATCCGCTCGGTGACGATCCCGGCCGCGCCGGCGACGCTCACCGCGGACATGCAGTGGGACACGGAGTTCGGCTTCGACTCCGGCTTCGTCCAGATCTCCACGGACAACGGCGCGACCTGGACGAGTCTCGGAAACGCCGACACCGTGGACGAGCTCGACGCGGGCGCCGACCAGGTGCTCGTGGACAACCTGCCGGGCTTCAACGGCGACTCGGGCGGCTGGAGGCCGGAGAGCTTCGACGTCTCCGCCTACGCCGGCCAGACCGTGCTGCTCTCGTTCCGGTACGTCACGGACATCAACACGGGCGGCCTCGGCTGGTGGGTCGACAACGTCCGGCTGAACGGCACGCTCCTCTCCGACGGCGCGTCGCTCACCGGCTGGCAGTCGGCCACGCAGCTCAACCCGGTCGAGATCGACGGGTACACGCTGCAGCTCGTCGCCTACACGAAGGACCACAAGAAGATCTCGCGCGCGACCCTGAAGCTGAACCGCCGCAACAACGGCCTCTGGTTCGAGCGCGAGCTGGACAAGCTCGTCACGAAGAAGGCCGACACGGTCGCGATCCTCGTCATGTACGACGAGCCGACCGAGTCGGTCTTCGACTACGCGCCGTACGCCCTGCGGGTGAACGGCGTCCTCCAGCCCGGCGGCAGCTAGGCCGGAAGGAGAGACGGACGCTCTCGGAGGGCCGGCCATCGCCGGCCCTCCGCGTTTTCGGGATTGGTTCGCCGCTCCTCCGGGGTAGGACGGTTCCATGGCCGAAGTCGAGATGGATGTCCGAAGACCGTGAAGTGCCTGAACAAGGCGCTCGCGCTGCAGCTGCGCTCGGTCGCCGAGTACACGCTCGCCGGCGGGAGCGCCAAGGGCGTCGAGTTCACCGGGCCTCACCGACACGTACACGGAGTGGGCGCTCGCCGACCTGGAGGACGCCGGGATCCTCGTCGAGAAGATCGTCTCGGTCGGCGGGAAGCCGGCCACGAAGCCCGCCGAGCCGGGCTGGGATGCAGATCCCGTGAAGATGGCGAAGCGGCTCGTCGCCTCCGAGGAGGAGACGATCGAGGCGCTGCGCGAGACGATCGCGCCGGCCGGCGACTTCGGCCCGGGCGAGGCGCTCGAGCACACGATGGAGCACATGATCATGCGGAAGCAGCTGCAGGTCGACCGTTTGCGCCGAGCCATAGCCTAGGCTCCCCGCATGCCCAAGGACGAGGACGCGCTCGCGAAGTTCGAGCGGCTGCGCGACGAGGCGCTCCACGCCGGCGACGAGAAGGCGGTCAAGCGCCAGCGCGACCGCGGCAAGCTGCTCGCGCGCGAGCGGCTGGAGAAGCTCCTCGACCCCGGCTCGTTCGTCGAGCTCGACCGCTACGTGCGCCACCGCAACCCGGCGATGATGGACAAGCGGCCGTGGGGCGACGCCGTCGTGACCGGGTACGGGACGATCTTCGGCCGCAAGGTCTTCGTCTTCTCCCAGGACTTCACGGTCTTCGGCGGCACGCTCTCGGAGGCGTTCGCCGAGAAGATCTGCAAGGTCATGGACCTGGCCGTGAAGTACGGCTGCCCGCTGATCGGGATCAACGACTCGGGCGGCGCGCGGATCCAGGAGGGCGTCGTCTCGCTGGGCGGCTACGCGGAGATCTTCTGGCGCAACGTCCAGGCGTCGGGCGTCATCCCGCAGATCTCGCTCGTCATGGGCCCGACGGCCGGCGGCGCCGTCTACTCGCCGGCCATGACCGACTTCATCCTCATGGTCAAGGAGACCTCGTACATGTTCATCACCGGGCCCGAGGTCGTGAAGACGGTCACCGGCGAGGAGGTCACGTTCGAGGAGCTCGGCGGCGCCGACACGCACGCGTCGAAGTCGGGCGTCGCGCACTTCGCGGCCGCGAGCGAGGAGGAGTGCCTCGAGGACGCGCGCTACCTGCTCTCGTTCCTCCCGCAGAACAACGTGGAGCCGCCGCCGTTCTTCGCGCCCACCGATCCGGTCGACCGCGAGGACACGGAGCTCGACTCGATCGTCCCGGAGAGCTCGAACAAGCCCTACGACATGCGCGACGTCGTCCACCGCGTCGTCGACGACGGCGAGTTCCTCGAGGTGCAGGCGCTGTGGGCGGAGAACATCCTGTGCGGCTTCGCGCGGCTCGGCGGGCACCCCGTCGGCGTGGTCGCGAACAACCCGAGCGCGCTCGCCGGGACGCTCGACATCGACTCGTCCGTGAAGGCCGCGCGCTTCGTGCGGACATGCGACGCGTTCAACCTGCCGCTCATCACCTTCGTCGACGTGCCGGGCTTCCTCCCGGGGACGGAGCAGGAGTGGGGCGGGATCATCCGCCACGGCGCCAAGCTGCTCTACGCGTACTCGGAGGCGACCGTGCCGAAGATCGCGGTGATCACGCGGAAGGCCTACGGCGGCGCGTACGACGTGATGAGCTCGAAGCACATCCGCGCCGACTTCAACTTCGCGTGGCCGACCGCCGAGGTGGCGGTGATGGGGCCCGAGGGCGCGGTGAACATCGTGTTCCGCAAGGAGCTCGAGGAGGCGGCGGATCCGGAGGCCCGGCGCGCCGAGCTGATCGCCGACTACCGCGCGCAGTTCGCGAACCCGTACACGGCGGCCGAGCGCGGCTACGTGGACGACGTGATCGAGCCGCGGCGAACCCGCGCCGTGCTCTGCGACGCGCTCGAGACGGCGCTGACGAAGCGCGAGCCCCGCCCGCCGCGCAAGCACGGGAACATCCCGCTCTAAGAACGGCTCGGCGTAAAGCGGAGCCGCGGGACGCCGCGCGTGTGCCTGAACGCGGACGCGTGGGAGGGGAGACCCTCCACCCGCCACCCACGATCGAAGGTAGCTCGGAAGCGCGCGCGTGTCTGTGCCGGGTTTGTGCCAACTTTCCGCGGGTGGTCCGCGCGCGGCCCGGTGCGCGCGGTCTGGCTAGCGGTCGCGGCGCTCGATCGCGCTCAGGTCGCCCGCGGAGACCGCGCGGCGCCGCTCCACGTCCGCCGGATCGACCATCTGGCCGTCGCGGCCGACGTAGCCGCCCGAGCCGCCGACGATCAGGAGGACGAGATCCTCGTCCCCGGCGTTCCAGAACCGGCGCGGCGTCGTCGACTCGACGTGGACGAGCCCACCGGGGCCCAGCTCGAACGTCGAGCCCTCGATCTCGAACCCCGCGACGCCGGAGTGGACGAAGTACAGCTCGTCCTGCTGCTCGTGGTAGTGCTCGAACCACTCCTGGCCGGGCTCGAGCACGAGACCGTTCACGCCGAACGCGGTCACGCCGAGGGCCTGCCGGACCTTGCGGAACGGCCCCTCGCCGAGATGGAGCAACGAGCCGGTGGAGTAGCTCACGCCTACGAAGCGACGATGCTGAGCGTCGGCAGAGCCTCGGGCGAGCCCATCTCCGCGACCTCGGCCTTGAACGCCTCGACGACGTCCGGGTCGAACTGCGTCCCGGCGCACCGCTCGAGCTCGCGGACGGCGTGCTCGTGGGAGAGGCGTCCGCGGTAGACGCGCTCGGTCGTCATCGCGTCGTACGCGTCGGCGACGAACAGGATCCGCGCGCCGAGCGGAATCGTGTCGCCGGCGAGGCGGTTCGGATAGCCGGCGCCGTCCCAGCGCTCGTGATGGTGGAGCACCCAGGTCGCCACCGGCTCGATGCCGAGCGAGTCGAGCATCCGGAAGCCGATCTGCGGGTGACGCTCGAGCACGAGCCGCTCGGGTGCGCTCAGCGGGCCCGGCTTGCGGAGGATCTCCTCGGGGATGGCGAGCTTCCCGACGTCGTGCAGGCTCCCGGCGAGGCGGAGGAGTTCCACCTCGGTCGCGTGCAGCGCCATGCGGGCTCCGATGCGCGCCGCCAGCTCGCCGACCTCGGCGGAGTGCTCGCCGGTGTAGGCGTCGCGCGCGTCGACCGCACGGGCGAGGCCGGCGGCCGCGAGGAAGCGCGCCTGCCGGTCGTTCCCGGTCGCGAGCAGGTGGAGGTCGCCGATCTCGGGCGCGCCGGGCCGATAGACGGTCACGCTGCCCTTGCCCTCGTTCTTCGACGTGTAGAGCGCGTTGTCCGCCACGCGGACGAGCTCGCTCCGGTCGAGGCCGTGGTCGGGATAGACGGCCACGCCCGCGGAGACGGTCAGCGTCTCCCCGTCCGCAAGTTTCATGGCGGCGACCCGGTCGATCACGGATCTCGCGATAGCGAGTGCCTCGGTCTCGGTCCGTCCCGGTAGGAGCAGCGCGAATTCGTCGCCGCCCAGCCTGAAGGCCTCGCCGCCTTGCCGCAGTCGCGTCGCAACCTGCGCGAGCACGTCGTCTCCGACGGGATGCCCGTGCCGGTCGTTCACGCGTTTGAAGTCGTCGATGTCGACGAGGCAGAGCGCGAGGCGGGTGCCGCGCTCCTGCGCCCGGTCGAGATCGGTCTGGAGTCGTTCGTGGAAATGCCGGTGGTTGCCGAGCCCGGTCAGCGGATCGGTCAGGGCCAGCCGCATCGCGCTGAGCGCCTCGTGCACCGAGCGCTGGTAGAGCGCCACGGCCACGAGCGGGCCGACGAGCGCCACCGAGAGGAGCGGCGAATGCGGCCACAGCTCGGTCAGGATCAGCGTGATCGACGCCATGATCGCGAACGGGATCGCCGTCCGGCGCAGTGAGCGCATGACCAGTGCGACGACCGACTCCTTGGCCGCGCGGGCGACGACGATGCCGATCAGGGCGACGTTCGTGATGTAGAAGGCGGTCGCTCCGGCGCAGACGGTGAGGACGAGCGCCAGGACGCCTTCGTTCGACTCGAGCCCGAGCGAGCCCACACCTGCTGCGGCCGCTCCGGCCGTTGCGGCGCCGATGACGTAGACGGCGCCGTTGTAGAGAAGCTTGTCGAGCCCGCGCCGCTGCACGAGCTGGATGACGGCGAGGGCGACGAACGCGACGAGAACCGCGGGCGCCCAGCCGTAGATCACCGCCGCCCCGACGATGAAGACCGCGGCGAGCGAGACGCCGCCGGCGGCAACGCCTTCGAGGTCGATCGGAACGGGGAACAGCTCTGCGAGCATCGCGCCGACGACGAGCAGGCCGATGCCGGCCCAGTCGTGCAGCGAGAGGCCCAGGGTCGTCAGCGTCGCGGCGGCCGCGACGAGGACGACGAACCCGACCGCCGTCACGGGCACGAGTACCCAGAGAACGCGCGAGGACGGGTTGGTGGACTCGGTGGAGGGGCGGGCCGAGCGCAGCCTTTCGGCCGCGTCCGCGCCCGGACCGCGATCCATCCCCGAATTCGGCTCTGTTACAGCCGCCACGTCCATCCGGCTCCGATTGCGCTAAGGATCGAGAGCGCCGCAATCAGGCCGAAAAGAAGCCTGCTCTTCCAGTGCAACATGTAATTCCTCCTAGTACCGCTGGAGAAGCCAGTATCCGGGTGACCCTAGGCCCGTGGCATCACTCGAACGGGGGATTCGTCAGGAAGGCCGGATTAGCCGAGGCCGGCTTCGCGGAGGGGCCTGCGGGCCCACGCAAAGCCGCTCTGGTACCAGCCGGTGAGGGGCGCGATCGTCGTCCCCTGGCCGGACGAGTGGACGAACCAGCCGTCCGCCCATCGCCAGACCGGTGTGGTTGATGTCGTTCGGCGCCGACTTCGGGCCGCGCCCGTAGAAGATCACGTCTGCCGGGCGAAGCCTTGCGAGCGGGATCCGCCGCTTCTTCTTCATCTCGCCGGCCATCTGGTACGTCGTGCGCCCGCGAATGGTCGTGCCGAGCGCCGGCGCCCCGCTCCAGCCTTCGAGCTTGTAGACGCGCCAGACGAAGCCGGAGCAGTCGAAGCCGCCGCGCGAGGTGACGCCGAAGAGCGTCTGCCGTTCCTCGGACATGCCGCCCCACACGTACGGGTAGCCGACGAACTTGGCCGCGCGGGTGAGCACGCGCTTCTGCCAGTCCGTGTACTTCGGCAGGTGGAACGCGGCGGCGAGCTCGTTGACGCGCTCGAGATCCCACTCGGAGATGTTCAGAAGGCGCCAGACGGAGAAGGCGGTCTCGGCGCGCGTGGCGAAATCCTTCGGGCGCAGCTCGAGATTGTCCCGGTTGGAAGGATGGTTGTAGCGGAGCGCCAGGAGCCGGGCGACGGTCTCCCAGCCGGCGCGGGCGGTCGGGCTGAGCCCCGCGCGGCCGAGCTCTGCGCGGAAGGCGGCCGAGGCGGGCGCGAGCCCGACGGCGTTCACGAGCGCGCGGTTCAGCTCGGTCATCGTCACCTTCCGGTCGGGCTTCGAGACGACGCGCTCGCGCTGCGTGATGCCTGCGACGATCAGGCCGAGGTCACGGCGCGTCAGCGGGTCGTTCGGACGGAACTTGGCGACGCTCGGGCCCATGAGCCCGCTCTGCACGGCCTCGCGGATGTACGGCTTCGCCCAGGAGGCGGCCGAGACCGACGGCGCGACCACGAGAGTCGCGAGCACGGCGAGGCAGATGACGAGACGACGCATCCCCGTTCGTATCGTCGGAGGCCCGGAACGGCTTTAATCAGCGCATGGCCGCCGACCAGTCCCGCGAAGGGTTCGAGATCGTGCCCGAGCCGACGCCCGAGGAGCTCGAGGCGCTGCGGCGGGTGCTGAAGAAGCCCGAGGAAGAACGGCGCAGCGAGTGGTGGCGCGAGGGCGTCCGCGAGAACGTCGAGCCGGACTTCTAGGCGCTAGAGCTCGAGCTTGAACGTCTGGAGCACGAGCCACGGCGCGAAGCCCTGGCGGCGGTAGAGCTTGATCGCGGGGACGTTGTCCGCGTCCACGTCGAGGCCGAGCGACTGGCCGGGGTGCTGCTCCCAGTAGTCGGCGAGCGAACGGCTGAGGAGGTAGGAGCCGACGCCGCGGTTGCGCTCGCTCGTCGTGACGCCGACGTGGTAGATCCAGCGGTCGCTCGGGTCGATGTTCAGCACGGCGACGAGCCGGCCCTCGTCCTCGGCGGCGTAGACGGTGCCCGTGGACGACGTTCTCGCGCCACACGGCGTCGGGGAAGCTCCCGGTCGGGAAGCACTCGTGGTAGAGCTGGAGCGCCGACGGCAGGTCGTCCTCGCTCGCGCGTCGTACGACGACGCCCTCGGGCTCCTCCTCGGCGGGACGGTGGCGAGCCGGGCTGGAGCTTGAACGTCGCCTGCGGACGCCCGCGAACCTGGAACCCCTGGCGCTCGAGCAGGATCCGGCCGGCCGCGTTGCGCGTTCCGACCGACGCGTAGATCGCGTTCGCGTCGGCGGCGCGGGCCCGCTCGACCGAGGTCTCGAGCAGCCGTGTCCCCAGCCGGTGTCCGCGCGCCTCGGTCGCCACGAGCGGCCCGAAGAGCTCGGCGTGCGGGAACCCGGCCGGGCGCTCGACGCCGCCGAACGCGACCACGCTGCCGCTCTCGTCCTCGACCGTGACGAGCGTCTCCTCGGCCGGCGGATCCCAGTCGGCGATCTCGCTGGTGAGCTCGTCCACGGTCGTCCAGATCGGGTTGCCGACCTGGAACTCCGGTCGGGAGAGCGTTGCGCGGCTCAGGGCGACGACCTGCTCCGCGTCGCTCGCGGGCGAAGCTACGCAGGTTGGCGGCCACGGAGCACGCTCGGGGCGATGCGGGCGTAGTCGAGCCCGGACACCCAGGTCAGGATCAAGGCGACGAGCAGCGCGACCCAGGCGATGTCCTCGTTGATCGCGCCGCCGGCGGCGAGGCCACCGAGCCCGGCCGCGATCGCCTGCGCCCAGGTCTTCAGCTTCCCGAGGTCGCGGGCGCTCATGACGACGCCGCGCTCGAGCGCGGCGAGGCGCAGCCCGGAGACGAGGATCTCGCGGACGACGATCAGCGAGACCATCCAGGCGGGGAACGCGTCGCCGATCAGCATGATCAGCGCGGCGAGAACGAGCACCTTGTCGGCGATCGGGTCGAGCAGGCCGCCGAGATCGGACGACTCGCCGACGCGGCGCGCCCACCAGCCGTCCAGCCAGTCGGTCGCCATCGCGACGCAGAACACGGCGGTTCCCCAGTAGTAGTGGTTGGGGAAGTCCCAGGCGAAGAGCGCGATCACGACCGGGACCGCGACGGTGCGTCCTACGGTCAACTGGTTCGCAAAGCTCATTCGGACAGAATACGCCGCGTGCCCGTGGCCGCTCCGTTTTCGAAGGTCCTCGTCGCGAATCGCGGCGAAATCGCCATTCGCGTCTTCCGCACGCTGCGTGAGCTCGGCATCGCAACCGTGGCCGTGTACTCGGAGGCCGACCGCGGATCGCTGCACGTCCGCTCCGCCGGCGAGGCGTTCCTCGTCGGCCCGGGCGCGCCCGCCGAGAGCTACCTGAGCGTCGAGCGGATCCTCGACGCGGCGCAAGCGGTCCGGGGCCGAGGCGATCCATCCCGGCTACGGATTCCTCGCGGAGAACGCCGCCTTCGCCCGCGCGTGCGAGGAGGCGGGGATCGTCTGGATCGGCCCGCCGCCCGAGGCGATCGAGGCGATGGGCTCGAAGATCGAGGCGCGGCGGCTCATGTCGGGAGCGGGCGTTCCCGTCATCCCCGGGACGACGGATCCGGTGACGACCGCGGAGGAGCTCGTCCGGCTCGGCGACGAGTACGGCTGGCCGCTCGCGGTGAAGGCGTCGGCCGGCGGCGGCGGCAAGGGCCTGAAGGTGGTCGAGTCCGCCGACGAGGCCGAGCGCGCGCTCGCGTCGGCGCAGCGCGAGGGCGAGGCGTACTTCTCCGACGCGACCGTCTACGTGGAGAAGCTGATCCGCGACCCGCGCCACGTCGAGGTGCAGGTGCTCGCGGACTCGCAGGGCAACGTGATCCACCTGGGCGAGCGCGACTGCACGATCCAGCGCCGCCACCAGAAGCTCGTCGAGGAGACGCCGTCCCCGGCGGTCGACGCCGAGCTGCGCGAGCGGATCGGCCGGATCGCGGTCGATGCGGCGCGCGCCGTCGGCTACCGCAGCGCCGGGACGATCGAGGGCCTCCTGGATCCGGACGGCAACTACTTCTTCCTCGAGATGAACACGCGGATCCAGGTCGAGCACACGGTCACCGAGCTCGTCACCGGGATCGACCTCGTGCGCGAGCAGATCCTCATCGCGGCCGGCGAGCCGCTCTCGGTGCGGCAGGAGGACGTCGCCTTCCGGGGCCACGCGTTCGAATGTCGCATCAACGCCGAGGACGTCGCGAGCGGGTTCCTCCCGGCGCCGGGGACGATCACCGCGTACCGCGAGCCGGCCGGGCCGGGCGTGCGCGTCGACTCGGGCGTCGAGGCGGGCTCGGAGATCCTGGCGCTCTACGACCCGATGGTCGCGAAGCTCTGCGTCTGGGACACCGACCGCGAGCGAGCGCGGATGCGGATGCTGCGGGCGCTCGAGGAGTTCGTGGTCGAGGGCGTGACCACGCTGATCCCGTTCCACCGGGCGCTGCTCTCGCACCCGTGCTTCATCGCCGGGGAGACCTGCCACGGCGTCGTCGACTCGCCCGAGCTGGCGGCCCAGGCGGCCGAGTTCGTCCCGGCCGTGTCCGGCGCGGTCGCCTCCGGCCGGGAGCGAGGGCGGTCGGTCGGCGTCGAGATCGAGGGGCGCCGCTTCGACGTGACCCTGGTCGAGCCCGAGCCGCCGCATGCAGAGCTCGCCCGGCGCCGTCGCGAGCGCGAGGCCGGCGCGGCGAGCGGCGCGGGCACGGAGGCGGTCGTGAGCCCGATGCAGGGCACGGTCCTCGCTGTCGAGGTCGCGGACGGCGAGGAGGTCACGGCGGGGGTCGTCCTCTGCGTGATCGAGGCGATGAAGATGGAGAACGAGATCCGCGCGCACCGCGACGGAACGGTGAGCGGGCTCACGGTGGCGGCGGGCGACGCCGTGAAGGCCGGCCAGCTCCTGTGCATGGTCACTAGCTAGCGTTCGCCGCGTGGCGAGGCCGTTTTGCTCCGAGGTCGCCCGGGATTCCGGGGAGTCGCTGACGGCGACCGCGAGCCGCATCGATACCTGGCTCCTCGTCGAGTACCGGGGCCGCTGGGACCGCGACCTGCTCGCGGGAAGCGTCCTCTCGGAGCCGCTGAAGGAGCATTTGCGCGCCACGCTGGCGCAACTGCCGCACTCGCGGCTCCTCTTCATCAAGCGCCCCGAGCGGCGCGGGCCGCGGCGGCGGATGCTCTTCGTCGCGTCCTCGAAGCCCGGCAAGGAACGGCTGCACGCGCTCGAGTTCGAAGACCACGACGACCTGCTCGCGCTCGACCTCGTTGCGCTCGCGCGCGGGAAGGAACCCGCCGTGCCGGTCGACCATCCGCTCGTCGTCGTCTGCACGCACGGCAAGCGCGACCGCTGCTGCGCCCGCTACGGCCAGCCGCTCTACGACGCGCTGCGGCGTGATTTCGATCCGGCGTGGGCGTGGCAGTCCACGCACGTCGGCGGCGACCGGTTCGCCGCGAACATGGTGGTGCTCCCCGAGGGGCTCTACTTCGGGTGGGTCGAGGAGGACGACCTCGGCGGGATTCTCGGAGAGCACGACCGAGGCCGGATCCGGCTGAAGCGCTACCGCGGCCGCTCGACCTACCCGTTCCCGGTGCAGGCTGCCGAGCGGGCGGTGCGGGCCAAGACGCGCTCGCGCGGGATCGACGACGTGGTCTTCGCCGGCGCGGAGCGGCAGGGCGAGGGCGTCCGTGTCCGCTTCCGCGACGAGCGCAAGGGCGAGACGCACGAGGTCGACATCCGCGCCCGGCTTCGTGGCCCCGAGCGCTACCTCACGTGCGGCAGCGCCGACCCGAAGCGCGCGCTCCACTGCGCGGTGGTCGGCCACACCATCTCGGTGGAAGGGGACTAAGCAGCGGTCCGGATCGATTTGCTCGTGGGCCGAACCATTCTCTGTTACGTTCAGCGCCACAGCGTCGTCGGCTCTGACGGCGAGCGGCAGCGGGGAGTCTTCTCATCGGCATCAAACACTGGCTCGGTACAGGCCTGGTCTCGGCGTTCGTTCTTGGGCTGCTCATCGCGCCCGGCGCGCCCATCGCCCCGCCGGCGGCGGCCGCCGTGGGGACCGGGACCATCGTGGTCACCATCAAGACGCCGGCCGGGATACCCGGAAACGTGCGCCTCACTTTCAACGGCCGCTCGAGGGTGGCGAAGAAGGCGGCCTCGGGTACCTCGTTCAAGGTGCGCCTCACGGTGCCGGCGGGCACCTGGCGGGTGTCTCCCCAACGGATCACCACGCGCTCAAAGCTCTACGCCGGCGCGTCCACGAAGTCGGTCGTGCGGGTGCGAGCTGGACGAACGAGCTCGGTCACGGTGACCTACCGGAAGGTGACGGTCGGAACCCTCGCACTCACCATCAAGACCCCGGCTGGAGTGCCCGGTACTGTGCGACTGCAGTCGGGCGGCACCACCCGCGTGGCAACGAAGCCTCCCGCCGGCACGTCGGCCACCGTGCGCCTCACGGTTCCGGCCGGAAGCTGGCAGGTGGCGCCCCAGCAGATCGTCCATGACTCCGCGCTGTTCCAAGGCGTCGCCAGCAGATCGGTGCTGAAGGTGCGGCCAGGGGGCTCCGCCTCGGCGACCGTGACGTACAGCCAGGCGCCGTCGGTGCGTGACCTGCACATCGTCGCGATCGAGCCCACCAAGGTTCAGCTCGCCTGGACCGAACCATCGGTCGGTGCCAGCTACGCGGTGCGTCGCGCGCAAGGCCCGTCCGCCCCGGCCACGGTGAGCGAGGGGAGCCTGGTCGCTGTGGGCGGGGCCTCCGCCACCGACACCGAGGTGTCACCGGGCGAGACCTACGCCTACTCCGTGTTCGCACAAGCGGCCGGGTCGAGTACGTGGGTCGGTCCGGTGTCGACCATCGTGACCGCCCCACCCACCGACGTCTCGGGCGAGACGGCGACCGTAGTGACCAATCCGGCAACGGTCATGATCACCAACCCGGCCGCCGTCGTCACCAGCGCGAGCAATGGGAAGGTGACGACCTCCGTGCCTGCCGGCCGTACGCCGACGCTGGGCCAAAGTTGGGTGCTCCCGCCCGACACCGGCATTCCGACGGGGTACCTGGGCAAGGTGACTGCGATCTCGGCTGACGGGAAGTCGGTGACACTGGCTCCGGCCGGGCTTGCGGATGCCTTCGACTACCTGGACATCAACGTGCCCAGTTTCGAGGCACTGCCGGTTCAGACCCTGCCGGCCGGCCCGGGATCGGCGCGGCGATCGGGAGTCACCACAGCCGGCGGCGTCATCTCCTGTGACGGCGTCGTCACCGGCAATCTCGACGTCGTCCGCGACTTGGATCCGTTCGGTGACCTCCATGCCACGCTCGCAAAGACCGAGGTCTTCGGCAAGAACGTGCCGGTCGGCGCATCGTTCGACGGCGAGTTCGGCGTCGAGGCGAAACTGGAAGCGACAGCGACGGTCGAGGCCGGCGCCAGTTGCACGCTCGATCTCCCCAAGATCGCGATCTGGTTCATGGCGGGCCCGGTGCCGATGATCCTCACCGCCCACCCCACCGGCTCCATCGGGGTGAGCGGCAAGGCGACCGAGACGGTCGGAGTCATCGCGACTCTGGGCGCGGAATTCGACGGCTACTTCGGGTTGGGCGGCGACGACTACATCGACGGGAAACTTCAGACGTCGATCGACCCGTATGCGAGCGTCCAGGTGGCAGGCGACGTGTTCTTCAACTTCGGCGCGGACATCGAGTTGGGCATCGGCAGTGGAAATCCGAAGGCCGGCGCGCTGGTCGGAGCGCAGGCGACGTTCACGGCGCTCGAAGCCCACGCCACGGCCGTGCTCGGCCAGAACTGCCTCAAGGTGAGCGCACAGCGCAGCGTCAGCGTCGCACTGGAGGCCAAGGCCTGGCTGGGTGATCTTGAGGCGTCCAGAACCCTCGACGTCCCGTTCCTCAACGGCAGTGCCGATTGGGGCGGTAGCCCGTGGACATACCCGAACACGTGCGCGCCGGCGGAGTACCGCATCGCAAGCGGCACGATCAACGTCTCCTCGAACTGGTCGGGTGGCTGCAGCAACAACGGTTGGTGCGACGACGGCGACCCAGATACCACCCGTACGGAGAGCTTCTCCGATTCGAGCTCGGCGTCGCTGCGCGTCGTCAGCGGGGGCGGTAACTGGGTGCCCCGGTTCGACAGCGATCCCACGGCGCTCGACTTCCTGCACGCCCCGATGGTGTTCAACTCCTGGAGCTATAGCGCCGATCACGAATCGCGCTGGAGTGGCTACGGCTGCAGCGAGTCCTGGAACAATCGAACGGTCGGGCCGGTGGAGTTCGGTGGCTCCTTCTGGGAGTCGGGAATCGCCACCGCACCGCTGGCCGATCAGGGCCTGCGGGCTGATCTGCTCGACTACAACTACTCATCCGGCGATTTGGAGGTCGGGGAGTGGACCGACAGCTGGTGGTGGTCGCTCGGAGCCTGGGACACGGACTGGCAGGAAGCCCTCGCGCACGAGCCGGGCTACGAGGACGAGGCGGCTCGCCTCGTCCAGCTCGCCGGGAAGGTCGGCGGCTGTCACGGGCCCGTCGCCGAGCGCCAGCGCCTCGATCTCCTCGCGCGCGTGCGCGGGAAACGCGATCCGCTTGCCCTCGAACGCGAGCTCGATCGAGCCGTCGCGCCGGTCGTGGAGGTCGGCGATGACGGTCGGACGCCGCTCGACCTCCGTCCCTGGCCCGAGGTCGTCGAGCGCGCGGAGCTCCGAGATCCGGTTCTCGAGGATCGGCCGCCGCGAGATGACGAACTTGCGCCGCATGCGCCGCACGACCGACTCGGGATCGAGCCGGGCCGCGAGGAGCTCCACGAGCTCGCGCGCCGCCCTCCCCGTCGGCAGGAACCGACCGCCGCAGCTCGACCTCGTTCTCGGCCGCGTGGAGCGCCGCCTTCAGCGCATCGATCCACGTGTAGACGTTCACGCCGACGGTCAGGTGGAGCGAATCCGTGTCCGACGTGACCGCCTGATGGAGCCAGCCGCGCGGGAGGTACAGGGTGTCGCCCGCCCGCAGGACGACGTCGTGGACGATCTCGCCGGGCCCGCCCAGCTCCTTCGAGTAGCGCTGGTCCTTCAGCGGCAGCTCCAGCACGGGCTCGTAGACGAGCCAGCGCTTCTCGCCCGCGATCTGCAGGACGAACACGTCGTGCGTGTCGTGGTGCACCGGCAGTCCCTGGGAGTCGCGCGGCGTCCAGTACGCATTCCCCTGGGCGGGATGCCCGAGCTCGGCCTCGAGATCGCGGCAGAACCGCGCGATCGGCGGCCACCAGTGATGGAGGCCCTGGGCCACGATCGAGGCGCCGCCGGCGAAGGCCTCCGCGACCGCGCCCGGATTCGCCACGCCGGTGAACGGGAGCGGCCGCCAGGGGATGTCGACCGCGTGGTCACGCAGCCGTAGCTGCTCGCCCGCCTTGACGAGCCGGAACGCCGGCGAGCGAAGGCCGCCCGAGCAGACCAGCTGCTCCAGGTCGTCCTCGGAGACGAGGTCGTCGAAGCTCGAGCGGCCGCCGCGATCGACTACGAGCGGCAGCCGCTCCCAATGGTCGGCGAGGAACTCCTCGGCCGAGACCGGCTCGACGCAGCGGGAGAGCGCCGAGGCGGTTGCGCTACTCGCCGGAGTCCGCAGGTCCCGTGTCCGCGTCGTCGGCGTCCGAGTCGTCCGACCCGTCCGCGTGATCGGAATCGTCGGCGTCGTCCGAGTCGGCGTCGTCGGCGGCCTCCGCCTCGGACACCGGAGTCGTTCCTTCGAGAGTCTCGATGTCGTCGTCGTGCAAGCTGGACATGCGGCCTCCTTCGGTTGCGGTTGCGACCCCTTGAGCATGCGACGATATGCCCGAATCGCCTGGCGTGCGAACCCTGTTCACCACTTCGCATAGACTCGCCCGCCGATGGACCTCTACGAGTACCAGGGCAAGGAGCTCTTCAAGCGGTTCGGCATTCCCGTCTCGGAGGGCCGGCTCGCGGAGACCCCGGAGGAGGCCCGCGCCGCCGCCGAGACGCTCGACCGGCCAGGTCGTCGTCAAGGCCCAGGTGCTGACCGGCGGGCGCGGCAAGGCGGGCGGCATCAAGCTCGCCGAGAGTCCCGACGAGGCGGCCGAAGCGGCCGAGGCGATCCTCGGGCTCGACATCAACGGGCACGTCGTCAAGAAGCTCTGGATCGAGCGCGCCTCCGACATCGCCAACGAGTACTACCTCTCGGTCACGTTCGACCGCGGCGAGAAGAAGCCGCTCTTCATGCTCACGAGCGAGGGCGGGATCGACATCGAGGAGGTCGCGGAGAAGACGCCCGACGCGCTCGCGAAGCTCCACATCGATCCGCTCGTCGGCTTCGAGCCCTTCCAGGCGCGCTGGCTCTGCTTCCACGGCGGCATCACCGACCCGGGCGAGCAGAAGCAGGTGATCGCGATCATCGCGAAGCTCTACGAGGCGTTCGTCGGCGCGGACGCGATGCTGTGCGAGATCAACCCGCTGATCGTCACGCCCGAGGGCGAGGTGCGCGCGCTCGACTCGAAGTTCACCGTCGACGACAACGCGCTCTACCGCCACGAGGACATCGCGGCGATGCGCGACCTCGACGCGTATCCCGCGGAGGAACGCGCCGCGCGCGAGAAGGACGTCACGTACGTGAAGCTCGACGGCGAGGTCGGGATCCTCGGGAACGGCGCCGGGCTCGTCATGTCCACGCTCGACGTGATCGCCCAGGCCGGCGGGAAGCCCGCGAACTTCTGCGACCTCGGCGGCGGCGGCGACGCGCAGGGCGTGGTCGACGCGCTCGAGATCATCTCCGCCGACCCGCAGGTGCGCTCGATCCTCTTCAACATCTTCGGCGGCATCACCCGCTGCGACGAGGTCGCGCGCGGGATCCTCACGGCGCTCGGCCAGCTCGACCTGAAGCAGCCGATCGTCGTGCGCCTCGACGGGACGAACGCCGAGGAGGGCCGGCGCCTCCTGGCCGAGGCCGCGCCGCCGAACCTCTACGTCGAGGCGACCATGCTCGACGCCGCGAAGAAGGCGGTCGGAGGTCAGCTAGTGGCGATCATCGTCACCAGCGAGACGCGCCTCGTCGTCCAGGGGATCACCGGGCGCGAGGGCTCCTTCCACACGACGCGGAACCGCGACTACGGCACGAACGTGGTCGCCGGGGTGACGCCGGGCAAGGGCGGCGAGGACGTGAACGGCATCCCGGTCTTCGACACGGTGCGCGACGCCGTCGCCGAGGCGGGCGCGAACACGGCCATGGTCTTCGTCCCGGCGCGCTTCGCGGCGGACGCGACCTTCGAGGCGATCGACGCCGGGATCGAGACGGTCATCTGCATCACCGAGGGCATCCCGGCGCACGACATGCTGCGCGTCTACAACCACGCGCGGCCGAAGGGGATCACGCTGATCGGCCCGAACTGCCCCGGCTGCCTCTCGCCGGGCAAGGCGAACGTCGGGATCATCCCGGCCGAGATCTTCAGCGCCGGGCGGCGTCGGGCCTCGTCTCCCGCTCGGGGACGCTGACCTACCAGATCGGCCACGAGCTGACCCAGCTCGGGATCGGCCAGTCCACGATCGTCGGCATCGGCGGCGACCCGGTCGTCGGCTCGTCCTTCATCGACATCCTGGAGAAGTTCGAGGCCGACCCCGAGACCGAGCTGGTCGTCATGGTCGGCGAGATCGGCGGCTCCGAGGAGGAGAAGGCCGCGGCCTACATCGGCGAGAACATGAAGACGCCGGTGATCGCGTACATCGCCGGCTTCACCGCTCCTCCGGGGAAGACGATGGGCCACGCGGGCGCGATCATCTCCGGCTCGGCCGGCACGGCGCAGGCGAAGAAGGAAGCGCTCGAGGCCCAGGGCGTCCGCGTCGGGACGAACCCGACCGAGGTCGCCGCGCTCGTCGCCGAAGCCGTCGGCAGCTAGCCCAACCGCGTCGCTAGAGTCTTCGCCATGAGCGTCATCTCCTTCGCGCGCGGCATTCCCGGGCCCGACCTGCTTCCGTCCGAGGCATTCGGGGCCTGCGCCAAGGCGGCCGCGGAGAAGGACGGGGCGCGCGCGCTGAACTACGGGCCGCCCTCCGGGTATCCGCCGCTGCGCGACTGGGTCGCCGCCCGGCACGACGTCGACCCGGACCGCGTCGTCCTCACGACCGGCTCGCTCCAGGGCTTCAACTTCGTCGCGCGCACGTTCGTCGAGAAGGACGCGACCGTCTTCGTCGAGGCGCCCTGCTACGACCGCTCGCTCGGGATCCTCCGCGGCATCGGCGCCCGCGTCGTCTCGATTCCGCTGCGCGAGGACGGGCTCGACGTGGACGCTCTGAGCGTCGCGGTCGAGTCGACGCCCGGGCCGAAGCTCATCTACACGATCCCGACCTTCCAGAATCCGAGCGGGCGCACGCTCTCCGCGGAGAACAGGGGCCGCCTGCTCGAGCTCGCGACCGCGACCGGCTCCACGATCCTCGAGGACGACCCCTACGGGCTCCTCCGCTTCGACGGCGAGTCAATCCCGACGCTCTTCGAGACGTCAGGCGGCGACGGCGTCCTCTTCCTCAGCTCGTTCTCGAAGACGATCGCGCCCGGGATCCGCGTCGGCTACGTGATCCTCCCCGAGGAGCTCGTCGGAGCGATCGAGCAGCAGGTGCTCGAGAACTACGTGTCGCCGTCGATCTTCGTGCAGGCCGCGCTCCACGAGTTCGCCGAGCCAGGGGATCTTCGAGCCGAACCTCGAGCGCACCCGCGACGGGCTGCGGATCCGCCGGGACGCGATGCTCGCCGCGCTCGAGCGGGAAGCGCCGAAGAGCATGCGCTGGAACCGGCCCGAGGGCGGCTACTTCCTCTGGCTCGACCTCCCGCCCGGCATCGACGCCGGCGAGCTGCTCGCCCGCGCGACCGAGGCCGACGTCACGTTCGTGAAGGGCTCCGACTTCTACTTCGGGCCCGGCGGCGAGCATTCGGCGCGGCTCGCGTTCAGCTTCGCGACCGCCGAGGAGATCGACGAGGGCATCGCGCGCCTCGCCGGCCTCGTGCGCGAAGCCGCCGCCGTTACCGCTTAGCCAGCGCGTCGATCGCTTCGTCGAACGTCGAGACCGCGACGATCTCGAGCCCGTCCGCGTACTTGCGTGCCTCCTCGGCGTTCGCGTCCGGGACGATGAAGACGTCCGCGCCCGCTTCCTTCGCGCCGATCGTCTTCTGCTTGATCCCGCCGATCGGGATCGACCGTTCCGTCGAGCGCCAGCTCTCCGGTCACGACGACCGTGCGGCCGCGGTCGATGTCGTCGCCCAGCTCGTCGACGATCCCGAGCGCGAACGCGAGACCGGCCGACGGCCCGCCGATCGAGCCCGCGTCGATGGAGACGTCCACCGGCAGGTCGAACGTGGCCGCGTCGGCGACGATGATCCCCGTCACCGCCTGGTCGGGATCCTCGGGCGACTCGCTCGTCCCGACCGTGACCGGCGTCCGCTTGCCGTCGCGCAGGACGACCATCTCGATGTCGTCGCCGGGCTCGACCTCGCCGAGCGCCTTCACCAGGTCGGCGTGGCCCTTCACCGGCTCGCCGCCCGCCTCGACGATCACGTCGCCGACCTCGAGGACGCCGTCCGCGGGACGGCCCGGGACGACCGTGTCGATCTGCGCGCCCTCGCCCTTCACGTCGATGTCGTAGCCCAGGTGCTCGAGCGCGACCGCGGCCGCGATCTCCTGCGAGCGCGACATCTGGTTGCGCCCTTCCTGCCGGCGGTCTTCCTCGCTCACGCCCGCCGGATTCAGCGCGTCGGCCGGGACGAGCGTGCCGTCCGAGGCCAGGGAGGGGAAGAGCGCCTCGATCCGCGAGGCCTTCCGGATGAGGATGTCGACCATGTAGACGCCGCCGTCCTCGTCGCTCGTCGCAGGCTTCTCGCCCTCGACGCGGATGAGCGGATCGACCGGCCGCGCCTTGTCCGGCACGAACAGGTACTGGTCGGAAGGGGCGAAGACGAGGAACGCCGCCAACGCGAGGACGCCCGCCACCAGGACGATCACGACCCCCTGGAAATGGTGGCGCTTCACGCTCGTATTGTGCGGGCGGCGCTACGAGCCGTGGCGGAGAACCGCTACGACCTCGCGGACGGCCTCGGTCGAGGCGTCCAGCTCGGCCCGCTCGGAGTCGTTCAGGTCGAGCTCGACGATCGCCTCGATCCCGGCCGCGCCGAGCTTCACCGGCACGCCGATGTAGAGCCCGTCCACGCCGTACTCGCCCTCGAGGAGCGCGGTGCACGGGAGCACGCGCTTCTGGTCGAGGCAGATCGCGTCGACCATCTGCGCGACCGCCGCGCCGGGCGCGTACCAGGCGGACGTCCCGAGCAGCTCGACGCACTCGCCGCCGCCCTTGCGGGTGCGCTCGACCATCGCGTCGATCGCGTCCGCGGACGCGAGCTTCGTCAGCGGGATCCCGCCGACGGTGGTCGCCGAGACGACGGGGACCATCTGGTCGCCGTGCCCGCCGAGCACCATCGCGGTCACGTCCTTGGAGGACGCGCCGGTCTCCCAGGCGATGAAGGTGGAGAAGCGCGCCGTGTCGAGGATCCCGGCCATTCCGAACACGCGCTCCCGCGGCCAGCCGGTGGCGGCGCGGGCGACGTGGCACATCGCGTCGAGCGGGTTCGAGACGATCGACGAGGATCGCGTCCGGCGAGTGCTTGGCCGCCTCGAGGGCGCACGAGCGGACGATCTCCTCGTTCGTCGTGACGAGGTCGTCGCGGCTCATCCCCGGCTTGCGCGGAAGGCCCGCGGTGATGACGACGACGTCGGAGCCGGCGGTCGCCTCGTACGAGTTCGACCCGGAGACGTTCGGCTCGTAGCCGAGCACCGGGCCGGCCTGGTTGATGTCGAGCGCCTTCCCCTGCGGGAGGCCCTCCTTGATGTCGACGAGGACGACGTCCGCGTAGTCGCGCCGCGCGATCTCCTGCGCCGCGGTCGCGCCGACGTTCCCCGCTCCGACCACCGTCACCTTGCGTCTCAAACCGTCACTCCCATCGTCTCGATGATTGCGTCCGCGACCTCGCTCGTCCCCACCGAGGTGGGGTCGTCGCGGGTCGGCTTCATGTCGTACGTCACCGACTTGCCGTCGGCGATCACCGCGGCGATCGCGCCTTCGAGCGCGGTCGGCCGCGTCGCGTTCGTCGAGATGGCGGAGCATCATCACGCCGGAGAGCATCATCGCCATCGGGTTCACCTTGTTCTGGCCCGGTGTACTTCGGAGCCGAGCCGTGCGTCGGCTCGAACACCGCCGCCTTCGTGCCGAAGTTCCCGCCCGGCGCGAGGCCGAGCCCGCCGATCAGGCCGGCGGCGAGATCGGAGACGACGTCGCCGTAGAGGTTGGGGCAGCACGAGGACGTCGTACTCCTCGGGCCGCTGCACGAGCTGCATCGAGAGGTTGTCCACGATGCGGTCCTCGAACTCGATGTCCGAGTTCTCGGCGGCGACCTCGCGCGCGACGCGCAGGTAGAGGCCGTCCGAGAACTTCATGATGTTCGCCTTGTGGACGGCCGTGACCTTGCGAGCGGCCGTTGCGGCGCGCGTAGTCGAAGGCGAACTCGACGATCCGCCTCGTTCCCGTGATCGAGATCGGCTTGATCGAGATGCCCGAGTCCTGGCGGAGCTTCGTGCCGGTCTTCTCCTCGATCCAGTCGAGCAGCTCGTGCGCCTCGTCCGTGCCCTCCTCGAACTCGATCCCGGCGTAGAGGTCCTCGGTGTTCTCGCGGACGATCACGAGGTCGACGTCCTCGTAGCGCGAGCGCACGCCCGGGTAGCTCTTGCACGGCCGCACCTGGCCGTAGAGGTCGAGCGTCTTGCGCAGCGCCACGTTCACCGAGCGGAAGCCGCCGCCCACCGGCGTCGTGATCGGGCCCTTGATCGCGACCGCGTTGCTGTGCGATCGACTCGAGCACGTGCTCCGGGAGCGGATTGCCGCCGTGCTTGTCCATGACGTCGGCGCCGGCCTCCTGGACGTCCCAGTCGATCGCGACTCCGGTGGCGTCGATCACCCGGCGCGTCGCCTCGGCGATCTCCGGGCCCGTGCCGTCGCCGGGGATGAGGGTTACGCGATGCGTCACGGGCGCTGACTCTAACGAAGCGTGGAAGAACGGCCGCCGGGTAGATTGCGCACGTGAACGACTTCAAGCCAGGACTCGAAGGCGTCGTCGCCGTCGAGACGGAAATCGCAGAGCCCGACCGCGACGGCGGCCAGCTCCGCTACCGCGGCGTCGACATCGAGGACCTCGTCGGCACCTACCCGTTCGAGAACGTCTGGGGCCTCCTCGTGGACGAGGACCTGAACTCGAAGATGCCCGATCCGGAGCCGTACGAGCCGGCCAGGCTGACGGGCGACGCGCCGGCCGATCTTCAGGCCGAGACGGCTCGCCTCTCGGCCGAATGGGGCCTCGGGAAGCTGAACGAGATCACCGACGAGCAGGCGCGCAGTGACCTCGCCCGGATCTCGGCGCTCATGATGGCGATCGTCGCCCAGTCGGCCCGCGTGGCGGACGGCAAGACCGACGTCGTCCCGAACGACGTGGTCGCCGAGGGCAAGACCGCCGCCGAGAAGTTCCTCCTGCGCTGGCGCGGCGAGCTGAACCCGGATCACGCGAAGGCGATCGACACCTACTGGATCTGCACGGCCGAGCACGGGCTGAACGCCTCGACCTTCACCGCGCGCGTCGTCGCCTCCACCGGCGCCGACTGCGCCGCGGCGCTCTCCGCCGCCGTCGGTGCGCTCTCCGGCCCGCTGCACGGCGGCGCCCCGGCGCTACGTGAAGCCGATGATCGAAGAGGCCGCGGCGATGGGCGACGCCGACCAGTGGGTCGCCGACGCGCTCGCGTCCGGCAAGCGGATCATGGGCTTCGGCCATCGCGTCTACCGCGCCGAGGATCCGCGCTCCCGCGTCCTCAAGGAGACCGCGAGGGAGCTCGGCTCGCCGCACATCGAGACCGCCGAGAAGGTGGAGGCCGCGGCGCTGAAGGCCCTCCAGGAGCGCCACCCGGAGCGCGTGCTCGCGACGAACGTCGAGTACTACTCCGCGGTCGTCCTCGACTTCGCCGAGATCCCGCCGCCGCTCGCTCCCGCCATGTTCGCGTGCTCGCGCGTCGCCGGCTGGTCGGCGCACATCCTCGAGCAGAAGCGCACCGGCCGTCTCTTCCGGCCCTCCGCCACATACGTCGGCCCGGGCGCCCGCCCGGCCTCCGAGGTCGGATCGACGCCGGTCGCAGGTTGAACCTCGCCGACGCTCTAGCCGCTGCACCCGCCATGGCCGACGAGCGCGCGCTCGCCGATCTGCGCCGCGAGGTCGACGAGGAGCTCGAAGCGGCGATCCGCGACCAGGACTTCCGGACGCGCGCGCTCGCCTACCGCGCGATCGGGACGCTCCACTTCGCCCAGAAGACCGAGCTCCTGCGGCGCGGCTTCGACGATGAGAGCCCGGCCTGCCGCGGCTCCGCGCTCCTTTCACTGGAGCTTCTCTCGCGCGACCACCCCGGGCTCGTCAACTCGAACCGCCCGATCCTGCACAAGCTGGTGAACGCCGACCCGAACGAGGCCGTGCGCCGGCTCGCGGTCATCTGCCTGAAGAACGGCTCGCCCGCGCGCGACACGCTCGTCTTCCTCGACCACCTGACCGACTCGGACGAGGAGAAGGACCTGCGCGACGCCGCCGCGACGACGCTCAAGGCGCTCCGAGCGAAGGCCCGCGACAAGTAGGGAGCGCGAGGATGTCCGTTCGCGACGAGATCCTCGAAGCCAACCGCCGCCATGCGGCCGAGCACGGCGCGCACGAGCTGCCGATGCCGCCGGCGCGGCGCTTCGTCGTCGTCACCTGCATGGACGCGCGGATCGACCCGGCCAGGATCCTCGGGCTCGCCGAGGGCGACGCGCACGTCCTGCGCAACGCCGGCGCGCTCGTGAACGACGACATGCTCCGCTCGCTCGTCATCTCCCGCTGGATGCAGGACACGGAGGAGGTGCTCGTGATCGGGCCACACCGGCTGCGGGATGACCGGCTTCACCGAACGAGTCGCTCGCGCGCGCGCCTGGCCGAGGAGACGGGCGCCGACGCCTCGGGAATCGACTTCCAGTCGTTCGCCGACGTCGAGGAGAGCGTGCGCGCGAGCGTGGCGCGGATCGTTGAGTCGCCGTTCCTCCAGGGCGTCGCGGCGAGCGGCTGGGTGTACGACGTCGGCTCGGGCGCGCTCCGCGAGGTTCCCTCGTAGACTCCGTCGCCGTGCGACGTTCCAGCGTCTTCCTCGTAGCCGCGCTCTGCGTCTTGTCGTTCGCCGCGGCCGGCTGCGGTGGCGACGATGCGCCGACGCCGCCCGAGGGCGCGTCCGCCTACGCGGGCGTCGTCGAGTCCGTCGAGTCGGACGGCCGCGTGCTCGTCCGGGCCGACGGCGACGAATGCGGGTTCGTTCTGGCCGAGACGGACGACACCGAGGTGCTCCGCCGCGACGGCGACTCCTACCAGTCCGCGAGCTGGTCCGATCTCACCGAGGGCACCGAGGCGGAGGTCTGGATCAGCGGGCCCATGGCCAACTCGTGCCCGGGCCAGGCCTCGGCCGACGCCGTCGTACTCGGCTAGCTCGACCGGCGCTTCGCGTGCGGGTGCGAGCTGAAGTACGTGTCGCGCCGCCGCTTGTCCGACACGTGCGTGTAGATCTCGGTCGTCCCGAGGTCGGCGTGGCCGAGCATCTCCTGGACGCTGCGTAGGTCGGCGCCGCCCTCGAGCAGGTGCGTCGCGAACGAGTGGCGCAGGAGGTGCGGGTGGACGCGCTCCGGCTCGAGGCCGGCCTTCATCGCGAGCTTGCGGAGGATGAGGAAGGCGCCCGCGCGCGTGAGCGCTCCGCCCTGGGCGTTCAGGAACAGATCCTGGCGGTGGCGCTTGTCCAGGTACGGGCGGCCGCGCGACAGGTAGCGGCGCACGGCCTCGACCGCCTCGCGGCCGAGCGGGACGATCCGCTCCTTGTCGCCCTTGCCGATGCAGCGCACGACGCGGTCTTCGAGGTCGATGCTCGGAGCAGCTGAGCCCGACCGCCTCGCTGACGCGCAGGCCGCCGCCGTAGAGGAGCTCCACGAGCGCGCGGTCGCGGAACGAGCGCGGCGTCGTCCCGTTCGCGGCCGAGATCAGGCGCTCGATCTCCGCGGGCGCGAGCGAGCGCGGCAGCTTCGTCCGCCGGCGCGGCAGCGGGATGTCGGCGGCCGGGTTGTCCGGGCGCAGGCCGAGGAGGACGAGGTGGCGGAAGAACGTCCGCGCCGCCGAGGCCTTGCGCGCGACCGAGCTCGGCGAGAGCCCGCGGGCGCGCAGCTCGGTGAGCCAGTCCTGCACCTCGTCGCCGGTCGCGTTGGTCGGCGGCCGGCCGAGGAACACCGTGAAGTCGAGCAGGTCGCGGCGGTACGCCTCCACGGTCTTCGGAGCGCGTCGGGCGGCGAGCAGGGCGAGGAAGCTCTCGCCCGCGGCGTCAAGCTCGGGGGTGGGCGGTGTCATAGACCTTCCGTAGGCGCTTGGCGTCGACGTGGCTGTAGATCTGCGTGGTCGAGAGGGACGAGTGGCCGAGCAGCTCCTGGATCGTGCGCAGGTCGGCGCCGCCCTCCAGGAGGTCGGTCGCGAACGCGTGCCGGAGCTTGTGCGGGTTGGGGAGCAGGCGGCGCAGCGTCGAGGTGTCGAGCGCGTTCCCGCGCGTGGACAGGAAGAGGTGATCCTCGGCGCCGCGCGCCAGCGACGGCCGGGCGCGCTCGAGGTAGAGGCGCAGGCGGAACGAGGCCTCCTCGCCGAGCGGAACGGCGCGCTCCTTGCCGCCCTTGCCCTTCACGTGGACGAGCTCGCTCTCGAAGTCGACGTCCGCGAGCCGCAGATCGACGGCCTCCTGCGCGCGAAGCCCGGCGGAGTAGACGAGCTCGAAGAGCGCCCGGTTGCGGATCGCGAGCGGCTCGTTCTCCTTGAAGGCGTCGATCAGCGCGTCGGTCTCGGCGGGGCGCGGCGCGTGCGGTAGCCGCCGGCGGCGGCGTCCGCTCAGCGCGAGGTCGGGAACCCGCGCGGGCCCGAGCGTGGCGCGCAGGAACGAGCGCACCGCGGCGAGCTTGCGTGCGAGCGTCGAGGGCGCGAGCTTGCGCGGCTCCGTCCGGGCCGGTCGGCGCCGAGCATGGCCGCGTACGCGGAGAACGAGCGGGCGTCGACGTCGTCGATCTCGATGCGGCGCTCGCGCATCCACGAGCAGAACTCCTCCAGGTCGGAGCGGTAGGCGCGGCGCGTCGAGTCGGAGAGCGCCGGGCTCTCGAGAAACCGGTCGATGGCGCGTGCGGAATCCATGGACCGGGACCATTCGCCGCGCGAGGGCGCGTCCCTAGGAGGGTTGGCGGAAAAGCCTGAGCTGCCGGGCCGCGCTGGACGGCGCCATGCGGCGTCCTCGGTTGCGCCCGTATTCCCGATACGGGCGCGCCCTGCGTTCTTGCCTGGCGCCGTCCAGCGCACCCCGTCAGGAGACGTTTTCCGCCAACCCTCCTAGGTCAGGAGCTCGGGCAGCCGCTCGGTGCGGTAGTCGAAGATCCGCTCCAGCTTCGGCCGCACGAGGAACCGCTCGACGAGCCGGCCGCCGGGGACGCGGTAGCGCACGTTGTCGTAGACCTCCGTCCCGCCCGGAACCGGGACGAAGCGGTGGGTGTGCTCCCAGAAGCTGTACGGCCCGTCGATCTGGCGGTCGACGAAGCCGCGCGGCGGGTTCCACTCGGTGATCTGGGTGAGCCAGCGGACCGGGACGCCCGAGATGCGCAGGCGGTAGCGGATGAGCGAGCCCGCGCTCGAGCGACGTCGGCGCCTCGACGATCGCGAACCGCAGCTCGGGCGGCGTGATCGCCCCGAGGTTCCACGGGTCGGAGAAGAACGCGAAGACCTCGTCGAGCGGGCGAGGGATGGTCTGGGTTCGCTCGAGCGTGAAGTCGGCCACCAATCGAGGCTACCGTCACGAGGCGCAATCCCCGCCCCGTGATGTAGCGTCTCAATCCCGTGGAAGCCCAGCACGACGTCCTGGTTGTAGGTGCCGGCTGTGCCGGCATGCGAGCGGCAATCGAGGCCCACGACGCCGGGGCGGATGTCGCCCTTCTCTCGAAGATCCACCCGACCCGCAGCCACTCCGGCGCGGCCGAGGGCGGGATCAACGCGGCGCTCGGAAACGCGTCCGAGGACGACCCCGAACAGCACGCGTTCGACACGGTCAAGGGCTCCGACTACCTGGGCGACCAGGACGCGATCGAGGTCCTCTGCGACGAGGCTCCCGGCGACGTCTACGAGCTCGAGCACTGGGGCGCCGTCTTCTCGCGCACCGAGGACGGCCGGATCGCGCAGCGGCCGTTCGGCGCCGCCGGCGCGCCGCGCACCGCGTACGCGGCCGACATCACCGGCCACGTGCTCGTCCACGTCCTCTACGAGCAGGTGATGAAGCGCTCGATTCCCGCGTACGAGGAGTGGTTCGCGTGGAAGGTGATCGAGGAGGACGGCCGCTGCCAGGGCGTCGATCGCCTGGGACATCGTCAACGGCGGCCTCAAGGTGGTCGGCGCGAAGACGGTCATCCTCGCGACCGGGCGGCGCGGGCCGGCTCTACACGGGCACGACGAACGCCTACGCCTGCACCGGCGACGCGATGGCGATGGTGCTGCCGCTCGGCGTCGCGCTGAAGGACATGGAGATGATGCAGTTCCACCCGACGACGCTCTCGCCGACGGGCGTGCTCATCACCGAGGGCTGCCGCGGCGAGGGCGCCTACCTCCTGAACTCCGAGGGCGAGCGCTTCCTCAAGGACTACGCGCCGAACGCGATGGAGCTCGCCAGCCGCGACGTCATCTCGCGCGCGGAGCAGACCGAGATCGACGAGGGCCGGGGAGTGGACGGGAACGTCCTCCTCGACCTGCGCCACCTCGGCGCGGACAAGATCATCGACCGGCTGCACGGCACCCGCGAGCTGTCGATGGTGTTCGCCGGCGTCGACCCGATCCACGAGCCGATCCCCGTCCGGCCGGGCGCCCACTACCACATGGGCGGCATCGACACGGATCTCTGGGGCAAGACGTCGATCGACGGGCTCTACGCCGCCGGCGAGTGCGCCTGCGTCTCCGTCCACGGGGCGAACCGCCTCGGCGGAAACGCGCTCATGGAGACGATCACGTACGGCAAGCGCGCGGGCGCGGCCGCGGCGGAATGGGCGCTCGGCGCTCCGGCGCCGGACGTTCCGGACAGCATCGTCGCCGACTCCGAGCGCGAGCTGAAGGCGCTCCTCGCCCGCACCGACGGCGAGCGGCCGCACACGATCCGCGACGAGATGGCCTCCACCATGCACGTGAACTTCGGCGTGTTCCGCCGCGAGGAGCAGATGCTGAAGCAGGGCGAGATCATCGCCGGCCTGCGCGAGCGCTACCTCCGCGTCACCGTCGACGACAAGGGAACGGTCTTCAACAACGACGTCACGCAGGCGCTCGAGCTCGGGTTCCTCCTGGATCTCGCGGCCTGCATGGTCGAGTCGGGGCTGGCGCGCAAGGAGTCGCGCGGCGCGCACGCGCGGCCGTACGACTACCCCGACCGCGACGACGAGAACTACATGCGCCACACGCTCGTCACTTGGCGCGACGGCGGCCCGTCGCTCGACTGGGCGCCCGTGCGGATGACCAAGTGGCAGCCGCAGGAACGGAAGTACTGATGTTCCGCGCACTCCTGGCCGCTGCGGCCGTCCTCGCCTTCGCGGGCTGCGCAGGCGACGACAACGGCGGCGGCGGTTCCGACTCCTCGCCGCGAATCCGTCGTCGCCGCGACACCGGAGAAGACCGCCGCGGCGAGCCCGGCGTCGGTCGAGGTCACCGCGACGGTCACGTCGACCGGCGGCACGGCGAGCGAGACGACGATCGAGGGCGCGGTCGACGCAGAGACGGGCAACATGACGCTGACGACCCAGGACGACATCACCACGAAGGTCGCCCACGACGGCACCGTCTTCTACGTCCAGCCGGCCGAGGGCACCGAGATCCCGCAGGGCAAGGACTGGGTGCGCATCGACATCGCCGAGTTCTCGCCCGGCACGCAGGATCTCAGCGGCTTCCTCCAGTTCCTCCAGTCCGATCCGATGCGGCTCCTCGGCTTCGTCGCGGCCGGGATGGAGAATCCCGAGGACGTCGAACACCGAGGACGTCGGCGGCGTCGAGACCACGCACTACCGGGGCACCGTCAACGTGGAGAAGGCCGTGGACGCCTCGACCGATCTCGGGGAGGTGTTCGGCCCGCTCGCCGACGAGGCCGACTTCACCGAGTTCACCGCCGATCTCTGGATCGACGCGGACGGCGTCACCCGCCAGCTCATCTACGAGATCCCGAACTCGGCGGTGGCCGGCGGCGGCACGGCGAAGACCGCGATCGTGTTCACCGGCTTCGGCGACGACATCGAGGTCGAGGTGCCGAGCGACGATGACGCCTACGATCTAGGGCAGCCCACTCTTCCACCCACGAGCACCGGGGAGGAACAGCGTTGATCAACTCGTCTCGAATCAGGCTTCTCGCGCTGGCGGCGGCGCTCACGCTCGCCGCGGCAGGCTGCGGCGGCGACTCCGGCTCGAGCGGTACGGATGCGTCCAACCCGCCGCCTCCGCCGGCCACGGGCGACTCGTCCTCGGACATCTTCTCGCAGGCTGCCGCCGCGACGACCGCCGCGGGCACCTACAAGACGACGTTCGAGATGGCGATGGAGGGCGGCCCGACCGGGTCGATCACGCTCGCCGGCGACGGCGAGTTCCAGGCCGACCCGCCGCTCGGCCAGATCACCATGGACTTCTCCGCGATCTCCGGCGGCGCGATCGGCGGCGAGGCGGTCGTGATCATGGACGGGCCGACGATGTACATGCAGATCCCGGGTCTCAGCGCCGGTCCGAAGCCGTGGATCAAGATCGACACCGAGGCGCTCGGCAGCGCGCCCGGGCTCGGTCAGTTCTCCCAGATCACCCAGGGCGACCCGACGCAGACGCTCCAGTACCTGCGCGGCGCCACCGAGGACGTCGAGGAGTCGGGCACCGAGGAGATCCGCGGCGTCGAGACGACCAAGTACACGATGACGATCGACCTGAACCAGGCGGCCGAGCAGGCGGACTCCGAGGAGCTGAAGCAGTCGATCCTCGCCACGATCGCCTCCACGGGCGTGAGCGAGGTGCCCGCCGAGGTGTGGATCGACGGCGACGGTCTCGTCCGCAAGACGGTCACGACGTTCGACGCCATCACGACCGACGAGGGCACGACGAGCATGGTGGTCACGCAGGAGATCTACGATTTCGGGGAAGAAGTGGACATCGAGGTTCCCGCCGACGACGAGGTGCTCGACTTCGGCGACCTCGGAGGCCTCATTCCGACCACGACGAGCCAGCAGTGAGGAGGACAGATCCAGCGTGGATGTAGCCCTGAAGATCTGGCGCTCCGACCCGGACACGGGAAAGCCGGAGCTCAAGCGCTACGAGGTCGAGGCGCCCGAATGGGCCTGCCTCCTCGACGTGCTCGACATCATCAAGGACTCCGTCGACGGGACACTCGCCTACCGGAAGAGTTGCCGGATGATGATCTGCGGCTCGTGCGGGATGCGCATGGACGGCCGCGCGATCCTCGCCTGCCGCGAGCGCATGAAGCCGATCGTGGACGCCGGCCACGTCCCCACGATCGCGCCGATGGGCAACCTGCCGGTCATCAAGGACCTCGTCGTCGACATGGATCCCTTCTGGAGCAAGGTGCGCGCGATGCGCCCGTGGCTCGAGCCGGGCTTCGAGGAGTATCCGGAGCGCGAGTTCGTCCACTCCCAGGAGGCGATGAACCCGATCCAGAAGGAAGCGCTCTGCATCATGTGCGGCTGCTGCGTCTCCGAGTGCAACTCGATGGAGGCCGATCCCGAGTTCCTCGGCCCGGCCGCGCTCGCCAAGGGCTTCCGCTTCGTCGGCGACCCGCGCGACCGCACGACGAACGAGCGGCTCGAGACCTACAACTCGGACCACGGGATCTGGGACTGCACGCGCTGCTACTTCTGCAATGAGCGCTGCCCGAAGGGCGTCGACCCGCGCGACGCGATCGCGAAGCTCGGGGCCGAGTCGATCAAGGCCGGCATCGACCGCGACATGGGCGCGAAGCACGCGAAGTGGTTCGTGAAGTCCGCCGAGACGACCGGTTGGCTGCGCGAGACGGAGCTCGTCCCGAAGACGCAGGGCGTGATCGAGGCGCTCAAGCAGACCGGTTTCGCGATCTCGCTCGCCAAGCGCGGCAAGGTTCCGTTCCCGTTCCCGCCGCACGTGGCCGCGGACGTGAATGAGTCCAGGATGCTCCGCGACCTCATCAAGACGCAGGGCATGGACGGCGCCGCCGGGCACGTCCAGGGCGAGCGCGCGCTCTCGCGGATCGAGCACAAGCAGTCCGAGGAAGGAGGCTCCCAGTGAGGGTCGCGTACTACACCGGGTGTCTGGCGACCCTCTCGGCCAAGGAGCTCGACACGTCCACGAAGGCGCTCGCGCCGAAGCTCGGGACTCGAGCTGGACGAGCTCGAGTCGGTCACGTGCTGCGGCGCCGGCGACATCCACGAGGCCGAGCCCGACTACTACCTCCACCTGAACGCGCGGATCCTCGCCTACGCCGAGGCGACGGGCGCGGACACGCTGATGACGATCTGCAACGTCTGCACGCTCAACCTGCGCCAGGCGAACCACATCCTCCAGGGCGACGAAGGCGTCCTCGCGCGCGTGAACGAGAACCTGCGCTCGGTCGGCGCCCCGCGGTACAAGGGCGGCGTCGAGGTGCGCCACTTCCTCTGGATGATCGCCGAGGGCGAGGGCTACGAGAAGCTCAAGCACATCGCGCACAAGGGCCTCAAGGGCCTCAAGATCGCGCCGTTCTACGGCTGCCAGATCCTGCGCCCGTCGAAGCTCATGGGGTTCGAGGATCCCGACAAGCCCTGGTCGCTCGAGGCGATCATCGAGGCCTGCGGCGGCGAGGCGGTCGACTACCCGGCGAAGATCAAGTGCTGCGGGTTCCCGATCATCCAGGCCCGCGAGGAGACCGCGCTCGCCGAGCTGATCCAGCCGATCCAGCAGTCGATGGAGGCCGGCGCCGACGCGATGGTGACGCCGTGCCCGCTCTGCCACCTCTCGCTCGACGCGTGGCAGCAGAAGCTCGAGAAGCAGACGGGGAAGAAGCTCGGCATGCCGATCCTCCACCTCTCGCAGCTCGTCGGCGTCGCCGCCGGGCTCGAGGAGTCCGAGCTGAAGTTCAAGCGGCACGTCGTCCCGGTGACCCCGATGCTCGAGAAGGTCGAGGTCTCGTAGCGATTCGTCCGTTTCGCCTCGGTCTGCCGGCGCTTGCCGCCGCAGGAGGCTGGGGGCTCTACGAATCGCAGCGGCTCGAGCGGATCTCGCTCGACGTCCCCGTGCCGGGGCTGCCGCCGGCGCTCGACGGGCTCCGCATCCTCCATCTCTCGGATCTCCACCTGGGGTCGTTCTCGCTCGCCGGGCGCACGCTCGACCAGGCGCTCGACTTCGCGGACGAGACCGAGCCCGACCTCGTCGCGATCACCGGCGACCTGGTGACCCGCGACCGGGGCCGCGCGCCGCTCGAGGCCGCGCTGCGGCGTCTGAAGCCGCGCCACGGGACGTTCCTCACGCTGGGAAACCACGACGTGGACGACTCGCGCGACCCGTTCCAGCGTCCTGCCGATCTCTCCGACCTGTCGGTTCCCGGCTCGGCGCTCCTTCGGGACGAGGAGATCGCGGTCGTCACCGGCGGCGTCCGGATCCAGATCGTCGGCGTCGATCCCGAGACGTACGTCACGGGCCGCTCGCGCCCGGTGGAGCGCGCCGACCGCGACGCCGATCTGCGGATCCTCCTGTGCCACTACCCCGAGGTCGTGCGCAAGCTGCCGCCGGACGTGTTCCACCTCGTGCTCTCCGGCCACTACCACGGCGGCCAGATCCGCCTGCCGACGCCGTGGGGCCGCGTGCCGCTGAAGGAGTTCAACGCGCCGTACCTGCACGGCCTGTACGAGACGCCCGCCGCGCTCTTGCACGTCTCGCGCGGCCTGGGAACGAGCTTCGTGCCGGTGCGGTTCCTCGCGCGCCCCGAGGCCACGCTTCTTACGCTGCGCCCATGAGCGAGCTCGACATCGCGGCCGCGGAGCTGGCCGCGCTCCACGGCGGGTCGACCACGGCGGCGCGGCATTTTCGGCGGAACCATTTCCCGGTTCCCTCGGCACCGCCGGGCTCCGTCGAGATCTCGGGCGCCGTCGCGACGCCGCTTCGGCTCGACCTGGCGGACCTGCAGCGGTTCGGGCGGGTGGAGCTCGACGTGGTGCTCGAGTGCGCCGGCCATCGCCGCGTGGAGCTCGACCCTCCCGTGGACGGCCTCCCGTGGAAGGAGGGCGCGGTCAGCCAGGGCCGCTGGGGCGGCGCCCCGCTCGCCGGAGTGCTCGCCGAGGCGCAACCCGACGCAGCCGCCGTCGAGGTCGTGTTCGCCGGGGACGAGAGCTTCGCCCGGTCGATCCCGGTCGGCCAGGCCCTGGACGGATCCGTGCTCATCGCCTGGTCGCTCGACGGCGAGCCGATCCCGCGTGAGCTCGGCGGCCCGCTCCGCGCGATCGTCCCGGGCAACTACGCGGTCGACTCCGTCAAGTGGCTCCGCACGATCGTCGTGGCGACCGAGCCGTTCGACGGCCCGTTCCAGGTGGACGACTACTGCCTCGTCGGTGCGGACGGGGTCCCGGACGGGACGCAGCTCCACGAGCTGCCGGTCACGTCGCTCGTGACCGCGACCGAGCACGGGCGCATCGCGGGTGTCGCCTGGGGCGGCGAGATCGCCCGGGTCGAGGTCGAGGTGGACGGGATCGCCCACGAGGCGACGCTGGCGAAGCCGCTGGGGCCGTACTCCTTCGTCCCGTGGGAGCTCGCGGTCGACCTGGCGCCCGGCGAGCACAACGCCGCCTCGCGCGCGACCGACACGGCCGGGAACACGCAGCCCGAGCGTCCGCTCTGGAACGCGCGCGGCTACGCGAACAACGCCGTGCACCGTGTCGAGCTTCGTCCTACACTGAGCCCGTGCCCTACCGCCTGGTGCCCGTCACGGCCGCCTCGGTTCGCGACACGCCCCCGCCGTGCGTCGAGTGCACGTTCTGGCAGGGCCGGGAGGGACGCCGCACCGAGAAGAGCCGCTGGGCCGAGCGCGTCGAGGACGACTGGGGCGCGTGGGGGACGCTCTACTTCGCCGAGGACGACCGCAAGCTCGGGTTCGTCCAGTTCGCGCCGTCAGGGTATTTCCAGCGGGCCAGGTCGCTCCCGGCCGGTCCGCCGTCCGAGGACGCGATCCTCATCACCTGCGCCTACCTGCTCGACCGCTCGTCGCCGTGGGTGCTCCAGAGCCTCTTCCTGTCCGTGATCGGCGAGGCGCGCGACCGCGGCGTGAAGGCGATCGAGGCGTTCGGCTATCGCTACCCCGAGGGCGAGAGCGGCTACGAGCGGTTCTGGGTCCACAAGACGATCTTCCCGAGCGACTTCCTCGCGGACTTCGGCTTCCGGGCGCTGCGCTGGGAGGGCCGCGTCGCGCTCGGCCGGCTCGACCTCGGCGGCATGCAGCCCGTGATGGAAGGGACGCGCGCGAAGGTGCTCCGGCAGGTGCAGAAGGCGTTCACGCCCGCACCTGTGCCGCACCGGCCCGCCTAGTAGAGCTCGGCGCGGTAGCGCTCGACCATCTCGTCCTGCGACTCGGGCAGGCTCGGTGCGAGCCGATCTGGTCGCGGAGCATCTCGCCGAGCGTCGGCAGCTCCGTGCGCTCGACGTGGCGCTCGGGATCCCAGAGCTGCGAGCGCATGAGCGCCTTGCCGCAGTGGAGGAACGCCTCGCGCACGTGGATCGTGAGCACCGTCGCGGGCGGGCGCCCCTCGGTGAACCGCGCGCGCAGCTCCTCGTCGTCGCGGATCTCCGCCGTGCCGTTCACGCGCAGCGTCTCGTCCATGCCGGGGATCGAGGAAGAGCAGCCCGACTCCGGGGTTCGTCACGAGGTTCGACAGCGTGTCGAGCCGGTTGTTTCCGGGCCGGTCCGGGATCAGAAGCGTCCGCTCGTCGGCGACCGTCACGAAGCCGGGTTCGCCGCCGCGCGGCGTCGCGTCGGCGGTTCCGTCCGGGTTCGTCGAGGCCAGCGACGAGAACGGCGAGTGCGCGACGAAGCGGCGGCAGTGCTCGTCGAGGTGGTCGAGCTCCTTGCGGAGCGTGCGCTCCTTCGGCTGGTTGTAGAGCCGGCGGAGCTCCTCCTGCGAGGTGACTGCGGCCACTAGGCGGCGAGCGCCTTCGCGGACGAGCAGCCGCTCGGCGATCTGGACGGCGTTCAGGGCCGCGCCCTTGCGGAGGTTGTCGTTCACGATCCAGAGCGCGAGCCCGCGGTCGGTCGTCGCGTCGGGACGGATCCGCGCGACGAGCACCGTGTCGCGCCCGGCGGCGTCGCCCGGGGTCGGGCAGGTCGGCCAGCTCGACGTGCGGGGCGGCGCCGAGGATCTCGGTCGCCTGCTCGGGCGAGAGCGGCTCCTCGGTCTCGACCCAGACCGCCTGCGCGTGGCCGACGAGCACGGGGACCCGCACGCAGGTCGCCTGGAGCGGCAGATCGGGCAGCGCCGAGGATCTTCTGCGTCTCGGCGCGGAGCTTCCACTCCTCGCTCGACTCGTCGCCGGTGAACTCCCAGTCCATCGCCAGGTCGGCCTCCATCGGCTTCACGGCGCGGAGGCGCTCGATGCCCGCGTCGCCGGCGCCCGACATCGACTGGTAGGTGGCGAGACGCACGCGCGCGAGGCCGGCCGCGTCGTGCAGCGGCTTCAGGACGCAGGTGAGCTGGATCGCCGAGCAGTTCGGGTTCGCGACGATCGGGCCGTCGCCGATCGCCTCGTCGTTCACGCCGGCGACGACGAGCGGAATCCCGTCGGTGAGCCGGAACGCGTCCGACTTGTCGATGCAGGTCGTCCCGCTCTCGGCCGCGGGCGGGACGAGCTCGCGGCTCGCGTCGGTGCCGACCGAGAAGAGGAGCAGGTCGACGTCCGCGTCGGCGAGCGCCTCGGGCGTCGCCTCCTCGACCGTCAGCTTGCCGTCGAGGTAGCTGAACTCGGTGCCGGCCGAGCGCGCGCTCGCGAACGCGCGCACGTGCTCGTAGCCGCGCTCGGCGAGGAGCGCGAGCGTCACGGTCCCGACCGCGCCGGTCGCGCCGACGACGCCGATGCGCGCGTCAGGCATGGGCACGCTCCGCCTCGGGATCGGACAGCTCGAAGGTCTCGTGGAGCGCCTGCACCGAGCGCTCGACGTCGTCGCGCGGCACGAAGAAGGCGATCTTGATCGGCGAGGTGGAGACGTAGCGCGGCTCGACGTCGAGCGAGCGCAGCGTCGCGAACGCGCTCGCGGCCACGCCGGGGTTGCTCCGCATGCCGGCGCCGACGACGCTGACCTTGCCGAGCTCGGTCTGCTCGGTCCAGTTCGCCTCGAGCTTCGCGAGCGCGTCCTCGGCGTCCGTGCTTGTCCTCGATCGGCGTCGAGAAGACGATCGAGCCGTCGATCTGGATGACCGTGTCGACGTTCACGCTCGCGCCCGAGAGCGCCTCGAAGAGATCGGCGGGCGCGATGTCGCGCACCTCGTACACGGCCTCCTCGACCGTGTGGGTGACCCCGGAGATCATGGCCTTCTCGAGCATCCGCTCGTCCTCCTCGCGGATCCACGTCCCGGGCTCGTCGGTGAAGGTCGAGCGGACGTGGAGCATCACGTCGTGGTTTCGCGCGAACTCGACTGAGCGTAGCTGGAGCACCTTCGCGCCCGAGGCCGCCATCTCGAGCATCTCGTCGTAGGAGACGGCGTGGAGCTTGCGCGCCGTCGGAACGACGCGCGGGTCGGCCGTGAACACGCCGTCCACGTCCGTGTAGATCTCGCACGCGTCCGCGCCCACGGCGGCGGCGAGCGCGACCGCGGTCACGTCCGAGCCGCCGCGGCCGAGCGTCGTCACCTCGAAGTCGGTCGACACGCCCTGGAAGCCGGCGACGAGGACGATCTTCCCGGCGTCGAGCGCCTCGTGGATCCGGCGCCCGCGGATGTCGACGATCTTCGCCTTGCCGTGGACGGTGTCGGTGACGATCCCGGCCTGCGAGCCGGTGAGCGAGATCGCGTCGTGGCCGAGGTCGGAGATGGCCATGGCCGCGAGCGCGCCGGTGATCCGCTCGCCGACCGAGACGAGCATGTCGAGCTCGCGCGGGTTCGGGTCGGGGCGAGACCTCGTAGCGCGAGCGCGAGCAGCTCGTCCGTGTGGAGGCCCATCGCCGAGCAGACGCCGATGACCCGTGCTCCTGCGGCCTTCGCGGCCACCATCCGCGCGGCGACGCGGCGGATCTTGTCGGGGTCGGCGACGGACGTGCCGCCGAACTTCATGACGACCGTGTGGACTCCGGCCGGGAGCGTCTGGGGGGCGGTTTCCGACATCGCCGAAGATTGTAGGGACGCGCCAAGAAGCGACCCTTCCTTCGGAGACTTCGTGGGGCCTGGAACCCGTATCCGTCTCCTTAAGCGCCGAACCGACGAGCCCGAGGGCCCATCGGTTCAGCAAGCAGATTTATATCGGCGTCCCAGACCCTTGGCAAGGGCCCTCGGAAGCAAATGTTCGCTCTTTGCGAAGAAGTTGTTTCGAGCTACATCTCGCGGCGCCCGGCGAGTGCCCGGCCGAGGGTCACCTCGTCCGCGTACTCGAGGTCTCCGCCGACCGGAAGGCCGCTCGCGAGACGGGTCACGCGGGTCTTTCCGCGCAGGAGATCCGCGAGGTAGGAGGCGGTCGCCTCGCCGGTCATGTTGGGGTTCGTGGCGAGCACGACCTCCTCGATGCCGTTGCGCTCGACGCGGCGCAGGAGGTCGTCGATGCGCAGGTCGCCGGGGTCGACGCCGTCGAGCGGGGAGAGCGCGCCGCCGAGCACGTGGTAGACGCCGCGGTACGAGGCGCGTGCGCTCGACCGAGACGAGATCGGCCGGCTGCTCGACCACGCAGATGACCGTCCGGTCGCGCCGGCCGTCGGTGCAGATCGCGCAGAGCTCCTCCTCGGTCAGGTTCCCGCACTCGTTGCAGGTGCGGATGCGCTCCTTCACCTCGCGGATCGCCGTCGCGAGCGCGAGCGCCTCCTCGTCCGAGACGCGGAGGATGTGGAAGGCGAGCCGCTGGGCCGTGCGCGTGCCGACGCCCGGCAGGCGGGAGAGCTGCGCGACGAGGTTGTCGACGACGGGGCCGAACACGCCCGTATTGTCGCCTAGCGGGTGGCGGTTCCCGCAGCGAGAGCCGCCGATGCCGAGCACCGACAGCGGCGAGCGAGAAGAGCAGGCGCTCGCGCTTCGTGAGCCCTTCCTGCACGAACGTGATCAGGAGCACCTCGATGAGGATCCCGCCGATCACCGCAGCGCCGTTGTCGCGCTGGGCGATCAGGAAGAACACCCAGGTCGTGACGGCGAGGCCGAGAATCACCCCGGCTCGCGGCAGCCCGATCGCGCGCAGGTGTCTCAGAAGCCGGGAAGGCCGAGCCCGCCGGCGCCGCCGAGCGCGCCGCCGAGGCGGGACTGCATCAGATCCTGGGCGTTGCGAAGCGCCTCGTTCACGCCGGCGAGCACGAGGTCCTCGAGCGTCTCGGGATCCTCGGGGTCGATCGCCTCGGGCGAGATCTTGATGCTCAGGATGTCGCCGGATCCGTTCGCGGTCACGGTGACCATCCCGCCGCCTACCGAGGCCTCGACGGTCTGCTGGGCGAGCTCCTCCTGCGCCTTCGCCATCTCGGCCTGCATCTGCTGCACCTGCTGCATCATCTTGTTGACGTCCATGCCTTTGGCCATGTCCGCAGCCTAGCTCTGGCTCGTCGATCTCGCGGGCGTCGAAGGTGCTCTTGAAGAGCGAGACGAACTCCTGCTCGCTCGTCGGCCCTTCCTCCGCAGGCTCGTCGGGAGAGCCCTCGCCGACCGCGTACTCGACGGCGAGCCGACGGCCGGTGACCTCGTTCAGGATGTCGCCGAGGAGCGTCGCGTTCTCGGGCTTCTCCGCGACCGTGCGGTGGAACGACGCGGCCTGCGGGAACTCGACGGTGAGCCGCTCGTCGTCGAGCCCGATGGGCTTCGCCTCGGCGAGCACCGATCCGAGCGGGATCGAGCGTTCCTGCACCGCCGGGAGGACGGCCTGCTTCCAGAGCTGCTGGATCTGCTCGAGACCGAGCGCCTCCGGCGGCTCGTGCTGCTCGGGCGCCTCGGGCTCCGACTCGGACGGTGCTTCTGCGGTCTCGGCCTTCGGCGGGGCAGCCTTCGGCTTGGGCGCGGGCGCCGGGACGTCGTGGCCGCGCGCCTCGAGCTGGTCGAGGCGGTAGGCGATCGACTCCCGCGTCACGTCGGATCCGGGCCGCGTCACCTTCACGAGCGCGAGCTCGAGCGGCAGCCGGGGATCGCCGCCCTGGCGCGCGTCGTCGACGGCGACCATGAGGAGGTCGACGAGCCGGATGACGGTCGCCTCGCCGAGCTGGTTCGCCTGCGAGCGCAGCCGCTCGCGCGTCTCCTGCGTCACCGGCAGCGACTCGGGGACCTCGCCGAGATGCTGGACGAGCAGCAGGTGGCGCAGGTGCTCGAGCAGGTCGGTCACGAGCCGGCCGAGATCCTGGCCCTGGTCGGCGAGCTCCTCGACGAACATCAGCAGCCCGGCGGTGTCGCCGTCCACGATCAGGTCGCCGATGCGGAAGAGCGCCTCCTCCTCGACCGCGCCGAGGAGCTGGAGGACGCCCTGCACCGTCACGGCGCCGCCCGAGGCGGCCGAGAGCTGGTCGAGCGTCGAGACGGCGTCGCGGAAGCTCCCGCGGGCGCTGCGGGCGACGAGCGCGAGCGCGGCATCCGGGGCGTCGATCTTCTCCGCGTCCGCGATCCGGCGCAGGAGCTTCGTCAGCTCGGGCAGTCGCGGGCGCGCGAACATGAACGTCTGGCAGCGCGACCGGACGGTCGGGAGCATCTTCGAGAGGTCGGTGGTGCAGAAGACGAAGACGAGGTGCGGCGGCGGCTCCTCGATCAGCTTGAGCAGCGCGTTGAAGGCCGCGTCCGTGAGCTGGTGCGCCTCGTCGAGGATGTAGACCTTGTAGCGCCCCTCGGCCGGCTGGAGGACGACGTGGTCGCGGATCTCGCGGATGTCGTCGATCCCGCGCTGGCTGGCGGCGTCCATCTCGATCACGTCGAGCGAGGTTCCGCTCGCGATCGAGACGCAGGAGTTGCAGGTGCCGTCGGGCGTGACCGTGGGCCCGTAGGCGCAGTTGAGCGCCTTCGCGAGGATGCGGGCCATCGACGTCTTGCCGGTGCCGCGCGGCCCCGCGAAGAGGTAGGCCTGGCGCACCGACCCGGCCTCGATCGCGTTCTTGAGCGTGCGGACGATCGCCTCCTGGCCCACGACCTCGTCGAAGGTCTGGGGCCGGTAGGTCCGGTAGAGAGCGCCGCTCACGCGTCCATCTTAAGGGCTCCCGTTTATGCCGGCCGCGCACCCTCCGTTGGTGGTGTCTTCTGGGGCGGTGCCCACGCCGCTCGCTCGGGCCAGGCTTGGCCGCGGCACCTGAGAAGCGCTGCTTAGCGCTGCTTCCTTCCGGACCTGACGCGGTTCGCAAGCTCTCAGTGCGCGGGACCTGGCCTTCAACACTCGCGGGCGCTAGCCCTACCTCGAAGCCACCCTCTCGGGAGGGAGTTCGGCCCCGCTAGAGCGGATTGCGGGTTCAGGGAACCGCTAGCTCCCCACCTAGCGCGACCGGCCGGACGATGGTACCGGCTATCGTCCGTCCGAAGGGCGCATAGCTCAGCGGGAGAGCGCTCGCTTCACACGCGAGAGGTCGCTGGTTCGATCCCAGCTGCGCCCACTGTCAGCGGATACGCCAGGTGCGCTTGGCCGGCGTGGCGTCGACGTTCCCGGCCTTGTCGATCGATCGCACCTGGAACGTGTGCTTCCCCGCCTTCAGCTTCTTGTAGGTCTTCGGCGACTTGCACGACGCCCAGGCCTTCCTGTCGAGCTTGCACTGGAACCGCGACCCGGCCTCGGACGCGGCGAAGGTGAACCGCGCCGTCCGCGCCGTCTTCGTGCCCTTCGGTCCGCTCTTGAGAGTCGTGTTCGGGCGGACCGTGTCGACGGTGAAGGTCAGCTCGGCCGGCGTTGCGTCGCGGTTTCCCGCCTCGTCGACCGCGCGGACGCGGAGCGTGTGCTGGCCCGAGGAGAGCGTGGGCGCCACGTAGGACGCGGGACAGGCAGCAAGCTCCGCCCCGTCCAGTGCGCACTGGAACGTCGCCGTCGGCTCGCTCGCCGAGGACAACGCGAAGGCGGGGGTCGGGTCGTTGGTCAGTGCCTTGCCGCTGACCGCCGTGTTCGGCGCCGTGCTGTCGACGCGGAACTGGAACGTCGCCGGAGTCGGATCCGGCCCCGTGGCATTCGACGCCGTGACCGTGAAGGTGTAGAGGCCGTCCGCGAGCGCCGGCGGAGTGAACGGAGAGGTGCAATCGACCGCGCCGGTCACCGAGCAGACGAATGTCGCGGTGGCATCGTCGGCGATGAAGTGGAAGGTGACCGTCGGGTCGGTCCCCGACGCCGGCGGCGCACCGGTGATCGCAGTCTCCGGCACGGTGGCGGGGCGCCGCTCGTCGGCCCCCACGTCGGGATTCCCCGCGCCCACCCGGCTGTCTCCTTCGAAGTCCTCGGTCCCGACGAACGAATCCGTCACGCCCGCGTTCTCCGCGGCGGCGCCCGCCGCCAGGTGGTAGTCGCCTCCGGCTGCATTCACGAAGCCGGGCGCAGCGACGCTGTTGTTCCCGCCGTCGACGTAGACGCCTAACGAGCCGGTCTGAATCGTCGCGACGAACGAGTGATCCAGCGTCATGCTGCTGCCGGAGCTGACGAAGACGTCGGCGGTGCTCCCCCTGGCGATCACGTTGCGACCCGTCACGGTCACCGTTTGCCCTGCGACAAGGCCGTTGTCGAGGTAGATGCCGGCCGAACCGCCGGTTCCACCGATCGCGGTGACGTTCCGCAACGCGAACTGATTGCCGATCGCCGCTCCCGGGAGGAAGTGGAGTCCGGCGGTGTTGCCGCCGCTTCCGCCCACGGCGAGCAGGTCGGTGAGGCGGCCGGTGCCGTTGCGGATCACGACCGCGCTGGTGGCCAGGCTCTGCATCCGTGCGCCGTGGATCTGCAGGTTCGTCACGGCATCGTTGCCGGCGGTCTTCGGCCCGGCGTACAACGCGGGCCCGCCCGCCGTCACGTCGATCCGGCGCAGGGTGAGGTTGTCGGCGTTCCAGGCGATGATCGCGGACTCGTTGTATTGGCCCGGCGTGGCCGACGATTCGAGCGCCGTCACCTTCATGCCGTCGATCGTCGTGTAGCGGCTGCCGATCCGCACGCACTCGACAGTCGCTTGGCTGCCGCCGCCACCGTCAATGGCCTGCGTCACCGTCAGATTGCGCAGCGTGCTGCCGACCGCAGCCGAACCGCCGAACAGCCCGAGGCACCGGCCGCGCGTCGTGATCGTCGCCCCGTCGACGTCGACGATCGCGTCGTCGGGCTGCGTTTCGGTTCCCGCCGAGATGGCGGCGAGCGCGGCCATCCCTTCCGCCACGTTGCTGAGGACGAGGTCGCGGATCCGCAGTGTCCCGTGCGCCGTCTCGAGAAGGCCGGCGCCGTCGTGGCCCGCGAATCCTGCGTTCGCGTTGACGGTCGCCCCGCGCAGGACCACCGGCGCCGTTGTGCCCGTCGGTAGGTCGACGAGCAATGCGCGGCGGCGCTCAGGGGTGCCGGCGAAGGCAGTCAGCGTGAACGCGACGTCCTCGAAGGTCGCCGGCGTCGTCACGCGCACCGCGGCGGAGCCGCCCACAGCGCCTCCCGGCAGGCTGAAGTGCAGATGGCTGAACCGGCTTCCCGCCGCTGCTCCTCCGACCGTCACCGCATCGATGCCGGCGCCGGGCAGAACGGTGATCACGGGGCGGGGATCGCCGGCCACGCCGTGCAGGTCGACGTCCTCGGTGATGTCGAGCGGCACGAGCTGCGTGTACGTGCCGGAAGCGACGACGATCTCGTCGCCTGCGCCCGGGCGCCCCAGTGCGTAGGTAATCGACTCGCAGGGCGAGGCCTGCACGCACTCGCCCGCGTCGACGCCACCGATCGCATCGACGTAGCGGACCGCACCCCAGGCCGAAGGCGCCGCGGTCAGAAGCGAGGTCACGACGGTGATCAGGACCGCGGCGCGCAAAAGGATCTTCCCCGGACGTTACAACTTGGCGGCCTCGACACCAACCATCCCGGACCCGCCGGTTTGACCGACGCGGACGGAAGGAACAGGATCGCCCAGACGATGGGCGTCTCACCTGAAGCGGAGCGGTCCGAGCGGCGGGCAGGCCGGCGTTCGACGCAGCAGCGAGGACGGATCGTCGTGATCGCCGCCGTCGTCCTCCTGCTCGTGCTCTTCGTGTGGTGGCTGTTCGGGCGGTCGGGTGACGAGCGGGGTTCGCTCGCGAGCGAGGAGGGCGAAGCGGTGAGCGCACCGGTCACGGTGGGGTCGATCGTGTCGGTCGGGACGCTCGAACTCAGCAACGACGGCGGCTCGGCGATCGTCATCGACCGCATCTCGCTCGTCGATCCGACGACCGGAATGCGGATCGTGGGGATGTACGCGCAGCCGATCGGCCAGAGTCCGCTCGGATTCGGCGGGGGCTTCAAGTGGCCGCGCGGCGCGGTCGAGGTCGAGGGGCTCACGCTCGAGCCGGACGCGGAGGCCGGCGGCTACAAGCTCGTCGTCGGCGTGAAGGTCGACGCCCAGGGGATCTTCCGTTCACCGGGTTTCAGGGTCACCTACCGCTCGGGCGACAAGAGCTACGAGCAGTCCCTCCAGGCCGCGATGACGCTCTGCGCACCGCCGCGTCTCTACCGCGCGCGCTGCGCGGACGCGGCCTAGAACTCGCGCGAAACCGTCACGAGAGCGTCACAGACGATCCACAACGTGGCTTGTCTGCACGTGTTCTAGGCCCTCCTGTCCGAAACGGACAATTGACGGCCCCTGCCTCTCGCCGCAGTGTGTCCGCATGGCCCGCGCGATCTCGAAACCGACGGACTGGAGGCGGCGACGATGGAACGGCGACGGCCCCGCGCGGGCGCGAAAGTGCGATGTCTTTGTGTAGGGATGCTCACGGTCCTCGGGCTCTCCCTGTGGATTCCGGCCGCCGGTGCGCAGGTGTATCCGGCGACCGAAACCGTTCAGCTCGCGTCGTCGGGCGACGCTCCCGGTGATGGCCTGCTCCACGTCGGCCCGCGGACGGTCGACGGGCCGCTGTATCGCGCACTCCTTCGGTTCGACCTGCCTGCGATCGACGCTGAGCGTCTGCTCAGAGCGACACTCGTGCTCGGCGGGGCGTCCTGCTACCTGGGCGAGGCGCCGCCCATCACCGCGAGCCCAGTCCTCTCCGGTTGGGGGCCGGACTCGAACTGGGACAACCAGCCTGCGACCGGCGACGCGGTCGGCACCGGTTCCGGAGGCGTCTGCCCCCACAGCGACGAGCGCATCGACCTCAGCTCCCTCGTTCGGGCCTGGTCCGACGGCGCCGCCCCGAACCTGGGCATCGAGCTCCGCGGCGACGAATCCTTCGCAGGTCCGCCGGTGTACGAGACGCCGGACGGTCCAGCGGACACGCTCGACCGCCGGTTCGATCCCGCGCAGGCGTTCGTCGAGATCGAGTTCGTGACCGATCCGCCGTCGCCACCGACCGCTGGACCTGTTCCAGCGCTGCTCTCAGGCGTTCTCCTCGACGAGTTCGGACGTCCGGTCGCCGACGGAGTCGTGTCCGTCTCGCAGATGCTGGACACCGAGAGCTCGGTGGATGCTCCGCAACTCGCGTCGGCGGAGACGGACGCGTCGGGGGAGTTCGTCGTGCGGCTCTCGCCTACCGATCCCGCGATCGCCGGCGTGGCCGGCGCGAACGACGGATGGGTCAACTTCGACGCAGCGTTCATCACGGGCAACCGGGTTCAGTCGCGGTCGTTCTCGCGGCGGGCCGTCGGCGGAGGGTGGGCGTCGGGCGAGCCGCAGGTCACGATCCAGTTCGACTCGGCAGCGGCGATCGGGACGCAGGCGCCGGGCGTTCGCACGGGCTTCTCCGAGCCCGACTCGTCCCACGCGCGGCCGGTGTGCTTCGTCACGACGACCAAGCTGGGCGAGGCCGACAAGTACATGGTCATCGGCGAGGCGCACGTCTGGAAGGACCAGGCGATGACGTGGACGCTACGGCGAGCAGGCCGACTCCGACATCGGCGTCGGCTACTCGACCGACGGCATCCACTGGAGCGTCTCGGGCTCGGTCCACATCTCGAGCAGGCGTGCGAGCGAGATCACGGACACGATCTCGAACCTCGGAAACGACAACGGAAACTTCGGTCGCCGGTACCGATCGGAGTTCCGGTTCGTGAAGCAGCGACAGCGCCGCGTGTGCCTCGGTCGGGTCACGACCGTCTACCGGATCAAGGCGACCCGGTGGAACGGCGGCTTCGACTACTACGACGACGTGAAGGATCTGAACGGCCACTGCGGCGACCGGTACGAGGACAACGCCGTCTACTTCGCGCCCGCGTCGGGCAACGGAACCTTCAGCAGGACGAACGGGAAGCTCAAGACCTACACGGCGGCGGTCACCGTCTTCGGCGTCAGCCTGAGCGGCCGGACCGGCGCCTCGAAATCGGCGTCCCAGTTCTGGCGGTTCGGCAAGCGGTTCGCCCGCTACTACCTCTGCGGTGACACGGGCAAGCCGACCGTCTCCGAGCGGATCTTCGCGGGGTTCTGAGGTGGCTCGGTCGAGACGACGTCTGTGGACGTGGATCGCGCTGGTCGCGGTGCTCGCCGGCGCGATCGCGATCTGGGCGTTCGACCGCTTCGAGGTCGTCGAAGGAGGCCCGCTGGCCTACGAGGAGGGCTACGAGGACCGCCTTGCGTTCACCGTGCCGCTCGACACGGTCTACTCCTGGGGCCTCCCCGTGCTCGAGAACTCGGGCAACGCCGACGCGGTCGTCGAGCGCGTCTTCCTCGTGGACGAGACCGGGGCGATCCGGGAGGTCGGCGTCCGGGCAGTCCCCGAGTCGGCCGAGGACGCAGTCGGCTTCGCGCCGGGGTTCGACGCGGATGCGGGGCAGGAAGTCGAAGGGCTCGTCGTCCCGCCGGGCAAGGGCAACGGCTTCCAGCTCGTCTTCGGGCTCGAGGTGACGGATCCGGGAATCTCCGGGTTCCACGGCGTGCAGGTCGAGTACCGCGTCGCCGGCAGGCGTTTCGCGACCACGCTCAACCATGTCGTCGCGCTCTGCGCGCCGGTCGAGCAGTACGACGAGTGCGAGTGAGTCCGGCGGGGCTGCCCCTCGATCGAGGCATTGCAGGGTTCAGCCGTCCGCCGTTCGATCCGACTGGGAAACCACATCCGATCTGCGGCAGAGCGGAGTGAACAAGCGTGGCCCGTGTGCGTCGCAGTCTCGAAAATTTCTTCCTGAAGAACGCCTCCGGACTCGTCGAGGGCATGAGCGAGGAGCAGGGCGGCCGTCTGGCCGATGCGCTCGAGGATCTCGAAGCGCGCAGCGCGCGTGCCGCCGTTGCCGAAGTCCGCGCGGCCGAGCTCGACCGGCGCATCGCCCGGTTCGGGCCCGCCTACGAGGACGACCGCGCGCAGATCGAGCACCTCCTTGCAGAGCTCGAGGAGCGCGACTCGGAGGTCGCGCGACTCCGTCCGGACCTGGCCGACGTCGAGAGCCAGCTCGACAAGGCCCACGCGGAGATCCAGTCACGCGACCGGGCGCTTGCCGACCAGGCGGACGCTCACGCAGACCAGGAGGCGCGCATTCGCGAGCTCACCGAGGTCGCATCGACCGCGGCCGCGGCCGTCGAGCGGGCCGAGGCATCGCGCGAACGAGCCGAAGCGTCGCTTCGTGCCTTCGAGGACACGGAGCGCGAGCGGGCCCGGGCGAGCCTCGAGATCGGCCGGCAGCGAACGGCTCTGGCCGAGCGCGAAGCCGGCGTCGCCCGCCGCGAGCTGGAGCTCGTCCGGCTGGCCGAGCGCGAGCGCGAGCTCGAGCAGGTCGCTGCGCGACTCGCCGAGCGCGAGCGCCGCGCCGCCGAGCGCGACGTGAAGGTCGCCGACGCCCAGCGCCTCGCAGTGACCGAGCAGGAGCGGATCGAAGGCAAGGCCCGCCGTCTCCAGAAGCTCGAGGCGACGCTCGAGTCGCGAGCCGAGGCGCTCAAGGAACGCGAGGCGGCACTTGCGGCGGCCCAGGCCGTCCCGGCGGCGGCCGAGGAACGCGCCGTCGACGCACGAGACGAGGCCCGGGAAGTGCTCGAGGAGCTCCGCACGCGCGCCGAGCGCCAGCGGGCCCAGCAGCCGACGCCTCCCCGCTGGCCGTTCGCCGGCGCGACCGGCGCCTAGAACCCGGCGGCGCGCCAGCCGGTCGAGATCGCGAGCAGCACGAGCGCCGCGACGATCAGCCGGTAGACGACGAACACCGTGTACGTGTGCCGCTGCACGTAGCCGATCAGCGCGCCGATGGCGACGATCCCGCTCGCGGCCGACGCCAGCATCCCCACGACGAACGGCCCGGTCGAGCCGGCCGGCAGGTCGGCGAGCAACACGTCCGTGACCCCTTTCCAGACGACCGCGCCGAGCGTCGTCGGGACGAGGAGGAGGAACGAGAAGCGCGCGGCCGATTCCCGGTCGAGCCGCAGGAAGCGCCCGGCGGTGATCGTGACCCCGGAGCGCGAGACGCCGGGCATGAGCGCGAGCGTCTGCGCGAGCCCGATCCCGAGGGCGTCCTTGAAGGACATGTCCGTGATCTCCCGGTCCGCAGGCGAGCGATCGGCGACCCAGAGGATCCCTGCGAAGACGAAGAGGAGGATCGCGATCTGCCACGGCTCGCCGAGGTGCTCGGCGATGAGGCTCTCGCCGAGGGCGCCCGCGAAGAGCGCCGGAACGGTCGCGACCGCGACGAACCAGGCCGCTCGCTCGGTCGGCGTCCGGATCGCCCGGGCCCGCAGGCTCTGCAGCGCGGCGGTCACGAGCTCGACGATGTCCTTCCAGAAGAAGAGCACCGTGGCGACGAGCGTGCCGAGGTGCAGCGCGACGTCGAACGTCTGGTTGAACTCGTCGTGCGCCTCGAGGTACGTCCAGTCCGCCGCCCAGGGCAGCAGGATCAAATGACCCGATGACGAGATGGGCAGGAACTCCGTGAACCCCTGCACCACGCCGAGCGCAAGTGCTTGCCAGTTCGTGAGAGCGCCGGGCGACTCACCGGCGCCGACGATCGCCAGCGCGACCGCGACGGCGAACGCCGCTCCGGCGCCTACGTAGAGTCCGACGCGGCCCATGGGGCCGGATATCGTATGCGAGCCCATGAGCCGCAACGAGATCCTCCTGACCGTCGCCGCCGTCGCGCTGATCGCGTTCAGCCTGATCGTGTCGCTTCTCGTCCCTCGCTGGAAGCCGGACTTCCCCGGCCGCCGGACGGGCCTCTTCGCGGTCGTGGCGGCGCTGTTCGTGGTCGGGATGCTCGGTGCCGTCGAGCTCTTCGGCGCCGAGGATCACGGTGGCGAGGAAGCCGTCCACGAGACGGTCGAGGAAGGGCCCGGAGGCGGCGAGGCGACGGTCGAAGAGCCGGACACCGGTCCGACCGACACTGCGCCGACCGACACGGGCGACGGCGGCGACGACGCCCAGATCGCGGAGGGCGAGGAGCTCTACGCCTCCAACGGCTGCGGCAGCTGCCACACGATGGAAGCGGCGGGCTCGACGGGCACGAGCGGGCCGAACCTCGACGACGTCCAGCCCAGCTTCGACGCGGTCGTCGGCCAGGTCACCGACGGCGGCGGCGGAATGCCGGCGTTCGGCGGCACGCTGTCGACCGAGCAGATCGAGGCCATCGCGGCCTACGTGGTCGACTCGACCAGCCGGTAGCCGAAGAGAACCCGCGGCCTCGCAGGCTCTCTTCGTAAGGCGGAGAGGGCGGGATTTGAACCCGCGACCCACCTTTCAGCGAGTACGCGATTTCCAGTCGCGCTCCTTAGGCCACTCGGACACCTCTCCAAGCCGCGACATCGTGCCACACGCGCGGCGGCTCACTCGTGGACGACGCGGCCCTCCATGCCCCCGGCGACCGTGACCACCTGGCCGGTGACGTGGCCCGATATGACGTCGGAGGAGAGCGCGACGATCTGGTTCGCGACGTCCTCGGGCTGAGCCACCTTGCGCAGCGGCATCGTCCTCGTCACCCGCGTGATCAGCTCGGGATCGGCCAGCGAGTCGCGCGTCATCGGCGACTCCGTCCAGCCCGGGCAGACCGCGTTCACGCGCGCGAGCGGAGCGACGCGGACGACCTCGTTCTTCAGCGACAGGAGCAGGCCGCGGACGATCGCCGACTTCGCCGCCGCGTAGTCCGCGTGCCCCGCCTCGCCCACGAGCCCGGCGGTGGAGCCGACCAGGACGAGGCTGCCGTGCCCAGACTCCGCGACCTCGCGGAGGAACCCGCGCGCGGTCAGGAACGTGACGGTCAGGTTCGCGTCGAGCGTCTCGCGCCAGCGCTCGAGCGAGAGCTCCCAGACCGGGGTGTCCTCCTCGGGCCACACGCCGGCGACGGCCGCGCAGACGTCGAGACCGCCGAACGCGGCGCGAACCTCGCCGAACAGCCGGTCGGTCTCCTCCTCGCTCGTCAGGTCGGCCTGGACGACGACCGCGCCGTCCAGCTCTGCGGCGACGGTCTCGGCCCGGTCGCGGCCGCGGTGATAGTGGATCGCGACCCGGCAGCCCTCGGCCGCGAAGGCGCGGGCGGTCGCGGCGCCGATCCCGCCCGAGGCGCCCGTGACGAGGACGCGCTTGCCCTGGAGCCCGGTGTCCACCTAGAGCCGTCCGACCTGAGAGTGGGTCGGCTGGACGAGCGGATCCGCGGCACGCGCCGGCGCGCAGGCTTCGCGCAGCGTCTCGGCGAGCAGTTCGGCCGAGCGAGTCCCAGGTGAAGCCGGCGGCGCGCTCGCGACCGCGGCGGATCGCCTCGGCGCGCACGGGCTCGTCGGTCATCGCGCGGACGAGTACCTCGGAAGTCTCCTGCGCGTCCGCGGCGGCGTCGAGCCAGATCGGCGCATTGCCGCCTACCTCCTCGGCCGCCTCGATCCGGGTCGCGACGATCGGGATGCCCGCGCCCATCGCCTCGAGCACCGGCAGCGGAAAGCTCTCGATCGTCGAGAGCTGGAGGACGACGGACGCGGTGCCGTAGAGCTCCGACATCCGCTCGTACGGGACGTTGCCGAGAAACGTCACGCGATCCCCGATCCCGCGCTCGGCGGCCAACGCCTCGAACGCACGGCGCCGATCCTCGCGGCCCGGGCCGGCGATCGCGAGCTCCGCTCCCGGCAGCGAGTCGGCGGCGAGCGCGAACGCCTCGATCGCGAGGTCGATCCGCTTGTACGTCGAGAGCGAGGCGACGACGAGAACGCGGTTCTGCTGCTCGACCGCGGCTGCGCGCGCGCCCCAGTCCGCCGGCAGCCCGAGCGGGATCACGGCGAACTTGGCCGGATCGGAATCGGGGAGCTCCGCGAGGATGCGGTCGCGGAGGTACTCGCTCACCGCGACGACGCGTTGCGACCGGCGAAGCGAGGAGCGCAGCGCGCGGATCCGGTACCAGGCCTTGCGCCTGCTCACGTATGACGCGCCGCTCGGGAGCGCGAGCAGGTTGTGCTCGACCACGACCGCGCGGCCGCGCCAGAGGTGCGGAACGTAGTTCAGCGGCGCCAGCAGCACGTCGAATCCGCGGCCGGAGAGCGAGCGGGCGACCCGGGCCTCGGCGGCGATGCGCCCGAGCGCCCCGGCGAAGCGCGGAACCCGGTGGCGGACGACGCGACAGCCGTCCGGCGGCGTGAAGGTCTCGTCGGCGAGGTGGAGCTCGAGCTCGATCCCGGGGGTCGCCGCGAGCGGCCCGAGGATTCCGGCGAGGTACGTGCGTCCGCCCGTGTCGGCCCCGACCGAGCCCAGCGCGATCGCAGCGACCTTGATCGGCTCCCGTTCCGACGTCATCGCGAGGAGTCTAGTGAGGGCCGCGAGCAGCTCGGTTGTACGCTTTCCTCGCTTTGAAGCAGGTCACGCATCGGCTTCGCGACGGGCGGATCGAGGTGCTCGACGTCCCCCGGCCCGAGCTGCGTCCGGAGGGCGTGCTCGTCGACGTCCGGGCGAGCCTCGTGAGCGCCGGCACCGAGCGCAGCACCGTCGAGACCGGGCGCAAGAGCCTCCTCGCGAAGGCGCGTGCCCGGCCCGACCAGGCTCGGCTCGTCTTCGACAAGGCGCGGCGCGACGGGCTGGGCGCGGCGGCGCAGGCGGTGCGCTTTCGCCTCGGGCAGCCGGCGCCGCTCGGGTACTCCGCGTCCGGAGTCGTGATCGCCGCCGGGAGCCGCGTGAGCGATCTCGCGCCCGGGGACCGCGTGGCCTGCGCCGGAGCCGGGTTCGCGACGCATGCGGAGATCGACTACGTGCCTGCCAATCTCGCCGTGCCCGTCCCGGAGGGCGTCTCGTTCGAGGACGCCGCATTCGCGACCGTCGGGGCGATCGCGCTGCACGCCGTCCGGCAGGCGGACGCGCGGCTGGGCGAGCGGGTCGCCGTGATCGGACTCGGGCTCGTCGGCCAGCTCGCCGGCCAGATCCTCCGCGCGGCCGGATGCCGGGTCGTCGGGATCGACCTCGACGCTGCGCTCGTCGAGCGCGCCCTGGCGGACGGCGCCGCCGAGGTCGCGTTCGCGCGGACCGAGCTCGACGGCGACCTGCCGGCGGCCGCAGCCGGGTGCGACGCCGTGGTCATCACGGCGGCGACGTCCTCGGACGATCCCATCGAGCTGGCCGCACGGCTCTGCCGGGACCGCGGCCGGGTCGTCGTCGTGGGCGACGTCGGACTCGACGTGCCGCGCGACGCCTACTACGACAAGGAGCTCTCGCTCGTCGTCTCGCGCTCCTACGGCCCCGGCCGCTACGACGCCGAGTACGAGGAGCGCGGGCTCGACTACCCGATCGGATACGTGCGCTGGACCGAGCGCCGCAACCTGGCGGCGTTCCTCGACCTCGTCGCGGCGGGCAAGGTGCGCGTCGCCGGGCTCGTGACCTCGCGGATCGCGATCGACGACGCGCCGGAGGCCTACGACGCGCTCGTCGGCGCCGACTCGTCGCCGCTGGGCGTCCTCATCACGTACGACGCGGTCGCGGAGCCGCCCGAGCCGGCGGTGCAGGCCGCGGCGTGCCCGGGCCACCGCTGGCCGCGGGCGTGATCGGCGCGGGGAGCTTCGCGGCCGGCGTCCTCATCCCGGGGCTCGCCAAGGCGGGGTTCACGCTCGAGGCGGTCGCGAGCGCGAGCGGGCTCTCGGCCCGGGGCGCGCAGGAGCGGTTCGGGTTCGACCGGGCGCTCGCCGCGGACGAGCTGATCGCCGATCCGGCAATCGGACTCGTCGCCGTCGCGACGCGGCACGGGTCGCACGCCGAGCTGGCCGCACGTGCGCTCCGGGCGGGCAAGTCCGTGTTCGTCGAGAAGCCGCCGGCGCTGACCGAGGAGGAGCTCGATGACCTCGCGGCCGCGCGGGCGGCGAGCGCGGGCACGCTGACGGTCGGGTTCAATCGCCGCCACGCACCGCTCGCCGCGCGCCTGCGCGAGCACCTGGGCGGGCCGTTCGAGCTCCTCTACCGCGTGAACGCCGAGGCGCTCGAGCCCGGCCACTGGACGAACGATCCGGACGACGGCGGCGGGCGCCTGCTCGGCGAGGGCTGCCACTTCGTCGACTTCGCGTGCTGGCTCGCCGGCGAGCTGCCGACGCGGGTCACGTGCGCGCTGCGCGCCGACCCCGGCCGGCCGCTCGCGAGCGCCGAGAGCTTCACGTCCACCTCGACTTCCCGGGCGGCTCGACGGCGACGATCGTCTACGGCTCCCGCGGCGACCCGAAGCTCGGCAAGGAGCGGATCGAGGCCCAGTCGGCCGGCCGCTCGGCGGTGCTCGTCGACTTCGAGCGGCTCGAGCTGCACGGGGACGGACGTTCACGCACGATCAAGTCCCGCCGGGACAAGGGCCACGAGGCGCAGTTCGCGGCGCTGGCAGCCGGGGAGGAGACGAGCCCGGATCCGCTCGCGACGATGGCGGTCACGCTGGCCGCGCTGCGCTCCGCCGAGACCGGCGCCACGGTCGCGCTCTAGAGCACGTCGACGATCCGCTCGGCGGCGTGTCCGTCCCAGAGCGGCGGCACCGACGAAACGCGCGGCTCGGACAGCAGCGCCGGCACCTCGCGGATCCGACGCGGGATCGAGGCCGAGCAGCGTGTTCGTCCCCAGCTCGACGGTGACCGGGCGCTCGGTGGTCGAGCGCAGCGTGAAGCACGGGATGCCGAGGTAGGTCGTCTCCTCCTGGATCCCGCCCGAGTCGGTGAGCGCCGCCGCCGAGCCGGCGACGAGGCCGAGGAACTCGAGGTACGGCAGCGGGTCGAGCAGCACGAGACCGGGCGGCGCGGCGAGCCCGAGCCGGTCGAGCGCTCGCGCGAGTCCGCGGATGCGCCGGGAAGACGACGGGCAGCTCGACGCGCGAGCTCGCCGAGCGCGGCGAACGCCTCGCCCAGCAGGGGCCCGTCCACGAGCGCCGGGCGGTGCAGCGTGACCACGACGTAGCCGCCCGGCTCGAGCCCGTGCCGCCCGGGCGCGTCGAGCTCGTCGATGCGCGGCCGCAGCCGCACGAGCGTGTCGATCATCGTGTTGCCGACCTCGTGGATCGCGCCGATCGCGCCCTCGTGCTCCAGGTTCGTGCGAGCCTCCGGGGAGTGCGTGAACAGCAGGTCGGAGATCGCGTCCGTGAGGATCCGGTTCAGCTCCTCCGGCATCGTCCGGTCGAACGAGCGCAGTCCCGCCTCGACGTGGCCGACCGGGATCCCGAGCTTCACCGCGGCGAGCGCGGCCGCGAGGGTCGAGTTCACGTCGCCGGGGACGAGCACGAGATCCGGCTCGGTCTCCAGGAGCACCGGCTCGATCCGCTCGAGCACGCGCGCGGTCTGCTCGGCGTGCGTGCCCGAGCCGACGTCGAGGAAGAAGTCGGGCTCGCCGGCCTCGAGCTCCTCCACGAAGACCCGCGACATCGCGTCGTCGTAGTGCTGGCCCGTGTGGACGAGGATCCGCTCGAATCCCGTGCGCGCGTCGAGCTCGCGGGCGACCGGGGCCATCTTCATGAAGTTCGGCCTCGTCCCGACGACGAGGAGGACGCGCGTCACTCCCAGACCCGCTCGTCTGCCATCCCGAACGTGTCCACGAACGAGCGGTAGAAGATCTCGGTCATCGCCATCGTCCAGGCGACGTGCGCGTAGTCGCCCCGGCCGGCGCGGTGGCGCTCGAGCACCGTCATCGCCCCCTTGGGGTCGAACACCCCGCGCGAGGCGAACGAGTCGGACGCGAGCACGCGCCCGATCTTCTCGCCGAACGGGCCGCGCATCCAGTCGCGCATCGGCGTCGAGAGCCCGGTCTTCGGGAGCCGCGAGATCTCCTCGGGAAGCCGCCGCCGCGCCACCTCGCGGCCGAGGATCTTGAGCGTGCGGTCGTGGTACTTCCACTCGGCCGGAAGGCTGGACGCGAACTCGACCACGCGCGGATCGAAGAACGGCGAGCGCGCCGCCATGCCGCCGTAGGCGCACGCGCGGTCGACCTTCATCATGTCGTTGGGCGGGAGATCCCAGCGCGCCTCCGCGTAGATGACGCGGCTCAGATGGTCGGGCGAGGTGCAGCGGTCGTAGTAGGCGAGCGCCTCCGCCTCGGGATCGACGCCGTTCTGGTCCCAGACGGGCGTCGCGAGGAGGCCGGCGTGGCGGATCGGCATGTCGTGCTGGCGCATCACCAGCCAGCGGCTGCGCTGCGGCACGCGGGCGCCGTGGAATCCCTTCGACAGCCGGCGCGCCGTGCGGTTTCGCGTGAGCGCGTGCACGCCGTCTGCGGCGAGCGCGCCCGACCGCCGCCAGCGGCCGCGGAATCTTCTGCGCGTACGCGTCGCCGAGGTGGACCCAGGTTCCGGAGAACGCGTGGTCGCCGCCGTCGCCGGTGATCGCGACCGTGACCTCGTCGGCGAGGGAGCGGGAGAGGAGGAGGTTGCCGATCACCCCGTCGTTCATGAACGGCTCGTCCAGCATCCAGGGGATCTTCGGGGCGACCTCCGCCGGGTCGACGTTCGAGAGCGGGATGACCGTGTGCTCGGCGCCGACGTGGCGGGCGACGGCGGTCGCCGCGTCCGTCTCGTCGTCGACGCCTCCGGTCGCGACCGTGTACGTCCGCAGGCCGGGCGCCTGCTCGGCGATGAACGACGCGAGGAGCGACGAGTCGATCCCGCCCGACTGGAGGAGCCCGTACGGGACGTCCCCGCCGATCCGCGCCGCCACGGCGGCGGAGAGCACGTCCGTGAAGCCCTCGATCGCGTCCTCGAAGCCGCCTTCGAACACCGGCGACGTCGTTGCAGTCCCAGTACAGGTCGTCGGAGACGAGCCGGCCGTCCTCGAAGACGAGGCGGTGCGACGGCTTCACGACCGAGACGTCGCGGAACATCGTGCGGCTCTCCACGGTCGTCCCGAAGCGGATGATGTCGATGAGCGCGCTCTGGTCGATCTCGCGCGACACCGCCGGGTCGGCCAGGATCGCCTTCGCCTCGCTCGCGAAGCGGACGACGCCGTCCTTCAGGCTCCAGGCGAGCGGGCGCCGGCCCATCCGGTCGCGGGTGATCACCAGTCGGCGGCGCCGCTCGTCCCACAGGCCGATGGCCCAGTTGCCCTCGAGCGCGTGGACGAAGTCGATCCCGTGCTCCTCGTAGAGGTGCGGGATCACCTCGGTGTCGGTCTGCGTCGCGAAGCGGTGGCCGCGCTCCTCGAGCTCGGTCCGGAGCGCGCGGAAGTTGTAGATCTCGCCGTTGAACGTCACCCAGACGGTTCCGTCCTCGTTCGAGAGCGGCTGCTGCCCGGTGACGAGGTCGGTGATCGCCAGCCGGCGGTGGCCGAGCCCCGCCGCCCTCGCGGACGTGGATGCCCGTCGTCCGCCCGCGGTGCTCGATGAGCGAGCACATCCGCTCGACCGTCTCGGGCTCGACGCGAGCGCCCGGGCGGAAGTCGACGACGCCTGCGATCCCGCCCATCGGCTACGCGCGGCGGAATCGCCGCAGCGCGATCTCCTTGCCCGCGATTGCGATGAACTGCGCGTTCGTGACGACGTAGCGGCGGCCGAGGCGGCGCGGCTCCTGCGCGAGCCGGAAGAGCCACTCGAGCCCGGCCGAGCGCATCCAGCGGGGGGCGCGACGCGTCACCCCCGCGACGATATCGATCGAGCCGCCGACGCCCATGATGAGCGGCACGCCGAGCGTCCGGCCGTGCTCGGCGAGGAACACCTCCTTGCGCGGCGACGAGATGGCGACGAAGAGGATGTCCGGCTTCGCGGCCGCGATCTCCGCGGCAACAGTCGGCGCTCTCCGAGTCGGGGAACCAGCCGTTCCGCGCGCCCGCGATCCGCAGGCTCGGATGGGCGGCGCGCAGGTTCGCGACCGCCTGCTCGAGCACCTCCTGCTTCGCGCCGAGGATGAACACGCCGTAGCCGCGCCGCTCCGCCTCGCGCGAAGAGCCGGTGCATGAGATCGGTGCCGTTCACGCGCTCCGGGAGCGGGTCGCCGAGGAGCTTCGACGCCCAGACGACCGGCTGGCCGTCGGCGCTCACGACCTCGCACTCCTCGACGATCGCGCGCAGCCTGGGATCGCCGCGCAGGGCGACGAGCTTGGCGGCGTTCACGCACACGTGCTGCACGAGGCGCCGCTCGTCGATCGCCTGCACGAGGAGCGCGACCGTCTCGTCCATCGTGAGACGGTCGATCTCGACGCCGAGGACGTCAGCTCGCGGGGGCACGGGTCTCCAGCCAGGTCGCGAGCGCGAGGAGCATGTGCGCGTCCGACCAGCGGATGTAGGGGACGGAGTTGCGGCCGACGCGGTGGCGCTGGAACGCGAACCGGCCGTCCCTGCGCCGCATGTGCTCGAGCGTCCACGCGAGGATCCGCTCCGCGGTCGGAAGCGCCCGCGGATCCCGTGCGGCGAGGCGGCACAGGCCGGTGATCGCGATCGCGCACGCGTGCGTGTCCACGGGATAGCGGGAGTCGAGGCTCGCGCGGGCGGCGCCGTCGGGGTCGACGAGCCGCGTGAGGAAGAGGTCGAGCCCGCACTCGATCGCGTCGTCCACGGCCGGCAGGTTGCCGACGCGCGACCAGCGTTCGAGGCTCTCGAGCACGTAGACGGTGTGGTAGCCGTCCACCCAGCCGAGCCGGGGATCGTCGCCGTACGGCCACGATCCGTCGGGCCGCTGGCGGTCGAGCGTGTAGGCCACGGCATCGCCCGCGATCGAGTCGAGGGTGCTCGTGCGCGCCATGAGCCCGGCGACCATGAGGCTCGCGTTGTGGACGGGGATGGTCGAGCCGGGGTAGTACGCGAACCAGCGCTTGCCGTCGCGCTCCACGGGCAGCTCCGTGGCGGCCCACTCGACCGCGCGCTCGACGGGCTCGCTGATCCCGAGGTCGAGGAGCGCATGCGCGGCGAACACGGTGGCGACGGCGTTGGGCTGTCCCGCGGGATAGAAGCCCCAGCGCGTCTGCACGTCGAAGCCGTAGGCCCAGCCGCCCGACTCGGTCTGGCGCTCGACGAGGTCCGCCGCCAGCTCCTCGGCACGGGCCGTGTCCCCGAGGCGCGTGTAGGCGGAGACGAGGAGCGCCACCGCCTTCGTATGCCGCTGCTTGGGCACGCGGAAGAGCGGGCGGAGATCCACGGGCGAGTACTTGAACGCCTGCGTCGCCGCGCCACGGCCGAGACGGCCGCGGGCGACCGTGCGCACGAGCGGTGACGAGAGCCCGTCCCAGGGGTCGTGTCCCGCGTAGTCTCTCCGCCGCGAGCGCGTCGGACAGGCGTTGCGCCGCCTGGCGGGCGTCGTCCGGGTTCATCGCGCGGCCTCTAGTACGCGCCCCGCACCGAGAACAGCGCGGGGATCGTCCGGGCGAGGAGCTTCAGGTCGTAGCCGAGCGACCAGCCGGTGACGTAGAGGTAGTCGAGCTTCACCATCTCGTCGAACGGGATGTCGGAGCGGCCGAGCACCTGCCAGGGGCCGGTCATCCCCGGCCGCAGGTCGAGGCGGCGACGGCCCCAGCTGCCGACGTTCCGGTCCTCGTCGAGCGGCAGCGGCCGCGGGCCGACGAGGCTCATCTGGCCGCGCAGCACGTTCCAGAGCTGGGGCAGCTCGTCGAGCGACGTCCTGCGGAGGAACCGGCCGACGCCGTTCACCCGCGGGTCGTTGCGCGCCTTGAACATCGTCCCGGCCGCGCCGTGCTCGTTCAGGTGGGCGACGTCGGCACGCCGCTCATCGGAGCCGGCGGCCATCGTGCGGAACTTGAGGATCGTGAACGTCCGGTCGCGCGAGCCCATCCGCACCTGCCGGAAGAACACGGGGCCGCGCGAGCCGATCTTCACCGCGATTGCGATCCCGAGGAAGACGGGCGAGAGCAGGAGCAGGCCCAGGGCGGAGAACGTGACGTCCATCGTCCGCTTGAGGAGCCGCGACGAGGGCGAGAGCCGCAGCGGCGGGAGGCTCACGAGCGGCATCCCCTCGAGCGTGTGGATGCCCGCGTTCGACGAGACGAGCTCGAAGAGCCGCGCGACCACGTCGACCTGCACGTCCACGTCCTTGAGCGACCGGACGAGCTCGAGCGTCTCCTCGCTCGAGGCCTCCGAGAAGCCGACGATCACGCGCTCGACGTCGAGCGCGCGGACGATCTCGAGCAGGCCGTCCGGCCGCCCGAGCACCGACAGGTGCGCCATGTCGCCCTCGAGCTCCCGCGGCGCCGAGTCGACGAATCCGACCAGGTTGATCCCGTACTCCGGGTGCCGGAGGATCTTCCGCGCGGCGAGCTGGCCGACCTCGTCGGCGCCGACGATCACCGTGTTCTGGAGGTAGTTCACCGTGCGCCGGCAGATCGCCCGCGCGGCGGAGCGGCCGAGCGCGATCAGCGCGATCGCGAACGCCCAGAAGAGCCCGAGCTTGAAGACGTCCGGCGAGGCGATGTCCGTCGCCCAGCCGCCGATGATGAGGAGGAAGGCGCCGACGGTCATCAGGTGGAAGATCCCCCAGAGGTCGTCCACGGTCGTGTGGTCGGTGCGCTCCTCGTCGCGGTCGTAGAGCCCGTAGAGCTTCGCGAGCACGATCCACGCGGGGAGCGTCGCGACGAAGAGCAGCGTCTCGGTCCCGCGCGTGATCTCTCCCGTCGCGTCGGTCTGGCCGGCCGCGATCGCCTGGGCGAGGAGGTAGGCGGCGAGGAGCCCGAGCACGTCGGCGGCGAGCAGCAGGCGCCGGATGAGCCAGCCGCGGTGCCGCCAGTGGGTTCTCGCGCGGTGCTCGAGGATCGCGAGCGTCCGCTCGTCGGCGTTCGCCAGAAGCCCCGATTCCATGACGACCTGCTCGTCGCCGGGGGCCGGTTCGAACCCTCTCGTCACGCGCTTCCCTTCTGCGAATTCCGCCCCTTCGAGGCCCGGAAATTGAGCCTACTACGCCCTCCAGCACGTCGCCGTAGCCTCGCCGGATCTCGTGCGCATCGGCACGAAGAACCTACGCAGGGCTTCGAAACCTTTAGCTAGGGTCGCGCGCTTGGCGCCACGACAGGTGCCTCGGCCCGGTGTGGATGCGGACTTCGCGCACCGGGTCTCGTCCGTTCTCATCGCCACCTCGGAGCGGACGTGTCATGCAAGCGAACGAAGGGGGTCTATGCGTACACGAAGCCTTGTTCTACGCCGCATTGCGGTGCTGGCGGTGCTCGCGGGAGTTCTCGTCCCGTCGGCGCAGGCCGCATCGGTTGGAAAGCAGGTCTCGCCACGCGTGATCGACCGGATCGAGGACTACCGGAAAGAGACGTGGCGCTGGCAGAAGCTGATGGGCGTGAAGCTCGCACCGGCTCGGCGTCTCGCCGAGCGCCCGACGAATCTCGCCTATCACCGGTGGATGCTCAACAAGTGGCGCAAGCAGGCCAGGCAGGCTCGCCGCGCCGCGACGCATCCGAAGCGCCTCCAGGCCTGGCTCTGCATCCATCGGCGTGAGGGACCGTGGAACGCAAACACGGGGAACGGCTACTACGGCGGTCTGCAGATGGACATCTCGTTCCAGCGGACGTACGGCCGTCACCTTCTCCGGAAGAAAGGCCGCGCGCACAAGTGGGTCCCGCTCGAGCAGATCTGGGTGGCCGAGCGCGCGTATCGCAGCGGACGCGGGTTCTACCCGTGGCCGAACACCGCCCGCGCCTGCGGGCTCATCTAGATCTAGCGAGGATTTTGGGGCGGGTCGGCGTATGCCGACCCGCCACGTCTCTAGATTCCGGCGCGGCGTACCCGGATGCGCAAGACGATCAGCCGCAGACCGTCCGTTCTCCCGTGCGCCGTTGCGGCGGGTGCCTTTGCGCTGGCCGCAGCCGGTCCGGCGCACGCCGCCTGGACGCGGGTCATGGACGTCTCCGGGTCCTCGCGGCGCAGCGCGCTCGAGGTGCGGGTCGACTCCGGCCCGAAGGGAACGCTCGCGGTGTGGACGCGGCTCGTCGGGTCGCACACGCGGATCCAGTCGCGGCTCGTCGGGCCCCGCGGCGCGCTCGGCGCGGTGAAGACGCTCTCGGCCGAGGGGCTCGAGGCCGGCTACCCCCAGGTCGGCGTCGGCGCGGACGGATCCGCCGTCGTCGGCTGGTGGGTCGACCGCGCGGCACCCGTCGTGCAGGCCCGGCGGATCGCGCCGAACGGCAAGCTCGGGCCGGTCCTCTCCATCTCCGGCGGCCACGCGGACTCGTTCGACGTGGCCGTCGCTCCCGACGGGACGGCGACGTTCGTCTGGGTGCTCCTCGCCGCGGGCGACGAGCAGTACGCGTCGGTGCGGACCCGGCGGCTCGCGCCCGACGGCACGCTGGGTCCCGTCCGCGAGCTCGACGCCGACACCTACGAGGCCTGGGGTCCCGCGGTCGCGGCCGGCCCGGACGGATCCGCGGTAGCCGCCTGGCACCGGCTCGACGCGGACGGCGCGGGCGAGCTCGTGATCGCGCGCCGGATCGCCCCGGACGGACAGATCGGGTCGAAGCGGCGCCTCTGGGCCGGACTCCTCTCCTACGAGGCACCGAGGATCGCGGTCGGCTCCCGCGGCCGCGCGACCGTCGTGTGGACGTCGGTCGCCGAGGACCTGCGTGCGCGCCGTGTCGACTCGGGCGTTCCGCTCGGCCCGGTGCTGGCGCTCACGAAGGGAGCCTCGGGCGTGCTCGGGCCGAACGTGGCGATGGGCTCGGGCGGAGCGACGACCGTCGTCTGGGGACGCGTGGCCGGCCGCGGCTACTCGGTCGAGGCGCGGCGGATCGGTCCCGGGGGTTCCCTCGGAGGCCTGCGAACGCTCGCCCGGAACGGGCCCGACACCGCCTGGCCGGACGTGGCCATGACGCCGAAGGGCGTCGCCGTCGTCGTCTGGCCCGCCGGCCAGCACGACGTCCTCGTCCGCCGGCTGCGTCCCGGCGGCTCGCTCGGGGCGTCGCGCAAGCTCCCCGCGCGCGGACGGGTCGACCAGCCGCACGTCGCTCTCTCCGCCTCCGGCGCGCCGACCGTCGTGTGGACGAGCCAGCGTCCCGGCACGGCGTCGGGCGCGCGGTACGTGGTCGAGGGCGCGGCCGAGCGAAGCGCCGCCCGGCGCATCGCCGACAGACCTCCATGGCAAGCGACCGCCGCACGGCGTAGGGTGCGCTGATGCTCTTCGCCGCCACCCTCTTCGCGTACCGGCCCGGGACGCTCCTCGGAATCGCCGCGATCGTCGCCTGGGCCGCCTGCTGGATCGTCGGCGCGATCGACATCTTCACCCGCCGTCCCGACCTCGGCGCCGTGGGCAAGATCGTCTGGCTCCTCGTGATCGTCCTCTTCCCGATCTTCGGGCTGCTCGTCTACTACCTCGGAAGCGCGTTCGCCGGCACGAACCAGCGCTAGCCGCAGGACACCGCCTCCTTAACGCGAAATCCTCAGGTTCGTCGGCCAATCGCCCGATGGAGGATCTGTGCGACCCCGCCGCCTCATCCAGACCGCGCTCGTCAGCGCGGTAGCCCTGCTCGCCTTCCCCGCGGTCGCGAGCGCGGCCGTCGGCTGCGTCTTCGGCGGGACCACCGCGACGATCACCATGACCGCGGCGGGCGACTCGGGCACGGTCTCGGTCGGAACCGGCGCGAATCTCGGGCGCATCATGGTCGGGATCGCGCCGTGCGGCCTTGCGACCACGTTGCTCACCGACACGATCGTCGTCACCGGCAACACGGGCGCCGAGACGCTCACGGTCGACCTGAGCGGCGGCACGTTCGCGCCGGGCGTGCTCGTCGAAGGACTGGGACTCTCCGAGATCGAGCTCACCGTCGATCTCGGCACGGGCACGGGCGACCGGATCGTCGTCACGGGCGGTCCGGGGAACGACGACCTCGTCTACGGAGCGCTGGGCGCGAACCTGAACGGCGACAACGACGTCGACATGACCCTCGCGGGCGTGGAGCTCGGCACGGTCAACGCGAGCGGCGGCGACGACACGGTCTCGGGCGCGGGTGACGTGGTCACCGGCAGCCCGTCCTCGATCCTCTTCACCCTGAACGGCGAGAGCGGCGACGACTCGCTCACCGGCGGCTCCGGCGACGACACGATCACCGGCGGAACCGGGACGAACGCCCTCGCGGGCGGCGTCCGGCGACGACACGGTGACCGGCGGCCAGGGCAACGACACGCTGAGCGGCGGCCCGGGCGGCGACACGCTGACCGGAGGACTCGGCAACGACACGTTCGACGAGGGCGCGTCCGCGAGCGGCTCCGACTCGATCGCCGGCAGCGGCGGGATCGACACCGTCACGTACGGCTCCCGCGCGAACGGCGTGACCATCACCTTGGACGCGGTCTTCGACGACGGCGAGACGGGCGAGGGCGACAGCGTCGCCGCCGACGTCGAGAACGCGACCGGCGGCGCCGGCGACAACACGCTCCTCGGCAGCGCGCTCGCGAACACGCTCACCGGACAGGGCGGCGCCGACACGATCGACGGAGCGGCCGGCGACGACGCGATCTCCGGCGGGCCGGGCGCCGACCGTCTGACCGGCGGAGCGGGCAACGACTCGGTTTCGGGCGGCGCCGACGCGGACGCGATCGTCGAGGGCGCCGGAAACGACCTCCTCGACGGCGGCTCGGAGAGCGACGTGCTCGACTACTCCGGCGTCACCGGCGCGCTCACGGTCAGCCTCGCGCTCGCGACGCCTCAGGTCACGGGCGGCGCCGGCACCGACACGCTCACAGGCTTCGAGAACCTCATCGGCGGAACCGGAGCGGACACGCTCTCCGGCGACGGCGGCGCGAACTTCCTGTCCGGGAACGCAGGGAACGACATCCTCCTCGGCGACCTCGGCGACGACACGCTCATGGGCGACGCCGGCACCGACACCGTCGACTACTCGGCCTTCCTCGACCCCGTCACCGTCGTGCTCGGCGCGGGCTCGGCTACCGGCGCGGCCGACAGCGACGCCTTGAGTGGGATCGAGAACGCGACCGGCGGCGGCGGCCAGGACGTCCTCATCGGCGACTCGGGCGCGAACGTGCTGCTCGGGAACGGCGGCGACGACACCCTGACCGGCTTCGAGGGCAACGACACGCTCGACGGCGGCGCCAGCTCGGACACCCTCGACTACTCGTCGGCGAGCGCGGGCGTGACGCTCAACCTCACGACGATCGCCGCCCAGAACACGGGCGGCGCGGGTACCGACACGATCGTCGCGGCCGAGTCGGTGCTCGGCTCGAACTACGCGGACACGCTCACCGGCAACGTCGCGGACAACGAGCTGTTCGGGCTCGCCGGCGACGACACGCTCGTGGGCGGCCCCGGCGACGACCTGCTCGACGGAGACCTCGGAACCGACACGGTCGACTACTCCTCGTCGGGCTTCGGCGTGACCGTCGACCTCTCGGTCTCGGTTCCGCAGGCGACCGGCGCCGGCTCCGACGAGATCATGCTGGTCGAGAACGTGACGAGCGGCGCGGGGCGCGACGTGCTGACGGGCGACGGTGGGAACAACATCCTGAGCGCCGGGGGCGGCAACGACATCGTCTTCGGCACCGCCGGAAGCGACCTCGCCGACGGCGGCGCCGGATCCGACACGATCGACTACTCGCTCGAGTCCGACCCCGTCACCGTCAGCCTGACGACCGGCACGGCGTCGACGGCGGGCGGGAACGACACGCTCACGACCTTCGAGAACGTCACCGGCGGAGGCGGCAACGACACGCTGACGGGCGACGGCGCCGCGAACACGCTCACGGGCGGCGACGGCGCCGACGTGCTGCGCGGCCTCGCGGGCGACGACACGCTCCTTGGCGGAAACGGCAACGACCGTCTCTTCGGCTTCGCCGGCGGCGACACGCTCACGGGCGGCGCCGACACCGACACGGCCGACTTCTCGAGCTTCTTCCCCGCGAACCAGCGGATCGGCGTGGTCGTGAGCCTCTCGGCCGGCCGGGCGACCGGAGACGGAGCCGACCTCGTCGCGACGGTCGAGAACGTGCTCGGCTCGAGCTTCGACGACCGGCTCACCGGAGGGAACGGCGCCAACGTGCTCGACGGCGCGGAGGGCAACGACGTGATCGACGGCCGCGGCGGCGTCGACACGATCCGCGGCTCCGACGGAAACGACACGCTCACCGGCGGCGGCGGGGTGGACACGATCGGCGGCGCGGCCGGGAACGACACGTTCTTCGCGCGCGACAAGAAGGCCGACACGGTGAGGGGCGGCACGGGCCGCGACAGCGCCCAGCTCGATGCGAAGGACCACCGCTCGAGCATCGAGCGGCGCCTGCGCTAGCCCTTACGCGGCGGACGCCAGAGCGTCACGGTGGCGAGTGCCACGAGATTCACGAGCGTCGCGACCGCGAACGCGACCGCGATCCGCATGAGCGGCTCGCCGGGAACGGCCACGTAGAGCCCGACGAAGAGCACGGCCGCGATCGCCCAGCACACGGCCGCCCGTCCCCCAGCATCGAGCGCGAGCAGCGCCTGGGAGAGCGTCGAGGCCGCGAGGTAGAACCCGACGCCCGCTCCGAGCAGGACGAGCTCTGAGCGCCCGGCGTCGAAGCCGCTGCCGTAGAGGATTCCCATCGACTCCGGCCCGAGGAGCGCGGCGGCGACCACGATCAGGGCGCCGACCCCGAGGAGCATTCCCGTCGCCTGGACGACCGCGCGGCGGAACCGCCCCGCGTCCGCGACGACGTTCAGGTGCGTGAGGTTCGGAAGGAGCGAGGCGGCGAGTCCCTGGAAGACGTAGGTGGGCACGCGCACGAGCATGGTCGCCGCGAAGACGATCCCGGCGGTCCGGCTCGCGTGGGTTCCTCCCTCGACCATCACGAGGAGCGACCCGCCGTTCACGAGGAGCTGGTCGGAGGCGGCGATCACGCTGGCCGGCGCCGCGAACCTCATGGCCGAGCCGAGCTCGAACCTGGTTCCGCCGGCGCCGTGGAGGGCGCCTCGCACGCGCGCGCGACCGATCCAGAGCGGAACGAGCGCGCCGATCGCACCGGCCGCGATGACCGCCGTGGCCGCCGTGAGCTTCGAGGCGACGAAGAGCAGCGGTACGGCGATCGCCAGGCGCGCGAGGGAGTCGACGACCAGGCTGGCGCCGTAGCCGTTGAACCAGCGCACGCCCGCGAGCACGCCGCGCACGACGTAGGCGAGCCCGTAGCCGGCGATCCCGAGGACGAGCAGCGCCGTCATGGCCGAGTCGCCGAGGAACAGCCGGTCGCCGATCGCGTTCCAGGCTACGACGGAAGCGGCGCCGAGCACAGCGACGAGCGCGACCGCGAGCAGGATCGACGAGCGAAGCACCGTCCGGACCTCCTCGCCGCGGGCGAGCCGGTCGGCGAGCGCCCGCGAGACCGTCTGCTCGATCGGCCGGAAGAGCACGATGACCGCGAGGAACATGGCGGCCCACAGAACGGCGATCTGGCCGTAGGCGGCCGGGCCGAGCGCGCGGGCGGCGAGCACGTGGAAGACGTAGATCAGGACGCCCGAGAGGAGCATCGAGCCCGAAAGCAGCCAGGCTCCTCGGAACACGGGCCGTCGTTCGGCGACCGCTGCAGGGGCCTGGAGCGCGGAGGCGTCGGTGCTCACGCGCGTCCCTTTCCGGAACGCGAGCGCACCGTCGACGGGCTGGCGGCGCGCACAGTCACGGTCACCAAATGATGGGCGCACGGCCGTTCCGGCGGAATTCCCCGGAGGAACAGGTTCGCGGGCCTCCTCGGAGCCCCCCAACTACCCGAAGGGCTAGCACCCTCGCCGGGTGGCGGGTTTTCTAGTTCTGGCCTGGTTTTGCGGCCTCTCGGGACCCAAGATCGATGGCTCTGGCGGACGTCTCTGGGGAGGGACGAGGGTCTCAATGCGGTGCAGGGATCAAGGGGTAGTGAAAGCGGCGCGTTACGCCGCATGTGAGGGAGTGCGATGACGAGCGTCGCTTTGCCCGTCGTCACCCCTCTCGCCGAGCCTGCGTTTCTCACGCCGCAGCTCCCCGAGGAGAGCGCGAGCCAGCACGTCTTCGTGATCCCGGCGTACAACGAGGAGGAGAACCTTCCGCGCCTCCTCGCGGACTTCGAGAACCGGCCCGAGCTCTTCCCGCTCGGCAGCCGCGTCCTCATCGTCGACGACGGCTCGGCCGATCGCACGGCCGAGGTCGTCGAGGCCTACCGCGGTCCGGTGCCGGTCGAGCTCCTCCAGATGGGCCAGAACCAGGGGCCGGGCGCGGCATTTCGCCAGGGCTTCCTCTCGGCGCTCGACCGCTGCGACGACGACGCGCTCGTGATCACGCTCGAGGCGGACACGACGAGCGATCTCGACGCGCTGCCGGAGATGATCGCCGAGGCCTCCCGCGGATCCGATGTCGTCCTCGCCTCCTGGGTGATGGTGAACGTCAAGCCCCTCCGCCGCTTCCTGAGCGCCGGCGCGGGCTGGACCGTGCGCCGCACGCTCGGCCTCGAGGCGCACACGGTCTCGTCCTTCTTCCGCGTCTACCGCGCGTCCGTCCTGCGCAGCGCGCACGGGCGCTACGGCGACCAGCTGATCCGCGAGCCGGGCTTCGCCTGCAAGGCGGAGGTCCTCGCGAAGCTCGCGCACATCGGCGCGACGATCACCGAGGTGCCGGTCGCCCTCGACTCCACCCGCCGCGTGGGCAAGAGCAAGATGCCGATCCTGAAGACGGTCCTCGCGTACTGGCGCCTACTCGCACGGGCGCGGTTCGCGCGCGGGCTCGCACCGGGATGACCCCCTCGGTCGGCATCGTCGGCGGCGGCATCCTCGGAATGACCGCTGCGCTTCGGCTTGCGCAGTCTGGAGTTCGCGTAGCGCTGTACGAGCGCTCGCCCGATCTCGGCGGCCTCGTCGGGTCGTTTCCGCTCGGCGGGCTGCCGGTCGACCGCTTCTACCACGTGATCCTCCCGACCGACGACCGCGTGATCGGCCTCGCGGAGGAGCTGGGGCTCGGCGACCGCTTCCGCTTCCGCCCCACGCGCGTGGGCTTCTACGGCGACGGGCGGCTCTTCTCGATGACCACGCCGAAGGAGTTCCTCCGCTTTCCGATCCTGAGCCCGCTGGGCCGGGCCCGGCTCGCGGCGTTCGTCGCCCGCTGCCAGCTGAAGCGCGACTACGACGACCTCGACGACATCCCGCTCCAGAAGTGGCTCACCCGGCTCTGCGGGAAGAAGGTGGTCGAGCGCATGTGGGCGCCGCTCCTCGACTCCAAGTTCGACGGGCGCTACGACGACCTCCCCGCCACCTACATCTGGTCGCGCTCGCGGCGCATGGCGACCACGCGCGACTCCAGCGGGAGCGAGGTCATGGGCTGGCTCGAGGGCGGCTACTCGACGCTGATCGATGCGCTCGAACGGGAGATCCGCCGGCTCGGCGGCGAGGTGCACGCGGAGACGCCCGTGCATCGCATCGTCGGCGACGACTCGGTCACCGGGCTCCTCGTGCCGGACGGCTTCCGCCAGTTCGACCAGGTCCTCTGCACGCTCGTCCCGCCGCAGGCGCGGTCGCTTCTCTCGCCGCGCATCGCCGAGCGCGCGACCGATCACTGCCGCTACCTCGGCGTCATCTGCCTCGTGCTGCGGACGCGGCGCAGCGTCAGCCCCTACTACCACCTGAACATCACCGACCGGCGCGTCCCACTCACGACCGTGGTCGAGACGACGCACGTCGTCGATCCGGACGCCGTCGGCGGAACGCTCCTCTACGTCTCCAAGTACGTCGATCCTGGACATCCCGACCAGGAGCGCCCGGCCGCGAAGGTGGCCGAGGAGTACCTGGAGCACGCGCGCGCGATCTTCCCCGACCTCGCCGACGAGGACATCCTCGACTCGAGCCTCCAACGTGCCCGCGTCACGGAGCCCGTCCACCTGCTCGGCGGCGCGAAGCGGCTGCCGGACATGTTCCCGGCGCCCGGGCTCGCGATGGCCTCGACCGCGCACGTCTACCCCGAGATCGTCAGCGGCCAGGCCGTGATCGGCGTCGCCGACAAGGTCGTGCCCGGGATCCTCGAGCGGCTCGGGGCGCGCAAGCAGGAGGCGGCATGACCGTGCACGCCGAGCAGCTGGGAGCCAAGGCGAGCCGCCTGCGGATCGCGCTGGGCGCTGACACGCTGGCGCTCGGTGGCCTCGCCGTCCTCTGGATCGCCCTCTCTGCATTCGCGTGGGGCACCTGGGGCGACCTCGACAGCGACACGGGCTACGACGTCCTTGCGGGCTCGCTCGTCGCCGACGGGCAGTTCCCGTACGTCGACTTCGTCTACTACTACGGCCCGCTCGCCCCGCTCCTCGCCGGCCTCTTCTCTGCGGTCGCCGGACCGGGGATCGGGACGATCGTGGCCCTCGGGCTCGCGATCACCGCTGCCATCGTGGCCGCGACCTATGCGCTGGCGCGGACGTTCGTCGGCCCGCTCGGCGCCTTCCTGGCCGCGGCGCTGACGACGGCGGTCGCGTTCACGCCGAACAACTACTCGTACGTCCTGCCGCACACGGTCGCGGCAACGCTCGGCACGCTCTTCCTCCTCGTCCTCTTGCTCTGTCTGCGGCAGCTCGGCGCCCGCGAGACGATCCAGTGGGCCGCTGCGTCCGGCACGGCGCTCGGCCTCCTCGCGCTCACCAAGCCCGAGCCCGCGCTTGCGGGCGTCGCTGCCGCAGCAGCATGGCTCCTCGTTCGCCGCTGGAGCGGACACGGCATCCGCCGCGACGCGATCGCTCTCGTCGGAGTCGGCGTGGCGATTCCCGCGGTGGTGTACGGCGCGTTCCTCTGGTCGGTCTCGCCGCGCACGCTCCTGTTCGACAACCTCTATCCGGCCGACACGCTCTCGGGCGGCGGCGACGTGCTCATCCGCGCACGGATGCCGCTCACCCTCGAGAGCTTCGTCGAGATCGGCGGGCGGGCGCTCCTCTACGCGCTCGGGATCGCCGTCCTCCTCGGAGTCGCGCGCCTCGCCGAGCGGCCCGGCCGCTCGCGCCGGATCGCCTGGGGCCTCGTCGTCGCCGGCGGCCTCCTCGCCGTCGCGGCCGCGCTCGTGAACCCGGAGGCGCTGCGCCACGGTCTTCAGTTCGTCTACGGCTGGGTTCCTGTCGGTGCCGCGGTCGCCGCGATCGTGCTGCTCGTCCGGGCCCGGCGCGCACCGAGCTCCGAGACCGGTCTCGTCCGCGTCGCCGGCGCCGTCGCGCTCGCCGTCGTGGCCGCGACCGCCTACAACGGCTTCTTCCTCCACGCACCGCGGCCGCAGATGGCCGTCTACTACGCGCCGCTCATCGCCGTCTTCCTGGTGCACCTCCACCTGAGGACGCTCGCGAAGAACAAGGCGGCGGTCACGATCGGGGCGGCCTGGCTGGCCTTCCTCGTCGCGGCCGGCGTGGGGCTCACCTTGAAGGACGCGAACGCGGAATCGTCCGTCGTGCGCGGGAACAACGGATCGCTGGCGGAAACGCCGGACGCGGCAACGATCTACGCGGGCGCGATCGCGTGGATCGAGCGGGAGACCGAGCCGGGCGAGCGCATTCTCGTCCTGCCGCTCCTGACTGGACTCGAGGCTCTCACCGGGCGCACTCCGGCTCTGCCGGAACTCTCCGTGCTCCCGGGCGTCCTCGAACGGCCCAACGGGGAACGCGACGCGATCGCGGCCCTCGAGGAGAACCCGGTGCGGCTGGTCGTCACGGACGACCGGACGTGGCCGGCATACGGACAGGGAGCGTTCGGCGACGACTTCGGCCAAGAGCTCGCGGCCTGGATCGCATCGAACTACGAGCGCGTCGCGACGGTCTCGGCGGGAACCGCCGATCCGCGGACGCTGACCATCTGGAGGAGAGCAGGGGAATGAGACGCGTAGGGGTCACCGGCGCAGCAGGATTCATCGGGTCGCATCTGTGCGAGCGGCTCGTCAAGGAGGGATGCGAGGTCGTCGGAGTCGACGATCTCTCGTACGGGTCGATTGCGAACCTGCAGCCGATCCTCGGGAATCCGAAGTTCACGTTCGAGGTAATGGATTGCACGCGGCGGCGCTCGCTTCGCGCGGCGTTCGACGGCTGCGACGCGATCGCGCACTTGGCCGCCAAGAAGATTCCGCGCTTCGGCGGGGTTGTTTCCACGCTCGAGACGAACGTCGCCGGCGCGAACGTCGCCTGCGGCGTCGCGCTCCAGCTCGGGGCCGATCTGGTCATCACGTCCACGTCGGACGTCTACGGGAACGCCGAGCCGCCCTTCGCGGAGGACGGAACGCTCGTGCTCGGGCCTCCGACCTCGAAGCGCTGGTCGTACGCGGTCTCGAAGATGTACGACGAGCATCTCGCGCTCGCCCTCGCGGAGGAGCGCGGCCTCAAGGTGACCGTGCTCCGGCTCTTCAACGCCTACGGCCCGCGCAACCACCTGAGCTGGTGGGGCGGCCCGCTCGTCACGTTCATCGAGGCGCTCCTCGACGGGGAGCAGCTGGAGATCCACGGCGACGGCCACCAGACCCGCACGTTCACGTACGTGAGCGACACGGTCGACGGCTTCGTCCGCGCGCTGCGAAAGCCCAAGGCGCGCGGCGAGGTCATCAACGTCGGCGGGACCGAGACGCTCTCGATCCTCGAGCTCGCGGAGAAGGTGCAGGAGCACCTGGAGATCCCCGGCCCGCTGCGGGCGAAGTTCATCCCGTACGCGGACTTCCCGGGCAACTACCAGGACGTCCGCCATCGCGTGCCCGACACGACGAAGGCGAAGGCGGTCCTGGGGTTCGAGGCGAAGGTCGGGCTCGAGCAGGGTCTCGCGAAGACGGTCGCCTGGCACCGCGCCCAGCGCGGCGAAGAGCGCGTCGCGGCTCGGCGCTAGCGAGCTCGGTCACGACGGGAGCAGCGACCGGCGCGGGTTCGGGCCGGTCGCGCAGCGCGCGCAGCTCGTTGAGCACCTCGGGCTCCCGCCAGGCGAGCAGCGGGATGTAGACGGCGATCCCGAGCGGGATCAGCGTCAGGAGAAGCACCACGTTCGAGGCGCCCTGCTCGATCAGGGCCTCGCGGGCGGCGAGGACGATGACCGCCATCGCGCCCGCCGCCTGGGCGACGCCGCTGATCGACGACCAGAGCTCGCGGACGGACGCGTCGATCGAGCGGGCCGTGAGCCACGTGTAGTACGGCTCGACGATCGTGCTCGCGATCGCGTAGGCGGCCGCGACGCCGACGACGCCCCAGTGGATCCCGCCCAGGAACGACGCCACGGTCGCCGTCGCGACGATCACGGCGTAGCGGAGAAGCGTCCCGGTGCGGTCGCGGGCCAGGAGGATGCTCGAGTTGAGGCCCTGGAGCGACTGGAGGAGCCCGACCCAGGCGAGCAGGCGCACGAGCGGGATCGCCGGGCTCCACTTGTCCCCGAGCACGACGACCACGAACTCCGGCGCGACGACGATCAGCCCGAGCATGGCGGGCACGGTCACGGCGCCGATCGCGCGGGTGACGCGGAACCAGGCCTGCGCCACGCGGCGCGCGTCGTCCTGGATCTCCGAGAAGGCCGGGAAGAGCACATCGGTGACAGGCCAGGTAAGTCGGCTCGACGGGACGAGCATCAGGTTGTAGGCGAGCGCGTACATGCCGAGCGCCGTCGAGCCGAGGACGCGCCCGATGAGGAGGTTGTCCGCGTTGCGGTTCACGTAGAAGAGGAGGCGCGTGGAGAAGACGTTCGCGCTGAACCGGAACATGCTGCGCAGGCTCGCCATCGAGAACGTGAAGCTCGGCGTCCAACCGGTGAGGAACCACAGGAGCGCCGTCGTCACGACCGCGGCGATCACCTGCTGGCCGATGATCGCCCAGGCGCCGTAGCCCGCGACCGCGAGCGCGATCCCGCCGATTCCGGCGGCGAGGTTCGCGGCCATGAGCATCAGCTCGAGCCGGCGGAAGTTCATCTCGCGCGTGAGGAGCGCCTTCTGCGTCCCCGAGAGCGCGGTCACGACGAACGTCAGCGAGAGCGCCGCGAAGAGCGGCTGCACCTCGGGCTCGCCGTAGAAGTCTGGCGATCGGCCACGACGCCAGGAAGCCGAGGACGGTGAAGGCGAGACCCACCCCCGTGCTTGTCCAGAAGACGGTCGACTTGTCGGCCTCGGTGAGGTTGCGCCGCTGCACGAGCGCGGCGCCGAGGGCGACGTCCGAGAAGACCGGGACGACGGCGGCGAAGACGATCACCATCGCGGCGATCCCGTAGTCGGACGGGACGAGCAGCCGCGCGAGGATGATCGCGACGATCGTCGAGGTGCCCTGGCCCAGTGCCTGCGAGATCGCCTTCCACACGACACCGCTCAGGACGCGGCCCCGAAGACTCGAGGCTGGCTTCTCGGCCATCGCTACTCCGTTGGCCGCGGTGCAGCTGTGACTCGGCCGAACGACACCTGCACCGGGCCGTTCGCATGCGCCGGGAGGCCGCCGCCCGCCTCGAGGTACTGCTCCACGGCCGCCGCGGCCCTGCCGCCGGCGAGGCCGTCCCAGAGCGGCGGCGTCGGCGTCGGGCGATGGGTCGCGATCCGGGCCGGGATCTCGAGGATCCGGTTCGGGTCGAGCCCGAGGACGGTGTTCGTCCCGTGGCTCACCGTGATCGGCCGCTCCGTGTTCTCCCGCAGCGTGAAGCAGGGGACGCCGAGCACGGTCGTCTCCTCCTGCACGCCGCCGGAGTCGGTGATGACCGCGGCCGCGTCGGCCTCGAGCGAGAGGAAGCGGAGGTACGGCTGCGGCTCCACGAGGCGCACCGAGCCGGGCGCGATGCCGAGGTCGTCGAGCCGCGCCCGCGTGCGCGGGTGCACCGGGAAGATGACGGGCAGGTCGCCGCTGATCCGCACGAGCGAGCGCATCGTGGCCCGCAGGAGCTCGGGGCTGTCCACGAGCGCGGGCCGGTGAAGGGTGACGAGCGCGTAGCCGCCGGCCTCGAGCCCGTAGTCGCGCCACGCCGCGAGCTCGCGCGCCCGGCCGACGCTCTGGAGCAGGGTGTCGATCATCGTGTTGCCGACGTAGCGGATCGAGCTCGGCGCGATGCCCTCGCGCGCGAGGTTCTCGAAGGCCTCGGGCGAGTGCGTGAGCAGCAAGGTCGAGAGGTGGTCGGTCAGCCGGCGGTTGTGCTCCTCCGGCATCGACCAGTCGAAGCTCCTGAAGCCCCGCCTCGAGGTGGCACACGGGAATCCCGAGCTTGGCGGCGGCGAGCGCGCCGGCGAGCGTCGAGTTGACGTCGCCCGGCACGACGACCAGATCCGGCCGCAGCTCCTGGAACACCTCTTCGAGCCCCGCGAGCGCCCGCGCCGTCTGGGCGCCGTGCGCGCCGGAGCCGACCTCGAGCTGCACGTCCGGGACGGGGAGCGGCAATTCGGCGAAGAACACGTCCTTCACGGCCGCGTCGTAGTGCTGGCCCGTGTGGACGAGCCGCTGCTCGACGGCGCCGCTCTCGGCGAGCTCGACGTAGAGCGGGGCGATCTTCATGTAGTTCGGCCGGGCGCCGACGACGTGGACGACGAGGGGGAGGCTCACGCGACCGTCTCCCGGATCAGGGTGGCCGTCTTGGCGCCGATCTCGTCCCAGCCCAGCTCGTCGACCCGTCTCGCCACGGCTGCGCGCTTCGCGTCGAGCGTCGCCGGGTCGGCCGAGGCGGCGCGCTCGAGCGTGCGCGCGAGCGAGTCCGCGTCGCCGGGCTCGAAGAGCCAGCCCGCTTCCTCGTCGCCGAGAAGATCCTCGTACGCGGGCTGCCGCGCCGCCACGACCGGAAGCCCGAGCGAGAGCGCCAGGATGAGCGAGCCCGAGGTGCCGCCGTCGCTGCGCGAGACGAGCGCCGCGTCGCAGGCGCCGAAGAGCTCGGCGACCCGCTCGTCGGGGACGAAGCCGAGGTGCTCGACGATGCGCGCGTCCTTGGACGCCGCCGCTCGCACCGCGTCGGCCTGGCTCTCGTTCTCGATCCCGCCGGTGACCACGAGACGAAGCTTCGACGCCGTCGTCGCGGCTACTGCCTCGAGTGCGAGCGAAATGCCCTTGTAGACGCGCAGGTCGCCGAACGAGAGGAACGCGAACGCGTCGGGCGCGAGGCCGAGCTCGGCGCGCACGCGTCTCGCGGTCGCGGCCGGCCGGATAGACGCCGTCGTAGGAGCCGTGCGGGACGATCGCGCACTTGTCCGCGTACGGGCCGAGCTCCCGTTCCATCGACGCGAGCGTCCCCCGGTCGTGGGCGAGGAGGAGGTTGCTGTAGCGGGCGAGCGCGCGGGCGCCGAGCCGGTCGAGCCGGCCCGGCGGAGCGCTCGTGCGGATAGACCTGGTGGACGGTCCACACGATCCGGTAGCCGAGTGCGCGCGCCATCCTCAGCCTGAACGCGAACACGCCGACCTTCAGGTACGAGAGCGGCCGCCGAAGGATCCGCGGGCCGCGCTCGTGGAGCCAGTACGTCTGCGGCCAGTGGAAGTGAAGGACGCGGACCAACCTGCGGTTGCGGAAGAGCCAGCCGAGCTTGAACGGCGCCTCGCCGGCGAGCACGACGCCGTGCCGGGCGAGCTCTCCGTAGAGCAGCCGCTGGTACGGGTTCGAGTGCAGGACCGGGGGATACGAGACGATCCCGATCGCCTCGGCCGGCCGCGCGACCGGATCCGTGGGAGTGGTCTTGGGCTCGGCGAGCACGTTCGTCATCCGACGACCACCCGGTCGCGCGGCTGCGACGGTTGGGCGACCGCGCGGGGCAGGTAGGTCGTGAGCCAGATCTCCAGCAGGAGGATCGCGATCAAGCAGGTGGACGTGCCGGTCGGCCTTGCCCGTGCGGTAGTCCGCGAGCAGGCGCTCGAGCACCGGGCGGTCGAGGAACTCCGCGCAGCGCGGCGACGGGCCGAGCAGGTAGTCGGAGACGGCGCCCGGCATCTGCGCCTGGAGCCAGCCGACCGAGGAGCGCCGGAAGAAGCCGCGCTTGCGCTTGTCCACGATCCGGTCGGGCACGAGCCCGCGCGCCGCGTGCTTCAGGAGGTACTTCTGCGTGCGGCCCTTGATCTTCAGGCCCGCCGGAACCGTCGCGCAGAACTCGACGACGCGGTGGTCGAGGAACGGGACGCGAACCTCGAGCGAGTGCGCCATCGAGGCGCGGTCGAAGTAGTGGACCATGTCGTCGGTGAGCGCGAGCTGCCCGTCCAGGTAGAGCATCGCGGGGAGCGGATCGTCGGCGACGTCGCCGAGCATCGCCCGAATTGCCCGCGCGGGAGCGCCGGGCGGGATGTCCGCGACGGGGCCGCGCACGAGCTCGGCGCGAAGGTCCGGGTCGAGCTGGCCGCTCGTGGCGAGCAGGCGCTCCACCGGATCCGCGGCGGCGAGTGCGGCCGTCGCGCGGCCGGGAATGTGGCCGGCGAGGCGGCCGAGAGGTCGTGCGGCCGGGCCGAGCGTTCGCTGCCAGCGCCCGACGAGCGCGGCCGCGCGGTGCTTGCGGTAGCCGCCGAAGAGCTCGTCCGCGCCCTGGCCGGAAAGCGCCACGGTCACGTGCTCGGCCGCCATCCGCGAGAGGGCGTGGAAGCCGAGCGCGGAGAGGTCGGCGACCGGCTCGTCCAGGTGCCAGAGGAGATCGGGGAGGTCGACGACGTCGCTCTCGTAGGAGAGCTCGAGCTCGTGGTGGTCGGTTCCGAGCGTCTCGGCGACGAAGCGCGCGTCGGCGAGCTCGTTGTCGCCGCCCTCGTCGGAGAAGCCGATCGCGAACGTCTTCACCGGCTCGCTCATGTGCCGCGCCATCAGCGCCACGACGAGGCTCGAGTCGAGCCCGCCGCTCAGCATGGCGCCGAGGGGGACGTCGCTCATCAGCCGGTCGCTCGTGGCCTCGTCGAGCAGGTCGAGCAGCATCTCCGACCATTCGTCCTCGGAGCGCGCGACCGGATCCGGCGCGGGCTCGGGGAACGTCCAGTAGCGCTCGACGCGCACGTCGCCGTTGCCGATCAGGAGCCGCTCGCCCGGCTCGAGCTTGCGCACGCCGGCGAGCGGTGTCCGCCCGCCGGGGAAGAAGCTCATCGCCAGGTAGATGTCGATCGCCTCGTAGTCGAGGTCGGTCGAGACGAGGCCGCTCGCGAGCACGCTCTTCAGCTCGGAGCCGAAGACGACGAGGTCGCCGCAGCGCGCGTAGTAGAGCGGCTTGATCCCGAGGCGGTCGCGCGCGACCACGGCGGAGCGGCGGCGCTCGTCCCAGACGGCGATCGCGAACTTGCCGCGCAGGCGCTCCTCGAACGCAGGCCCGGAGGACTCGTAGAGGTGGGGGAGGATGTCGGTGTCGCACCCGCTGCGGAAGCGGTGGCCCTCGCGCTCGAGCTCGCGGCGCAGGTCGACGTGGTTGTAGAGCTCGCCGTTCTGCACGGCCACGACGCGGCCGTCCTCGTTCGTCACGGGCTGGTGGCCGCCGGCGACGTCGACGATCGAGAGCCGCCGCACGCCGAGGGCGACGCCGTCGGCCTCGTAGGTGCCGCGGTCGTTCGGGCCGCGATGCGTGACTGCGTCCGTCATCCGGTCGAGGACGCCCGGCGCGAGCAGGCGCCTCGGCTCGCCGGAGACCTGAACGACGCCGCAGATGCCGCACATGGCTAGGCCCGCCTCCCCATGGCCTCGCGGGCCCGCATCGGCAGCGCCCGCGCGCGCTGGAGGTTGCGCAGGTACTCGGTCGCCTCGTCGTCGCCCCAGCGGGGCTCGCGTGCGATCGCCGCGGCGCCGTAGCCCCAGAGGAGCCCGAGCGCGGCCGGCTGCCGGTCGCGGACGGCGCAGTAGAACGAGCGCGCCGTCAGGTAGCCGGGCCGGTAGCGCATGTAGTGCGCGAGCTTTCCCTCCGCGATCCACGTCGCCCGCGCATGAGGGTCGCGCGCACCGACGCGGCGGTGATGGCGGAAGGGCAGGTCGAGGAACGTGGCCGTCTCCCAGCCGCGCACGGTCGCGACGAGCTCGTCGAGCCCGTCCCAGCCGAGTCGCTGCTCCAGGGGAGAGACGTCGTCGAGGCACTCGCGGCGATACGCCCGCGTCGCGCCCCAGACGGTCTCGCGCGTCGCGAACCGCTGCCGCCACTCGCCGTTCTCGAGCTCGAAGGCGCTGCCGCTCGCGATTCCGAGCGCCGGGTTCTCGTCGAAGTGGGCGAGGAGCCGCTCGAAGTAGTCCGGCTCGAAGGTGACGTCCGCGTCGAGGTTGACGACGACGTCGGCGTGCTCGGCGAGCGCCGCGGCGCCCGCCTCGAAGGCGCGCACGATCGCGCCGCCTCGCACGGCCTCGGGATCCTCCTCGCGGTGCACGACGTGGATCCAGGGGAAGGCGTCGGCCAGCCCGGCGGCGACCTCGGCGGTGCCGTCGCTCGAGCCGTTCTCGACGATCACCCACTCCACGGGAAGCACGGTCTGCGCGGCCACGCACGGAGCAAGTGCCCGGAGGTTCTCGGCCTCGTTTCGGGCCGGGGTCACCAGGGCGTACGCGAGACGTGTCCGCGTCATCGGTCCAAGGCCTCGCGACATGGCTTGTACGCTAGTGATCCAGGGCTTCGATTCCGACCCTCGATGGGCCAGAACCTGAGCCCTCGCGGCTAGCCCGATGGCTAGGCCCGATGCGGGATCACCGACGAAGGGGGAGCGGACAGGGCCGCGCGCCGTTCCTATCATCGTTCCATGGGCACTTCGAGACGCCTCGTCGGGCGCGGCTTCCTGGCGCTCGTGTGGTTCGTGAGGCGCGCCTGGCGGCGGTCGTTCTCGCTGCTCGCGGCCGGGGGCTTCGCCGAGTTCGGGAAGGGCAGCGTGCTCGAGCCGCCGATCCGCCTCGAGAACCAGGGCCGCATCGCGATCGGCCGCGACGTCTTCGTCGGCCCGGGCTCCTGCCTCCAGACGCTCGACCCGCGCGGCGAGGTCGCGCTCGAGATCGGAGACGGCACGAACATCGCCGGCACCTGCGTCATCTCGGCCGCCCTCCACGTGCGCCTCGGGCGCTCGGTGCTGCTCGCGCGCAACGTCTACATCGCCGACCACGCGCATGCCTTCGAGGATCTCTCGCGGCCCGTGCTCGACCAGGGCGTGAACGACGTCCGGCCGATCGAGATCGGCGACGGCGCGTGGCTCGGGCAGAACGTCGTCGTGTGCCCGGGCGTCCGCATCGGGCGCGGCGCGGTCATCGGCGCGAACGCGGTCGTCCGGGAGGACGTGCCCGATCACGCGGTCGCGGTCGGCGTTCCCGCCCGGGTCGTCCGCGAATTCGGACGCGTCCCGGAACCGTCGCTGTGAAGCGCGTCCTCTTCCTCGCCTACCACTTCCCGCCGATCGGCGGCGCCGGCGTCCAGCGCTCCGTGAAGTTCGTCCGCTACCTGCCCGACCACGGCTACGAGGCCGTCGTCGTGACCGGGCCCGGGATGGAAGCGAGCCGCTGGACTCCCGCCGACACGTCGCTCGCCTCCGAGGTGCCCGCGGGGACGGTCGTCCGGCGGATCGAGGGTGCTCCGCCGGAGACGGCCGGCCGGATTCGCGGCCGCGCGAATCGCTGGCTCGGCCGCCAGGACGACTTCTTCCGCTGGTGGGAAGAGGGCGCGGAGGCCGCTGTCCAAGGGGAAACGGCCGATCTCGTGTACGCGTCGATGTCGCCGTTCGAGTCGGGCTTCGTCGCCGCCCGGGCGGCCGCTCGGCTGGGCGTCCCGTGGGTCGCCGACCTCCGCGATCCGTGGGCGCTCGACGAGATGCAGGTCTATCCGAGCCGGTTCCACCGCCGCCGTCGAGCTCGGCCGCATGCGGAAGCTCCTCGCGTCCGCGTCGGCGGTCGTCATGAACACCGAGGAGGCTGCGCGCCTCGTCCGGGCGTTCCCCGAGGCTGACCGCGCCCGTCGTCGCGATCCCGAACGGCTTCGACCCGACCGACTTCGCCGGGCCGGCGCCGCAGCGCGACGGACGACGCCTTCCGGATCGTCCACGCCGGCTACCTGCACACGGAGCTCGCGCGCGGAACGGTCGCGCAGGCGACCCGGCGGCTGCTCGGCGGCGCGATGCCCGGCGTGGACGTCGGCACGCGCTCGCACGTCTACCTCCTGCGGGCGGTCGACGAGCTCATCGCCAGGGATCCGTCGCTCGCGGACCGGATCGAGGTTCACCTCGCGGGCGTCCTCTCCGACGCCGACCTCGCCGAGGCGCGCTCGAGCGTCGTGCGCACCCCCGGCTACCTGTCGCATCCGGAGACGGTCGACCTGCTGCGGTCGGCCGACCTGCTCTTCCTGCCCATGCAGAACCTGCCCGAGGGCGTCCGGGCGACGATCGTCCCGGGGAAGACCTACGAGTACCTCGCGGCGCGGCGGCCGATCCTGGCCGCGGTTCCCGACGGCGACGCGCGGGATCTCCTCGCGCAGGTGCCGTCGGCGCTGGTCTGCCGTCCGGCGGACGTCGGGGGCATGGCGAGCGCCATCGCGGCCGAGCTGGGCCGGAGCGAGGCCCTCCCTGAGGCTCCCACGGAGCTCCTCGCGGCCTTCGAGCGGCCCCGGTTGACGGCCCGCCTCGCGGACGTGTTCGACGACGTCCTGGGTGTCCCCGAGCCGCGTTCGTCGACGGCTCGGATTGCCGTCTGACGGCACCCGCGAAAACGTTCGTCAACACCCGTCCAGCCTTGTGGCTAGGCGGAAAGCCTCTACTTCCGGCCGTTGTCTGGAAAAGCCTTCCTCGGGATCATTGCTGCGGGCGAGCCGACTCGCCTCTCAGGCCGTGCACGTCGCTTCTTCAACATCAGGGGTCCGGCGGCGATTTCTCGTAACCGCGGCGCTTGGCGTGCTCGCATTCGGGGTCTCGTTCGCCGGCGCACAACCCGCCGACGCGGGCACCGTGCCGGCCGGCTTCCAGGACGCGGTCGTCTTCAGCGGCCTGACCAACCCGACCGCGGTGCGCTTCGCCGCCGACGGGCGGGTCTTCGTCGCCGAGAAGAGCGGGATCATCAAGGTGTTCGACAACCTGAACGACGCGACGCCGACCACCTTCGCGAACCTGAACGTCGCGACGCACAACTTCTGGGACCGCGGCCTCCTCGGCATGGCGCTCGCGCCGAACTTCCCGGCGGATCCGTGGGTGTACGTCCTGTACACGCACGACGCGAGCATCGGCGGCCTCGCCCCGCGCTGGGGCGTCCCGGGCGTCCTTTCGGACGGCTGTCCGACCCCTCCCGGGCCCACGACCGACGGCTGCGTCGTCTCGGGCCGGCTCTCCCGCCTCCAGGCGCTCGGGAACCAGATGACGGGATCCGAGCAGGTGCTGATCGAGGACTGGTGCCAGCAGTACCCGAGCCACTCGGTCGGGTCGCTCGAGTTCGGCTCCGACGGCGCGCTCTACGTCTCGGGCGGCGACGGCGCGAGCTTCAACTTCATGGACTACGGCCAGGCCGGGATCCCGAGGAACCCGTGCGGCGATCCTCCGGGCGCGCCGGGCTCGACGCTCACCCCGCCGACGGCGGAGGGCGGCGCGCTGCGGAGCCAGGATCGTCCGCACCATGTCGGATCCGCTCTCCCTGGACGGCGCGATCGCGCGCATCGATCCGGTGACGGGCGCCGGACGGCCGGACAACCCGCTCTTCCTGAGCAGCGACCCGAACGCGCGGCGGATCATCGCCCACGGCTTCCGCAACCCGTTCCGCCTCACCGTGCGCCCGGGCACGAGCGAGGTCTGGGCCGGCGACGTCGGCTGGAACACGTGGGAGGAGGTCGACCGGCTCGGCAGCCCGATCGACCCCGTCGTCGACAACTTCGGCTGGCCCTGCTACGAGGGCCCCGAGCGCGAGGCGAGCTACGACGCGGCCAACCTGAGCATCTGCGAGAACCTCTACGCGGCCGGGTCGGGCGCCGTCGTCGCCCCGTATCTCACCTACGACCACAGCGAGAAGGTCGTCCCGGGCGAGTCGTGTCCCGTCGGCAGCTCGTCGGTCTCCGGGCTCGCGTTCTACACCGGCGGCAACTACCCGGATCACAACGGCGCGCTCTTCTTCGCCGACTACTCGCGCAGCTGCATCTGGGTCATGAAGGCGGGGACGAACGGCCTCCCCGATCCCGCGCGCGTCTCGACCTTCGACGCCGGCGCGGCCGGCCCCGTGGACGTCGAGATCGGGCCCGGCGGCGACCTCTTCTACGCGGGCTTCGACGAGGGCACGATTCGCCGGATCCGCTACTTCGCGGGCAACCAGGCCCCGACCGCGATCGCGCTCGCGAACCCGCAGAGCGGGCCGGTTCCGCTGACGGTGAACTTCGACGGGCGCAGCTCCTCCGACCCCGAGGGCGGCCCGCTCACGTACTCCTGGGATCTGAACGGCGACGGCACCTTCGGCGACTCGACCGCGGCGCAGCCCAGCTTCACGTACACGCAGACGAGGACGGTCACGGTGCGGCTTCGCGTGACCGACGGCCCGGGTGCCACCTCGGTCGGCGCGGTCGTCGTGAACGCGGGGAACAACGCGCCGCCGGTGCCCGTGATCAACACGCCGGGCTCGGCGCTCACGTGGCGCGTCGGCGATCCCGTCTCGTTCTCGGGCTCGGCGACCGACCCGCAGGACGGGACGCTTCCGGCGTCGTCGCTCTCGTGGGAGCTCGTCATGAACCACTGCCCGTCGAACTGCCACTCGCACCCGCTCCAGTCCTTCGCGAACGTGGCGAGCGGCTCGTTCAACACGCCCGACCACGAGTACCCGTCGCACCTCGAGCTCCGTCTCACGGCCACGGACTCGGACGGTGCGTCGGCCACGACGAGCCTTCGCCTCAACCCGCAGACGGTCGACCTCTCGTTCGTGTCGAACCCGGCCGGGCTCGAGATCGCGGTGAACGGGACCTCGGCGCCGGCGCCGTTCACGCGGACGGTCATCGTCGGATCGTCGAACACCGTCAGCGCCGTCTCGCCGCAGACGCACGGCGGCAACGGCTACACGTTCCTCAGCTGGTCCGACGGCGGCTCGGCGACCCATTCGCTCACCGCCGGCGTCAACCCGGCGTCCTTCACGGCCAACTTCGACGTCTCCGTTCCCGGCCCGGTGGCGGCCTACGGATTCGAGGAACCGAGCGGCGCCGCGGTCACCGACAGCTCCGGCACCGGCAACAACGGAACGCACGCGAACGCCACGCGCACGACGGCGGGCCGGTTCGGAAGCGCGCTCACCTTCAACGGATCGAACGCGTGGGTGACGGTCCCGGACGCGCCGAGCCTCGACCTGACGAACTCGATGACGCTCGAGGCCTGGGTCCGCCCGGCGACGCTCGCGGGAGCCTGGCGCACCGTGCTCATGAAGGAGCAGGCGGGGAACCTCGTCTACGACCTGTACGCGAGCCGCACCGGCTCTCCGGCGGCGCCGCTCAGCGAGGTGTTTGCGTCCGGATCGCCGGAGTCCGCGCAGGCGACGACCGGGCTCGCGCTCAACACCTGGTCGCACCTCGCGTCCACCTACGACGGCGAGATCGTCCGCCTCTACGTGAACGGGATCCAGGTCGCGACCCAGGCCGCGGTCGGCGACATGCCGAACTCGACCGGCGCCCTGCGGATCGGCGGCAACAACATCTGGTCCGAGTGGTTCGACGGCCAGATCGACGAGGTGCGCGTGTACGGCCGCGCGCTGACCGGCGCCGAGATCCAGGCGGACATGAACAAGGCGGTCGTGAACCCGGACACCGGGCCTCCGACCCCGCCCTCGAACCTCGCGGCGATCGGCTCGGTCAGCTCGGTCGCGCTCGCCTGGTCGGGCTCGAGCGACGACGTCGGCGTCGTCCGCTACAACGTCCACCGCTCGACCACGCAGGGCTTCACGCCGAGCGCCGCCAACCGCGTCGGCCAGCCCACGACCACGGCCTTCGCGGACAGCCCGCTCTCGGCCGGCACCTACTACTACCGGGTCACGGCGGAGGACGGCGCGGGCAACATCAGCGCCGCGTCGGGCGAGGCGAGCGCCGTCGTCACGGGCGACACGTCGCCGCCGACGGCTCCGTCCGGGCTCACCGCGAACGGCTCGCTCAGCTCGGTCGCCCTCGCCTGGACGGGCTCGACCGACAACGTGGGCGTCGTCCGCTACAACGTCCACCGCTCGACCGTGAACGGCTTCACGCCGAGCGTCGCCAACCGGATCGGGCAGCCGGCCGGCACGTCGCTCACCGACACGGGCCTCGCGGCGGGCACCTACTACTACCGCGTCACCGCCGAGGACGCGGCCGGAAACCTGAGCGCGGCGAGCGACCAGGCGACCGCGACGGTGACGGGCGACACGACCGCTCCGACGACTCCGGCCAACCTCACGGCCACGCCGGGCTCGGGCACCGCCACCCTCGGCTGGACGGCCTCCACGGACAACGTCGGCGTTGCCCGCTACAACGTCCATCGCTCGACCACCAACGGCTTCACGCCGAGCGTGGCGAACCGGATCGCGCAGCCCACCGGCACCTCGTACGCGGACTCGGGCCTCGCGCCGGGCACCTACTACTACCGCGTCACCGCGGAGGACGCCGCGGGGAACGTGAGCGCCGCCTCGGCGCAGGCGACCGCGGTCGTCAGCGCGCAGCCCGCCGGCCTCGTCGCCGCGTACGGCTTCGACGCCGGGAGCGGAACCGCGGTCGCGGACGCCTCCGGGAACAGCAACAACGGAACGCTCGCGAACGGCACGTGGTCGGCCGCGGGCCGCTACGGCGGGGCGATCCAGTTCAACGGGACGAGCACGTGGGTGACCGTCCCCAACGCGACCAGCCTGAACCCGACCGCAGGCGTGACGATGGAGGCCTGGGTCAACCCGACCGCGGTGAACGGCTGGCGGACGGTCATGTTCAAGGAGCAGACCGGGAACCTGACCTACGGGCTCTACTCGAACACGAGCGCCAACCGGCCGAACGCGCAGGTGTTCGTGGCCGGCTCGGACCGCAACGTGAACGGCACCGCGCTGGTCGCCGCGAACACGTGGACGCATCTCGCAGCCACGTACGACGGCGCGAACCTCCGGATCTTCGTGAACGGCACGCAGGCCGCGACCGTGGCCCAGACCGGGGCGATCGGGACCTCGACGGGCGTCCTGCACATCGGCGGCAACGCGGTCTGGCCCGAGTGGTTCCAGGGCCTCATCGACGAGGTGCGGATCTACAACCGGGCGCTCAGCGCGGCCGAGATCCAGGCCGACATGGCGACGAGCATCGGCAACCAGGACACGAGCCCGCCGACTGCGCCCGCAGGAGTCACGCCGACGATCGGCCTGAACTCCGTGGCGCTCGCGTGGACGGCCTCGACCGACAACGTGGGCGTCGTCCGCTACAACGTGCACCGCTCGACGACGGCCGGCTTCACGCCCAGCGCGGCGAACCGGATCGCGCAGCCGTCGGCGCCCTCCTACTCGGACAGCCCGCTCTCGCCCGCGACGTACTACTACCGCGTCACCGCCGAGGACGCCGCCGGGAACCTGAGCGCCGCATCCGCGGAGACGATCGCGGTCGTCACCGGCGACGTCTCGCCGCCGACGCAGCCCGCGAACTTCACGGCCAACGGCTCGCTCAGCTCGGTCGCCCTCGCGTGGACGGCCTCGACCGACAACGTGGGCGTCGTCCGCTACAACGTCCACCGCTCGACCGTGTCCGGGTTCACGCCGACGGCGGGCAATCGGATCGCCCAGCCGGTCGGGGCGTCCTTCACGGACACGGGCCTCGGGGCCGGGACCTACTACTACCGAGTGATTGCAGAAGACGCGGCCGGGAACCTGAGCCCGGCGTCCGCGGAGCAGGGTGCGGTCGTGACCGGGGACGTCACGCCGCCGACCGCGCCCTCGAATCTCTCGGCGATCGGGTCGATCAGCTCGATCGCGCTGGCCTGGTCGGGCTCGACCGACAACGTGGCCGTGCTCCGCTACAACGTGCACCGCTCGACCACGCCCGGCTTCACGCCGAGCGCCGGCAACCGGATCGCACAGCCGGCGGGGACGGGGCTCACGGACAGCCCGCTCACGGCCGGCACCTACTACTACCGCGTGACCGCCGAGGACGCGGCCGGGAACATCAGTGTCGCGTCGGGCGAGGCGAGCGCGGTCGTCACCGGCGACGTCTCGGCCCCGACGCAGCCGGCGAACCTCGTCGCGACGGGCTCGCTGAGCTCGGTCTCGGTCTCGTGGACGGCGTCGACCGACAACGTGGGCGTCGTCCGCTACAACCTGCACCGCTCGACCGTGAACGGCTTCACGCCGAGCGCCGGGAACCGCATCGGCCAGCCGACGGGGACGTCCTTCTCGGACAGCCCGCTCGGCCCGGGGACGTACTACTACCGCGTCACCGCCGAGGACGCCGCGGGGAACATCAGCGTCGCGTCCGCGCAGGCGACCGGCGTCGTCACGGGCGACATCACCGCGCCCACCGCCCCCGGCTCGCCGGCCGCGGTGGGGAGCACGAACTCGGTCTCGCTCACGTGGACGGCCTCGACCGACAACGTGGGCGTCCTGCGCTACAACGTCCACCGCTCGACCACGAACGGCTTCACGCCGAGCGCGGCCAACCGCGTCGCCCAGCCGACCGGTCTCTCCTTCACGGACAGCCCGCTCGCGCCGGCGACCTACTACTACCGCGTCACCGCGGAGGACGCCGCAGGGAACATCAGCGTCGCGTCGGCGCAGGTCAGCGCGGTCGTGACGCTCCAGCCGCCCGGCCTCGTCGCCGCCTACGCCTTCGACGAGGGCAGCGGCACGACCGCCGCCGACTCGTCCGCGAGCGGCAACAACGGGACGATCACGAACGCGACCTGGACGGCCTCGGGCAAGTACGGCAGCGCGCTCAGCTTCAACGGCTCGAACGCCTGGGTCAGCGTCCCGAGCGCGGCGAGCCTGAACCCGACCTCCGGCGTGACGATGGAGGCCTGGGTCAACCCGTCGTCCAACACCGGCTGGCGCACGGTGCTCTTCAAGGAGCAGGCCGGGAACCTGACGTACGGCCTCTACTCGAACACGACCGCCTCGCGGCCGAACGCCCAGGTCTTCGTCGGCGGCACGGATCGCAACGTGAACGGCACGGCGGCGGTCGCGACGAACACGTGGACGCACCTGGCGGCCACCTACGACGGCGCCAACATCCGCCTGTATGTGAACGGAACGCAGGCCGCGTCGATCGCGCAGACGGGCGCGATCGCCACGTCGACCGGAGCGCTGCGGATCGGCGGCAACAACGTGTGGTCTGAGTGGTTCCAGGGCCTGATCGACGAGGTGCGCATCTACAACCGGGCGCTCACCTCGACCGAGATCCAGGCCGACATGTCGGCGAGCATCAGCACGCCGGACACATCGGCTCCGACCGCGCCGGCCAGCCTCGGCGCGGTCGGGTCGATCGGTACGGTCACGCTCACCTGGACGGCCTCGACCGACGACATCGGCGTCGCGCTCTACAACGTCCACCGCGGCACGACGCCCGGGTTCACTCCCACGGCGGGGAACCGGATCGCGCAGCCGGCCGGGACGGGCTACGCCGACCTGGGGCTCACCGCGGGCACCTACTACTACCGCGTGACCGCGCAGGACGCCGCGGGCAACGTCAGCGCGGCCTCGAACGAGGCGAGCGGCACCGCCACCGCGGACACGACCGCGCCGACCGTCGTCGATGTCGGCGCCCGCGGGAGGCGCGACCGTCGCCGGCACCACGAACGTCTCCGCGAGCGCGAGCGACAACGTCGCCGTCGCGGGCGTCCAGTTCAAGCTCGACGGCGCCGACCTCGGGAGCGAGGACACGACCGCGCCGTTCTCCTTCGCCTGGGACACGCGGACGACCACGAACGGCTCGCACCAGCTCTCCGCGGTCGCGCGCGACGCCTCCGGCAACCAGACGACGTCGGCGCCGATCATCGTGACCGTCGACAACACGGCCGCGCCGCCGCCCGGCCTCGTCGCGGGCTACGGCTTCGACGAGGGCTCGGGGACGAGCGCCGCCGACGCCGCCGGGAACAACAACACCGGGACGGCCAGCGGCACGACGTGGGTCCCCGGACGCTTCGGGACGCGCGCTCAGCTTCAACGGCACGTCGAGCTGGGTCACCGTTCCCGACTCGGCCACGCTCGACCTGACGAGCGCGATGACCCTCGAGGCGTGGATCTACCCGACCGCGCTCGGCACCGACTGGAAGACGGTCCTCTTCAAGGAGCAGCCGGGGAACCTCGCCTACGGCCTGTACGCGAACACGAGCGCCTCGCGGCCGAACGCGCAGGTGTTCGTCGGCGGCTCCGACCGGAACGTGAACGGCTCCGCGCAGCTCCCGGTGAACACGTGGACGCATCTCGCCGCGACCTACGACGGCGCGAACATCCGGATCTTCGTGAACGGCGCGCAGGTCGGGATCACGCCGCAGACCGGCGCGATCTCGACGTCCACGGGCGTGCTGCGGATCGGCGGCAACAACATCTGGCCCGAGTTCTTCCAGGGGCGGATCGACGAGATCCGCGTCTACAACCGGGCGCTGACGGCCACCGAGATCCAGAACGACTCCCTCGTCGCCGTCGCCCGCGATACGACGCCGCCCGCCGTCGCTTCGACGACGCCGGCGAACGGCGCCACCGGGCTCCCGGTCGCCACGGTCGCGACGGCCACCTTCAACGAGGCGATGGATCCGGCGTCGATCACGGGCTCGACGTTCGAGCTGCGCGACAGCGGCGGCACGCTCGTCTCGGGCACGGTGACCTACGACGCGCTCGCGGCCAGGGCGACGCTCACGCCGACGACCGGCCTCCTCTACGGGACGACCTACACGGCCACCGTGAAGGGCGGCACGACCGGAAACCGCGCGCGCGACATGAGCGGCAACGCGCTGCCGGCGAACGTGACCTGGTCGTTCGCGCTCGAGGCGGGCCCGCCGCCGATCCTGCTCGTCACGTCGAACGCGGACAAGTTCAGCTCGTACACCGCCGAGATCCTGCGCGGCGAGGGCCTGAACGAGTTCACGACGGTCGACGCGTCGCTCATCTCGCCCGCGCTTCTCAACTACTTCGACGTCGTCGTGCTCGGGAGCGTCGGCCTGAACGCTTCCGCAGTCACGGCGATCACCGGCTGGGTGACGGCCGGCGGGAATCTTGTCGCCTTGCGGCCCGACAAGCAGCTCGCCGGCCTGCTCGGCCTCACCGACGCGGGGACGACGCTCGCGAACGCGTACCTGCTCGTGAACACGGGCTCCGGACCCGGCGCCGGGATCGTCGGCCAGACGATGCAGTACCACGGGACGGCCGACCGCTACCTCCTGAACGGCGCGACGTCGGTGGCGACGCTCTACTCCAACGCGACCACGTCGACGGTGAACCCCGCGGTCACGCTGCGCTCGGTCGGCTCGAGCGGCGGCCAGGCGGCGGCGTTCACCTACGACCTCGCCCGCTCGGTCGTCTACACCCGCCAGGGGAACCCGGCGTGGGCAGGCCAGGAGCGCGACGGGATCCTCCCGATCCGGCCCAACGACCTGTTCTACGGTGGGGCCGCGGGCGACCCGCAGCCGAACTGGCTCGACGTCTCGAAGATCCAGATCCCGCAGGCGGACGAGCAGCAGCGGCTCCTCGCGAACCTGATCACGAGCATGGCCCGCGACCGCAAGCCGATGCCGCGCTTCTGGTACCTCCCGCGCGGCGAGAAGGCCGCCGTGGTCATGACGGGCGACGACCATGCCGTCGGCGGCACGGCCGGACGCTTCGACCACTACCTGGCGCTCAGCCCGCCCGGCTGCTCGGTCGCGAACTGGGACTGCGTCCGCGGCACGTCGTACGTCTACGCGAACAGCCCGCTCACGAACGCGCAGGCGGCGTCCTACGTCGCCAGCGGCTTCGAGGTCGCGCTGCACGTGAACACCGCCGGCGGCCCGTGCGGCAACTGGACGCCCGCCGAGCTGAACGCGTACTACACGGTTCAGCTCGCCGCGTTCTCGACGAAGTACACGAGCGTTCCGGCGCCCCTCACCGAGCGAACCCATTGCGTGGCGTGGAGCGACTGGGCGACGCAGCCCAAGACGATGCTGAACTTCGGCATGCGGCTCGACACCAACTACTACCACTACGGCCCGTGGATCGCCGGGAATCCCGGCTTCATGACGGGCTCGGGCCTCGTCATGCGCTTCGCCGACCTCGACGGGACGCTCCTCGACGCCTACCAGGCGCACACGTTCATGACGGACGAGTCCGACCAGACCTATCCGTCCACGGTGAACTCGCTGCTCGACCGGGCGGTCGGAGCCGAGGGCTACTACGGCGTGTTCACCGCGAACATGCACACGGACCTCGTCGACTCGCCCGGCTCCGAGTCGATCATCGCCTCGGCGCTCTCGCGCAGCGTCCCGATCATCACCGCGAAGCAGGCGCTCGACTGGACCGAAGGACGCAACGCGTCGTCCTTCAGGGAGTTCTCCTGGAGCGGCAACACCATGACGTTCCGGATCGTCGCGGCCGCCGGCGCGAACGGGCTCGAGGCGCTGCTCCCGATGGACGGCCCGAGCGGACGGCTCTCGGCGCTCTCGCGCGGCGGCACGCCGATCTTCTTCACCGCGCGGACGATCAAGGGCGTCGAGTACGCGGCCTTCCCGGCCGTGTCCGGAATCCACACGGCGGTCTACGGGGGCTAGGGATGAAACCGCGTCAGCAAGGAGGGTTCCGGCGCCGGCTCTCGGTGCGAAACTGCGCGGCCGTGCTGCTCCTCGCCGGCTGTCTCGTCGCGTTGGGCGGCGCGGCGGCCGGCGCACCCGCACCCGGGCTCGTCGCCGCGTACGCGTTCGACGAGAGCTCCGGCGCGACGGCGATCGACTCCTCCGGCAACGCGAGGAACGGCGCCCTCGCAGGCAGCGCGACGAGAACGGCGGGGCGCTTCGGGTCGGCCGCCTCGCTGAACGGCTCGTCGGCGCGCGTCGACCTGCCCGGCCTCGGGACGTTCTACGACACGGCCTTCACGCTCGAGGCGTGGGTGAAGCCGCGCGTGGCCGCGACCGACGTGGCCGTCCTCGGAAGCTGGGTGAGCGGCGACGACGGCGGGCCGATGATCTGGGTCGACCATCTCGCCGGCCGCTACCGCCTGACGCTGAACAAGGGCGCGGTCGCCGACTACCTCGACTCGGGCCAGGCTCCGGTCGCCGGGCAGTGGCAGCACCTCGCCGCGACCTACGACGGCGCCGTCGCGCGCTTCTACGTGGACGGCGTCGAGACGGCCAGCAAGGCGTTCACGGGCAACGTCGGCGACTCGAACACCTGGCGCGTCGGCGCGTACGGCCCGGGGCCGGGAGGCTTCTACGACGGCGCGATCGACGAGGTGCGCGTCTACGACCGCGCGCTCTCCGCCGCCGAGATCCAGACGGACATGACCGCGCCGGTCGCCGATCCGGACGAGACGCCCCCGAGCACGCCCGCGAGCTTCGCGCAGACGAGCACGACCGGCACCGAGATCGCGACCTCCTGGCAGGCGTCCACCGACGACGTCGGCGTGACCGGCTACCGCGTGTACCGCGCGGGCGTCTCGCTCGCCGTCGTCCCCGGGACGTCCTACACCTTCACCGGCCTCGCCTGCGGCACGCCCTACACGCTCGGCGTCGAGGCGCTCGACGCGGCCGGGAACGCTTCCGCGCGGACGACGCTCGCGACCCAGACGGCCGCGTGCGACCCGCAGCCGGCCGGTCTCGTCGCCGCGTACCCCTTCGACGACGGGGGCGGCGCGACCGCGATGGACGTCTCCGGCCACAACCGGATGGCGTCCGTGGTCGGAGCGGCCTGGACGGCCGGGCGCTTCGGCTCGGCGCTCTCGTTCAGCGGCTCCGGCGAGCGGGTCGACGTCCCGGCGCTCGGCACCTTCTACAAGACGGGCTTCACGTACGAGGCCTGGGTGAAGCCGCGGTCGGCCGCGACGGATGTCGGGATCCTCGGAAGCTGGAGCGGTGCCGACGACGGCGGCCCGATGATCTGGGTCGACCACGTCTCGGGCCGCTACCACCTGACCCTGAACAAGGGCCTCGGGAACTACCTCAACTCGGGCCGGACGCCCACGGTCGGCTCCTGGCAGCACCTGGCGGCGACGTTCGACGGCCTGGTCGCGCGCTTCTACGTCGGCGGCGTCGAGGTGGCGAGCCGGATCTTCGCCGGGAACGCGGGCGACTCGAACGTCTGGCGCATCGGCGCCTACGGGCCTGGCCCGTCCGGCTTCTTCGGAGGCGACCTCGACGAGATCCGGATCTACGACCGGGCGCTCGGCGCCGTGGAGATCGCGGCCGACATGGTGCGGAGCGTCGGCCCGCCCGACACCGCACCGCCGACGGCGCCGGCGCATTTCGTCCCGACCGGCACCGCCGCGACCTCCGTCTCGGTCGACTGGGATCCGTCCTCCGACAACATCGGTGTCGCCGGCTACCGGCTCTTCCGCAACGGGACGAGCGTCGGGACGACCACCGACACGGCGTTCACGTTCACCGGTCTGGCCTGCAGCGCCGGCTACACGCTCGGCGTCGAGGCGTTCGACGAGGCGGGCAACGCGTCCGCCCGCTCGACCACGACCGCCGACACGAAGCCGTGCGACGCGAGCCCGCCGACGGTGAGCGTGACCATGCCGATCGAAGGCGCGACGGTTTCCGGCACGGCGACGGTCGCCGCGGTCGCCGTCGACAACGACGCGGTCGCCGGCGTCGAGTTCCTCGTGGACGACGAGCCGATCGGCCCCGAGGACACGAGCGCGCCCTTCGTCGCCTCCTGGAACACCCACGCGAGCGTGCCGGGCCCGCACGTCGTCACCGCGGTCGCGCGCGACGCGTCCGGCAACTCGACCGCGTCGGCGCCGGTCTCGGTCACGGTCGACAACTCTGCGACGCCGCCTCCGGGCCTCGTCGCCGCCTACGCGCTCGACGAGGGCACGGGCACCCTGGCGCTCGACGTCTCCGGCCACGGCCACACGGCCACGCTCGCGGGCGGAACGTGGACGGAGAGCGGCCAGACGAACACCGCGATCTCGCTGAACGGGACGAGCGACCGCGTCGACCTGCCCGCCCTCGGGACGTTCTACAAGACCGGCTTCACCTACGAGGCCTGGGTCAAGAAGCGCGGCGAGAAGACGGACGCGGCCCTGATGGGGAGCTGGGCCGCGGGCGACGACGGCGGCCCGATGATCTGGGTCGACCACGTCGTGGGCCGCTACCGCCTGACGCTCAACAAGGGCACCGTCGGCGACTACCTCGACGCCGGGCAGAGTCCCGCGGTCGGCCAGTGGCAGCACGTCGCCGCGACCTACGACGGCGCCGTCGCCCGCTTCTACCTCGACGGCGTCCAGACCGCGAGCAAGGCGTTCACCGGCAACGTGGGCAACTCGAACGCCTGGCGCCTCGGGGCCTACGGGGCGTCGCCCGCCGGGTTCTTCGACGGAGCGATCGACGAGGTCCGCATCTACGACCGCGCGCTCTCCGTCGATGAGATCCAGGCCGACATGGCCACCGGCGTGGCGCCTCCCGACAACGAGGAGCCGACCCCGCCCGACTCGTTCAGGACCCTCGGGACGACCACGTCCTCGATCACGACCGCCTGGGAGCCCTCGACCGACAACGTGCGCGTCTCCGGCTACCGGCTCTACCGCAACGGCACGCTGGCCGTGGTGACCACGGCGACCGAGTACACGCTGGGCGGCCTCAACTGCGCGACGTCCTACGAGCTCGCCGTCGAGGCCTACGACAGCTCCGGCAACACGTCCGCGCGCTCGACCCTGGGCGCGTCGACGGCCGCCTGCGACACGACGCCCCCGACCGTCTCGGTCGCCCAGCCGACGATGGGCGCCACGCTTGCGAACACGGTCACGCTCCTCGCCTCGGCGAGCGACGCCGGAGGGATACGAAACGTGCGCTTCACCATCGACGGCACGCCGGTCGGCACCGAGATCACGAGCCAGCCGTTCTCGCTCCTCTGGGACTCGCGCTCCGTCTCGAACGGCCTCCACCTGATCCGCGCGGTCGCGACCGACAACTCGGGCAACGTCACGACCTCGAGCCTCGTCTTCGTGTTCGTCAACAACACCGCCACGTCGGTCCAGGGCCTCCAGGCGGCGTACTCGTTCGACGAGGCCTCCGGGTCGACGGCCACGGACGACGCGGGCCGCGGGAACACCGGCACGTTCCAGGGCGCCGGCTGGGGCGTCGGCCGCTTCGGCTCGTCCGCCACGTTCGACGGCTCCGCGCTCGTCAACGTCGCCGACTCGAACACCCTCGACCTCACGAACGCGATGACCCTCGAGGCGTGGGTGCTGCCCACCACGATCGACGACGCGTGGCAGACCGTGCTCTTCAAGGAGCAGCCCTCGAACGTCGTCTACTCGCTCTACGCGAGCTCCTCGGGCGCGATCCCCGCGTCGAGCGTCTTCGTGGCCGGTTCCGAGAACGACGTGCGCGGCACGGCGAGCATTCCGGCCGGCGCCTGGACGCACCTGGCGTCGACGTACGACGGCAACGTGCTGCGCCTCTACGTCAACGGGACGCTGGCCGCCTCGGAGCCGATGACGGGCCCGCTCACGGCCTCGAGCGGGATGCTGCGGATCGGCGGCAACACGATCTGGCCCGAGTGGTTCGAGGGCCGCGTCGACGAGGTGCGGATCTACAGCCGCACGCTCACCCAGGGCGAGATCCAGAACGACATGGCGACGCGGGTGGCCACGGACACGAAGCCGCCTGCCGTGCTCTCGACGACTCCCGCCGCCGCTGCGACCGGCGTGAACGTCGGCGCGACGCTCAAGGTCCGCTTCAACGAGGCGATCGATCCGACCACCGTGACGACGACGACCTTCCGCGTGGACGGCCCCGGCGGCACCGTGCCCGCGACGGTGACCTACGACCAGCTGAGCGGAACGGCCACGCTGACCGTGTCGAGCGCGCTCCTCTACGGGACGACGTACACGGCGACGGTCGCCGGCGGCGCGAGCGGCACGCGGGTCCGCGACCTCGCCGGCAACGCGCTCGCGGCCTCGAAGGTCTGGACGTTCACGACCGAGGCCACGCCGCCTCCGATCCTCGTCGTGGAGACGCCGTCGAACCCGTACGGCGCCTACGCCGGCGAGATCCTGAAGGCCGAGGGGCTCCCGTTCACGACGATCGGCCTGCCGCTCGTCACCAGCGGCCTGCTGTCCTCCTTCGACGTCGTCGTGCTCGGCGAGACGCAGCTCACCGACGCGCAGACGCAGATGCTCACCTCATGGGTCCTCGGCGGCGGCAACCTGGTCGCGTTCCGGCCGGACAAGCGCCTGATGCCGCTCCTGGGCCTGAACGACGCCGGCGGCATCGTCAGCGAGGGCTATGTCCTCGCGGACACCTCCACGTCGCCCGGCGCCGGGATCGTGAACCAGACGATCCAGTTCCACGGAACGGCCGACCGCTACGTCACCTCGAGCGCCCGGACGGTCGCGACCCTGTACTCGGGCGCCGCGACGCCGACGCCGAACCCGGCCGTGACGATCAACGACGTCGGGACGAACGGCGGCCAGGCGGCTGCGTTCACGTACGACCTCTCGCGCTCGATCGTGCTGACGCGGCAGGGCAACCCCGCCTGGGTCGGCCAGGAGCGCGACGGCGTGCTCCCGATCCGCCCGGACGACCTCTTCTTCGGCGGCGCCCTCGGCGACGACCAGACCGACTGGGTCGACACGACCCGCATCGCGATCCCGCAGGCCGACGAGCAGCAGCGCCTCCTCGTCAACCTGATCGAGGACGTCGCCTCGGACCGCGGGCCGATCCCGCGCTTCTGGTTCCTGCCGCGCGGCGAGAAGGCCGCCGTCGTGATGACGGGCGACGACCACGCCCTCGGCGGCACCTCAGGCCGCTTCGACCGCTACCTCGCCCTCAGCCCGGCCGGCTGCTCCGTCGTCGAATGGGAGTGCGTGCGCGCGACCTCGTACATCTACCCGGTGAGCCCGCTCACCGAGGCGCAGTCGCTCGCCTACGTCGCGCAGGGCTTCGAGGTGGCCGTCCACATCTCGAGCAACTGCCAGAACTGGACGCCTTCCTCGCTCGCATCCGACTACTCGGCGCAGCTGAAGACCTTCGGCGAGCGCTACCCGGGCACGCCGGCTCCGGTCTCGAGCCGGACGCACTGCGTCGCCTGGAGCGACTGGGCCTCCCAGCCGAAGATCGAGCTGGCCGACGGAATCCGGCTGGACACGAACTACTACCACTACCCCGGCTCCTGGATCGGCTCCAAGCCCGGCTTCATGACCGGCTCGGGCATGCCGATGCGCTTCGCCGACCTCGACGGGACGCCGATCGACGTCTTCCAGGCGGCCACCCAGATGACCGACGAGTCCGGCCAGTCGTACCCGTCCACGGCGGACGCGCTCCTCGACAAGGCGCTCGGCTCCGAGGGCTACTACGGGATCTTCACGGCCAACATGCACACCGACCACGCCGAGCACGCGGGCTCAGAGGCGATCGTCGCCGCGGCCCAGGCCCGCTCGGTGCCGGTCATCTCCGCCCAGCAGCTCCTGACGTGGCTCGACGGCCGCGAGGCGTCGGCCTTCCGGGCGCTCGCCTGGAATGCGGGCACGCTGACGTTCACGATCGACGCCGATGCGAGCGCCAACGGCCTCCAGGCGATGCTCCCGGTGCACTCGGACGCCGGCTCGCTGACCGCGCTGACCCGAGGCGGGAGCCCCGTCGCCTACACCACGGCGACGATCAAGGGCATCGAGTACGCGCTGTTCCCCGCGGTGGACGGCGGGTACTCGGCTACGTACGGCTAAATCGGTGGACGGCGGCGGCCGTCCAGATCGCCTCGACCCGCCGAACGGCCGATGCGCTCGTGACAGGAACCCGTAGCAGACTGGAGAGCGCGCATCCGACCGCGAACGCCAGGATGAACCCGCGCCCGCGCCGTTCGAGCGTCGTACATGAGCATCATGAAGCGTGAGCCGCCGGCGACTCCGCACAGGGTCGCACGCATCTACGCTGCGCGCGGGCAAGCGGTCGGACAGCGGGGCGCGATGTACCACATGAGCCAGTGACCCCAGCGGGTCGATGTTGCACCAGCATCGACGGATCGCAGTTGCACGTCCAGCCGAAGCGGGTTGCGGATGCGTTCGCGAAGCTTTCGGGCCATGTCGGAAACCGAGGTCAGTCTTGCTCGACCCTGGGCAGACCGTACGCCCTGTAGCTCGCTACAGTCGAGCGCATGACGATCCAGCGGATGGACCACGTCGGCATCAACGTCGACGACCTTGCGGCCGCGATCGAGTTCTTCGTCGCGCTCGGACTCGAGCTGGAGAGCGAGGCGCAGGTCGAGGGCGACTGGGTGGGCCGCGTCATCGGGCTCGACGCCGTCCGGGCCGAGATCGCGATGCTCCAGACGCCGGACGGCCACTCAAAGCTCGAGCTGGTGCAGTTCCACTCCCCGCCGGCTCGCGACGGCGACGCGCACGCGCCGGCGAACACCCTCGGGATTCGCCATGTCACCTTCCAGGTCGGCGACGTCGACGCCGCCGTCGCGACCGTGCAAGCCCACGGCGGTGAGCTCGTCGGCGAGGTGGAGAACTACGAAGACATTTATCGGCTCTGCTACGTCCGCGGCCCGGAGGGGATCATCGTCGAGCTGGCGGAGCGGATCGGCTGAGCGAAGGGGTTCGACTCGATTCCTTGGGTAGACGGGCTCAGAGAGAGTTCCGCCGACCAAAGGAGAAATCGCCATGGGAAAGCTGATCGCGACTACACAGGCCACCGTCGACGGCGTCATAGATCCGGTCGGCGAGTGGGTGCAGCCGGACGGAGACCACGGCGTCTACTCGTTCGAGCGTCAGGCGAGATCCGGCGGGATGCTGCTGGGCCGCAAGACCTGGGAGGGGCTGGCTGGATACTGGCCGAGTCAGTCGGGCAAGTGGGCGGACATGGTCAACGCGATGCGAAAGTACGTCGCGTCCAACTCGCTCTCCGGAGATCTCGAGTGGAATTCGACCCTCCTCGAGGGCGACCTCGAGGACTCGATCCCGAAGATGAAGGAGGAGGTCGACGGCGACCTGTTCATGCACGGGAGCGGCGAGCTCGCGTACGCCCTCGCCGAGAAGGGCCTGATCGACGAGTTCGAGATCTACCTGAACCCGCTCGTCTGGGGCAAGGGAAACGTCCACGTGCTCGGCGACCGGGGAACCATCCGCATGGAGCTCGAGGACGTGAAGCGGTTCGACTCCGGCGTTGTCCTCATCACGTACCTGCCGGCGTCCTGACCCGCGGTTGCGAACGAGCTAGTACGCGCCGCGCTTGCCGAGCACGACCGGGATCGTCTGGCACAGGATCTTCAGATCCCACCAGAGCGACCAGTTCGTGACGTAGACGTAGTCGAGCTTCGTCATCTCGTCGAACGGCATGTCGTTGCGGCCGAGCACCTGCCAGAGACCCGTGATCCCGGGAGTCATGTCGAGCCGGCGGCTGGCCCAGCCGGTGATCTGGTCGGCCTCGTAGACGACGAACGGCCGCGGGCCGACGAGGCTCATGTCGCCGCGGAGCACGTTCCAGAACTGCGGGAACTCGTCGATGCTCGTCTTGCGGATGAACGCGCCGACGCGGGTGACGCGCGGGTCCACGCCCTTGATCTTGAAGAGCGGCCCGTCCACCTCGTTCAGGTGGAGGACATCGGCGCGCTTGGCCTCGGCGCCCGTGTACATCGACCGGAACTTGACGATCTCGAACGTCGAGCCGTTGCGGCCCCGCCGCTTCTGGCGGTAGAGCGCCGGGCCGGGGCTGTCGAGCTTGATGACGACCGCCACGGCCGCGAGGAGCGGGGCCAGGACGATCAGCGCAGCGCTCGCTGCGCAGATGTCGAACGAGCGCTTGAGGACGCGGGAGCTGCGGCCCAGCCGAAGCGGCGGCAGCGTCACGACCGGCATCCCCTCGATGTCGTCGAAGGTCGCCTGCGAGGTGAAGATCTCGAAGTAGCGCGGGACGATGGAGATCTGGACGTCGGGCCGCCGAACCGAGCGCAGCAGGTCGAGCATCTGCTCGTGGCCGTCGATCGACGTCGCGATGATCACGCGGTCGATGTCGAGCTCGTCGACGAGCCGCGCGACGTCCCCTGACGCGCCGAGCACGGGGGCCGGGACGTCGTCGTCTTCGGAGGCCAGGAACCCGACGACCTCGAGGCCGTACTCGGGATGCGCGCCGAGCTTGCGATAGACCAGACGAGCCTCGTCGCCGCCGCCCACGATCAGCGTCCGGCGGCGCTCCATGACCCGCGGGAAGACCCACGAGCGGATCGAGCCGCGCAGCACCGGCACGAGGACGAGCGAGGCGCTGATGAAGAGCGCCGCCTCGACGGCCGTGTAGACCCACCAGTCGAAGAGAAAGCGGACGCCCTGCGAGAGGATCAGGTACGCGAGCGAGCCCGCGAGCATCGCGTGGAAGATGCTGCGCACCTCGTCGAAGCTCGAGACGGAGATCTGCAGCGCGTCGGCCTCGTAGAGCCCGTAGCCGGTGAAGATCGCGAGCCAGATCGGCACGGCGCTGATCACGAGGAACGTCAGGAACCACGACGGCGCGGACACCGGCGGCAGCGGGCCGAGCATGTCCGCGGCGATGTACGTGAGCACGTAGGCGACCGTCAGGGCGAGCAGATCGCCGCTCGCGAGGATCCAGGTCCGGCCGTGTCCGAGACGGCCCCGCCGGGGCGCCGTCCGTGTCGCCGGAAGGACGTGATCGACGCCGGTGCTCATCGGCCGCAGTTCCTCCAGATCCCGTTGGCGTGCAAGCGATTCACGCACCACCGAGGGTACGAGCGGAAAGGCCGCAAATACAGACCAGAACTGGAAAACCGGCCCTGCGGAGAGGGCCTAGCCGAGCGGCTAGGAAGCAGTCAGTCGCCGGCGCCAGCGGCGCTTCAGCCACGGCGCGATCCCGGTCTTCGCCGCGACCGCCTTCGCGCCGGTCGCCGCGCCGAGAACGGCCGTCCGCGTGGCGTTGATCCGGACGCCGCGGAAGGTCGGCGCGAAGACGAGCACGTCCTCCTCTTCCCACGACTCGCTGCCGAAGCGGCGCTTGTACTCGGACTCGCCGAAGCCGTAGTCGAGCACGTCGATCCCCGGGTCGGCGATCAGATCCTCGATCACGCGCATGAGGACGTACGTGCCGATCGAGTAGTCGGCGAAGGCGGGGTCGTAGCCGGGCGTGCCGACGTGGAAGGTGCGGTCGTAGCCGGCGCCGGACCAGAAGGCGATCGGGCGGCCGTCGAGCGACAGGACCCAGGCGCGGTACCAGCCCTTCTCGAGCGCGAGCTCGGTCAGCATCCGGTCCTCGTCCGTGTCCGCGGCGGCCACGCCCAGACCGCGCTGGTACGTCAGCGCGGCGACCGTCTCGATCTCGGCAAGCAGCTCGTCGATCTCCGCGGGGTCACGGAACACGCGCAGCGAGAGCCCGTCGCCGTGGTCGCGCTGGAGCCGGTTGCCGTAGACGCGGACGTTCTCGCGCGTCTTCTTGGAGCGCGACTTGATGAACTCGTCGTAGGAATCGGGCAGCCGGAGCGCCCAGTGCGTGCTCCGATGCCGGAAACGGCCGCGCAGCGCCGACGGCGCCGCGATCGCCGCCGTGTGGAGCGGCGAGCCGACGCGAAGGGCCGGCAGCGAGAGGACGTCCGCGTCGCCGTTCGAGAGGGAGCCGCGCAAGGCTTCGAGAAGCGTGTCGGCATCCTCCGGCGACTCGACGCCGGAGACGCCGCCGTGGACCAGCGTGATCGCGCGCACCTTGGGGCTGTAGACGGTGCGGTAGCCGACCGAGACGCTCAGCGGAATCTTCTCGAGCCGTCCGGCGAAGACGATGTCTCCGGGCAGCCGGGCGACGTGGGGGCGGATGACCTCCGGGCGCGTGCCGACCACGGCGAGGAAGTAGTCCGGGACGGGATCGAGCCGCGTCCACGGAACCGCCTCGAGCTCGTTCCGCGCCGCCGCGACCTCGAGCTCGGAGCTCAGGAGACCCGGCGCCGAAGGGCTCGCCGGGGGCGTCTCGAGTAGGCGCGCTGCGCTGAGTTCGGCCACGCCACGACACTAGTTCGCGCCGGAAGCCGTGACCATCCCGCATACCGCCAGATCGCGCTAGCCGAACGGCTAGCTGGGCCCGAAAACGCTAGGCAATCGGGGCGTAGCCGATGGTCCGAGCCGGTTTTAGCATCGGAGCCAGTGTTCGAACCACTCCCAGCGCCGTACGAGCAAGCCGATCCGCGGGCGGTTCTGTCTGCCCGTGAGGTCGAGGTGCTTGAGATGACGTCTCTCGGGCTCACGAACGTCCAGATCGCCGGACGCCTGCACGTGAGCATCCACGCGGTCAAGTTCCATCTCGCGGCGATCTACAGGAAGCTGGGCGTCGCGAACCGCACCGAGGCGGCCGTGCTCTACCTCCGCTCGGCTTCCATGCCGGCGGCCGGTCGTGAGGGCGTCGACTGATGGATCTCCCGCTCTTCTTCGGCGTCCTCTGGCGCTTCAGGTGGCTCGTCTTCCTCGGCGTCTTCGTCGCGGCCGCGCTCGCCTTCCTCTCGGTCTTCCGGATCGACACGGAGAACGGCTTCGCCGTCGAGTACCGGCAGAGCGAGCAGTGGGTGAGCGTCGCGACCGTGCTCGTCACGGAAGGGGACTTCCCGCTCGGCCGCGCGGCGCTCCAGCAGGACGTCCCGCCCGCCGAACTCCGACGAGCCCGGGAAGTACACGCCTGCAGTTCGCGCCGTCGTCGCGGTTCATCGAGCTCGCGAACGTCTACGCCGAGCTCGTCACCGGCGACGCGGTGCGCCGGGTGATCCTGGAGGACGGCCCGCTTCCGGGCGTCGTCCAGGCTGTCCCGCTCGTGGCGACCAACGGCTCCGATGCGGCGCTGCCGATGGTCGCCGTGCGCGGGCTCTCGACGAGCCCCGAGAAGGCGGTCGTCGTCGCGCAGCGCGCGAGCGCCGCGTTCCAGGAGTACCTCGAGGCCGAGCAGGGTCGCGGCGGCATCCCGAGCGAGCAGCGCGTCGTCCTGAACGAGGTGCGGCACCCGTCGCTCGCGACGGCCGTCCTGCTCGAAGGACGCTCGAAGACGATTCCGATCGTCGTCTTCCTGACCGTGATGCTCGCCTTCGTCGGGCTCGCGTTCATCCTCGAGAACCTCCGGCCGCGCGAGAAGCCGGTCGCGATCTCGGCCGAAGTGGTTCACACCGTCCGCGCCCGCAGCTCGGGCTGAGCCATGACCGTCGCCCCCACCGGGAGCGCGCAGCGCGGCCCCTACATCTCGTCCGCGGTCGTCCTCGGGGCGCTCGCACTCCTGGCCGCGACCGTCCTCACCGAGACCCGCCCGGTCGAGGTGGCGCCCGTCATCGCGCTGGTCATCCTCTTCACGGTCGCCTACCGGACGCTGCTCGCCTGGGACACGCTGCTCGCGCTGCTCGTCCTCGTCATCCTCTTCGTCCCGATCCAGCGCTACGTGCTGCCGGGGTCGCTTCCGGTCGAGCTCGAGCCCTACCGGCTGCTCGTCGCGTTCATGATCGCCGGCTGGATCGCGTCGCTCCTCGTCGACCCGGCCGTGCGCCTGCGGAGAACCGGCTTCGAGGTTCCGATCGTCCTGATCCTCGTCGGCGTGTTCGGGTCGGTGCTCGCGAACAGTGGCCGCGTCGCCGAGCGCGACCCCTTCGTCGTCAAGGGGATCACGTTCCTCCTGAGCTACATCCTTCTCTTCTTCTTCATCGTGAGCGTCGTCAAGACGACGAGCCAGATCGAGCGGCTCCTCCGGTTCATGGTCGGCGGCGGCGTCGTGGTCGCGCTGCTCACGATCGTGGAGTCGCGGACGCACTCGAACCTCTTCGACCACCTGTCGACGATCGTCCCGATGCTCGACGAGGCGCCGTTCTCGGTCGCGTCGTCGGTCGAGGAACGCGGCGTCCGCGCCTTCGCCTCGGCGCAGCATCCGATCGCGCTCGGGGCGGCGCTCATCCTGCTGATCCCGCCGGGCGTCTACCTGATGCGGCGCTCGGCGCGGCCGTGGCTCTGGTGGATCGCCATCGTCCTGCTGGCCTGCGGCTCGCTGGCGACGCTCTCGCGCACGAGCGTGCTCATGCTCGTCGCCGTCGTGGCGACGTTCCTCTGGCTCCGCCCGCGTGAGACCCGGCGGCTGTGGCCACTGCTCCTGCCCGCGATCCTCGTGATCCACTTCGCCGTTCCCGGGACGCTGGGCACGCTCAAGGGGTCGTTCCTGCCGGAGGGCGGGCTGATCGCCGAGCAGCAGTCGAATCCCGGCAGCCGCGGCCAGGGGCGGATCGCCGACCTCGGCCCGAGCCTGCGCGAGGTCGCGCACCAGCCGCTCGTCGGCCAGGGCTACGCGACGCGGGTCGCCAACCGACCGGGCCCGAGCGACCAGATCCTCGACGACCAGTGGCTCGGGATCCTGATGGAGACCGGGCTCGTGGGCTTCATCGGCTGGCTCTGGCTCGTCGGCCGCGCCGTCCGGCGGCTTGCGAATGCCGCGAAATGGGATCTGTCGAGCCGCGGCTGGCTCATGGCCTCGCTCGCCGCCTCCGTCGTCGCCTTCGGGGTGGGGATGCTCACCTTCGACGCGTTCGCGTTCATCCAGGTGACGTTCCTCTTCTTCATGCTCCTCGCGCTCGGCGCGGCTGCGCTGAGAGCCCCGGTCGAGCCGGTCAGCTAGACGGCAGAGAGCGTGCGCGGGCGGGCGGGCTCCGGCGTGCTGCCGCCGAGCTCGACGAGCAGGTCGCGCCGCGCCGACCAGGCGAAGAGGATCCAGCCGGGGTGGTACGAGCGGCACTCCCGGTTGATGCGGACGCCGCGTCCCAGGGCCGGGACGGCCGGGCGGCCGGTCGTGATTCCGCGGACAGCGCGTACATAGCGCCCCGCGCGTGGAAACCGGTCGCTCCGCTCGATCGAGCGGTACGCGCGGAACGGGTCGTCCACGTACATCGGCTCCTCGAGCTCGTTCGCGCCGAAGCACCAGGCCAGGCTGCGCTCGATCGCGGGGCGCACGCCGGGGATTCCCTGGTCGAGCGCGGGGAGGAGGAAGAGGTGGGCCATGCTGTCCTGGTGGACGGCGTAGACCGGGTAGAGCTCCGCCGGCTTCCCGGTCGCGACCGAGTAGAGCCACGGCCATTCGCCCTGCGGGCCCTGGCCGGCGAGCATGCGCTCGACGCCGCTGCGGAAGAGGCCGCGCGTCCAGGAGTCGCCGGTGCGGCGGCCGTGCTCGTACACGGCGCGCAGGAAGTAGACGATCGCGCCGAACGAGACGACGTTGCGCCGGTAGAGCGTGGAGCTGTGCCGCGGCAGGAGCGAGCCGGGGTGCACGTACTCCTCCCGGATCGTCGTGAAGAGCCGGTCGGCCACACTCGCCGCCGTCCTGCTCCCCGACGCGGCCGCCGAGTCCAGGCCCCACTGCATCCACGCGAGCGTCTGGATCGGCATGCGCGTCCCCGGCCCGCTGCCGACGATGCGCGCGAGGCGTGTCACCGCCGCGGCGACGGCCGGATGGTCGGGCCGGTCGCGCAAGAGGACGAGGAGCAGCCCGAGATCCGCGGGCGAGGTGACGTCGTCGAGCCGCTTCGCGAGGAACTCGTCCACGCGGGCCGCGACTGCGTCCTCGCCGGGGCTGCCGCCGGCGCGCGCGTACTCCTGGAGGCCGAGCAGCGAGTTGATCGTGTAGCGCAGCGAGCGCGAGCCGAAGTCGTTCACGTAGCGCCCGTTCTCGTCGCTCGTGGTCGAGAACGGATAGAGGGCGAGCTCGCGCGAGTAGACCTCCTCGAGGAAGGAGGCCGATCGGTCGAGCAGCGTGCCGGCGCCGATACCGCTCACGATTCGAGGCTACCGAGGCGGAGACTGCGTTTCGACGCCCTTTCGTCCAGACGTCACGCGGGACGCCTCGCCGTCCGGCTAGGTGGCCGCCCGGCGCAGCGAGCGAAGGTGGCCGGCGCGGGTCTCGCGCCCGCCGCTCGAGACGACCGAGTGGGTGAGCGCACCGAGCCCGATCCCGACCCGCTCGAGGAGCGCCATGACCCGGCCGCAGTGCTTGCCCGCGTAGCGCACGCGGCTCGTGACCAGCACGGGAATGAGCGACGGCCGCGGAGCGGAGGCGCCGCCCTCGTGGACGGCGGCCGCGCCCGGCTCGAACCGCACCTCGTGGCCGGCGTCCCACAGGCGCCGGCAGAGATCCGTGTCCTCGCAGTAGAGGAAGAAGCCCTCGTCCATCCCGCCGAGCTGCTCGAGCGCGTCGCGGCGCACGAGCATGCACGCGCCCGAGATCCACTCGGCCGCACCTGCCCGCTCGTAGTCCTCCTCGCGGCGCACGGTCTCGTCGGCCCAGAGCGCCCGAGGGAAGATCCGGTGCAGGAAGAACGCCTGCGCGTACGTGGAGCGCAGGCGCGGGAACCGGCGCTGGGAGAAATCGAGCTCGCCCGTCGAGTGGAGGATCTTCGGGCCGACCGCGCCGACGCGCGGCTCGGCGTCGAGCACCGCCGCCAGGCGCCGCAGATCGTCCTCCGCGATGGTGGCGTCGGGGTTCAGAAAGAGCACGTAGTCGCCCTGCGCGGCGCGCCAGCCCGCGTTGCACCCGACGGCGAAGCCGCCGTTCGTCTCGAGCTGGAGACGATCGACGCGAAGATCGGCGACCGCATCTAGGCTGCCGTCGGGCGAGGCGTTGTCGACAATTACGACCTCGATCCCGGGACGGCCGGCGAGCCCTTCCACGCAGGCGCGCAGCCGGTCCCGGCTGTTGTACGACACCACGACGACGCAGATCGAGGTCACTTGCTCGACCGTAGCAGCGGTATTTCCCGTTGACGACTGGACCTGAGGGTGGTCTGGGAGATCCTGGATCCCTCGGAGTGGCGATGGCCCGATGTTTGCCGTCCGCCGACATAGGAACCGTTCGCAAGATGTTGGGGAGCCGCACCCATCTCTAGGCGCCGCGCTGCGCGTGTCTTCGCCGCACTGACCGTTCTGGTCGTAGCGGGGCTGCTCGCCCTGCCCGCGCAAGCCGCGCCGAACACGTCGACGATGCCCGTGACGCAGCCCGCGTCCTACTGGGGCGTCGAGATCGACCGAACGTCGTACCGGCTGCTCACGTCCAAGCTCGTCACGCGCGCTCGCAAGGCCGGGGTCAACACGCTCGTCGTCCGGCCGGGAACGCTGACCGCGGCGCAGACGGCGAAGGTTCGCAGGCTCGCCGCGCGCGGAGGCCTGGGCGTTCTCGTCCCGGTCGGGGAGGCCTCGCCCTCGTCGGACGGAACGGTCTCGGCCGCGCACGCCGCCTGCCGAGCGCTCAAGCTCGCCTCCGCCGGAAGCCGCTGCGCCGTCTACGCGCAGACGGTCGCCTCGGCGCGCGCCATCGCAGCGCGCGGAGCTGCCGACGTCGTTCTCGTGCGGGCCGGCCTCGGCGCGCTCAAGGGTCTGCGCACCGCGCCGGGCCGCATCGTCGCCACGGCGACTCTCGCCTCCGTCCTGAAGAAGACCACCTGGCGCAAGGGCGCGATGGTCGCGCGCTCCGGCCGCGCCGTCGATCTCTCGGTCGCGCTCCGCACCCGCAAGGCGGCGCTCGGCGCCTACCTCGCGATGCTCAAGCCTTTGGCGACCATGGGCGACCGCCGCGCGCCCGCCAAGCCCGCCGGGCTCGGCACCACCGATCTGACCGGCTCCACGACCGCGCTCGCCTGGGGCGCCGCCCGGGACAACCGCGGGGTCACGCACTACGGCGTCTACCTGGACGGAGTTCGCATCCGCGAGGTCGTCGGCCGCGCCGCCGCGCTGCCGGGGCTTCCGTGCGGCGGCGCGCACCTGATCGAGGTCGACGCAGCCGACGCCGCGGGCAACCGCTCGGCGAAGGCCGCGATCACCCGCTCGGTCGGCGCCTGCACCCCGGGGACTTCCGCTCCCGGCCTCGTCGCCGCGTACGGCTTCGACGAGACGACCGGCTCCGGCACGAACGACGCTTCGGGCCGCGGGAACCACGGGACGGTGACCGGCGCCGCGCGAACGGCGAGCGGTCGGTTCGGCCGCGCGCTCAGCTTCGACGGCGTGAACGACCAGGTCGCGGTTCCCGACTCCACCTCGCTCGATCTCACGGACGAGATGACCCTCGAGGCGTGGGTGCGGCCCACCTCGGCGAACGCCGGCTGGCGCACCGTCGTCCTCAAGGAGCAGGCCGACGACCTCGTGTACGGGCTCTACGCCGCCGCGACCGGCTACCGGCCGAGCGGCCACGTCTTCGTCGGCGGCGACGACGAGCGCGTGCAGGCGCCTTCCGCGCTCCCCGCGAACGAGTGGTCGCACCTGGCGACGACGTACGACGGCTCCGTGCTGCGCATCTACGTGAACGGCACGCTCGCCGACACGTTCGCGACGGCAGGTCAGATGACCGCCTCGAGCGGAACCCTTCGGATCGGCGGGAACACGATCTGGAACGAGTGGTTCGACGGCTCGATCGACGAGATCCGCGTGTACGACCGCGCGCTCAGCGCCAACCAGATTCAGGACGACATGGACGATCCGGTCGGATCGCCGGCCGCCGACACGACGGCGCCGACGGTTCCGGGCAACCTCCACACGACCGCTTCGACGGCGACGACCGTCGCGCTCGCCTGGAACGCCTCGACCGACGCCGTCGGTGTCACCGACTACGGCGTGTACCGAAACGGCACGCTCGTCGCCTCGCCCACCGGAACGAGCTCGACCGTCTCGGGTCTCACCTGCGGGACGAGCTACACGTTCGCCGTGGACGCAGCCGACGCAGCCGGAAACCGCTCGGCGCAGGCGACGCTCTCGGCGACGACGAGCGACTGTCCGACGGGCCCGGACGTCGATGCGCCGACGACGCCGACCGGCTTCGCGAAGACCTCGTCCACGCAGACCGCCATCTCCGTCTCCTGGGCGGCCTCGACCGACGACACGGCGGTCACGAGCTACCGCACCTACCGCGAGGACGCCACCGCCGGCAACCCGACCGGGACCTCGTACACGTTCACCGGCCTCACCTGCGGGACGAGCTACTCGCTCGCGGTCGACGCCGCGGACGCCGCCGGGAACCGCTCCGCCAAGGCGACGATCACCGCCTCGACGAACGCGTGCCCGGACACGACCGCACCGGCCGCGCCGACCGGGCTGAGCTCCACGGCGAACACGCAGACGACCGTCTCGGTCTCCTGGACGGCCGCCACCGACAACGTCGCCGTGACCTCGTACGGCACGTACAGAAACGCGGCCCCCGCGGGCAACCCGACGGGCACCTCCTACACCTTCACCAATCTCGTGTGCGGGACGATGTACACGCTCTCCGTCGACGCCGCCGACGCCGCCGGGAACCGCTCGGCGCAGACGTCGATCACGGCCGCGACGGCGACCTGTCCGCTCCCCGACACGCAGGCGCCGACCGCGCCGGGGAACTTCCGCTCGACCGGCCAGTCGACCACGAGCGTCTCGCTCGCCTGGAACGCGGCCACGGACGACACCGCGGTCACGAGCTACGGCGTCTACCGCAACGGAAACCTGATCGCCTCGCCGACGGGTCTCACGACGACCGTGTCCGGCCTCGCGTGCGACACGAGCCACACGTTCGCCGTGGACGCGGTGGACGCTGCGGGCAACCGCTCGCCGCAGTCGTCGGTCTCCGCGTCGACGAGCACCTGTCCGCCTCCGGGGACGGCCGACTTCTACATGTCGCCGAGCGGGTCCTCCACGAGCAACTGCACCGAGGCCGCGCCGTGCTCCTCGTTCGTGCGCGCCTACACGCTCGCCTCGCCCGGCGACACCGTGCAGATGGCGGGCGGCAACTACTCCGGCCAGACGATCAACGCCGCGCCCAAGGCCGCCGGCGCCGCGCCGATCGTGTTCGAGCCCGCCGCCGGCGCGACCGTTCGCGTCTCGAGCGTCCGCGTGAACCAGGGCAGCGCGATCGAGTTCCGCGACTTCACGGTCACGGGCGACACCTACAACGGCTGCAACTGCGCCTCGTCGGGCCAGTCCGGCGCGGTCGTCCGCGAGATCACCTACCGCCGGATCAAGATGCAGCAGTTCTTCGTCCGCGGCGCCGACAAGATCAGCTACATCGACGGCGAGGTCGGCCCGAACGACTCCGACGACGGCATGAACTGGATCACCGAGCCGTACCAGTCGTCAGACCCGGCGACCGACATCCTGCTCGACGGGATGCGGATCCACGACTTCACGAAGCACAACGCCGGCGCGCACATCGACTGCGTCGGGCTCGGGAACGCGAACGGCGTCACGATCCGCAACAGCCGGATCTGGACCTGCGCGCACTTCTCGATCATCTTCGGGACCGACCCGTCGGGCGAGTTCACCCGGAACCTGACGATCGAGAACAACTTCCTCGACTGCTGCGACCCGTCCGGCGGAGGCTTCTACTCGATCGGCCTCGGCGACGGCGCGAACGTGATGATCCGCTTCAACTCGGCGACGCTCGGCTTCGGCTGGCTGAACCCGAACGGCGACGGCATCACGAACGACGTCATCGACTCGAACGTGATCTCGAACAACTCGTCCCAGAACTGCTCCAAGGCGACGTGGCGCTACAACGTCGTCGCCTCGGGCAGCGCGTGCGCCAACGGCATCGTCGCCCCGACCGGGTTCGTCTCGGATCCGCTCGATCTCCACCTGAGGGCGGGCGCCGCGGCGATCGGAGCCGGGAATCCGACGTCGTACCCGGCGACGGACATCGACGGCGACGCCCGTCCGCGCGGAAGCCGCGCCGACGCCGGCGCCGACGAAGCGAACTAGCCTAGAAACCACGCACGGCTCCGTCGTAGAATCCGCCGATGCGGCAAGGGGTGGAGCGTGCGGCCCACCCGATCTCTCGCTTCGCCTGGCGTGTCGAGCGAGCGGTCCGGGCCTACGGCGTGACCGGTGCTGCCCGGCGTGGCTGGGGTGCCCTCCGATCCGTGCGCGCGGAGCGCCGCAACGGCGACCGCGATCCCTTCGACGACGCGATGGGCGTCGCCACCGCGGGGGTCGTCCGGCTCGAATCGCTCTCAGTTCCGGCGGACGGGCGCCGCAACGGCCATCGCTACCAGCCGTCGGATCCTGCGACGCTGCGGCGCACGATCGAGGCGCTCCCGATCCCGTACGAGGAGTTCGCGTTCGTCGACATCGGCTCCGGCAAGGGCCGGGCGCTCCTCGTCGCCTCGGAGTTCCCGTTCGAGCGCATCGTCGGCATCGAGTTCGCCGCAGGAGCTCCACGAGGTCGCCCAGCGGAACATCGCCGCGTACGCGAATCCCGCGCAGCGCTGCAGCGCGCTCGAGGTCGTGTGCGCGGACGCGACCGAGTACGAGCTTCCCGGGCAGCCGCTCGTCCTCTACTTCTACAACCCGTTCCTCGAGCCCGTGATGCAGCGGGTGATGGCGAACGTCGCCGCCTCGCTCGAGGCCGAGCCTCGGGCCGCGTTCGTGGTCCTCTCGCGGGACACGCCGCTCGGCCCGGCCGTCGAGGCGGCAGGGTTCGTGCGCCGTGACGACCTCGCGTCCGACGACCAGATCTTCGCGTCGGGCGGCTAGCGCGTCCGCAGGCGTGCGCCGGGCAGCGCCCGGAGGACGAGCAGGAGGAACTGCGTGTTGCCGACCACGTAGCGCCCGGCCATGCGCCGCGGCTCCTGGATCAGGCGGTAGAACCACTCGAGCCCGGCGCTGCGCATCCATCGCGGCGCGCGGCGCTTCTCGCCGGCGAGGACGTCGAACGAGCCGCCGACGCCCATCACGAACGGCACGCGCATCCGCTCACGGTGGCGCGCGAGGAAGAGCTCCTTCGCGGGCGTCTCGAGCGCGACGAACAGCAGGTCGGGCGTCGCCGCGGCGATCGACTCGACCACGTCCTCCTCGCCCTCGGCGCCGAAGTAGCCGTGGTGGCGCCCGGCGATCTCGATCCCCGGGTAGAGGTCGCAGATCTCGGCCTCGGCGCGGGCGAGCACCTCGGCGCGCGCACCCAGGAGGTAGACGCGGAACCCTTCGCCGCGCGACAGGTCGAGCAGCGCGTGCATGAGGTCGATCCCGGCCACGCGCTCGGGCAAGGGACGCCCGAGGAGCCGCGCCGCCCAGACGATCACCTGGCCGTCCGCGGTCGCGAGCTCGCAGCCGTCGATCGCGTCCCGCAGCTGCTCGTCGCGCTGGTACTTCACGAGCTTCGCCGCGTTGATGGCGACGTGCTGGATCGAGTCGCGCCCGACCACGGCGGCCTGCACGCGCGCAACCGCCTCGGACATGGTCACCGCGTCAACCGGACAGCCGAGGAGATCGATGCGCGGGTCGTCGTTTCCGGTCACGGGCGCGGATGGTAGTCCTGCGGTTTCGGCGCGGCGACCCTCATCCGGCTGGTCCGGGACCGGGAGGTTCGACCGGGGCAAGCTGCTACCGTGCCCCGATCGTTTCTGCTCGTCCGACTCACGGGAACAGGCGTCTCCCGCTCACATTCGCACTAGCTCTCGCCGTACTGGCGGCGCTCGGCTGGAGCGGGACGGCCGCAGGCGCACCCGGCGCAACGCGCTTCGTCAGCACGACGGGCTCGGACTCGAACCCGTGCACGGCCAGCCGGCCCTGTCGAAGCCTCGACCGCGCCTACACCGTCTCGCGCCCGGGCACCGTGGTGTCGGTGGCGGCGGGCTCGTATCCCGGCCAGCGGATCGACGCGGCGCCGAAGAAGAAGGGCCCGAGGATCCTGTTCCGCCCGGCCAACGGGGCCAAGGTGACGTTCTCGAGCATCCGCGTCGTGCGCGGCTCCTACATCGAGTTCCGCGGCTTCCGGGTCTCGAACGACACCTACAACGAGGCCGGCGCGAAGTGGATCTCCTACCGGTACATGTCGATGCGCCAGTTCTTCGTCCGCAGCGCCGACCACATCCTCTACGAGGCCTCGAACATCGGGCCGAACGACTCGAACGACGGGATGAACTGGATCACCGCCCAGTACCAGAAGAACGACCCTGCGACGTACATCCGTCTGAACCGGGTCCGGATCCACGACTTCACGAAGCACAACTCCGGCGCGCACATCGACTGCGTCGCGATCGACGACGCCAACCACGTCTCGATCACGAACTCGCGCTTCTGGAACTGCGAGCACTTCGCGATCCTCTTCGGCCTCGACTCGACGACGAACCGCGGCGCGCGCAACGTCCTCATCCAGAACAACTTCCTCGACTGCTGCATCTCGGGCTACTACTCGATCGGGCTCGGCGACGTCGGCGGGCCGATGAAGATCCGCTTCAACTCGCTGACGCTCGGGCTCGGCTGGCTCGGAGGCACGGTCCGCAACGTGACGGTCGACTCGAACGTGATCGCGAACAACAACGCCGCGAACTGCAACGACGCGACCTGGCGCTACAACGTCGTCGCGCGCGGGAGCGCCTGCGGCGGCCGCCGGGCGGCCACGGCGTTCACGGATCCGCCGCAGAACCTGCATCTGAGCCGGCGCAGTGCGGCCGCGGTGGCCTACGGGAACCCGAAGAGCTTCCCGAAGACCGACATCGACGGCCAGAAGCGCAAGAAGGGCCGACGCCCCGACGCGGGCGCCGACGAGCTCAACTAGTCGCGCGTAGGACCGGTCGAACGGCGGGCGACGGAGCCTCGCGACGGTCCTATCATCGAGTTCGTGCGGCTTTTCTACAGCTTCCCGCACGCCGTCGGCCGGCCCGGAATCGGGACGACGGCGTACCACCAGGTCGCCGGCGCGATCCGGCAGGGGATCGACGTCACGCTGGTCTGCACCACGCTCGCGCGTGAGCTTCCCGGGCGGCCGCGCGTGATCGAGACGCTTCAGGTGGGCGGTCGCCGCATCCCGCATCGCGCTCTCGGCGTGCGCCGCGCCTACCGGCTGCACGACCGCAAGGCGGCGCGGATCCTCCGCCAGGTCGCGGACACGATCGACGTCGTCCACGGCTGGCCGGCCGGGTGCGTCGAGACGCTGCGCACGGCGCGCGAGCTCGGGATCCCGTCCGTCCGCGAGGTGCCGAACACGCACACGGCCTACGCCTTCGACGCGGTCGCGCGCGAGATCGACGGGCTCGGCCTTCCGCCCGTGCGCGGGCACTCGCACACGTACTCGGCGCGCGTCCTCGCCGAGGAGGAGCGTGAATACGAGCTGGCCGACGCGCTGCTCATCCCGTCCGAGTTCTCGCTCCAGACCTTCCTCGACGAGGGCGTTCCGGCAGAAAAGCTGGCGCTGCACCGCTACGGCTACGACGCCGGCGCGTTCGAGCCGGGCGACAAGGCGGACACCCCGGGCCTCACGGCCGCGTTCGTCGGCGGCTGCGAGCCGCGCAAGGGGCTCCACTACGCGCTCACCGCCTGGATCGACTCCGGCGCAGCGGAGAACGGGCGCTTCGTCATCTGCGGCGGCTTCGTCCCCGGCTATGCGGAGGCGCTCGGCCCGCTGCTCGAGCATCCCGAGCGTGGAGATTCTCGGCTTCGTGGACGACCCGGCCGCCGTCCTGCGCGAGGCGGACGTGCTCGTGCTCCCGTCGGTCGAGGAAGGCAGCGCGCTCGTCACCTACGAGGCGCAGGCGTGCGGCTGCGTGCTGGTCGTCTCGGACGCCGCCGGCGCGCGCTGCGACCACGGCCGGCATGGCCTCGTCCACTCGGCGGGCGACGTCTGCACGCTCACGACCCACCTGCGGATGCTCGATCAGAACCCCGGCCTGCTGGCCCAGATGCGGGCCACCGTGATCGCCGAGCGCGAGCGCCTCACCTGGGATGCCGCGGCCGCGGATCTCACCGGCGTCTACCTCGGACTGCGCACGGAACGCCCGCTCGGCGAGCGTGCGCTCGTCGCCGTCTAGCACCTGACCGATCGGCTAGGTACTCGTCCCCCGAACGGTCTTTCCGGTCTGGCCTTCAATGCGGCCTGCGCGGCTCCTACGCTCGTGTCCAAGGGGGTCGCGCGAGGCCCCCGGCGTCCAACGGAAGGAGCGACGCCCTGCAAGGCCGCACCGAGGAAGGGGAGAGATGAAAGGCGGAAGCATCACCGCCGCTGAGATCGCGGCGGCCGCCGCACGCCCGGTTCCCGTGCCGGCCCCGGTTCCCGTTGCGGCGCCGGTGATCGAGGCGCACGGGCTCATTCGGAGCTTCCCCGGGAAGCTCGCGCTCGACGGCGTCTCACTCGCCGTCCGTCCCGGCGAGATCGAGGCGCTCCTCGGCCCGAACGGCGCCGGGAAGACGACGCTCCTGCGGCTCCTCGCCGGCCTCATGAGCCCGAGCGCGGGGTCGGTGCGCGTGCTCGGCCAGGAGGTCGAGCGGCGCAACCGCGAGGCGCGCGGGCTCGTCGGTCTCGTGCCGAGCGGCGACCGCTCGTTCTACCTCCGCATCTCCGGGCTCGAGAACCTCGCCTTCTTCGGCCGCCTCAACGGCCTGCGCCGCCGCGCCGCCTTCGAGCGCGCGGCCGAGCTGCTCGACCACGTCGGCCTCGCCGACGCCGCCGAGCGCCCGGTCGGGGAGTACTCCCACGGAATGCAGAAGCGCCTCTCGGTCGCGCGGGCGCTCATCACCGATCCGGCCGTCCTGCTCGTGGACGAGGCGACGCACGACCTCGACCCCGAGGGCGCCCGCCGGATTCGCGCGCTGATCGAGGACTGCGCGACCCGCGGCGCCGCGGTCGTGTGGGCGACGCAGCGCCTCGACGAGATCCGCGGGTTCGCGGGCCGCGTCACCCTCCTCCACGAGGGCCGCGTCCGCTTCGCCGGCTCCGTTCCCGCGCTGCTCGAGCACTCGAGCCCGCAACCGCTACGTCGTGCAGCTTCGCAACGGCCATCTTTCGGCCGGCCGCCTGGCCGCCAAGTCGCAGGAGGCGCTCGGCGTACTCGCGACGGTGTCGTCACTCGGTGACGACGACGCCGAGCACTTCCTGCTCCAGCTCGGCCCGCACGCGCTCCTCGGGTCGGCCTTCGTCGCGCTCGCAGCCGCCGGGATCGACGTGATCGCGTGCCGCGAGGACCGCTCGGACATCGAGGACGCCTTCGTCGCGCTGACCACGGAGGACGAGGCGTGACCTCCCTCGCCTTCGGAGGCCCGCGCGTCGTCCTCGGGGAGGCGCGCAAGCTGAATGCGTTCGTCCGGCGCGACTTCCTGGTCGCGTGGAGCTACCGGATGGGCTTCTTCTCGGACGCGGCGAACCTCGTCGGGCAGGCGCTCGTCTTCTCGTTCATCAGCACTGATGATCGACCCCGACGTGCTGCCGACCTACGGCGGCAACGAGGTCTCGTACCTCGAGTTCGCGGCGATCGGCATCGCGCTCGGCGTGTTCGTCCAGTTCGCGCTCGACCGGGTCGCGGTCGCGGTGCGCGGGGAGCAGCTCATGGGCACGCTCGAGTCGGTGCTCATGACGCCGACCTCGCCCGTGACGATCCAGCTCGGCTCGGTCTCGTTCGACCTCCTCTACATCCCGGTCCGCACCGTGATCTTCCTCGGCGGCATCGCGCTCGTCTTCGGGCTCCACTTCCAGGCGTCGGGGATCCTCCCGTCGATCCTGATCCTGCTCTGCTTCATCCCGTTCGTCTGGGGGCTCGGGGTGCTGAGCGCGGCCGCGATCCTCACGTTCCGCCGCGGCGCGGGCGTCGTCGGGCTGGGAACGCTCGGGCTCGCGCTCGTCTCCGGCGTCTACTTCCCGATCGATCTGCTTCCGGACTGGCTCCAGAGCATCGCCGAGGTGAACCCGATCGCGCTCGCGATCCAGGGGATGCGCGAGGCGCTCCTCGGCGGCGCGTCCGCGGTCGACGGCGTGCGCACGGCGGCAATCCTGCTGCCGATCTCGCTCGTATCCCTGGCCGTGGGGATGTACGCGTTCCGGCTCGCCGTGCGGCGCGAGCTGCGTCGCGGGAGCCTGGGGCTCTACTAGTCATGGCCTGCGCCGAGAAGACAACCAACGGATCCGCGCTCGCCGAAGCGGTGGTCTCGGCCGGCGGGTCGCCCGAGCTCTGGGCGCACGTCGACCGGCTCGTCGATCGCGCGCCGCGCGAGGCCGACCTGCGCGCGCACGGGATCCACCTCCTGGCGGCGCAGCGGTTCCGCGCGCTCGGCCGTCCGGTGTCCGCGCAGCTCGAGGAGGACGCCTGGTCGGCCGCCGTGCTGAGCCTCGTGGCGCCGTTCGTCCTCGAGCGCGTCCGCGAGTCGTGCTCGGGGCAGCTCGTGCTCATGAAGGGCCCGGAGGTGGCGCTTCGCTATCCCGGCCCCGCGCTCCGAGGATTTCGCGACCTCGACCTGCTCGTCGCCGACGCAGACGAGGTGCAGCGCGAGCTGCTCGCGGCCGGCTTCGAGCCCGTCGGCCTGCCGGAGAAGTACGCGGCCATCCACCATCTGCGGCCGCTCGCGTATCCCGGGCTGCCGCTCCTCGTCGAGATCCACGACCGGCCGAAGTGGCCCGAGCACCTGCGGGCACCCGCGAAGGGGGAGCTGCTCGCGGCGGCCGTTCCGTCGTCGGTCGGCGTCGACGGGGTCGACACGCTCCCGCCCGCCGAGCACGCGCTCGTGCTCGCGGCGCACGCGTACGCGCACGGGCCGGTGACCAAGCTCGTCCACGCGATCGACGTCGCGGCCATGGCGGCCGAGGCCGATCCAGGTGAGCTCGCGGTGCTGGCCCGCCGCTGGCGGATGGAACGCCTCTGGGAGACGACGACGGCGATCTCCGCCGCGCTCTTCGCGGACGCGCGGAAGCCGCTGCCGCTTCGCCTCTGGGCCCGGTGCCTTCCCGCCGTGCGCGAGCGCACGGTGCTCGAGTCGCACGTCGAGGAATGGCTCGCGCCGTTCTGGACGTACCCGCCCCGCGTGGCGGCGCGGGCGACGCTGACCTCCTTCGCGGACGAGCTCCGTCCGCTCGACGGGGAGACCTGGCGGGACAAGCTCCGCCGCGCCGTTCGCGTCGTGCGCCATCCGTTCGCGCGGATCTCCGACCACCGGCGCGAGGACGCCGAGCCGCGATGATCCTGCGCCTGCGACCCGAGGCGCTCCAGTGGCGCGAGATCGAGGGCGAGGTCGTCGCGGTCGACCTGGAGACGTCGTCCTACCTCGGCGCCAACGAGGCCGGGGCGGTGCTCTGGCGCGCGCTGGCGACCGGAGCGACCAAGGAGGAGCTCGCGGCGCTCCTCGTCGCGGAATTCGAGATCGACGCAGAGCAGGCGGCGCGCGACACCGACGCGTTCGTCGCCCAGCTGCGGGAAAACGACCTGCTCGCCGAATGAGACGGCCGCCCGACCTCCCGACCTTGCGCGCCGCGTGGTGGACGCTCCGGGCGCTGCGCGAGGCGCGCCGTGGTCTCGCCGAGCAGGAGCTCGCGCTTCCCGCGCTGTCGGAGCCTCCGTCGCTTCCTCCGTCCTCCGCGCGCGGCGTTCGCGTCGTCCTGCGCAACCGGCCGAACAGCTGCCTCGAGCGCGCGCTCGTCCTCCAGCGCTGGGAGGCCGCCCAGGGCTACCCGCGCGACGTCGTGATCGGCGTGACCGCGCCGGACGACTTCAAGGCCCACGCCTGGCTCGACGGCGATCCGTCCGAGTCCGGGGAGTTCGCGGAGCTCCTCCGCCTCCCGGCCGAGTGACCATGGAGCTCACGCCGCTCGAAGTCGCGTGCGGGCTCGTACTCGGTCGCGCGCCGCGGCCGCTCCCGCCCGCGGACGGGCTCGACCCGCTCGCGACGCTCGAGGCTCTCGTCCGGCCCGCGCTCGAACGCCCTCCGTGCCTCGTCAGCTTCTCGGGCGGCCGCGACTCCTCGGCCGTGCTCGCCGTCGCCACCGCGCTCGCGCGGCGCGAGGGACTAGCGCTCCCCGTCCCGGCGACGCACCGGTTCGCCGAGGCGGAGGAGACCGACGAGCGGGAATGGCAGGAGCAGGTCGTCGGCGCGCTCGGCCTCGACGACTGGCTGCGGATCGACAACACGGACGAGCTGGATCTCGTCGGCCCCGTCGCAGCGGCCGCACTGCGCGCGGCACGGGCTCCTCTGGCCGCCGAACGCGCACTTCCACGCGCCGCTCCTCGAGGCCGCGGCAGGCGGCTCGCTCCTGACGGGGATCGGCGGGGACGAGGCGTTCTCGGAGTCGCAGTGGAGCCGCGCGCGGGCGGTCGCGTCGGGAAACGCGAGGCCCGAGCCGCGCGACGCGTTGCGCCTCGGCGTCGCCGTCTCGCCCGCGCGGATCCGGCGACGCGTGCTGCGCCGGCGGATGTCGGGCGGGTTCGGCTGGCTTCGGCCCGAAGCCAGGGACGCCGTCTGGGACGCGCTCATCGCCGAGTCGGCCACGGAGCCGCTCGGCTGGCGCCGGCGGATCCGGTGGCTCGCGGGCGCGCGCTACCTCCAGGCGGGGATCGACAGCCTCGCCCTGCTCGGAGCCGACACCCGGACGCAGGTCGTCCATCCCTTCGCCGACACGCGCTTCCTGGCCGCGCTGGCGGCGCTCCCGCGCAAGCAGCGCCCGGCCGACCGGACGGCGGCGATGCGGTCGCTCTTCGGCGATCTGCTCCCGGACGCCGTCCTCGCGCGCGAGAGCAAGGCCTCCTTCGACGCCGCCTTCTGGAACCGCCACAGCCGCGCCTTCGCGGCCTCCTGGGACGGGGCGGGGGCGGACACGGCCCTCGTCGACCCCGACGCGCTGCGAGCCGAATGGGCGAAGGAGCGCCCGGACGCGCGCAGCTTCACGCTGCTTCAGGCCGCGTGGCTCGCAGCGCGCCTCAGGCCGCGTCGAGCACGTCGAGCAGCCGCTCACCCGAATCGGCCAATGAGGCCCAGTCCGGCGGGCGCCGGACCTCCCAGGCGGGCAGCGCGGCGAAGCCGAGCAGCGCCTCGTGGCTCGCGGGCGGGAGGCGCACGCCGCGATGGTGGAGCAGCCGAGCGAGGCGTTCGCCCGGCTCGACCGGCGTGACGCTCACGTCGTCTCCCCACTCGAGGAAGACCCACCCGGCGAGCGGAACCTCGGGCTCGATCGGCGGAAGCCCCACGCGCCATCGTTCGCGCGCGCCGATCATCCCGAGCTCCTCGCCGGCGCCGAGGCGCTCGGCCGTCTCGCGCCGCAGGTCGACCGAGCGAGGCCCGGCGAACACCGTCTCGCCCGAGACGACGAGCATGTCGTCGCAGACGACGCTCCGCCCCTGGAGCGAGAGCCAGGCGAGCAGCGAGCTCTTCCCGGCCTCGCGCTCGCCGAGGACGCCCCAGGCACCGCCGTCCAGCGCGAACGCGCCGGCGTGGAACGGCTCGCGGCCGAGCCACCGCGCGATCACGGCCGCCGCGGGCGCGAGATAGGGATGCACGAGCGCCTGGTCGGACACCGGCTCCGGGACGGTGAAGACGACCTCCGCCGCCGAGCGGTCGATCGAGATCTCGCCGCCGTTTCGCAGCAGGAGGCGTGCGTGCGTCTCGGTCGCGAACTCGCCGCCGGACGCCCTCCCGAGCCGCGATTCCAGCGAGTAGAGCGGCCACTCCGAAGGCACGGAAACGAGGAGGGGGGCCGGCTCTGCGACCCCCCGAATCCGCAGCCCGTACGCCCCGAAATCGCCTGTCACGAGGATGGCAACTCTAGCCAGGTGGTCAGTTGCCGCCCACCCTCGTTCGCGCTAGCGTTTCGGCATGGATAGGAAGTCTCATCCAAGCAGTGGCGCGACTGCTTACGTGCCGCCGGCGATCCGGCAGCTCGGCTCGGTTTCTGCGCTTACGCAGCAGCTGGTCGACAAGAAGGTCGGACCGACCGACGGGTTCACGTTCCAGGGCGTGCCCATCGCAAACGCGTCGCCGTAAGGCGCCGCGCACGCGGTAACGAGCAACGCGCACTCGGCAACCCCGGGTGCGCGTCGTTGCGCGCAGATCCTTCGGCCGCCGGCGAGCGGCTCGGGCGAGAACGGCTCCTCAGGGGCCCATTTTCGTTGCCTAATGGCAGCAATATGCAGTCTCTGGACGGTTTCGCTAGACCTACGCGGGGGGAATGGACGGGGCGGAGCACCCGTCCGCGGATGCCCCCACCGGCCAGGGAAACCGCGTAGGGCCAGGGTTTCCCACAACCCTGTGGACAGCCGACTAGCCGAATTGGGGAAAACTGGACGGTCTAGAGCGCCCGCAGCTGTTTACCTGAGAGGGGTAACCCGCCACAATGGTGGAGGGTTTTCCACAAGGGGAGACCATGAGAAAGGCGGCTTCTCATGACGAGGGAACGTAGATCGGCAGTACTACTGGATCACCATCCGCTTTGGTTGGATGCGATCCAGCCGGTGCTCGACAAGGCAGGGGTCGACGTGGTCGGCAGAACGGATTCTGCGGCTGCGGCACTCGCCCTCCTGAAGGAGCACACACCGGACCTTTTCGTGGTCGAGCCGGGCACTACGACCGGGGAGTTCGACACCGGGCGGGTGCGTGACGCGCTTCGCGTCTCGCCTCGCACGAAGGTCCTCGTCCTCTCGGACTGGGCGGATGCCCGCGAGATCGACGAGGCGCTTTCGGCCGGTGCTTCGGCGTTCGTCGTCAAGACGGCGCACCCGGACGATCTCGGCGCGGCTGTCCGGCAGACGTTCGAGCACTCGGTGTATCTCGCCGGGGGCCGGACGGTGACGGCGGCACGGCCCAGGGATCTCGAACCGGCTGCGGATCTGACGCGGCGCGAGCTCGAGATTCTGCGGCTGGTGGCGGAGGGTCACTCGAATGCAGGACTCGCGAAGATGCTCTGGGTCACCGAGCAGACCGTGAAGTTCCATCTCTCGAACATCTACCGCAAGCTGAACGTGGCGAATCGAACCGAGGCGAGCCGCTGGGCACAGCTCAACGGAATCCTCTCCGACGCACCTGCACAGGCGCGAGCCGAGGTCGGCGAAGCAGCGATGGCGAGCAACGGAAACGGCAACGGGTACCACTCGAGCGAGAACGGTTCGAACGGCGTGGGTCGCGTCCTCATCGGCGCGGCACGGCACTAAGCACCCGTCGTAAACGGGGAGAGGTCAGGGGAGAGGGGTCAGAGGGGTTAGCGCGGAGCTTCGCGGTTTTTCAGGGCCGTTGCGCCCTGACCCCTCGCCCACTCCGCCGCCTCGGCGCGTCCGGAGACGTCGAGCTTTCGGAACGTGTTCGACAGGTGGAACTTGACCGTCTGCTGCGTCACCCAGAGGCGCTGGGCGATCTCCGGGTTGCTGTAGCCCTCGGCGACGAGCCAGACGATCTCGCGCTCCCGCTTGGTGAGCAGCTCGGGGCTGCGGTTCTCGGAACCGAGCTTCTCGACCGAGCCCTCGCCGGAGGAGAGGTAGATCGACCGGTGCAGCGCCTGGCGCACGGCGAACACGAGGTCGGAGAGCTCCTCGCTCTTCACCACGTAGGCGACCGCGCCGCTTGCGAGCGCACGACGGGCCGCATTCGGGTCGTCGTTGTGCGAGAGGACGATCACCTTGCAGGCCGCGAGCGACCGCGTCCGGCGCAGGAACTCCGTCGCCTGGAAGTCGTCGTCCGGGTCGGAGACGCCCAGGACGAGGAGATCGGCACGGGACTCGCGGACGATCCGAAGGCCCGCGCGCATCGAGTCCTCCCGGCCGACGACGTCGACGCCGGTGCGGCGCAAGACCTGGGTGACGGCGTCGCGCCAGAGGCGCTCGCGGTCGATCACGACGGCTGTTCGCCGACGTGCTCCACTACCGCTTGTGTTGCCGCTTTCGTTCCCCATCGGTGCCGCCCTCGGTTCTACCTCGATACATAGCGGCTGGCCCGCCAATCGGCAAGGGGGCCAGCACCCGTGCAAGAGATTCGGCGACGACGCGGCGGCGGTTTTTACCGCCCCTTTACGAGATCGTCACCGTGAGAACCGAGAAGCGGAGGGGGAGGGATTCGAACCCTCGATCCGCCTAACGACGGATAACGGTTTTCGAGACCGCCGCATTCGTCCGCTCTGCCACCCCTCCAGCGGATCGCATCGTAGCGGCGCGGGCGCGCTCTCACCCCGCGGGCGGTTCACCCGGCTGCCAGCTCGGGCAGCACGCGTTGGCGGGCAGGTCGGCGAGATCGCGAACCTGAGGCAGATACCGCGGGCTCGTCCCGGTCGCGGTCATGACGCCGAGGCGGAACGTGCCCGTCTCGCTGATCGCGAACGCGATCGCCGTCCCGTCCGGCGACCAGGCGGGGTCACCCTCCCAGGCCGGCGAGCGGGTCAGGTTCCGCACGCGATCACCCGTCGCCGAGGCCACCAGGATGTCCGCGTTGCCGACTCCCCGCATGAGTGGATCGCTGTTGCGGTACGACGTGAAGAGGATCTGCGTTCCGTCCGGCGACCAGGCGGGCTGCTGGTCGCTCCAGCGGTCGCTCACCAGCCGGCGCTGATTCGCTCCGCCTGAGTCCATGACCCAGATCTGCTCCGACCCGGATCTTCCCGACGTGAACGCGAGCTGCGCGCCGTCCGGCGACCAGGCGGGGTCGACGTCCTCCGCGGCGTCGGTAGTAAGCCGCTGCTTGCCGGTGCCGTCGGCGTTCATCGTGTAGATGTCCGGGCGCCGTTCGGCGAGCGAGATGTAGGCGATCCGGTTTCCGTCCGGAGACCAGACGGGCTGGCCGGCGTTCTCGGCCAGGAGCGTCTTCTCCGAGCCGTCGGCGTTCATCACGTGGATGCCCGAGCCGGTCTCGTAGAGGAGGCGCCCGCCGTCCGGCGACCAGGAGACGGCGTAGTGGTCGCCCTCGTTCTCGGTGAGCTGACGGAGTCCGTCTCCATTCGCGTCGACGACGTAGATGTCGTCGACGCCCGAGGGACGGGCGAGGAGGGCGAGACGGCGGCCGTCGGGTGACCAGGGCGCGCCTGCGATCTGCTCGAGTCCCTTCGTCAGCTGGAGCGTCTCCGAGCCGTCGGTCTTGACCGCGTAGAGATCGTCGCCGCCGTCCGGGTCGGCATGGAAGGCGATCCATTCGGCCGCGGCAGGCGGAGGCGAGGTCGTCGTGGCCGGCTGTCCGTCGCTGCGGCACCCCGCGGCGAGGACGGCCAGGAGCAGCCCTAGCGCGATCGTCGTCGCCGCACGTTCCATCCTGCTGGTACGCGGGCTACGGGCTCCAGGTTCCCGAGTCGCTCCCTCAGCAGGCGATGACGCCGCCGCAGCCGAACGGGTTCACGAACCGGTCCTTCACGTACTTGAGCCCGAACGGCACGCTCGTCGCGCCGCCGGCGCGCGCGCGGACGTAGCCCTTCCGGTACGGAACCTTGAACGTCTTGATGAAGATCCCCCTGCCGTTCGACTGGAGCGTGGCGAGCTTCTTCCACACCATGCCGGTCTTGATCTCGACCGTCACCTTCTCGCTCGTGCTCGAGGGCGTGCGACCCCAGACGAGGATCCCCTTCTTCTGGGTGAGCGCCACGGTCGGGAAGCGGAACGCCTCGAGCGACGGCTTGGCCGTGTCGTTCACGGTGTAGAAGCCGGACTGGTACGGCGTCGAGCCGGCGCCCTGGAGCGGGTCGTCCTTGATCCGCCACCACGTCACGAGCGAGACCCCGTTCGCCCACATGCGGTAGAGCGCCTCGGCCACCCAGCGCTTGTGCAGGGTCATGCCGAGCGCCTTCGGGTCGGGCGGCGCGGTGTCCCAGGAGAACTCGGTGACCCAGAACTCGACCGCGTAGCTCGACTTGACCTTCTTCGCCTTGATCCTGTCGTTCAGCACCTTGCGCATCGCGCTCAGGTTCCCGAGGGTGACGTCCCCGCCGCCCGCCGAGACGTGCAGCGGGCCGCCCGACGTGTACGGGTGGTGCGACCAGATGTCGAAGTACACGGGCGCCGCGAGCAGGTTCTTCATGAACGGAAGCGGCGCGGGCTTGCCCTTTCGTCCGAGCGGGGCGAGGCCGCCGGCGATCACGCGGTTCCCCGGATTGACGCCGTGGACGCCCATCGCGAACTTGTTCACCATGGCGCGGTAGCGCGCGGGGGAGACCATCTTTCCGTTCTGGTACTGCGGCTGGATGAAGAGGTCGCGGTTCGGCTCGTTCCATGCCTGCCAGTAGCGGACGCGCGGCTTCATGCCCGGCTCGCCCGAGTAGTGCTTCGCGGCGGCCGCGGCGAACTGTCCGAAGCCGGTCGCGTTCGGCGAGATCCCGCCGGCCCAGGACGGAGCGTGCTCGATGCAGACGATCGGCTGGAGCCCCGCGGCGAGCGCCGCCTCGACCTGGAGGTCGAACGCGGTCCAGTCGTAGCTCGCGGGATCGGCCGCGTCGAACGGGACGGGCTTCACCTCCGGCGCGACCGATCGCCAGTTGAGGCTCAGACGGACATAGGACGCTCCGGTCGAGGCCACCTGGGCGTACGCGGCGTCGCGACTGTCTGCTGCGAACGCAGGCGGATCGGAGATCGCCGTGCGCAGCGGCCGGGCCGCCGACGCGGGCGACGCGGCGACGAGCGCCGTCACCAGCGCACAGAAGATGAGGGCTGTTCGCCGCAAGTCGCCAAGTGTAGCCCCGGCTTTTCGCCCCGAACTCACCCTTCGCGGAATGCTCACAAAGAGTTGACGCCGTCCACCACGACGCGCATGCGCTCGAGGAACCGCTCGCGCGAAAACCCGCCAGCGCGCTCGGCGAGGGCCGTGCGGATTCCACTCGCGTCCGGCCAACTCCCGCACGGCTGCGCGGATCGTCTCCGGCTCCGCGTCGTCGAGGAGGAGGCCGTCCACGCCCGGGCGGACGATGTCGAGCGCGCCGCCCCGACCGAGCGCGACCACCGGCGTCCCGGCCGCGAGCGCCTCGACCATCGTGATCCCGAAATCCTCTTCGCCGACGTGGAGGAAGCCCGAGGCGCGCTCGTACTCGCGCGCGAGCTCTTCGCGTGAGAGCCAGCCGACGAGCTCGACGTTCTCGGGCAGGGACGCGCGCAGCGTCTCGGCCGAGCGGGCCGACGCCGACCATCGTCAGCCGGTACGGAAGCCCGCGAAAGGCCTCGACCACGGCGGCCGGATTCTTGTAGGGCACGAGCCGGTGCGCCCAGAGGAAGCGGCCGGGCTCCTTCTCCGCGTGCGGGTCGAAGTCGGCGACATCGACGGGAGGAGGCACGACGATCGAGTCACGTCCGTAGAAGCGCCGGATGCGCTCGGCGACCGCGGTCGAGTTGGCCACGTAGACGTCGGGCCGCTTCGACGCCTCGAGATCCTTCTTGCGCAGCCAGCGGGCGAGGAGCTTCGCGCGGTCGTCCGTCCCGGTCATCCACGCGTAGCGGATCGGCGTGTGGCAGTAGCAGACGTGCAGCGCGTCCTTGCGCGGCCGTGCCTGCACGGCGAAGGCGTGCGACGAGGAGACGACGACGTCGTAGGCGTCCAGGTCGAGGTGCGAGAAGTAGCGCGGCATGAGCGGCGCGAGGAGGCGCCAGTGCCCGGGGTCGTGCCCGCGCTGGCGCAGGCCGGGCAGGCCCGCGAGGCGCGACTCCTGGACGATCGCCGCGGCGAGCTCGGGCGGCAGCAGCTCCTTCTCCGCGTGGAACGTGAAGATGTCCGGCTCCTCGAAGAGCCCCGCGCGCATCGCCTCGACGACGCGCTCCGATCCGTGGAAGCCCTGGAACCAGTCGTGGACGATCGCGGCGTTCACTCGCGGTAGAGCGCCTTCGGCTGCGCGAGGAGGAACACGCCCGCCGCGAGCGCCCAGGTATGGAGGGGCGTTCCGAGCACGTCCTGGGGCCAGGCGATCGCGAACGCCGCGAGCAGGATGGGAAGCCCGGTCCAGTCGCCGCCGCGCACGGGGCGAAGGAGCGTCAGCCAGTACATCCCGGCGACGAGCAGAAGCCCGACGATCCCGCCCACCCCGAGGAGGTAGAAGACCGTTCCGTCGGTCGTGTCGGCGAAGACGCCGCCGCCGAAGACCGGGTTGTCGCGGAAGCCCTCGAGCGCCTTGTCCCAGCTCGTGTACCGAACCTCGACGGAGGCGTCCGTGCGGTTCACGCGCGAGTCGACGATCTCCCCGGAGACCCCCGCCTGGACGAGGACGAGCGCGGCGAGCGCGACCGTCACGGCTCCTCCGACGACGAGCGGGATCCGCATCCGCGCGGACCGCACGCCGATCGTGACGACCCCGATGAAGAGTCCGAGCGCCCCGGCGCGCGACCCCGACACGGCGATCGCGAGCGCGCCGACGATCGCGGCGACCGAGTAGACGCTCGGCGGCCAGAGCGGGCGGATGCGCAGCCGCTCCAGCGTGACGAGCGCGACGATCGAGATGTACGCCGCGTAGGGCCCGAGGTTCCCGGGATACGAGAACGCGCCCTCCTCGCGGCGGACCGAGATGAAGACCTGGTCGGCGTTCGGCCGGCTCGGCCCGAACGGGTCGATGGCCGGGAACATCGCGTGCAGCACCGCGAGGCCGCAGCCGACGATCCCTCCGAGCAGGAAGAGGCGGATCCAGAGCGCGCGGTCGGCGTCGCGCAGGAGGACGACGCAGGCGCAGAAGACGACGACCGCGCTGAGCGGCCGGTAGACATTTCCGAGGATCCCGGGCTCGAGGTCGCCGCGCAGGATCCCGGCCTCGAACGCGTACGCGATCGCGAGCGCGAGCGCTCCGAGGATCCAGCGGTAGCCGCGCTCGAAGACGAGTCGCGTGCACGCGAGCGCCGCGATGAGCCCGAGCGGCAGGCCGAGGTAGACGCGCTCCTCGCCGGGTTCCCAAAGCGGTGGGTTGAAGAGCGGGACGAGCAGGAAGAGGAGCAGCAGCGCGAGGCGGCCGATCGCGACGTCGAGCGCGACGCCGAAGGGGCGCGTCCACGACCCGAAGGCGGGAAGGCGGGCGCCGTCGCTGCCGGCGAGAAGGGCGTATGCGCTCACGCCGTAGTTTCGGCCAGGACCCGCGTGATTGCCGCGAGAACCGGCTCGGCCACGCTGCCGCCGAGGTCGACCGGCGCGGTTGCCTCTCGCTCGGCCGCCGTGTCGATCGCCGCGGCCATCGCGTCCTCGTCCAGCGGATCGAACACCGACGCGCGGTCGGCGGGCAGCTCGGCCAGCGCGCCGGTGCGGCTGACCGCGACGGGGAGGCCGGACGTAACCGCTTCGTAGGCGGGCAGCCCGAACCCCTCCTCGAGCGAGGGAAGGACGAGCGCGCGGCTCGTCGCGTAGAGGCGGTCGAGCTCGTCCTCGGAGCATTCGCCTCGAACCTCGACGGACGGGTCGACCTTCGGCCGAAGAACGTCGACCTCGCCCGCCCAGCCGCCGACGAGCTCCAGCCGTCCGCCGGCCTGGGCGAACGCCGTCCGGGGAAACACGCGGGCCAGGCGCTCGAGGTTCTTGTGCGGCGCGAAGCGGCCGACGTAGAGGAGCCGGTCGACCTGGCCGAGCTCGGCGCGCAGCCCCGCGATCCGCTCGGCGCGAACGGGATCCTGGGGCAGCGCGAGCACCGTGATCCGCTCCGGCGCGACGCCGAGGTCGTCGACGATGCGCCTCCGCGACGTCTCCGAGACGGTGAGCACCTCCGTGGACAGCCGCGCCGCCGTGCGCAGGAACGCGCGCTTGGCGAGCCGCGACGCCGTGCTCGCCGCCGTGCCGCAGCGGGATCGTGTCGTGGATCAGCGTGATCGAGCGCCCGGGACGCAGGGGGCGGATCTGGTGCAGGTAGACGACGACGTCGCCGGACGGGACGCGGACGTCCTCTCGCTGGCCGGCCCAGCTGAGCGGGTTCCCGCCGGCGGCGCCGGCCGCACCGGGCCAGGCGAACGGCGCGAGACGCTCTTCGGATCCCCAGAGCGTCCAGTCGCCGGGCGGCGGCGAGGCCTGCAGCTCGCGGAGGAGCGACTCGGTCACGCGGCCCGCGCCGCCGAGCCCGAGCCAGCGGCAGTCGAGGACGACCCTCACGGCTCGAGTCCGGCGGAGCCGCTCGGCACCGGCGGCTCGCCGCCCCCGCGCAGCCCGGTGCCGACGCCGGAGCAGAAGCTCCGCACGACGCCCGGAATCGCACCCAGCTGCCGGCGGCCCACCCGGCGGACGACCATCCCGGAAAGACGCACGGGCGCGGCGACGACGATGGCGGCGCCGGCGTGCTTGCCGATGAAGATCCCGCCGCCCTCCGCCTGGAAGCGGTCGGCCGCACGCGAGCGCTCGGCCGTCTCCTGCGCCGTTCGCCCGCCCTTGTGGAAGACCACGCTCGACCCGGCGACCGCCAGCTCCCAGCCGCGCTGCCGCGCCCGGTGGCAGAGGTCGGCGTCCTCCATGTAGAGGAAGAAGCTCTCGTCGAAGAGCCCGACGTCCTCCACGAGCGCTCGCGTGCAGAACATGCTCGCGCCGGTGATGAAGGCGAGCTCGGCGGCGGCGACGGGGCGGGTGGTCGAGGTCGCGATCCCGAGGAGCGAGGAGTACGTGCCGCCGCCCCAGGCCTCGAGCTCGGCGGGATTGTCGAAGCGGTAGACGGCCGAGCCGACGATGCCCGCGCGCGGATTTGCGTCGCCGTCTCGACGAGCGCGGTGAGCGCGCCGGGCTGGGCGACCGCGTCGTTGTTGAAGAGCCAGACCGCGTCGGCACCCTGCTCGAGGGCATGGCGGATGCCCACGTTCGCGCCGCCGCCGAAGCCGAGGTTCTCGCCGGTCTCGAGCACCTCGACGTCCGGAAACGCCCCGCGGACGAACGCGGCGGAGTCGTCCGTCGAGCCGTTGTCGACGACCACGGTGCGAAAGCGCGGGTAGTCGAGCGCCGCGAGCGACCGGAGGCAGGCCTCGGTGTCGCGGGCCCCGTTCAGGTTCAGGACGACGACGTGGACGAGAGGATCCGCGACCGAGACCGCGGACGGCACCGGCCGGGGCACCGAGCTGCGATAGGCGCGCCAGAAGAAGCCGAGCAGCACGAGCGCGGTGAGGATCATCCCGAGCGCGGCGCCGTCCACGCCCCAGGTGCGCACGAGCGGCAGTCCGGCTACGACGCCGACGGCCGCCGCCCAGAGGTTCGCGGTGAACAGGGGTCGTGTGAGCCGCCGCGCGCTGAGCGCCGCCGAGAGGACGTAGGCCGCGTGGGCGACGACGTAGTAGACGGCGAAGAGGCGCACCGCGTCGACGTAGCCGGCGTAGGGCGCGCCGTAGAGCGTCTCGAGGATCGGCCCGGCGAAGATCGCGACGAGCGCGCCGTACGCGAGCACGAACGGGAGGGTCGCGAGGTAGGCGAGCCGCAGCGCCGTGCGCAGTCCTTCCTCGCCGTCGCGCTCGCGCGCCGCGGAGAGCCGGATCGGCAGCACGGTGGTGATGAAGAGGAGGAACGCGTTCAGCGGCCCGAGCACCGTCTGCGCGGCCTTGAGTCCTGCGGTCGCCGCGGCATTCAGGACGACGGCGGTCAGGTAGAAGAAGAGCTGGGTCGAGAGCCACGAGGCCGCGATCGCCGCGCCGAGCCACTTGCCGAAGCTCCAGTTCTCGCGCAGGAACGCCCGCTCGATCCGCCCGTGCAGGCTCCGCCGGATCGCCCAGCCGCCCAGGAGCGCCGCGACCCCCGAGGAGAGCGCGACGGCGAGGACGGCGGCGGCGCCGGATGCCCGGCCGGCCGCGACGAGCGCCAGGACGAGCGCGACCTGGCCGCCGTAGCCGACGACGTCGATCGCGAACGCCGTCCCCATGCGCGTCTCCGTGTAGAGCACGCGGCGCGTGAACTCCTGGAGCTGCCAGGCGACGAGCGCCGGAACGAGCGCGAACAGCAGGTCGGCCGCCGAGCCGCCGGCGGCCCAGACGGCCAGCGCCCCGACGAGCGCGATCGCGGCGGCGACGCCCGAGAAGACCGCCTGGCCCGCGGCCGTGGAGATCGTGTAGCCGCGGTAGGCCTCCCCGGTCTTCGCCTGGCCGAGCACGTTGTGCGGCTGGGTGACGAGCCCGGTCTGGAGCCCGTTCACGAAGAGGAGCGCCGCGTACGCGAGGACGAAGGCGCCGAACTGGGACGGCTCGAGCGCGCGGGCGAGGATGACGACGGTCGCGAAGTTCGCGGCCGACATGAGCGCCTGGTCGCCGAGCGGCCAGGCGTTTTCCCGGAGCAGGCGCGACGCCTCGCCTGGGACGGCCTTCAGAAGGCCCCCTTGCCGCTCACGACCGCCGAGAGCGTCAGCGCCATCAGGTGGAGGTCGCGACGCAGCGAGAGGTTCTCGATGTACTCGCGCTCGACCGCGAGCCGCTCGTCGAACGTGAGCCGTCCGCGGCCGTAGACCTGCATCGGTCCGGTGAGGCCGGGCTTCACGACGAGGCGGAACCGCTGCTCGGGCGCGTAGCGCGCGACGAGCTCGACCTGCTCGGGCCGCGGCCCGACGAGGCTCATGCTCCCGCCGACGACGTTGAAGAGCTGCGGCAGCTCGTCGAGGCTCCAGCGGCGGAGGAAGCGCCCGATGCGCGTGACCCGTGGGTCGTCGGGCAGCTTGAACATCGGGTCGCGCAGGCTGTCGAACGGGACGAGCTGCGGGAGCCGCGCCTCGGCGTCGACGTCCATCGTGCGGAACTTCCGCATCCGGAACGGGCGCCCGTCCATGCCGGCCCGCAGCTGCGTGAAGAACGCGGGCCCGCGCGTCTCGATCCGGATCGCGAGCGCGATGACGAGGAGCACCGGCAGGAAGATGAGCAGCGCGATCGAGCCGAGGACGAGGTCGAGCGCGCGCTTCAGGAAGAGCGTCGAGCGCGACACGTCCCAGGTCGTGTACTCGACGACGGAGAGGTCGGCGACGTGGTTCAGGCGGACGGCGGTGCCGAACATCCCGCGGGCGGGCGGCACGACGCTCAGCTTGATGTGCTCGTCGCGGCAGAACTCGAGCAGGTCGGCGATGAGCGCCTCGTCGAGCGAGTGGTGGGCGACGATGATCCGGTCGACGTCGAGGCCGGGGACCGGGTCGAGCTCGTCCACCTGGTCGACGATCTCGACGTGGATGTCGGGGAAGAGCTCGAGCTTGCGCCGGGTCGCGTCGGCGAGCGGGCCGGTGCCGACGATCAGCGTCCGCTCGCGCGGGACGATCCGGCGCCAGAGCCAGCGCGCGAGCCCGCGCAGCGTGATCGCGAACGCGAGGGCGACGACCCAGCTCTGGAAGGCGACGCGGATCCCGGGCGCGCCCGCCGGCGTGATCGTCAGGAAGAGCATCGTCGCCGCGGTGGCCGCGAGCGTGAAGAGGAAGATCGCCGGGAGCTCGTCCACGGTCAGGTGCCGCAGCGAGCGCTGGTCGCGGTCGTAGAGGCCGGCGAGCTTCGCGATCACGATCCAGACGGGCGCGAAGACGGCCGCCCAGAGCGCGTCGACGAGCGTCCCGCCCGGGAAGAGCGCGAGCGAGCCGGCGACGGCGAGGGCGGTGGCCAGGTCCGCGATCGCGAGCATCCGGCGCAGGAGCGCGTCGCGTCCGGGGTTGATCGCGCGGTCGAGCGCGAACCCGTCCGGGTCGCGCCGGGGCCCGCCCGGAAGCGGGCGCTGCTCGAGCGTGGTGCGCGGCTCCATCGATTCGCTCATGCCGGACTCCTCCGCACCTCGGTGCTTGGAGAAATCGAGAATAGAGCACGGTTCCGCACTTTGGCCTCCTGCTTCACGGAACGTTTGCGAAGAGCGGCGAGCGCGGGTTGAGCGCCTTCGCGCGGGACAGGCTTTCCCGGGCCGCGGCGATCTCGCCCGAGTTGGTCTCGATGCGCGCGCGGACGAGCCAGAGTCGCCAGTCCAGCGGGTCGCGCTCGATCGCGTTCTCGATCGCAGACTGCGCGCCCTCGAGGTCGCCGGTCGCCTCGCGGACGAGCGCGAGCTGGAGGTAGGGGGAGGCCGCCCAGGGCTGGAGCCGCCGCGCATCCTCGGCGTGGTCGAGCGCGCGCTCGGCGCTCCCGGCGCGCACCGCCTCCTGGCTCGCCGCGATCTTCACGTGGGAGAGAAGCGGGATCGCCTGGGCGATGATCAGCGTCCAGACGACGAGCGCGGCCGCGACGCCGATCGCGAAGCGCCGCCGCGTAGTGCGCGAGGGCCCGTCGGCCGGCTTCGGGCCGGTCTGCGCGGTCGCCGGTCCGGTGAGGAGGCCGAGCAGGAGCATCCCGACGACGCTCACCACGGTCAGCTCCCAGATCCAGTCGATCCCGGACGCGACGAGCCAGGCCGCGAAGCTCGCGAGGAGCGCCGCGATCAGCACGCGCTCGCTTCCTTCGCTTCGGCGCAGCCGGCAGATCCCGGCCGCGATCCCGGTCACGAGGGCGCCGACGAGGCAGACGAGGCCGAGGACGCCGAGCTCGCCGAGCGTCTCGAGGTAGAGCGAGTGCGCGTCGCGCAGGAAGTACGAGAACGACCCGTTCTCGGCCCACCAGGCCTCGTACGACCCGCCGCCGCGGCCCTCGAGCGGCCGGGTCTCCCACTCGTCGATCGCCGCCTCCCAGAACTGACAGCGGCCGCTGCCGCTCCCGCTGAGGAGGTGCGCGCGGACGACGTCGTCCTCCTCGGCCTGCGCCTCGCCGCCGATCGAGGGCGTCTTGCAGAAGGTCTCGACCCGGTCGACCGGGTGCGACGACACGACGGCGGCGACCAGGACCAGCGCGACGAGGCCGGCGGCGATCCACGTCACGTACCCGGGAACCGCGATGCCGCCGAGGAAGCGGACGCCGAGCGCCCACACCGCGCCGGTGGCGACGCAGACGAGAAGGAGCAGGAGCGCGGCGCTCTGTCCCTGGCCGATCGCCTCGGCGACGAACGGGTCGTTCACGAGCTCGTCGCGCGCGAGGAGCACGGCGAGCGCGGCGATCGAGCCGGCCACCGCCAGGACGATCCCGAGCCCGGCCTGGAGGCGGCTCGGCGTGAGGATCCAGAAGCACACGATCCCGATGAACGCCGTCGCGAAGCCGCCGCGCGAGGACGTGAGGTAGAGCACGGCCGTCAACGCGGGGACGACGCCGAGCGCGAGCCCGCGGGCGACGAGGCTCTGCGCATCCGTGGCCGTGCGCAGGAGGAGCGGCAGCGCGAGCGCGACGAGGATCGCGAGCCCGTTCCAGTACTCCACGGGCCAGCTGAGGCGCGAGAAGGCGCTCGGCAGGAAGTCGGGGATCTGCCCGGCGGGCAGCCACTCGGGGAAGAGGCGGCTCGCGAGCGAGAGGAGCCCGAGCGCGACGATCCCGACGGCGAGCCCGTCGGCCCAGCGCCGTGCGTTCCCACGGCTGCCGCCGAGCACGGCGAGCGCGAAGATGCCGACGAAGAGCGCCACGCGGTTCGCCTCGGTGAAGGCGCGCTCGGCGCTCGACGGCCCAGACGATCGACGCCGCGGTGACCACGGCCAGCGCCGAGAGAAAGCCGCCGGCGACGTAGGCGGCACGGCCCGGGCGGGCGAGCGGCCAGAGGCCGAGGACGATCGTCATGAGGATCGTCCACCAGACGACGATCGCGAGCGTCGCCCGGCTCTCGAGGCCGTAGGAACCGCCGTCGAAGGCGATCCAGAAGATGCCAAGCGCGACCACGGCCGTGACGACCGCTCCGACGCCGAGCGATTTGACACGTCCTACGGGTGTCGCAACCATGGCTCGGAGTGGGTCTCGATGTACACGGAGGGAATGGAATCGGCGGGCGGCGCCGGCTGGCCGCAGTCGCCGCCGTCTTCGGCGCCACCCTACTCGCTTGCTCCGGCGCATATGCGCAGACCTCGGGCGGCGTAGACCAGTACGTCGAGGACGTCCCGAGCGCGGGCGGCACGACGCATCCCGGCAAGGACAAGCCCAAGAAGGACAAGATCAAGCCGTCCGTCGAGACGCAGATCGAGGAGCAGGGCGGCTCGGACGCGCCGGTGCTCACCGAGGTCGCGAGCTCGTCCGACTACGGCGCGGGCCCGAAGCTTCCGCCGTCGCCGAAGATGACCGTGCGCGAGGGCGAGATCTCGCAGGCCGACCCGGAGGGCGACGTCTCGAACGGCGCCGTCGCCGCCTCCGCCGTGAGCGCGGTGTCGGGCGCCGAGACCGCGCGCCTCGTCGGCTTCCTCGCTCGTCCTCTTCGGGATCACCATCGCGACGCTCACCGTCGCGGCTCTGCGCCAGCGCCGCCGCCAGTAGCGCTACGCATCCGCGTTTGGGTAGACGCGATACCGCGTCGCCATGCTGCGCCGGTTTCCCGACACGAGCACGGCGTGGCTCTTACCTCCTGAGAAGCGGAGAAGGAGGGATTCGAACCCTCGAGGGAAGCTTGTGCCCCCCTAACGCCTTAGCAGGGCGCCGCCTTCAGCCACTCGGCCACTTCTCCGTGCCGGGCCATGGTACCCAACTCATCCGGCCCCTTCCGTGACGAAGCCCGCCTCGCGCGAGCCATGGGGAGCCGCGTATTGCCGAGTCGGGCGTCGTCGTGCCGGGGGGATATATGAGGGGAGCCGGCACCCAGGATCATGAAGTGCGTATCGGATTGCACACACCCTCCGATGGGGGATCGCTCGATACGCTCGGCCGTGAGGATCGGACGCCGCGACGTCAAGCTGACGAACCAGGACAAGGTCTACTTCCCGGAGATCGGCGTGACGAAGGGAGACCTCGTCTCCTACTACGTCGATCTCGCCCCGTGCGCGCTGAACCACGTCGAGCGCCGCCCGATGCAGATGAAGCGCTATCCGCACGGCGTCGAGGGCGAGTTCTTCTACCAGAAGCGCGTTCCGGTTCCCCATCCGGACTGGCTCGAGACGGTGCACATCGTCTTCCCCGGGAGCGGGCGCACGGCCGACTTCCCCGTGGTCACCGACGCGGCCGGGCTCGCCTTCATCGCGAACCTCGGCTGCATCGAGCTGCACACGTGGCACTCGCGCGTGGACGACGTCGAGCGGCCGGACTACATGCTGATCGACCTCGACCCGAGCGAGGGGAACCCGTGGAAGCACGTGCGCACGATCGCCCTCGTCGTGAACGAGGTGCTCGAGGAGCTCGGGCTCGCGAGCTTCCCCAAGACCTCGGGCGCGACCGGGCTCCACATCCTCGTCGCCGATCAAGCGCGAGCTGCGCTTCCCCGACGTGCGCCGTTTCGCCAAGGCGCTGGCGCAGGAGGTCGAGCGCCGCATCGACGACCAGGACGTCGCGACGACGACGTGGAAGGTGGCCGACCGGCGCGGCGTGTTCGTCGACTTCGGCCAGAACTCCCGCGACCGGACGATCGCCTCCGCGTACTCGATCCGGCCCACGCCGGACGCCCGCGCCTCGGCGCCGCTTCGCTGGGACGAGGTCGCCGACGTCGAGCCCGAGGCGTTCACGATCCAGACGATGCGCGACCGCGTCGCGGAGGTGGGCGACCTCACGAAAGGCATGTGGAAGCGCAAGGCGAGCCTCGTGCCCGCGCTTCGCGAAGCTCGGCCTCGAACCACCGTCGGGCGATTGAATCGAACGGCACGCAGTGCCATCCTTGTGCCCATGAGGGGTCGCTTCGTTCCTCGCCGCGCTGTTCGCCGCTGCCGCGGTCTTCGCCGCGCCTGCGCAGGCGGGGAACGTGACCTATTCCGGGTTCGACGGCACGTCGTCTGTCTACACGCTTCACGGTGCGACCGCGGGCGAAGCGAACCAGCGTCGTCGTCACGAGCCTCCCGACTGCGTCCGCTCACGCATGCGATCGGGCCTTCAGCCCGTGCATACGGCATCTCCGACTCGATCGGAACGTAACCGAGGACTCACCGAGCAGTTGCAACCCCGTCTCGGACCACCGCGGTCGACTGCAGCAGAGACCGATCGTTCCACACCGGGTGGTCCTCGCTCGCTGAGGTCGATCGGCAACGACATCCTCGAGACGAACGGGCTGCTACAACGATCTCGGCTCGACGGTCGACGGCGGGGCCTGGGGACGACATCGTGAACGGCGGCAACGGCAACGACTCGCTGAGCGGCGGCTCCGGGACGGACGCGGTGTTCGGAGGACGACCGGCAACGACACGCTCGAAGGCGGGGCCGGGCCCGACGCCTACTTCGGCGAGCGACGGGCGACGACCTCCTGAAGAACAGCTACGACAACGACGACCTGAACGGGAACGCCGGCACCGACACGGTGGACTACTCGGTGATTGGCGCGTCGCTTCGATCCGAGCTGCTTCCCATCCCCGATTGTCCGATCGGCGTGAGCGTCACGCTTCGACGGCGTCGACGAACGACGGGAGCGTCGACCTCGACATGGCCTCGGCAACAGCTCCGGGTGACAACGTCCACGACGACATCGAGGTCGTCGTCGGGACCCCGCACCCGGACACACTGAACGGCGGCGCGGGGACGCTCGACCCAGACGTTCACGCGGCCTCGGCGGCAACGACACGATCGCGGGCGGAGGCGGGATAGACCTCCTGCGCGAGAGCGCGCGCTCGCAGGTCCCGGGCGTCACGATGACGCTCGGAACGGGCACGCTCACCGGCTTCTTCGGGTGCGACACGTTCACGACGATCGAGAACGTCGACCTCGCAGGGCGGAAGCGGCAACGACACGCTGAACGCGTCCGCGCACACCGCCGGCCCGGTGACGCTCCGCGGCGGGAACGACGCGAACACGGTGGGGAACGGCAACGACACGCTGGTCGGGGGCTCCGGGAACGACTTCCTCTACGACGGCGGCGGCACTCCCGGCTCAGACAACGATCTGCTGACCGGCGGGCCCGGGAACGACACGATCCAGGGGCTCGACCACGGGAGCGCGTGAACCCGGGCACGAACACCTCGTCGAGTCCGTCGACGTGAACCTGACGCTCACGAACACCGCGCTCACCGGCGGGCTTGGCACGCGACACGATCGCGAACATCTCCGAGGCGACGCTCACCGGCGGCGCCGGGAACAACACGCTCAACGCGGGCGCCTTCACGAATGGGCCGGTCACGCTCGACGGCGGTGCGGGGATCGATCTGCTCCAGGGCGGCTCGCGGCGCGGACAAGCTGACCGGCGGTCCCGGCAACGACACGCTCGACGGCGGCGCAAGCAACGCGGACGCAGCTCGTCGAGACCGCGAATGCCAACATGACGCTCGCGAGCTCCTCGATGACCGGCGTCGGGAGCGACTCGCTCGCGAACATCGAGCAGGCGACGTTGAACGGCGGCGACTCCGCGAACGTCCTCAATGCGGCCGCCTTCGGCGGGCCGGTCACGGTGAACGGCGGCGCCGGAGCCGACACGATCACGGGCGGCCCGCTCGCGGACACGCTGAACGGCGGCGACGACAACGACACGGTGACCGGCGGCGACGCCATGGACATCCTGAACGGCGACGGCGGCGCGGACACCCTGAACGGCGGACTCTCGCTCGACGTGCTGAACGGCGGGGACGGGGACGACTCCCTCGACGGCGGCGCGGACGCGGTCAACGACATCCTCGACGGGGACGCGGGCGTGAACCGCGTCGTCGCATCCGGGGACACGAACTTCACGCTGACGGACACGAACCTGGTCGGGCTCGGGAACGACACGCTCACGGAGATCACGCGCGCGACGCTCACGGGCGGCGCGGGCGACAACGCGCTGAACGCGTCCGCGTTCACGCTCGGCCCGGTGCTCCTGAACGGCGGCTCGGGCGCCGACACGCTCCTCGGCGGCTCGGGCGGCGACACGCTGACCGGCGGGCCGGGCCTCGACGCGTTCGACGCGGGCGCCGGCGCCGACACGATTCAGGCGCGGGACGGCGTGAACGAGAGCTCGATCGTGTGCGGCACCGAGACCGACACGGCGGTCGTCGATGTCGGCGATTCGCCGAACGCCGACTGCGACATCGAGCAGCTCCCGGACACGAAGGCGCCGAACACGAAGCTCAAGAAGGCGCCCAAGGCGACGACGAAGTCGCGGACGGCCACGTTCGGGTTCACGTCCACCGAGGTCGGCTCGAAGTTCCAGTGCAAGCTCGACAAGAAGGCCTGGGCGTCGTGCAAGGCGCCGAGGACCTACAAGCGGCTCAAGAAGGGCAAGCACACCTTCCAGGTCCGCGCGATCGACAAGGCCGGGAACCGGGACAAGACCCCGGCCAAGAAGACCTGGCGGATTACCTAGAGAGCAGGCTCTCGACGGTCGGGTCGCCCTTCTTCGGCTTCTGGGCGACCTGGGCGACCGTGCACTGCTCCGGATCCTTGTCCTCGCGGAAGCGCAGCAGCTTCGTGCCGTGGCGGAAGCGCTGCTTCTGCCACTTGTCGTAGCGCACCTCGACGACGAGCTTCGGCTCCACCGGCGACCACTCGAGCGTGACGTTCGGGCGCCAGCGGCTCGGCTCGCCGCGCGGCTCGCGCTTCGGGTTCTTGCCGAGCAGCGGGCCGAGGCGCTCGTCGATCTCCTCGCGCTTCCCGCCGGCCGCCGCGGTTCCGACCGGCCGCAGCTTGCCGTCGTCGTAGAGCCCGAGCATGAGGCTCGCGATGCCCTCGGTCTTCTCCGCCCAGGTGACGCCGAGGACGACGGCGTCGGCGGTCTGCTCGCGCTTCACCTTCATGACCGCCTCGCGCGACCCCGGCTTGTACGCGACGCCGAGCCGCTTGGCGATGACGCCGTCGAACCCGGCCGGCTCGAGGCGGTCGACCCAGACCGACGCCTCCTTGAAGTCGCGCGTGGCCGGGGAGAGCTCGAACGGCAGCGTCTCGAGCAGCTTGCGCCGTTCCTCCAGCGGCTGCTCGTGGATCTTCTCGCCGTCCCAGAGGAGCACGTCGAAGGCGACGAACTGCGCCGGGATCTCGGCGGAGAGCTTCTGCACGCGGCTCTCGGCCGGGTGGAGCCGCATCTGGAGCGCGTCGAAGTCGAGCCGCCCTTCCCGCGTGATCACGATCTCGCCGTCGAGCGCCGACTTCGGCGGCAGCTTCTCGCCGAGCGCGGCCAGCTCGGGGAAGTAGCGCAGGAGCGGCCGTGCGTTGCGGCTCCAGAGGGCCACGTCGCCGCGCAGGTTCTCGAGGACGCCGCGGAAGCCGTCCCACTTCGGCTCGTACTGCCAGCCGTCCCCTTCGGGAAGGGTCCGAACGAGCTCCGCCTCCATGGGCGGATAGGGCAGTCCGCGCGGCGGTTCGGCCATTCCGGCAGCCTACGCAACCGGTTTCGCACTTCGTCCGTCTAACGAGGAACGATGCGGCGTGTAGCCATCACTGGGGTCGGTGCCATCACTCCCGTCGGGAACGACGCGAAGTCGACGTGGGACGCCCTGCTCGCGGGGAAAAGCGGGATCGACACGATCGCGACCTTCGATCCGAGCGACTTTCCCGTGCGCATCGCCGGCGAGGTGAAGGGCTTCGAGGTGACCGACCTGATCCCGCACCGCCAGGCGCGCCAGGTGGACAAGGCGATCATCTACTCGCTCGCGGCCGCGAAGGAGGCGCTCGAGGATTCCGGGCTCACGAGCTTCGAGGCCGACCGCGTCGGCGTCGTCGTCGGCTGCTGCGTCGGCGGGATCAACCAGACGATCGACCAGTACCAGGTGCTCCAGGAGCGCGGCTGGAGCCGCCTCTCGCCGTTCTTCCTCGCGAACTTCCTTCCGGACTCCGCGAGCGGCTACATCGCCATCGAGCTGGGGCTCAAGGGCCCGAACTGCGCGGTCAACTCGGCCTGCGCGTCGGGCTCGCACTCGATCGCCGAGGGAGCGCACCTGATCCGCTCGGGCCAGGCCGACGCGGTCCTCGCCGGCGGCACCGAGGGGGCGATCAACCCGCTCGTCCTCGGCGGCTTCTGCGCCATGCGCGGGCTCGCGGTGAACAACGAGGAGCCGTCGCGAGCATCGCGGCCGTTCGACCTGAACCGCAACGGCTTCGTCATGGCCGAGGGCGCCGCGATCCTCTGCCTCGAGGAGCTCGAGCAGGCGCAGGCGCGCGGCGCGACCATCTACGCGGAGGTCGTCGGCGCGGGCTCCTCGAACGACGCCTACAACATGATCACGCCCGATCCCGAGGCCGAGGGCGTCTCGTCGATGATGAGCCGCGCGATCGCCGACGCGAACATCGCCCCCGAGGACGTCGGCTACCTGAACGCGCACGGGACCGCGACGCCGCTCGGCGACTTCGCCGAGACGAAGGCGATCAAGCGCGTCTTCGGCGAGCACGCCTACAAGCTCCCGATCTCCTCGACCAAGTCCATGGTCGGCCACCTCTTCGGCGGCGCCGGCGCGCTCGAGGCGATGGTCTGCGTCCTCGGGATCCACCACGGGATCGTCCCGCCGACGATCAACCTGGACGACCCCGATCCGGACTGCGATCTCGACTACATCCCGCACACCGCGCGCAAGCTCGACATCCGCTACGCGCTCTCGAACGCGATGGGCCTCGGCGGCCACAACGCCTGCGTTCTGCTCGGCCGCGTTTAGGTCGAGGTCTGGATTCTGCAAATCCTGCGGTTGTGCAGGGGCGGATCGAGATCTTCGTGTCACACTGATTCCTAGTGCGGAAGTCCCTCGTTGCCGCGGTCCTGGCCGCGTTCGCCGTCCTGACCGCGCTCGCGGGTGCGAGCACGCAGGGCGACGCTTCGCTTGCTCCGGTCGAGGCCGAACGGCCCGCCGCGGCGGAGTTCGTGCCCGGCGAGCTGATCGTCCGCTTCCGCGACGGCGTCTCGCGCGCGGAGCAGTCCCGTACGGTGCGCAGCGAGGGCGGGCACATCGAGCGCAGCCTGACACTCGAGGACACGAAGGTCGTGCAGCTCGGAGAGAGCGCCGACGTCGAGGCCGCCGCGGCCGAGCTCTCCGACGACCCGGACGTGCTCTCGGCCGAGCCGAACTACGTCCGTCATGCGAGCGCCGTGCCGAACGATCCGCAGTACTCGGACGCTCTGGGCGATGCCGAAGATCGGCGCGCCCACCGCCTGGAACACGACCACGGGCAGCTCGAGCGTGATCGTCGCCGTCCTCGACACCGGCGTCGCCTACGAGCACCCGGACCTCGTGAACAACATCTGGGCGAACGACGATCCGGTGAACGGCACGGACGACGACGGCAACGGCAAGGTCGACGACACGCACGGCTGGGACTTCATCCAGGACGACAACGCGCCGCTCGACTTCTACGGCCACGGCGTCCACGTCGCCGGGACGATCGGCGCGCAGGGCGACAACGCGCTCGGCGTGACCGGCGTGAACTGGGACGTCTCGATCATGCCCGTGCGCGCCGGCGACGCCTACGGAAGCTTCCCGGTGGACATCGCCGCGGACGCGATCCTCTACGCCTGCGCCAACGGCGCGCGTGTCGTGAACGGCAGCTACGGCGGCACGTTCGACTCGGATGCCGAGGAGGCGGCGATCAACTCGCCCACCTGCGCGAACACGCTCTTCGTCTTCGCGGCAGGGAACAACAACTCGAACAACGACTTCGATCCGACGTTCCCGTGCTCGTACACGAGCCCCCGCATCATCTGCGTCGGCGCCTCGACGAACGGGGACGAGCTCGCGGGTTACTCGAACTTCGGCGTGAACGCGGTCGACATCGCCGCGCCCGGTGGCGGCGGCGGCTCCGAGGGCGCGATCCTGAGCACGTTCCACGAGTACGAGCAGATCGGCGCGACCGACACCTTCGAGGACGCGGACTGGAACACGCAGCTGCGCTGGACGGGGAGCTGGACGCAGGAAGCGGGCGTCAACGCCGGGCCGCCGTCCGTCGGAACGCACAGCCTGGCCGACTCGCCGGGCGGGCAATACGCGCCGAGCGCCAACACGTGGATCCAGAACGTCACGGGGTTCAACTTCGAGAACAGGTCCGGCTGCATCGCCGCGTACCAGCTGAAGATCGACACCGAGGAAGGCACGAGCCAGGCCACCTCGGACTGGTTCCGCGTGCGCGTCGGAGAGGAGCCGGGCGCGATCGCCACCGAACCCGTCGACGAGTGGACGGAGCAGAACGGGTCGTTCGGCGACTGGTACTCGGACATCTCCGCGCTCGACGGTGCGGTGACCGGGTATGTGCGCTTCTCGCTCGAGGCCGACGGCGACGCGAACGTGCGCGGCGGGGTCAACATCGACGACTTCAAGGTCGGCTGTCTCCTCGAGGACGGCGAGGAGTACATCGACGAAGTCGGAACCTCGATGGCCGCGCCGCACGTCGCGGGCGTGGCCGGCCTCATCCTCGCGGCGCATCCCACCTGGAGTCCCGCGCGCGTGAAGGCGGCGATCCTGAACACGGTCGATCGCAAGTCCACGTTCGCGGACATGGGGACTGGCGGACGGCTGAACGCGGCGCGTGCGATCGTCTACACGGCGCCGAACACGATCCTCAAGGGCGGGCCCTTCACGCGCACGAAGAAGCACCGGGCGACGTTCAAGTTCGTGTCGAACGGCTTCAAGTCGCGCTTCCAGTGCAAGCTCGGCAAGAACGCCTGGAAGTCCTGCTCGTCAGGGAAGACCTACACGAACCTGAAGAAGGGCGCCCACACGTTCCGCGTCCGCGCGATCGACCAGGCGGGGAATGTCGACCCCAGTCCGATCGTGCGTTCCTGGCGAATCACCCGCTGAACCTTCAAATTTTCCCCATAAATAGGGTGCTAGAGTCCGGTTCAAGGAGGTCTCGCCCACATGCGCAAGCTCACCGCTCTTCTCGCAGCATCGGCCATTAGCCTCGGAGTCCTCGTCGGGGTCGCCGGCGCCGGCAGCGCGCCGAACACGACGGTGCACTACCAGATCACCCACAAGAAGACGCAGTACTTCCACATCGTCTCGAGCAAGTCCGGCGGCACGGCCAGGTGCAAGCGGGACGGGCGGGCCTGGTACACGTGCGGTCTCGGCGGCGAGACGCTCAGGAACCTGTCGAAGGGCCTCCACACGTTCCGCGCGAAGGCCGTCTACAACGGCAAGGCAGATCCGACGCCGTTCAAGAAGACCTTCCGCGTCAACTAGAGCGCCTCGACCAGCTCCTGCGTCAGCTCGTCCGGTGAGCGGATGACCACGCGTGCGTGCGCGAGGGCGTCCTCGCCCGGCGGATAGACGGGATTGGGCAGCGCGATCACCCGCATGCCCGCGCGCGAGGCGCTCAGGATCCCGTTGCTCGAGTCCTCGACGGCCGCGCATGCCTGCGGATCGACGTCGAGGAGCCGCGCCGCCTCGAGGTAGACGTCCGGCTCGGGCTTCCCGCGCGCGACCTCCTCGGAGGAGACGGTTGCCGAAAAGCACGGCGCGAGGCCGGACAGATCGAGGACGAGGTCGATGAGCTCGCGGTTCGACGACGACGCGAGGCCGAGCGGCCACCGTGCCGCGAGCCGGCGCACCGCCTCGGGCGCCCCGGGGATGAGCGGCAGCTCCTCGCGGTAGAGCGCCTCGAGCCGGCGAACGACCTCGGTGGAGATCTCCTCCGGCGGCTCGTCGAGGCCGACGACGTCGTGCATGTAGCGCGACCACTCGGGCGAGCTCATTCCCATCATGTCGCGCTGCGCCGTCTCGGGCCACGGGCGTCCGCGCTCGCGCGCGAGCGCCTCACGAGCGTCGTCCCAGACGTGCTCGGAGTCGACGATGACGCCGTCGAGATCGAAGACGACCGCCTGGATCAGCGGCGTCGACGCAGCGACAGGGCGCTGACGGACGCTTCCTCGCGCCCGTTCGCGTCGCCCGCGCCCGCGAGGAGATCCTGGAGCGTCGCCGCGACGTCGCGGAGATCGTCGAGCGCCCGCTGGCGCCGCTCCTCGAGCGCGCGGGTCTCGTCCGAAAGGCCTTCGCGGGCCCGCCGCGCCTCGGCCTCGAGCTGGCCGGCCATCGCCTGCGCGGCCTCGCGCATCGCGCGCGCCTCGGCCTGCGCGCTCTCGAGCGCGTCGCGTGCGTCGCCCTCGGCCTCGCGGCGCTGCTTCTGCGCGTAGGAGTCGACCGCGTGGCGGACGTCGGCCGCGTATGTGTCGGCCTCGGTACGGATGCGCTCGGCCTCGAGCTCCGCGTCGGCGCGGATCTGCTCCGCCGCCTGCTCGGCCGCCGCGAGAACGCTCGCGATCTGGCCGCCGAACTCGTCGTAGCCCGAGCGCGGCTTGACGGCGCCGGAGGTGTCGGAAGGGCCGAAAACGGGAGTCTTGGACGGCTGCACGGGTCGCCGAGTCTAACCCATTACCCCGGCAAAGGCAGCAGCCACGCCCGATAGGGTCATGGTGCCCATGGAGCCTTCCGCGAGCCGACCGTGACCCTCGAAGAGCTCGCGATAACCGTTGCCGTCCTGGCTGCGCTCGGCCTCGTGGCCAACCGCTTCGGGCTCAGCGCGATCCCGGCCTACCTGCTCGCCGGCATCATCCTCGGCCCGCACACGCCCGAGACGTTCACGCTCGTGCACCCGACCGAGGTGACCGAGTTCGTCGCCGAGCTGGGGCTCGTCTTCCTCCTGTTCTTCCTGGGACTCGAGTTCAGCTTCGACCGCCTCGTGCGGACGGGGCGCCACATCGGGCTCGGCGGCACGATCGACCTCGTCGTCAACGGGCTGATCGGCTTCGCGGTCGGCGTCGCGTTCTTCGGCTTCAGCTTCGGCGCGTTCATCGTCGCGGGCGCCGTCTACGTCTCGTCGAGCGCCGTGGCGGTCAAGGGCCTGATCGACTTCCGCCGCCTGGCCGACGACGAGACCGACGTCGTGCTCGGCGTCCTCCTCTTCGAGGACATCGCGATCGCGTTCGTGATCGCGATCGCCGCGAGCGGCGGAACCTCGGCGGGGGAGACGGTCTGGCTCGTCGTCAAGGCGGTCGTCTTCATCGTCGCCACCCTGGCCGCCTCGCGCTACCTGCCGCGCTTCCTCGACGAGGTGCTCGACCGTCTTCCCCGCGAGTTCTTCCTCCTCGTCGTGTTCGCGCTCGTCATCGGCTTGGCCGCGATCGCGAAGGGCATCGGCCTCTCCGAGGCGATCGGCGCGCTCATGGCCGGCGTCCTCCTCGCCGAGACGAAGGCGCGCAGCGAGATCGAGGAGCGGTTCTTCTCGTTCCGCGACCTCTTCGCGGCGCTCTTCTTCTTTGCGTTCGCGCTCACGATCGACGCGGGCACGTTCTCGAGCGTCGGCTGGCTCGTCGCCCTCGCCGTCGTGGGGACGGTCGTGGGCAAGCTCGCCGCCGGCTACGCGGCCGGGCGCGTGGGCGGATTCACCTCGCGCCAGAGCGTGAATGCGGGGGCGGCGCTCATCGCCCACGGCGAGTTCACGATCATCCTCGCCCAGATCGGAGCGGCCAACATCGCGCTGGCGGCGACCGACCGGGACGACCTCGTCGCCTTCGCCGGTCTCTACGTGCTCGTCACCGCAACCCTCGGCGTCGTCTTCATGAAGGAGTCGAAGCGCCTGGGCCGCGTGCTGTTCCCGCTGCCTAAGATGGAAGGGAGTTCCCCATGACGTCTGAGCTTCGAGAAACGCGACTCCCCGGCGTGGGCGTGAAGTACACGGCGCTGCCGGCGCACGGCGGGCGCCTGGCCGTGATCCTCCACAACGACGGGATGCGCGAGCTCTACTTCTTCCGCCACCGCGACGACGAGGAGCCGACCGCGGTGATCCAGCTCGAGGACGACGAGGCGCGCCAGATCGGCGCGGTCATCGGCGGCGCCTACGAGCGGCCGAAGATCGTCGAGGAGCTCGAGATGGCGATCGGCGAGCTCGCGATCGAATGGGTGGCGGTGCCGGACACGAGCCCCGCGATCGGCAAGACGCTCGCCGAGTGCGGCTTCCGCGCCCGGACGGGGATCACGATCATCGCCATCCTCCGCGAGCCGGAGCCGATTCCGGGCGCGCAGCCGACCGACATGATCGAGCAGGGCGACACGCTCGTCACGGTCGGGCGGCTCGGTCAGTACGCGGAGTTTCGCCGCCTGCTCGCCGACGGGCCCGTTCTAGACCGTCCGGCGCGCGTCCTACCCTGCGCGGCATGCAGGGAGACAGCTTGCAGCGCGCGGCCGCAGAGTTCGTCGGCGCCTTCACCCTGATCTTCATCGGCGTCGGGGCGATCGCCGCCACTGCGGGCGGGGATCTCGTCGCCATCGCCTTCGCGCACGGCCTCGCGATCGCCGTCATGGTCTCGGCCGTCGGGCACATCTCGGGCGGGCACTTCAACCCGGCCGTGACGCTCGGGTTCCTGCTCACCGGCCGGATCTCGACCGGCGCACGCGATCCTCTACTGGATCGCCCAGATCGCCGGTGCGGTCGTGGCCGCGCTCGCGATCACGTGGCTCCTGCCGAACGCGCTCACCGATCCGGTCGCACTCGGCATCCCGGCGCTCGGCGACGGCGTCGGCGCGACGCAGGGCGCGGTCATCGAGGGGATCCTGACCTTCTTCCTCGTCTGGGTCGTCTTCGCGACGGCCGCCGATCCGCGCGGCACGTTCTCCTCCATCGCAGGCCTTGCGATCGGGCTCACGATCACCCTGGACATCCTCATGGGCGGCCCGCTCACCGGCGCGGCGATGAACCCGGCGCGCGCCTTCGGGCCCGAGCTCGTCGAGGGCGACTGGACGAACGCCTGGGTCTGGTACGTCGGGCCGCTCCTCGGCGGGGCGGCCGCGGCGATCGTCGTACCAGTGGCTGTATCTCGAGCGGCGGCGCCCGCCGGAGCAGCGGCAAGAGCCCGCGAAGGGCTAGCGACCCTGCTAGACGCGCGCTCGAGCACGCTGCGGGCCTGGGCGAGACCGGCCTGCGTGATCGTGTGCCCGACCGGATCCTCGCGGTAGGAGACGTCGAGCCCGGCCGGCTTGCAGCCGGTCGCGCGCGTCACGGCCGAAGCCGACGTCGATGATCGGATCGGCCGACCCGTGCGCGATCGAGACCGGGAGTCCCGCGCGGCCCTCGAGATCGAGCGCGAATCCGTTCACGGTCGGGATGAACCCGCTGAACGCCAGGATCGCGGCCGGAATCGGCCGCTTGGCGCCGAGTCCGAGCGCGTACGACATGACCGCGCCCTGGGAGAACCCGGCCAGGACGAGCTTCTCCGGGCCGAGGCCGGTCTCCTCGAGCGCGCCGCGGAGCCAGTCGTCGACGAGCTCGAACGTCGAGAGGAACGTCCCGGTGTCCGGGTAGCCGATCTCGCGCACGACGTACCAGTGCGCGCCGCCGGGCGGCAGCGTCAGCGGCCCGCGCGGGAGGAACGCCTGAAGCCGCCGGTCGGGGTCGAGCGCGTCGGCGAGCGGCTCGAGGTCGTACTCGTCCGAGCCGCGGCCGTGGAGGAGGACGAGCACGCCCTCGGGGTCGCCGGCGGCCGGTCGCGTGCGCACGAGGAGCTCAGGCGTCATGCGGCCTTCCTTCCCGCGCCCAGGAGTTCCTTGAACGTGAGCGCGTTGAGCGGCGCCTGCGCAACCCACTCGCGGCCCTCGTTCATCGTGGGCGTCGCCGGGGAGCGGCCGTTGTTGTTGAACACGGCGAACGCCTGCTCGGCGCCCTCGGCCACCTCCTCGAGCGGCGCGACCCACTCGGCGAGCTCCTCGTCCGAGTAGAGGTAGTCGAACCGCTGCGCCGCGCTCTTCCCGCGGACGTTCCACGTGTCCGCGTTTCGCCCGTGGAAGCGCAGGTAGACGGTCTTGCTCGTGCGCGCGAGAACGGTGGGGACGAGGTTCTTCGCGTCGGTCTTCGGCGCGTCGACGATCACGTGCGCGGCGCCCAGCTCCTCGAGGAACGACGAGCGTTTCCGCCGTCCGTGCTCGCCCTCGAACCAGTCGCGATGGCGGAACTCGACGAGCGGCTCGTCGCCGCGGAGCTGCTCCACGGCCCAGGCCAGGTACTCGTTCGACGCCGGCTTCGGCACCACGTACGAGGGGAACTGGAGCAGGATCCCGCCCAGCTTCCCGGCCTCGCGGAACGGCTCGAGCGCCTCGTGGAAGCGGCGGAACACCTCCTCGCGCAGCTCCCTGGGCGGCCGGTCGACCCGGCCGCGGTCGTCCACCGGCGCGCCCTCGCGCAGATCGGGCGGCAGCTGCTCGAGCCGCACGGGATGGCGGGTCATCATCCCGAACGCCTTCACGTGGAAGAGAAACCCCGGCGGCGTGCGCTCCACCCACGTCCGCACCTGGTCGATCTCGGGCAGCCGGTAGTACGTCGCGTCGAGCTCGACCGTGTCGAAGCGCTCCGCGTAGTGGCGCAGCCGCTCCTCGGCCGTGCGAATCCCCTTGGGGTACCACCATTTGGAGAGGGATTCGTCCGCCCAGGAGCAGGTTCCGACCCTGATGGAAACGGCCATTTTTCGATCCTAGCCCCGTATCCCTCGGACGAGTGATCTTTGCCGTGACCCCCATTCGGGGGACGTCCCTCAACCCCCGGCTACGTAGCGTTCCGCCTGCAAGTACGGGATGGGTTCTGCGGCCCGCCTTGAGACGGCGGAATTGGGAGGATGAATGCGGACAGAGGTTGGTACTAAGGGCGAAAGCAGGTCGAGCGCCCTCTGGGGCAAGCGCTCCGGCTCGCGTGGAAATGCATCGCGTACGAGCAGGGGTCGCGGCTTCGCAACCTTCCTCGTGCTGCTCGTCGCCGTGGCCGGCCCGCTGGCCTCCACGGGCACCAGCGCTACGCAGAAGGACTACAAGGCGTACGTCACGCCGACCCTTCTGACCTCGGCTCAGGCGCAGCCGAGCAAGACTTTCAAGGTCATCGTCCAGGGCGACGGCACCACTTCGAGCGCCGGCGTCGGCAACGCCGTCGCGTCCGGCGTCGCGCAGACGCTGGGCAAGGGCCGCATGTACGCGGCGCTCTTCTCGAAGAACCGGATTTCGGACAAGTTCCGCTCGATCAACGGCGTCGCGGCGACGCTGACGGGCCGCCAGATCCTCAAGCTCGCGGATCGCGCGCACATCGTCGCCATCACCGCCGACGCGCCGATCGAGCTCTCCGGCTGGTACGGCTCGCGCTACGAGAACAAGCAGAAGTGGCCGTCGGCCGCCGACGTGACCAAGTTCTGGCGCAACGTCGACAACCTCGACATGCCGGCGATCGCGATCATCGACTCCGGCATCGACGCGAACCGCTCCGACTTCGCGTACGGCCAGGTCGTGGCGCAGAAGACGATGACGAACCTCAAGCCGAACTCGCCTGGCGATGGACGGGGTCATGGAACGTTTGTGGCGTCGATCGCGGCGGGCGTCGGGCGCGGGCTACGCAGGTGCCGCTCCCGGCGCGCCGATCGTCTCGATCGACGTCATGGACGACAAGGGCATGGCCATGACGAGCGACGTCATCGCCTCGGCCGACTGGATCCTCGCGAACAAGGCTCGCTACAACATCAAGGTCGCGAACTTCTCGCTCCACTCGGCGGTCCCGAACAGCTTCATGTACGACCCGCTCGCGAAGGCGGTCGAGAAGCTCTGGTTCGGCGGCGTCGACGGTGGTCGCGGCGGCCGGCAACTACGGCGTCAACGGCGAGCAGTCGGGCGTCCACTACGCGCCCGGCAGCGATCCGTTCGTCATCACGGTCGGCGCGACGGACGTCGGCAAGCTCCTGGTCTGCCGTGCGACGACAAGGCCGCCCCGTGGTCGGCATACGGCTACACGCTCGACGGCTTCGCCAAGCCCGAGCTCAGCGCTCCCGGCCGCTACATGGTCGGCGCGGTTCCCACCGGCTCGACGCTCGTCGAGCGAGCGCCCCGAGCAGATGCGCGGCACCGGCTACATGGAGCTTTCGGGCACGTCGTTCTCGGCCCCGGTCGTCTCCGGCATCGCCGCCTACCTGCTGGCCGTGCATCCGACGTGGACGCCGGACCAGGTGAAGGGCGCGCTCATGCTGACGGCCTCGAACGTGCCGGGCGCGAAGGCGCTGAGCGTCGGCGTCGGCGAGGTGGACGGCGACAAGGCCGCGAGGCTCACGGGCACGCCCCCGAACCCGAACGCTCGCGCTCAAGCCAGTTCGTCACGGCGGATCCGGCCGGCGGCTCGATCCCGGTCTTCGACGCGGCGAGCTGGGCGAACTACGCCACGGCGAACGCCTCGTGGGCGAACGCTTCCTGGGCGAACGCTTCCTGGGCGAACGCTTCCTGGGCGAACGCCTCGTGGGCGAACGCTTCCTGGGCGAACGCGTCCTGGGCGAGCGCCTCCTGGGCGGCGCCTCCTGGGCGAGCGCCTCGTGGGCGAGCGCGTCCTGGGCGGCAGCCTCGTGGGCGAGCGCCTCGTGGGCGAGCAACGCCCCGCAGGACGGCGCCCAGGTCGAAGTAGGCGTCGGCGGAGTCTTCCTCACCCCCGAGGAAATGCTCGCCCTCGGCCTCGTCGAAGAACCCACGACTCCCTAGTTCCTCGAGCGTGAGCACTGCACGAACGCCCGCCGGCTCAGCGGGCGTTTGTGCTTTGGCTCTTTACACAATCGGCGTATCGTTTTGCCGGTCTACTCCGAGGAGCTCCACATGAGAACGATCGTTGCCGTTTCCCTCGCCGCAGCCCTTGCCGCCGCCGGCCTGGCCGCCGCTGCGCCGGCCGACGCCGCGTACAAGGCGAAAGTCAGCGGCGGAACGCTGAAGATCACCGGCAACGGCGCCGGCGACAAGCTGGCGCTCCGGTTGCAACAGGGGAACAGGAACGTGCTCGTGGTGGACGTGAAGGCGAACGGCTCGGCCGATTTCTCCTTCGACCGCTCCACGTTCAGGCGGATCGTCGTGAACGCCGGCGCCGGGAACGACACGGTCTCGGTCGTGGAGAAGAACGGCGCGTTCACGAACAAGGAGAAGACGACGCTGAACGGCGGCCGCGGCCGGGACCTCCTGGTCGGCGGACGCTTCGGCGAGACGTTCGCGGGCGGCCTCGGCGACGACACGATCTCCGGCAAGAAGGGCGGCGACCGGATGCTCTGGACCGCCGGCGAGGGCTCCGACAAGATCGACGGCGACCAGGGATCCGACGTCCTGACCGCCGAGGGAAGCGCCGGCGTCGACTCGTTCGTGATCGCGCCGGTCGGCGTACGCGTCTCGCTCTCGAGCGGGAGCGGCGCCTTGAACATCGGCAAGGTCGAGCGCATCGTCGCGAACGGCCGCGGCTCGGCCGACATCCTCCAGGGCCAGCCCGGCCTCGCCGGGCTCGCCGCCCTGACGCTGAACGGCGGCTCCGCGAACGACATCGTCGGCGGCGGCGACTCGAACGACTCGGTGCGCGGCGGCGACGGAGACGACATCGTGACCGGCGGCGCGGGCAACGACACGCTGCTCTGGTCGCACGGGGACGACACCGACGCGATCGACGGCAACGACGGAACCGATGTCCTGAAGGCCGCGGGCTCGGGCGGGCCCGACAACTTCACCGTGACCGCGAACGGCCTGCGGGTGCGCATCGACCAGCTGAACACCGGTGCCGCGCTCGATCTGGGGACGACCGAGCGGCTCGAGCTCTCGATGCTCGGAGGCAACGACACGGTCTCCAACACGGGGAACCTGGCCGCGCTGATCGCGATCGTTCTCGACAGCGGGACGGGAGCCGACACGATCCTCGGGAGCAACGGCACGGACACGCTGCGCGGCGGAGACGGCAACGACTTCGTGGACGGCCAGCAGGGCAACGACACGATCGTCCTCGGCAGAGGCAACGACGTCGCCCAGTGGGACCCGGGCGACGGGAGCGACAAGGTCGAGGGTGGGCTGGGGACGGACCGGCTCGCCTTCAACGGCAGCAACGGAAACGAGGTCACCGAGGCTGCGGCCATCGGGCAGCGCGTGCGCTTCACCCGCAACCTCGGGAACATCGTCATGGACCTGAACGACCTGGAGAGGCTCGACAACTCGCTGCTCGGCGGCACCGATACGACCACGATCGGCAATCTCGCCGGCACCGACCTGAAAACCGTGAACGTCCGCCTCTCGGGCACGCTCGGCGGCGCCTCCGGCGACGGGCAGACCGACACTGTGTCCGTCGACGGCACGTCGAAGAAGGACACGGTCAAGGTGGCCGTGAGCGGCACCCGCGTGGACGTCACCGGCCTTCCGGCGGTGGTTCACGTCTTCTCGCCGGAACCGGCCGACCGCCTCCAGGTGAACGGCCTCGGGCAGGCCGACAAGCTCACGGCAGGGGCCGGGCTCGCCCCGCTGATCGGCCTCACGCTGGCCGGGGGCGCCGGCGCCGACGTCCTCACCGGGGGAGACGGCGCCGACATCGTCGACGGAGGGGACGGGAACGACGTGCTCAGGGGCGGCAGCGGGCAGCGACCTCATGTATCGGCGGCCTCGGCTCCGACGCGATGAACGGTCAGGCGGGCGCGGACAACTACTTCTGCCTGACCCCGGGCGACACGTTCGTCCAGGACGGAACCGACACCGTCGGCCCGCCCTGTCCGTAGCTCCATCGGGGGACTCCGCGGTCCGTTCAAGCGGCGTATCGTCCGATCAGAAGGATGGGAAAGTACGCCGCCCTCGCCGCAGCCGTTGCGATCGCAACGGGGCTCTCTATCGCCGCTCCCGCAGACGCCGCCTACAAGGCGCGGATCTCCAAGGGCACCCTGACGCTCACGGGGAACGGGAAGGGCGAGAAGCTCCAGCTGCGCCTGCGGCCGGGGAACAAGAACGTCCTCCAGGTCGACGTGGGGCTGAACGGAACGTCTGACTTCTCGCTCGACCGGCGCCGGTTCAAGCGGATCGTCGTGAACGCCGGGGGCGGGGTGGACACGATCTCGATCGCCGAGACGTTCGGCGCCTTCACGAACACCGAGAAGACGACGCTGAACGGCGGCCCCGGCAACGACCGGATCACCGGCGGCCGCTACTCCGAGACGTACTCCGGCGGGCCCGGAGACGACTGGCTCCTCGGCAAGACCGGCGGCGATCTCTTCGTCTGGACCTCGGCCGACGGCAACGACCGCTTCGACGGCCAGGGCGGCCTCGACGTGCTGGCGGCCTCGGGCTCCGGCTCGGGCGACGTCTTCGACATCTCACCCGTCCTCGGCCGCGTCCGCATCGCCCGCGGCGCCGACACGCTCGACGCGGGCACGACCGAGATCGTCTCGGTGAACGGGCTCGGCGGCGACGACCAGATCACCGGCGTGTCGGGGCTCGCCGCGCTCGTGACGCTCGATCTCTCCGGCGGCGCAGGTGTCGACACGCTCACGGGCGGCGACGGCGCGGACGTTCTCAGCGGCGGCCCCGGCAACGACATCGTGCGAGGCGGCGTCGGCAACGACTTCATGCTCTGGAAGACCGGCGACGGCGCCGACACGGCCGACGGCCAGGACGGCAGCGACACCTTCGCGGCCGACGGCTCGGCGGGCGTGGACGCGTTCTCCGTCCTCCCGACCGGCGCCCGGTTCGCGCTCGTGGGCCCCGGCCCGGCGCTGAACGACGTCGGCTCGACCGAGAAGCTCGCGGTTCGCGGCCTCGGCGGAAACGACACCTTCACCGGCGCCATCGGCATGGCCCCGACCGGCCTCACCGCGGTCGAGGTCGACGGCGGGCCGGGCAACGACACGCTCGCCGGAACGGACCTCGGCGAGACGCTCCGTGGCGGCGACGGCAACGACACGGTCGATCCGAACCGCGGCAGCGACAGCGCGTTCCTCGGAACCGGCAACGACACCGTGCAGTGGGATCCCGGCGACGGGAACGACACGGTCGAGGGCGACGCGGGAACCGACCGGCTCGTCTTCAACGGGTCGAACGCGAGCGAGAACGTCGATTTCAGCGCGGTCGGCAAGAAGCTGCGCTTCTTCCGCGACGTCGCGAACGTGACGATGACCCTCGGCGGTCTGGAGCGCGCCGACTACAACGCGCTGGGCGGCACCGACACGATCGTCGTGAACGACCTCTCCGCGACGCCGGTGAAGAACGTCTACGCGAACCTCGGGGCGGGAGGCGGCGGCGACGGCGCGATCGACCAGGTGCGGGTGATGGGAACGGCCGGCGCCGACACGGCGGTCGTCTCGCCGTCCGCCGGCGTGGTCAACGTCACCGGCCTGTCCGCGGCCGTGCACGTCACGTCCGCCGAGCCGGCGAACGACGACGTGAACGTGCTCGGGCTCGGGGGCGCGGACAAGCTGTCGGCCACGAGCGGGCTGGCGGTCCTCATCGGCGTCGTCCTGAACGGCGGATCCGGCGCGGACAAGATCACCGGCGGCGACGGCCCCGATCTGCTCCTCGGCGAGACCGAGAGCGACACGATCCTCGGCGGCGGCGGCACCGACCTGATCACCGGCGGCCTCGGCGGCGACTCGCTGAACGGCCAGGGCGACGCGGACGTCTACACGTGCCTCACCGCCGGCGACACGGTCGTGCAGGACGGCACCGACACCATCGGCGCCTGTCTGTCCCTGACGCAGCTCGACGGCGGGGGTGGGATTCGAACCCACGGGACGCTTTCACGCCCAACGGTTTTCAAGACCGTCCCTTTCGGCCGCTCAGGCACCCCGCCGCGGGCGAGTTTACGTCTCTACTTGGCCGGAGCGGGCTTGCGGCGCAGGACGCGCCAGGTGAAGGTCGCGGGCGTGCGGTCCGTGTTCCCCACCCGGTCGACCGCGCGGACGCGGAACGTGTGGCGGCCGAGCCGGAGCTTCGGGTAGCGCACGGACGACGTGCACGGCGCCCACGGCTCGTGGTCGAGCGAGCAGCGGAACATGGCGGTCTCGCTCGCCCTGAACCCGAATGTCGCGCGCCCCGGACGAACGCGCGCCACCCGCCGCAGGGCGAAGATCGTCTCGGGCGCCCGGTGGTCGACGGTCCACGTTCGCGTCACGGTCTTCGGCGCGAGGTTCCCGGCGGCGTCTCGCGCCCGCACCGCGAAGACGTAGCGGCCCGTCGCCAGGCCTGAGTAGAAGGCGGGGCTCGAGCACGGCTTCGATGGGCGCCCGTTCAGGGAGCACGCGAACGTCGCGCCGGGCTCGCTCTGCGAAGTAGACGACCTGCTGCTTCGTGCCGACCACGCCGGTGGGGCCCTTGACGATCGTGGTCGCCGGGAGGGCGTTGTCGATCACGACCGGCCGCGAATCGGTCCGCGAGTTTCCGGCCGCGTCCACCGCGCGCGCCGTCAGCGTGCGAACGCCGTCCCCGACCGTTCGTCGTGTCCCACTGGAACGCGAACGGCGGCTCCGAGTCCGTCGCGATGACGGTCTGGCCGAGGAGGAAGTCGACGCGCGCCGCGTCGCTCGCGGCCTCGGCCACGACCATTTGCAGCCCGCGGACGACCGCGTTCGCCGCCGGGAGCTTCAGGCTCGACCACGGCCTGGTCGTGTCGGCCTGCGGGCCGTGGCACGTGCCGCTGCCCGAATCGGAGAGCGTCCCACCGAGCGCGGGAAGAAACGTCCACGAGTAGCCGCCCGGCTCCAGCTCGAGCCTGAGCACCCCGAACGCGGCGTTGTCGCGCACCTCGCTGTTCGGGAGCGGCAGCCGGTTCGAAGTCCGCATGGCCGAAGCCGCCGGTTCCGACGATGAACTCCCGGATTCCGATAGGCCGGATTCGGGTCGCCGATCGGCGTCTGCGGGGCGAACCGCTCGTAGAGGTGGTCGTGGCCGGCGAGGACGATCTCGGCGCCGGCCTCGTAGAGCGCGTCCCAAAACGGCGCCGTCCACTCGATCTGCGGCGAGCGGCCGGAGCTGAAGCGGGGGTGGTGCCAGTAGGCGAGCGTGCAGGCGGCCGGGTGCGCCGCGAGGTCGGCGCGCAGCCACTGCTCCTGCGCCGAGCCCTCCGCGCAGCTGACGAACGAGCAGTTCGAGTTCAGCGTGACGATGTGCCAGTCGCCGAGGTCGTAGCTGTAGTAGCCGAGCCCCGCGGGCCCGGCCAGCTCGCCGAAGTAGGCGTAGTAGGCCGCGGCGCCGGGCGTTCGGTAGTCGTGGTTTCCGGGCGCGGGGCGTGTGCGCGCCTTGTGGCGTCCCCAGGTCGGGTCGTAGCAGTCGACGTACGACGCCATGCTCCCGTCCGTCTGCGACACGTCGCCGATCACCGCGACCGTGCCCGGGTTGACGTCGAGGATCTGCGCGGTCAGCTCGTCCCCGTCGCCGGTGCAGGCGGCGACGTCGCCCGCGGCGAGCAGGACGGACGTCTGCGCGACCGCGGCTGAAGGCCAGGCGAACGCGGCGCCGATGACGGCGCAGGCAACCGCGATCGTTCGTGTCGCTTCCAGCCCCAAGATTGCGCCGCTGACGATAGGCCTCGCACTGGCCGGAGTCCACGGGAGAGGCGGAGTCAGTCCCCGGGCTCGATGCGGGCCGGGGCGCCGAACGGGACGAGCGCAGCGGGAACCGCGACGGCGCCGCCTTCGTCCTGGAAGTTCTCCAGGATCGCCAGCATGTGCCGCGCCGTGACGGCGGTGCCGTTCAGCGTGTGCAGCACCTCGACGCCGCTCTCGCCGCGGTAGCGGATGTCGAGCCGCCGCGCCTGGAAGTCGGTCGTGTTCGAGGTGGACGTGATCTCGCGGTAGCGCTCCTGCGCCGGGAACCACGCCTCGACGTCGTACTTCTTCGTGGCCGACGCGCCCAGGTCGCCCGCGGCGACGTTGACCACGCGGTAGGGGAGCCCGAGCTCGGCGACCAGCGCCTCCTCGATCTCGAGCAGCCGCTCGTGCTCGGCCGCCGAGTCCTCCGGGCGGCAGAAGACGAACATCTCGACCTTGTCGAACTGGTGGACGCGGAACATGCCGCGCGTGTCCTTGCCGGCGGCGCCGGCCTCGCGGCGAAAGCACGTCGAGTAGCCGGCGTAGTGCAGCGGCAGCGCGTCGGCGTCGAGGATCTCGCCCGCGTGGAACGCGGCGAGCGCGACCTCCGACGTTCCCGTGAGGTACAGGTCGTCGCGCTCGATCCGGTAGATGTTGACCTCGTCGGTGGGGAGGAAGCCGGTGCCGTACATGGCCTCCTCGCGCACGAGCACGGGCGGGAGGACCGGGGTGAACCCCGCGGCGGCGACCCGGTCGAGCGCGAAGCGGTAGAGCGCCAGCTCGAGCATGGCCGCGGCGCCGACGCGGTAGGCGAAGCGCGATCCCGAGATGCGCGCGGCGCGCTCCATGTCGATCCGCGTCAGCTCCAGGTGATCCTTCGGCGGGAACGAGAACTGCGGGTGCTCGCCGACGCGGCGGATCTCCTCGGCGTCGTCCTCGCTCCAGCCGTCGGGCGCGGACGGATCGGGCGGGTTCGGCACCTGGGCGAGCAGCTCGTCGCGGCGGGTCTGCGCGGCGGTGAGGTCGTCCTCGACCTGCTGGAGCTCGGCCTTCACGGCCTTCATCTCCTCGAGCTGCTCGGGCGTCGGCTTGCCCTTCAGCTTCGTCTTCGAGCGCAGCTCGTCGGCCTTGGGGACGAGCGCGAGCCAGGCGGCGTCGGCCTCCATGAGCGCGTCGAACGCCTCGGCGGCGCCCTTGCGCTCGAGCGCGGTGCGCCAGGCGGCCGGGTCGGTGCGGGCTGCGCGGACGTCGATCACGGCAGCGAGTCTAAAAGGGCCTCGATCGTTTGGGCGACTCCCTCGTCGTCCACGGAGGCGCAGACCTCGTCGGCGGCGGCGAGCGCCCGCGGGTGCGCGTTCGCGACCGCGACCGCATGCCCGGCCCACTCGAGGAGCTCGACGTCGTTCTCGCCGTCCCCGAACGCGACCGTCTCGGCGGCGGAGAACCCGACCCGCTCGGCGACGAAGGCCATGCCCGAGCCCTTCGTCACGCCTGCCCGCGCGAACTCGAGGAAGTACGGCAGCGACTTCGAGATGAAGAGGCGCTTGCCGAAGTGCGCCTTCAGCTTCAGCTCGAGCTCGTCGAGCGCGAGCGGGTCGCCGATCGTCACGAGCTTCGTCGGCTCGTCCTCCAGCCAGTCGAGGAGCGGCCCGACCGTGTGGATCGGGATCGACTGGAACGTCGCGTAGCGCTGCGACTCGGGCGACTCGGCGGCGACGTAGAGCTCGTCCCCGACGTAGCAGTTGAGCCCGAAGCCCTCGGCCTCGACGGCGGCGATCGCCTCGCGCGCCTCGGCGAGCGGGATCGGCTCGTGGCGCAGGAACTCGCCGGTCGCGGGGTCGGCGACGACGGCGCCCTGGTAGCAGACGAGCGGTTCCGAGAGCCCGGCCTCCTCGGCGTACGGCCGCACGGAGCGGAACATCCTCCCGGTCGCGATGATCACGTGCAACCCGGCCGCACGGGCCGCTTCGAGCGCCTCGCGCGTGCGTGGGCGCAGCACGAGATCCTCGCCGATCAACGTCCGGTCGAGGTCGCAGGCGATCGCCCGCAAGGAAGCGAGGAAGCTAGGAGCCGGCAGACTCGGCGACGTACGCGGAGACGTCTGCGATCTGCTGCTCGGAGAGCGTGCCGCCGAAGGCCGGCATCGAGCCGCCGCCGTTCGTCACCTGCGCGTTGACCGTGGCCTCGTCCGGCTGGACCTCGTCGAGGTTCGGGCCGACCGAGCCGGTCGTTCCCGCGTCGGCGAGCACGTGGCAGCTGCCGCAGTTCTCGGTGAAGACGGCCTTGCCGGCGGCCGGATCGCCCGCCGTGCCGCCGCCGCCGGTCGTCGCGGCACCGCCTGTCTCGGCCGGGACGCTTCCGACGACCGTCTCGGGCGCGGTGTTCTTCTCGTCGCCCCCGCCGCACGCTGCGACGAAGACCGGGAGAGCGAGAACCAGAGCGAGGATCAGGACTCGGCGCACGGCTCGCAGTCTAGCGACGGTAGGCGGACGGTGGGAAGCATTCACGCCGGTACTATTGCCCACACGATGCAAAACGAAGCGTACGGACGAGACCGCGGCCTCACGGGCCGTATCTACCTCACTCTTTTCCTGCTCGGGCTGCTCTACGTCGTCTTCTTCGCGGTGATGATCAGCCTGTTCAAGGTGAACCTCGCGTTCGCGATCGTCCTGCTCGGCGCGCTCGCGTTCTTCCAGTACTTCACCTCGGACACGCTCGCGCTCAAGGCCTCCCGCGCGCAGGTCGTCACGCCGGAGCAGGCGCCCGAGCTGCACGCGATGATGGATCGCCTCTCCGAGCAGGCCGGCATTCCGAAGCCGAAGAAGGTCGCGATCATCCCGACCGCTGCGCCGAACGCGTTCGCGACCGGCCGCAGCCGCAAGCATTCCGCCGTCGCCGTGACGCAGGGCCTGCTCGACCGGCTCGACGCCGGCGAGGTCGAAGGCGTGCTCGCGCACGAGCTGTCCCACATCCGCAGCCGCGACGTCATGACGATGACGATCGCCGGGTTCTTCTCGATGGTCGCGTCCTACCTGACGCAGATGGCGCTCTTCTCGAGCATGTTCGGCGGCCGCAACCGCGACTCGGGCACGCCCGTCTACCTCATCGTGATCGTGGTCTCGATCGTGACCTACATCCTCAGCTACGTCCTCATCCTCTCGCTCTCGCGCTACCGCGAGTTCGCCGCCGACCGTGGCGCGGCCCGCATCACCGGCGCACCCGAAAACCTGATGAGCGCGCTGCAGAAGATCGCCAGCGACATGACGCGGATCCCCCAGAAGGACCTCCGCGAGATGCAGGGCATGAACGCCTTCTACATCATCCCCACGAACGTCAAGAGCTCCTTCGGCCAGCTCTTCCTGACCCACCCGCCCCTCGAGAAGCGGCTCGAGCGCCTCGGCGCGATCGCCGCCGAGATGGGCCGCCCGCAGTCGTTCTAGCCGGCGTCGCCGAGCGGGATGGGGCTCCTCGGACGAGGCGGTACGAAGGTCGGCAAGCTCCGCGCGCTCGCGGACGCGCGGCCGGTGGTCGAGGGTGAGGTCGGCCTCCAGGCGACCGGGCTCGCGGGCGTGTGCTTCAAGCCGAAGGGGGCGAAGGACGCCTTCAAGGCCGAGCAGGAGCTGGACGACCTCCTGAGCTACATCGGCATGAACTCGGGCGCGTCGGTTCGGCGCCGCTCCGACTCGTACGGGTTCGAATGGCTCGTCGTCCGCGGCGGCGGTCTCGACGGGGTCGTCGAGGGAGTCGAAATGGTCGCATCGCAGCTCCAGAACCGCGGGTTCAAGGGCCAGCTCCTCGCGGCGCTCTTCCGCTTCACCGGGAAGGTCGACCCGACGTATCTCGTCTACGGGTTCAAGTCCGACCGGTTCTGGCCGTTCGTCCCGACGGGCGAAGGACAGGAGCGGGACAACGACGAAGAGATCCGCCTGCGCGACGCGCTGAAATCGCAGCTGCCCATCGAACCGCGGCTCGAGCTGTGGCTCGGTCTCTTCGACGCTCCAATCGAAGACTGAACCGCGCTACAGTCGAGAGCCCCCATGTCGCGCACTCCCGAGGAGATCCAGATTCGCCGCCAGGCCAAGAACCGCGCCGTTCGCCGCCGCCGGGGCACCGCCCTCGCCGGAGTCGTGCTCGCGATCGTCGCGCTCGGGATCTCGCTGCGCGTCGTCGTCGGCCCGTCGGCCTCCGACGCGATGAAGCGCGCAGCCGAGGCGATCGGCGCGTCCGGGGACGCCGACGCCGCGGCCGCGCCGGCGGGAATCGGACCCGGGCTGCCGCCCGACGAGCTCGTCGAGAAGACGGATCTCGTTCGCCGCGGTCGGCGACATGGCGTTCAACGACAACGGCAGCCTGCCTGCTGATGGACGAGTCTTCTTCAAGCCGCTGAAGAGCGCGCTCTCGACCGCCGACGTGACGATCGGGAACGTCGAAGGCACGCTCGCGACGGGCGGCTCCTCCAAGTGCGGGCCGAACGCCTCGCGCTACTGCTTCGCCTTCCGCGCGCCGCCGAGGTACGCCAAGGCGCTGCGCGCGTCGGGCTTCGACGTCGGCAACACCGCGAACAACCACGGCTTCGACTACGGCACGACCGGGCGCCAGCAGACGCTGAAGGCGCTCCGCAACGCCAAGGTCCGCCCGACGGGCGCCGGCACGGGCGCGACGCTCTTCCGGGCGGACGAGGTCCGCATCGCCGTGCTCGGCTTCGCGCCGCAGATCCCCGACTGGGACCTCCGCAACATCCCCGCCGCGGTGAAGAAGGTGAAGACCGCGGCGAAGCAGGCGGACATCGTCGTCGTCACGTTCCACGGCGGCGCCGAGGGCGCGGACAAGCAGCACGTGAAGCCCGGCACCGAGATGTTCCTCGGAGAGAACCGCGGCAACCTGATCAAGTTCACGCACGACGTCGTCGACGCGGGCGCCGACCTGGTCGTCGGCCACGGCCCGCACGTCCTGCGCGGGATGGAGTGGCGCAAGGGTCGCCTCATCGCCTACAGCCTCGGCAACTTCGCCGGGCACGGGAGCCTCAACTGGGACGGCGTGCTCGGCGTCTCGGCGCTCCTCCGCGTCACGTTGCGCGGCGACGGAGCCTGGGTGCAGGGGAAGGTCGTTCCCGTGCGCTCGAACGGCGTGCCGAAGCGCGATTCGAAGAAGGCCGCGCTGAAGTCGCTCCGCAAGCTCTCGCAGGCCGACTTCGGGTCACGCGGCGCGCGGATCCGCCAGACCGACGGCGGGATCCGCGCACCGTCGTAGCCGCTACTTGATCTCCATCCGCTCGACGTAGAGCTCGGCGATCATCCTCTTGATCGCGTTCCCGTCCGCCGTCGCGTTGTTGTACGACAGCTTGTAGATCCCGACGCCGAAGAGGCTGATCGTGCACAGGACGTTCTTGAGGCTCGGCCCGAGGAACTCGAGCGTTCCCTCCTTCTCGTCCTCCTGATTGCCGGCGATCACCATGTTGGTGAACCAGGCGTCCCAGAACTTGAGATCCGCCTCGGGGAACGTCACCCTGAGGTTCGGGAACTCCAGCTTGCCCGGCTCCTTGTGGTAGTAGCGCGTGTCGCCGATCTGCTCGGTCACGATCGCCTGCTTGATCGTGAAGGCATCGATCTTCGAGACCCTGCTGCACGGCAGATCGCCGATCTTCAGCCTGAAGTTCGACGGCAGCCACGCTTTCTGGTTCTTCGACGACGTGAGCTTGCCCGACGCCCTCTTGGTGGAGATCAGCTCGGGCGCCAGCTTGATGCCCATGTACCCCGTCTCCTTCGACGAGGCGTCGCAGGCCGGGATCCTGATCTCCGAGAGCAGCGCCTCCTCGAATGCGATCGCACGCCTCGCGTCGAAGTCGTGATCGGCCAGCACGACCTGGCCCGACTGGCGAACGTGCTTGCCCGACCAGCTCGAGTTGATCCAGTCGTACATCGCCTTGCTCATCGAGAAGCCGATCTGCATCGTGAAGTCCTCGTACTTGACGTTCCCGATGTGCTTCTTGGAGATCAGCTCCTCCGGCGCCGCCTCCTCCTCGACCACCTCGGCCGAGATCGAGCCGCCGTCGAACGACTTGAGCATCCCGATGAGGATTCCCTCGATGCTGAGCTGAAAGTGCCCTGCCGTGTAGCTGCGCACGTCGCCCGCGGCCTCTGCGCTCGTAGCCTTCACCATCCCGCCGGCCCAGACGCCGGCGCCTACCGCCAGGCCCGCAATTCCCGCGCCACGGGCGAGAAACTCGCCGCGCGACGATCCGTTCTCGACCAACTCCTCCGCCACAGCCCCTCCTTCGCTTTGGTCTGGCGCCGGACTTTACGCCCCCGCGGGGACGCCTTCAATGGCCGGACGGGACCAGGAAGCCGAGCTCGACCATGCGCCGCAGCGCCGGAATCGCCGCCTCGCCGAGCGCTTCCGGGGTCACGCCGTCAGGCAGCAGCACCCCCGCCGTGTCCGCGATCGCCTCGCGCACGCTTCGCTTCCCGTCGAGGCGCGAGACGATGTGCGCGGTGTAGACGTCGATCTCGGCCTGGAAGCCGAGCCCGTCCACGAGGCGGATCGCCGCGGCGCGCACCCCGAACACGCCGTCGTCCAGGTGAAGCGCCTGGTCGAGCACGTGCTCGTCGACGAGCACCAGCCGCTCGTAGAGGAGGTCGCGCCCGCCCGCGAGGAAATCCTGCGCGTCGAAGAGCCGCTCCATGTGGTGCTCGGAGGGCTCGATCCGCTCCGGCGCGTCCTCGGCGAGCACCCAGTTCGTCCCGCTGCGACGGCGCAGGGCGATCGCGCCGTAGGCGAGCGCCTCGATCCCCAGCTCGGCGTAGTAGGCGAGCCAGCGGTCGAGCGTCTCGGGGAGATCCGGCGTCTGCGACGGCGGGTTCCAGCGCGACGCGTACGTGACCGGATCGTCGGTCGTGTAGCGCAGGACGACGAGGTCGCAGCCGGATCCCTCGGCCCACGCGCGCACTGGAGCCGACCAGTCGCCGCCGGGCTCGTGCGCCCAGGTTCCGAGCAGCTGCGCGAACCCGCCTTCCTCCACGTGTGCGGCCGCCTCGCGGAGCACGAGCTCGGTGACGGCGTCGCCGGCGAGGCCGGCGTCGCGGTACGTGAGCGCCGTGTCCGGCGAGACGACGAACGGCGGGTTCGAGACGACCAGGCCGAAGCGCTCGCCCTCGACGGGATCGAAGAAGCTCCCCCGGCGCAGCTCGACGTTGTCGAACCCGTTCAGCGCCGCGTTGAACGCCGCGAAGGCGAGAGCGCGCTCGCTCACGTCGGTCGCGATCACCAGATCGGCGTGCCGCGCGGCCAGCACCGCCTGGATCCCGCTGCCCGTTCCGACGTCGAGCGCCCGGTCGACCCGGTGGCGGATGGTCAGATTCCCGAGCAGGGCGGAGGACGGCGCGACGCCCATCACCTGCTCGCGGCCCGTGCGCCGGTCGGAGGCGAAGGTCAGCTCGCCGGAGGGAACGAGACGGATGAGCGGCTCGACCTCGCGGCCGTTCTCGGCGACGAGCCCGAGCGCGGCCGCGCCTTCGAGCCCGAGCGGCTCGAGCGCCGCCGCGGCGTCCGCGCGCGGAACGGCCCGCTCGAGCAGGAACAGCCGGATGATCGTCGCGATCGCCTCGCCCTCGGGCAGGCGCCGCTCGGCCACCGGCGCGTCCGCCGGCGTGGGCGAGGGCCCGTCGGTTCCGATCGTCTCCGCGAGCCCGTCGTGCGAGTACCGCGCCAGGGCGAGCGCCTCGCGCAGGCGCGCGAGTGCTTCCGGATCGTCGCCGCGCGGAGGAGGCGGAAGCTCCACGCCGCGAGCTTCCCACAAAGGAACGGCACCGGTGCAACCGAACCTGGCCTCGTGCCGCCCCGAGTGCTCCTGCACCTCGAAGGCCTCGCCCTCTTCGTCGTGGCGGCGGTCGTGTACGTCGACCGCGACTACAACCTCTGGCTGGTGCTGATCCTCTTCCTCGCGCCGGACCTCGGCCTGCTCGGCTATCTCGCCGGCCCGCGGATCGGCGCCGCGGTCTACAACGCCTTCCACACGACGACGATCCCGCTCGCGCTCGGCGGGGCCGCGTTCGTCACCGACTGGACGCTGGGGATCGAGATCGCGCTCATCTGGCTCGCGCACATCGGCATCGACCGCGCGATCGGCTACGGGCTCAAGTACGAGGACGCCCCGAAGCCGACCCACATGCAGCGCGTCTGACCTTTTCGCGCTGCTCGGCGTCTCAGTCGAGAGCATGAGCGGCTTTCGACTCGATCTCGCTTCGAAGTTCAACACTCTCGGCCGGGCCGGTGCTGCGGCGCGGCAGGACAAGGACGCGACGCCCTCCGAGGAGGGCCTGGCCGAGAACCCGCCGCCTGACGAAGACGACGAGCACGACGCGGCTGCCTAACCGTCCATGAGTGACGTCAAGCTCGATCGCCGGACCGCTCTGGTCTCGGCGGGAGCGACGCTGGCCGCGTTGGCCGCGGGCGGCTGTTCGCTCGGCAAGGACGAGCAGGCCGCGGCGGTGGCCGCGACGACGACGGCGAAGGCGCCGGAGGGCTGGAAGGGCGTGCGCGGCCTCTTCGAGCTCGACCCGGAGATGGTGCATCTGACCACCTTCGTCTTCGCCGCGCATCCCAAGCCCGTGCGCGACGCGATCGAGAAGCACCGGGCGGAGTTCGACAGGAACCCGGCGGTCTACCTCCGCCAGACGGAGCCCGGCGTCGAGGAGGCCGCGCGCCAGGCGGTCGCCGACTACCTCGAGTCCGGCCCGGAGCAGGTCGCGCTCACCGACTCGACCACGATGGGACTCGGCCTCGTCTACTCGAGCCTGCGCCTGAAGGAGGGGGAGGAGGTCGTGACGACCGAGCACGACTTCTACTCCACGCACGAGTCGCTGCGGCTGCGCGCCGAGCGCGACGGCGCCAAGGTGCGGCGCATCCGCCTCTACGACGACCCGGCGGACGCCTCGGTCGACCAGATCGTCTCGGCCGTGCGCGACGGGCTCTCCCCGAAGACGCGCTGTCTCGCGATCACCTGGGTCCACTCCGGCACGGGCGTGAAGCTCCCGGTGCGCGAGATCGCCGACGTGGTCGCCGAGGCCAACGACGGCCGCGACGAGGAGGAGACGATCCTGCTCGCGGTCGACGGCGTCCACGGGTTCGGGAACCAGGACGCCTCGCCCGAGCGATCTCGGCGCCGACATCCTCGTCTCGGGCTGCCACAAGTGGCTCTTCGGCCCGCGCGGCACCGGGTTCGTCTGGGCGCACGCGCCCGCGTGGGCGCGCCTGCGTCCGACGATCCCGTCCTTCGACACCGCCCCGATCGTCGGCTGGCTCGGCTTCGGAGCCACTCCGGGCCAGCCCGGCCCGGTGAACAGCCCCGGCGGCTACCACTCCTTCGACCACCGCTGGGCGCTGCCCGAGGCGTTCGCCCTCCACGCGGAGCTCGGCCGCGGCGAGGTCGCCGCGCGCACCGAGGAGCTCGCGACCCGCCTGAAGGAAGGCCTGTCGGAGAACCCGCAGGTGACGCTCGCGACGCCGATGGATCCCGAGCTCTCCGCCGGCCTCGTCTGCTTCGACGCGGGCGGCCGTCAGCCGGGCGAGATCGTCGATCTCCTCCACGAGGAGCACAAGGTCGTGGCGAGCGTGACGCCGTACGCGACCGAGTACGTCCGCTTCGGGCCGTCGATCGTCAATTCCGAGGAGGACGTGGACGCGGCCGTAGCGGCCGTCAACGAGATCCTCTGAACGTAATCTCTCGGCGTGCCGACCTCCGCGACACGACGAGCTCGTCCTTCTCGCGCTGCTCGCGTCGGTCGGCGCGCTGCTCGTGCTCTCGCGGGTCGTGCGGATCCCGTACCCGATCCTGTTCGTGCTCGGCGGGCTCGCGCTCGGGTTCGCGCCCGGGCTGCCGGACATCGAGCTCGACCCCGAGCTCGTCTTCGTCGCCTTCCTGCCGCCGCTTCTCTACGCGGCCGCGTACTTCACCTCGCTCCGCGAGCTGCGGACGAACATCAAGCCGATCTCGTCGCTCGCGATCGGCCTCGTCCTCGCCACGATGGTCGTGGTCGCCGTCGTCGCGCACGAGCTGATCGACGGGATGCCGTGGGCGGCCGCGTTCACGCTCGGCGCGATCGTCTCGCCGACCGACCCGATCGCCGCGACCGCGATCGCCAAGCGCCTGAACGTCAACCGCCGCGTGATCGCGATCGTCGAGGGCGAGTCGCTGATCAACGACGGGACGGCGCTCGTCGCCTACAAGTTCGCCGTGGTGGCCGTGGTCACCGGCGCCTTCTCGCTCCAGTCGGCCGGGCTCGAGTTCGTGTGGAACGTGGCCGGCGGAATCGCGGTCGGCCTCGGTGTCGGCTACGTGATCCGGCAGGTCCGCCGCCGCATCCATCACCCGCCGACCGAGATCGCGATCGCGCTCCTCAGCGGCTACCTCGGCTTCCTGCCGGCGGACGCGATCGGCGTCTCGGGCATCCTCGCCGCGGTCGTCGTCGGGATCTACATGGGCTGGCACACGCCCGAGCTGACCGACGCGGAGACGCGCCTCCAGGGCGAGGCCGTCTGGGAGATCGTCTCGTTCGTCCTCAACTCGCTGCTCTTCGGCCTGGTCGGCTTCCAGCTGCCGACGATCGTCGAGAACCTCGACGGCTACTCGGTCGGCGAGCTGATCGGCTACGGCGCGGTCGTGGCGCTGGCCGTGGTGGCGGTGCGCTTCGCGTTCGTCTTCCCGTTCGCCGCCGTCGCGCGGGTCTGGCAGCGGCACCACCACGGCTACGTCTACAAGTGGCGCAACTCGGCGCTGATCTCGTGGATGGGGATGAGAGGCTCGGTCTCCCTGGCCGCGGCCCTCGCGCTGCCGTTCCTGACGGACGCGGGCGAACCGTTCCCGCAGCGCGACCTGATCGTGTTCCTCACGTTCTGCGTCATCCTCGTCACGCTCGTGCTCCAGGGGCTGTCGCTGCCGCGCTTGATCCTGGCGCTGCAGCTGCCGGCGGACGTGGAGGAGGAGCGCGAGGAGATCGAGGCCCGCCTCGCCGCCGCCGACGCCGCGGTCAAGCGCCTCGACGAGCTCGAGGGCGAGGAGTGGGTGAACGACGACACCGCCGAGCGGATGCGCGGCCTCTACGCGTTCCGCCGCCGCCGCTTCGAGGCGCGCCTGGACGACGGCGACGACGGCGAGATCGAGGAGCGCTCGGTCGCGTACCAGCGCCTGCGGCGCGAGCTCCTGGAGGCAGAGCGCGCGGCGCTGCGAGACCTCCAGCGCCGGCGCGTGATCAGCGACGACGTGATGAGCCGCGTGCAGCGCGAGCTCGACCTGGAAGACACCCGTCTGGACATCTAGACCCCGCTAGAATGAGGCCTCGCGGGGCTATAGCTCAGTTGGGAGAGCGCCTGGATCGCACCCAGGAGGTCGCCGGTTCGAGCCCGGCTAGCTCCACCTGATAGAGACATGCACCTTGGATCTCTCGGCGGATCCGCGACCGGGACTTGGCAAGCTGTTTGGCAAGTTGTGGTACCAAACCCGGCTAGCAAGCAAGTGCATCGAGAAGCGGGCGTGCTGCCTCGAGGACATAGTCGACGTCCGCTCCCCGTCGCTGGCCCCTGGGTGGAGCCTGGCAGCGGGAAGAGCTCCGCACCGCGAGTCTCGGCGTAGCGGCGGCGGAGGTCTTCACCCGGCGAACAGCATCACCCGGGTGAACCTGTCGCTCGGGTGTTTTCTCGTCGAGCCGGGAGCGTCATTCTCTCGAGGCGTGATCCAAGCGCAGACCGGCCGGGGAACGAAAGGAGCAACGATGTGGTGGTTCATTGGAATCGGTGGATTCTTCCTGTACATGCTCGTGCTCTTCACGCTCGGCCTTTCAACGCTCCGAAATGGACATGGCTGGATGTTCTTCTTCGGGTGCTTCTTCCCGGTGCTCTGGCTCATCGGGGCGTTCATGACGCCCACGAGCCAGGAGCACGCCCAAGCGCCCTGAGCTTCGACAACCAGGCGAACCGGAGGAAGAACGCGCGAAAGTCACCAACGTAGTCGGGAGGTTTCATGACGGACATCACGCCTGAGCACGTAGACGAGGAGACGGACCTTGACTCACTGAGTCACGTCGACTACGTCGTCGTCGAGTTTCCGGCGGGGGCGAGTGCCGACCCCGCCGTGGTGAGCGACGAGCCTGCGGTCCGACTGAGCTCTACCGGACACGACGAGTAGTGGATCGGCACGAGGCACCCGAGTCCGGCCTCGACGATCGCGCCCGCGTCAGATTCACGGCCGCGGTTGCAAGCGCAAGAGCCGCCAGCGCACGGCACGTATCGCTCGCGGTTCCCTTCCGGGCAGCCGAACGAAACCGTCGCGTTGCCGCAAGCGTTCTCGCCGGAGGGATCGCCTACCGGCTGTTCCTATGGTTGCTGCCACTCGGGTTGATACTCGGGGGCGCGCTCGGCCTCATGGATGCCGACAGCACCGAGGAGGCCCTTGCAAGCGGCGGTCTTCCGGCGGCCGTCGTCGACGTGATCGGAGACGTCGCGCGAGCCGCGGAATCCGACTGGTGGTGGCTTCTCGGGATCGGCGTGCCCCTCCTCCTCTGGGCGGGATACTCGGGCACGAAAGCAATGCAGCTCATTCACTCGCTGATCTGGGACGAGCCGCCTCCGCGGTCCAAGCCTCTCAAGAGCTCACTTGCCTTCACCGGCGTGCTGTGCGCGTTCATGGCCGCATTCGCACTCACATGGTGGCTTCGCGACCACGCTTCGCTCGAGCGCCTCCTCGCGGCCACGCTCGTCACGGTCCCGCTCACTGCGTTGTGGCTCTGGACGTCTCTCCGCCTTCCGCACCGGGACGCTCCCTGGCGGGCGTTGCTACCCGGCGCGATCATCGTTGCGGTCGGCTTGCAGGTGCTCCATGTGCTGATCGTCGAGTTCCTCGCGCCGAAGCTCGAGAAGGCGACGACGCTCTACGGGAGCATCGGCGCCATGACGACGATCCTCTTCTTCATGTACTTCGCCGGGAGGCTCGTCGTCACCTCGCCCATTCTCAACAGCTCCCTTCATCACGAACTGCGCGCGCAGGGCGACGACGCGGGCGATGACCGGACGACGCCGGTAGGAACCTCATCTCCGATGAACAAGCGATTGGCCTCTGGCCGGCGGCGGTGAGAGCCGCCTGCCTCCTCGCCAAGAGGCAGACGGCGCTGCACTCGTCAGGTCGAGTTGCGGCTTTTTCGGGAGTCGCCCTTGGGCGCCGATTCGAAGGCCGCGACCGCAGCCCGGACCGTCGGGAAGAAACGGTCGCCGCCGATCCGCGCTGTGAGGCCCGTCTCCTCGAATATCTCGCGCTGCCGTCCCTTCAGACGGGCGAACGCCAGCACGATCCCTCGCTTCTCGAGTTCGGCGTGGAGGTTGATCAGGACGTCGATCGCCGTGGCATCCAGGTACGTCCACGCCTCGGTGTTGAGGACCAGCCACGTGACGTCTTCGGAGGCGTCGACAAGCGCGAGCACGCGGTGCCGGAGATACTCGGCGTTGACGAAGAACGGCGGAGCATCGAAGCGGTACACCACCAGTCCGGGCAACGTCTCGGCGCTCTCCCAACGAGTGATGTCGTGATAGCCGTCGACATCGTCGACGCGGCCGAGCACGGCATCGTGCGGACGCGCCGAGCGATACAGGAACACGCCGATTGAGAGGGCGATCGCGACCACGACCCCGCCGAGGACCCCGAACACGAGCACCCCACCGAAGGCGACGAGCGCAAGCGCAACCTCGGCCGACCGGACGTTCCGAAGGCGCCAAATCGAGTGAATGTTGATCAGTCCCGCAGCGGCGACGACGATGATCACGCCGAGCGCCGCCGTCGGCAACGGCTCGATCAGCGGCATCGCGAAGAGGAGGAAGAGCCCGACGACCGCCGCGGCGAAGATCACGGCGCCCTGGGATCTGGCGCCCGCCGCGTCGTTGACGGCGGACCGCGAGTTGGAGGAGGAGACGGGGAACGCGCCGGTCAGCCCTCCGATCAGATTGGCGCCCCCGACCGCGGTCAGCTCACGGTTGGCGTCGATCTCGTAGCCGTGCTTCTGGGCGAAGGTGCGCACGGTCGCGATGACGTCCGCGAAGGCGATGAGCGAGAATGCCGCCGCGGGAAGCACGAGATCGAGGAAGTCCCCTGCTCCGACGCCCGGCAGCGCGAATGAGGGCAGGCCGCTGTCGACCTCGCCCACGACGGCGATTCCGTGCTCTTCCAGGTTGGCCAGCGCCGCGATCACCAGTCCGAGCGCGAGCACCACGAGCGACGGCGGCAAGGAGGGAAGGATTCGCCGAGACACGATCGCCGCCGACAAGAGTCCCGCGCTGAGAAGAACGGTCGGCCCGTTCGCGTCGCCGAGCGCGGACACGACTTCACGCACGATCGAGAAGAAGTCGTCCGCGCCGACGCTGATCCCGAGGAGCTTGCCGAGCTGGGACGAGATCACGATCAGCGCGACCCCGTTGATATAGCCGAGCAGCACCGGCTTGCCGAAGAAGTCCGCCACGAACCCGAGCCGGAGCGTGCCGGCGAGGAAGAGCAGGAGACCCATCGTCAGCGCCAGCGCCGCTGCGAGGGCGATATAGCGCGCCGGGTCGGGCTCCCCTCCGACCATCGCCATCGGCGCCACCGTCACGGCCGTCATCGCCGCGAGCGTGGAGTCGGGTCCGATCACATGCTGACGCGACGTTCCGAGCAGCCCGTAGACGGCGAGCGGCAGGAAAGTCCCGTACAGGCCGTACACGACGGGCAGCCCGGCGAGCTCCGCCATCGCCAGCGACGCCGGCACCGCGACCGCGCCCACGGTCGCTCCTGCCACGACATTCGATCGGAGATACGAGCGCGGATGGCGCCAACAGCCCCGCCAGTCCGGGCGCTGCCTCCGCCAACGATCGCGGAACGAGCGAGCGCGCGTACGAGGCCAGCGCGGCTCGCGAGTCATCGCCCGTCACGTCGAACCCGATGCGCCGCATGCGCGGCGGCGAAGGGTCGAAGGCGTCGGCTGCGCGGTCGACGAGGGACCGGACCGGTCGGTCGGCAAGCTAGCGAGCCTCTGGCAAGTCGCCGATGAACTTGATGGCCGTGATGCTCGGCAGGAACACGTAAGCAGCGGCCTTGGTCGTGGTGAAGTTCAAGAGACCCGTAACCTCGATCGGCTTCCCGCTTGCCTGCGGGATCACGAAACCGGCTTGTCCGTCCGCTCGCGCGCCGATCAGCGGATCTCGCGCCTCTGGATGAAGCCTGACCGCCCCCGCGAACTCGCCGTCATTGACCCACTGTCGCAGCACGAACTCGTACTGGTTCTCGATGTTCGCGTTGATGAAGAGGAAGAGCATCCCTCGTTCGACGCCGTCGTACGGTTTCTCCGGTTCGTAGATCGGCCCGTACGGCAGTCCCCGACGAATGAGCCGGTGGGCGTTGTTGCTGCCGCCCGGCACCCCCTGGCCCGCGACTGGTTGACCTCGAGGATTGACGCGGCGTATGTGTGCGCCGACGGGACAGCGGATCCCCCTCGGATCTCCCGAGCGATCGGCTTCTACATACTCGAAATCGTTCAGCTGCTCGGCCGAGATCCCCCCCGCAGGGCTATCCGTGTCCGGCGACAGGGCGAGAGGAACGCCGTTGCGCCATCGCCCGCACATCTTTGCGGCCAGCAGCTCAGGATCGATCGTGTCTCTGTTCGACTGCAGGAAGTCTTCGAAGCCGACGACGTCGGTCTCGACCTTCTTGAAGACCGCAAAGCTCCCGTTCAGGCCGAGCTGTCGCGGCTCCGGGACGTCGTAGTTCGTGGCGTCTTCCCGCAAGACGAAGAGCCATGGCTCGCAGGGCTGCTGGTGGTCCGGGAGATACCTCTCCGGGCCGCCGCGAATGGTGGGCGTGCTGATGCCGTCCGTGTATCCGAAGTGGACCTTGGCCGTTGGCACGGGTTGGCCGTCTTGCATCTCCATCAACGCCATCCCGTCCTGCCGCCAGATCTCTCGAAAGGCATCTCCCTCGGCAAACAAGGCATGCAGCCTGTCGCTGTAGCTCGTCATCGCCTCCGGGCTGATGGCGTGCAGCGTCACGAGGACGTGATCGTCCCCGCTTCCAAAGCCGCCGACCCAGTTCTGGGGCGAGCTCGCTCCGGTGTCACCGACCGACTCCGCTCGTTGCGCGGCTCCTTCGACGAACGCACCGAACGACTTGAACGAGAGCGTCGGGACGCGTTCCTCGAGCTCCAGCGCGACCAGTCCGGGCCACGTGATACCGACGTTGAGGCAATAGTCGGGGTTGCGGCGCGGGGCATCGGTGGGATTGTCTCGCGGTCCGGGCGCGAACCCTACGTGCCAGTCCTGCGCAGTCGTGACTTGCGGGGTGTCGGATTCGTCGCCGCTCACGAGCCGGCCGAGTTGCCTGCGCGCGTGTGCCGGATCTTCGACCGCCAGCAAGACATGCCGCACCATCGGCATTCTGTAGCCGCGGAGCACGAACCCCTGAATGTCCGCGAGGTCGAGCGCGGATCCTTCCTGGTCCCCCGAATCACCCCGAGTATCTGGGCGTTCAGGGCCCCTTCGGCCAAGCCGTCGGCGAAGAGACACCACCGCTATCCAGCGTCGGCCACCGGTGACGTCGCGATAGTCGGCCAACAGGGCCCGGATGTCTAGAACCGAGAGGCCCGGATAGGCGCTGTAAAACCCGATGGGCGGATAGTTGTTGTCCAATGCCCACTCGTAGAACGCCTGGGCGTTGGTTGCGACTGACGTTGGCGGCGCGTCAGTGATATGCGGGAAGATCGCATCGAACACGAACGCGGTCTTGTCTGCGAAGTCCTGGATGTACTTCGCGAAGTCCCCGTCGTAGATCGTGAAGAAGCCTATGTGGTTGCCCTCAAAGGGCACCCAATGTGAGAAGTGCAGCGTCCCAAGGGAATCCGACGCTTTCGTGCCCTTCTCTCCGATCAGGGCCGCCCCGAACCGCTTCAGGACAGAGCCTCGCAGATGTGACTTGAAGGTCATGTATGTCAGCAAGCAGCCCTGCGAGGTGTTGCCTGTGAAGCCCGCCGCACGCGCGGACGCCTTGATCTCCTGAACCGAAGCGTCCTCGTAAGCGAAATACGTATCTAGAGGCTCGCGGACATGCTGCGTCAGCCACTTGATGGCCCTCTCACGGTTATCAGCCACGGGCGTCGCTGGAGCGGTCGTCCACGTGCTCGAAGATGGCGTCGAACACCGAGCCGGCGCTCTCGACGAGCCGCTCGATGTGCTGGTCGGTCTCACCGTCGATGTCCGAAAGGAAGAGAAGCTTCTCGTCTCCCTCGACCATGAAACGGGAGAAGTGCACTGTCCCGAGGTCGTCCTGCACCTTCGCGAGATCGGGCATCAACGGAGGCAGCTCTTCCGGTAGCGCTTTGGCGTTGGCAGGGCCCCTGATCGGGAAGTCGATGAGGAGATGACTTTGACTCACGGGTTCTCCTTTCAAGCTCGAATAACGGCTTGGCCTCTCGGCCGCCTAGGCGCTGACCCCCTGGGCTGCGGCGACGGCCGCGCCGGCCTCGTGCAGCGCCAGCTCGTCCTCGTGCGTGCCCGGCTTGAGGTCGAAGACGACCTTGTTCACGGTTCCGGTGAAGGGATAGGGCGACTTGGCTGCGTAGGCGCGGTCGACGGGCAGGCCGTTGTCGCGGCCGATGTCCATGCCGGCGTAGCCGGAGAAGCGAACGGCGACCGTCCGCTCCATCCGTCCTTCTCCGATCTGCTCGTCGTTCGCGTAGAGGTAGACGGTTCCGCCGGCCATCCGTTCCTGCCGGTCGGCGTCGAACTGCATCCGGACCGTGACGTCCCCGGTCGGGATCGGCTCGGTCGAGACCTGCTCGTACCGCTCGACGCCCATCACCGAGTAGCTGTGGTGCAGAAGGCCGTTCTCGTCGACCCAGAGCGAGAAGCCGCCCATCTCGTCCGCCTCGGCGACGATCACGCCCTCGGCGCCGCCCTCGGGGACCGAAAGCGCCGCCTCGATCGCGTATGAGCGGCCGTAGACGCGCGGGATCATCCCGGCCGCGATGTTCTCGACGTCGCCGTAGAAGGTCTGAGTCGTGGTCGTCGGCATCGGTGGCAGGATCCCGAAGAACACCGAGAGGGCCGCCAGCAGCGGCAGCACGTTGTGCTTCTCGGCCTCCTCCCAGAAGAGCTCCTTCAGCTCGGCGAGCTTCTCCGGGTTCTCCGCGGCCAGGTCCTTCGCCTGGCTGAAGTCGTCGGGCAGGTAGTACAGCTCCCAGGTGTCCTGCTCCGGGTCGTACGCTCCGGGCGCGAACCTCGCCATCGTCGGCGGCGAAAGGTCCCACGGGATCCGGTCCAGCTTGCAGGCGGCCCACCAGCCGTCCTTGTAGATCGCCCGGTTGCCGACGATCTCGAAGTACTGCACGGTGTGGCGCTCGGGTGCGTCCGCGTCCTCGAAGGTGTAGAGGAAGCTCGTCCCCTCCATCGGCTTCTGGGCGGTCCCGTCCACGACCGTGGGCTCGGGGATACCGGCCGCTTCGAGGATCGTCGGCCCGACGTCGATGACGTGAGTGAACTGGGTGCGCAACCCCCCGGCGTCCTTGATCCGCTCCGGCCAGGAAACCACCGTGGCGTTGCGCGTGCCGCCGAGGTGCGACGCGCACTGCTTGCCCCACTGGAACGGCGCGTTCCCGGCCCACGCCCAGGCGGCCGCGTAGTGCGGCGCGTACGCGTCGGTGCCCCAGGCGTCGAGCCCGCCGTACTGATCGATCAGCGAGAGCTGCTGCTCGGCCGTGAGGGCGATCCCGTTCTGCATCGTCAGCTCGTTGAAGGAGCCGGTCACCGTTCCCTCCAGGCTCGCGCCGTTGTCCCCGAAGATGTAGATGACGAGCGTGTTGTCGAGCTCGCCCATCTCCTCGATCGCGTCGAGCAGGCGGCCGATATTCCAGTCGGTGTTCTCCTGGAAGCCGGCGTACACCTCCATCTGGCGCGCGTACAGCGCCCTCTCTGCGTCCGAGAGAGAGTCCCAGGCGGGGAGCTCGTCCGGTCTCGGCGTGAGCTCCGCATCCGGCGGGATCACGCCGAGCGCCTTCTGCCGTTCGAAGGTCTCCTCGCGCAGCGCGTCCCAGCCCTGGTCGAACTTGCCGCGGTACTTCTCGCTCCACTCGACCGCGACCTGGTGCGGTGCGTGCGAGCACCCGGTCGAGTAGTAGATGAACCACGGCTTCTCCTGGTCCTGCGCGCGCACCCCGTGCAGCCAGCCCACCGCCTGATCGGTGATGTCGTCCGGCCAGTAGTACTCCTCGCCGTCATTGCCCTCCGGGACGCCGATCGTCGTGTTGTCCTGCGTGATCAGCGGGTCGTACTGGCCCGCCTCGCCGCCGAGGATGCCCCAGAAGTGGTCGAAACCCCACGCGTTCGGCCACCGGTCGAACGGCCCGGCCGCACCCTGGACGTGGTCGGGCGTCATGTGCCACTTGCCGAATCCGGCGGTCGAGTAGCCGTTGGCCTGAAGCGTGCGGACAACCGGGGCGCAGTCCTTCGGCACGCTCGCGCAGTAACCGGGGAACGGGCCGGGAAACTCGCCGATCGACCCGAAGCCGACCGTGTGGTGGTTGCGGCCCGTCAGCAGGGCGGCGCGGGTGGGCGAGCACAGTCGCGACGACGTGGAAGCCGTTGTACCTGAGGCCCTGCTCGGCGACCCGCGTCATCGTCGGGGTCGAGACGGGCCCGCCGAACGTCGACGGGTTGCCGAAGCCCGCGTCGTCGATCAGCACGACCAAGCACGTTCGGCGCGCCCTCCGGCGGCGACGGCGTCATCGCGATCGTCCAATCGGCGACGGACGTGTCCAGGGTTCGGCCGATCGTGCCCCCGAAGTTCGGATCCGGGATCGGCAGCACCGTGCGGTCGGGACTGAACTTCCCCATCGCCTCGGCGAGCGACTCCTTCAATGCACCCATACCCTGCTTGTCGCCCTGGACGACCGACCGGAGCAGCGCCCCCGAGAGCGCCTGCTCGACCCCGACCCGCTGCCCGTCGTCGAAGATCGCGATGATCCCGGCCGATCCCGGCGGCAGGTTCTCGCCGATCTTCTCGTGCAGCTCCTTGTTGACCTTGTTGCCGGCGAATCTCCCCATGACCCTGCCTGCGACCGCCCCGACGGCGACGGACGCGAGCAGCGGCGGCGCGAATAGAGCCCACCGCGAGCCCGACGCCACCCCCCCAGCCCATCCCCTTGCGGCCGAGGTTGTCGCCGGTCCGCTGCACCGAGACGCTGCCGTCTTCCGCGTGCGTGACAAGGATGACGCCTTCGATCGAGACCTTCTTCTCCTTGACGAGCGCCACCAGCGCCTCGAAGTCCGTCGTCGCCTCGTCGATGTCCTGGTACCCGGCGACGAGGACATCGGTGAGTGTCTCGACCATCAGGGCTCCTTTCGATTCCGAATGCTTTCGCGGCTCCGCCTGCGGCGCGCTTCCCGACCATGGCGAAGACTCGGTCGCCGAGCATCGCCCGGCGCTACCGCCACCACGCCTTGACTTCTCGTACGCAGCGGCAGTGGGATCGCGGCGGGGGAACGAACGCCATGGTCACATTCGCCTCATCGACACACTCTCTCCTTGGACTTCGAGGCAACTGTGGCAAGCACTATTAGCACGGTCACCGCGCCCCTGTCCACTCGGCCGGGTGCCCTTTCACCACACCGACACATGGCGTTCTATCGTGTCCGCCATGCGTCATTGATCCCAAGGTCGTCGAGTGCTCGTGACCGCCGAAGCAGGCCACGGGTGCGCTTCGCTCGCCAACCGCTGACTGCGAAACTCGGCCGTCGACTAGCGCCGCACCGTGAACGATTTCGTCATGTCCGCGCTCGAGCTGTTACCGGCGTAGACATCGATCCGGCCGGGCTCGACGACGAACTTGCCGCGGTTGTCGTAGAAGCCGAAGTCGCTCCTGTCGAGCGTGAAGGTGACCGTCCGCGTCTGGCCCGGGCTCAGCGTCACCCGCTCGAAGCCGCGGAGACGGCGGACGGGTTGCGAGATGCTTGCCACCGGGTCGTGGATGTAGAGCTGCACGACCTCGTCGCCCGGGATGCTCCCGGTGTTCGTCACCTTGACCGAGGCCTTCAGGCTCCCCTTCGACGACACGCTCGTCGAGCTGAGACGCAGGTCTGTGATCTCGAAGGTCGTGTAGCTGAGCCCGTGGCCGAACTCGAACTGCGGCGCGCAGCTCGGGATGTCGCGGTGGCGGGAGTTCCACTTGACGTCCGGGTTGCAGGGTCGCCCGGTCCGCTCGTGGTTGTAGTAGATGGGCACCTGGCCGAGCCGGCGCGGGAACGTCACGGGCAGCTTGCCGCCCGGATTGACCTTGCCGAAGACCACGTCTGCGACCGCGGGCCCCGCCTGCACGCCGGGGAACCACGCCTCCAGGATCGCGGGCGCGTCTCCGACGATGTTCTCCAGCGCCAGTGGGCGGCCGCTGAAGAGCACGACCGCGAACGGCTTGCCGGTCGCCTTGATCGCGGCGATCAGCTCCTCCTGCCTGCCCGGCAGGTCGAGCGTGCTCCGCGAATTCGCTTCGCCGCTCATCTCACGCGTCTCGCCCAGGGCGAGCACGACCTGGTCGGCGGCCTGCGCCACGGCGACGGCCTCGGCGAACCCGGCGTCCGAGCCGCAGCCCTCCGGGTCGGCGTGCGGCGCCTCGGTGTTGGAGAGCGTGCAGCCCTGGGCGAACGTCGCCCCGGGGCTCTGCTCGTTGATGCCGTCGAAGACGGTCACGACGTCCGCGTCGCGCCCGGCGCCCCACCACGGGCCGAGCATGTCGTGCTGGTTCCGGGCCAGCGGCCCGATCACGGCCGTCTTGCGGGAAGGATCGAAGGGCAGGACCCCGCCCTCGTTCTGGAGCAGGACCATCGAGCGGCTCGCGGCCTTTCGCGCGGCGGCCAACGCGTCGGGCTTGAGCATCTGCGCCTCGGCCTCCGCGGGCAGGAACGGCGAGTACGGGTGCTCGAACAGGCCGGCGCGGAACTTGACGCGCAGGATCCTGCGCACCGCGTCGTCGATCCGCTTCATGCTGATCCGGCGCTCCGCGAGCAGCTGCTCGCCGTGGTCGCGGATGAGCGTGCTCGTCATCTCGGAGTCGACGCCGGCATTCAGCGCCAGAGCCGCGGCGGCGGGGCCGTCCTCGGCGACTCCGTGACCGCATTCCCCGGTATCGGGATTCTTCGGCGGGCAGGCGCGCAGCTCGGCGACCGCAGTCCAGTCGCCCTCCACGAAGCCGTCGAAGTCCCACTCGTCCTTGAGGATCTCGTTCATCAGGTAGTCGTTCCCGCAGCCCGGCACGCCGTTGAGGGCGTTGAAGGAGCACATGGCCGTGTCGGCGCCCGCGTCGATGGCGGCCTTGAACGGCGGGAGGTACATGTTGCGGAGCCGGTGCTCCGACATGTCGGTCGTGTTGTAGTCGCGCCCTGACTCGGGCTGTCCGTAGGCGGCGAAGTGCTTCGGGCTCGCGATCAGCTTGTCGCGCCCGCTGTAGTCGCGGCCCTGGGTGCCCTTGACGCGCGCGGCCGCGAGGACGGCGTTCAGGTACGGGTCCTCGCCGGCGCCCTCGGCGATCCGGCCCCACCGCGGCTCGTGGGAGACGTCGACCATCGGGGCGTACGTCTGCTTGAGGCCGACGGCGGCCGACTCGCGCGCGCCGTACAGCGCGTCGTCGAAGGAGACCTGCGGGTCGAAGCTCGCGCCGGCGCCCAGTGGGATCGGGAAGATCGTCCGGAAGCCGTGAATCGTGTCGAACGCGAACAGGAGCGGGATCTTGAGTCGCGACTCCTCGACGGCGATGGTCTGAAGCTCCCTGATCCGCTGCGGGTCCGTGACGCTCAGGACCGAGCCGAGTCCGGCGCGAACCTCCTCCTCGGTGACGAGGAAGTCGGGCAGCAGCTGTATCTGCTCCAGCTTCTCCTCGAGCGTCATCCTCGCGAGCAAGCGGTCCACCCGCTTCTCCACGCTGCGATCCGCAGACTGCCGTGTCGGCTGAAGCGCCTGCTCGTCGCTCGACGTCGTGGTCGCGACGACACCGCCCGCCACCGCCGTACCGAGTGCGACGATCGCCACGGCGATCGAGGCACTGAGCCTGAGGCTCCTCATGATGTCCCCCTTCGGCGCGAACTGGACCTACGGGTGCCGTCCCCGCCCTGTGAGCAGCGTGAAACTCGAGCCTCGCGGGCGAGCGCGCATGCCGCGACGCGGGCGGCCGGGAAGGGTGTGCCAGGACCCATGCGAACGAGTGACGTGGAAGATGTCTAGCGGCCGCGCTTCGCCGGGAGAAGGATCTTCTTCCAGGCGGAGACGTTGCCGGCGCCGTCGGCGATGCGCACCCAGATGAAGGGCTGCTTGGTGCGGTTGCTCGTCTTGACGACGATAGCTGCGCCAGGCCAGGGGTGGTTGCGCTTGGGCGCGAACTGGAGCTGGGCGACGCCGGAGCCCGAGTCGACCGCGGCGACGGTCATCCAGACACGGCCGTTGCGGCGCTTGACGAAGCGAGCCTTCGTGATCGTCGGCGCGGTCGCGTCGAGCTTGACGGTCGCGTTCAGCGTCGGCTGCGAACCGGCGCCGAGGAAGCGCACGTAGACGGTGTGCTCGCCGTCGCCGGGGAGCGTCCAGGCGTAGGTGCCGTCGGCGGCGACCAGGAACGTTTGCGCGTCGCCGAAGCCCGGGTCGTTGGAGATCTCGACCTGGGTGGTGCCGGCGGGCGCCGTGGTCTTCAGCTGCACGTTCGGGCTGGTCGTGAACTCCGGCTTGGTCGAGCCGGGCTTGGCCGGCGACGCGACCACTGTCAACGTCGGGTTCGGTGCCGGCGCGGGAGCGAGCGCAATCCCGGTCGGGTGACCACCGTGCTCGTGACCATTCGTGTCGATGAACTCGACGTCGTCGTTCTCGCCGTCGAGTTCGGTGCGCCCGATCCACCCTGAGCCGTATTGACTGAAGTAGACGTGCTGGTCGTCGACCGCGACGCCCACTATCCAGTTCGGAACTGAGACCAGCTGCTGGCGTGCGCTCGGGTCGCTGAGCGGCGCACGGAGGACATCGGTGGTGCCGAGGCCGTCGGCGCGCTCGTGAGTCCAGTACACGTGGGTCGCGTCGACCGCGACACCCTGGACGTCGCCTCCGTCTCCGAAGGGGTGGCGGACCCACCGGTTCTCGACGTTCTCGCCGTCGATCTCGGCCCGGCCGACCGCCGAGTAAGTGCCGCTGGCGCTGTCGTAGCCTCCAGCCCAATAGATGTGCGACCCGTCGACCGCCAGGCCAGCGCCCTGCTGCGTCACGTTCACGCCGGTGATGAAGTCCCGGTTGACCTCGCTGCCGTCGAGCTTGGCGCGTCCGATCGACGCCGGCCCGAAGTCCGACTCGATCCAGTAGACATAGGTCTTGTCGAGCGCGATCCCCGCCGCTCCGTAGAGCCCGGTGATCAGGCTCGGCCGCACGTCTGACCCGTCGACATTCGCCCGCCCGATCTCGCCGTTCAAGCTGGTCCAGTACACGTGCCGCTCGTTCGCGGCCACGAACGTCCAGTTGTTGGGCCCGGGGATGAACTGCCTCTGGGTCGCGCTGCCGTCGGGACTCGCGTGTCCGATCCCGTCGTACCAGCCACCCCAGAAAAGATGTGCGGACGGAGGCGCGCCCGAGGCGGCCGCATGATTGGCGCCGAGACCCGCCAGGACGGCGAGCATCGCGGTGACAAGGCCGGCACGTTTGCCGAGCATGGAGAGACGGTTCATAGAGAGGAGCCCTTTCGGTCGGTTGGCGCGCATGGCGCCGAGTGGGTCGTAGGTTCTCGCCCGACCTGTCATCGGTGGCCGTCGCTCGTAAGTGATGAAGATCGTGTTAGAGGCGACCATGCGACTCGCGTTGGATCTCCGTCTCCGACACGTGCCGAATCAGGGACGGCTAGGGCCCGCGCGACGGCGGGCCCTAGCTGCCTTCCGAAGACCGGGATGCCTCAGTGGTGCTTGTGGCCGATCGTCGTCCGCGTCGTCACGTAGATGTCGCCGATGCCCTCCGGGCCGGGCGCACGCCCGAAGAGGAGCTGCCGCGCGTTTCGCGAGAGCGAAGGACGCGACTCGGCAGCCGCCGTGTTCACCGCCGCGCCCAGATTGACCGGGAGCGACCACGGGTGGTGGACGCTTCGCCGCGTCGCGGCCCAGATGTCCTGGCCGCCGAGCGTGCCCGCGCGGTTCGAGGAGAAGACGACCTCGAGCCCGTCCTTCCGCACGTTCGGCTGGATGTCGTTCGCCAGGGGATCGTTCAACTCCGGTCACAGCCGTGGCCGGGCCGAAGCCCCACCCGGCGTAGCCCTTGCTGACGAAGATGTCGCCCGGAACCGTCGCGGAGCTCCGCGAGAAGTACAGGGACGCCTTCGGGCCGGCCTCCACGTACGAGGGCCCCTGCTCGTCGAGCTCGCCGTTCGGGCCGTCGGGCGCGCAGCCGAGGTTCTGCGGCTCGCTCCAGCCGTGCTTCCGGCTGTAGCGGGTGAAGTAGATGTCACCCAGCCCGCAGCTGCCCGGGAGCGCCTCCCTGCTCACGAAGAAGAGGCCGCCGTGCTTGACCGGTGTCGGACAGAAGTCGTCCGCGGCCGAGTTGACGGGCTCGCCGAGATTCTCGGGTGCGCCCCACGGGGCGTGGCGGTTCGGCCGGTGGGCGACCCAGATGTCGAGCAGGCCCTTCCCGCCCGGACGGTTCGAGGCCATGTAGAGGCTGCGCCCGTCGGGTGACTGGATCGGGCACCCGTCCTGGGACGGCGTGTTCAGCTCCGAGTTGTTGCCGTCGATCTCGTCGATCTTCTGGGCCGGTTCCCACGCCGAGTACTGCTGCTGCCCTGCCTGCGCCGCCACCGTGAGCGACGCCGCGCCGACGAGCGCGGCCAGCAGAGCCAGTTTTGTCCTCATGCTCATGTCCTGCTCCCTTCCGTCGTGTGGTTGCAGCGGACGGACCGGAGAGTCACAGTGGGGCGTGTGACGGAGCGTGTGACCAGGGGAGGCCCCAGATCGGACTGAGCATTCAGCTACTCGGACCGCCGAGGATGGAGCGTGGCGGGGCCCCGGTCGACCCGCCGCGCGGCAACAAGGCGTGGGGCCTGCTCGTCTATCTGCTTCGCACACGGCTGCCGCCCTCACGCGAGCGGTTGGCCGACCTGCTCTTTCCCGAGGCGGACGATCCGTTGGGGACGCTCCGCTGGACGCTCTCGGCGCTCCGCCGCAGCCTGGGCGAGGACGCCGAGCTCGGAGGGGATCCGGTGCGCTTGACACTGCGCCCGGGGACGTTCGTCGACGTCGACGTCCTCAGTCGCGGCTCCTGGATGGAGGCCGCTGCGCTGCCCGGGCTCGGCCACGAGCTCGTGGACGGCCTCGTCTTCCGGTCGAGCCCGGGCTTCGAGATGTGGCTCGAGAGCGAGCGCCGCCATGTGGCGGGAACGACGAGCGCCGTCCTCCACCAGGCTTCGCTCGCCCTGCTTGCGCGCGGGGACCTCGGAGGCCGCGGCGCGTCATGCATCCGAGCTCGTGCGGCTCAACCCCTACGACGAGAACGCCCATGTCCTTCTCGTCCGCTGCCTGAGTGCCGCCGGCGACCACGAAGGCGCGGCGCGCCGGGCGGAGGCCTGCAAGGAGCTTTTCCGCCGGGAGGTGGGCCGCGACCCGAGCGCGGCGCTTCGCGCGGCGGCCGAAACGACCCAGGCGCCGGTCGAGATGCGCGTCTCGGGGCGCGCCGCAGTCCTGGCGCAGGTCGAGGCGGGTGAAGCCGCCCTCGCCGCCGGCGCGGTCGAGGTCGGCGTCCAGCGTGTGCGGGAAGCCGTGGCCGCCGCTCGGAGGATCGAGGATCACGAGCTCCTGGCCAGAGCGCTCGTAGCTCTGGGCGGCGCGCTGGTCCACTCAGCGCGCGGCACGGACGAGGAGGGCGCCGCGGCGCTCCACGAGGGCACGACGCTCGCCGAGGCGGTGGGCCGCGACGACATCGCTGCGACGGGCTGGCGGGAGATCAGCTGGGTGCAGTTCCTCCGCGCCCAGTACGAGCGGGCCGACGAGTCGCTGACGCGGACCGAGGAGCTCGCCGACGGGAACGACGAGGATCTCGCCTGGGTGGACGTGACCCGCGGCGCCTCCCGGCACGACACCGGTGACCATGCGGCGGCCGGGGAGCTGCTCCGCTCGGGTGTCGAGCGCGCGAGGCAGCTTCCTTCGGGCCAGCCGCTTGCCATGGCCCTGACCATGCTCGGTCGCTACCACCTTCTGCGAGGCGAGATCGAGGATGCGGTCCATGTGCTCGACCAGGCCCTGAACGAGGTCGAAGCTCGCGCGATGACGGCGTTCGTCTCGTGGCCGGAGTCCTTCCGCGCCGAGGTCGATCTCGTCCTCGGCGACGTGGACGCCGCGGAAGCGCGCTTCGAGCACGCGTTTGCCATCGGCTGCCAGGTCGGCGACGCCTGCTGGGAGAGCATCGGCCTCAGAGGGCTGGGCCTGGTCGCCGAGGCGAGGGGGGACGTGGCCCGCGCGCTCGAGCTCCTCGTCGACGCGCCGAAGCTGTGTCGCCGCCTTCCGGACACGTACCTCTGGATCGAGACCTACGCACTCGATGCTCTGTGCGCCGTTGCGGTCGAGCACGGGGCCGAGTCTGCGCCGCGCTGGATCGACGAGCTCGAGGCGATCGCCGCGCGACGAGGCATCCGGGAGCTCCTGCTCCACGCGACGGTCTATCGCGCCCGCCTGGGTGAGCCCGGCGCATCCGACGCCGCCCGATCGCTGGCCGCGGAGATCGACAATCCGGCGCTGGACGATCTCTTCGCTATGGCTTGATTGCGGCGAGCGGTACCAGCTCGAAGCGATCCACATCCACGAGCCCGCGGTCGGTGATCTTCAGGCTCGGGATCACCGACAGGGCCAGGAACGCGAGGGTGAGGAACGGCGCCGTGCCGTTCCAGCCGAGGGATCGCGCGGCGTCGTTGCACGCCAGGCTTCGCTCGATCACCTCGGCGAGCGGGAGGTCGGCGAGGAGGCCCGCGACCTCGAGCGGTAGCTCGGCCACGACCGCGCCGGCTCTCGACGACCGCGATGCCGCCGCCGATTTCCGCGAGGCGGGTGACTGCGAAGGCCATGTCCTCGTCGGTCACGCCCACGACGACGATGTTGTGCGCGTCGTGGGCCACCGAGGACGCCAGCGCGCCGCGGCCGAGGCCCGATCCGCGCACGAAGCCGCGTCCGATGCGGCCCGTGCCGAGGTGGCGCTCGACGACGGCGATCTTCACGAGGTCGCGCGACGTGTCGGCGACCGCGGCTCCGTCGGCGACAGACGGGGCCTCGACGAGGTGCTCCGTGATGATCTGGTCGGTGACGAGGCCGATCACGCGGGCATCACCGCCATCCCACGGGATCGCGGAAGTCGGCCGCCGCGACCGGCTGGATCCGCACCGAGTGCTTCACCCACTCGGGCACCTCCGGGTGCGGGACCTCGCCGATCTCCTGGCCGCGCTTGAGGACGACCGACGGATCGAACCGCTCGAGGTCGGGCAGGACGAGCAGGTCGGCCTGGTAGCCGGGCGCGACCGCGCCGAGGTGCTCCAGTCCGTGCCAGAGCGCGGCGTTGTGGGAGGCGAGGACGATCGCGTCCTCGGGCGCGATTCCCGCGGACACAGCGACGCGCACCATCCCGTTGATGTGGCCGTTCTCGGCGATGTCCTCGGGATCGCGGTCGTCCGTGCAGAACGCGATGCGGTTCGTGCCCAGCTCCGAGACCAGAGGAAGGAGCGCTTCGAGGTTGCGCGCCATCGACGCCTCGCGGATCAGCAGCCACATGCCGGCGCGCAGACGCTCCCGGCCCTCGTCGACGGTGAGCGCCTCGTGGTCGGAGCGGATCCCGGCCGCGGCGTAGGCGTTCAGCTCCTTGCCGAGCACGCCCGGCGCATGGCCGTCGACGTGGTTGCTCTCCTCCAGGAAGAGCTTGGCCAGCTCCGACTCGTCGCCGGCGATGACGCCCGGGAAGTTCATCATCTCGGCCACCCCGAGCACCCGCGTTCGCCGGAGCAGGCTCTCGAGATCCCCGGTCGTGAACGGGCGGCGGGGCGACTCGAAGTGCGAGGCCGGAACGCACGACGAGGCCATGAAGTAGAAGTCGAACGGCAGGTCCTCGCACGCGTCGAGCAGCCAGTGCACGCCGTCGGTGCCGAGCACGTTCGCGAGCTCGTGCGGGTCGGCCACGACCGCCGTCGTTCCCAGGGGCAGGACGAGGCGCGCGAACTCGTCCGGCAGGAGCTTCGTCGACTCGAGGTGCATGTGCGCGTCGATGAAGCCGGGGACGACCCAGTGCCCTGACGCATCCAGCGTTTCCCGGCCCTCGTAGCTGCCGAGCCCCGCGACGACGCCGTCCACGATGGCCACGTCGGTCTCGAGCCACTCCTTCGTGAAGACCGACAGGACGCGTCCCCCGCGCACGACCAGATCGGCGGGCTCGTCCCCGCGGGCGACGGAGAGGCGGCGGCGGAGGGCTTCCATGGTGGGAGCGTAATACGCTTCCGGTCGTGGACGTGCTCACCCCGCGCACCCTCGAGGATGCGCTTCGGCTCAAGGCCGAGCATCCGGGGGCGCTGCCGATCCAGGGCGGCACCGACGTCATGGTCGCCCTCAACTTCGACCGCGCCCGGCCCGACGCGCTCCTGAACCTGAACGAGGTCGCGGAGCTGCGCGGCTGGTCGCGCACGAACGGCAGCGTGCGGCTCGGCGCGGGGCTCACGTACACCGAGGCGATGGAGGAGCCGCTCGCGGCGCTCATGCCCGCGTTCGCGGAGGCGGCGCGCACGGTCGGCTCGCCGCAGATCCGCAACCGCGGGACGATCGGCGGCAACCTCGGCACGGCCTCGCCGGCCGGCGACGCGCTGCCGCCGCTGCTCATCGAGGGCGCGGAGGTCGAGGTGGCGAGCGTGCGAGGCTCGCGGCGGGTGCCGCTCGGCGACTTCCTCGTGGGCGTGAAGAAGAACGCGCTGGCCGAGGACGAGCTGATCGTCGCGGCGCACGTGGAGCCGAGCGGCGAGCCGCAGACGTTCATGAAGATCGGGCCGCGCAACGCGATGGTCATCGCGGTCTGCTCGCTCGCCGTCGTGGTCGACCGCGTGCGCGGGGAGATCCGCGCCTCGTTCGGCTCGGCGTCGCCGGTGCCCGGGTTGGTGGTGTGCCCGCTCGGACGAGGCGGACGCCTTCCCCGAGCGCGTGGCCGCCGCCGCGAGCCCGATCGACGACGTTCGCGGCACGGCCGCCTACCGGCGGCATGCGCTCCGGGTGCTCGCCGGACGCGCGCTCGACAGGTGCCAGGCATGAGGATCGAGCTCACGATCAACGGCGAGCGGCGCGACACCGACGTCTGGGCCGGCGAGAGCCTCCTCACGACGCTCCGCAACCGGCTCGGCCTGCCGGGCTCGAAGAACGCCTGCGAGCAGGGGGAGTGCGGCTCGTGCTCGGTGCTCCTCGACGGCGAGCTGGTGTGCGCGTGCCTCGTCCTCGCGGCGCAGGCCGACGGGCACGAGGTGGTCACGGTCGAGGGCCTTGCCGCGGAAGGCGGACTCCATCCCGTGCAGGACGCGTTCGCCGAGACCGGCGCCGTGCAATGCGGCTTCTGCACGCCCGGGCTGGTCGTGGCCGCCGCCGATCTCCTGCGCCGCAACCAGGAGCCGACCGAGGACGAGATCCGCGAGGCGCTCTCGGGGAACCTCTGCCGCTGCACCGGCTACCAGAAGATCCTCGACGCGGTGCAGCTCGCGGCGGGGCGATGAGCACTCCCGCCCGCATTCGGCACGGCCGGGCCGAGATCGGGACTCGCCGGCACGACGCCGTCCCCAAGGTGACGGGTGCGTTCGCGTACTCGAGCGACCTCGAGGTCGCCGGGATGCTCTGGGGCCACACCGTCCGCAGCCCGCACGCGCACGCGCGGGTCGTGTCCGTCGACGTCTCCGAGGCGGTTCGCATGCCGGGAGTCCACGCGGTGCTCACGCAGGAGGACGTTCCCGGCCAGAAGACGTACGGGCTCGAGTTCCAGGATCAGCCCGTGTTGGCCGCCGAGCGTGTTCGCTACTTCGGGGAACCCGTCGCCGTTGTGGCGGCGGAAGAGCCCGAGCAGGCCCGGCGCGCTGCCGCGGCCGTCCGGGTCGAGTACGAGGAGCTCGAGCCGATCACCGATCCCGAGCGAGCGACCGAGTCCGAGCCGCTCCATCCCGACCGCCCGACGATGGGCCACGGCTACCGCGACGACCCGCGGCCGAACGTCGTTCGCGCGATCGTGATTCGGCGCGGCGACCCGGACGTCGAGGGCGACGTCACGGTGGCGGGGGTCTACGACGTCGGCCAGCAGGACCAGGCGTTCCTCGGCCCGGAGTCGGGCATCGCGATCCCGGACGGGGAGGGCGGCATCGACATTCACGTCGCGACGCAGTGGCTCCACGTCGACCGCGACCAGGTCGCGCCGTGCCTCGACCTTCCGCCCGACATGGTGCGGATCCACCTCGCCGGCGTGGGCGGCGCGTTCGGCGGGCGCGAGGATCTGTCCATCCAGATCCACGCCGCGATGCTCGCCCTGCGCACGAACCGGCCGGTGAAGATGGTCTACAACCGCGAGGAGTCGTTCGTCGGGCACATCCACCGGCACCCGGCCCGGATTCACGCCGAGCACCGCGCAACACGGGACGGACGGCTTGTCTCGGTGCGGATGCAGATCCTCGTCGACGGCGGCGCGTACGCGTCGAGCACCACGGCGGTGATCTCGAACGCGTGCGCGTTCGCGGTCGGCCCCTACGCGGTCGAGAACGTCGCGATCGAGGGCACCGCGGTGTACACGAACAATCCGCCCTGCGGCGCGATGCGCGGCTTCGGCGCCGTGCAGTCCTGCTTCGCGGCCGAGGCGCAGATGGACAAGCTCGCGGCCGCGCTCGAGATCGACCCGGTCGAGCTGCGCCTCCTGAACGCGCTCGAGTCGGGCGGCGTTCTCCCGACGGGCCAGGTCGTCACCGGCTCGCTGCCCACGAAGAACGTGATCCGCCGCGCCGCCGCTTTGCCCGTGCCGGAACCGGAGGAGCTTCCGCGCGAGGCGATCCGCCTGCCCGGCGGGTCGGGCAACACGACGCGCGGCGAGGGCGTGCGCAGGGGCGTCGGGTTCGCCGTCGGGTTCAAGAACATCGGCTACTCGGAGGGGTTCGACGACTACTGCACGGCGCGGGTCCGCCTGTTCGAGGACGGACACGCCGAGGTGTACTGCGCGGCGGCCGAGGTCGGCCAGGGTGTCTCCGACGTCGTCCTCCAGGTCGCCCGGACCGAGCTCGGAACGGACGAGATCGTGCTCGCCGCCGGCTCGACCGCGGAGGTGGGGTCGTCCGGCTCGACCTCGGCCTCGCGGATGACGTGGATGGCCGCCGGCGCGGTGCAGACCGCCTGTCGCGCCGCGCTCGAGGAGCGCGACCGAACCGGACGGCGAGGTCGACGTCGAGCGGGTCTATCGCCACCCGCGCACGACCCCGCTCGACCCGGACACGGGCCAGGTCACCGGCGAGCGCGCCCACGTTGCGTTCGCCGTCGCGGCGATGCGCGTGGTCGCCGAGGTGGACGTCGACCTCGGCCTCACCCGAGTGGTCTGGATCGGAACCGCGCAGGACGTCGGCAACGCGCTGTCCAGGAAGGCCGTCGAGGGTCAGATCGAGGGCGGCACCGCGCAGGGCCTGGGCCTCGCGCTCATGGAGGAGATCCAGACGCGCGACGGCGTGATCACGAACGCGAGCTTCACCGACTACCTGATCCCGACGTTCCTCGACATGCCTCCGGTTCACTCCGAGCTCATCGAGGATCCCGAGCCGGACGCGCCCTACGGCGTGAAGGGCGTGGGCGAGCCGCCGACGGTCGTGTCGACGGCGGCGATCGTCGCCGCGCTGCGCGACGCCACCGACCGCGAGCTGACGCGGGTTCCCGTGCGCCCCGACGACATCGTCGGGCTCTGAGTCCCTAACGCCCCGCGGGCGGGCACCAGTTCGAGCGCAGGTCGTTCTCGTCCCAGCCGGCCGTGTTGGCGCCGGCGAGGTAGGCGCTCTGGAGGAAGTCGAGGAGCGCCTGCCGGGGATCCTCGGAGGTGCGCACGTCGTCGTACGGGAGATGGGCGAGATGGCCGGCACCGCTCGGCCTCCAGATCGCGGTCGCGGGGAGGAGCGGCTGCTCGGCGAGATCAGGCGGTTCCGGCGACGTGTAGGCGTAGAAGGCCGGCTCGCGGACGGTCTGGTCGCCCGGCCAGAAGCCGAAGCTGATCACTTCGTGGGAGTAGGCCTCGCGCGTTACGCGGTCCGCGTTGGGGCTGGCCGGGGCGCGCCTGCCCGAGAAGCGAGTCAACGCCAGGTCGAAGCCGTGCCAGAAGAGGTGGACCGGAGTCGTCTTGCCGCAGAACCAGCCGGAGAACTCCTGGAGCGTCCGGTCGACCCAGCTGAGCGCGACGAAGTAGCGCTCGACTGCCGCGCGATCGTAGGAGGCGTGCTCGGTGTCCTCGGCGAACGGCGTCGTCATGGGAACTCCGTACGGCTCGGCCTCGATCGCGACGCCGATGCCGAGACCGGTGAGCAGCGCGAAGAACCGCTCGTGGAAGCCCGCGACCGAGAGCCCGTCCTCGAGCGGGAACGTTTGAACGTCGCCCCGGCTGGTGCGGACGACGAGCTCGTGAGCGAGGAGGTCGAAGAGGACCTCGAAATCTCCCTCGGGATAGGGCATGCGGCGTGTCGTCAGGCCGCGCGCGTCGAGGTAGAGCGTGACGTTCCACCAGTGGTTCTGCGGGGGCGCGGCGGCGAGCCGAACCTTGCCGACGACCTGCGTCCAGAGATGGAGCGTCCATCTCGTCGGCTCCCAGGACTCGAGCGAGATGTCCGGCAGATCGGGACGCCCTGAAACGTCGACCATGCCCGGATGGTAGGCGTGAGCGGTCTAGCTGAGCCGGTGCCGCGCCGGTCGAAGAGGATCAACCGGAACGTGGCTGCGATTCGGCGGAGGAACCGCACGCCCGATGGCTCCTGCCAGTAGAGGTCGAGGTTCGAGACCCAGCCCGGGATGTAGAGCAGGTCGACCGGCCCGTCGCCGACGACCTGGTAGGCGATGTTCGCGTCGCCGCTCGTGGCATAGCGGACCTCGGGCGCGTCCATGGGCGGCAGTCTCGCGGAAAAATGTCGATTGCACCGCGCCCCGTTCGTCTACAAGTCGTCCACGACGAAGGAGGAAGCGATGAAGTACATGCTGTTCATTCACCAGGAGACCGCTCTCGAGGCGGTTCAGTCCCTCCCGCAGGAGGAGCAGGACACGTTCCAGGGCGCCTGGCAGGCGATCAACGAGACGCCCGGCGTCACCCCCGGGCTCTGGCTGCAGCCGCCCGAGACGGCGACCACCGTGCGCGTGAAGGAGGGCAAGACGCTCACCACCGACGGCCCGTTCGCGGAGACGAAGGAGGCGATCGGCGGCTACCTCCTCTTCGAGGCCGACGATCTCGACGCGGCGATCGAGCTCGCGTCGCGGATCCCGACGGCCGCGCTGGGCGGCGCGGTCGAGGTCAGGCCCGTCGTCGAGTGGTAGTTAGGAGGGTTTGGCGAAATAAGCCTGGGCCGCCGGGCCGCGCTGGGCGGCGTGATCCGGCGTCCTCGGTTGCGCCCGTACCTCCAGTACGAGCGCGCCCTGCGTCCTTGGCTCACACCGCCCAGCGCACCCCGGCGGGAGACGTATTTCGCCAAACCCTCCTACGCCGCGTCGCCGAGCGCGCGATCGACGGCGTCGGGCGCCAGGACGTGCTCGATCGCCATGGTCGCCGCTCCGGTGACGCCGGCCCGGTCGCCCAGGCGGCACGGGACGATCCGCAGGTCGCGCGTCGCGAGCGGGAGCGACCGGCTGAAGATCCCCTCGCGCACGCCCGCGAGCAGCTCTGCGTGCGCCTCGGCGATGTCGCCGCCGATCACGATCACCGCGGGGTTGAAGAAGTTGACGGTGCCGGCCAGCACCTCGCCGAGCGTGCGGCCCGCGTCGCGCACCATGCGGATCGCGCCTGCGTGGCCGGCCTGGACGAGGCTGACGACGTCGCGGCTGCGCGTCGCGTCCTCACCTTCGTCCGCGAGCCGGCGCGCGAGCGCCTCGCCGCCGGCGATCGCCTCGAGGCAGCCGACGTTCCCGCAGCGGCAGACGACGTCGGTGCGGTCGGTCGCGCGGACGTGGCCGATGTCGCCGGCCGCTCCGCGCGCGCCGCGGTGGATGTGGCCGTCGGCGACGATCCCGCAGCCGATGCCGGTGCCGACCTTGATGAGGAGGAGGTGCTCGGTCTCGGCCCAGTGCATCCGGTGCTCGCCGAGCGCCATGATGTTCACGTCGTTGTCGACCAGCACGGGAGCGCTGAAGCGCGTCCCCCACCACTCGGGAATGTCGAACCCGTCCCAGCCGGGCATGATCGGCGGGTTGACCGGCCGGCCGCTCGAGAACTCGACCGGGCCCGGGACGCCGATCCCGATCCCGTAGACCTCGTCGGGTGAGCGGTCCAGCTCGGCGAGCAGCTCGTTGAAGACGCCGGCCACCCAGCCGAGGGCCTCGTCGGGCCCGACCGCGATGTCCAGGTCGGCGGCCCGTTCGACGAGCGGCGTGCCGTCGAGGTCGCTCAGCGCGATCCGCGCATGGGTGGCGCCGAGGTCGGCCACGAGGACGACGCCGGCGTCGCGGTTCAGCGCGAGCACGGTCGCCGGGCGACCGCCGGTCGAGGCGCCGCCGCCCGCTTCGTAGACGAGCCCGAGCGCGAGCAGGGCGTCGACGCGTTGCGCCACGGTCGAGCGGGCGAGTCCGGTCTGTCGGGCGAGATCGGCGCGCGTCACGGCGACGCCTTCTCGGATCAGTCGGAGCAGGGCACCCGCGCTCGTCGGGGAGGACTGCGCGGGTTGAAGTTTTGCTCCCATGACCGGCCTAAGTAAACCACGCGTAGGACGAAGTGCCGAGACTTTTGATTGACAGTTGGACTAAGTGGGTTTAGGTTCCCCGGGGATGGCCTCTCTCCGCACGGCGATCGCAGGCACCGGATTCATCGGCCGCGTCCACGCGAGGTCGGCTCGCCTGGCCGGCGCTCACCTCGTCGGCGTCGCTGCGTCGTCGCCCGAGAGCGCCGCAGCCGCGGCCGCCGAGCTCGGCGCGGAGCGCGCCTACGCCTCGACCGACGAGCTCGTTCGCGACCCGGACGTCGACGTCGTCCACATCTGCACGCCGAACCATCTGCACGTCCCGCTCGCCGAGGCCGCGCTCGCCGAGGGCAAGCACGTCGTCTGCGAGAAGCCGCTGGCGCTCGACGCCGTCCGGGGCGCAACGGCTCGTGGATGTCGCGGCGGCAGCGGATCTCCAGACCGCCGTCCCGTTCGTCTACCGCTACTACCCGACGGTGCGCGAGGCCCGCGAGCGCGTCTCGTCGGGGCAGACCGGAGAGATCCGCCTGATCCACGGCACCTATCTCCAGGACTGGCTCCTGCGCTCCGACGACGCGAACTGGCGCGTCGACGAGCGCCTCGGCGGCGCCTCGCGCGCGTTCGCCGACATCGGGTCGCACTGGTGCGACCTGGCCGAGTTCGTCTCCGGCCACCGGATCGCGCGCGTGTTCGCGCGCCTCCTCACCGCGCTCGACGAGCGGCCCGATGCAGGCGGCCGCCATGCCTTCGCCGCAGGCGACGACGGCGACGAGAAGCGCCGGGTCACGACCGAGGACGCCGCGCTCGTGCAGTTCGAGACCGACGGCGGCGCGATCGGGTCGGTCGTCGTGAGCCAGATCTCCGCCGGCCGCAAGAACCGGCTCTGGCTGGAGCTCGACGGAGCCGAGGAGGCGCTCGCGTTCGACCAGGAGCGGCCCGAGGAGCTGTGGTGCGGCCGGCGCGAGTCGCTCGCGATCGTCCGCCGCGACCCGATGGCTCTCACGGCCCCGGCCGCGCGCTTCGCGTTCCTGCCCGCCGGGCATCCCCAGGGGTACGCGGACTGCTTCGACCTGTTCGTGGCGGACGTCTACGAGGGGATCCGCACAGGCGCGATGCCGGACGGCACGCCGACGTTCTCGGACGGACTGCGCGCCGCGCTCATCACCGACGCGGTGCTGGCGTCGGCGAGCGCCGAGCGCTGGGTCGACGTCCTCGAAAGCAGGATCGCGGCGTGAAGATCGGCTTCCTCACCGCGTGCATGCCCGAGCGCAGCCTCGAGGAGATCGCGGCCTGGGCGGCGGCGAACGGCTACGAGGCGCTCGAGCTCGCCGCCTGGCCCTCCATCGGCGACCGGCCCTTCACCGCGAGCCACATCGCCGCGGACGCCTTCGACGAGGCCGAGGCCGAGCGGGTTCGCAGCGCTCTCGCCGACAACGGCCTCGAGCTCTCGGCGCTCGCGTACTACGACAACAACCTCGCGCCCGATCCCGTCGAGCGCGACTCCTACCACGCGCACGTACGCGCGTGCATCGATGCGGCCGCAGCACTCGGTGGCGTTCCGGTCGGGACGTTCGTCGGACGCGACCCCGGCCGGAGCGTCGCCGAGAACATGCGTGAAGCCGAGCGCGTCTTTCCGCCGCTCGTCGACTACGCGGGCGAGCGCGGCGTGAAGCTGATGATCGAGAACTGCGTCATGGAGGGCTGGCATCCCGACGGCTATCCCGGCAACCTCGCGTACTCGCCGGAGCTCTGGGAGTGGATGTTCGGGCTCGGGCTCTACCTGAACTTCGACCCCTCGCACCTCCTCTGGCTGGGGATCGACCCGGTCGACGCGCTCCGTCCGTACGTGGACAAGGTGGCGCACGCGCACGCGAAGGACGCGGAGACGTTCCCGAGCGAGCGCAACCGGTACGGGTTCTTCGGCCGGCTGTCCACGCGCGAGGAGAACCCGTGGGACATGGGCTGGTGGCAGTACCGGATCCCGGGTCTCGGGCAGGTCGACTTCGGCCGCTACGTGGACACGCTCCGCGACGGTGGCTTCGACGGCGTGCTGTCGGTCGAGCACGAGGACCCGGTCTGGGGCGGCACGCCCGAGCTGGTCGAGGAGGGCCTGCGCATCGCCCAGGACAACCTCAAGGGCCTGGTGGCGGCATGACCAAGGTGCTCGAGGTTCGCGACCTGGTGAAGGAGTTCCCCGGCGTGAAGGCGCTTCGCGGCGTCGACCTCGAGGTGCTCGAGTCGGAGGTGCACTGCCTGCTCGGCCCGAACGGCGCGGGCAAGTCGACCCTCATCAAGTGCGTGTCGGGCGCGCTCGAGCCGACGAGCGGCGACATCCTCTTCCAGGGCGAGCCGCTGCCGCCGGGCGATCCGGCCGGGTCGCTCAGGCGCGGCGTCGCGACGATCTACCAGGAGCTCGACCTCGTTCCCGACCTGAGCGTGGCGGAGAGCATCTTCCTTGCCCACGAGCCGCGTCACGGGCCGCTCCTCAACCTGAAGCAGATGTACCGCGAGTCCGAGGCGCTGCTCGCTCGGCTCGGGCACGAGTCGATCCCCGTGCGCGCCAAGGTGGGGCAGCTTCGCCCGGCGGCGCAGCAGGTCGTCTCGATCGCGCGGGCGCTCTCGGGGAACGTGCGGCTCCTGATCATGGACGAGCCGTCCGCGATCCTCGACGAGGCCGAGATCGCGACGCTCTTCGAGGTCGTGCGGCGCCTGAACGCCGAGGGCGTCGGAGTCGTCTACATCACGCACCGCCTCGACGAGATCCGGCGCATCGGCGACCGCGTGACCGTGCTCGCCGACGGACAGACGACCGCGACCGGCATTCCCGCATCGACACCGACCGAGGAGCTGATCGAGTTGATGATCGGACGCAGGGTGGAACAGCTGTATCCGGAGCCGCCTACCGGAACCGAGCAGGTGCTGCTCGAGGTTCGCGGCGCGAGGCGGCTTCCGGCGGTGCGCGAGGCGAGCCTCGAGGTGCGCGCGGGCGAGATCGTCGGGCTCGGCGGCCTCGTCGGCTCCGGGCGCACCGAGCTCCTTCGCCTCATCTACGGCCTCGACCGGATGGACGAGGGCGAGATCGTCGTCGAGGGCAAGCCGTTGAACCCGAGTCCGCGCCGCGCCATCCGCCGTGGCCTGGGCCTCGCCCCCGAGGATCGCAAGTCGCAGGCGCTCGTCCTCGACTGGAGCGGGACGAAGAACGTGACGCTCGCCGATCTCGACCGGTTCTCCCGCGGGATCCTCGACATCCGCAAGGAGCGCGCCGCGGCCCACCAGCAGCTTCGCGCGCTGAACACGGTTCCCGACGATCCGGGGCGCCCCGTCCGGCTCCTCTCCGGCGGCAACCAGCAGAAGGTCGTGCTCGCCCGCTGGCTCCTCCACGAGTGCCGCGTGCTGCTCCTCGACGAGCCGACCCGCGGTGTCGACATCTCGACCAAGGCCGAGATCTACCGCATCGTCAACGACCTCGCGACCGCCGGGTTCGGCGTGCTGGTCGTCTCCTCGGAGCTCGAGGAGCTGGCCCATCTCTGCACCCGGATCCTGGTCATGCGCGAGGGCGAGATCGTCGCCGAGGTGGACGGGAAGACCGCCACCGAGCGCGAGCTCCTGCGCCACGCGGTCGCTCCCACCGACGCCCCCGTTCTCGTGGACGAGGTCGCATGAAGCGCGGCGAATTCACCCAGCGGCTGAAGGCGGTCGAGTTCCAGGAGTACGCGCTGGCGCTCGTCGTCGTCGGGCTCTTCGTCGCCGGCGCGATCCTGCGGCCGGACACGTTCCCGACCACCGACAACGTCCGGAACATGCTCACGCAGGCGAGCGTCGTGGGCGTGCTCGCGATCGGCATGACGTTCGTGATCGCGACCGCCGGCATCGACCTCTCGGTCGGCTCGATGGTCGCGGCGGCCGGCGTCTTCGGCGGGATCCTGCTCGGGGACGACGGCACGAGCACCCTGATCTTCATCGTCGGCGTGATCGGGTTCGCCGCGTTCCTCGGGACGGTGAACGCCACGTCGATCGCGTACGGGCGGGTGGTGCCGTTCATCGCCACGCTCGCGATGTTCTCGATCGCCCGGGGCCTCGCCCTGCTCCTGAACGACAAGCTGCCGGTCGGCCTGCTCGATCTGAACGGCGGCTCGTTCGGCCGTCCGGAGGCGTTCTCGCTCCTCTGGTTCGGCAGCGGGCGGGTCCTCGGGATCCCGCCCTCCGTCTACATCTTCATCGGGATCACGATCCTGGGCTGGATCGTGCTCAACCGGACGCGCTACGGCCGCTACGTCATCGCCGTGGGCGGAAACCGCGAGGCCGCGCGCATCGCGGGCGTGCCCGTCCGGCGGATCATCTTCAGCGTCTACGTGCTCTCCGGCGTTCTCGCCGGCGTGGCCGCGGTGCTCCTCTGCGCCCGGCTCGGAAGCGCGTCGCCGGTGAGCGGAAACCTCTACGAGCTGGACGCGATCGGCGCAGTCGTGATCGGCGGGACGGCGCTCTCGGGCGGGCGGGCGACGATCGTCGGCACGTTCCTCGGCGTCCTCACGTTCGCGCTCATCTTCAGCCTCATGACGCAGCTCAATCTCTCCACCGAAGTTCAGCAAGTCACCAAGGGCCTGATCGTCCTTGGAGCCGTTCTCCTTCAGCGCCCGGAGGCGAGGTACTAGATGGGCACAGACGGCTGGTTCAGGCAGGTACATCAACCACGGGAGGTAGCAGACATGTCGCGGAAGCGACTCCTCATCTCGATTGCCGCAGCCGCGCTGCTTGCGATCGGCACCGCCGGCTGTATGAGCGGCAGCACCGAGACGGTCACCGTCGGCGGCGGCGGCTCGACGACCCCGTCCGACACGACGGGCGGCTCCGGCGAGACGGTCACCATCATCGCCAGCGTGCCGCCGACCGACCACGGCTGGCTCGGCGCCATCTCGAAGAACGCGCAGGCCGCGGCGGACCAGTACGACGACGTGGACTTCCAGCTCCTCGAGGCGGCCGACGCCGACTCGCAGGCGCAGCAGATCCAGCAGGCGATCGCGCAGAACCCGGACGTGCTCGTCGTGCTCCCGCAGGACGGCGCGGCTCTGACGCCGATCGCCCAGCAGGCCGAGGCGGCGGGCATCCCGGTCGTGAACATCGACCGGCTCTTCACCTCGCCCGACGCGGCGACGGCGACGATTCTCGGCGACAACTACCAGATCGGCGTGCTCGCGGCGACCTACATCTCCGAGGAGCTCGACTGCGAGGGCAACGTGGTCGAGATCCAGGGACTCGCCGGCATCTCGGTCACGACCGACCGCACGGCCGGGTTCGAGGACACGGTCGAGAAGCTCTGCCCGGACGGCGGCCTCGAGGTCGTGGCCCAGCAGCCGGGCGACTTCAATCCCGACAAGGGCCTGACCGTGATGGAGAACATCCTCCAGGCGGAAGATCAGATCGACGCCGTGTACACGCACGACGACGACATGGCCCAGGGCGTCGTCCAGGCGATCCGCAACGCCGGCCGCGAGGACGAGATGTTCCTCACCGGCGTCGGCGGCTCCCAGAGCGCGATGGAGCAGATCGAGGAAGGCGGCCTCTACCGGGCCACGTTCCTCTACAACCCGAACATGGCCGCGTCGGCCGTGAACATGGCGCGCCTGATCGCGCTCGGCCAGGGCTTCTCCGAGCTCGTCCCGCCCGAGGTTCCGCGCCAGGTGATCGTGCCCGCCGCGGTGGTCACGCAGGACAACGTGGCCGACTACATGGAATACGCGTTCGACTGAGCCCCCCGCGCGAGCGGCCCGCCGGAGACCCCCCGGCGGGCCGCTACGCGTATCGAATTCGCACGTTTCGGGTAGCGAGGTGAGGTGATCGCCTTCCGGACGAGCATCGAGATCGACCGACCGCCTGCCGACGTGTACGCGGTCGTCGGGGATCCGACGAGCTATGCGCGCTGGAACTCGGCGGTTCGCTCGGTGGAGCAGGTCGCCGGCGATGGCTATCGCATGGTGCGCGAGCTTCCGACCGGCTTCGCCGAGAACACGTTCGAGGTGGTCGCCGCCCGGTCGCCCGAGCTGGTCGTCGTCGCCGCGAGCGACGGACCGACGCCGTTCACGTATCGCTACGAGATCCGCCGGTCGAACGGCGGGACCGAGCTCGCGCTCGACGCCGAGTTCGAGCTCGCTCGGCCTCGGCCCGCTGGCCACGAGGGCGGTCAAGCGCGGCGTCGACGAGAACCTCGCGGCGCTCAAGCAGCTCCTCGAGGCTAGAGCTCCTTCCAGAAGTACGTCGTATCGCAGTAGCGGCCGTCCGGATAGAGCGCGAAGTTCGGGACTTCGCCGACCCGCACCCAGCCCATGCGGGCGTAGAGCCGCGCCGCGTCGCCGTCACTGACCGCGTCGAGCACGAGGAGCGTCTTCCCTTCGGCCCGGGCTTCGGTCTCGGCGCTCTCCATGAGCATGCCGGCGATCCCGCGCCTGCGGGCCGAGCGGTGGACGAGCATCTTCGTGATCTCTCCGCGGTGCGGCTGGTTGGGCGGCAGCGTGAGGATCACCTGCACCGTGCCGACCAGCTCCCCGTCGGCGAACGCGGCGAGGAGCGCCCGGCGCCCAAGCTCGACCTCGTCGGCCACGCCTGCGAAGACCGCGCGTGCATCGTCGAGGGTGAACGGATCCATGAAGCCGATCGACGCTCCGCCGGCGACGCAGTCGGCGAGCACCGTCGCGAGCCCGTCGAGGTGCTCCCGGATGCCGGCTGCGTCGAGCCGCCTGATCTCGGGGCCGTCCATCCGCGCATTCTTGCCGAACGATGTGTCGATGTGGTTACAGGCCGGGCACGCTTTTTCGAGCTCTGACTAGACTCGCCAGACCGACCATTTGAGCCCGAGGAGGCGCTGCATGACTCCCGACACGATCGTCCTCGTCCATGGACTCTGGATGACCCCTCGCAGCTGGGAGGAGTGGGTCCCCTACTACGAAGCCAAGGGCTACAAGGTGGTCACGCCGACGTACCCCGGCTTCGAGGTCGAGGTCGAGGCGCTCCGCGAGAACCCCGAGCCGATCGCGACCGCAACCGTCCCGGCCACGGTCGACAAGATCGCCGGGGAGGTCGAGGCGCTCGACACCTCGCCGATCATCATGGGCCACTCCTTCGGCGGGACGCTGACCCAGCTCCTGCTCGACCGTGGACTCGGCTGCTCCGCGGTCGTGATCGACTCGGCGCCGACAGAGGGTGTGCGCGTGAGCCCGCCGTCGCAGCTCAAGTCGTTCTTCCCGGCGCTCAAGAACCCGAAGAACCTGCACCGCGCGGTCGGGTTCACGCAGGAGGAGTTCCACTACGCGTTCACGAACACGATGAGCCGCGAGGACTCGGACAAGGTCTGGGAGCGCTACGCGATTCCCGCGCCCGGCAACTGGATCTGGGCGTACGGCCTGTTCGCGAACCTGAAGCCCGGCCACCAGGAGACCTGGGTGAACTACAAGAACCCGGATCGCGCGCCGCTCCTCTTCATCGGCGGCGAGAAGGATCACATCATGCCGCCGTCGGTGAACAAGTCGAACGCGAAGCACTACGAGCTGGAGACGCCCTACTACGAGTTCGAGGGGCGCGACCACTGGACGTGCGGAGCGCCAGGCTGGGAGGCGGTCGCGGACCACGCGCTCGAGTGGGCGGTCGCGAACGCGCGTTGACTTTCCGCGGCGTTTTTCTACGCTGTAACCCCATGCGTCGCGCCGTCGAGAGCCCGAACCGCTTCTTCTTCGCTCTCTTCGCGCGCGCCTTTACGCGCTAGCCGGCGCTTTCGTTCCCCGCGTCGCCGGCTAGGTGCACATCAGGCGGATCCACCCATCGAAGGGACGACGCATGTCGAGCACAACCGAATCCACCGTGACCGTTGCCTATCCGGGCCGCGAGGGTGCGCACAGCGCCGCGGCCGCCGACGCGCTGTTCGGAGGCGGTGAAGAGCTGCGGGCGCTGCCGAGCTTCCAGGCCGTGGCCGACGCAGTGGCCGGCTCGGCGGTCGACTTCGGCGTGCTGCCGATCGAGAGCTCGCTCTCGGGCCCGGTGGCCGAGACGCACGACCTGCTCTACGCCTCGCCGCTCTCGATCGTCGCCGAGACGGTGCTCCCGATCCACCACTGCCTGCTCGCGCCCGCGGATATCCCGCTCGAAGAGATCCGGCTGGTCCACTCCCATCCGGTCGCGCTCGACCAGTGCCGGCAGCTCCTCGCTCGGCTGCCGAACGCCCAGGCGGTCGCGGCGCCGACGACCGCGGATGCGGCCAGCGCCGTCGCGGAGAAGGGCGATCCGACCGAGGCCGCGATCGCGAGCGAGCGCGCCGCGCAGCTGAACGGGCTGCATATCGTCGCCGCGGATGTCGGCGACCATCCCGAGGCGTACACGCGCTTCGTCGCGGTCGCGACCTACACGCGGCTCGACCGCAACGGCGGCGGGTTCCGCACGGCGTTCTCGTTCGTCACCGACCACACGCCGGGGAGCCTCCTGCGCGCGCTCGAGCCCTTCGACCGGCTGGGGGTGAATCTCGTGCAGCTCGTCTCGCGGCCGATCCCGGACTCGCCGTGGCGCTACCGCTTCGACGCCGTGCTCGACGGGCATCCGCTCGATCCGGCCGTGGGCGAGGCACTTCGCGAAGTCCGAGCGAACACGCGGCGGCTGGCCGTCTTCGGCTGCTACCCGCGCGGCGGCGGACTGGATGGGCCGGGCTCCCAGGACGCAGTCCATCCGTCGGTCTCGTAGAAGACCTCCTCGAGCTGCTGGTCGAGCGGGAACGTCATGACCGCTTCGACGCACTCGTCGGCCGAGAGCGTTCGCTTGCCGAGGAACTCCGGGCCGGTTCCTGAGTTCGAGCGCACCGCGATTCCGTCCGGCCCGAAGGCGGTGAACTCGTTCTCCGAGATCTTCCAGCCGTCCTTCTTCGCACACACGGACAGGCGTACGACCACCCCGCGCGCGGTCGGACAGTCGCTGGTGTCACACCAGCCGGTGACCTCAATCACGCCGTCGTCGACGTCGATGGCCGAACCCGGTAACTCGATCGGGCGGTTGCTCAGCGGTCGTGCCTTGCGGCTCGGGAGGTGGTTCTTCGCCGGTCGTGTCCCGGGGCTGGGTCGATGTCGCTCCGGCGGCCGTGGTCGTGGCGACGGCGCCGCCGGTCGGTGCGAGGAAGGCGAGCACGGTGACGATTGCCGTCACGGCCCACACCGCTGCCGGAGCGAACATCCAGCCCTCCTGCCTCGGGCGGAGGACGAGGGCGATGAAGACGGTGACGAGCAGAGCGGCGAGCCACTCGGCGGGCGGGAGGACGAAGGCGAGCAGCTCGTCGCGATCCGACGGGTCGTCGCTCGTCGCGCCGACGAAGGCGAGGATCAAGAGCGCCGCCGTGAGAGGCACGGCGACGACCATCGCCGCGAGGCCGTAGAGCAAGTTTCGCTTCCGCGAGCTGACGGTCATGAGTGCCGCTCGGGCGAACCTACGCCCTTCCGACAGGTTCTGCCAGCCGCGCGGCGAGGGCTACTCGGCGGCGGTCTTGAGTCCGACGCCCTTGAAGAACGTGTAACAGAAGACGCCGTCGTCCTCCGCAGTGCGATTGAGCGCGCGGATGCCCGCGTCGAACGCCTCCGGCTCGATGAGGCCGGCCGCGATCGCGTCGGCGCGGACGCCCTCGACCATCGCGTTGAACGTCCGCCGTGTGAAGCTCTCGACGAGCTCGGGACGGCTCGAGTCCACGTAGACCATCCGCGGAGAGACCAGGACGCGTTCGAAGCCCGCCTCGACCATGAGCGGATACACCTCGCGGCCGATGTTCGCGTTCCCGCCGGCCGCGGCCTGGAGGTCGACCTGGCACTGGATCGCCGCCTGGGCCTCCGCGCTCGCCGGGTGGTAGTAGGCGGAGCCGTGGTCGCCCTCGATGACCGTCATCGTCCCGCCCGGCTTGAGCAGCCGCCGAGCGTGACGAGCGCCTCGACCGGCTTCGCCAGATGCTCGAGGAGGAAGCAGACGAAGACGTGGTCGAACGCCTCGGGCTCGAAGGGCAGGTCGAAGATGTCCCCCTGGAGGAACTCGACGTTCTCGAACCCCGCTGCGGCGACCCGCGCTTCGGCCTGCGCGAGCGATTCCGCCGAGATGTCGACCGACGTGAACCGCGCTTCGGGGCTGTTCGCGGCGAGCGTGATCGTCTGCGCACCGACGCCGCAGCCGGCCTCGAGCACGCGGGCACCGGCCGGATAGGCGGTGTCGTGGTGGAGCAGGTCGACGAGCGCACCCGCCTGATCGAGCAGCCGCGCGTTCGCGTGCTCGTCGTAGCCGTGGACGTATCCGCTCACGGACCCTCTCTTAGCACGGTTGCGACCTCGGTGCAGTGCCGCGACAGACACGTGCGGATTTCCTCGATAGCGTCGGGGTGGGAGCGGCGAGCGTCCGCGTCCGGTGAGACGCGCGTCTGACTCTCAGGCGGTCGCGACTTCGAGCGGCCGCTCTGCAGTGACGCCGAGCTTCGTGACCGCGACCGCGATGACCTTGTACTCCGGGCAGCTCGTGTTCACGTCCGCCGAAGGGCCGACCAGCAGGTTCGTCCGCACCTCGGGGAAGTGGAACGCGGTGAACACGTGGCCCGGGTCGATGCGCTCGGTGACCTCCACCTCGATCTCGATCTCGCCGTGCTTCGAGCGCACCTTCACCGCGTCGCCGGTCGCGACGTTCAGCTCGGCCGCGTCGTCGGGATGGATCTCGAGCCAGTCCTTCGGGAGGAGGTCGAGGTTCCCGGTGCGGCGGGTCATCGTGCCGACGTTGTAGTGCTCGAGCCGCCGGCCGGTGACGAGGATCAGCGGGAACTCCTCGCTCGCCTCGTCGCCGGGCTCCTTGTACGGCAGCGCCGCCAGGTGCGCGAGGCCGCCGGGGAGGAGGTCGAACGTCTCCTCGTAGAGGATCGGGGCATCCGTACCGTCAGGAGCGACCGGCCACTGGAGCCCGCGGCCCTCGAGGCGCTCGTAGGTGACGCCGGCGAAGTCGGGCGTGAGCTCGGCGATCTCGGCCATGACGTCCTCGGGCCCCTCGTAGCCGAGCTCGTAGCCGAGCCGCTCGGAGATCAGCGAGCAGATCTCCAGGTCGGTCTTCGCCGCGCCGGGCGGGTCGACCGCCGCGCGCACGAGCTGGATGCGGCGCTCGGCGTTCGTGAACGTCCCGGTCTTCTCGAGGAACGACGACGCCGGGAGGATCACGTTCGCGAACTTGGACGTCTCGTTCTCGAAGATCTCCTGGACGACGAGGAACTCGAGGCTGCCGAGCGCCTCCATCACGTGCTCGACGTCGGGATCCGACTGGACGATGTCGTAGCCCGTGATCCACATCGCCTTGAGGCTGCCCTCGATCGCGGCGTCGAACATCTCGGGCATCTTCAGGCCGCGCTCGCGCTTCATCTCGACGCCCCAGCGCTCCTCGAACATGCGGGACGTCTCCTCGTCCTCGACCGAGCGGTACGCCGTGTACGTGTCGGGCAGCGCGCCCATGTCGGACGAGCCCTGGACGTTGTTCTGCCCGCGCAGCGGCATCAGAGCGCAGCCGGGCCGGCCGATCTTCCCGGTGAGGAGCGCGAGGTTGCAGATGAGCTGCACGCACTCGGAGCCGTAGAGCTGCTCGGTGACGCCGAGGCCCCACGCGATCGAGCCGGTCTCGGCCTCGCCGTAGATGCGCGCGGCGCGCACGATGTCCTCGGCGGGGACGCCGGTGAGCTCCTCGGTCGCCTCGGGCGTGTAGGCGGAGACGACGTCGGCGATCGCATCGAAGCCGTCCGTGCGGGCGTTCACGAACTCCTCGTTCACGAGCCCGTCGCGGATGACCACGTGCGCGAGCCCGTTCAGGAAGGCTGCGTTCGTGCCGGGATGGACCGGGCAGTGGAGGACGCCGTAGTCGGCGAGCTCGATGCGGCGCGGGTCGGCGGTGATGAGCTTCGCGCCCTTGAGCGCCGCCTGCTTCATCCGCGCGCCGGCGACCGGATGGGCCGCGGTCGGGTTCGCGCCGATGATGAGCAGCACCTCGGTGCGCTCGATGTCGTCGAACGAGCCCGAGCAGCCGGAGCGGCCGAGCGACTTGCGCAGCGCGTACGAGGTCGGCGAGTGGCAGACGCGCGAGCAGTTGTCGATGTTGTGCGTGCCGATCGCGGCGCGGAAGACCCGCTGCATGGCGTAGCAGTCCTCGTTGGTCGCGCGCGAGGAGGCGAGGCCGGCGATCGCGTCGGCGCCGTGCTCGGCCTTGATGGAGAGGAACGCCTCGGCGACGCGGTCGAGCGCTTCCTCCCACGAGGCGATCCGGAAGGTGCCGCTCTCGCGGACGAGCGGGGCGGTCAGGCGGTCGCGCGAGCGCGTGAACTGGTGCGCGAAGCGTCCCTTGAGGCAGGTGTGGCCGCGGTTCGCGGGGCCGTCGCCGGGGCTGATCGAGACGATCCGTCCGCCGCGCTGGTGCGCGTCGAGCCTGCAGCCGACGCCGCAGTAGCCGCACGTCGTCCCCGTCGTGGTATCGAAACGCCGTTCAGCCATCCGAGCACCTCTCAGTTCGTGCTCTCCTCGGCGATGTCGACGAGGAGATGCTCCGTGATCGCGTCAGTGGGACACGTGTCCGCACATGCACCACATGATACGCAGGAACTTTCCTTGAAACCTGAATCCAAACCGGCCGTGACGTTGGCGTGGAATCCGCGTCCGGTGGCGGTCAGCGCGAAGGCTCCCTGCACCTCGTCGCACGCGCGCACGCAGCGCCCGCACGAGATGCAGAGCTCGTGCTGGAACACCAGGTACGGATGGCGCTCGTCGTGCTTCACCGGGTGCACGGCGCCCGTCCAGCGCGGGGCGCCGACGCCCAGTTCGCGCGCCACGGTTGCGAGCTCCGTATGTGGTGCAGGCGGCTCGGGCAGCTCCGACAGGACGAGCTCGACCACGTTCGCCGCGATGCGCCGGGACTGCTCGTCGGTCGTGACGATCTTCATCCCGTCCTGGCACGGCGACGTGCACGCGGGAATGGGCTTCGGCGCGCCCTCGACGCCGACGAGGCACACGCGGCAGGCGCCGAACGGAACCATGCGGTCGTCGAAGCAGAGCGTCGGCACCCAGCGGTCGACGAGCTTCGCCGCCGCGAGCACGGTCGTCCCGGGCGCGACCTCGACCTCGATGCCGTCCACGTAGACCTGCATCAGGAGAGCCCCAGCTCGTCGGGGAAATGGGCGATGAGGCTGCGGATCGGCGCGGGCATGCCGCCGCCGTGGGCGCAGAGGCTCGCGACCTCGAGCGTCTCGAGGAGCTCCTCGAGCTTCGCCTGGTCGACCGCCGCCTCGGCCTCGACCAGCTCGAGCGCGCGGGTCAGCCCGATCCGGCAGGGGAAGCACTTGCCGCAGCTCTCGTGCGCGCCGAAGCGCAGGAGATGTCGCGCGAGCGCGCGCATGTCGGTGCGGTCGTCGAAGGCGACGATCCCGCCGTGGCCGACCATGCAGCCCTGCGCCGCGAGCTCGTCGAAGTCGAACGGCGTGTCGAGGAGCGTGCCCGGGCAGGATCCCGCCCAGCGGCCCGCCGATCTGGAGCGCCTTGATCTCGCGACCGTCGACGAGCCCGCCGCCGATCTCCTCGCAGATCTCCCGCATGGACGTGCCGAAGCGGACCTCGTAGACGCCCGGCTTCTCGAACCGTTCGTTCAGGCAGATGAGCTTCGTGCCCGGCGTCGCGCCCGGGCTGAGCGCCGCGTAGGCCTCGGCGCCGTGCGCGGCGATGAACGGCGCGTTGCAGAGCGTCTCGACGTTGTTCACGACGGTCGGCAGCGAGTGGTAGCCCTTCTCCGCCGGGAACGGCGGGCGCGCGTTCACGACGCCGCGCAGCCCCTGGAGCGAGTTGAGGAGCGCCGTCTCCTCGCCGACCACGTACGACCCGGCGCCCTCGAGCACGTGCACGTGGAACGAGAAGCCGCTGCCGTAGATCGCGTCGCCGAGGTTGCCCTCCGCGTACGCGCGCTCGATCGCGGCATCGAGCGCGGGCTTCGAGCGCGGGTACTCCGAGCGGACGTAGACGAACCCGACCTCGGCGCCGACCGCGAAGCCGGCGACGGCCATGCCTTCGAGCAGGAGCGCCGGGTTCTGCTCCATCAGGTACTTGTCGATGTAGGAGCCCGGGTCGCCCTCGTCGCCGTTCACGACGATGAACTTCTCGCCCGGGTTCTTGCGCGTGAAGTCCCACTTGAGCCCGGCCGGGAAGCCGGCGCCGCCGCGGCCGCGCAGGTTCGCCGCCTTCACCTCGGCGATCAGGTCGTCGGGCGTGGAGGCGAGTGCCGCGCGCAGCCCGCTCCAGTCGCCCGGACGGATCAGCACCGGCTCGTCGAGGACGCTCGACCACTCGGGCTCGGCGGCGGGCCGCGGTTCTCCGGCGAGCACGCGCTCGAGCGCGCCCGGTCCCGCGTCGACGACGTCGCCCTCGCGGAAGGACGGGCTCGAGTGGCAGAAGCCGAGGCAGACCGTCTCGTTCAGCGCGACCGCGCCGTCGGCCGTGCCCATGGACACGCCGAGACCGCCTCGAGCTCGCCGATCTGCTCGTCGAAGCGCGCCGCCCAGCACGCGGTTCCCGTGCAGACGCGCACGACCCGCTCGGCCGACGGCTGGACGAGATCGTCGTAGAAGGTCGAGATGCCGTAGACGGTCGCCTCGGGAAGCCCGGACACCGCCGCCGCGTGCCGGCGGTCGTCGTCGGTGATCTCGCCGCGCTCGGCTGCGGCTTCCCGGAGGACGTCGAGCGCCGTCACCGGGCCGTCGCCACCTCCGCGCCGCTTGAGCAGCTCGATCAGGTTCTGCGACATCGCAAGGCGACACTAGCGCACGCCTTGCCTGGGCATCGTTGCGAGTTCGTCCTGCTCGTCACATACTCCGACTGTGAGGCTCCGCCTGCTCGCCGCCGTACTCCTCCTCGTCGCGCCCGCTTCGGCCGAGGCTGCCACGTGGAAGCAGATCACCGGGAGCGGCGGAACCTCGAGCGATCAGGTCGGGCTCGCGCGGACGCCGGACGGCGTGCTGCACGTCGCGTGGTCGATCCGCAGCGGGCCGAACACCGACGATCTCAAGCACACCGCGATCGGCGCGAACGGGACGGTCGGCGCGACGAGCCCGATCGTCACGCGGCTGGGCCGAGATCGGAAATCCCGCGATCGTCTACACGGGAATCGGGATCAGCGTCTTCTTCGGCGGCCTGCGGACGACCGACCCGGGCGAGACGCTCGACGAGATGAGCACCGCGGGATCCGTGAACAACGGCGCCTCCTGGGAGCTCCAGGCGACCAACGTCGTCCCCGACGGCGGGCAGGCGTACGGCAGCCCGGTCTCCGCGGTGATGCTGAACGACGGGACGTTCTACCAGGCCTGGGCCGGCACGCTCGGCACCTGGGTGCACAGCGGCCTCAGCGCGGCGAGCCCGAACCACGACTACCAGGCTCCGTTCGGCAACTACGGCTACGACCCGGGCCTCGCCGCGAGCGGGACGCAGACGATGCTCGCGTGGTACTCGAACGCGACCGGCCATCTGGGCGTTCACGCGCAGGCGGTCGGCGCCGGCGGTGCGCCGGTCGGCTCTGCGGCCTTGATGCCCGGCACCGGGAACATGTCCGTGGGGATGCTCGGGCGGACGCCGATCGTCGCCCGCGTGGGCGGCGGCTTCTACGTCGCCTATGCGACCGGCAACCCGTCGCTGAACCGCGTGAAGGTCTGGAAGATCGGCGCGACCGGGACGACGGACATCGCGAAGACGATCGGCAACAACACGACGACCACGATCGCGGCGGCTCCCGACGGCCGGCTCTGGGTCGCGTGGGTCCAGCGCGTCGGCTTCGTCTACCACGTCTTCGCGCGCCGCTCGAACAAGGCGGCGACGAAGTGGGGCGCGGTCGTCGACGTCGGGCGTCCCGGCGTGACGGGCATGTACCACCTGGACGGGAACGCGACCTCGAAGGCGGTCGACCTGTTCGTGAACGCGACGCCGAACCTGAGCGCGAACGCGGTCACGTACTACAAGCGCGCGCTCCCGGGGCTCTCGCTCACGTCGAGCCGCGCGAAGCTCCCGCGTGGGCAGCGCGTCGCCGTCACGTTCGCCGTCCGCGACGCCGGCGACGCCGTGAAGGGCGCCAAGGTCAAGGCCGGCGGCAAGTCGGGCACGACGAACGCGCAGGGGAAGGTCACGCTGCGCATCACGGGCAAGGGCAAGTCCCTGAAGGCCACCGTGGGCAAGTCCGGCTACACCGGCGCGTCGCTCGGCCTCAAGGTTCGGTAGCTACTCGAGCCACTCGGTCGAGAACGTCGGGCTCATGTGGATGTCCACCTGGCGCAGCCGTCCCTCGCCCGAGTTCACGAACCTGTGCGGCTCGCCCGCTTCCGCGACGAGCACGTCGCCGGGCCCCGCGACGATCTCCGCGTCGCCGACCGTGAACGTCGCCTCGCCCTCCTGGACGACGAAGATCTCGTCGTAGGGATGCTTGTGCAGGCGGGGCCCGTCGCCCGGCTCGTTGTCGACGAGGATCAGCGTGATCGTCGAGCCCGTGGTCGGCGCCGACGATCTCCCGCGCGATCTGGTTTCCGGCGCGCCGTCTAGCTTGAGCACCTTCATGGCGCGATTGTCGCAGGGCCGCTGATGGGTGCCGCCTTCGCCTGGGGGCTCCTCGCCGCCTCGTCGCTCGTTCTCGGCGCGCTGATCGCGTTCTTCATCCCGGTCAACCTGCGCGCCATCGGGCTCGTCATGGGCTTCGGCGCGGGCGTTCTCATCAGCGCGGTCGCGTTCGACCTCGTGGAGGAGGCGTCGAACATCTCGTCGGGGCAGGGAGCGGCGCTGTCCGGCCTCTTCGTCGGGTGTGCGGTGTTCTTCGTCGGCGATGTGCTCATCGACCGCTGGGGCGGAGCCGCCCGCAAGGACGCGACGGGCGCGCAGGAGAGCGGCTCGGGCCTCGCGATCGTGCTCGGGACGGTGCTCGACGGGATCCCCGAGTCGATCGTCATCGGCCTGACGCTCTTCGAAAGCGGCAGCATCGGTGTCGCCTACCTGATCGCCGTCTTCATCTCGAACGTCCCCGAGGCGCTCTCGTCCACCGCGGGCCTGACCGCCGGCGGCTGGAAGCGGATGCGGATCCTCTGGATGTGGATCGCCATCGCGGTCGTCTCGGGGCTGTCGTCGCTCCTCGGCTACGCGCTCTTCCAGGACGCCTCGCCCGACGTGGTCGCGTTCGTGCTCACGTTCGCGGCCGGTGCGATCCTCACGATGCTCGCCGACACGATGATCCCCGAGGCCTACCGACACGGCGGCAAGCTGGTCGGCGTCGTGACGACGCTCGGCTTCGCGGTCGCGTACGTGATCCACACGATCGAGTAGTTGCGTATACCAACGATGCGATATAGCATGTGTTGGTATGGAACGAGAGCGAGGTTCGGCGCTTCCGTCATCGGCTGGATCGTCACGGCTGCGCTGTTCGGGATCCTGCTCGGCATCGCGGTGTACTTCAGAGGAGTCACCGCTGGCTGGATCGGATTCGATCACGATCTGCCGGGAAGCGGGCCGACCCAGGAGCTTGCGTTCTACGCGGCCGCGACGCTCTTCCTCGGCGGACTCCTGTTCATCGTGGCCGCGGCCACCCGCATGATCGGCCGCGGCGCTTGCGACGCCGCTGCTTCCGTTCGCCGGGTTCGCCGCCGTCATCTACGCGACTGCGCGCTATCGCATCTACGACCCGTACTACTACCCGGATCTGCACCCGGTCGCGTGGGTGATGGGCGTTCCCGCCTGGACGCTCGGGATTCCTGTGGCCATCGCGCTCGTGGCCGGCGTCGTCGCGTGGCGCCGTCCGCGCGCCGGACTCGTGCTCGAGGGGTTCGCGCTGTGGTCGGTCCTGGTCTGGCTTTTCTTCGTCGGCCCCTGGCACTAGCTGGGTAGGCTCCGCCCGGATGGAGCGGATCACGACGCCCTTCGGGTTCCACACGACCGCGGCCGAGGTCGTCGAAGGCATCGACCTCACGCGGCAAGCGGATGATCGTGACCGGCGGCTCGTCGGGGATCGGCGTCGAGACCGCTCGCGCGCTGGTCGGCGCCGGCGCCGACGTGACGCTCGCCGTGCGCAACGTCGAGGCCGGATCCGAGGCCGCCGCCGACATCGTCGACTCGACGTCGATGGAGAACATCCGCGTCGCCCGGCTCGACCTCGCCGACCGCGCCTCGATCGCCGCGTTCGTGGCCGCGTGGGAGGGGCCGCTCGACGTCCTCATCAACAACGCCGGCGTGATGGCCATGCCCGAGGAGCACACGGCCGAGGGCTGGGAGATGCAGTTCGCGACGAACCACCTCGGCCACTTCGCGCTGAGCGTCGGGCTCCATGACGCGCTCGCCGCCGCGGCTCCGGCGCGGATCGTCTCGGTCAGCTCGAGCGCGCACTTCAGCTCGCCGGTGATCTTCGACGACCTGCATTTCGCATTCCGCCGCTACGACCCCTGGCTCGCCTACGGGCAGTCGAAGACCGCGAACGTGCTCTTCGCCGTCGGCGCCACGAAGCGCTGGGCCGGCGGACGGGATCACCGTCAACGCCCTCATGCCGGGCGCGATCGCCACGAACCTCCAGCGCCACGTCGGCGGCATGGAGAGCTTCAGCATGAGCCCCGACCTGGTCAAGAACGACCGAGGAAGGCGCTTCCACCACCGTGCTGCTCGCCACCTCGCCGCTCCTCGACGGTATCGGCGGCCGCTACTTCGTGAACTGCAACGAGGCCGAGGTCGTCGCCAAGCGCCCCGGAGACATGACCGGCGTCGCCCCGTACGCGTTGGACGAAGCGAACGCCGATCGTCTCTGGGAAGTCTCCGAGCGCCTGCTCGCCTAGCGCTGGCTGGCGATGTACTCGTCGAGCCGGTCGAAGGTGACCGCCGCGCCGTCGTTCATGCCGGTCGCGACCGCGGCCTCCAGGGCCTCCTTGGACGGGTAGGTGACGGACATGACCATGCGCGTCTTGCCGTCCTCGTCGAAGAGCTCGAGCGTGTTCAGCGTCTCCGCCCAGTCGCCGCCCCAGTTCTCGGTCTGGACCATGCGGGTCGGAGGTGTGATCTCGCGGTACTCGCCGGTCATCTCCATCTCTTCGCCGTCGTCCTTGCGCCAGACGAAGTGCCACGCGCCGCCCACGCGGAAGTCCATCTCGCAGACCGGCATCGTCCAGCCGTCGGGGCCGAGCATCCATTTGGAGCAGTGCTCCGGCTTGGTCCACACGTCCCAGACGAGCTCGATCGGCGCGTCGAACGTTCGGGTCGCCACCAGTTCGGTGTCGGAGGTCGTCTCGAAGATCGTGGTCGTCATGCTGCTCCCTTCTGGAGATCGGCGAGGTGCGCCTCGAGCCGGTCGAAGAATCCGCCGTAGCCGGACTGGAGCGGCTCGCCGTACTCCTCTTCAGGCATGTGGCCGGCCTGGTTCGCGACGATCTCGGTGCGGCCGTCGCCGAGATCGGTGAACGTCACCGTGAGCGTCTCGACGTTCGGGTTGTCGTCGTTCGTCACGTCCTCGAAGATCATCACCAGGCGCTCGGGCTCGACGACCTCGGCGTACCTGCCGCGGAACGGCAGCCGGTTCGTCGGATCCTCCTCGTGCACCATCGTGGCCGCCCACTTGCCTCCGGGCCGGACGTCCATCGAGATCTCCTCCACCGGAGTCGTCAGCGGCGGCGTGCCGAACCAGTGCGCGAAGTGCTCCGGCTCCGTCCACGTCTTCCACACGAGCTCGCGCGGCGCGTCGAAGACGCGGGTGACGGTCATTTGCTGGCGGTTCGGATCGGTCATTCGGCGTTCCCTTTCTGAATCGCTCGGAGATGGTCGTCGAGACGGTCGAAGCTGCCCTCCCAGAACACGCGGTAATCCTCGAGCCACTCGGCGGCGCCCTCGAGGGCGGCGGGCTCGAGCCGGCAGGGGCGCCACTGGGCCGCGCGGCCGCGGACGATCAGGCCGGCGCGCTCGAGCACCTTCAGGTGCTTCGAGATGGCGGGGAGGCTGATCTTGAACGGCTTGGCGAGCTCGGTGACGGTGGCCTCGCCGGTCGCGAGCCGCGCCAGGATCGCCCGGCGCGTCGGATCGGAGAGGGCCGCGAACGTGAGATTGAGCTGCGCAGTCGTCACGTGACTGAACCACCTGGTTAGTTAACCGAACGGTTTAGTATAACGACTCGAGATCGGCGGTCGTGTCGACGTCCTGCGATCCGCCGAGCGCGGTCAGGTCGACCTCGGTGACGCCGTGGGCGACGAGCAGGTCGCGCGCGCCCTGGTCGCCGGTGAGTTCCGCTACGGCCGGGAAGAGATCGCGTCCGATGAGGACGGGATGGCCGGGCGCCCCGCCGTAGACGGCGCGAGCCGGGGCCCCGGCGGCCAGCACGGCCTCGATCGCCTCGGGGCCGACGCGCGGCTGGTCGGCGAGCGTCAGCACCACCGCGTCGGCGTCCGCGAGCGCGGCGATCCCGGTGCGGAGCGATGCGGCGATCCCCTCGTCCCAGTCCTCGGCGACGACCGTCTCGACGCCCGGGCCGGCTGCTGCCCGGACCCGCTCGGCGTCCGAGCCGACCACGACCACGATCCGCTCGACCGCCGGAACGGCCTGCATCGCATCGATCGCATGCGCCAGCAGGGGGCGGCCGTCCAGCTCGGCGAGTTGCTTCGTCCCGCCGAACCGGCTGCCGCCCCCTGCGGCGAGGATCAGTCCTCCGATCAGGCCGCGGACGCCTCCTCGAGGGCGCGCCTCGTGATGACGCGCGCCAGGTGCTCGCGGAACTCACCGCTGGCGTTGTGGTCGCTCGGCGGGCTCGTCCCCTCGGCCGCCCGCTCGGACGCGGCCGCCGCGTCGGCTCCGCCGGCGAGCGCCTCCTCGACGCCGCTCGCACGGATCGTCGTCGGGGCCATGTTCGTGAGCGCCACCCGCGTCGTGCCGTTCGAGCGCACCGCCGCGACGGCGACGGTGGCCCAGTCCTGCGCCCGCCGCTGGAACTTCAGGTACGCGCCCTTCTGGCCCTTCGCGAAGCGGATCTCCGTCAGCACCTCCTGAGGCCCGAGGGCCGTCTGGAGGAAGCCGGCGAAGCTCTCGCCGACGGGCAGCCGCCGCTCGCCGTCCGGCCCGCGGACGACCAGCTCGGCGTCGAGCGCCATGAGCACCGTCGGCGAGTCCGAGGCCGGGATCGGAGTCGGCAACCGAACCGCCGATCGTCCCGCGATGGCGCACCTGCGGGTCGCCGATCAGCCCGCAGACGTGCGGGAGCAACGGGCATTCCTTCGCCAGGAGCTCGTCGATCTGCAGGTCGCGGAAGCGCGTGAGGGCGCCGATCGCGATCGCGTCGCCGTCCTCGCGGACGTAGGAGAGATCGGAGAGCCGCCCGATGTCCACGAGCAGCTCGGGCCGCGCAAGGCGCAGCCGCATCATCGGCAGGAGCGAGTGGCCGCCGGCGATGAGCCTCGCGTCGGGGCCGGAGCCGAGCAGCTCGATCGCGTGATCGACCGACTCGGCGCGCGCGTAGTCGAACTTGGCCGGGATCACGACGCACCTCCTTCCTGGATCGCTCGCCAGACGCGCTCGGGCTTGGCGGGCATCTCCACGTCCGTGACGCCGTACGGCGAGAGCGCGTCGACGATCGCGTTGATGACCGCCGGCGTCGAGGCGATCGTGCCGGTCTCGCCGACGCCCTTGACGCCGAGCGGGTTCGTCGGGCTCGGCGCGTTCACGCGGTCGAGCTCGTAGTCGATCGTCTCGGCCGCCGAGGGGATGAGGTAGCTGAGCATCGACGCGGTGGTCAGGTTGCCGTCGTCGTCGTAGATCGCCTCCTCCCACAGGGCCTGCGCGATCCCCTGCGTGACGCCGCCGTGGATCTGGCCGTCGACGATCTGCGGATTGATGACGTTGCCGATCTCGTCCACGGCGATGTAGCGCTTCAGGTCGACCTCGCCGGTCTCCGTGTCGACCTCGACGATGCAGATGTGCGCGCCGCCCGGCCAGCTGAAGTTGGGCGGGTCGTAGACGAACGTCGCCTCGAGGCCGGGCTCCATCCCGTCCGGGAGGTTGTGCGCGACGAACGCCTGGAGCGCCGCATCCTGCACGGTCATCGACTTGTCGGTGCCCGCGACGGTGAAGCGGCCGTGCTCGTAGCCGAGATCCTCCTCGGCCACCTCGAGCTGGTGCGCGACCACCTTGCGGGCCTTGCCGATCACCTTCTCGGCCGCGTTGTAGAGCGCGATCCCGCCCACGGCGAGCGAGCGGCTCCCGTAGGTGTCGAGGCCGAGCTGCATCGTGGACGTGTCCCCGTGGACGATCTCGACCGACTCGAGCGGAACGCCCAGCCGGTCGGCGACGATCTGCGAGAACGTGGTCACATGCCCCTGCCCGTGCGGCGAGGTGCCGATGAACACCTGGATCGACCCGGTCGGCAGGCAGCGGATCGTGGCCGCGTCCCAGCCGCCGGCGGCGTAGAGGATGGCACCGAGGATGCGCGACGGCGCGAGCCCGCACATCTCGTTGTAGGTCGAGAAGCCGATGCCGAGCTCCTTCGTCGTGCCGTTGGCTCGGCGCTCGGCCTGCTCCTTGCGGAGTTCTTCGTAGCCGGCCATCTCGAGCGCGCGGTCGAGCGCTCCGACGTAGTCGCCGGAGTCGACCTCGAGCCCCGAGGCCAGCGTGTGCGGGAACTCCGTGACGAAGTTCTTGCGCCGGAGCTCCGCCGGGTCCATGTCGAGCTTGCGCGCGAGCGCGTCGACGGTTCGCTCGATCAGGAACGTCGCCTCGGGCCGGCCCGCGCCGCGATAGGCGTCCGTCGGCGTGGCGGTCGTGAACGCACCGACCACCTCGAGCGAGTAGCCCGTGACGTCGTACGGCCCGCCGTAGACCCAGCCGCCGAGGATCGGCGTCCCGGCCGTGACGAGCTGGAGGTAGGCGCCGAGCCCGACCGTCAGCTTCGCGCGGACGGCGAGGATCTTCCCGTCCTCGGTCGATGCGAACTCCATCTGCTGCCACTGGTCGCGCCCGTGGATCGTGGCCAGGTAGCCCTCCGAGCGCTCCTCCGTCCACTTGACCGGACGGCCGAGCCGCCGGGCGAGGACGAGCGCGAGCGCCTCCTCGGCATAGACGTTCAGCTTCGACCCGAAGCCGCCGCCCACGTCAGGGGCGACGACGCGCAGCTTGCTCTCGGCGACGCCGAGCACGACCGCGAGCCAGAAGCGGAGGATGTGCGGGATCTGCGTCGCCGACCAGAGCGTGTACTCGTCGGTCGATGCGACGTACTGCGCGATCACGCCGCGGGGCTCGATCGCGTTCGGGATGAGCCGCTGCTGGCGGAAGCGCTCCTTCACGGTCACCGGCGCGGTCTCGAAGATCTCGTCCACGCCGCCGGCCTCGAGCTTCCACGTGAAGCAGTGGTTCGTCCCGAACTCCTCGTGGAGGATCGGCGCGTCGTCCGCGAGCGCCGCCTCCGGGTCGGTCACCGCCGGGAGCGGCTCGTAGTCGACGTCGACGAGCTCCGCGGCATCCACTGCGAGCGCGCGGGACTCGGCGATGACCACGGCCACGCCGTCGCCCTGGTAGCGCACCTTGTCCGTGGCGAGCGGCCGGTGGTTCGGCTGCTTCGTGTCCTCGGTGACGAGCCAGACGCAGGGGAGCGTCGTGGCCCAGTCCTCGTCGAGGTCGGCGCCCGTGAACGCGGCGATGACGCCCTCCGCCTCGAGGGCCCTGGACACGTCGACGCTGTTGATCTTCGCGTGGGCGAACGGGCTGCGCACGACGGACGCCCACACCATTCCGGGGAGCGTCAGGTCGTCGATGAAGCGGGACTGGCCGGTGAGCAGCGCCGCGTCTTCCTTGCGGGCGACCGGCTTCCCGATGTAGGTCTCGGCTTCGGTGGTAGCCATGTCGCCTCCCTCAGGCCGCGGCCGCGGACTTCACGGCCTTGACGATGTTGACGTAGCCGGTGCAGCGGCAGAGGTTGCCCTCGAGCGCGTGCCGGATCTCCTCGTCGGACGGGCTCGGGTTCTCCTCGAGGAGGCTGACCGTCGCCATGACCATCCCCGGCGTGCAGAACCCGCACTGGAGCCCGTGCTCCGTCGTGGAACGCCTGCTGCACGGGATGGAGGCCGCCGCCGTTCGGGGCGAGGCCCTCGATCGTCGTCACCTCGGCGCCGTCGGCCTGGACCGCGAGCACCGTGCACGACTTCACCGACTCGCCGTCGAGCAGCACCGTGCACGAGCCGCAGGAGGACGTGTCGCAGCCGACCACCGTCCCGGTCAGCTCGAGCTGCTCGCGAAGGTAGTAGACGAGGAGCTGCCTGGGCTCCACCTCGCTTTCGTGGCGTTCTCCGTTGACGTTGACGGCGATCTGCGTCATTTCAACTCCTTCCGAAGAGACCTCGGATCTTGCGGCCGATGCTGCCGAAGAAGAGCGAGAGGCCCGAGATCGGCTTCGCCTGTGCGGCGACGGCGGCCTCGGCCTCCTCCGTCGAATCCCCGAGCTGCGCCTGGAGGCACGTCGCGAAGCTCGTGACCATCTGCGTGGAGATGTCCTCGATCATCCCGCGGCCGTACTGGGCGAGCGTGCCGGCCAGGTGGACGTCCGTGACGATGTCCACCCGCGTGCCGCCGTTCTCGGGCGTGAGCGACGAGACGATCGAGGCGCTCGCGCGCCCGCGATTCCTGGTTTCCCGCGCGTCGGCCTTGAGCGTGACGCTCCGGTTGGCCTCGTCCACGTCGGTGCGCTTGCAGTCGGTGGCGAACGTCAGCCCGATCGGGCCGAGCTTCACCTGCATCGTCGCGAGCCAGTTCGAGTCGCTCACCGTCTCGTCCAACTTGGCGCCGGGCATGCAGGGGATGATCCGCGGGACGTCCATGAGAAGGGCCCATGCCTTCTCCGGGGGAGCGTCGACCTGGAACGAGTTCTCGAGCTTCAAGCGAGCGCCTCCTGGGGTTTGGGTTTGGGTGAGCGCATGACCTGCACGATCTCGGCGGCCACCGCGACGGCGACCTCCTCGGGGGAGCGGGAGCCGATCTTCAGGCCGATCGGGGCGTGGATGCGGGCCATCTCCTCGTCGGTGACGCCCTCGGCGCGCAGCCGCTCGGCGCGGTCGGCGTTCGTGCGCTTCGCGCCCATCGCGCCGATGTAGCCGGCGTTCGTCTCCAGCGCGGCCTTGAGCGCCGGGATGTCGAACTTGTGGTCGTGGGTGAGGACGCAGATGGCGGTTCGCTCGTCCACGTGCGCGCCCGCGAGGAACTTGTCGGGCCACTCGACGACCAGCTCGTCCACGTCGGGGAAGCGCTCGCGCGTGACGAACTTGGCGCGCGCGTCGCAGACCGTCACCCGGTAGCCGAGGAAGCGGCCCATCTCGGCGACCGCCGCGGCGTGGTCGATCGCGCCGAAGACGTACATGTTCGGCCGGGGCGCGAAGGACGAGACGAAGAGCTGCCCCTCGGGCGTGTCGACGATCCCCGTTTGCCCGCGGGCAAGGAGCTCCGCCGCGGGGCCGCCGTCGTCGGGGCCGACCAGCCGCTTCGCGCCGATGTCCTCGCCGGTGATCCTGATCTCGAGCGCGATCGGCCGTTCCTCCCGCACCGCGTCCACGATCGGGACGACGATCTCTGGGTCGAGCCGGTCGACGAAGATGTGGACGGTGCCGCCGCAGGGAAGGCCGACCTCGAACGCCTCCTCGTCGGCGATCCCGTACGTCTTCAGCCGGGGCTCGCCGCCCGCGAGCACCTCGCGCGCCTCGCCGTAGACGGCGGGCTCGACGCAGCCGCCGGTCACCGAGCCGATCACGTCGCCCCCGTCCGAGACCGCCAGCGCGGCGCCGGGATCGCGTGGGGCCGAGCGCTCCGTGTCGACCACGGTCGCGATCGCGACCGGCGTGCCGTCCGCGGCCCAGCGCTCGAGCGTCGAGAGGATGTCCCTCACGGGGCCCTCAGGCTGTAGCGCTCGGGCTCGGCCTCGAACTGTGCCCGGCAGTGCGCCGAGCAGAAGACGACGGTCACCCCCTCGTGCTCGATCACCGCGGCGGCCCCCGAGACCGCAACGGTCATGCCGCAGACCGGGTCGATTCCCTCCTCGGGCGCGGGCGCGGAATCGGCTCGCATGTGCTTCCACGCGACGAGCTCGGCGAGGATCGCGACGGCGATCTCCTCCTGGGAGGACGGCCCGAGGTCGAGCCCGGCCGGCGCGCGGACGCGCAGCACCGACTCCTCGTCGAGCCCGGAGTCGCGCAGCGTCGCCAGGACCGTCGCCGCCCGCTTGGAGCTGGCCACGAGCCCGATGTAGCCGGCCTCGGAGCCGAGTGCGTCTGCGAGCGCGCGCTCGTCGCCGTGCCCCATGGTCGCGACGACCACGGCGTCGGCGCCTGCGACGCCGTCCGTCTGGATGCGCCAGCCGACGATGCGGGCCAGCTCGCCGAGCGTGCGGGCGGCAGGGCTCTCGCCCAGGACGGCGAGGAGCGGGGTGGGGAGCACGGGCTCGATCAAGACCTCCACGACTCCTTCCGAGGCGCATTCGCCTTCCATCCGGGCCACCCGCGCCTGGCCGTCCGCGAGTGCGCGCAGCGACTCGCGGATGACCGAGGGCTCGGAGCACGCGCCGCCGATCCAGCCGGTGAGCGTGCCGTCGGGCGTGACGATCGCCCGGTCGCCGCGCTTGGACGACGCGGGCCTGACCACATCGACGACGGTCGCAAGGGCGTAGGGCCTTCCGGCTGCCGCAAGCTTCCCCGCCTCGATGATGACGTCAGCTGGGTTCACTCCGCGAGGCCGGCCTCCTGGAGCGCCGCCCACACCTTGCCGGAGGTGACCGGCATCTCGAGGTTGCGGATCCCGGCATGCGCGAGCGCGTCGACGACTGCGTTCACGAACGCCGCGGGTGCGCCGACCGTCGCCGACTCGCCGATGCCCTTCGCGCCGATCGGATGGTGCGGCGACGGCGTGACCGTCGCGCCCAGCTCGAACGAGGGCGTCTCCCAGGCGGTCGGGATGAGGTAATCCATCATGTCGGCGCCGATGCAGTTGCCGTCCTCGTCGAAGTCGATCTGCTGCATCGCGGCGATTGCGTAGCCCTCGGTGAGGCCGCCCATGATCTGGCCCTGCGACGATCATCGGGTTGATCCGGACGCCGCAATCGTCCACGGCCACCAGCTTCTGCACCTTCCAGGCGCCCGTGCCGCGGTCGACCTCGACCACGACGGCGTAGGTGCCGAACGGGTAGGTCATGTTCGGCGGGTCGTAGTAGTAGACGGCCTCGAGCCCGTCCTCCATCCCGTCCGGGACGTCGGTGTAGGCCGCGAAGGCGATGTCCTGGATGGACGTGGACTTCTCAGGCGCGCCCTTGACGCTGAACTTGCCCTGCGTCCACTCGAGGTCGTCCTCGGACGCCTCCAAGAGGTGCGCGGCGATCTTCTGCGCCTTCTCCCGCACGCGGCGGGCGACCATCGCGGTCGCGGCCCCGGAGACCGGGGTGGAGCGGCTCGCGTAGGTGCCGAGGCCGTACGGCGTGTGATCCGTGTCGCCCTCCTGCACCTCGATGTCCTCCGGCTGGAGCCCGAGCTCCTCGGCGACGATCTGGGCGAACGTCGTCTCGTGGCCCTGGCCCTGCGACTTGACGCTCAGCTTGAGGACGGCCTTGCCGGTCGGATGAATGCGCAGCTCGGCGCCGTCGTTCATGCGCAGGCCGGCGATCTTGAAGTCCTTGCCCTTGCCGGCGCCGACCACCTCGGTGAACGTGGCGACCCCGATGCCGATGAGCCGGCCCTCCTTGCGGGCCTCCTCCTGCTCCTTGAGCAGGTCTGCGTAGCCGAGCTTTTCGAGCGCAAGGTCGAGCGCGGCCTCGTAGTCGCCCGAGTCGTACTCGAACCCGGTCGCCGACGTGTACGGGAACTGCTCCGGCTGGATGAAGTTCGTCCTGCGGAACTCGATCGGATCGGCTCCGATCTCGTACGCGGCCGTCTGCACGAGGCGCTCGATCAGGTACGAGGCCTCGGTCACGCGGAACGAGCAGCGGTACGCGACGCCGCCCGGCGCCTTGTTCGTGTACGCGCCGTCCGTCTCCACGTGCGCCGCCGGGATGTCGTAGGAGCCGGTGACGATGTGGAAGAGCCCGGCCTTGAACGCCGTCGGCTGCGCATCCGAGAAGAACGCGCCGTTGTCGGAGAGCATCTTCACGCGCAGGCCGACCATCTTGTCGCCCTTGAGCGCCAGCTCGCCGTGCATGTGGTAATCCCGGGCGAAGCCGGTCGAGATCAGGTTTCCCGTGCGGTCCTCGACCCACTTGACCGGCCGCCCGATGAGGAGCGACGCGGCGGTGGCGACGACGTAGCCGGGGTAGATCGGCACCTTGTTGCCGAAGCCGCCGCCGAGATCCGGCGAGATGATCCGGATCTTGTGCTCCGGGATCCCGGCCACGATCGCGAACAGCGTGCGGTGGGCGTGCGGAGCCTGCGACGTCATGTAGATCGTCGCCTTCCCCGTCGCGGGATTCACGTCCGCGACGCAGCCGCAGCATTCGAGCGGCGCGGGATGGCAGCGCGGGTAGAAGGTGTCGAGCGAGACCACCTTGTCGGCGCCGGCGAACGCGGCCTCGGTCGCGTCCTTGTCGCCGGCCTCCCAGTGGTAGATGTGGTTGCCCTCCTGGCCTTCCTTCTCGTCGCGAATTACGACGGCGCCTTCCTCGAGCGCCTGCTGCGGCGAGGTGATCGCCTGGAGCATCTCGTACTCGACGTCGATGAGCTCGGTCGCGTCCTTGGCGATGTAGGCGGACTCGGCGATGACGGCCGCGACCTCCTGCCCCTGGAAGCGCACCTTGTCGGTGGCGAGCACGGCCTGGGTGTCGCCGGAGAGCGTCGGCATCCAGGCGAGGTTGTGCTGGGCGAGCAGCTCGCCGGTCACGACGGCGACGACGCCCTCGACCGCCTCGGCCCGTGACGTGTCGATCGAGGTGATGCGCGCGTGCGCGTACGGGCTGCGCAGGAACTCCAGGTGGAGCATCTGCGGGAGGACGATGTCGTCGAAGTACTGCCCCTTGCCGCGGATGAAGCGCGCGTCCTCGAGGCGCGGGACGGAATGGCCGACGCCGCGGATGACCTGATCTTCGGTGGCGGCCATGGCTAGCTCCCTTCCCGCATCTTCGCGGCCGCGTTCTGGACCGCCTTGACGATGTTCTGGTAGCCGGTGCAGCGGCAGATGTTCCCGGAGAGCGCCCAGCGGATCTCGCTCTCGGACGGGTCGGGATTCTCGGCGAGGAAGGCCTTGGCGGTGAGCATCATCCCCGGCGTGCAATAGCCGCACTGGAGGCCGTGCTCCTCGTGGAAGCCCTCCTGGATCGGGTCGAGGCCGCCGGGAGGCGCGAGCCCCTCGACGGTCGTGATCTCGGTGCCTTCGGTCTGAACCGCGAACTGCGTGCACGACTTCACGGGAACTCCGTCCACGAGCACCGTGCAGGCGCCGCAGTGCGTCGTGTCGCAGCCGATGTGCGTGCCGGTCAGTCCGAGCGTCTCGCGCAGGAAGTGGACGAGCAGCAGGCGGTTCTCCACCTCCTGCGAGCGCGAGGCGCCGTTGACCGTCACGGTCAGCTGGGTGGTGTACACACCCGTCTCGGTAGCAGCCATCGTGTCCTCTCTTCCTACGCCTGGGCCGTCGCGATCGCCTTGCGGAGCCCTCGCTCCGCGAAGACCCGGACGACGCTTCGCTTGTACTCGACGGTGCCGCGGTTGTCCGAGCGCGGCTGTGACGCTTCGGCGGCCAGCGCGGCCGCCTTCGTGATCGTCTCCTCGTTCGGCTCCGCGCCGGTCAGCGCTTCCTCGGCCGCGGTCGCCCGCAGGTTGCTCGGCCCGACGCCGGTGAGCGCGAGCCCCGCGCGTCCGATCGTGCCGTTGGAAAGCGACACGTGGACGGCGACGCCGACCGTGGCGTAGTCACCCACCTTGCGCTCGAGCTTCAGATACGTCCCGCCGGCCCGCGCGCCGGGGTCGGGAACCCGGACGGCCGTCGCGATCTCGGTCGGGGTGATGCTCGTCTGGAAGGGGCCGACGAAGAGCTCGTCGAGCGGAATCGTGCGCGCGCCGCCCGATCCGACCACCTCGAGCTGGGCGCCGGCCGCCAGGAGCGCGGAACCCCAGTCGCCCTGCGGGTCGGCGTGCACGAGCGAGCCGACGACCGTGCCGCGGTTGCGGACGATCGGGTCGGAGATCCATGGCGCCGCATCCCCGAGAACGCCGTAGCGCCCCTTGAGGAGATCCGAGTGCTCGCAGGCCTTGTGGCGCACGAGCGCGCCGAGGGTCAGAAATCCGTCCTTCTCCTCGATCGTGTCGAGGCCCTCGATGCGGTTGATGTCGACGAGCGCGCCCGGCGAGGCGAACCGCAGCTTCATCAGCGGGATGAGGCTCTGGCCGCCGGCGATCACCTTCCCCTCGTCGCCGTAGCGGTCGAGAATCGAAAGAGCCTCCTCGACGCTCGTCGGTGCGTGGTACTCGAACCTCGCGGGGTACATACGCGCCTCCTTGGAACCCCTTGCCTAGGCAAACATCCCGACGGGGCGAGAATACCCGGCCTGCGCGGGATGTTCCATCGTTCCTTCATCCCGTACGCTGCAACCGTGCGGTTCGGATCGGTTCCCGAGGTCGAGCAGGCCCTCCGGGCGGAGTCGTACCTGCCCGACCGGGGCCTTGCGACGGCGGTCTATCTCGCGCTCGCCATGCACCGCCCGCTGCTCCTCGAGGGCGAGGCGGGCGTCGGCAAGACCGAGGTCGCGAAGACGCTCGCGCGCATCCTCGGGACCGACCTGATCCGGCTCCAGTGCTACGAGGGGATCGACGCCTCGCAGGCGCTCTACGAGTGGGACTACGCGCGCCAGCTCCTCTACGCACGCGCGCTCCAGGAGGGCGAGGTCGCCGCCGCGGAGCGCGTCTCCGAGCTGTACGGGCCGGAGTTCCTCGTGGAGCGGCCGCTGCTCAAGGCCGTCCGTGCGGGCGGCGATGCGGTGCTCCTCGTCGACGAGCTCGACCGCGCCGACGACGAGTTCGAGGCGTTCCTCCTCGAGATGCTCTCGGACTTCTCGGTCACCGTGCCCGAGCTGGGGACGATCGCGGCCGAGGTGCCGCCCGTCGTCGTCATCACGTCGAACCGCACGCGCGAGCTGCACGACGCGCTCAAGCGCCGCTGCCTCTATCACTGGATCGAGTTCCCGGACGTCGAGCGCGAGGCCGAGATCATCCGCCTGCGCGCGCCCGGGGTGGAGGAGGCGCTCGCGCGCTCCGTGGCCGGGACGATCGCGCAGCTGCGGACGCTCGACCTGGTGAAGCGCCCGGGCGCGGCCGAGGCGATCGACTGGGCGCAGGCGCTCCAGCTCCTCGGCGCTCCCTCGGCGAACGGGGACGCCGCGCGCGAGACGCTCGGCGCCGCGGTGAAGAACCGCGAGGACCTCGCGCGCGTGGACGCCGCCTGGGCCGAGCTCGTCGAGTAGCCGATGGCCGCCGCCGACTCCGTCGCCACGCTGACCCGCTTCGGACGGGCGCTGCGCGCACACGGACTGCCCGTCGGGCCCGACCGCGTCGCCGAGCTCTGCCGCGCCGCCGCGCTCCTTCCGCCCGAGGGGCTCTACTGGGCGGGCCGCTCGACCGTGATCGGCAAGCCCGAGCAGATCCCGGTCTACGACGCGGTCTTCGGCGAGTTCTTCGGGCCGCCGGTCCCTTCGCGGGGCGAGCCGATCTCGATTCGGGTCGAGATCGAGGCCGAGCAGGACGTCGGGCTCGCGAGCCCGGTCGAGACGCTGAAGGAGAAGAGCTTCTCGCGCTGCACGCAGGCCGAGCTGGCGGAGCTCATGGCGCAGATCGACCTCGCCGTGCCCCGCCGCCGCACGCGCCGCCGCGAGTCCGCACGTGCCGGGCAGCCCGACCTGCGCAGGACGCTGCGCCGCTCGTTTCGCACCGGGGGCGAGCCGCTCGACCGCGCCTGGCGCCGCCGCCGCACCCGTCCGCGGCGGCTGATCCTCCTGCTGGACGTCTCGGGCTCGATGGACTCGTACTCGCGCGCGCTCGTCATGTTCGCCCACGCCGCGCTCAAGACCGACCGGCGCTGGGAGGCGTTCTGCTTCGGCACGCGGCTCACGAGGGTCACGCGCGCGCTCGAGGGCTCTGATCCCGACGAGGCGCTCACGCGCGCGGCCGCCCAGGTCGTCGACTGGGACGGCGGGACGCGCATCGGCGACTCGCTCAAGCGCTTCCTCGACGAGTACGGCCACGGCGGTCTCGCCCGCGGCGCCGTCGTCGTCATCTGCTCGGACGGGCTCGAAGTCGGCGACCCCGAGGTGCTCGCCGCCCAGATGGCGCGGCTCTCACGGCTCGCGCACTCGGTGATCTGGCTGAATCCGCTCCAGGAGTCGCCCGCGTACGAGCCGCTCGCGCGCGGGATGCACGCGGCGCTGCCCTACATCGACGTCTTCGCGAGCGGCCACAACGTCGCGAGCCTCGAGGCGCTCGGCGAGCAGCTCGCGAAGCTCTAGCCCAGCCGGTGGCGGTTGCGCGCGACGAGCGGATAGACGGCGCCGGCGATCCAGCGAAACGGCGGGACGAGCAGCACGCGCCCGCAGAGCCCGCGCCAGCCGCCCGAAGCGCGCAGCGCGTTGGCGATCGCCATGTGGCCGTAGGCGCGCCGGCCTTCGTCGCCGATCCACATCGCGGCGGCATGCGTGTCGGCCTCGGTCAGGCCGAGCTCCTGCCGCGGCACCGAGGGCACGTTCAAGTCGCTGCGCACTGGCGACGCAGAACGAGCACTCGCCGTCGTAGACGAGCGTGCCGGGCTCAGCGGCCGCGGCTGCGCTCTTCGTCGACGGTGTACTCGGCGGTGGGGACGATCTCGAGTCGCTCGTCAGGGATCGGCTCTCCGCTCTCGATCGACAGTCCGTAGGTTCCGTCGGCCAGGCGCTGCTCCGCTCGGTCGAGCGCCGCGAGCTGCTCGCGCAGATCCTCGGAGAGACCCGCGTCGAGCTCGTCCTGGAAGAGGTCGGTGCCCAGGTCGCCCGGGTTCGTGTCGTTCGCGTCGCCGTCCTGGTTTCGGCCCAGGCGGGCGAGCGCGCGCTCGATTCGCTCGCGTTCGGTCTCGAGGAGCTCACGTGCTCGGTCGGCGTCCATGGGAGGAAGTATGGCTTCTCCGACCGTCGGTGACGACAGTTGTGCGAACCAGGCCACGGTTGCGAGCCCGCGACCCTAACCCTTCGGGGCGCCGCGAGCTGGAATCCGAAGCCTCGATATCCTCGCACCCTTGCCTCGACCGAGAGGAGCTGCGATGCCGCAGCCGATCGTTCTGATCCACGGCCTCTGGATGACGCCGAAGAGCTGGGAGGGCTGGGCCGAGCGCTTCCGTGCCAAGGGCCACGAGGTGATCACGCCGGGGTGGTCGGACGCCTTCGACCGGTCCCCCGAGGATCTTCGCCGCGACCCGTCCGCGCTCGCCGGGCTCACCGCCGCGCAGGTCGCCGACCGCTACGAGCAGGCGATCCGCGCCCTGCCCGAACCGCCGATCATCATGGGCCACTCGTTCGGCGGCCTGTTCACGCAGGTGATGCTGAACCGCGGCCTCGGCGCGGCCGGGGTCGGCGTCGACGCAGCGCAGCCCAAGGGCGTCCTCAAGCTGCCGTTCTCGACGATCAAGTCGGCCTGGCCGATCATCAAGAACCCGGCGAACCGCGGCAAGGCCGTCCCGTTCACGCCGAAGCAGTTCAAGTACGCCTTCGGGAACCTGCTCTCCGACGAGGAGTCGCAGAAGGCGTGGGAGACCTACGCCGATCCCCGGAGTCGGCCACGTCTTCATGGAGGGCGCGAACGCGAACCTGAGTCCCGAACTCGGTGTTCAAGATCGACTTCGACAAGGCCGATCGCGCGCCGCTGCTCCTGCTCGCCGGCGGCCTGGATCACGTCGTTCCGGCGGGCGTCACCCGGACGAACGTTCGAAGAAGTACAAGGCGGGTCTCGTCGAGCTGAAGGAGTACCCCGACCGCTCGCACTGGACGGTCGCCCAGGACGGCTGGGAAGCGGTCGCCGACCACGCGCTCGACTGGGCGACGAGGAACGCCAAGAGCTAGCCCGAAACGGCTGCAATGAAGAGGCGCTGGATCATTCTCGGTGGACTGGCTGTCGCGTTCGTCGCAGTGCTCTCCACCTGCGGCGGTGGCGACAAGGCCGCCGTGACCGTGACCGAGACCGTGTCGACGCCGTCGACCGAGCACGACCTCGCCGCCGCCGCCTCCTCCTCCGCCCGCGACGACGACCACCGCTGCCGGGGCCTCGTGCGAGCCGGACGCGTTCCTGCCGGTCCTGAAGGACGCCTTCGACGGCAACGCACCGAAGCTCACGGTCGTCGAGGCGAAGGTCGAGCGCTGCCAGAAGGGCTACGCGCAGGTGTTCGCGGTTCCTGACCCATCGGTCTGCAAGCCCGGCGTCGAGTTCTGTTACGAGACGGAGCAGGTCTTCCTCCGCTGGAGCGGCAGCGAGTGGACGATCCGGACCTCGGGCACCGGGATCTCGTGCGGCTCCGAGACCGAGGCCGAGATCGTCAAGATCTGCCGCGCGCTCGGCTACGCGGATCTCGACAGCCCGACGTTCAAGATGCCGTCGAAGAACATCGGCTGCGCGTTCTACGGCGGGACGCTGCGCTGCGACATCCTCAGCGGCATGGTCCCGGAGCCGGCCGAGGGCTGCCCGTACGACTGGGTCGGCCTCATGATCACGACCGGAGGCCCTGCCCAGCCGCAGTGCGCGGGCGACACGGTCTTCGACGGGAGCGCCCCGACGCTCACGTACGGCGGCACGTGGAAGAAGGCCGGCATCACGTGCAAGTCGAGCGAAGCGGGCCTCGCGTGCTCCAACGGGGCCGGGCCACAAGTTCACGCTCGCGCGCGAGAGCTGGAGCGCGTCCTAGGAGGTCAGCTCGACGAGCTTCTGCACCGTGTTCCAGTTCCGGGCTGTGCCGCGGACGCCCAGGCCCTTCTCGAACCACGACGGCGCGAGCTTCGAGCGCCCGTAGCCGTTCGGCGTGTGGATGTAGACCTCGCTGCCCTTCACGGCGAACTCGTCTCCCGGCGAGCGGTCCGGGTCGAGCTTCGCGGCCTTCGGCTTCGTGTCCAGGAACATGACATGGACTCGTCTTGCCGTCCTCAGTCGGGAACGGGCAGGCCTTGGCGATCCGCTCGAGCTCGGCCGCGGTGCGCAGCACGACGTCGTACTCGCGCCCGAAGTCCGCGGCGATCCGCTTCTCGAGCGCGGCCGCCGTGGTCTTCCCGCTGAAGACGACGTTGCCGGAGCGCACGTAGGTCTCGACGTCCTCGAGCCCGAGCGCCTCGAAGGACGCCTTGAGATCGGCCATCGCGACCGCCGTCGTCGGGCCGACGTTGATCCCGCGGAGAAGCGCCGCCTGGCGAGCCATGCCGTACAGAGTAGAAATTTGGATGTGGGGCGGCCGCCGAAACCACCCCACATCGCACGCGCCGCTCAGAAGAGGATCTGCAGCGCGTTCTCGACCGTGCATCCGCGCCTGAGGAGGTCAGTCGCGAGGTGCAGGTCGATACTGGTGTCGATACCGATGAGCAGCGCCGACTCGTGGTCGTAGCCGACCTCGATCAGCCGCTCGATGCGCCAGGTGGTCACACGCTGGCGCTCGGTCTCCGCCTGGACGTGGACGTCGATGGAGGCCACTTCAGGCACCGGGGAGGGGGTCGTCGTTCATCTCGCCGACAGATGTATCCGCGAGGGGTCAAGGGCTTGTACGGAGCGATTGAGGCGGTGTGGACGCTGTGTTAGAGGTTGTTGAAGTCCGCACGTGCCGCTACCGTGAGGTTCGATGCGGCGGAGGGGTCTGATCGCGGTTTTCCTTGGGCTGGCGCTGCTGTGCGCGCCGTCCGCGTTCGCGGCGAAGGACACCGACAAGGACGGCCTCCCGGACACCTGGGAGCGCACGAAGACGCCGAGCGGGGTCGACCTGAAGAAGCTCGGCGCGAACTGGCGCCACAAGGACGTCTTCGTCGAGATCGACTTCCAGAAGGGGATTTCGCGCTCGGTCGGTCTCGTGCGGCCAGCTGGACGCGCTCTACAACGCGTTCAAGAACGCGCCGCTCACGAATCCAGACAAGAAGAAGGGCGTGCGGCTGCACCTCGACGCCGGCAAGACGTGCGGGTCGCGCAAGTACAGCCTCGGCGGCTCGTCTGGATTCAGCGTCTCTGGCTGCGCGAACCCCTCGAACAACTCGAGCGGCCTCAAGACGAAGCGGCTGCGGATCTTCCACATCGCGAGCGTCGTGAACGACATCTGCGGCGGCCCGGCCGGCCAGGCCGGAACGACCGACTTCCTCGTGGACAAGGACGGCGGCGGCGGCTTCGCGCACATCTTCATGCACGAGCTCGGCCACGTCCTCGGGCTCGACCACGGCGAGCCTGAACTCGTTCAGCGTCATGTCCAAGGTGCTCTCGCGCTACCCGAGCCGGACGCAGGCGATCGACTACAACCGCTACCGCGTCGAGGCGCTCGACGAGTCGGCGCTCTCCGAGGTGAACGGGCTCCAGTCCTCCGCCGCGGGCGAGGCGTATCTGAGCGGCTTCTACCCCAGTTCTTCTGCCGTCAACGGCGGCACCCCGGTCTACTCGGGGCCCGAGAGCGGCGCGGGCGCGAACGTCGACTTCGACTGCGACGGCTACCCGTTCTGGATGCCGCCGCTCGGCCAGTACATCGACTCGAGCCCGGTGTCGGCCGACATCAACGGGGACGGCGTGATCGGCGTCATCCCGGCTGCGCCGCCCGAATGGCCCATGTTGCGATTCGGTAACGGCCGGATCGGGCCATAGCCGCCCGTAGATCCTGCTGCTACCTTGTGAAAGACAGGCCGACAGCGGGTCGGCCGTGAGATGAGCTTCTCGTTCCTCCTTTGGGATTTTCGAGGTAGGCAAGTCTCGACACCGAAGGAGTAGAGCGATGTCACAGCAGTCCTTTGCCGAACTCGGCGTCTCGGACCAGGTGGTCCGTGCGCTGGCGGCCGGCTCGATCACCGAGCCGTTCAAGATCCAGTCCATCGTCCTGCCGGACGCGCTTGCCGGCCTGGACGTTCTTGCCAAGAGCCCGACCGGCTCGGGCAAGACCCTGGCGTTCGCGCTTCCGATCGTCGAGCGCACCGTTCCGTCGGACGCGCGTCCGAGCGCGCTCATCCTCGTGCCCACGCGCGAGCTCGCGCAGCAGGTCGCCGACGAGTTCGCTCCGCTGGCCGCAGCCAAGGGCCTGAAGGTCGGCGTCGCCTACGGCGGCGTGTCGATCGGCGCCCAGGCCGCCGGGGCCAAGAAGGCACAGATCCTCGTCGCCACGCCCGGCCGGCTCGAAGACCTGGCCAACCGGCGCGCGGTCGACCTCTCGCAGGTCCGGATCCTCGTCCTCGACGAGGCCGACCGGATGCTCGACATGGGCTTCAAGCCCCAGGTGGACAAGCTCGTCCGCCGGATGCCGAAGAACCGCCAGACGATGTTCTTCTCCGCCACGCTCGACGGCGAGGTCGGCGATCTCGCGCGCTCGTACACGTCGAGCCCGTCGCGGTTCGAGGCGGAGATGCCGCCCGAGCGTGAGGCCGGAGTGATCGAGCATCGCTTCATCGCGGTCACGGACAGCAACAAGCTCGAGACGCTCGTCGACCATCTCCAGGCGAACGACGACGGGCTCACGCTCGTCTTCGTGCGCACGAAGCGCGGCGCCGACCGGCTGGTCTCGCGCCTGCGCCGTCACGACGTGAACGCCGTCGCCATGCACGGCGACATGTCCCAGGCCGCGCGCCAGCGGTCGCTCGAGCGCTTCGAGAAGCGCCAGGTATCCGTCCTCATCGCCACCGACGTCGCCGCGCGCGGCCTCGACATCGAGGACGTCGAGCACGTCGTGAACTACGACCCGCCCGAGGAGGACAAGGGCTACCTCCACCGCACCGGCCGCACCGGCCGCGCGGGCAAGGACGGCATCGCGATCACGTTCGTCCTCCCCGAGCAGCGCGAGGAGACGAGCCGTGCAGCCGGCCGCCTCGGCCACAAGGACCGGTTCGAGGAGTCCGGCATGCAGAGCGCACGCCCGAAGATCGTCTACACGAGCCGCAGGGGTCGCCGCTCCAAGTGGTAATCCGCCGGGCGCTAGGTGTCGTCCGGCGGCTCGTCGTCCTTGGGTCGGCGGAACCTGCCGGTCAGCCCGTGCGCCTCGTCCTTCCGGGCCTCGCGCTTCGCTTCCTTCTTCTCGGCGCGGGCGGCCTTCTGCTCGGCGACCTTGTCCTTCGCGCCCGTGTAGGACTCGCGTGACGAGCACCTTGCCGCCCGTCCAGCCGAAGACGCAGACGACGAGGACGAGCGCGAAGAGCACGTTCCACGCGGTCGTGATCAGCTGCTGGGCCGTGGAGTAGGCGACCGCGTCGGCGTTCGGCACGTTGCAGCAGGCGTCGAGGGCGAGCGCGTTCGTCGCCTGCGTGATCCCGACGGCGCCGGGCGTGACCGAGACGACGTTGGCGAGCGAGCCCGAGCCGGTCACCCACATGATCGACTCGAACGTGACCGGGATCGCGAACGCCGCCAGGAAGATCCCGATCACGATCAGCTTGCAGAGTCCAGGAGATGAACGACGGCAGGAAGGCGCGGGTGAAGTAGCGCTTCGGAGTCCTGAGGATCGCGCCGCCCTGCTTCGCCTGCTCCCAGAGCTTCTTCACCTGCCGCCAGAAGATGCGGCCGACGATGACGCAGAGGAGGACGGCGCCGACGGCGATCGAGACCGCGACCACCGGGTGCTCGTGGACGTTCCCGAGGCTCAGGTCGAACGACCCAGGCACCGAGAGGAAGAGGTAGAGGTAGACGAACGTCCCGGCGATCGTGAAGAAGATCTTCTGGACGAGGTAGGCGGCGAGCGCGCCGGCGAATGTGCAGCGCGGGATGAGCGCCACGAACATGAGGAGCGTCACGAACGTCCCGATGTTCGCCGGCAGGAAGTTGTTCATCGCCACGCCCACCGCGTAGGCGGTGACGATCGGGGCGAGCTTGACCTGGCCCGGATAGGCGGCGCTGAGGATCCCGTAGTAGGAGAGCCCGGCGAAGACCGTCTGCAACGTCTGGAAGAAGAGCCCCGCGACGATGTAGCCGACCGGGACGGCCTTGATCTGATCCCACAGCTCCCTGAACCAGGCGATCACGTCGATCCCGAGCAGGTGCAGCACGACGATCACCGCCGCGATCCCGACGAGCCAGGTGACGACCTTGACGAGCCGGCTCTTGCGGGACGGATCCTGGAACGGGAGAACTGCCTGGGCGGCCTCAGACATCGCCGGTCACCGGCTCCGCCGAAGGTCTCGATCTTGCTCTCGGCCGCCGCCTTCGCCGCGTTCAGGTCGTCGATGATGTGGACGCCGGCCGACACGAGCGGCGCGGCGAGCACGAGGCCGATCATCCCGAAGAGGCAGCCGGCGCCGATCGTCACGATGAGGACGACGAGCGGGTTCAGGCTGAGCGTCGCGCCGAAGGCGATCGGCTGGAGGATGTTCTGGAGCAGCCCGTTCGCGAGCAGGACGATGATCAGCATGATGAGCGCCGTCTGAACGTCGGTCGCGCCGAGGGCGATGATGACCGCAAACGCGCCCGCGACGAACGCGCCGATGTACGGCACGTACGCGGTGATGAACGACACGAGCGCGATCGTTCCCGCCAGCGGAACGCCGAGCACGACGGCGCCGAGCCCGACGACCACGGCGTTGAACGCGGCGACGATCGTGACGCCGCCGAAGTAGCGCCGCAGGGACACGACGACGTTGCGCGTGATCGTGTCGGCGACGGGGGTCGGCATGCCGACATGCTCGTTGACCCACCGGCGCATCATCGGGCCGTCCTTGAGCAGGAAGAAGAGCGCCAGAAGCGCGAACGACAGGCCGAAGGCAAGGCTCGTGAGCGTCTTGATCCCGTCGACCGCGCCGCCGATCAATGTCCCCAGAATCGCCGGGACCTCCGACGTGGTGTGGCTCGTCGCGGACGACGCTCCGGATGAATCCACGCCGGAGTCCTCGAGCCAGCTCTCGACCTTCGCGGCGGCCTCGTTCGCTGTCGCCCCGATCTCGCCTGTCTGCGAGACGATCCCGCCGAGGACGAGGGCGACCACGAGGAGCGCGATCGCGAGGAGCGCCAGCAGCACGATCACCGCGCCGAGGGCGCGCGGGACCCGATGGTGTTGCAGCTTGGTCACGATCGGCGACGCGACCGAGGCGACGATGAATGCGGTCAGGACCGGCATGGTGATCTCGGCGGTCGCGCCGAGGAGCACGACCAATGCCACGAGCAGAAAGCCGACGCCCACGAGGAACCAGGAGGCGACGCCCAGATCGCGCAGCCACCTCGGCGCCGCGAACACCGCGGACATCCGCCGGAGCTCATCGGTGTCGAGTTGGACGACGACCGGCTCCACCTCGGCGACGGGGTCGTCTTCTTTCTTCTGTTTGCGCCAGCCGAGGTTCATTCGGATCCCTGTAGGGAGCGCGATCCTATTCGAGCGGCCTACGGGCGCGCCATCGTGCGCACACCACTAGTCGGGGAGCGGAATCCTCCCCCGAGACCTCGGTTCCGGCGCCCGGCTTCGCCGCGATCCGCAGCTCACCGCCCACGGCCGCCACGCGGTCGCGCATGTTCGTGAACCCCGCGCCGCCGGCGACCGACGCGTCGTCGAAGCCCCGGCCGTCGTCGGCGAACGTGAACCGCAGCGCGTCGCCGCGGCCGAGACCGCGATCCGCATGGACGAGGCGTTCGCGTGCTTGAGCGTGTTCTGGAGGGACTCGAGGCAGCAGAAGTAGACGGCGCTCTCGATCTCGGGCGGGTAGCGGTCGGCTGCCGTGCACGTCGACGATGACGGAGAGCGGAGCGCTGCGGCCGAGCGCCGTCAGCGCCTCCTCGAGCCCGCGGTCGGCGAGGAGCGACGGGTAGACGCCGTGCGCGAGCGAGCGCAGCTCCTCCAGCGCCTCCTCGGCCTCGATCCCGAGCTCGCCGAGGAGCTCGGCGCTGCGCTCCGGATCGTCCCGCGCGACGTCGGCGGCGAGCCCGAGCCGGATGCGGAGCGCGACCAGCCGCTGCTGGGCGCCGTCGTGGAGGTCGCGCTCGATCCGGCGCCGCTCGTTGTCGGCCGCCGCCTGGATCCGCGTCCGCGATTCCCGCAGCTCCTCCATGGACTCGTCCACCTGCGTCGCGAGCTCGCGGTTCTCCACCGCGGCGAGCGCGAGCGAGGCGGCCGCGCGCACGAACTCGCGCTGCTCGGAGAGCGCAGGGTCGTGGACGACCGCGGCGACCGGCTCGTCGTTCTCGGCGACCGTCGTGACCGCTCGGCCCGGGGTCTCCTCCGGCACGTCGTAGACGAGCTCGAGCGTCGGATCCTCGGTCGCCTCCCGCAGGAGCCGCTGCGACCTCGTCCGGCCCCGGATGCTCGCGCAGGCGCAGCGCGAGGCCCTGGAGCGCTTCGCCGGCGAAGAGCCGCGCGCGCAGGAGCCCGACGAGGAAGGCGACCGCCATCCCGGGCAGGCAGAGGACATAGAGCCAGCCGAGGACGTCGACCGCGGTCGACTCGGGCGCCCAGCGGCGCAGGGGGACGTAGAGACGAAGAAGAGCCGCCCGCAGGACGGCGACGGCCAGGACGGGACCGAGGGCGCGCCGCATGATGCCGCGTCGAGCGAGCGGCGCCGGGCGAGCAGGTAGACGACGACCGCGACGAACCCGAGCACGGCGAGGAAGTCGCGCAGCGGCTGGACGACCGCGGCGATGAAGCCCGGCTGGGAGCTCGATCGCCATGAACGCGTTCGGCGGGCAGCCGGCGACGCACAGAGCTGTACGGGATCGGCACGGGGAACTCGGCGACGAGCAGCGCGGTGGGCAGGTAGAGGATCGCGACCAGGCAGCACCGAGTAGGCGACGAGCCGACGCGCTCGGATTCGCCCGGTGAGGCGTCCCGACGGGAAGGCGAGCATCGTGAAGATCAGCACCGGCTCGACGAGCCAGACGGCGACGCGCCCGGTGCTGTAGACGACGTCGTTCGACGACTCGGCGAGCGTGGTGAAGAACCAGAGGAAGCCGGCCGCGGCCAGGAGCGGGCCGAAGCGCTCGTCGGGTCGCGTGTGCCAGGCCCAGAGGCCCGACCGCGACCGGCACGGCGATGACGAGCGAGCGCCCGATCGCGGCGAGCTCGGGATCGTCGCTCCAGGGGTCTCGGGCGACGATCGAAGCGGCGATCGCGGTCAGCGCGACGCCTGCGACCGCGGCCGCGCCGAGCGCAAGGCGATGCCGGTGCAGCGTCAAGAGACTCTCGCTTGTTCGTTCGATGGCCGGAAGTAGCGAAGACCCTACCCCGCGAGGCAGTTCGGATCTGCGAGCTCCAGCGGCGGCGGAGCTCGCAGGTCCCAGCTACCCCGCGGGGACGGTCGGGCCGTGCGAGCCCCAGAGGCGGCGGAGCTCGCTCGGCCCGAAGCACTCCTTGCGAATGAGGGCGGACGCGCCGCACGCGGACGCTCCGGCGGGCGGATCCTCGGTCGAGACGAGCACGAGCAGCGAGCGCGGGTGCGCGGACTTGAATCTCCTGGCGGTCTCGAGCCCGTCGATTCCCGCCATGCGGACGTCGATCAGCACCAGGTCGGGGTCGAGCGCGTCGGCGAGCGCGAGCGCCTCCTCGCCGGAGCCGGCCTCGCCGAGGGCCGTGAAGCCGTCCGTCGCCTCGATCACCTGGCGCGCCGCCGCGCGGAAGCCCGCGTGGTCGTCGACCGTCAGCACACCGACGTCTCTCCGCGCCGTCACGCGGTCGTCCTCATCCCGATGCCCCCTGTTGCGGTTGTCGAGCCCTTGTTCAAAGGGTCGCCCGTTCGGGCGGGCGGGCGCAATGGTGTCCGCCGGTGTCTCCCCGGTGATGCGCGCACCGCGGGCGGGATATCGTCCGCTCATGCCGATTCGCGTCGCGCTCGCCGACGACAGCCTGCTCGTGCGCGAGGGCCTCGAACAGGTGCTCGCCGCCCAACCTGACCTCGAGATCGCCGCGTCATGCGCAGACCTGCCTTCCCTCATGGAAGCGATCGAAACCTCTGCGCCCGACGTGGTGCTCACGGACATCCGCATGCCGCCGTCGAAGACCGACGAGGGAATCCGGGTGGCCGCCGAGCTGCGCGAGACGCATCCAGAGATCGGAGTCGTCGTCCTCAGCCAGTACGTGGAGCCGGGGTATGCGCTCGCGCTCCTCGAGTCCGGATCGGATCGCCGCGGCTACCTGCTCAAGGAGCGGCTGCACGACCGTGCGCAGCTCGTCTCCGCCGTCCAGCAGGTCGCGGCCGGCGGCTCGGTGATCGATCCGCGCGTCGTCGACGTCCTGGTCGCCGAGAAGACGAGGGAGGAGCGTTCGCCCCTCGCGACCCTGACGCCGCGCGAGCGCGACGTGCTCGCCGAGATCGCCCAGGGCAAGTCGAACAGCGCCATCGCGGAGTCGCTCGTCCTCACGAAGCGCGCGGTAGAGAAGCACATCAACTCGATCTTCCTGAAGCTCGATCTCTCGGACGCGGAGGACGTGAGCAAGCGCGTCAAGGCGACGCTCGTCTTCCTCGCCGACGCCGTAAGACGGGTGCAGGCACCACCGCAGGTTCCGTGCGGGCGCCGTTGCTCGGGGCGTCGCCGGCGCGATTGACTGCGTCTCACATGCCGGGCCGGTCGCCGATTTTCCGCCGCAGCGTCGCCGCGTGGCGTAGATTCGTCCGTGCGGGATCGATTCCCGCCCGGGCGTGGCGCGGCGTCCGGCCAAATCAGACGCTTCCGCGCGTGACGCCGCAACGGGCAGGAGGTGGCTAGATGCGAATCATTGGTTTCCTGGCCATGGCCACGCTGGCGCTCGCCGTCGGGGCCGGTCTCACGGCCTGCGGCGGCGGCGACGACGCGGCGACGCCCGAGGAGGAGCTCTGCTCGGCGCTCGACGGCTTTCGCTCCTCGCTCGACGAGATGCAGGATCTGAACATCGGCTCGTCGTCGCTCGACGACGTCGAAGCGGCGATCGGGGAGGTCGTCGACGCGGCACAGGCCGTCGCCTCCGCCGCACGGGAGGTGACCTCGGCCGACGTGGACGAGCTCCAGGCTTCAGCCGAATCGCTGCAGACAGCGCTCGGAGACTTCCCGTCGCCCGGATCGATCCAGGCGATCACCACCGGACTGGCCACGATCCGCGAGGCCGGCGAACAGGCAATCGAAGATCTCGACTGCGACACGAGTTCCTAGGAAGGGAGACACGAATGTTGGTACGACGACGACCCATCGCACGAGCCGCCGTAGTCGGCGGGACCGCGTACATGGCCGGCAAGGCGGGCGCGAATTCGGCCAACCGCGAGGCCGAAGAGCAGGCCGCCTACGCAGCTCCGCCGCCTCCTGCGGCGCCGGCCGCGCCCGCGGGCGGCATGACCGACGACAAGATCGAGCAGCTCAAGCAGCTCGCCGAGCTTCGGGATTCCGGCGTCCTCACGGACGCGGAGTTCGAGGTGCAGAAAGCCAAACTGCTCGCGTAGCCGAGCGAGAGGAGAAGCGACATGGCAATTGGACCCGTGCAGATGCTCGTAATCGGCTTCGACGATCCGAACTTCGACGGATCGATCCTGGCCGAGCTCGAGCGGCTGCGAGAAGCGGACATGATCCGGCTCATCGACCTGATGGCCGTCCACAAGGACGACGAGGGCAACGTCATCGTGCTCCAGAAGAGCAGATCTCAGCCTGGACGACCAGGTCGAGCTCGGAGCCGTCATCGGCGCCTTGATCGGCGCGGGCATGGACGGCGAGGAGGGCATGGAGGCCGGCGCGATGGCCGGCGCCGAGGGCGCGCTCGAGGGCGACGGCCACATGATCGACGAGGAGGACGCCTGGTACATCGCCGACGTCGATCCCGAACGGCTCGGCAGCCGGGATCGCCCTGATCGAGCACCGCTGGATGATTCCGCTGCGCGACGCGATCGTCGCCGCCGGCGGGCACCGTCGCTCGCCGACGAGTGGATCCACGCGAAGGACCTCGTCGCCATCGGGATCGCGGCGGCGGACGAGTAGAGGCCACGGGCGCGCGGGCCGGACGGGCCCGCGCGCTCCGTGACCAGGGATCTCCATGGCCACCACGCCGCCGAAGCAGGCCGGAGGACACGCGCCCGAACGAGCGGGCCTCGTCCTCATCTCGCTCATCCTCGTCGCGGCGGTCGCGAACCTGAACCTCTCGGTTGCGAACGTGGCTCTCCCCGACATCGGGGCCGCGTTCGACTCGTCGCAGACGACGCTCAACCTGATCGCGGTCGGCTACTCGCTCGGCCTCGCCGCCTCGGTGCTGTACCTCGGCGCGGTGGGCGACCGCTACGGGCGCAAGCTGCTGCTCGTGCTCGGCATGGTGCTGTCGGTGCCCGGCGTGCCTTCTGGCCGCGTACGCGCCCTCGGACACCGTGCTCTTCGGCGCGCGGGTGCTGGGCGGGCTCTCGGCCGGCATGGCCTACCCGACCACGCTCGCGCTCATCACCGCGCTCTGGGCCGGACAGCCGCGCACCAAGGCGATCGCGCTCTGGTCGGCGCTCGGCGGCGGCATTGCCGCGCTCGGCCCGCTCGTCTCCGGCGCTCTGCTCGAGCACTTCTGGTGGGGCTCGGTCTTCCTCGTGACCCTGCCGCTCGCGGCGTCGCCCTGGTCATGGCGCTCAAGTTCGTGCCCGCGCACGTGAACGAGACGAGCGATGCGGTGGACAACCTCGGCGGCATCCTCTCGGTCGTCCTCGTCGGGGCGCTCGTCCTCGGGATCAACTTCGCTCCGGTCCCCGGAGAAGCGGCCGTGGCCGCCGGGCTCGGGCTGATCGCGCTCGCGGCCGGGGTTGCCTTCTACCTGCGGCAGAAGCGGGCCGAGAACCCCCTCTACGACCTGGACGTGGCCGCCGCGCCGTGTCTTCTGGGTCGCCGCCTGCGCGGGGATCATCGTCTTCGGCTCGCTCATGGCCGCCGCGTTCGTGAGCCAGCAGTTCCTCCAGAACGTGCTCGGCTACTCGACGCTCGAGGCGGGCGCGGCGATCCTCCCTGCGGTCGTCTGCATGGTGCTCGTCGCGCCGCGCTCGGCGAAGCTCGTCGGCGCGTACGGGGCCCGCTTCACGCTGCTCTGCGGCTACGTCGCGCTCACGCTCGCGTTCGCTCTCGATGCTCTTCCTCTGGAAGGAGGGCAGCTCGTACTGGCAGATCGGGATCGCCTACGTCTTCATCGGGATCGGCGTGGGGCTCGCGGGGACTCCGGCGTCGCACTCGCTCACCGGCTCGGTGCCCGTGCAGCGCGCGGGCATGGCATCGGGCACCGCCGATCTCCAGCGCGACCTCGGCGGCGCGCTCATGACCTCGATCTTCGGTGCGCTCCTCACCGCGGGCTACGCGTCCGCGATGAGCGCCGCGCGACGCGTCCGACAACGTGACCGACGAGCACTCAGGCCGCGCTGACCAAGTCGTTCTCGAGCGCCGAGGCGCTCGCGCAGCAGCATCCGTCGGACGCGAGCCGCGATCACCGCCGCCGCGACCCAGTCGTTCCTCGACGGAGACCAGTGGGCCTACACGGCCGGGCTCGTCGCCGTGCTCGGCGGCGCCGTGCTCGTCTACTTCATGTTCCCCAAGCACGACGAGGAGGAGCGCCTGCTCGCCGCCTACCACGCCACGGACACCGGTGAAACCGCTTGACCATCGACCTGTCGCACTAGCAAGGAGACCGATGGACGCCGAACGCGAAATCTTGCCGATCCCCGACATCACACCGGTCGGGCTCACCACCTACGACGCCAAGGATCCTGCGACCAAGTTTCCGCCGATCGAGATGCTGCGGCCGCCCGAGGGCGCGCCGAACGTCCTCTTCGTCCTCATCGACGACGTCGGCTTCGGCGCCGCGAGCGCCTTCGGCGGGCCGATCGCGACGCCGAACGCCGAGCGCCTCGCGGCGAACGGGCTGAAGTACAACCGCTTCCACACGACGGCGCTCTGCTCGCCGACGCGGCAGGCCCTTCTCACCGGCCGCAACCACCACACGGTCGGCATGGGCGGCATCACGGAGATCGCGACCTCGGCGCCCGGCTACAACTCGATCCGGCCGAACACCTGCGCGCCGCTCGCGCAGACGCTGAAGCTGAACGGCTACTCCACGGCGCAGTTCGGCAAGTGCCACGAGGTGCCCGTGTGGGAGACGAGCCCGATGGGCCCGTTCAACGCCTGGCCGACCGGCAGCGGCTTCGAGTACTTCTACGGCTTCATCGGCGGGGAGGCGCACCAGTACTACCCGGCCATCTACGAGGGGACGATCCCGGTCGAGCCCGAGAAGACGCCCGAAGAGGGCTACCACTTCATGGCCGACATGACCGACAAGGCGATCAATTGGGTCCGCCAGCAGAAGGCGCTCATGCCGGACAAGCCGTTCTTCGCGTACTTCGCGCCTGGCGCGACGCACGCGCCGCACCACGTCACCCCGAGTGGTCGGACAAGTACAAGGGCCAGTTCGACGACGGCTGGGACGTGCTGCGCGAGCGACATCTTCGCCAAGCAGAAGGAGCTCGGCGTCATCCCGGCGGACGCGGAGCTGACCGTCCGCCACGACGAGATCCCCGCCTGGGACGACATGCCGGAGGACCTGAAGCCGGTGCTCCGCCGCCAGATGGAGGTCTACGCGGGCTTCCTCGAGTTCACCGACCACCACGTCGGTCGGCTCGTCGACGCGATCGAGGATCTCGGCGCGCTCGACAACACGCTCGTCTACTACATCATCGGCGACAACGGCGCCTCGGCCGAAGGCACCATCAACGGCACCTACAACGAGATGATCAACTTCAACGGCGCCGCCGCGCTCGAGACGCCCGAGTTCATGATGGAGCGGATCGACGACTTCGGCGGCCCGGACTCGTACAACCACTTCGCGGTCGGCTGGGCGCACGCGATGTGCACTCCGTACCAGTGGACGAAGCAGGTCGCGTCCCACTGGGGCGGCACGCGGAACGGCACGATCGTCCACTGGCCCGACGGGATCAAGGCGAAGGGCGAGGTGCGAAACCACTTCTCGCACGTGATCGACGTCGCGCCGACCATTCTCGAGGCGGCCGGCCTGCCGGAGCCGAAGTTCGTGGACGGTGTCCAGCAGAAGCCGATCGAGGGCGTGAGCATGGCGTACTCCTTCGACGACGCCTCGGCCGACGAGCGGCACACGACGCAGTACTTCGAGATGTTCTGCAACCGCGGCATCTACCACGAGGGCTGGACCGCCGTGACGAAGCACGGGACGCCGTGGATCCTGTCGGGCGACACGAAGCCGGCGTTCGACGACGACGTCTGGGAGCTCTACGACACGAACACCGACTGGACTCAGGCCAAGAACCTCGCGGCCGAGCAGCCGGAGAAGCTGGCCGAGCTGCAGCGCCTGTTCCTGATCGAGGCGACGAAGTACAACGTCCTGCCGCTCGACGACCGCGTTGCCGAGCGCCTGCTCCCCGACATCGCCGGCCGGCCGAAGCTCGTGCAGGGCGACCGGCAGCTCCTCTACGGCGGCATGGGCCGCCTGACGGAGAGCTCGATCGTGAGCATCAAGAACAAGTCGCACGCCGTCACCGCCGAGATCGAGGTGCCCGACGGTGGCGCGCAGGGCGTGATCGTCGCGCAGGGCGGCTCGATCGGCGGCTGGACGCTCTACCTCAAGGAGGGCAAGCCGAGGTACTGCTACAACCTCCTCGGCATCCAGCGGTTCTACGTCGACTCGGAGACGGAAGTACCCGCCGGCACGCACCAGGTTCGGATGGAGTTCGCCTACGACGGCGGCGGGATGGGCAAGGGCGGCACCGCGACGCTCTACCTCGACGGCGACAAGGTCGGCGAGGGCAAGGTCGGTGCCACGGCCGCGATGATCTTCTCCGCCGACGACACGTGTGACGTCGGGCGCGAGAACGGTGCGCTCGTCGCCGACGACTACCCGGTGCCGAACGCGTTCACCGGCGAGGTCAACTGGGTCGAGATCGACGTCGGGGACGCGTCCGCGGACGACGACCACAAGCTCGACCCGGACGAGCTCTTCCGGGTCGCAATGGCGCGACAGTAGAGGAGATCACAGATGTGCAGATGGCTTGCCTACTCAGGAACGCCGGTCCTCATGGAGGAGCTGCTCTACGGTCGCGAGAACTCGCTGATCGACCAGAGCCTCCATTCGCGGATGGGCGCGACGACGACGAACGGCGACGGGTTCGGCATCGGGTGGTACGGCGTCGGTGAGACGCCCGCCGTCTACCACAGCGTCGAGCCCGCCTGGAACGAGCGGAACCTGAAGCAGATCGCGGCGCACACGGTGTCCGGGCTGGTCTTCGCCCACATCCGCGCGGCGACCGGGACCGCGATCCAGCAGACGAACTGCCATCCCTTCCGGCACGGGCGCTGGCTCTGGCAGCACAACGGCGCGATCCACGAGTTCCCCACGGTGAAGCGCGACCTCCAGCTCGCCGTCGACCCGTCGCTCTTCGCGGAGATCGAAGGCTCGACCGACACCGAGACGTTCTTCTACCTCGCGCTCACGTTCGGGCTCGAGGACGATCCGCCGAGCGCGGTCGCGAAGGCGGTCGGGTTCATCGAGGAGACGGGACGCAAGCACGGCGTCGAGCATCCGATCCAGATGACCGTCGCGACGACGGACGGGACGAAGGTCTGGGGCTTCCGCTACTCCAGCGAGCACGATTCGCGGACGCTCTTCTACAGCGAGCGCGTGGACACGCTCCGCGAGCTCTATCCGGACAATCCGCTGTTCCAGCGGCTGAGCGACGAGACGAGGCTGATCGTGTCAGAACCGCTGGGTGACCTGCCGGGCGCGTGGATCGAGGTACCGGAGTCGCACTACGGCATCGTCCAGGAGGGTCAGGACGAGCTGCATCCGTTCGTCCCCGTCGCGCCGCGGTGAGCGTGTGGTGGGCGCCGCGGCGCGCGGTCTGGTGGACGGGAGTCCTGTTCGCGATCGGCTCGACGTGCTTCCTCGTGGCTCCGCTTCCGGGCTACGAGGCGGCGGTCGGCTCGGGGATCACCGGGATCACGTTCTTCGTCGGCTCGATCTTCTTCACGACAGCGGCGGCGCTACAGCTGCGGACGTCCGACGCTGGCCGCGCGCGGCCGTTCGCGCGGCAAGGACTGGTGGGCGAGCGCGATCCAGTTCGTCGGGACGCTCTTCTTCAACATCACGACGTTCCGCGGCATGCAGTCGGGGCTCGACGCGGACGCCTACGACAAGCTCGTCTGGGCCCCGGATGCCTACGGGTCGGTGTGCTTCCTCGTCTCCGGGCTTCCTCGCCCTGCAGGTCGTGCGCTCGCTGCGCGGCTCGCTCGACTGGTGGATCGCCGCGATCAACTTCGCCGGCTGCGTGGCCTTCGGCATCGCCGCGGTCGCGTCGTTCGTCGTCCCGTCGACGGGGAGCGAGATCGACCTGATCTGGGCGAACGGCTTCACGTCGCTCGGCGGGCTCTGCTTCCTGATCGGCTCGGTGCTGCTCCTGCCGGCTAGTGACTGAAGCTCGAGCTCGACTCCGGGTCGGCGACGGGCTCCGGCTGCTTTTCGAGCTTCGGTAGCTGGCGCTTGAAGTCCGCGATCAGCAGGTCGGCCATGTCGTGGCTGAAGCCGCGTCGGACGACGACGCGCAGGGCGGCCAGGTCGGTTCGGTTCGCCGGGAACGTGTACGCGGGAACCTGCCAGCCGCGCTCGCGCAGGGCGTTCGACACGTCGAACGCGGTGAAGTTCGTGATCTCGTCCTTCACCTTGAACGCGAAGACCGGCAGCTCGTCGCCCTTCGTCAGGAGCTCGAACGGGCCCAGCTCCGCGACCTGCGCGGACAGGCTCGTCGCGACGTCGCGGGCGTAGCCCTGGACCTCCGCGAACCCAGCGAATCCGAGGCGGAGGAACATGTAGTACTGCGCCACCACCTGCGCGCCGGGCCGCGAGAAGTTGAGCGCGAAGGTCGGCATGTCGTCGCCGAGGTAGTTGACCCAGAAGATCAGCTCCTCGGGGAGCTTCGAGGCGTCGCGCCAGACGATCCAGCCGACGCCGGGATACACCAGCCCGTACTTGTGCCCGGACGCGTTGATCGAGGCGACGCGCGGCTGGCGGAAGTCCCACGGCAGGTCGGGGTCGATGAAGGGCGCGACGAAGCCGCCCGACGCGCCGTCCACGTGCACCGGGATGTCGAGGCCCGTGTCCTCCTGGAAGCTTGTCGAGCGCGGCGCAGATCTCCTCGATCGGCTCGTACGAGCCGTCGAACGTGGAGCCGAGGATCGCGACGACGCCGATCGTGTTCTCGTCGCAGAGCTTCACGGCCTCCTCCGCGGAAAGCGTGAAGCGGTCGCCCTCCATCGGGACGAGGCGCATCTCGACGTCCCAGTAGTTCGCGAACTTCTCCCAGCAGATCTGGACGTTGATCCCCATCACGATGTTCGGCTTGTCCGCCGGCTTGCCCGCCGCCGCGCGCGCCTTCTGCCAGCTGCGCTTGAGCGCGAGACCGCCGAGCATGGCCGCCTCGCTCGAGCCGGTCGTGGAGCAGCCGGTCGCCTCGTCGGCGTCGGGCGCGTGCCAGAGCCGGCTCAGGATGTTCACGCAGCGCATCTCGAGATCCGCGGTCTGCGGGTACTCGTCCTTGTCGATCATGTTCTTGTCGAAGCACTCGGCCATGAGCTTCTCGGCCTGCGGCTCCATCCAGGTGGTGACGAACGTGGCCAGGTTGAGGCGCGCGTTGCCGTCGAGCATCAGGTCGTCGTGGATGATCTGGTAGGCGACGTCCGGGGCGATCTCGTCGTCGGGGATGCGATGTCGCGGGATCGTCTTGCTCTCGAGCGAGAAGATCGGCGCGACGGAGAGATCTTCTCGGTTGGAGCGCGGGATCTTGGGGTGGTTCAGGGCCACTGAATGTCACCTCGTCTTGGGGTCGTGGCCATTCTTGTCGAGCACGCCGCGCCGTGCGTTCGGCTGAGCAGGAGTAGGGTCGCTCCAGGGGTCGTCCCGTCAGGGTCGACGAAGGAGCAGACATGGGTGGTACCGCGCACGACGAGCCGGCGACGCCGCGGCTGTCTGTGCTGCTCGGGCTCGCCGGCCTCGGAGTGGTGGCGGCCACGGTCGCCGTCGTGCTCGTCGCCGGCAACGAGGAAGATCGCGCGCCGTGGGTCCGCGCCGCGCTCGTCGGCTGGATCATCCTCGCGTACCTCACCTGCGGGCTGATCGCCTGGTGGCGCCGGCCGGCCAACCGGCTCGGGCCGCTCATGGTCGCAGCTGCTTTTGGGCCCTTCCTGTCCGTCCTCAACGAGGCGAGCGCGCCGCTTCCGGAAACGCTCGGCGAAGTGCTCCGGATGCTGCCGGTCGCGCTCTTTCTGCACGTGTTCCTCGCCTATCCGACCGGCAGGCTCGAGCGGCGCGGCGAGCGGATCGTCGTCGGGTCCGTCTACGCGCTAGTCGTCGGCCTCGGGCTGGTTCAGATGCTGCTCGGCGGCTTCGGCCACTACGGCGTCGTCGACCGGCCGGACGCGGCCGAGGTCGTCGGAGCGATACAGGCGGTTGCAGTGAGCACGCTCGCCCTCGTGGCGATCGGCTTCCTCGTTCTACGGAGACGAGTGTCGGGGCGGCCGCTGCGGCGGTCGGGCGAGCTGCTCGTCGACTCCTTCGTGCTTGCGCTCGTCCTGCTCGCCGTCGCCATCGTCATGCGGGTCTTTGGCCTACCGGGAGCCGAGATCGCAATCGTGATCGTCTTCGCGATGATCGGCGTCGCGCCGATCGCATTCCTCGTCGGCCTGCTGCGCGCCCGGCTGGCCCGCGCCTCGGTCGGCGACCTCATGGTCGAGCTGGCCGAGGATCCGTCACCCGCCGCGCTCGAAGGCGCGCTCGCTCGAGCGCTCGGCGATCCGTCGCTCGCGCTCGCTTACTGGCTTCCGGACTTCGCGAGCTACGCCGACCTCGACGGCCATCCGATGCAGGTCGCGACCGCGGACGGGCGCACCGCAACGCTGATCGACCACGATGGCACCCGGATCGCCGCGCTGCTCCACGACTCTGCGCTCGACGACGAGCCGGAACTGCTCGCCTCGGTGACCGCGGCGGCCGGGATCGCGCTCGAGAACGCGCGGCTCCAGTCCGAGCTCCGTGCCCGGCTCGACGAGCTCCACGGCTCGCGGGCCCGCGTACTCGAAGCCGGCCAGGCGGAGCGGAAACGACTCGAGCGCAACCTGCACGACGGCGCCCAGCAGCGGCTCGTCGCCCTCTCCCTCCAGCTCGGGATGCTCGAGAAGAGCCTCTCCGACGATCCCGAAACGCAGGCGCAGCTCGACGAGGTGAGGCGCGAGGTCGCACTCTCTCTCGAGGAGCTCCGCGACCTGGCCCGAGGACTTCATCCGGCGGTGGTGGGCGGCCACGGTCTCGCGGTCGGCCTCGAGTCGCTGGTCGCGAAGGCGCCGGTGCCCGTCGACCTGAGCGTGCAGCTCGACGAGCGGCTGCCGGAGCGCTACGAGGTGGCCGCGTTCTACTTCGTGTCCGAGAGCCTCGCGAACATCGGCAAGCACGCCGAGGCGGAGTCGGCCACCGTGGACGTGACCCGGGCCGGCGACGTGCTCGTCATCGAGGTCGCCGACAACGGCGTCGGCGGGGCGGACACGGAGCGCGGCACCGGGCTTCGCGGGCTCGCCGACCGGGTCGAGGCGCTCGACGGGCGCGTGCGCGTATGGAGCCCGCCCGGGGGCGGCACTAGGCTGCGGGCGGAGATTCCATGCGCATCGTGATCGCCGAAGACAGCGTCCTCCTCCGCGAGGGGCTCGAACGGCTGCTTGCTGACAACGGGTTCGAGGTCGTCGCCACCTGCGAAGACGCGGACGACCTGCGGCTCAAGATCCGCAGCTACGAGCCGGACGTGGCGATCGTGGACATCCGGCTGCCGCCGACGCACACCGACGAGGGCATGCGCGCAGCGATCGAGATCCGGGCCGAGCATCCGGGCACGGGCGTGCTCGTCCTCTCCCAGTACGTCGAGCTCGGCCTCGCGCTGAAGCTCCTCGCCGACTCGGCCGAGGGCGTCGGGTACCTGCTCAAGGACCGCGTCAGCAACGTGGACGAGTTCACCGGCGCGGTGCGGCGCGTGGGCGAAGGCGGCTCGGCGCTCGATCCGATCATCGTCTCGACCCTGCTGGCGAAGCAGCGCAGCGACGGCCCGCTCGGCGCCCTGACGCCGCGGGAGCGAGAAGTGCTCGAGCTCATGGCCGAGGGCCTCTCGAACCAGGGGATCGCGGATCGCCTCGTCCTCAGCCTCCGCGCGGTCGAGAAGTACGTGTCGACGATCTTCACGAAGCTCGGGCTGCCCTCCACCGGCGGCGACTCGCGCCGTGTGCTGGCGGTCTTGCTGTACCTCCGTTCGTAGCGGCCGCCCGCACCTCGATACGCCAGAAACCCGACCCCCGAATCCAGGGGCCCGCCTCACTACGCCCGGCTCGGGGCGGTGGGACGCTGGTCGTACCCAAACGCAAGAGGAGAAGAGATGAGAACCCGCGTCATGCAGAACGAGCCGGGCGAGCCGCAGAAGGCCGCCGACCCGGCGCCCGCACAGCCGACACCACCGACGAACATCGCCGGCCGCATGGGCCGCTGGAGCGCAGGCCACTGGAAGACCGCGGTCTTCGGCTGGCTCGCGTTCGTCGTGCTCGCGGTCATGCTCGGCACCGTCGTCGGCACGAAGGCGGCCGACGGCAACGCCGGCGGCGCGGGAGAGTCCAAGCGCGCCGATCAGATCCTCGACGCGGGCTTCAAGCAGCCCGCCGGCGAGACCGTCCTCATCCAGAGCGAGACGCTCACCGCGAGCGATCCCGAGTTCGCGGCCGCGATCGAAGACACCGCGGCCCGGCTCGACGGGCTCGAGCAGGTGATCAACATCCGCGCACCGCTCGGAGAGACCAACGCCGCCCAGATCTCCGAGGACGGGCACTCGGCGATCATCGACTTCCAGATCCGCGGCGAGTTCGACAAGGCCGGGGACCAGATCGACCCGGTCGTGGCCGAGGTAGCCGCGATCGCGGCTGCTCACCCCGCGCTCTTCGTCGGCCAGTTCGGCGACGCGAGCACGGACAAGGAGGTCACGGCGTCCTTCATGGAGGATCTGAAGAAGGCCGGGCTCATCTCCGTGCCGATCACGCTGATCATCCTGATCATCGCGTTCGGCGCGCTCGTCGCGGCCGGGATTCCGATCCTGCTCGCACTGACCGCCGTCCTGGCGACCCTGGGCTTCATGGCCATTCCGAGCCACTTCCTCCCGATGGACGAGGCCGTCTCGGCGATCGTGCTCCTGATCGGGCTCGCGGTCGGGGTGGACTACTCGCTCTTCTACCTCAAGCGGGAGCGCGAGGAGCGAGCCGCCGGGCGCAGCGAAGAGGCCGCCCTCCAGGCCGCCGCTTCCACCTCGGGCCGCTCGGTGCTCATCTCCGGGCTGACCGTGATGGTCGCCATGTCCGGCATGTTCCTCACCGGGGACAAGGGCTTCGCAACGTTCGGCCTGGCGACGATGCTGGTCGTCGGCATCGCGATGCTCGGGTCGCTCACCGTCCTGCCGGCGCTGCTCTCCCGGCTGGGCGACAACGTCGACCGGGGCCGCGTGCCGTTCGTCAGCCGGCTGCGGCGCGACGACGGCGAAGGGCGGATCTGGGGCGCGATCGTCAACGCCGTCCTGAAGCGGCCGGTCCTCTCGGTCGTGCTCTCGGCCGGGCTCCTGCTCGCGATCGCCGCTCCGGCGCTCACGATGCGCACGGTGGAGCCCGGGGTGGACACGTTCCCGCAGTCCCTCGCTTCGATCAAGACCTACAACAAGCTCCAAACGGCGTTCCCGGGAGCTGAGATCCCCGCGAACGTGGTCCTGAAGACCGCCGACGTGCATGCCCCCGAGGTGGAAGCGGCGATCGCCGGCCTCACGGAGCAGGCGCTCGCCACCGGCAAGATGCACGAGCCGATCATCGTGGACGTGAACAGCAACGGGACGGTCGTCAACATCGCCATTCCCGTGGACGGCAACGGCTCCGACTCGGACTCGGAGGCCGCCCTCGCAGCGCTCCGCGACGAGATCATCCCGGCGACGATCGGCACGCTCTCCGGCGCCGAGTACGGCGTCACGGGCTACACCGCGTCGTCGAGGGACTTCACCGACTTCATGAAGTCCGTCGCACCGCGCGTGTTCCTGTTCGTGCTCGTGTTCGCGTTCCTGCTCATGCTGGTCGCCTTCCGCTCGCTCGTGATCGCGGCGAAGGCGATCGTGCTCAACCTGCTCTCGGTCGCGGCCGCCTACGGCGTGCTGGTGCTCGTCTTCCAGCACGGCTGGGGGAAGGACCTCCTCGGCTTCACGTCGACCGCGGGCGTCGTCCCGATCATGCCGATCTTCCTGTTCGTCATCCTGTTCGGCCTCTCGATGGACTACCACGTGTTCATCCTCAGCCGGATCCGCGAGCTCTACGACCGCGGTGCGTCGACGGACGAGGCGATCTCACAGGGGATCAAGCAGACGGCCGGCGTCGTCACGAGCGCAGCGATCGTCATGGTCGCCGTGTTCTCGGTGTTCGCGACGCTCGGGATGATGATCTTCAAGCAGTTCGGAGTCGGGCTCGCCGTGGCGATCCTCATCGACGCCACCATCGTCCGGGCGGTGCTCCTGCCCGCCTCGATGAAGCTGCTGGGCGACAGCAACTGGTACCTGCCCAGCTGGCTCGAGTGGCTTCCCCACCTCGAGCACGGCGGCACCGTCGTCGAGCATGTCGACGCGCCGCCCGCGCTGGCCGGTGGCGGGAAGTAGCTCGATCGACCGGATCTACTAGAGCTCGGCGCGGCGGACTCGCTGGAATCCCGCCGCGCCGAGCGCGCTCGCGTCGAGCAGGCGGCACATCCAGCCGTGGCCGCGCTCGGGATCCGATTCGTCCTCCATCGCGCCGATCGAGGCGAAGATGCGGCCGTCGCGGAAGTCCCAGACCTGGATCTCGGCCCGGTCGCCCTCGACGTCGGTGCGGAAATGCGCGAGGTCGCGCACGAGGCAGGCCTTCACCGTGTCGAGCCACTCCTCGCGCGGGTCGACGTTCGGGTTGACGCCGCAGAGCTCGAGCAGGTCGTCCTCGATCTCCTCGAGGATCAGTGCGTCGATGTAGGAGGCGGCGCCGTCCCAGTCGGGATCCTCGCCGGCGTCGAGCGCGACCAGCTCGACGGCGAGGCCCCCCTCGTCGGCGCGGGCGAGGAGCGCCTGCGCCTCGTCGGTGCCAGGCTCGCTCGCGTGCTCGAGCTCGTGGATCGGAAGCTCGTCGAACTCGCCGTAGTCGCGCTCGGCGAGGAACTCGATGAAGGGCTCGCCGTCGTCGTCGGTCGAGAGGTGCTGCTCCGCGACCATCCAGCTGACCGGCGCGCCGTCCTCGAGCGTCGTGAACCCGTGGCCGACGGTGGGCCCGTCGGGGCGGTAGCGGCGCATCGCTCCGACTTCCTCGTAGCCGTCGGGGCGGCGGAGGCGGAGGCGGTAGCGCGCGGGCCGCGCGGCCAGCCTGGGCGGGTCGCCGTCCTCGAGGTCGGACACGAGCCAGTCGCGCCCGGCCAGACGCAGCACGTCGCCGACGTCGAGCGGATCGGCGGAGGAGTACCCGTGGACGCGTTCCCGCGCCGTCGGACCTGACGTCACGACCTCGTACTTCACCCCCACGGTCCTTGCAGCTTACGTCAGACTCGCGCGATGGAAGGGCTCGTGTTCTTCGGTGTCGTCCTCGTCGCCTACGCGCTCGTGTCGCGGCGGCTCGACGGGACGCCGCTGACCGCGCCGATGGTGTTCGTGGCGGCGGGCGTTCTCGCGCATTGCCTCGGGTTCGAGCTGCTGAGCGGGGGGACGGACGAGATCGCCGCCGAGATGCCGCGCCACGTCGCGGAGATCGCGCTGGTGCTCGTCCTCCTGAACGACGCGGCGCGGCTCGACATCGCCGCGTTGAGGAAGGAGTCGAGCCTGCCGGGACGCCTGCTCGCGATCGGGCTGCCGTTGACGATCGCGCTCGGTGGTCTCGTAGCGCTCGGCCTCTTTCGCGGCGATCTCGAGTTCTGGGAGGCGATTCTCGTGGCGGTCATCCTCTCGCCGACCGACGCGGCGCTCGGGGCCGTGGTCGTCTCGAGCCCGAAGCTGCCGCTCCGGCTACGGCAGGCGCTGAACGTCGAGGCGGGGCTGAACGACGGACTCGCGGTGCCGTTCTTCGTCGTCTGCTCTGCGCTCGCCGCCGACGCGGCGCTGCACGACACGCATTTCCTCACGGTCGCCTTCGAGAAGATCGGCTACGGGTTCCTCGTCGGCGCCGGGGTCGGCCTGGTCGGAGGCGCGCTGCTCAGACGCTCGGCGGCCGCGGGGTGGATGATCGGGGCGTTCCAGCAGCTCGCCGTCGGCGCGTTCGCGCTCCTCGCCTGGTGGGGCGCCGAGGAGATCGGCGGCAGCGGGCTGATCGCGGCGTTCGTCGCCGGGCTCGCGCTCGCGATCGCCGCCCGCGAGGTCGCCGCCGACAGCCTGGAGCTCACCGAGGAGGTCGGCCAGCTCCTCGCGCTCCTCGTCTTCTTCGGGCTCGGAACGGTCGCGCTCGACGCGCTCGGAGACGCGCCCTGGGAGACGTTCGCCTTCGCCGTCCTCGTGCTGACCGTTCTCCGGATGCTCCCCGTCGCGATCGCCCTGCGCGGGACGGGGCTCGACCGGGCGACCGTCGCCTACATGGGCTGGTTCGGCCCGCGCGGGCTCGCCTCGCTCTTGCTCGCGCTGATCCTCGTGATCGACGAGCCCGAGCTCGGCGGCGAGCCACTGATCCTGGTCACCGTCCTCGTCACGGTTCTGATCAGCGTGTTCGCGCACGGCGCCTCCGCGGCGCCGCTGACCGACCGCCTCGCGCGCCGGTCTACGCTCTAGGCGTGCGCATCTGCTCGCTGCTCCCGAGCGCGACCGAGATCGTCGCCGACCTCGGGCTCGCCGATTCGCTCGTCGGCCGCTCGGAGGAGTGCAAGTGGCCGGCCGGCGTGACCGTGCTCCCCGTCGTGACGGCGGCGAAGATCGACCTTGCGGCGCTCTCGAGCGCTGAGATCGACCGGGCCGTCCGCGCCCAGATCGCCGACGGGCGCTCGCTCTACGCGGTCGACGCCGCGCTGATCGAGTCGCTGCGACCGGACGTGATCGTCACCCAGGATCTCTGCGCGGTCTGCGCCGTGTCGAGCGGCGAGCTCGCGAGCGCGTGTCCCGTCGACGCGCAGGTGATCTCGCTCGACCCGCGCACGCTCTCGGACGTCGCCGGGACCGTGCTCGAGCTCGGCGAACTGCTTCACGCGCGCGAGGCCGCCGTGGCCGTCGTCGAGGAGATGTGGACGAAGATCGCCGCGGTCGAGGAGGCCGTCGCCGGTCGTCCGCGCCCGCGCGTGTTCCTCGCCGAGTGGATCGACCCGCCGTTCTGTCCGGGACACTGGATCCCGGAGATGATCGAGCGCGCCGGGGGCGAGTGCGTCCTCGGCGAGGCGGGCGAGCCGTCGCATCCGGTGACGTGGAATGACGTGCTCGCGGCCGAGCCGGAGCTGGTCGTCGTCGCCCCGTGCGGGTTCGGCGCCGACGAGGCGGCGGAGCGTTCGGCCGGACTCGACCTGCCCGTGCGCACGGTCGCCGTCGATGGCGACGCGTACTTCTCGCGCCCGGCGCCGCGGCTCGCCGACGGCGTGCGCCAGCTCGGGCATCTGCTGCATCCGGACGCGGTTCCCGATCCTCAGCTCGACGCGATCGAACTCTTACGCGCCTCTTAAGCCCAAGTGGGAACACTGTCCGGCATGGACGGACAACGGCTTTCACGACGCGGCGCACTCGCCTGGCTCGGCGGGCTCGGAATCGTCGCGTTCATTCCCGGCTGCGGCGGCGGCTCGAAGGCGACGACCGCCGTCGCAGCGGGCCCAGCCACGACCGCCGCCGGCACCACGGCGGGCGCCGCGCCGAGCTGCGTCCTCACGCCCGAGCTGACCGAGGGCCCGTACTACCTCGATCTCGATCTCGTCCGCGCCGACATCACCGAGGATCGCGAGGGCGCGCCGCTCGCGCTCCGGGTGGTGGTCGTCGACGCGACGAGCTGCGAGCCGCTCAAGGACGCCGCGGTGGACGTCTGGCACTGCGACGCCGAGGGCGCGTACTCGGGCGTCGAAGGCGGCGAGGGCACGTTCCTGCGCGGCATCCAGATGACCGACGCATCCGGCCTCGCCGAGTTCGCGACGATCTATCCGGGCTGGTACATGGGCCGCGCCGTCCACGTGCACGTGAAGGTGCACATCGGGACGAGCGAGGTGCACACCGGCCAGCTCTTCTTCGAGGACGAGACGAGCGCCGCGGTCTACGCCGAAGCTGAGCCCTACGCCGAGCGCGGCCAGCCGGACCAGCTGAACGCCGACGACCAGATCTACGGGCAGAGCGGCGGCACGACGATCGTCGCGGTGGAGCCGTCCGGCGACGGCTACACGGGCACGGTCACGCTCGGCGTGCAGCGCGGCTAACCGCGGTCGAAGGTGACGAGCTCCTCGCGGCTCGATCCGCCGGAGACCTGGACCGCGAGCACGAGCCCGACTCCACGCGCGTAGAGCTTGTACTCGACGACGTCGGGCTCGATCGGCGTGAAGTCCTTGGTGAGCAGCGCGTTGTCGAACGACCCGTAGGGAGCGGACACGAGCTCGTCGACGCCGAGGACGGTCGCCCCGTCCTCGGCCTCGCCGGCGTAGTACTCCTGCCGGTAGGTGAGGCCCGGCTCGGGCTCGGCGGGCATGGCGATCCCTGCCTGGGCGCCGTCGACGCCCGCCTCCCAGGATCCGGCCGTGGTCGAGACCTTTCCGTTCTCGTACTCCTTCGTGTCCTCGCCCAGGTACCAGACGTTTCCGTCCGCGTCCTGGGCGTACCAGTCGAGCGTGTCCTCGACCAGCTCTCCGTCTTCGGTGACCTCGTCGTGGACGACGACCGCCTCGATGCCGGCGATCGTTTTCGTGTCGCCGGTCACCGTGACCTCGACACGCTGCTCGGTGCCGTCGACGTCGGTCTCGCGGTACACCCAGTGGTCGCCGGGCTTGAAGGGCAGGTAGGGATTGTCGATCTCGGTCGTGAAGCCGGCGGGATCGAGATTGACGGTGTCGCTTCCCTGGGGAAGTGCATCGTCGTCGCCGCAGGCCGTCGCGGCAGTTGCGAGGAGCGCGGCGACGATGAGGATCGCGCGACGCATGGGTGCTCCCTTGCCGTCTTGCGATCCACGGTAGCGCGGCGGTAACCAGATCGCCACATCCTCCGCCGACTGCGCTATACCTCGCAGTCGTGGCCAAACCGGTCGAGCAGAAGCGAACGGGTCGTGATCCGCTTCGCGGGCGACTCGGGAGACGGGATGCAGCTCACCGGCGGGCGCTTCGCGAGCGAGACGGCGCTCTTCGGGAACGACCTGTCGACGCTGCCCGACTTCCCGGCGGAGATCCGCGCGCCGGCCGGCTCGCTGCCGGGCGTCTCGGGGTTCCAGATCCACTTCTCCGACCACGACATCCTCACGCCCGGCGATGCGCCCGACGTGCTCGTGGCGATGAATCCCGCGGCGCTGAAGACGAACCTGTGGAACCTGCCCAAGGGCGCGACCGTCATCGTGGACACGGACGCGTTCAACGATCGGAACCTCCAGAAGGCCGGCTACGCGGCGAACCCGCTCGAGGACGACTCGCTCGCCGAGTACCAGGTCGAGCCGGTGCCGCTGACCTCGCTCACGCTCGAGGCGCTCAAGGAGTTCGACCTCACCCGGCGCGAGGGCGAGCGCTCGAAGAACATGTTCGCGCTCGGCCTCATGTCCTGGCTCTACAGCCGGCCGACCGACGGCACGGTCTCCTTCCTGGAGAAGAAGTTCGCCAAGCGGCCCGAGCTGGCGGCGGCCAACGTGAAGGCGTTCCGCGCCGGCTACGCGTTCGGCGAGACGACCGAGGAGTTCTCCGTCCAGTACGAGGTGAAGCCGGCCGCGCTGCCGCCCGGCACCTACCGCAACGTGACCGGGAACCAGGCGCTCGCGATGGGCCTCGTGGCGGCCGGGCAGAAGTCGGGCCTGCCGCTCTTCCTCGGCGCGTACCCGATCACGCCGGCCTCGGGGATCCTCGAGGAGCTCGCCCGCTACAAGCGCTTCGGCGTTCGCACGTTCCAGGCAGAAGATGAAATCGCTGCGGTGGGCGCTGCGCTTGGAGCGTCGTTCGGCGGCGCGCTCGGCGTCTGCACGTCGAGCGGCCCCGGCGTCGTCCTGAAGGCGGAGGCGATCGGGCTCGCGGTCACGCTGGAGCTGCCGCTGCTCGTCCTCGACATCCAGCGCGCCGGGCCGTCGACCGGGATGCCGACGAAGCCCGAGCAGGCGGATCTCCTCATGGTGCTGTTCGGCCGCAACGCCGAGTCGCCCGTCCCGGTGCTGGCCGCGTCGACGCCGGGGAACTGCTTCGACATGGCGCTCGAGGCGGCGCGTCTTTCGCTGACGTACCGCACTCCGGTCTACCTGTTGTCGGACGCCTACCTCGCGAACGGCTCCGAGCCGTGGCTCGTGCCCGACGCGGCGGCGATCCCGGAGATCCCGGTCGTGTTCGCGACCGAGCCGAACGACGGCGACAAGTTCCTCCCGTACGTGCGCGACGAGAAGCTCGCGCGCCAGTGGGCGATTCCCGGCACGCCCGGCCTCGAGCATCGCGTCGGCGGCCTCGAGAAGGAGGAGCGCACCGGCAACGTCTCGTACGACCCGGACAACCACGACCTGATGGTTCGCATCCGCGCCGCGAAGGTGGCCGGGATCGAGGATGCGATCCCCGAGCTCGAGGTCGACCACCAGGAGGGCGCGCGGCTGCTCGTGCTCGGCTGGGGCGGCACGTACGGGTCGATCGCCGCCGCGGTGCGCCGCGTGCGCGAGGGCGGAGGCGTGGTCGCGCAGGCGCACCTGCACTACCTGAACCCGTTCCCGCGCAACCTCGGCGACGTGCTGCGCACGTACGACCGAGTGCTCGTGCCGGAGCTCAACCTGGGCCAGCTCGTGAAGCTCGTCCGGGCCGAGTTCCTCGTGGACGCCCAGGGCTACAACCGCGTGCGCGGCGTGCCGTTCACGTCCGCCGAGCTCGCCGAGGCGATCGAGGAGCTGCTGTGAAAGACCTGCCCGTGCTGAGCGCGAAGGACTTCAAGTCCGACCAGGAGGTCCGCTGGTGCCCGGGCTGCGGCGACTACGCGATCCTGGCCGCGATGCAGAGCTTCCTCCCGGAGCTCGGCGTGCCGCGCGAGAACCTCGTGTTCGTGTCGGGGATCGGCTGCGCGGCGCGGTTTCCGTACTACCTGAACGCGTACGGGATGCACTCGATCCACGGGCGCGCGGCGCCGATCGCGAGCGGACTCGCGGTGTCGCGGCCGGATCTCTCGGTGTGGGTCGTGTCGCGGCGACGGCGACGCGCTCTCGATCGGCGGCAACCACCTGCTGCACGCGCTGCGGCGCAACGTGAACATCCGGATCCTGCTCTTCAACAACCAGGTGTACGGGCTGACCAAGGGCCAGTACTCGCCGACGTCGCCGGTCGGCCAGGTGACGGGGCCGACGCCGATGGGGTCGATCGACTGGCCGCTGAACCCGATCTCGGTCGCGCTCGGGGCGGAGGCGACGTTCGTGGCGCGCTCGATCGACACGGATCGCGCGCACCTGACCGAGATGCTGCGCGCGGCGTCGAAGCACAGGGGGACGGCGTTCGTGGAGATCCTCCAGAACTGCAACGTCTACAACGACGGCGCGTTCGACCACGTGCGCGACGCGAAGGAGAACCGGATCGTGCTCGAGCACGGTGCGCCGATCCGCTTCGGCGCCGAGGGCGAGCGGGGGGTGCGGCTCGGTTCCGACGGCGCGGCGGAGTTGGTCGACGTCGCCGAGGTCGGCGAGGACGCGCTCATGGTGCACGACGTCGCCGCGGCGCAGCCGACGCACGCGTTCGCGCTGGGCCGGCTCGGCTATCCGGTTCCGGGCCCGCTCCCGATCGGCGTGTTCCGAGCCGTCGAGCGGCCGACGTACGACGACCTCATGGCCGGTCAGCTCGCCGGTTCGGTCGAGGAGCAGGGCCCGGGCGATCTCGAGTCGCTCCTCCACGCCGGGGACACCTGGCAGGTCGCGTAGCTCGGCGGGACCCGTCGCCTTCAGAGCACCGCGCGCGCGTCTAACTTCGGGTGTCCCTGTCCCTCCCGCCTACGCGATTGAGCGTAACCCGGAAAGGCGCGCGTGTCTGTGACGAGGCGTGACGAAAGGGTGCCGAGATTTCCCCAGGCGGCGGCCTAGCGCGTGTTCGCGAACCGCTGAACAGCCGCGAGGAGCTCCTTCGTCTTCTCCTCCGCAGCCGCGGGATCGCCGGACGCCATCGCCCCGGCGACGCAGTGCGACACGTGGTCGTCGAGCACCTTCAGCGCGACCGTGTCGAGCGCGGTCGTCGCCGCCGAGATCTGGGTGAGGACGTCGATGCAGTAGCGGTCGTCCTCGATCATCCGCTCGATGCCGCGCACCTGGCCCTCGATGCGGTGGAGCCGGGCGATCAGGGCCTGCTTGTTGGCCGAATAGCCGGTCTCGGTCATGTCGCTCCTTCCGTTCGGACGCTGCGGAACCGGCGCAGTCGCAGCGAGTTGGTGACCACGAAGAGGCTCGAGAACGCCATCGCGCCGGCCGCGACCATCGGGTTCAGCAGGCCGGCGACCGCGAGCGGGATCGCGGCGACGTTGTAGGCGAACGCCCAGAAGAGGTTCCCCTTGATCGTGCCGAGCGTGCGCCTGGAGAGCCGGATCGCGTCGACGGCCGCGCGCAGGTCGCCGGAGACGAGCGTCAGGTCGGAGGCCTGCACGGCCACGTCCGCGCCCGTTCCGAGCGCGAGTCCGAGGTCGGCCTGCGCCAGCGCGGGCGCGTCGTTCACGCCGTCGCCGACGACCGCGACGACCTCGCCCTCCTCCTGGAGGCGCTGCACCTCGGCCGCCTTCCCGTCCGGCAGGACGCCCGCGATCACGAACCCGATCCCGACCTCTTCCGCGACCGCGCGTGCCGCCGCTTCGCCGTCGCCGGTCAGGAGGATCGGCTCGAGGCCGAGCTCGCGCAGCCCGGCGACCGCCTCGGCGCTGGTCGGCTTCACCGTGTCCGCGACGACGAGCAGGCCGCGCTCGGCGCCGTCCCACGACACGACCGCGACGGTGCCCTCGTGCTGCGACGCCGGGCGGCCGACCGTGATCTCGCGTCCCTCGACCTGCGCCGTCACGCCGATCCCGGCGCTCGCTACGAACTCCTCCGCGTCGGGGAGCGAGCCGAGCTCCGCGCGGGCCGCGTCGGCGATCGCGCGCGCGATCGGATGCTCGCTTCCGTCCTCTGCTGCGCCCGCCAGCCGCAGCACGTCCTCTCGGGAGGCCTCGTTCAGCGGCACGACGTCGACGAGTCTCATGCGCCCCTCGGTCACGGTGCCGGTCTTGTCCAGGACGACGGTCGTCGCGCGGCGCGTGCGCTCGAGGATCTCCGGCCCGCGGATGACGACGCCGAGTTGCGCGCCGCGGCCGGTGCCGACGAGCAGCGCGGTCGGCGTCGCGAGACCCAGAGCGCACGGGCACGCGATGATCAGCACGGCGACCGCCGCCGTGAACGCTGCGCTCGGATCGCCGGTCGCGACGAGCCAGCCGGCGAGCGTCGCCAGCGAGAGCGCCACGACCACGGGGACGAAGACGCCGGAGATCCGATCGGCGAGCCGCTGCACCGGCGCCTTCCCCGCCTGGGCCTCGGTCACGAGCCGCGCGATCTGCGCGACGGCGGTTTCCGCGCCGATGCGGGTTGCGATCACGACGAGCCGCCCCGATGTGTTGATCGTCCCACCGGCAACCTTCGCGCCCGGTCCGACCTCGACGGGAACGGGCTCGCCGGTCAGCATCGACTGGTCGAGCGCGGAGGTCCCTTCGACGACGACGCCGTCCGCGGCGAGCTTCTCGCCGGGACGCACGACGAAGCGGTCGCCGATGCCGAGCTCCTCGGCGGGAATCTCCACCTCGACGCCGTCGCGCAGGACCCGCGCCTCCTTCGCGCCGAGTCTCGCGAGCGAGCGCAACGCCTCGCCGGAGCGGCGCCTGGCCCGCGTCTCCAGGTACCGGCCCAGGAGGATCAGCGTCGTCACGACGCCCGCGACCTCGAAGTACATGTCGGCCGAGTCGACCGCGACGAGGACGGCGACCGACCACGACCAGGCGGCGAGGGTCCCGAGCGAGACGAGCGTGTCCATGGTCGCCGCGCCGTGTCGCAGCGAGCTGAGCGCGGCCCGGTGGAACCCCGCGCCGCACCAGAAGACCACGGGAGTCGCGAGCGCGAGCGCGACCCACTCCCAGCCGGGGAAATGGAACGCCGGAATCATCGAGATCGCAACGAGCGGCGCGGTCAGCGCGACGGCCACGATCAACCGCAGCCGGAGCGGGGAGGGCGCCTCGGGCTCGTCGGCGACGGCGACATGCGCGCCGTATCCCGAGCTCTCGACCGCACGGACGAGATCTGCGACCGGCATCTCGCGCGGGTACGCGACCGAGGCGCGCTCGGTCGCGAGGTTCACCGTCGCGTCGACGCCGTCGAGCGAGTTCAGCGAGCGCTCGACCGTGGAAACGCACGCGGCGCAGTGCATTCCCTCGACGGCGAGCTCGACGCGCGAGACCATTCGCGCATTATACCCCTAGGGGGTACTAGCCGACCGCGGCGACGATCTCGTCGGACAGGCTCGGGAACTCGCTCAGGAACTCGACGCGCTCGGCCTTGAACCGCTTGACCATCGCCTCGTACTCGTCGAGCCGTCCCTGCGCCTCGTAGAGCCGGTGCGGCTGGAGCACGTCCATGTCCTCCGCCTCCATGCCGGGAACCGCCGTCGCGACCTGGTAGCCGAAGTCCGGATCCGTCTCCCACGTGATCGTGCCCTCGGCGATGCCCTTGACGATCGCGGACGAATGCCTGATGCGCACCTTCTTCGCCCGTTCGTCGTCGGCCTTGCCGCCCACCGAGCCGGTGTTCATGAGGAAGACCTCGAGCGGATGCTCGGCCACGAGCTCGAGGAAGCGGTTCCCCTGGAGGTCGTGCGGCATCGGGAAGAACGGGTTCGTGCCCGGCACGCGGAGGAACTTGCCCTCCTCGGCCTTGCCGCCGGCACTTGTTCCCGTGGTCTCTCCGAGCATGAAAAAGGCCGCTGCTTGCGGCCCGTCGAGCTTCGCGACTGCGGGGATGATGTTCTCGTTGCGGTTCAGGATCAGGAGGAAATGCGCGTCGTCGATCGGCCGCGTCTCCGCGGACTCGATCACGTCGAACGGGAACGTCGCGCGGCCGTTCTTCGTGTACGAGGTGTCGTAGAAGTCCACGTCGTCGCCGGTCTGCGACACGTTCTCGAGGTACGAGCGAGGCTGCGTGACCGCGCCGTAGATCGCCGGCTCGTCGTCGGGGTTGATGTTGAACGTCTTCGCGAAGCAGCCGTGCTCGGTGACGGAGACGCGGCCGTCGGCGAGCCACGCCACGAAGTCGTCCTGCACCGGCAGCGAACCGTTCTGGCGGGTGAAGGTCGTGGTCGTCTTCCCGGTTCCGGAGAGGCCGACGATCAGGCCGACGCGGTCGCCGCGCTCGGTCGGGATGATCTTGCAGCCGGCGTGCAGCGGCAGGCCGCCGCGCTCGTAGACCAGCCGGTTCCACATGCGGAGGAAGCCCTTCTTGGACTCGCCGAAGTAGTCGGAGTTGAAGACGCGCGTGACGCCCTGCTCGAGGTCGACGATGATCAGCCGGTCGTCCGGCATCCCCGGCGCCTCGAGGTTCGGCGTGTAGATGACGACGAGCTCGGGCTCGAACGTCTCGGGATCCTCGACCGGGAAGAGGAGCTGCTGCTGCATGCCGGCGATGTTCGCGTTCGCGGCCTCCATGAAGAGGCGGACGGGCGTGCGCAGGTCGGGCTGCGCGCCCAGGTAGCCGTCGATCACGATCATCTCGCGGTCGGCGATGTAGGCGTCCTGGCGGTCGACCCACTCGGCGGCGTCGTCGCTCGAGATCGTCCGCGGAATACCGGGATCGTCCTCGTCGCTGATCACGAAGGTCGATGCGGTCGAGCGTGAGACGACGCGTGTTTCGAGGTTGAGGTTTCCGTACTTCGTCCAGCGGGCGTTCGGCATCTTGGCCGTCAGCTCCTGGAGCTCTTCGGCGGACGGATTGTCGTAGACGGCGGCCGCGTTCGGCAGCCGGAAAAGGGCCTTCACTCTGCGCCACTCCTTCAAGGAGACGACGGGGACTGGCCAACTATAGCCCTGTCGAGATACCCGCCTTCGTTTGAGGGCAAAACGAAGGAGGACGGCCCTTGCGGACCGTCCTCCCGTGAGATTCGAATCAGGCGCCGGGGGCTTAGTAGCGAAGCGCCCGTTCCATGATGTCGAAGAGCTCGGTCTGGTCGACGAGCCCGAGCACGTTCGCTGCCTGCGGGCCGACCGCCGCCACGCGCACGGTCGCGCCGGTGTGGGCCTGCGATGAGCCGGTGCTCGTCGCGTAGTTGACGGTGATGCAGCCGGGCGCCGTCGACGCGCGGTTGTCGTTCGGGACGACGCAGGTGATCTGGCCAGGTGTCGCATCGCGTCCGATCAGCACGCTCGTCAGGCCGGGGCTCGCGCCGGTCTGCGGGATGATCTGGCTCGTGTGCGAGTGGTCGGCCGTGACGATCACGAGCGTGTCCGGATGCCGCTTGGCGTACTCGAGGCCCGCCTGGATCGCCCGGTCGAACTCGACCGTCTCGCCGATCTGGGCGCACGGGTTCGCCGCGTGGTCCTGCTTGTCGATCGAGGCGCCTTCGACCTGGAGGAAGAAGCCCTCGTCGCCCTTCTTCGCCTTCGCGACCTTCTCGAGGGTCGAGATCGCCTTGGTCGTCATGTCGACGAGCCGGGGCTCGGTCGGCGAGGTCGTCGCGCGGAACGTCTCGTTGCAGCGCTGCGGGCCGGTGCGAACCGCCGCAGCCGGTGTCCCGTTCCACTCGGTGACCATGTTCCCCGGGTTGAAGAGCCCGAGGACCTTCTTCGCGCTCGTCGCCTGGAGCGCCGCGTTGGTCTTCACGAGCGTGTAGCCCTTGCTCTGGGCGTAGGCCTCGACGTTTCCGCCGGCGCCGCCGCCGAACGGGATCGTCTGGAGCCAGCGGCCTCCGCCGCCGCCCAGGATGACGTCGATGCCGTGATCGACGAACTGCTCGTTGATCGAGCCGGGCCCGCCTGCGGCCTTGAGATCCTGCGGGCAGGACGCCATGTTGGCCGGACCCTGGCAGCCGCGCATCGTCACGTGGGAGGCGAGCACCGCCGGCGTCGCGTCGGTGATCTCCGCGGTCGAGACGTTGCCGGTCGCGTAGCCGCGGGCCTGGGCGATCTCGAGGATCGTCTTCAGGTCCTTGTCGGTGCCGGCGCTCGTCGAGATGCGCTCGTTGGACGTCTTCACGCCGGTCGCCCATGCCGTACCGGTCGCGGCCGAGTCGGGCACGTAGTCGGGGACGAGCGGGTTGGTCTCCTGCACGGAGTAGGTCGTGACGTCGCCGGTGAAGGTCAGCGAGTCGATCCCCTTGAACTCGCCGGCCGCGCCGAGCGCGTAGTTGCGGGCGAGCGTGATCTCGCTCTCGCCCATCCCGTCGCCGATGAAGAGGATCACGTTCTTCGCCGGACCCTGCTCGATCTGCTTCGCGATCGCACGCGAGCGGTCACCGTCGTTCCCCCAGCCGTGCCACGCACCGGCCGCTCCTGCGGTGAGGCCCGCCACTGCGACGACCGCGAGACCCATCGTCAGGCGGCGCCGTGTCGTTCCCTTTCGCATGTCTTCTCCTTGGTGGGTTGGGTGTCGCCGCGAGTGTCCCGACGGGCGCCCGGGACGTGGGGATCGCCTCTGCGTCGATCCGGTAACGATCCGGAGAAGCCGATCAGTGGTGGTGGAGACTCGCGCGGAATTCGCTCAGCCGCGCGGCCTCGGCGGCGACGACGGCGACGAGGATGGCGACCTCGATTCCCGACCAGCCACATCGCCTCGACGTCCTTCGCCGCCCAGGCGACGGCCACCACGACGATCGCGCCGGCGACGCGCTCCCAGGCGATCTTGCGCAGCACGCGGAAGCGGCCGAGCGTCGCCGAGAGGAGGAAGAACGCGAAGCCGAGCCCGAGTGCGGCTCGCGCCGGACCGGAGAGCGGATCCTCCGGGTGGGCGACGGTCTGCTCGGCGGCGACGGCGTACAGGATGATCCCGAGGATCGCCGGGTAGTGGAAGTACGAGAAGACGTCGCGCGCAAGAGCGGGCCGGGTGATCTCGTCGGCCAGGCGGAGAGAGCGCTCGGCGGCCAGGGCGATGATGTCGAAGTACGCCCACCAGAGGGCGGCGACGCCGGCGAACGCGATCGTCACCGTGAGAGCGAACGTGACGTCGTGGTCGAGGGCGCCCGCGCCGACGCCGATCGCGACGATCGACTCGCCGAGGGCGATGATCACGAAGAGGGCGTAGCGCTCCGCGAAGTGCGACGCCGAGACCTTGAAGCCGGAGGCCGTGAGCGCACCGCCCGCGTCGATCGCGAGGCCGAGCACCCAGATCGCCGTGCGGAGGTTCTCGTCCTCCACGAATCCTCCGGCGAGCACGATCAGCGGCCCGACGAGGAAGAACGGCGCGAGGCGGATGATCGCGTGCTGGTGCTCGCGGTCCGCGCGCAGGCCCCAGCCGTAGAGCACGAGGTGCAGGACGCGCAGCACGAGGTAGGGGACGGCGAACCAGAGCCCGTCCGTCTCGAAGGCGGTCGGCACCGAGAGCGCCACGAGGAAGCTCGCGAGCGTGGCGACGAGGAACAGCACGCGGATGCCCGCCGACTCGATGTCGACCGCGTTCGTCATCCAGGCGAAGCCGCCCCAGGCCCACCAGACCAGGCCGAGCACGAGCGCGCCGCGCGCGATTCCGCCGGCGCTCAGGTCGTGGAGGATGAGCGCGGTGACCTGCGTGATCGCGAAGACGAACACGAGGTCGAAGAAGAGCTCGAGATAGCTCGTGCGTCGCTCGCCCTCGGCCTGCGTCTCGCCGCTCAGGAGGTCCTGGAACGTGTGAACCGGGTTCACCCGGCAAGTACAACCGCCGCGTCGGACGGGTCGCGTTCGGCCTGTGCTAGAACGGCCGCGTGGCGACGTTCCTCGTGACGCTCCACCGCTCAGGCCCCGAGTGGGATCCGTCGAAGCCGCTCGAGGAGCAGTCCGGCTGGACGGAGCATGCCGAGTTCATGGACGGCCTGGTGGACGACGGGTTCATCGTCCTCGGCGGGCCGCTCTCGGACGAGTTCCGCGTCGCCCATGCGTTCGAGGCCGACTCCGAAGAGGCCGTCCGTGAAGTGCTCGCGCGCGATCCCTGGAGCGGGTCGCACCTCGTCGTCGGATCGATCGAGCCGTGGACGATCCGGCTCGACGCTCGCCGCTAGGCGCCGTCGGATTCGAGCATCGGCCCGCGGCGCTCGCCGTGGAACCGCATGCCCTGCACGAGATCCGGGACGTGCGCTTCGAACCGGTCGAGGATCTCGGTCTTCTGCTCCGCGGTGATCCGCCCGGCCGCGACGGCCTCGTCGAGCTGCTTGGAGAACGACTCGACGATCGCGTCCTCGAGCCCGTCGACGGACTTGTCCTGCGCCTCCGCGAGGTCGGCCAGCGACTCGCCCTCCATGAGCGCGTTGCGAAGCTCGGCGTCGGTGAGGCCGAGGTAGTCGGCCGCCGCGCCGAAGAACGCGGGCGGCTCGTGGTGGAACGCGCCGCCGCCGGGCCCGGACCACCGGTGGTGCGGGCCGTCGAAGCCACGGCCGGGGCCGCCGAACAACCGACCCGTCCCGGACTCGACCGATTCCTTCATCCGCCGGGCCTCGTCCTCGGTGATCTTCCCGTCGGCGAGCGCCTGGTCGATCCGCGCGAGCCGGGCGTCCTTGAACGCCTGCTCGAGCTCGTCGGGCGTGACGCCGAGCCGCTCCGCGACGTCGTCGAGGAACGCCTGGCGCTCGGCGGCGAAGTCGTCGCTTCGCGTCTGCGCGACGGCGGCGCCGCCTGCGCCGAGGAGAACGACCGCCCCGAGGACGGCGATCACACGCTTGGATGGATCGGGAAAGGCCACGGTGCTCCTCCTAGAGAAGCACCGTGGCCTAAGAAACGCCTAAGAGGTTTCTAAGAAGTCGGGCGCGTGCCGAGCGTGACCGTGACCGTGCGGGTCTCGCCGCCGTTCACGACGGTCAGCTCGATCGTGTCGCCGGGCTTCTTCGCGTCGATCGCCTTCTGGAGATCGTCCGCGGTGTCGACCGACTCGCCGTCCGCCGCGGTGATGACGTCGCCGCCCGTGGGGTACGGGATCCCGCCGACCGTCTGCTCGCCGGTCGCGGCCTTCAGGCCGGCCTTCTGGGCGGGCGTGTCGGGGCGAACCTCGGCGACCGCGATGCCGGCGGTGCCGCCGATCTCCTCGGCGACGTCCGCGGGGATGGCCTGGAGCTGGACGCCGAGGTAGGCGTGCTCGACCGAGCCGCTCTCGATGAGCTGCGCGGCGATCGAGCGGACCGTGTTCGAGGGGATCGCGAAGCCGACGCCGTCGCTGCCGCCGCCGTCGCTCTCGATCTGGGCGTTCACGCCGATGACCTCGCCCTCGAGATTGAGGAGCGGGCCGCCGGAGTTGCCGTGGTTGATCGCGGCGTCCGTCTGGATCGAGTCGTTGATCGACCAGCCGTTCGGCGAGGTCATGTCGCGGTGCAGCGCGGTGACGATGCCCTGCGTGACCGAGCCTTCGAGGCCGAACGGGCTGCCGATCGCGACCACGCCGGTTCCGACCTCGAGCGCGTCGGAGTCACCGGTCGGTAGCACCGGCGAGCTTGTCGGCCGGAGCGTCGACCTTGATGACCGCGAGGTCGGTCGAGGCGTCGGAGCCGACGACGGTCGCCGGGTAGGACGAGCCGTCGGCGAGCATCACGCGGACGGAGCTCGCGCCCTCGACGACATGGTGGTTCGTGATCACGTGGCCCTGGTCGTCGTAGACCCAGCCGGAGCCCTGCGCGGTCTGCGCGGGCTGGCCCTGGGCGTTCTCGCCGACGTCGCCCGAGACGGTGATCTCGAGGACGCTCGGGAGCGCGAGCTTCGCGATCTCGGCGATGGGAAGGGAGGTGGTCTCGTCGGCGACCGGCGCCGAGGTCGAGGTCTTCTCGACGGTCGTCGTCACGGTCGCTGCGGACTGGTCGGAGTCGAGTCCGAGCACCGTCGCGGCGCCGATGCCGCCGCCCAGGAGGGCGGCCGCAAGGACGAGCACGGCGGCGGTGAGAGTGCGGCGGCTGAGGCGTCTCATTTCAGGGGTTCCTTTCGAGGAGGTGTCGAGGCCATGCCACCAGCGCCGTCTAAGAAGACACTTAGAGAGTCGTAAGAAGACGGTAAGAGCAGGAGTTTCTTAGCGTCTTCTCAACATTGGAAGACACAATGTGGTCTCGATGACCTCCAGAGTCCTAGTTGTAGACGACGATCCCGCCGTGCGCGAATCGCTTCGGCGCGCCCTGGCCCTCGAGGGATACGAGGTCGAGCTCGCCTCCGACGGCGCCCAGGCGCTCGACCGGATCGACAACGGCGACGAGCCGGGCGCGATCGTCCTCGACGTGACCATGCCCGCGCCGGACGGCCTCGAGGTCTGCCGCCGCGTGCGCGCGGGGGGCAACCACGTCCCGATCCTGATGCTCACCGCGCGCGGGCGCCGTGGACGACCGCGTCGCCGGCCTCGACGCCGGCGCCGACGACTACCTCGTGAAGCCGTTCGCGCTCGACGAGCTCTTCGCGCGGCTCCGCGCGCTCCTGCGCCGCAACGCCGCCGACGAGGACGAGAAGCTCGTCTTCGGCGACCTGGAGCTCGACACGCGCACGCGCGAGGTCGTTCGCGACGGCGAGGCGATCGAGCTCACGCGCACCGAGTTCCAGCTCCTGGAGCTCTTCCTGCGCAACCCGCGCCAGGTGCTGACCCGCTCGGTCATCTACGAGCGCGTGTGGGGCTACGACTTCGGCTTCGGCTCGAACTCGCTCGACGTCTACGTCGGCTACCTGCGGCGCAAGACCGAGGCGGGCGGCCAGACGCGCCTCATCCAGACGATTCGCGGCGTCGGCTACGCGCTGCGCGAGCAGTGAGCTTCCGCGCCCGCCTGGCCGTCGCGACCGCGCTCGCGGTCGCCGTCGCAGTGGCGCTCGCCGCCGTGATCGCGTACGCCGTCGTGCGGAACGAGCTTCGCTCCGAGGTCGACGACGCGCTCGGCGGCCGCGTCGAGGTGATCTCCCAGGTTCCGATGCAGGCGGTCGAGGCCCGGCCGGGCCAGTTCTTCCTGCGGATCCCCGGACCCGCGCTCGGCGAGGCGGGCGGCTACGTCCAGGTCGTCACCTCCGACGGAACGACGATCCGCCCCGAGGGCGCCGATCTCGCGCTCCCCACCGGCGATCGCGCGCTGGCCGTCGCATCGGGCGACCAGGGACGCTTCTTCTCGGACGCCGAGGTCGGAGGCGTGCACATGCGGATGCTCACCGAGCCGGCCGGGAACGGCTACGCGATCCAGGTCGCGCGGCCGCTCACCGAGGTGGACGACACGCTCGCGCGCACGCGGACGCTGCTCATCCTGGTCGCCCTCGCCGGCATCGGCCTGGCGGGTGCGCTCGGGCTCGTGGTCGCGCGCGCCGCCCTGGCACCGGTCCGCAGGCTGACGGCCACGACCGAGGAGGTGACGGAGACCGGAGATCTCACGCGCCGCATCGACGTCCGCGGCCGCGACGAGCTGAACCGCCTCGCGGCGAGCTTCAACACGATGCTCGCGGCCCTCGAGGAGTCGGCCCGCTCGCAGCGCCAGTTCGTCGCCGACGCCTCGCACGAGCTGCGCACTCCGCTCACCAGCCTCCGCACGAACATCGAGGTTCTCGCGCGCGACGAGTCGATGGCATCCGACGAACGAGAGCGCCTCCTCGGCGACGTGGTCGAGCAGCTCGAGGAGATGAGCGCTCTCATCACCGAGCTCGTGGAGCTCGCGCGCGAGGAACAGGAGGCGCCCGAGGGCGAGGACGTCCGGCTCGACCTCGTCGCGGCCGAGGCGGTCGAGCGCGCCCGGCGCAACCGCCCTTCGGTGACGTTCGAGCTCGACGCCGAGGAGTCGCTCGTCCACGGCGTCCCCGGCCAGATCGAGCGCGCGATCTCGAACCTGCTCGACAACGCGGCGAAGTGGAGCCCGCAACGGCGGGCCGGTCGAGGTCGTCGTGCGCGACGGTCAGGTGACGGTGCGCGACCACGGTCCCGGGATCGCCGAGGAGGACCTCCCGCACGTCTTCGACAACTTCTATCGCGCACCGTCGGCACGGGGAATGCCCGGCTCGGGGCTCGGCCTCGCGATCGTCCGCCGGGTGGCGGAGTCGAACGGCGGCAGCGTCGTCGCAGAGCGCGCAGACGGCGGCGGCACGGTCGTCCGGCTGAGGCTCGTCGGAACCGCGTAGCAGCGGCTTGCGCCCGGTGTAAGGCTTGCCTTACACTCGGCCGCGATGCTGCCCACCTTCGTAATCGGCCTGCGCGAGAGCGTCGAGGCCGCGCTGATCGTCGGGATCGTCGCCGCGTTCCTCGTGAGGCAGGGCCGTCGCGACGCGCTCGGCTGGATGTGGGCCGGGGTCACGCTCGCGATCGCCATCTGCCTCGCCGTCGGCATCCTGCTGGAGGTCGTGAGCCGCTCGCTCCCGTACAAGGAGCAGGAGGGGCTCGAGACGATCGTCGGCCTCGTCGCCGTCGGCTTCGTCACCTTCATGATCGTGTGGATGCGCCGCAACGCGCGGCATCTGCGCGGCGACCTCGAGGAGAGCGCCAAGTCGGCGCTCATGAGCGGCTCGTGGATCGCGCTCGTCGCCATGGCCTTCTTCGCGGTCATCCGCGAGGGCTTCGAGACGGCCGTCTTCCTGCTCGCCGCCTTCGACGCCTCGACCGATCCCGTCCTCGCAGGCGGCGGCGCGATCCTGGGGATCGCCGTCGGCGTCGTGATCGGCTACGGGATCTACACGGGCGGCGTCCATCTCAACCTCGCGAAGTTCTTCAAGATCACGAGCGTCTTCCTCGTCCTGATCGCCGCGGGCCTCCTCGCCACCTCGGTGCACACCGCGCACGAGGCCGGCTGGTGGAACTCCGGCATGGAGCAGGCGTTCGACTTCACCTGGCTTGTCGACCCGGGCTCGGTTCACGCCGCGCTCTTGACCGGGATGCTCGGCCTCCAGCCGCGTCCCACACAGGGAGAAACCTTTGTCTATCTGCTCTACGCGATTCCCATGCTGATCTACGTCCTCACCCCGCAGGGCTGGCTCTTCGGCCGCCGTGACCGTTCGTCCGTCTCGACCGCCGAGACCACGTCATGAGCGGCCGCTTCCGATTCGCAGGCGGGGCCGCCGCCCTGGCGCTCCTCGCGCTCGGCGCCGCCGGCTGCGGCGAAGACGAAGGCGGAGCGGGCGCCAAGACCGTCGAGGTCAAGATCACCGATGCCGGCTGCGAGCCGGCCGAGCTGACGATCGCCGCGGGCCCCACCACGTTCAACGTCACGAACGACGGCGCCGACGAGGTCACGGAGTTCGAGGTGCTCGAGGGCGACCGGATCCTCGGCGAGGCCGAGAACATCGCGCCCGGCCTCTCCGGCAAGTTCTCGCTGACGCTCGACGAGGGCGAGTACACGACGTACTGCCCGGGCGGAACCACGTCCGAGCGCGGCGTCCTCCTGGTCGAGGGCGGCGCCGCCACCGTGGCCGCCAGTGCCGAGTCCGAGGCGGCCGTGCAGACCTACCTCGACTACGTGTCCGAGCAGACGCAGCTCCAGGTCGACGCGACCGAGGCCTTCGTGGCCGCGCTCGCGACCGGCGACCTCGAGGCGGCGAAGACGGCGTACGTCCCGGCGCGCATCCCGTACGAGCGGATCGAGCCGATCGCCGAGAGCTTCGGCGACCTCGACCCGGCGATCGACGCCCGCGAAGGGGACGTGCCGGCGGCGGAATGGACCGGATTCCATCCGATCGAGAAGCTCCTCTGGATCGACGGGACGACCGAGGGAACGGACGATCTCGGGGCTAAGCTCCTCACCGACGTGCAGGCGCTGCAGACCAAGTCGGCGGACATCGAGCTCGAGCCCGCTCAGATCGCGAACGGCGCGGTCGAGCTGCTCGGCGAGGTGTCGGCCTCGAAGATCACGGGCGAGGAGGAGCGCTACTCCCACATCGACCTGGTCGACTTCGAGGCGAACGTCGAGGGAGCGCAGGCCGCGTTCGACGCGGTCAAGCCGCTCATCTCGGACGACGAGCTCGTGAACGAGATCGAAACCGAGTTCGCCGCGGTCATGTCAGCGCTCGACGACTACCGCGAGGGCGATGGGTTCGTGTTGTACACCGACCTGGACGAGAGCGACACGCGCGCGCTCAGCCAGGCGATCGACGCGCTTGCCGAGCCGCTGTCACAGGTGGCCGGGCTCATCGTCGCAGGTCAGTGAGCGAAGGTAGCGAGCGCCGCTTCTCGCGGCGCTCGCTCCTCGTCGCCGGAGGCGCCGCCGCCGGGTTGGCCGCGACGGGCATCGGCATCGAGCGCCTGAGCGCAGGCGACTCCCCCGAGAACGCGACGTACCCGTTCTACGGCGAGCAGCCAGTCCGGCATCACGACGCCCGCCCAGGAGAAGCTCCATTTCGCGGCGTTCGACCTGCGCACGGAGGACCCGAACGAGATCCGCGAGCTCATGAAGGCGTGGACCGCGGCGTCCGCCCGGATGTGCGCGGGCGACCTCGTCGGCGACGAGAACGCGAATCCCGACGTGCCGCCCGAGGACACCGGCGAGGCGCTCGACTCGCACGCGTCGCGGCTCACGCTGACGTTCGGCTTCGGGCCGGACTTCTTCGACAAGCTCGGTCTCGAGAGCCGCCGGCCCGCGTCGCTCCAGGAGCTGCCTGTCTTCCCCGAGACGGACGCCCTGATCCCGGAGAAGTCGGGCGGAGACATCTGCGTCCAGGCCTGCGCCGACGATCCTCAGGTCGTGTTCCACGCGGTGCGGAACCTGGCGCGGATCGGCCGCGGCCTCGTCGTCATGCGCTGGTCGCAGCTCGGCTTCGGCCGCACGTCGTCCACGAGCCGGACGCAGTCCACGCCGCGCAACCTGATGGGCTTCAAGGACGGGACGAACAACGTGAAGCTCGAGGACGAGGCCCTCCTCCGCGAGCACGTGTGGATCGGCCCTGACGACCAACCCGAGTGGATGCGCGGCGGCACGTTCCTCGTCGCACGCCGCATCCGGATGCTGATCGAGGTCTGGGACCGCGCGACGCTCGCCGACCAGGAGGCCACGATCGGCCGCGAGAAGCTGAGCGGCGCGCCGATCGGCGAGCGCGACGAGTTCGACCCGGTACCGCTCGACGCGAAGGGCACCGACGGCGAGCCGATCATCCCGGTCGACGCGCACGTGCGCCGTTCGAGCGCCGACCAGACGGGGATCCACATCCTCCGCCGTGGCTACTCGTTCACCGACGGGATGGACGAGCGCCTGGGCCAGCTCGACGCGGGGCTCTTCTTCCTCGCCTTCCAGCGCGATCCGCTCACGCAGTTCGTCCCGCTGCAGCAGCGCCTGGGCGAGATCGACGCGCTGAACGAGTACGTGAAGCACAACGGCAGCGCCGTCTTCGCCTGCCCGCCCGGCGTCCGCGAGGGCGGCTACGTCGGCGACACGCTCCTGGCCTAGTTTTCGGCCGCACCGGCCCGGGAACCCTGGTCATGTGCCCGACGAACCCGATCCGGACTACGCGCTCCACACGGAGATCGGCCACGAGGCGAAGCGGCTCGCGACGCACCCGCTGAAGGAGCTCGAGCGGCTCGAGCACGAGGCGGCCGTCGGCGAGGCGGACACGACCCCGGCGATCCTCATCGGGGTGATCGCGGTCGTCGTCGCGATCATCGTCGCCGTGATCCTCGTCGTCGGACTCTCCGCGGGCGAGCTGTTCGGTTCTCTCAACGGCGCCTGACGCACTCCGCTACCTTCCTGGCAATGCGTGCCCCTGCGGTTCTCCTCTGCGTGCTGCTCCTTCTCGGCCTCGCCGCGTGCGGCGACAAGTCGAAGTCGAGCGCCCCGACGACCTCGGGCGAGACGACGGGCGAGACCACGTCGACCCCCGCGCCGCCGCCGCCTCCGGTCGAGACGCTGGAGGAGATCCCCTCGCAGCCGGTCGGCCCGGCCGGCGCGATCGCGGCCGAGAAGTACCGCGCCTACCTGAAGAAGCAGTCGGCCGCGCTCGATGTCCAGCTCGACAAGTTCGCAACGGCGCTCAGTGGCGGTGACCCGGAGACCGCGGTCAAGACCTACCCGGCCGTTCGGGCAGCGTACGAGCGGCTCCAGCCGATCGCCGTCCGCCTCGGCCTCGACACCGACATGAACGCGCGCGAAGGCGCGGTCCCGGCCGCCGACTGGCGCGGGTTCCATCAGATCGAGAAGACGATCTACGACTCCGGGATGACCGCGGGAACCGAGCAGACCGGCCCGGAGCTCGCCGCCGACGCGAAGCAGATCCAGGACAGCATCGACGCGCTCGAGATCGATCCCGCGTGGATCCTCACCGACCTGAACGTCGCGCTCCAGCGGGTGGCGACGAACATGGCGCCGGAGGAGGAGGCGTACTCGCTCCAGAACCTCGCGGCCGCGTCGGGCAACTCGAAGACCGCGAATGCGGCCTGGCGGATGCTGCGCCCGCTCGTCGCCGCCGAGGACGAGCAGCTCGCCGGCGAGGTCGACAGCGCGATCGAGACGCTCTTCACCACGGTCGAGTCGCTGAAGACCGACGCGGGCTACCGCCGCTTCGACGACCTCGGCCCGAACGACCTGGCCGCGATCGTGAACGCGGCCGACGCCGCGCGCGCCGCGCTCATTCCGGCCGAGCAGTACCTCTCGAACTAGTCTCCGCCAGCCGCTGGTAGATGAGGGCGGCCGCGAGCAGCACGGCGCCGACGACGAGGAACGAGAACGCGCGGGCCAGCGAGCTCAGGTTCGCCAGGTCGTACGCGAAGATCTTCACGAGTGCGAGCCCGAAGAGCACGAGGCCGGCCAGCCGGAGCGAACGGCGGCCGCGGGTGAGGCCGAGCGCGAGGAGCGTCAGCCCGACGAGCACCCAGGCAGCGCTGACCGCCGTGTGGCCGCGCTGGAAGGCCGCGTCGATTGCGTCCTGCGTGTTCGCGGCCGGCCACTCGAACAGGGCGAGGATCGCGAGCGAGCCGGCGAAGAGCCCGACCGCGCCGGCGACCCAGATCGCGATCCGCCGAAACGGCGCCGGGAGGCAGAGCGCGAGGCCGACGACCCCGAGCCCTGCGAAGCACGAGCGAGAGCAGCCCGTCGGCGGGCGTCGCGCTGACGCGGACGAGCGTGTCGGGCGGCGTTTCGATCTGGAGCGTGCGCAGGAGCGAGAACCCGACGAGCGTCGCCGCGCCGTAGAGGAAGCGTTCCTCCCGCGTTCGCGCGCCGAGCCAGGCGAGCCCGACGCCGAGGGCGGACCAGGCGAGGATGAGCCAGGGCGGCGAGAGCAGGTTCTCGGCGAATCCGATCGCGGCCACGGTCGCGCCGAGCGCCCAGAGCAGCGTCGTGAAGTCGCGCTGGTAGGTCCGCCCGAAGGTCGTCACGGCGAGGAGCCCGTACACGGCGCCGAGCGCCACGATCGCGAGCCCTTGCGCGTCGGCGCCCGCGAGCTCGCCGTCGAGGAGCCGCACGAGACCGAACCCGGCCGCGATCGCGCTCAGCGGGAGGAAGACGGTCGCGATCCCGTTCAGCCGCGCACGATCGACGCTCGCGGGGAGCACGAGCCACCCGGCCCGGCCTTCCGCGTAGCCGGCGCAGAGCACGATCAGCCCGAAGGCGAGGAGCGCCCAGCCGCTGTAGTGCACGTCGAGCTCGACGAGGTCGAAGGCGGCGAGCTTCGCGGCCGCAGCGCTGAACAGCGCGAGCGAGGCCCAGTGCATGCGCGGCGAGCGGCGCCACAGCGCGGCGAGGAGCACGATCAGTCCGGCCGCGGCCCACCAGGCGGTGATCGCCGCCTCGGCACGCTGGAACGTGAGCCAGTCGAGGAGGAAGAACGAGCCCGCGTAGACCGCGGCCGCTCCGCCGGCGACACCTGCGGCGAACGGACCCCAGCTCGGGCGCAGCTTCCCGCGGTACAGGGCCGCGGCCGCGACGGCGCCGCCGAGCGCGACATAGACGATCGGCGCGAGCGCGAAGGAGGAGAAGCGCTCGAACAGCTCGTCGGGCCGGGCGTCGTAGGCCAGCGTGTGCGCGATCGCGAGGCCCAGGTAGCCGGCGCCGGCGAGCTGCAGGCGCTCCTCCCGGGCGAACACGGCTACACAGGCGGCCAGCGCGGCCTGCGCCGACCAGGCGAGAACGAGTCCTTCGCCGCCGAGCAGGTAGCCGAAGGCAACCGCGAGGACGGCGAGCGACGCGGCCCAGAGCAGCGTCCAGAGGTTGCGCTGGCCGCGGATCCGCAGCCCGAGCAGGATCGGCGCCGCGGTGACTGCTGCGACCACGAGCAGCGCCCGGCCGGTGTTCTCCTCGGAGGGATCGAAGACGGCGATCGCCGCGAAGAACGCGAGGCCGACCCCGGCGAGGATCATCGAGGTGGCCGTGCGCAGGAGCGCGGGCCGGCGTGCCTCGAGCTGAAGACCGATCCCGGCGACGAGGTAGGCGAGCCAGATGGCGACGACGACGGCGACCGATCCGTCCGGCGGGCTCGGGTCGCCGAAGGTCGAGACGATCCAGAGCGAGCCGACGACGCTGACGGCGAGGAATCCGGCGCGGATCAAGCCGGCGAACTCGCGGCTTCCCCGCGTCAGGAGCGACCCGGCCAGATAGAGGAGGACGAACAGGCCTGCGAGGAGCGCCGCGGAGGTCGACGCGCCGGGGTCGTGGGTGTTCTGGAGCGCTGCGCCTTCGTAGAGACCGATGGCGCCGGCCGCGACCAGCGTCGCGAACCAGCCGCGGCGGTTGCAGACGACGATCGCGGCGGCCAATCCGGCCGCGACGTAGAGCGCGCCGATGGACGACGGCTCGGTTCCCTCGATGATCGCGGGCCCGATCATCGCGCCGACCAGGCCGAGCAGCGCCGTGAGCTCGCTGTTCCAACGCAGCGCCGTCCCGACGCCGACCGCCGCGACGATCGCGGAGGCGACGAGCGCGGACCGACTCCGGGACGAGGTCGTACATCCCGGTGGCGGCGAAGAGCGTCACGTACGCGCCCGCGATCCCGGCGCCGGCCGCGCCGAGCGCCGCCTGGAGGTTCCCGAAGCGGCGGTGGATCCACCAGGCCGAGGCGTAGAGCGTCGCCGAGGCGATCGCGCCGAGCGCGACCCGAAGCTCCTCGCTCACCCAGCCGCGGTTCACGGCCAGGACGAAGAAGAACACGATTCCGAGCACGGTCACCGCACCGCCGACCGAGGCCAGCCCGCGGGCGCCGACGAACGTCGAGAAATCGACGTCCGGAATCTCGATCCGCGGCTTGCTCGGCGCGCGTCGCCGAGGCGTCGGCGGCGAGGGAGCGCCCGAGGTCGTGTAGACGGGCGCCGCGTGCGGCTGCACGGGCGGGTGTTGCGGCTCGGGCGCCGGAGGCGGATCGGGGACCAGGGTTACCGGGGAACGGTGCAGGCGCGACCTCGAGACGCAGCTCGGCGAGCTCGTCCTCCAGCGCGCGAAGCTTCGCCTCGAGCTCGTCGATTCGCGCGAGAACGTCAGACACGCGGCTCCTCCTTGCGGCGAGCGGCCCAGAGCAGGGCGCTGCGGGCGGGCTGAAGCGTTGGCGCGGCCTCCCACGGAAGCGTGCGCCGCGAGGTTCGGATCGGGTGTGCGCACAGCTGCGCGATCGGCGTTTCGTGAACGAAGAGACCGTTGGGACGAAGCACCCGCTCGATCTCGCTCAGGGCCGCATCCGCATCGGCGACGTGGTAGCAAGTGCCGAAATCCACAATCAGGTCGAACGAGTCTCTCACGAAGGGGAGACGGCGTACATCCCCGTGGACGAGTGCCGCCTGCGGGGCCACGGAGCGCGCCTCCGCGAGGAGATCCATCTCGATGTCGAGACCGGTGAGGGAGCGCGGGCGGCACAGCTCGGCGAGCGGCCCGAGCGCGATCCCGCGACCGCAGCCGACCTCGAGAATGTCGCCGCCGGCGGGGAGCTGCAGCATCCGGACGAGCGTGGGAACTTCGAAGCGGGCCTGCACCGCGTTCCGCGACTGCATGTTCGGGAACGGGGTGTAGCCGGCGTCCTGAACCGCATGTGTGTATCGCATGGACGCTATATAGCAATCCAGCGATATGAAGTCAATGACCTAGGGCCAGGCGGTCAGAGGCGCCTGGCAGGCAAAGCGCTCGCAGACGTAGACCGCCGCGCGACCATCCACGAGGTCCTTGCCCTGGAGAAGCGGCACCGAGTCGTCCGGCCCCGGCGCGAAGGCGTACACGGTGTTCGGCGCGAACTCGGCCAGCACCGCCCGCCGTAGCGTGTCGTCGGAGCCGACGATCGCGATCTCGCGCGGCGGTGCCGAGGTGGAAGTCGAGGACGCAGAGAAGCTGGCCCACGGCCGCGGGCGCGCGCACGAGCAGCGGGTGAGCGAGGCGCAGCACGCCGACGGCCTTCCGCTCGAGATCGTCGTCGCCGTAGAGCCGCGCCAGCCGGAGCAGGACGGTCGCGAGCATCGCGTTTCCCGACGGCGTCGGGTTGTCGTCGAGCTCCTTGCGCCGGGCGACCAGGCTCGTGTCCTCGGGGACGACGAAGAAGCCGCCGTGGAGCGGATCCTCGAAGAGCTCCACCGCCAGCGCGGCCAACCGGCGCGCCTCCTCGAGGCGGCGCAACTCTCCGGTGGCCGTGTACAGCTCGAGCAGTCCGTTCGCGACGTTCGCGTAGTCCTCGAGGTAGCCGTCGATCCTCGCGACGCCGTCACGCCAGGAGCGCAAGAGGCGGCCCTCGCGGGAGAGCGGCCCGAGCAGGAAGTCGGCGAGCGCGTTCGCGACGTCGAGGTAGTCGGCGCGGTCGAGCCGGCGCCCGGCCTCGGCGAACGCGGCGAGCGCGAGACCGTTCCACGCGGCGAGCACCTTGTCGTCGCGGGCCGGCTGCGCGCGTGCGTCGCGCGCCGCGAGGAGCGCCGCGCGGGCCTCGGCCGGAATCTCGGCGCGAAGCACGGAGCGCCCGTGCTCGAACGGCAGGAGCCAGTCGGGGTGCGGCTCGCCGAGCACGGCTTCGAGCTCGGCCTCCGTCCACGTGTAGGTCGTCCCTTCGACGCCGTCGGTGTCCGCGTCCTGCGCCGAGGCGAAGCCGCCGTCGGGAAGGCGCAGCTCGCGCACCATGTAGTCGAGCGTCTCCTCGGCGATGCGGCGATCGCGCTCGTCGCCCGTGAGCGCCCACGAATGGAGGTAGGCGGAGGCGAGGAGCGCGTTGTCGTAGAGCATCTTCTCGAAGTGGGGGACGAGCCAGAACGCGTCCACCGAGTAGCGGTGGAAGCCGCCGCCGACGAGGTCGTACATCCCGCCAGCAGCCATGCCGTCGAGCGTCGCGCGCGCCATGCCGAGCGCCTCCTCCGAGCCCTCGCGGAAGAGGAACTCGAGGGTGGATGCAGGCGGAAACTTGGGCGCGTTTCCGAACCCGCCGTTCTCCGAGTCGAACGAGCGCTCGAGCGAGCGCACGGCCCCCGAGAGGATCGACGCGGTCAGCGGCTCGGAGGACGGCGCCTGCTGAGCCGCCTCCTGGATCGCCTGCGTCAGCACCTGTGCCTGCCGATCGAGATCTTCGCGCCGGTTCACGAACGCATCCGAGACCGCGAGCAGCACCTGGCGAAAGCTCGGCATCCCGTGCCGCGGCTCGGGCGGGTAGTAGGTGCCGCCGAAGAACGGCCGCCCCTCGGGATCGAGGAACACGGTCATCGGCCAGCCGCCGTGGCCCGCGAGCGCGAGCACGGCCTCCATGTAGAGCCCGTCCACGTCGGGCCGCTCCTCGCGGTCGACCTTCACCGAGACGAAGCGCTCGTTCATGAGCGCCGCGGTCTCGGCGTCCTCGAAGGACTCGTGCTCCATGACGTGGCACCAGTGGCAGGCCGCGTAGCCGACGGAGAGCAGGATCGGCAGGTCGTTCTCGCGCGCGCGCGCGAAGGCCTCGTCGCCCCACGGGTACCAGTCCACGGGGTTTCCGGCGTGCTGGAGGAGGTACGGGCTGGTCTCGTCCGCGAGCCGGTTCATCCGGTCAGCGTACGGACTACTGCAGGCCGGCCGAGACGCGCGCGCAGACCTGGAAGCCGAAGTCGGCGGCGAGCTGGTCGGCCTTGGCGATCGTCTGGCCGTACTCGTTCGCGACCGCCGTCGGGTTCGTCCCGCTCCGCAGCCCCGCGACGATCTTCGGCAGGAGGTCGAGCGCCTGGTGGTTCGTGATGTTCAGCTCGTCGATCTGCGGCCGGTCCTCACCAGGCGGCTCGATGCTCTCGAACGTCGCGGCGAACTCGGTCGCGACCTCGTGGACGAGCTCGAAGTGGTCGGCCAGCGTCTCGAACGACTCGGGGCTGTCGAGCGTGATCCCCTCGATCCGCTCCAGGCTCGCCGCCAGCTCCGGATGCTGGCCCGGGAACTCGGCACAGGCCGCGTCGGCCTCGGCGATGTACGCCGCCCGCTCGGCGCTGACGCCGGACGTTTCCGCCGCGGTCGGAGTGTCCTTCGAGTCGCCGCCGCAGGCGCCCAGCGCTAAGGGGACGAGCGCCAGCCAGAGAAAGCGTCTCATCCAGATGAGGCTACTCGACCCGGCGGTGGATCCCGCTGCAGAACCCACCGCCGTGTCGAAGCGGAGACGTCTAGGCGGCGACCGCGGCGCCGACGAGCTCGTCGACGGTGGTGACGTTCGCGCCGTAGGCCATCTTCAGGTACTCGAGGGCGTCGTCCTCGTCGACGCCCTCGAACGCGCAGACCGCGTCGGAAGGCACGGTCACTTCGAAGCCGTTGCGCAGTGCGCCGTAGGACGAATGGCGCACGCAGATGTGCGTGTGCTGGCCCGTGATGACGACCTCGTCCACGCCGCGCTCGCGAAGCTGCTCGGTGAGGCCGGTCTCGTCGAACGCGCCGTAGTGACGCTTGTCCGAGATGATCTCGCCCTCGCGCGGCGCGAGCTGGGGGATGACCTGCGCGCCAGGCGTTCCCGCCATGCCGTGCTCGCCCCAGATCTTCATCTCGGGGTCCTCGGGAGTGTGGGCGTCGTTCGAGAAGACGACGACCCAGCCGTCCTCGCGCGCGTGGTCGAGAAGCCGTGCCAGCGGCTCGACGATCCCCTGTGCCCGCGGATTCGCCAACTTGCCGTCGACGAAGTCGTTGAGCATGTCGACGATGATGAGCGCCTTCATGAATTGATCCTCCGTGGTAAGTTTACGACTGACAAGCGAAAACCTATGGCGAAGTTTACCACACACGATCGGCCCAGCCAGGAGGCGCTCGCCGTGGTGCTCCAGGTCCGCGGCGACGAGCTGCAGGTGCTGCTCTGGCAGCGGGCCCGCGACCCGTTCCGCGGCGCGTGGTCGCTTCCCGGCGGCTACCTCGATCCCGGCGAGACGCTCGAGGACTCGATCCGCCGGCATCTCGCCGCGAAGGTCGACGTGCAGGAGCTCTCGCACCTGGAGCAGCTCGAGACGCGGAGCGATCCCGACCGGCATCCGGAGGACTGGGTGGTGGCCACGGCGTTCCTCGGCCTCGTGCCGGCGCACGTCGACCCGGAGATCCCCGAGGACACGGCGTGGCATCCGGTGGCGGCGATCCCCGACGCGGCGTTCGACCACGGCTCGATCGCGCTCGCCGGGCGCGAGCGGCTGCGGGCGAAGCTCTCGTACACGAACGTCGGGTTCGCGCTCGCGCCGCCGACCTTCACGATCTCGGAGCTGCGCACGCTCTACCGCGCCGCGCTCGGCCACGACGTGTCGGCGACGAACCTCCAGCGGGTGCTCGTGCGCCGCCGGCTCCTGGAGCCGACCGGGGAGCACCGGGTTCCCGGCCGGGCCGGCGGGCGTCCGGCGGCCGTGTTCCGCTTCCGCAGCGGGACGCTCGAGGTGACCGACCAGTTCGCCGTGCTGCGGCCGCCGTCGGCGCGGTAGCCCGGCCACAGGGAGGGTTACACTTCGCCGGTGGTTTGGTACACGGTCTGGTTCCTCGTGATCCTGAAGATTCCCGTCCTCTACCTCGCGTGGGTCATCTGGTGGGCCGTCAAGGATCCGCCGGACGGCTTCGCCGACTCGTCAGGGGACGCAGGCTCCGACGGCGGGAGCGGATCGCCGCCGCGGCGGCCGACGATGCAGCCGCACCGCGGCCCGGACCGCAAGCCCGCGCGCCGCTCGGCGCGAACGGCGCCCGCTCGCATCTCGGAGGTTCGCTAGATGGCCGCCGACGAGAGCCGCAACCGGCCGGGGGAGACGACCGCCGACACCGTCGCCGGGTTCCTCGCCGCCAGTGCGCTCGCGGCCGGAGCGTTCTCGCTCGTCTGGTATCCGGGCCGGGTCGGCCCGGTCGCCATGCTCGTCGTCCTGATCGCCGCCGCGCTCGCCGGAGTGCAGCGGCGTTTCATCGGGATTTCAGTGCTTTTGGTCACCGTTTGCTGGTTCTTTGGCATGGTCATCGCGGTCGTCCTCGAGCGCCCGATCTTTTAGGGCTTCGTTACGCCGCGACTCGGACGAGGTATCCCTCTAAAGGGGGGTTGCCCGGGGGTCGATAGAAGCGAAAGCTATGGGGTTCTTGGCGGCGTGGCTCGATAAGCGGTTCGGCAGCTTCAAGTTTCGGCTTGCTGCCTACTTTTTGCTGCTCTCACTTCTTCCGATGCTCGGGGCCGTCTGGGCGTTCTCCGAGGTCGCGACGAGCGGAGAGACCCAGCGCGCCGACGCGCGCCTGAACGGGTCGCTGCGGATCGCCGTCGGAGCCTTCTCCGACCGGGTCGATCGCGCCGGCCAGACCGCCGAGTCCCTCGCGCGCGCGACTGGATTCCAGCAGTCGCTCGAGTTGCAGAATCGCCGCGCCCTCGCCCGCCTCTACCGCGAGGTTCCCGGCGCGTCGCTCGTCGTCGACGGCCAGGTGATCGCCGGCTCGCCGCCGCCCGAGTTGAGCGTCCGCCGCTTCGCGACGGTGGTCGACGAGAACGGAAAGACGCTCGGCCGCGTCGTCGTCGCCATTCCGCTCGACGACGAGCTCCTCACGAGCCTGCGCTCGAATCCGGCCTTCGGCGTGAACGACCAGCTGGCGCTCGTCGTCGGCGGACGCACGGTCGTCGGCCCGGGCGGCCTCGGCAACGCGTTGGCGCCGCTCGACGGGTCGGGCGACGTCGATCTGGGCGGAACGGAGTACCGCGCCGTCTCGACCGAGCTCGTCCAGGGCGGCCCGGGCACCGTGCTCGCGGTCCTCACGCCCAAGGCGGACATCGAGGAGCAGGCCGCGACGCTTCGGCGCCGCATGCTGCTGCTCGCCGCCGCGGCGCTGCTCATCGCCGGCAGCCTCGCCTACATCCTCGGCCGCACGATCGTCCGCTCCCTGAAGGAGCTGAACGACGCTGCGGGCGCGATCGCCGAGGGCGACTTCGCCTCTCGTGTCCCCGTGCGCGGCCGCGACGAGTTCGCAAGCCTCGGCGTCGCGTTCAACGAGATGGCCTCGCACCTCGAGTCGCGGCTCGAGGAGCTCGCGTGGGAGCGCGGGCGCACCCGCGACGCGATCGCACGGTTCGGCGAGGCGCTCGCCGCGACCACCAACCCGTACTTCCTCGGGCCGTTCATCCTCGAGTCGATCGTCGAGGCGACCGGCGCCGCCGGCGGAATCCTGATGGAGGGCGAGGCCGAGATCGCACGCACCGGAACTCCCGGCGACGGCGGCGAGCCGATCGAGATCCCGCTCACGAGCGAGGGCGACGAGTCGCGCGTGCTGCTTCTCACGCCTGTCGGCGCCGATTTCTCGGACGAGGCCCGCGAGCTCGCCTACTGGCTCGCCGCGCAGGCCCGCACCGCTCTCGACCACGCGAGCGCGCACTCGCGCCTCGAGCTCGAGGCCGCTACCGACGGGCTCACCGAGCTGCCCAACCGCCGCCAGTTCCAGGACCGTCTCTCGGAGGAGCTCTCGCGCGTGCAGCGCTACGGCGGCCCGCTCGCGCTCGTGGTCGCCGACCTGGACGACTTCAAGAGCGTCAACGACCGTCACGGCCACCTGGCCGGGGACGACGTCCTGCGGGCATTCGCCAAGGTGCTCGAGGAGACCGTCCGCGACATCGACACGGCCGCCCGCTACGGCGGCGAGGAGTTCGCGCTGCTCCTTCCCGGCACGGATCTGGACGGCGCCGAGCTCGTCGCCGAGCGGATCCGCGTGCGCATGGCCGAGTTCGCGATCGAGACGTTCCCAGGCGCGCTCCTCACCGTGACGGCGAGCTTCGGCGTCGCCGCCTACCCCGAAGCGGCGACCGAAGGAGAGCTCTTCGCGGCCGCCGACCAGGCGCTCTACCGCGCGAAGGCCGCGGGCAAGAACCGCGTGTCCGTCGCCGGCGCCGGCGAGACCCCAGCCCGCGTGCAGCAATAGTTTTCGGTCGGTTCGGGTTCGCGCCGTCTACCCGAGTCGTCTAGAATCCTCTGCTTCGCAGGCCAACCCCCGACCACGGAGGTACGTGAGTGGACACCGCGTTCGCCCGAGTGATCGAGGATCACCTGGAGTTGAAACGAAGAAATTCCGGTCTCGACGCCAACATGCCGTTGAGCCGCTACCAGGTAAACGATCCGTTCGAAAATCACCCGCTCTTCAAGACCGAAGAACAAGCCCGCATCGAAGAAACGCTCGATGGGAGCCAGCCCGATCTCCAGGCGGAGACGGTGCTTGCCTGGCCCGTGCAGTCCGAGGACACCGCAGCTGAGGAGTCCAGTGAGGACAGCTTCTGGGGCCGATCCCGCGACTTCGACTGGGGAGACTGAGCAATAAAACGGGCGCCGGTTGAACCCGGCGCCCGTTGCGACGTCTCCAGATCTGTAGACCGGGCCTAGTACAGCTCGAGCATCCCGAGCATGTCGCCCATGCCGAGCGTGTCGTCCCCGTCGTGCATCCACGGGTACATGGTCAGCGTGGGCGAGTCGACCGCGTGGTCGAGCCCCGCGAAGTGGCCGAACTCGTGCGTGGCGACGTCGGAGACCGCCAGGCGTCCACTCGTCTCGCCGAACCACGTGTGGTTGCTGGTCGTCCAGAAGTCGTCGAACCCGGTGATGCGCTTGAGGTTGGTCTCGAAGGCGATGTCGGCCTCGATGATCCCGTCCTCGTCGTAGTCGATGATCGTGCAGGCGACGGCGCCGTCGCACCAGGTGCCGGTGAGATCCTCGAACGAGACGACGTTCTTGCCGTCCGACTCGAGCTCGGTGACGAGCGTCGCGTGCCGGTTCGTGACCCCGGCGGAGCGGATCTCGAACTTGTTCTTGCCCTTGGGCGTGCGGCAGTCGGTGCGGAACGGGCTGTCCCATGCGTCACCGGCCGTCACGACGTCCCAGAACGCCTTCCAGTCGTTCAGGTAGCGCGGTGCGCTCCAGGCGTTCACGTAGTACTTGGGACTGCGATCCCACTGCGTGCCCGCGAGGAGGAACGCGTCGTCCTTGCACTCCGGCGCGTTGCTCTTGCGCCCGTGCTTCTTCATCGACATCCCGCTGTAGACGAGATTTCCGGTGCCTTTCGCGTGAACCTCGGTGACGGACGGGCCGCGCGTCTCCTTGAAGACGAGGTAGCCGGTCTCGGGGATCACGTCGGCAGCAGCCGTGCCCGCAAAGACGAGCGCGGTCGCGAAAACTGTGGCGGCGGCAGTAATGGGGCGCATGGGTCCTCGTTTCGGCAGGGGCTCTTGCCCTTCATTTCGGCCCGCAGCAGCGATTCCTCAACCTCCCGTTCGAGTGAGCGATCCAGCTTCCTGCCTGGTTTGGGGTCACTCGAACGCGGTAATCCCTGGGCGATGCCCCGTCGCGTGCTCATCGTTTCGACCGTTCCGCTCGAGGACGACCAGCTCGAGCGCCTCGGCGTGGATCCTGGTTCGGACGAAATCAAGGTGGTCTCGCCGGCCGCGAAGCTGTCCCGCCTCGACTGGCTCACGAACGACGAGGACGAGGCCCGGCGCGAGGCCGCGACGACCGCCGTGCAGACCGCGAACGCCGTGCCGCATGCCGCCGAAGCCGAGATCGGCGACCCGGATCCCGTCCAGGCGATCGAAGACGCCCTGCGCGAGTGGCCCGCGGACGAGGTCGTCGTCGTGACGTCCGTCCGGCGACGAGGCCACGTGGCTCGAGGAGCGCGCGGACGAGACGCGCTACCGAATCCGCGTCCCGGTCACGCGACTCGCCCTCGACGGCGGCTAACCTTCGGCCCGAAGGGGCGTTAGCTCAGCTGGGAGAGCGCCGGCTTTGCAAGCCGGAGGTCACCGGTTCGATCCCGGTACGCTCCATTCGCCCGACGAATCTGGCCCGCGCTGCGCGCGTGGCCTGACGATTCATTCGGGCACTGCTCCTGTCGACCCGCCGCTGTGAGCGCCGCGCCCGTCAGGCTCGCCGTCGCGAGAGTCCAGTGTCCGAGTCATCGTCGACGTCGCTCCGCGCTCGTTGCCGCGCTCGTGCATCGCCGAGCGCGCGGGCACGAGACGCGGGCTCGCCTTGTCGCGCAGTGCGGTCACGCCTCGCGCGCACGTGCGCACCTGTCGCGCCGAAGCGCCGTTGCTCGCGGTACGCTCCGTCCGTCGCGCACGCGGGCTCCGGGCCGCGCGGTACGATTCTTCTGCTCGCGACGCGTCGCCCCCGCTGCGAGCGCAGCGCCGCGACGGTCGCGGCGAGTTTCCGCAATGTCCCAGCAAATGACTTGACAGGCATATAACCACTAAAGTATGTTAGTGCAGTGACCGCGACTACCTTCGACGTCCTTGCCGAGCCCACCAGGCGCCGCATCCTCGACCTCATCCTCGACGGAGAGCGCTCCGTCGGCGATCTCGTCAAGCGGTTGCGCGTCAGCCAGCCCGGTGTGTCCAAGCACCTTCGGGTGCTCCGGGAGGCTGGGCTCGTGCAGGTCAGGCAGGACGCGCAGCGCCGGCTCTACAGCGTTCGCGCCGAGCCGCTGCACGAGATCGACGACTGGATCGCGCCGTACAGAAAGCTCTGGGACGACCGGCTCGACGCGCTCGAGCGGCATCTCGACGACATCACCAGGGAGGGGAAATGACGTCCGACGTTCTCGAGCAGGTCGAAGGCCGCACGGTCGTTCGGCTGGAGCGCACGTTCGCCCATCCGGTCGAGCGCGTCTGGGACGCGATCACCGATCCCGCGCAGATCGTCGAGTGGTGGTGCGGCATGGTCGAGGTCGACGATCGACCTCCGCGAGGGCGGCAGCTACGTCATTCGCTGGGTGCCCGAGGTCGCAGACGAGATCTCGGCGCGCTCGCCCGACGAGCCGCTCGTCACCGAGGACACGATCCTCCGCATCGAGCCGCCGCACATCCTCGAGCACACGCTCGACGGGAGCGCCGAGACGATCGTCCTCTGGGAGCTCCAGCCCGACGGCGAGGGAACCCGGCTCCGCGTGAGCCACACTGTCGCGCCGGACAAGGTCGGAACCGCCCCGGAATACCTGAGCGGCTGGGGCATGTGCCTGATTTTCATGCGCCGCCTGCTCGAAGGCGATCCGGTGGGGCTCCAAGGCCTCACGCTCGCGGAAATTGTCGAAATTCACGAGGGTGCGGCCTAGCTCCGTTCCCGTACCATGGCCCGCTTGCCCAACGTGAGAAAGGACTCTGAATGACCCTCGACGGTCGCACGCGCTGGTTTGCCCTCTTCGTTCTCTGCGCGGGGAACCTGATGATCGTCCTCGACACGACGATCGTGAACGTCGCGCTGCCGTCGATTCGCGAGGACCTCGGCTTCACCGAGGGCTCGCTCGCGTGGGTCGTCAACGCCTACCTGCTCACCTTCGGAGGCTTCCTGCTCCTCGGCGGGCGGCTCGGCGACCTCTACGGGCACCGAAAGCTCTTCATCATCGGGATCACGCTCTTCACCGCGGCCTCCGCTGCCTGCGGGCTCGCCACCTCGCAGGAGTTCCTGATCGGCGCGCGTGCGGTCCAGGGGCTCGGCGGCGCGGTCGTCTCCGCGGTGGCGCTCTCGCTCACCATGACGCTCTTCACGGAGCCAGCGGACCGTGCGAAGGCGATGGGCGTGATCGGCTTCATCGCGGCCGGGGGCGGCTCGATCGGGGTCGTCCTGGGCGGCGTCCTCACCGACCTGCTCGACTGGCACTGGATCTTCCTCGTGAACATCCCGATCGGCGTGGCCGTCGTCGCGCTCTCGTTCCGCCTGCTGCCGTCGGCGAAGGGTCTCGCGGCCGATCGCCGGCTGGACGTGACCGGTGCGGTGCTCATCACGGTCGCGCTCATGCTCGCCGTCTACGCGATCGTGAACGGGAACGAGGTGGGCTGGGCGACCGTTCAGACCCTCGGGCTCCTCGGGATCTCCGTGGCGCTCCTGGGGATCTTCGTCCTCGTGGAGTCGCGCGTCGCGCACCCACTCGTGCCGCTGTGGCTCTTCAAGCTGCGCAACCTGACCATCTCGAACATCGTCGGCGTCCTGTGGGCGGCCGCGATGTTCGCCTGGTTCTTCCTGTCGGCGCTCTACCTCCAGCTGGTGCTGGGCTACAGCCCGCTCGAGGTGGGCCTCGGGTTCCTTCCCGGGAACCTGATCATGGGCGCGTTCTCCGTGGGCCTCTCGGCGAAGATCGTCATGCGCTACGGGATCCGGCGGCCGCTCGGGATCGGGCTGACGCTCGCCGGGATCGGCCTGCTGCTCTTCGCGCGCGCGCCCGTGGACGGGACCTACGTCGTGGACGTTCTCCCGAGCATGATCCTGCTGGGCTTCGGCGCCGGCCTCGCGTTCAACCCGGTGCTCCTCGCCGCGATGGGCGACGTCGAGCCGGGGGACGCCGGGCTCGCCTCCGGGCTCGTGAACACGTCGTTCCTCATGGGCGGCGCGCTCGGCCTGGCCGTTCTGGCCAGCCTCGCCGCTTCGCGCACGGAGACGCTCACGGCTGACGGCAGCGGAACGCTCGAGGCGCTCACGGGCGGCTACCACGCTGCCTTCCTCGTCGGCGCGTTGTTCGCCTTCGCGGCGGCCGGGATCGGGGCGTTCCTGCTTCGCCCGTCGGCGGCGCTGCAGGAGCACCACGGCGAGCCCGAGCCGCACGGCGAGCCCGCGGCCGCAACGCACTAGGAGGTCTTGGCGAAATACGTCTCCCGTCGCGTGGCCCGACGGCCCAGGCTTATTTCGTCAAACCCTCCTAGCTATCCCGAAAAAGGGGATGCGTCCGGCCTCCCCTTCAGGCTGAATACGAACGTGGGAAGCCGCATCCCCGTCTACTCGGGCCCGTTCAAGAAGGCCCAGGCCGAACGACTGCTTTGGCGTGCCGGTTTCGGCCCGAAGCCGGGCGAGGCCGCGAAGGTCGCGAAGAAGGGGATGACGAAGGCCGTCCACGACCTCGTCTATCCGCCCAAGGCGCGCCTTACGGGGCCGGCGCCACGCGACGAGGACGGAGCGCCGATCGCGCCCAGAGACGCCTGGGGCCACGACCACCTCTGGTGGCTCGACCGGATGGTGCGCTCGAACCAGCCGCTCGTCGAGCGGATGACGCTCGTCTGGCACGACTGGTTCGCGACGTCGAACGCCGGCGTCGGCTCCCAGAAGTGGATGCTGAACCAGAACGCGCTGTTTCGCCGCAGCGCGCTCGGGTCGTTCCAGACGCTCCTCCTGAACGTCACCAAGGACCCGGCGATGCTGATCTGGCTGAACGGGACCCAGAACACGAAATGGAGCCCGAACGAGAACTACGCGCGCGAGGTGATGGAGCTCTTCACCCTCGGCGCCGGGCGCGGCTACACCGAGGACGACGTCCGTGAGCAGGCCCGCGCGCTGACCGGCTGGCGCAACGACTGGCAGGAAGGCCAGGGCGACGTCAACTTCCGCTACGACCCGAACCGCCACGACACCGGGCAGAAGACCGTGTTCGGGAAGAAGGGCAACTACGACTGGCAGGACGCCTGCACGCTCTGCATCAAGAACCCCAAGCACGCGTCGTTCTTCGTCACCAAGCTCTGGAGCTACTTCATCCCGACGACGCCGTCGAAGACGACCGTCGCGCAGCTCTCGGCCATCTACAAGCGCAACGGCTACAGGGTTCGGCCGGTCGTGGCCGCGATCCTGAAGCACCCGACCTTCTACAAGGGGCCGCGCATGATGAAGCCCCCGGTCGTCCAGGTCGCCGGCATGCATCGCGCGCTTCGGCGCGGCGTCGACACCGAGTCCTGGGCCTGGATCGCCGACCTCGACGGCCAGCGGCTCTTCTTCCCGCCGAACGTGGCGGGCTGGGAGGACGACCGCTGGCTCGACACGTCGACCCTGCGCGGGCGCTGGACCGCCGCGAACTACGCGGCCTACCCGTACGTGCTCAACACGGACAAGTGGAGCGGAAAGCTCCCGACCGATCCCGAGAAGCTCGTCAACCGCGCGCTCGCCTTCTGGGGCAACCCGACGATGACCTGGAACGGGCGCAACGCGCTCAAGGGGTTCGTCAAGGCGGCCATGTCCGATGCCGACCAGAACTGGAAGGAAGAGACCTACCCGGTGCTGATCGTGAACGCGCTCCGGCTGCTCATCGCCGTCTCCCCCGACTACCAGACCTGCTGATGTCCTCCTGCTCCTGCAACGAGTTCTCCCGCTCCGCCTTCGTGCGGAAGTCGGTCGCGACCGCGGGGAACGGCCTGCCTCAGATCGAGCCGGGCATGCCGCTTCCGGCCGGGTCCGGACTGGATCGCGCCAGCTTCCTCCTGCGCGCCGCCGGCCTCGCCTTCGCGGTCTACGGCGCCGGCAAGCTGCCGCTCGGGCTCTTCGAGTCGGGCATCGCGAACGCGCAGACGGCGACCAACCCGATCCTCGTCTCGGTGTTCCTCGAGGGCGGCGCCGACTCGCTGTCGATGCTCTTCCCCGCCGGGAACGCCACCTACCAGCAGCTTCGCCCGGGCCTCGCGCTGCCGGCCGACCAGGGCCAGGTCTTCTCGGAGGACACGAGTCTCCACTGGCATCCGTCGCTCGCGCCGCTGGCGCAGCTCCACGGCGAGGGCAAGGTCTCGGTCATGCCGGCGATCGGCTACACGAACGCCGACCAGTCGCACTTCACGTCCCGTCACTACTGGGAGGTCGGCGCCACGAACGTCGGCATGCGCACCGGCTGGATGGGACGCTACCTCGACGTCGCCGGGTCGATGGACAACCCGCTCCAGGGGCTCGCGCTCTCCTATTCGCTCGCGCCTGCGCTTGCCTCCGCGAAGGTGCCCATCGCGGCCGTGTCCAAGGTGGACGAGTACGACTACTGGGCCGGCGGCGTCTGGGGCGACGTCGAAGGCCGGATGCTCGACGCGCTCGGCACGTTCAGGGGCGGCTCGGACCCCGCGGCGCAGAAGGTGGCCAAGGTCACGAACCAGGCCGCGCAGCTTCGCACCCAGCTCAAGCCGTTCGAGGACGGCGAGTTCGGCACCCCCGTCACCTACCCGACCGGCAACGATCCGTTCCCGGAGCGCCTCGCCGGACTGGCCGCGCTGATCCATGCAGGGCTGCCGCTTCGCTGCGTCTCGGTGAGCGCGCCCGGCATGTACGACACGCACGCCGACCAGCCGACCGAGCTCTCCAACTCGCTCGCGCTCACGGCCGCGTCGCTGAACGCGTTCCAGCGCGACCTCGAGGCGCGCGGCATCGCCGACCGCGTCCTCGTCCAGGTCTGGAGCGAGTTCGGGCGCCGCGCAGAGCAGAACGGCTCGAACGGAACCGACCACGGCGCCGCCGGCATGGGCTTCCTGATCGGCTCGCGCGTCAAGGGCCAGATGCTCGGCGAGTTTCCCGGCCTCACCTCGGGCCTCGACAACGACGGGAACCTGAAGGCGACGTTCGACTACCGCTCGCTCTACTGCGCTCTGCTCGAGCAGTGGTTCGCGACCGACGCCGCGCAGGTCATCCCGAACGCGTCCGGCTTCGCCCGCCCGGCGCTTCTGAAGCCGTAATGCGCCGCTTCACGTGCATCGGGTTCGCGCTCGCAGCGCTCATCGCCCTGCCCGCGTTCGGCCGGGCCGAGGCCGCGACGACCTTCCCGACACGGATGCAGATCTCAGGGGACGAATACTGGGTCACGCTCTCGCGGCTCAAGGTTCCCACCGGCAAGGTGAAGATCGAGTTCGTGAACTACGGCGAGGATCCGCACGACGTGAAGCTGCGGCGTTTTGGCAAGACGAAGGTCTACTCGATCCCGAAGACCGAATCGGGCGAGCGGGCGATCCGCACGTTCAAGCTGATCCCGGGGCGCTACCGCGTCTGGTGCGCGATCGCCGACCACAAGGCGAAGGGCATGTACGCCGTCCTGCGCGTGAAGCGCCGCTAGCTTCGGCGTAGGAGCTTCACGCCGAGCAGCTCGGCGAGCGACTCGCCGCCCCAGCGCATCACCGTGTTGTGGCTCCACGCGAACACGGGCCGGGCGACCGGGGCGAGCGCGTTCATCCACGGCCGCGTCGTGCGGACGTCCCATTCGTAGTTCACGGTCGTCACGCCGTCGCCCGAGAACGTCCAGCGGCCCATTCCCTCGAGCTCGCCGACCGCGATTCCCTCGAGGACGTCCGGCTTGTCCACGCGCGTCGTCGTGATCTCGAAGCGCACCGTGTAGGGGAGAACGGAGCGCCAGCGGTGGCTGTAGACGGCGCCGATCTCGTCGCCGTTGCCGCGGGACTCCTCCATCACGCATTCGACGCCGCGCCACCACTCGGGCCAGCGGTCGATGTCGTGGATCGCGTCCCAGACGGGATCGCGCGGCGCGTCGAGCACCCAGGTGGTCAGAAAGCGGTAGGCGGCCATCTACTCCCAGCCAAGTTCGCGCAAGCGGTCTTCTTGGATTCCGAAGTGGTGACCGATCTCGTGGAGCACGGTCACGCGGATCTCGTGCTCGAGCTCCTCGGGGTCGTCGCCGAAGTCCTCCTCGAGCGGCCGGCGGTAGATCTCGATCGTGTCCGGGAGCCCCGAGTAATCCGAGGTGCGCTCGGTCAGTGCGACCCCGGTGTAGAGGCCGTACAGGTCGGGGTCTTCCTCGTTTTCCTCCTGGACGAGGATGGCGACGTTCGACATCGCCTCGCGCAGGTCGTCCGGAAGCGAGTCGATCGCGCGGCGGACGTGCTCCTCGAACGTGGCCACCGGCCCTACTGAATCACAAGCGCCATCAGCGCCTTCTGCGCGTGCAGGCGGTTCTCGGCCTGGTCCCACGCCGCCGAGCGCTCGCCGTGGAGGACGTCCTCGGTGACCTCCTCGCCGTAGTGCGCCGGCAGGCAGTGCATGACGATCGCGCGCTGCGACGCGCGGCCGACGATGCGCTGGTCGATCTGGAATCCCTTGAGATCGGCGAGGCGCTTCTCGCGCTCGTCGTCCTGGCCCATGCTCGTCCAGACGTCCGTGTAGAGGACGTCGGCTCCGGCCGCGCCCTCGACGGAGTCGTGGACGATCTCGACGGTCGCGTTCCACGGATCTGCGGCCGCGCGGGCCCAGGCCACGACCTCGGGGCTCGGCTCGTAGCCCTCGGGTACGGCGGCGACGAAGTTCGCACCGAGCTTCGCGCACGCGACCATGAGCGAGTGGCAGACGTTGTTGCCGTCGCCGAGGTAGGCGACGCGCACGCCGGTCAGCTGGCCGAAGCGCTCGCGGATGGTCATCACGTCGGCGAGCGCCTGGCACGGGTGGAAGTCGTCCGTCAGCCCGTTGATCACGGGGATCGACGAATGCTTCGCCAGCTGGTCGACGTCCGACTGCTTGAACGTGCGGATCATGATCGCGTCGAGGTAGCGAGAAAGAACGATCGCCGTGTCCTTGATCGTCTCGCCGCGCCCGAGCTGGAGGTCGTTCGCGGAGAGGTAGAGCCCGGTGCCGCCGAGCTGCCAGATGCCGGTCTCGAAGCTGACGCGCGTCCGCGTGGACGGCTTCGAGAAGATCATCCCGAGCGTGCGGTTCTCGAGGTGCTTGTCGTAGATCCCCTGCTTGAGCCGCGCCTTGAGGCGGTCGGCGAGGTCGAGGACGGTGACGATGTCCTCGCTCGTCCAATCGTTCACGCGCAGGAAGTCGCGGCCTTTGAGCTGGACGGGGATCACGACCGCTGGATCTTACGGAACGATCCGGGTGCCCGTTCGGCCTTCGGCGAGCGCCTCGGCGCTCGTGATCTCGACCTCGCCGCCGGTTTCGCTCGTGAAGGTGAACGCGGCCTCGACCTTCGGCCGCATCGAGCCCGCGGGAAGATCGTCGAGGAGCGCGTCGTCTTTCCCCGGGCTGAGCGTCTCGAACCGCTCGGCCTCGTCCGTGCCGAAGCCGCGGTAGACGCCGTCCACCTGGGTGACGATGAGGAGCTTCGCCGCGCCGAGCCCCGTCGCCAGGAGCGCTGACGCGAGATCCTTGTCGATCACGGCGTCGATGCCGTCGTGGCGATTTTCCCGTGCTACGACGGGAATGCCGCCGCCGCCGACCGCGCAGACCGACGCGCCGGTCGCGACGAGCGCGCGGATCGACTCGAGCTCCAGGATCTCGAGCGGCTTGGGCGAGGCGACCACGCGGCGCCAGCCCCGGCCCGAGTCCTCCTTCATCGCCCAGCCGCGGTGCTTCTCGAGCTGCTCGGCCTGCTGCTCGTCGTAGAACGGCCCGACCGGCTTGGTCGGGTTCTGGAAGGCGGGATCGTCCTCGGCCACGCGGACGCGGGTCATCAGGACGGCGACGGGCCGCTCGGCGATCTGCGGGAGCTCCGAGGCGACGAGCGCGCCGACCTCGGCCTGCGTCTGCGCGACCGCGACGTAGAGCGGCAGCTGGGGCGCCTCCTTCGCACCGAGCTCCTGGCGCAGCAGCTCGTTCCCGACCTGGGGGCCGTTCCCGTGCGTGATCACGACCGGGCCCGCGCGGAGCACGGGTTCGAGCGCGGCGAACGTGTCGGCGAGGTTCGCGCGCTGCTCGGCGGCCGTCCCTCGCTCGCCTTTGCGCAGGAGTGCATTGCCGCCCAGGGCGACGACGGTCAGCTGCGGGACGCTCACTTGACCAGGCGGCGCCGGCGAACGTTCGGCTTCGGTCGCATCCGCTTCAGTTCCGGAGCGGAAATCCGCTTCCTGCCTAGATGATCCCTCGCGCCTTGAGGATGCTCTCGATCGTCGGCTCGCCGATCTCCTCCAGCTTGTACGTGACCCGCATCGCCGGCTTGTCGATCTCCACGATGCGCCGCAGGTCGATCGGCGTGCCGATGAGGACGACGTCCGCGCCCGAGCCGTTGATCGTCGCGCCGAGCTCGGCGGTCTGCTTGTCGCCGTAGCCCATCGCCGGGAGGAGCTCGGTCATGTGCGGGTACTTCGCGTACGTCTCCCTGATCGACCCGACCGCGAACGGCCGCGGGTCGACGAGCGAGGCCGCGCCGTTGGCACGAGCGGCCAAGACCGCGGCGCCGTACTTCATGTCCCCGTGCGTCAGCGTCGGGCCGTCCTCGACCGCGAGCACGTTCTTGCCGGCGATCTCGCCGGCGTCGCCCTCGACCGTGAACGGCGAGTTCGCGCGGACGATCTCGGCGTTCGGGTTCAGCTCGGCGATCGACGCGAGCACGGCCTCGACGCCCTCGGCGGGCGCGGAGTCGAGCTTGTTGATCACGCAGACGTCGGCCATGCGCAGGTTGGTCTCGCCCGGGTGGTAGCGGCGCTCGTGCCCGGCGCGGTGCGGATCGACGACCACGATGTGCACGTCCGGGTGGATGAACGGCGTGTCGTTGTTGCCGCCGTCCCAGAGGATCACGTCCGCCTCCTCCTGGGCCCGCTCGAGGATGGCGCCGTAGTCGATCCCGGCGAAGACGAGATTGCCCTCGGCCAGATGCGGCTCGTACTCCTCGCGCTCCTCGATCGTGCAGTCGTTCGCGTCCAGGTCTTCGTACTTCTCGAAGCGCTGCACCGCCTGGCGCACGAGGTCGCCGTACGGCATCGGGTGGCGCAGCACCGCGACGCGCTTGCCGGCACCACGGAGGACGGCCGCGGTATGACGCGTCGTCTGGCTCTTGCCGGAGCCCGTACGGACCGCGCAGATCGCGATCACGGGCTTCGTCGCCTTCAGCTCGGTCGCGCGCGGCCCCATCAGCCGGTAGTCGGCGCCGGTGGCGAGCACGCGGGAGCCGATGTGCATGACGTGCTCGTGCGAGACGTCGGAGTAGGCGAAGACGACCTCGTCGGCCTCCTCGCGCGCGATCACGTCTTCGAGCTCCTCCTCGGCGACGATCGGGATGCCGCTCTCGTAGCCCGGCCCGGCCAGCTCGGGCGGATAGACGCGCCCGTCGATGTCGGGGATCTGCGTGGCGGTGAAGGCGACGACGCGAACGTCCTCGTTTCCCCGGAAGGCCACGTTGAAGTTGTGGAAGTCACGACCGGCTGCACCGGCGATCACGACGCGTCTCATGCCCGCAGAGGCTCCTTTGCTCGTTCGACGATGGACTCCAAATCGAGGGCGGATCCTGTCACGTCGCGGAGCATCTCGTCCGCGGTAAGGCGCTGCCCTTCGTGCCAAAGCTCACGCAGGAGCGATCCGGCCTCGCGGCGCGAGAACCACGCGGTGCCGAACTGCTCGCGCAGGAAGAGCTGGATCTGCGCCTCGAACGCCCACGAGCGGACGTAGCAGGAGGCGTAGAACCCGGCGTCCACGTCGGCGAGATAGTCGGCCGGGGACGGATGGATCTTGGTCGCGTCGCCGAGCAGCTCGACGTAGCGGTCGGCCATTCCCGCCGGGTCAGGGCTCTGGTGGAGCTCCAGCTCGTAGAGCACCTTCGCGGCGTAGCGGCGCAGGGCGTAGAGGCGGATGGCGGCGTTCTCGGCGGCGAACTCGTGCGGCCGGCCGAAGTCGAGGCGGCGCTCGAGCCAGACGGGGTCGTCCACGAGCCGCTCGAGGAGCGCGGCCCAGCCCTCGGTGACCGAGTTGTCGCCGAGGCGGCGCGCCTCCAGCGAGAGATCGGCGGACGTGTGCGCGAAGTGCTCGGTGTGCCCGGCCTCGTGGAAGAGCGCGTGCCAGTCGTCGGGGCCGCCCATCGGCTGGATCACCAGCACGACCCGGCCGGGAACCTCGATCGGCGAGCAGAACGCGCGCGGGCTCTTGTTCGGCCGTGCCTCGACGTCGAGCTCCACGTTCGGCTGCGCGGCGAGGTCGATCCCGAGCTCGGCGAGCGTGCCGGTGAGCGCCGGCAGCATCGACGCGGCCGGGAAGCCCGCGTCCCACTCGGTTCCGCGCAGGAGGCGGAGGAGGTCCGGGCGGCGTCGCCTCGTCGAGCGTGAGCCCGAGCCGGTCGCGGAAGAGCTTGTCGAACGAGCGCACGTAGAGCTCCTCGGTCATCTCCAGGAGGCCTTCACATGACGCGCCCAACTCGGCCAGGCGGAAGTCGAAGCGCTCGTACAGCTCGCGGTAGCTCGGCGCACCCAGGGCGGCGATCCCTTCGCCGATCGTGTCGAGTGCGCGGCGGTAGATCGGGTTCAGCCGCTCCTCGACCACCTCGGCGCGTGCGGCCTCGAGGCGCAGCCGCCGCTCGCGGTCGGGCTCGTTCGCGACCTCGGAGCGCAGCAGGCGGTAGCCGATCGTCTCGCCGTCGACCTCGACCTCGAGCGTCGCCTCGAGCTCGGCGAGTGTCTCGGTGTCCTCGCGCGTGAGATTTCCGAGGTAGCCCTCGCACGCGAAGCGCCACAGCTCCGTCGTCGCCGCGCCCGACTCGATCGATGCCTCGAGCGCCCGGCAGGCGTCGAGCGTCATCAGGTCGCCGTGCCGCTCGTAGAGCTCCTCGAGCGCCAGTTCGTCCTTCAATCCGGCGAAGTGGAGGTAGTACTCCTCGTCGATCGACGCGAGGAACCGATCGGCCTCCTCGCGGTACCGGTCGACGGCGCCGCTTTCCCAGGAGGCCGTGCTCATCGGTCGCGTAGGATAGCCCGCCATGTTGAGGGACTTCGAACTGCGCACCGAACGCAAGACGCAAGCGGTCGAGATCACGAGCCAGGTGCGCGAGACCCTCGGCGATCTCGGCGACGCGGCGGCGGTCGTCGTGTGGGTCCCGCACACGACCGCGGGGATCATCGTGCAGGAGCACGCCGACCCGGCGGTCGGCCGCGACTTCGAGCGCTCGATGCCGAAGATCGTCTCGGACGACTGGGACTGGGAGCACATCGAGGAGGGCGACGAGAACCCGTCCTCGCACGTGCGCGCGGCGCTCACCGCGACCTCGATCGTGATCCCGGTCGCGAACGGCGACCTCGCGCTCGGCACCTGGCAGGGGATCTTCTTCTGCGAGTTCGACGGGCCGCGCACGCGGCGCGTGCTCGTCGCTCCTCTCGGCTAGCCGAGCGCGATCAGCGCGACGCCGGCGAAAGCGCAGACCACACCCACGCCCTGGAGCGCGGTGAGCCGCTCCCCGAGCACGATTCGCGCGAGCGCGACCGTGCCGACCGGGTAGAGCGACGAGAGCACCGAGACGACGCCGACGAGCCCCGTGGTGCTCGCGACCGCGAAGAACGCGTTCCCGGCCATGTCGAGGATGCCGATCGCCATGAGGAGCCCGAGGGTTGCGAGGCCGAACGCGAACGGCTTGGGCGGCCGCAGGATCGCGAGCGCGAGAAGCAGCATCGCGACCGAGCCGATCCGCAGGACGAACGTCGCCCAGTACGGGTCGTCCTCCGCGGCGCGGTCGAAGAGGACGAGGAAGAGCCCGAAGCAGGCCGCCGCGGCGAACCCGAGCCCCGCGCCCACCGCGAAACCCCCTCCGGTGTTTCCGGCGCTCGGCGCGAGCGACACGAGGACCACGCCGCCGAGCGCCAGGAGGATCCCGACGTTCTGGAGCGCTGCGGGGCGCTCTCCGGTGAAGGCGCCGGAGATGACCGGGACGACCGAGGCGGACGCGGCGATCGGCGCGACGACGCTCATCATCCCGATGGCGAGGCCCCGGTAGAGCGCCATCAGGCCGACGACGCCGAGCGCGGACGAGACGAGCGCATACGGGATGAACACGGCATCGGGCGGACCGTCGCCGCGGATCGCCACGACGATCGCGATCCCGGCGAGCCCGGTCGCCTGCGAGACGACCATGACGATGAGCACGCGCAGCCGCTTGGTAGCGAGCCCGCCGAAGAAGTCGGCGACCCCGAACGACAGGCTGGAGCAGAGGGCGAGGACGACGGCGGCCACGGCCGCGAAGCCTCGCATACGCGCCTCTCGGCACAGTCTCGTGACGAAGCCGGCTCATTCGTGACAGACACGTGCGGGCTTCGGCGTTACGCTGAGAAGCGAGGGGTACGCGTCCGCGTCCGAGCACACCCGTGGAGGGTTCAGGCGCGACGCGGCTAGGATCGGACGGTGGGCGCACCCGTTACGAACGGCGACGAGCTCGAGCTCCGCATCGACTCCCTCGCCTACGGCGGGAACGGCGTCGCGCGCCTCGACGGGTTCGTGGTCTTCGTGAAGCGCGGCCTGCCGGGCGATCTCGTCCGCGCGCGCGTGACCAAGGTGAAGCGCAGCCACGCCGAGGCGGAGGCGCTCGAGGTGGTCGAGCCGGGCGCCCCGCGGGTCGATGCGCCGTGCCTGCATTTCCCGGCCTGCGGCGGCTGCCGCTACCAGGATCTCGACTACGAGGCGCAGCTCGCGGCGAAGGCGGGCCAGGTCGGGGACGCGCTCGCGCGGATCGGCGGCATGCGCGACCTCGAGCTCGAGCCGGCCGTCCCGGCGGAGTCGATCTTCCACTACCGCAACAAGCTCGAGTACTCGTTCACGTCGACGCCGGGCGGCGCCGGACTCGGCTTCCACCGGGCCGGACGCTGGGACGAGGTGCTCGACATCGAGAAGTGCTGGCTCACGACCGATCTCGGCAACGCGATTCGCGACGCGGCCCGTGCGTGGGCGCGCGCGGAGGGGCTAGCGCCGTTCGACCAGGAGACGCAGCGCGGTTACCTGCGCCATCTCGTCGTCCGTGAGGGACGCAACACGGACCAGGCGCTCGTCACCCTCGTGACCGCGCCGGGCGAGCTCGCGTCGCGCGAGCGGTTCGTGTCGGCGCTGCGGCGGTTTCCCGAGGTGAAGTCGATCCACTGGGCCGTGAACGACCGGCCGGCCGAGGTGACGAACCTGCCGACCGAGCTGCTCTGGGGCGACGAGTGGATCGAGGAGGAGATCCTCGGCAAGCGCTTCCGCGTTCGGCCGAACGCGTTCCTCCAGACGAACACGGCGATGTGCGAGCGGCTCTACGGCCTGGCGCTCGAGTACGCGGGGCTCACCGGCACCGAGACCGTGTACGACCTGTACTGCGGGATCGGGACGATCGGGATCTCGCTCGCGTCGGAAGCATTCGCGGTCTGGGGGGTGGAGACGTCGGAGGAGTCGGTCGCCTGCGCGATCGAGAACGCCGAGCTGAACGGCATCACGAACTCGGCGTTCTTCGCCGGCGACACGGCCGATTCGCTGGAGGAGCTGCGCGAGCGTTCCGGCCAGCCGGACGTGGTCGTCCTCGACCCGCCGCGCGCGGGGCTCTCCGGGAAGGCGCTACGCCGGGTGGGTCGCCTCGAGGCGCAGAAGATCGTCTACGTCTCGTGCAACCCGACGACGCTCGCCGGCAACGCGAAGGAGCTTGTGAACGAGTTCGGGTACACACTCGACCGCGTGCGACCCGTGGACATGTTCCCGCACACGCCGCACATCGAAGCGGTCGCGCTGTTCACCCGCGCTTAGCCCGCGTCCGCACTCGCGCGGTCTCGGTGCCACGCCGTAGAGCGCCGAATTCGGCGCGGCAACCCCGTAGGGGATCAAGGCGATCCCAGTACGAACGCTATCGAGCCGCGGCGCGCGTGTCTGTCACGGATCTGTGCCGGATGCGTGCCCGTTCGTCCCCAGGTCGGGCGGGTCGTTGCCGCCGCCTCGCTCGGCCCACGACGTTCGGATCGACGTCCACAGGAGGTCGCAGTTCACGAGGACGAACGCGAGTGACAGCAAGGGGAGCGCGGCCACGCCGCTCTCCTCGAAGAGCACGGCCGCCGAGATGGTCGCGCCGAACGAGAGCACCATCGCGAACCAGGTCGGGCCGACGCGAAGCCCGAATTGCGCGCACGCACCGAGGAAGAGCGCGAAGAACAGCACGTCCGGAAGTCCGAGCTGCGGCGCGAGCGGCGCGCCCGACTCGCTCGTGCCGGGGATCCGCATGAACACCGACAGCGCGTCGAACACCTCGGGCCGGTTCTCGGTGATCTCCTTCGTCGGCCCCTGCGCCACCGAGTAGAGATCCACCGGGATGATGATCAGGCCGACGAGCAGCACCCACCACGGCGCCTCGAAGAAGGTCAGGAACCACCAGCCGATCACCGTCGCCGCGGCGAACTTGGTGAAGTTCGCGGCGTAGGCGAGGTCGGCCAGCTCGAAGAGGATCGCGGCCAGGACGAGCGCCGCCGCCACGACGCCGAGCTTCACCGGGCCGAGGGCATCGCGGGCCGGCAGCGCGAGCCACACCATCGCGAACATCGCCGGCGCCACCCAGAACGCAACGATGGCCACGCTGCCCCAGTCGCCGGCGTACCCCAGGTGCGGGGCGATCTCCGACCAGACGACGAGCGCGGCGAGAAGCGCTAGTACGGCGGCAGATCGGACCACCAGGGTCCGATTGCCTTGAAGTCGGCCCAAAACGCCTTCTTCCCCGCCTGCTCGTCGAGGGCGGTGTCGATGTCCGGAACGAGCAGCGCCTCCACCGTCGGCGTCAGCTGCTGAATCGTCCCCTGCGTCTCCTCGAGCTCCTTCGCCAGCGGGAAGTTCAGTCGGGTCAGGCATGCGAGCGAATCTTGCCCCATGACCACGACGAGCTTCGGCTGGACGATGTGCAGCTCCCTCGTGAGGAACCGGTCGGCCTCGGCGTCCTCTTCGTCCGCGTACTTGAAGCAGTTCGTCCCGTAGATCGCCATCGGATCCACGTGCAGGCGCTGGATCGACTTCAGCACCGCCTGGCCCGCGCGGCCGAAGAACGCGACGCCCTCGTGGATCTCGGAGGTCTGCGGCCGGTGCTTCAGGAGCATGATGTCGGCGAGCGGATGGCCCGATCCGAGCACCGGCGCCTGATCCGGTCCGGCGGCCTCCGCGATCTCGTGGCCGAGTTCGTTCATCTCGGCCACGGCCTTCTTCAGATAGCGCTCCGAGATGTCGTTTGTGGACGCGGGCACGGGCCTCGTGGGGGTACTTCGCGGTCCGCTCGCCCGGTTCCTACCCGCGCCTTGCAGCCGCCGTCGATTTCGTGCGCTTCTCGCGGGCCTGCGCCATCCACTTGAGCCCCTGGAGGTAGGCGAGCGACTTCGGCCGGCGCAGCACCTCGGCGGAGCGGAGCGAGATGAGGAACTCCTCGGGCCCGTCGAACGCCCGCATCCGCAGCGCGCCGGTTCCGAGCCCCTGGAGCACGTGCGCGTCCGAGCCCGCGCCCATGAGGAGGTTGTACTTGCGCGCGAAGCGCAGCGCCTCGTCGTTGTAGGCGTCGAGCAGGAGGCGGGCGTTGTAGACCTCGAACACGTCCACGTTCTCGAGCAGCCGGTGCAGCGTCCTGGCGTCCGGGATCGAGTGCAGCCGGTCGAAGGGATGGGGCATGTAGACGATCCCGCCCTGCTCCCGAATCGCCTGAACGGTCACGTCCATGGGCATGTCGCGCGGGATCTCCTCCTTCAGGAAGAGGCCGATCACCTCGCCGGACGGGGTCATGACCTCCTCGCCCGGGATGACGATCAGGTTGCGGCCGCGCGCGAGCTCGACGGCTTCCTGCGCTCCGGTGAAGACGTTGTGGTCGGTGATCGCGATCCCGCCGAGACCGATCGCCTCGGCCTGGTCGAGGAGCTCGCGCGCCGGGATGGAGCAGTCGTGCGAGTGATCGGTGTGCATGTGGAGGTCGACGATGATCTGGGGCCGGTCGGCGAGCGGCTCGGCCGGCGCGGGACGGGTGCGCCTGCGGGCGACGACTCCACGGTAGACCTGGCGCTCGAGCGTGTCGGCGAGGGCCGTGAACGACTCGCGCTCCGCCTGGCGGCGGGCGGCGACGGACTGCTTCTCGCGCCACGTCTCGTCCTCCGCCAATCGGGCCATCGCCGCGGCGACCAGCTCGGGCTGGCCCGCGGCGCCGGGCGGATCGATCGCCGGGACGCCCGCCGCGGCCGCTTCGAGCCGCGGCCGGCCGGAGCCGCCGAGGGCGGCCGCGAATCCGGCCGCGCCGGCGATCTCGCGTGCGCGGGACCCGGGGTCGATCGCGCGCGCCACCTTCACGCGGGGCCGCAGCGCCCGGGGGACGCGTGGACGTCCGGTCAGCGCGCGCGTGCGCAGGACGACGAGCTCCCAGCCGGGAAGCTCCGCGAGCGCGCCGATCGCGGCGGCCGCGCGGGCCTCCTCGTCGGGGCGCCATTCGAGCGCGAACCGCTTCCGCGCCTTCGCGGGCTTGAAGAGATCGGTGTCGACGCCGAGCGGGATCCGGCGGAAATCCCCGGGCCAGCGCAGCTGCGCGGCCTCGAGCACCGCGTCGTTCGTCGCCGTCAGAGCGTCCACGCGCGCGAGGAGCTTCTCCCGCTGGCGCTTGCCGGGCGGGTAGGCGAGGCGCTCGGTGGAGTGGAACGTCGCAACGGTGAGCGTCTCGGCGATGCGCAGCGCCAGGTAGCTGAGGCTCGGGATGCCCGGCTCGTGGACGTGGACGACGTCGAAGTTCTCGGCCGAGAGCGCGAGCGAGAGGTTCGCCCGGGCGGTCATCGGGATGGAAACCTGGGAGCGTCGCGTCACCTGGATCGCGGGCGCAAGCGCCACGAACGGCGGCAGCGGCGTTCCGTCCTTGGCGAGCCGGCGAAGCGCCTTGCGGCCGGCGGTCAGGTCGGCGGCGCGGGCCGACGGGGCGAGCACGACGACCTCGTGGCCGCGGGCGCGAAGCTCCTCGGCGGCGCCCGCCACGTGCTCGTTCACGGGATGGGGCTTCGACCACGCAAACGGCGTGACCATGCAGATTCGTAGCGGTTGGCCCATCCCCGGAGCGAGTCTAGCCGCCTGTCGGGCCCTGCCTCGGGTTGCTATGCGGTGAAAACTATTGATGACAGGGACGTGACTGTTGTATATAAGGACCCGCCGGACTACCCCCTCGCTCGGCGCCGCCATTTCCATCCCGGAAGGGGGTACTTCAATGTCCATCACCGACCAGCCCGCATTGCGGGGGCGCAGAGCGATCTGCGCGCTCGTCGCCGCCGGAGCCGCGTGTGTCGCGCTCCTCGCGGCGCCGCCCGGAGGACGGGCGATCGTCTTCCTCGACGACGAGGCCGTGCAGCTCCCGGACTTCGATTCGCGAACGGCCGTCGTCGAGCCCACTCAGACGCAGCTCGACGCGGTCTCCGCGCTCGGCGCCTCGGCGACCTGGAACAGCTTCGGGACGCCGCAGTCGCTCGTGAAGTCGGGCGGCTTCCTCGCCACGGACGTCCAGGGAGCGGACGCCGCGTCGGCGGTGCAGGCGTGGCTCACCGCCAACGCCGGCCTCTTCAAGGTCGCCTCCGGCCTGACCGTCGACCGCGTCATCGCGCTGGACGAGAACAACGCCAGCGTCGTCATCCTGCGCCAGCGCTTCGACGGTCTCGTCGCGTCGCCGGACGGGATCCTGAGCGTCGGCGTCGTCGGAACCGCCGCAACCGGCTTCGACGTCGTGTCGGCGTCGTCGTCCGTGACCGGCGACGACGAGGTCACCGGCGACACGGAGCTCTCGGGGGCCGAGGCGTTCGTCACGGCCGCCAACGACGTCGGGGCCGAGGTCTCGATCGTCGAGGTCGAGTCGCTCGGCACCTCGCAAGGCTGGACCGAGCTCCAGGTCGAGGGCCTGCGCGACACGCAGCTCGTGCGCCAGGTCGCGTTCCCGACTCCGGTTCGCGGCGTCGTGAACGCCTACGACACCTTCTACACGGACGGGGAAAGCCAGGGCTATCGCCAGATCGTGGACGCGGAGACGGGCGACGTGCTCCTGCGCGAGTCCACCGTGCACAGCCTGGCCGACAACCCGACGTGGGAGGCGTTCCCGGCCACGCCGAAGCCGTCCGCGCTCGGCGCCTATCCGTGGAACTACTCGAGCAAGGACATCCGCGAGCTGTGGTGCTGGGAGAAGCTCCGGCACTGCGACCGCATCCTCGAGAACACCTCGTCGCCGCTCGCGTGGGACGTCGACGGGATCACCGGTCTCCCGACCAACACGACGAGCGGGAACAACAGCAACGCCCAGGAGGTCTGGGGCCCCGGCACCGCGACGGGCTACCGGCCGACCTCGGCCACGCGCGACTACCGCTACCCGTGGACGAACGTCTGGTTCAAGACGAAGTGCGACCCGGCGAACCTGACGACCCCCGGTGTCTCGAACGACATCAACGCGGCCGTCACGAACCTGTTCGCGATGCACAACCGGCTCCACGACTGGACGTACTTCCTCGGCTTCACCGAGACCGCCTGGAACGCGCAGCAGTCGAACTTCGGAGCCCCGCCGCCGTTCCTCGGCAACGACCCGCTGATCGGCCGGGCGCAGGCCGGCGCCATCACCGGCTCGCGGGACAACGCGAACATGAACACGCGTCCCGACGGGACGAGCTCGATCACGAACATGTTCCTCTGGCAGCCGATCGCGGCGAGCTTCTACCCGCCGTGCGTCGACGGCGACTACGACATGTCGGTGATCGGACACGAGTACGGCCACATGGTCGAGAACCGGATGATCGGCAAGGGCATCGGGCGTCAGGGCGGCAACGCCGGCGCGATGGGCGAGTCGTTCGGCGACCTCCAGGCCGGCGAGTACCTCTACGAGTACGACTACGTCCCGGTGGACGGCGAGGATGCGACCGCGGTCGGCCCGTACGCCACCGGCAATCCCGAGCGCGGCATCCGGAACCTGGATCTCGACTGGACGTCCGCGGGCAAGTTCCCGGAGCCCGGGGAGACGCAGCACGTGAACTCGCTGACCCTCGGCGCCTACGGCTACGACATCGTCGGCGTGGAGCCGCATTCGGACGGCGAGATCTGGAACGCCGTCAACTGGGATCTCCGCGAGCTGATGATGGACCGCTACGACCACGGCTGGGGCTGGAAGCACGGCAAGCACGACCATGACGACTGGGGCCGGCATTCGAAGGATCTCCAGGAGCGCTGCGCCGACGGTGAGCTCACCGCCAGCAAGTGCCCGGGGAACCGGCGCTGGATCCAGCTGTACTTCGACGCCATGCTCCTCATGCCGCGCAACCCGACGTTCCTCGTCGCGCGGGACGCGATCCTGTCCGCCGACCTGATGCGGTTCGACGGGAAGAACCAGGATCTGATCTGGCGGGCGTTCGCCCGGCGCGGCTTCGGCTCGAACGCGACCACGACCGGGACGAACGACCCGGATCCGAGGCCCGGCTACGAGTCGCCGCTCGAGGGCGAGGGCACGCTCGTGTTCGAAGGCGTGGCCAAGGACGAGGCCGGCACGCCGCCGGTCGAGTTCTCGCTCTTCGTCGGCGACTACGAGGCCCGCTCGACGCCGATCGACCACACGGCGAACTTCGTTCCGGACAAGCGGGGCTACAACTTCATCGCCCGCGCGAACGGGTACGGGCTCGTCCGCTTCCACGTCGACGGCGACGACATCCGGCCCGGGAAGACGAAGACGATCCGCATCTACTTCCCGACCAACTGGGCGTCGACCACCAAGGGCGCGGTCGCGGCCGGCGACGGCGTGAACCACGTTCGCCTGATCGACGACACCGAGGCCACGAACTGGCAGTCGACCACCGGGGCGGTGCAGGGGAAGCAGGTCACCGTCGCCTTCGACGCGCCGCACTGGTTCGACGTGGTCAAGGTGAGCGCCTACCTCGCAGCAGGCCAGAACCGGTTCTCGGCTCTGCGCCAGTTCGAGCTCCAGGCGTGCACGGCCGGCGCCACGACGGCGAACCCGACGTGCGATCCGCTCGTCGCGGACGGGTGGAGGAAGATCCTGCGCTCCGAGAAGGACGCGTTCCCCGGCGCACCCCCGCGCCCGGTCGCGCCCGACATGCAGCTCAGGACGTGGAACATCTGGCCGACCAGGGCGACGCACGTGAAGTTCGTCGTCCTGAACACCCAGTGCACCGGCAACCCGGACTTCCAGGGCGAGCAGGACAACGACACGCGGTCGACGACCGACTGCCGCAGCGTCCTGGCCGGTTCCGAGCAGGTTCGTGCGGCTGAGCTCGAGCTCCTCTCGAGTCGCGCGTACGTGAAGGGCGCCGAGCGAGAGGAGTAGAGGGGGCTTCTGACGGCGCTTTCAGTACCCGGGGGCCGGTGCGAGCCGGCCCCCGGTCGTTCCCTGTAGGCGCTTGACGCTGCCGCAGGTCGGGTAGCGTCCGCCGCATAGTCGAGCGGAAGGAGATCACATGTGTCTTCCCGGTACTGTCGAGGCCGTCCGCGCCCGTGACGAGGAAGAGGGGCCGCAGGTCGACCGCCGCGCCGTTCTCATGGGCGCCGCCGGCGCCGCCCTCGCAGCCGCATTTCCGACGAGCGCGCTCGCGGGTGGGCATGGGCACGGCCACGGAAACGGGTCGGGCCACCGCCGGGCGCAGGACCTGACGCACACGTTCCGGGCCGGCTTTCCGATCTACGGAAACCCGCCGGTCTTCAACCCGCCGTCCCGACGGACGCTCGTGAACATCGTCCCGGACGGCTTCTACGCGCAGGAGTGGACGTTCGGCGAGCACTCCGGCACGCACATGGACGCGCCGGGGCACTTCATCGCCGGCGGCCGGTTCACTCCCGACATCACGGCGGCCGAGCTGATGCTGCCGCTCTTCGTCGTGGACATTCGCCGGAAGGCCGCGGCCAATCCCGACGCGATGGTGTCGGTGGACGACATCCGCCGGGCGGAGCGCAAGCACGGGAAGGTGCGGCGCGGGTCGCTCGTCGCGATGGACTCGGGCTGGGACGCGCGAGCCGGGTCGGCGGCTGCGTTTCGCAACGCGGATGCCTCGGGCGTGTTCCACTTCCCCGGCTTCTCGAACGACGCGGTCGAGTGGCTCATCGACGAGCGCAGAGTTGCCGCGGTCGGCGTGGACACGCTCAGCCTCGATCCGGGGAACTCGACGACCTTCGACGTGCACTTCACGCTGCTCGGGTCGAACCGGTACGGGCTCGAAGGCCTCGCGAACCTCGGCAGGGTGAAGCCGAACGGCGCGACGGCATTCGTCGGCGTCGTCCCGTGGGAGCAAGGCTCCGGCGGCCCGGCGCGCGTCTGGGCGGCCTGGTAGCGGAGAGGAGGGGCCGGCCTGAGCCGGCCCCTCCTTCCCCTCGCTAGTTCGTGACGAAAAGGGTCCAGCCGAAGAGCGTGCCGACGTCGGCTCCGGCGGCCGTGTCGTCAACGACCGTGAGACGCCACAGGCCGGACGCGTCGATCCCGTCGAAGGCCGACAGGAGCGCCGCATCCTCGGGATTGAACGTCCCCGAGATGACACCGTCCGTCGGGTTGTTGGCTGTGCCGATGTCGGTGCCGGCCTCGTCGTTCAGGCGGATGACGAAGCCTTCATCGGTGCCGCCTACGTCGGTGAACAGCACGAGCGACACGCCGCTCGGGACGTGCGTCATCGTGACGTCCAGGTCCCCGTTGAACGTGTGGAAGATGTTCAAGCCCACGTCCAGGTCGCGGATCCTGCCTGCCGACGGGGGAACCGAGAACTGGATCGTGGTCGTCGCGTTCTCGGCCAGCGCCACCGGGAAGCCCGGCAGGGTGTAGACCGAGGTGCGCACGACGGCGAACGCGATCCACGTGCCGGCCGCCTTCACCGAGCTCGGCATCGCCTTGAACTGCGTCTTCGGCGCGTTGTCGCTGATCTTCGCGCCCACGTCGGCAGTGTCGTCGCGGACTCTCGTCCTCTGCTTGTTCGACGATCCGCCCGGGGCCGTCAAGACCTCGACGAAGAAGCTGCTGTGGTCGGTGTCGCCGGCCGCGATGCGGACGCCCTTGGCCCACTTCGAGCCGAACGCGTAGAACTGCTCGAACGAGGCTTCGCCCGAGACGAGTCCGTTCGCGTTCGTGTCGGTGCGGATGACGACCTTGCGCTTGCCCGCGACGGGTGCCGTGATCACCTCGTTCCCGTTGCCCCCGGCGTTCTCGATCGGGCCGGCGGCCACGTTGACGCCGTTCTTGTACGAGCTCGGGTAGTTCGTGAACGTCTCGAGCGGAGGCGAGTCCGAGACGGCGCGATCGAGATCCGCGTCGGTTCGGATCCGAACCTGCTGCCCCTTGGAGGCCATTCCCATCACGACCTCGTCGCCGAGGCTGTTGGTCGTGTTTCCCGCGGCGACGGTCACGCCGCCCGTGAATCCCGAGGAGAAGGCGGTGAACGAGTCCGTCTGGTTGTCGAGAACCTTTCCGTCCAGGTCGGTGTCCGAGAAGATCCGAACGAGGCCGGGCTTGCCGATTCCGGCTCCCACGACCAGCTCGTCGCGGCCGTCCCCGTTCACGTCGCCGGCGGCCACGTAGGCGCCGCGCTTGCCGAAGACCGACTTCGACTCGACGAAGTCGCCGATCGTGCCGTCGGAGTTCAGGGCGTAGATCTTGACCGGCAGGCCGTTGCTCGTCGCGACCACGAGCTCGTCGTTGCCGTCGCCGTTGAAGTCGCCGGTCGCGACGCGGACGCCCTCGCCGACCTTCACGGGCCCGTACGGGTAGAAGGTGCCGACGATGCGCTCGTAGTCGGTGGCGTTGTTGTTCTCGTCCGCACGGATCTGGACGATGCCGAGCCCTGCTGCCGTCCGGCTCCCGGCGATGGTGAATCCGGCGTCGCCCGGAACCTCGGTGACGGCCAGGGCGGTGGGTGCGGAAACCAGCGTCAGCGCAAAGGCGAAGATCGCCGCAGAGATCCTCTTGTTCATGGACCCTCCTCGGAGAAGTTGTGGAGGGCCGATGCTCTCGGCTGGGAGAGCGCGGGTCAAGCGGTGCGGCGCCGGGGTCGACCCGGCGCCGCACTCGTAATGGCTAGACCTTGGCCGGAGCGGTCTTGCGCGCGTACTTCTTGATGAACGCCTCGGTCGACTCGTGCGCCTCGGCGTCGTGGAGCTGCTTCGGCGGCGACTTCATGAGGTAGGCGCTCGGGCCCTCGAGGGCGCCTGAGACGCCGTTGTCGAGCGCGAGCTTCGCGAGCCTCACGGCGTCGATCACGATGCCGGCCGAGTTGGGGGAGTCCCAGACCTCGAGCTTCATCTCGAGGTTCAGCGGCACGTCGCCGAAGGACGTTCCCTCCATGCGGATGTACGCCCACTTGCGGTCGGTCAGCCAGGGCACGTAGTCGGACGGGCCGACGTGCACGTTCCCCTCGCCGAGGTCGTAGTCGAGCATCGACGTGACCGCGTTCGTCTTCGAGATCTTCTTCGACTCGAGGCGGTCGCGCTCCAGCATGTTCAGGAAGTCGGAGTTGCCGCCGACGTTCAGCTGCATCGTCTTGTCGAGATGCACGCCGCGCTCGCGGAAGAGGCTCGTGAGCACCCGGTGCGTGATCGTCGCGCCGACCTGGGACTTGATGTCGTCGCCGATGATCGGGAGGCCGGCCTGCTCGAACTGCTTGCCGAAGTAGCCGCCCTTGGCGATGAAGACCGGCATGCAGTTCACCATCGCGCAGCCCGCCTTCAGGATCTGCTCGGTGTACCACTTGGTCGCCTCCTCGGAGCCGACCGGGAGGTAGTTGACGACCACGTCGGTCTGCGTCTCGCGGAGGATCTCCACGATGTCGGCCGTGTCGCCGGGCGCCTTCGTGACGATCTCGCCCACGTACTTGCCGATGCCGTCGTGCGTCATGCCGCGCGAGACCGTGATGCCGGTCTTCTTCACGTCGGCGAACTTGTAGGTGTCGTTCGGGTGCGCCCAGATCGCATCGGCCAGGTCCTTGCCGACCTTGTCGGTCGTGACGTCGAACGCCGCGGTGAACTCCACGTCGCGCACGTGGTAGCCGCCGAGGTCGACGTGCATGAGCCCCGGGACGAACTGATCCGGGTCGGCGTCCTTGTAGTACTCGACGCCCTGGAGAAGCGAGTTGGCACAGTTGCCAACTCCGATGATCGCGACGCGGACTTTTCCGTCCGAGCGCCGCTTGCCGTTCTGGCTTCCGTTGGCTTTGGCCATTGTGTCCTTTCCGTTCGAAGTGAGTCCGAGCCCGTCGCCGAGGGTGTCGACGATCAGCTCGTTGGTGGTGCGCCGGCGATCGGCCGCGCGCTCGCGAAGCCGCTCCTTGAGCTGCTTCGGCATGCGCAACAGCACCTCGCGCCCGCTGCCGCGCGGGCTGCCCTTACGGCCGGTCGGCTCGTAAGGGACGCCGAAGCGCGCGGCGAGGATCTCGACCGCGACGTCGTTCAGGTTGGTGCCCCGCTCGGCGACCTCGTCCGCCAGGCGGCGCTTGAGCTCGGCCGGCATCCGGACGAGCACGTCTGTTCGCTCTCGCGCCATGTCGAGAGCATTGATAGCACAAAACTGCTATCTCTGCCGGAGCTGCGTGCGAACTGCTAGCACCCGCTGCAGCACGGTGATCCACGTGCTCGCGACGAGCACGGCCACCGTCGCGAGCAGGACGTACTCGCTGATCGGTGCGAGCACGAGACCGGTGGTGATCACGACGACGCGCTCGGCACGGCTGCCGAAGCCGACGTCGCCCTTCAACCCGAGCGCCTCGGCCTTCGCCCGCGTGTACGAGACGAGGAACGAGCCGGCCAGCGCGGCGAACGCGAGCGCGACGCCCCATTCGCGGCCGTCGCGCATGAGGACGAGCGCGATCGCGCCGAGCATGAAGCCCTCGCCGATCCGGTCGACGGTCGAGTCGATGAACGCGCCGAACTCCGAGCCGAGCCCCTGGCTCCGTGCGAGGGCGCCGTCGAGGATGTCGAGGATCGAGCCGAGCACGAAGAGCGCGGCGCCGACCCAGAACCAGCCCCAGCCCTTGTACTCGAAGTAGACGGCCACGGAGCCCGCGATGCAGAGCCCGACTCCCGCCGCGGTCAGCGCGTCGGGCGTGACGCTCGTGCGGCCGAGCTTCGACATCGCCGACGCGGCGGAACGCCGAACGCCGGTCGTGTACTTGGTCTGGATCTCCTTGAGGCCCACGCGCGGCGGACGCTAACAGCGTTCGTTCGGCGCGGGAGCGAGCTCAGGCGTCTTCTCGCGGTTCTCCCACCACGCGAGAGCGACGTACGCGACGCCGGCGATCGCCACGCCTGCGGCGATGTCGAGCCAGAAGTGGTTGGCCGTCGCCATGACCGCGAACCAGACCCAGGCCGGCCAGAGGAGCCAGAGCGCCTTGGCCCAGCGCGACTTCACGAGCCCGTACATCGAGATCCCGATGATCAGCGCATCGGCGCCGTGCAGGCTCGGCATGGCCGCGTACGGATTCGCGGCGAGCTGGATGAAGCCCGTGCCGTGGTTCAGCGCCGCCGAGTCGGCGAGCGAGTCGATGAAGCCCCACTCGGGGAACATCCGCGGCGGCGCGGTCGGCATGAGCACGTAGCCGACGAGTCCGATCAGGTTCGCGGCGATCAGCCAGTTGCGCACGCCCCGAAACGAGTTGTTGCGCCAGAAGTAGATCCAGAGGAGCGCGAGCCCGACGACCGCGAACTGGGAGAGCCAGTACGTCCAGTTGAGCGCGTGCATGAGCGCGTCGCTGCGCAGTGCCCAGCCCTGGAGGTCGAGCTCGATCATCCCGTGCATCCAGCGCTCGAAGTCGATGATCGTGCGTCCGTTCGCGAACGCCTGCGCGACCTGCTCGCGGTCGGCGATGCCCCGCGCGATCTGGTACGCGAACCCGAATCCGAACCAGATCGCGAGCTGGAGCAGGAAGTCGAGCGGACCCCTGGGGAAGATGCCGGCGATGCGTTCGCGCATCGTCAGATTGTAGTGTCAGGGCTTATCCGCCGACTTGGGACATCGACCGGACTCGCGCGCACGAAGCCGGGCTCGTTGATGCGGTGCTTCAGCTCCTTGTGGGCGACCGCGTTGCGCAGGACGGCCTCGAGCTCGGCGTCGGTCGAGCCGTCGCGCAGCGGCGTCTTCAGATCCCAGTCGCGCCGGGAGAAGAGACAGGTGCGGAGCTGCCCGTCGGCGGTGAGCCGGATGCGGTCGCAGCTCGAGCAGAACGGCTCCGAGACCGGGTTGATGAAGCCGATCTCGCCCTTGCCGTCGGCGAAGCGGAAGCGGCGCGCCGTCGACGACGCCTTCGCGGGGATCTCGACGAGCGGCCAGCGCGCCTCGATGAGCGCGCGGATCTCGTCGCCGGTGAGCACCTTGTCGGCGCGCCAGGCCTCGTCGGCGTCGAGCGGCATGAACTCGATGAAGCGGACGACGTACGGCTTGCGCCGCGCGAGCTCGGCGAGCGCGGGAACCTCCTCCTCGGTGAAGCCCTTGACCGCGACGCAGTTGACCTTGATCGGGCGGAGCTCCTCGAACTGCTCGGCCGTCTCGAGTCCCTTCAGCACCGCGTCGAGCGCGTCGCGGCGGGTGATCTCGGCGAAGCGCACGTGCGAGAGCGAGTCGAGCGAGACGTTCAGCCGCTTCAGCCCGGCGGCCACGAGCGGCTCGGCCAGGCGATCGAGGAGGACGCCGTTCGTGGTGAGCGAGAGATCGTCGACGCCGGGCGTCTCCGCGAGCATCCCGACGAGGACGGGCAGGTCGCGGCGCACGAGCGGCTCCCCGCCGGTCAGCCGCACTTCGTCCACGCCCATCGACGCGAGGATCCCGACGAGCCGCTGGATCTCCTCGAAGCTCAGCACCTCGTCGCGGTGCAGCCACTCGAGCCCCTCCGCCGGCATGCAGTAGGTGCAGCGGAAGTTGCACTTGTCCGTGACCGAGACGCGGACGCTCTTGATCTCGCGGCCCCAGGTATCGACGAGTGGCTGCATAGGCACCAAGCTTAGCGCCGAGGGTTGGAAGGACCAAGGCGACGGCTACGTTGGTGGTCGTATGCGGATCTGGGGCGCACTCGCGATCGTCTACGTGGTCTGGGGCTCGACGTTCGCCGCGATCGAGCTCGCGGTGCGGACGATTCCGCCCTCGCTCGCCATGTCGATTCGGCATCTCTTCGCCGGTGCGGTGCTCGTCGCCTGGTCGTACGCGCGCGGGCCGCGCGAGCGGATCGGGCGGCGGCAGGTCATCGCCGCGTTCATCTTCGGCGGCGCGCTCTTCCTCGGCGGCCACGGCCTGCTCGCGTGGGCGCAGCAGGAGATCCCGTCCGGCGTCGCCGCGCTCCTCATCGCGTCGATCCCGCTCTGGGTGGCCGTGCTCGACCGTCTCGTCTTCGGCAAGCGCCTCTCCGGCCGGGCCATCTTCGGGCTCGCGCTCGGCTTCGGCGGCGTGGCGCTCCTCGTCGACCCGAGAGGCGGCGGAGCGATCGACACGCTCGGCGCGCTCGCCGCCGTGCTTGCCGCGGGCTCGTGGGCGGCCGGCTCGCTCTACTCACGGGACGCGCCGCTGCCGAAGGGCCCGCTCCTCTCCGCCGGTCTCGCGTCGCTCGCCGGCGGGCTGCTGCTCTTCGGCGCCGCGCTCGTGAGCGGCGAGGTGGCGAGCTTCGACGTCTCCCAGGTCTCGGGCGAGTCGCTCTTCGGCGAGATCTACCTGATCGTCATGGGCTCGTTCGTCGGCCTGACCGCGTACGTCTGGCTCCTGAAGAACGCGCCGATCTCGCTCGTCGCCACCTACGCGTACGTGAACCCGGTCGTCGCGATCCTGATCGGCTGGGCGTTCCTGAACGAGACGTTCTCGCCCATGGTCATCCTCGCCGGCGGCGCGATCATCGCCGCGGTCGTCCTGATCATCAGCGCGCCGGCGCCGCAGAAGGCGTACGGGTGGGGCCTGCGCCGCCGCGAGACGGTCGCCGAGGAGGTCGTCCCGCTCAGTCCGCGCGGCCGGTGAGATAGAAACCGCGGGTGGACCAGACCCGGACTCCCCTTCTCGACGCCGCGCGCGAGTACCTCGCCGACGAGACGATCACGCCGTTCACGACGCCGGGGCACAAGCGCTCGGCGCATCTGGCCGACGAGTTCCTGCTCCACGACCTCCCGCTCGGAACGGGCGCCGACGACCTGCACATGTCGAAGGACGTGCTCGGTCAGGCGCAGCGGCTCGCCGCCGATCTCTGGGACTGCGATTTCTGCCGCTTCTGCGTGAACGGCTCGACGCAGGGAAACGAGGCGCTCGCGCTGTCGGTCGCGCGGCCGGGCGATGCGGTGGTCGCCTCCCGGAACATGCACAAGTCGGTGTTCGCGGGTCTCGTCCTCGCCGGGCTCGACCCGGTCTGGGTGCGGCCCGACATCGACACGGAGACGGGGCTGCCGCTCCGCGTGCCGGCCGAGCGGGTGCGCGAAGCGCTCGACCGCCGCCCGGACGTTCGCGCCGTGTTCCTCGTGGAGCCGTCGTACGTCGGCGTGCTCTCGGACGTCGGTGCGATCGCCACGGAGGCGCACGGGCGCGGGATCCCGCTCGTCGTGGACCAGGCCTGGGGCGCGCACTACGGGTTCCATCCGGAACTGCCGCCGTCGACGCTCACGCTCGGCGCGGACGGGATGGTCACGTCGGCGCACAAGACGCTCGCGTCGTTCACGCAGGGCGCCTACGTGTTCGCGCGTTCGGGCTTGCTCGACCTGGATCGGCTGGGCGAAGCGTTTGAGGCGCTGCACACGACGAGCCCTTCAGGCGCGTTGCTCGCGAGTCTCGACTACGCGCGCTGGGTGATGGCGCAGCGCGGGGAGGAGCTGCTCGGGAGGACGATCGAGCTCGCGGGCACGGTGCGGTCGGCGCTCGAGGACGTCGACGGGTTACGGATCCTCGAGGGCGACGACCCGACGAAGCTCGTGTTCGCGCTGGGCGGAACGGGCGCGGACGGACTCGCCGTCGAGGCCGACCTCGTCGCACGAGGCTTGCGCTTCGAGCTGGCGAACCGCGACACGATCGTCGCGCTCTTCACGATCGGCGACACGGCGGAGAGCGCGGAGCGCCTGGTCGAGTTGCTGGGCCGCGCGATCGAGCAGCACCGCGGCGAGCCGCGGGGCCCGGGCGCGGCGACGGCGGTGTGGTCGGTCGAGCCCGAGGTCGGCATCTCTCCGCGCGAGGCGTTCTTCGCGTCGCGGGAGACGGTCGCGGCCTCGAGCGCGGACGGACGGATCGCCGCCGAGATGGTGGTCCCGTACCCGCCGGGCATCCCGGCGATCGCCCCGGGCGAGGTGGTGCGGGCGCCGCTCGTCGCCGCCCTTCAAGAAGCCGCGGCCGAGGGGACGAGGATCGCCTACTGCGCCGATCCGAAGCTCGAGACGATCCAGGTCGTCGCGCGCTCCTAACGTCACTCGCAGGCGCGACACCCTTCCCCGGGGACCCCTGTGCAGCACCCCTCGCTTCTAAGCGTAACGTCGAAAGGCACACGTGTCTGTGCCAAAAGTGCCGGAAAAGAGGCGAATTCGTGCCAGCCCAGCGCGGCCGGGAAACCTTGCTACGATGAGACTTAGATTTCCTGATAGCGAAGAGGAGAAGCAAGCATGGCAAAGACAATCGGAATCGATCTCGGCACGACGAACTCGTGTATGGCAGTCCTCGAGGGCGGCGAGCCGACCGTGATCCCGAACGCCGAGGGCGGGCGCACCACGCCGTCCGTCGTCGCGTTCACGAAGGACGGCCAGCGGCTCGTCGGCGCGCCGGCGAAGCGGCAGTCCGTCACCAACCCCGAGAGCACGATCTTCTCGATCAAGCGCTTCATGGGGCGCAAGTTCAGCGAGGTCACCGACGAGATGACGATGATCCCGTACAAGGTCGTGAAGGGCCCGAACGAGGACGTGCGCGTCAAGCTCGAGGACACCGAGTACGCACCGCCGGAGATCTCGGCGATGATCCTCCAGAAGCTCAAGGCCGACGCCGAGGCGTACCTCGGCGAGCCGGTCACCGACGCCGTCGTCACCGTCCCGGCCTACTTCAACAACGCGCAGCGCGAGGCGACGAAGGACGCCGGCAAGATCGCGGGGCTGAACGTCCTGCGGATCATCAACGAGCCGACCGCGGCCGCCCTCGCCTACAACCTCGAGAAGGACGCCGACCAGAAGATCCTCGTGTTCGACCTCGGCGGCGGCACGTTCGACGTGTCGGTGCTCGAGTTCGACGCCGAGACCGCGACGCTCGAGGTGCACGCGACGAGCGGCGACAACCACCTCGGCGGCGACAACTTCGACAAGGCGATCGTCGACTGGATGGTGGCCGAGTTCAAGCGCGAGCAGGGCATCGACCTGGCGCAGGACAAGATGGCGCTCCAGCGGCTCTACGAGGCGGCGGAGAAGGCCAAGATCGAGCTCAGCTCCACGCAGTCCACGCAGATCAACCTGCCCTTCGTCACCGCGACGCAGGACGGGCCGAAGCACCTCGACCTGCAGCTCAGCCGCTCGAAGCTGACCGAGCTGACGCACGACCTGCTCGAGCGCACCGTCGCTCCGACGAAGCAGGCGCTCGCCGACGCCGCGCTCGACCCGAAGGACATCGACCACGTCGTCCTCGTCGGCGGCATGACCCGGATGCCGTCCGTGCAGGACAAGGTCAAGGAGCTCACCGGCAAGGACCCGCACAAGGGCGTCAACCCGGACGAGGTCGTCGCCGTCGGCGCGGCCATCCAGGGCGGCGTGCTCAAGGGCGAGGTCAAGGACATCCTGCTCCTCGACGTCACCCCGCTCTCGCTCGGCATCGAGACGAAGGGCGGCGTGTTCACGCAGCTCATCGAGCGCAACACGACCATCCCGACGAAGAAGTCCGAGACGTTCACCACGGCGGAGGACAACCAGCCGTCGGTCGAGGTGCACGTGCTCCAGGGCGAGTCGGAGATGGCGTCGTTCAACAAGACGCTCGGCAAGTTCCAGCTCGTCGGCATCCCGCCGGCGCCGCGGGGCATGCCGCAGATCGAGGTCGCGTTCGACATCGACGCGAACGGGATCATCAACGTGTCCGCGACCGACCGGGGCACGGGGAACCAGCAGCAGATCCAGATCACCGGCGGCTCGGGCCTCTCCGAGGACGAGGTCACGAAGATGGTGAGCGACGCCGAGGCCCACGCGGACGAGGCGCGCACGCTGAAGGATCTCGCCGAGGCCCGAAACCAGGCCGAGACGCTCGCCTACTCGACCGAGAAGACGCTCGGCGAGCACCGCGAGTCGCTCGACGAGGAGACGGTGACGACGATCGAAACCAGGCTCGAGGAGCTGAAGGGCGTGCTCGACAGCTCGGACGCGGGAGAGATCCGCGCCAAGTCCGAGGCGCTCATGGAGTCCGCGCACGCGCTTGCTCAGAAGATCTACGAGCAGGCCCAGGCCGCGCAGTCGACCGCATCGAACGGCGACTCCGCCGATTCGGGCGACTCGGAGGACGAGGTCGTCGAGGAGGCCGACTACGAGGTGATCGACGAGGAGGCCAAGCAGTAATGACGGAGCAGCAGCCCACCCAGCCCGAGCAGCTGGAGGAGCGGCTCCAAGCCGTCGAGGCCGAGCGCGACGACTACCTCGACCAGCTGAAGCGGGTCGCGGCCGAGTTCGACAACTACCGCAAGCGGGCCGCGCGTGACCAGGAGAATCTGGTCGCGCGCGCCCACGAGCGGCTGATGAAGGCGATGCTCCCCGTCGTCGACGATCTCGAGCGGGCGCTCGTCGCCGCGAGCGAGCACGAGGAGGCGCAGCTCGAAGAGGGCGTGCGCCTCGTCGCCCGCGAGCTGAACACGGCGCTCCGGCGCGAGGGCCTCGAGGAGATCGAGACCGACGGGAAAGTTCGACCCGCACGTCCACGAGGCGCTGCTCACGCAGCCGTCCGAGGCGGACGAGGGCGACGTCATCGAGGTGCTCCAGAAGGGCTACCGCCTGGGCGACCGGGTGCTTCGCCCTGCGCGTGTCGTCGTCTCCCAGGGGTCGCCGGAGGCCTAGTGGCGACCGACCTCTACGAGACCCTCGGTGTCACGAAGTCGGCGTCGCAGGACGAGATCAAGAAGGCCTACCGCAAGCTCGCGCGGCAGTTCCACCCGGACAAGAACCCCGGGGATGCGGCCGCCGAGGAGCGGTTCAAGGAGATCCAGACGGCCTACGACGTGCTCGGCGACGCGGAGAAGCGCGCCGAGTACGACCGCGGACCGCAGCAGTTCTTCGGCGGCGGCAACGGGCCCGGCGGGTTCCAGTGGAGCGGGAACGCCGGCGATTTCGGCGACTCTCGGTGATCTCTTCGGCGGCCTCTTCAACCGCGGCGGCCGGCCGGCAGAGCCGCGGCCGGCCGGGTCGCGACGTCGAGGTCGAGGTGAACGTCTCCTTCGAGGATTCGCTCCGCGGCGCGACCGTGCGGATCCCGGTCGAGCTCGAGACGGCCTGCGTCGACCTGCCACGGCTCGGGCGCCGAGCCCGGAACGTCCCCGATCGTCTGTCCCCAGTGCCATGGGCGCGGCGTCGTGAGCGAGAGCCAGGGCCTCTTCGCGCTGTCCTCGCCGTGCCCGCGCTGCGGTGGCAACGGCACCGTGATCGAGACGCCGTGCCACACGTGCCACGGCACCGGCCGCCAGCGGCGGACGAAGCGCTACGAGGTGAAGATCCCGGCCGGCGTCAAGGACGGCACGCGGATCAAGCTGAAGGAGAAGGGCGAGCCCGGATCCGGTGGCGGACCGCCCGGCGACCTGCATGTCGTAACGCGGGTTACACCGTCGCCGATCTTTGCGCGCAAGGGCTCGGATCTCACGATCGACGTGCCGGTCACCTACGCGGAGGCCGCGCTCGGCGCGGACGTCGAGGTGCCGACGCCGGACGGACGCGTGTCGCTGAAGGTTCCCGCCGGCTCGCAGGACGGCCGCACGCTCCGCATCCGGGGCCAGGGCGCGCCGAAGCTGAACGGCGGCGGCAAGGGCGACCTCCTCGCGCGCGTGAAGGTGGCCGTCCCGAAGAAGCTGACGAAGGCCGAGCGCGAGGCGATCGAGGCGCTCCAGAAGGTCGAGCGAGACAACCCGCGGGAGAAGGCGTTCTCGTGAGCACCGACGAGCGCACCCACCCGCGCTTCATGATCTCGGTCGCCGCCGAGATCGTCGGCATGCACCCGCAGACGCTGCGGATCTACGAGGCCAAGGGTCTCGTCCAGCCCCAGCGCACGCCGGGGAACACGCGCCTCTACTCGGAGGCCGACCTCGAGCGGCTCCGCCTGATCAACCGGCTGACGACCGAGCTGGGCCTGAACCTCGCCGGCGTCGAGACCGTGCTCCGCCTCCAGGACGAGATGCAGCGGCTGCAGTCGCGGATGGAGCGGCTCGAGCGCGAGTTCCGCGACGAGGTGCAGCAGGTCCACAAGCAATACCGGCGCGACCTAGTCCTCTATCGAGAAACCGAAACCAGACCGGAGAAGCGATGGACTTCAACAAGCTGACCGTCAAATCCCAAGAGGCAATCGCGGCTGCGCAGGAAATGGCGCGCCGCAACGGCAACCCCGAGATCGCGCCCGAGCACCTGACGCTCGCGCTGCTCGACCAGGAGCTTCCGCGCACGCTCGTCGAGCGCGCCGGCGCGTCGCCAACCGAGCTGCGCGCGCAGGCCGAGGCGGCGCTGGCGCAGAAGCCGTCCGTGCAGGGCGGGCAGCAGCAGCCGGGCGTCTCGACCGCGTTCTCGAAGGTCCTGGACAAGGCCGAGGAGGAGATGCGCCGGCTCGAGGACGAGTTCGTCTCGACCGAGCACCTGCTGCTCGCGCTCGACGTCGTTCCGCGCGACGCGCTCGAAGCGGCGCTGCGCGAGGTGCGCGGCTCGCAGCGCGTCACGTCGCAGAATCCGGAGGGCTCCTACCAGGCGCTCGAGAAGTTCGGCCGCGACCTGACCGAGGCGGCCGAGAGCGGCAAGCTCGACCCGGTCATCGGCCGCGACGAGGAGATCCGCCGCGTCATGCAGGTCCTCTCGCGCCGCACCAAGAACAACCCGGTGCTGATCGGCGAGCCGGGTACCGGCAAGACGGCGATCGTCGAAGGGCTCGCGCAGCGGATCGTGGCCGGGGACGTCCCGGAAGGATTGAAGGGCAAGCGCGTGTGGGCGCTCGACCTCGGGTCGCTGCTCGCCGGCTCGAAGTACCGCGGCGAGTTCGAGGAGCGGCTGAAGGCCGTGCTCGGCGAGATCGAGGCCGCGGCCGGCGAGATCGTCCTCTTCATCGACGAGCTGCACACGATCGTCGGCGCGGGCGCGGCCGAGGGCGCGGTGGACGCCGCGAACCTGCTCAAGCCGATGCTGGCGCGCGGCGAGCTGCGCGCGATCGGCGCGACCACGCTCGACGAGTACCGCAAGCACATCGAGAAGGACGCGGCGCTCGAGCGGCGCTTCCAGCCGATCTTCGTCGGCGAGCCGTCCGTGTCGGACACGATCGCGATCCTGCGCGGCCTGAAGGAGCGCTACGAGGCGCACCACGGCGTCCAGATCCGCGACGCCGCGCTCGTTGCGGCCGCCGTGCTCTCCGACCGCTACATCTCCGACCGGTTCCTCCCCGACAAGGCGATCGACCTCGTGGACGAGTCCGCGTCGCGCCTGCGGATCGAGATCGACTCCTCGCCCCTGGAGCTCGACGAGGCCGACCGGCGCGTGCGGCAGCTCGAGATCGAGCTCGCCGCCATGGGCAAGGAGAAGCCCGAGGTGCGCGAGCCGCTCGAGCGCGAGCTGGCCGAGGCGCAGGAGCGCCGGAACGAGCTGGCCGCGCGCTGGGCCGAGGAGAAGGAAGCGCTCGGGCGCGTCTCCGAGATCACGAAGAAGATCGACGAGCTGCGCATGGAGGCCGAGCGCGCCGAGCGGCAAGGCGATCTCCAGCGCGTCGCCGAGATCCGCTACGGGGAGCTGCCGGAGCTCGAGAAGGAGTTGGCCGACCGCGAGACCTCGGAGACCGAGCGCATGGTCAAGGAGGAGGTCGACGAGGACGACATCGCCGAGGTCGTCGCGCGCTGGACCGGGATTCCGGTCAGCCGTCTCCTCGAGGGCGAGGTCGAGAAGCTGATCCACATGGAGGAGCGGCTGCACGAGCGCGTGATCGGCCAGGACGAGGCGGTCACGGCGGTCGCGAACGCGCTACGGCGTGCGCGCTCCGGGCTCCAGGATCCGAACCGCCCGATCGGCTCGTTCGTCTTCCTCGGCCCGACCGGCGTGGGGAAGACCGAGCTCGCCCGCGCGCTCGCCGAGTTCATGTTCGACGACGAGCGGGCCATGATCCGGCTGGACATGTCCGAGTACCAGGAGCGGCACACGGTCGCGCGCCTGGTCGGCGCTCCGCCCGGGTACGTCGGCTACGAGGAAGGCGGACAGCTCACCGAAGCGGTGCGCCGCCGCCCGTACTCGGTCGTCCTGCTGGACGAGATCGAGAAGGCGCACGCCGAGGTCTTCGACGTGCTGCTCCAGATCCTCGACGACGGGCGTCTCACCGACGGCCAGGGCCGCACGGTCGACTTCCGCAACACGGTGATCATCATGACCTCGAACGTCCGCTCGGCCGAAGCCATGAGGGACGTGTTTCGCCCCGAGTTTCTCAATCGCATCGACGAGATCGTCGAGTTCCACGCGCTCGAGCGCGAGCAGCTCGGGGAGATCGTCGAGCTCCAGCTCGCGCGCCTGCGCGAGCGGCTCGGCGAGCGGGCGATCGGCCTGCGGCTCACCGACGCGGCGAAGGAGTTCGTCGCCGAGGCGGGCTGGGATCCGGCCTACGGCGCGCGGCCGCTGAAGCGCGCGCTCCAGCGGCTGGTCGAGAACCCGCTGGCGCTGCGGCTGCTCGAGGGCGAGTTCCAGGAAGGCGACACCGTCGAGGTGGACGTGGACGGCGACGAGCTCGCCTTCCGCAAGGCCGAAGTGGCCACGCCGGCGAGCGTCTAGAAAAGAACGAGGCGACGGCTTGGAACCGTCGCCTCGAACTCCCCTTCCTGGAAACGCCGGAACAGCGGGCCAGCACGGAGGCGGGCTGTTCCTCGGAGGTAACTATTTCCAGGTGCTTCTGATCGTCAAACGCATCCGCGGACGGATGGGTTACGGCCTGGAGAAGAAGCGGCTAGACCGCGGAGTCGACGAACTCGGCATGCCCGCGCTCGGGCGGGGCGCCGTAGGCGTAGAGGAGGAGATCCTCCGTGCCCTCGTTGGCGATCTGGAGGATCGTTCCCGGCTCGACGTGGATGAGTCCGCCCGGAGGGACTTCCTCGCGCACCGGCGGCTCGCCGAGGTACATCGTCAGCGTCCCGGAGACGCAGACGAAGGTCTCCTCCTGGAGCAGGTCCTTGTGCCGCTTGCCGTGCGAGCCGGGCTCGTAGCGCCAGAGGTTCGCCCGCGTGTGCGTGAAGCCGGCGAGATCGGTCACCGGGCCGACGTGGCGCGGCGCCTCGTCCGCCTCCTGCGGCCGCTGCTCCCACTCGATGTCGGTCGGGCGGATCGCTCGGTAGCCCACGGCGCCGATGCTAGCGGCCGGACGCGGAGAAGTGCTGGTAGTCCTTGGCGCCGCTCCAGTAGCCGCCCCAGCCCCAGCCGATCGCCTTGAACGCCTTCACGACCTTGTCGTTCGCATGGATCATCCCGCGCTTCCGCTTCGAGCGGTCCGCGTACGGCCGGCCCTTGTCCGGAGAGACGTGCGAGCCGTCCACGTACGGGTTCTCGACCGGGTTGATGTCGATCGCCTTGCCGTAGGCGTGCTCGGACCAGCGGGTCGTGCCGGCGACGTAGCGGCAGTTGAACGCCGACGTGTTGTCGGCCTCCATCGACCGGTCGTCGCTCGCGCCGTAGGCGTCCACGAGCCAGACGCGCTTCATCCGGAAGTGCTTCCGGTAGAGCGTGCGCATGACGCCGAGCACGTCCTTCGCCTCGGTTCTGTGGATGACCAGCCGGCCCTGCTTCACCTTGTCGTCGAAGCCCCAGTGGTCGAACTGGAGGAGGCGCAGGTTCCTGAACCCGACCGGGCAGCCCGCGTGCCAAGAGCGTCCGGTCATCTTCTTGCGGATCTTCGGGCCGATCGTCGTCACCTCGCCGTGGAAGACGGGCGCGGCGGCGGCCGAGACCGGAAAGGCGAGGACGACGAGGATGAGGCCGACGGCAATGCGGCGCATCCACAGGTGATAGCAGGTCCGCCGCTGTAGGTTTGCCCGCGTGACCGAGGACGCCCCCAAGCCCGCGCTCGAGCCGGTCGACCGGCCGCTCATGCTCGGGGAGATCTTCCGTGCGGCCGCCGAGATCTACCAGGCGCGCGTCTGGCAGGCGTTCGGGCTCGGACTCGTCAGCTCGGCGACGACGCTGCTGAGCCTCGCGGTCGACGTCGTCTACGTCCTGCCGGTCGTCGCTCTCGGCTTCACGGTGAGCTGGGCGCTGGGCGCGCAGATGGCCGCCGGCCTCGGGCTCGGAGATGCGTGGCGCGTCGCGCTCCGCCAGGCCCCGACCCTCCTGATCCTGACCCTGCTCGTGACCCTCCCGTTCTCGTTCGCGCTGCGACAGCTCTTCCTCACGATCGTCGCGTGCGGCTGGCTCGCGTTCGCCGGGTTCTCGATCCCCGTCTCGGTGCTCGAGGAGGGCGACCGGCGGTGGTACGCGCGGTTCGTCTTCGCGCTGCGCCGCTCGTTCGTCCTCGCCCGCGCCGAGTACCTCCACGCGCTGGGCGTGATGGCTGCCCTGCTCATCGTCGTGATCCTCATCGGAGTGCTGCTCATCGGCCTGCTGCAGGGTCTCGCGGACAACGGACTCCTCGCCGCGATCGTCATCGCGCAGCTCGCGCTCGCGCCGTTTCTCTTCCTCAGCCTCGGCGTGCTCTACCTCGACCAGCGCGCCCGCGCGATAAGCTCGCCCTGATGCCGACCTACATCATGCTTTCGAAGCTCAGCGAGCAGGGCCTTCAGACGCTTCGCGCGAACCCCGAGCGGCTGAAGGAGGTCAACCGGGACGTCGAGGAGCTCGGCGCCAAGGTTCTCCACCAGTGGTTCGTCCTCGGTCCGCACGACTTCGTGAACATCGTCGAAGCGCCCGACGCGAAGACGATCGCGCGCGTGTCGCTCGCGATCTCCGCCCGCGGCTCGGCCGAGCTGGAGAGCTACGAGGCGATCGAGGTCGACGAGCTGATCGACCTGCTCAACAGCTAGCGGACGCTCTACCCCTGCGTGAAGACGTAGTCCTGGCCGGCGACGCCGGAGTGGCAGGACTGACAGACGCCGCCGCGGGCGAGCTCCGTGAACGGCGCATCGGCCGAGTCGCGTGTCCACTCCACGAACACCCAGTCGTTCGCACCCGGGTTGGCGCCCTCGATCTTGCGCATCGTCGCGATCAGCCCGACGAAGTCCTTGTCCGGGCGGATGGCCTCCTTCACGATCATCGCGCCGGCGGGATAGACGCCCATCACGGCCTCGTCGCTCACGTAGACGTTCTTCGTGCCGAGGTGTGGGTCGGGGCTCTTCGGCGGGATCGGTTGCTTGTTCAGCTTCACCCAGTCTCGGTACGCGGCGGTCCACGCCGGTAGGCCGGGGAGCGGCTCGGGCGCGGCGGCCGTGGTCGGCGGCTCGGCGGTCGGCGGCGGCGGTGGCTGTCGTCGTTGCTGCGGACGAGGTCGGCGCCGCCTGCGTCCCGGTCGCGTCCGTCTCCGAGCCGCAGCCTCCCAATACGAGCGCCGCAAGGCCGAGCAGTGCGAGCCGGTTCATCGCCGAGACGTTAGCCGAGCGCCGCGAGCGCAACGGCGACCTCGGCCGCCAGGCCCGCGTTCGCGACCACGAGCTTCTTGTTCGCCTCGACCGTCTCGCCGCCGCTTTGCTCGTGGAGGATAGGCGAGGACGAACGGCGTCACGTCTTGGCCGCTGGATGCCCTGCGCTGCCGGCCTCGGCGAGTGCCCTCCTCGATCAGCGGCTCGACGTCGAGGCTCTCGTCCGGCGGGCGGGCGAGCAGGAGCCCGCAGCCGCCGAGCTTCCAGTGCGCAGCGCGATCTCGCGCGGCCTCCGCCGCGGATTCGACCCGGGCCGAGACGGCCGGTCCGCCCTCGGCGCGGTAGAAGAGCGGCAGCTCGTCGGTGCGGTAGCCGAGCACCGGGACGCCGAACGTCTCGAGCAGCTCCGCCGTCGCGGGGACGTCGAGGATCGACTTCGCGCCCGCGGAGACGACGATCGCCGGCGTGTTCGACGAGCGCGCCGATGTCGGCCGAGATGTCGAGGCTCGTCTCCCAGCCGCGGTGGACGCCGCCGATGCCGCCGGTTCCCATGCGTCGCGATCCCGCGCCGCCCGGGCGACGGTCAGCGTACCGCCGACCGTCGTCGCGCCGATCGCTCCCTGCGCGGCGCAGGCGGCGAGGTCGCGCGGGCCGAGCTTGCGTGCGTCGGCGCCGAAGCGAGACAGCTCGCTCGTCGCGTCAAGCCCGACTCGGATCTCCCCGTCGAGCACGCCAATCGTCGCCGCGACAGCTCCCGCCTCCCGGACCGCGGCTTCGCACGCCAGTCCGACCTCGAGTCCCTCCCGGAGCCGGGAAGCCGTGCGCGACGATCGTCGTCTCGAGCGCGACGACCGGGCCGTGCTCGGCCAGTACGTCGGCCGATCTCGGGCGCGATCCTCACGCCGGGAATGCTCCCATGCGGGCGACGCAGCGCGCCGCCGCCTCCAGCCCGAGCTCGACGCCGTCGACGAGGAACCCGGCCGCGAGCGCATCGCCCGCGCCGGTCGTGTCGACGACCTCGGCCGGCTCGGCCGGGATACGCCTTGCCGTCGACGAGGCAGCCGTCGGCGCCGCGCTTTTCGATCACCGTGGGCGCCTCCGGCGAGACCAGCGCGACCTCCTCGGCGTTTCCGAAGATCGACGTCCGGGGCGAGTGCGGCGACGCGCTCGCGGAACGCGATCGACGCCGAGCGCCCGGATCGCGCTCACCGACGAGAGGTCGAGGCTGACCTTCGCGCCGTCTGGTCCCGCGCGACTGCCGCGGCCGCCAGCATCGCCGTCTCCGCGATCGGCGAGCGGAGCAGCGTGTACGCGGGCAGGTGAAGCCAGACGCAGCTCGTGCGACCCAGTCGCGGGTCGAGCTCCTCGGGAGCGAAGTCGGGCGAGACGCCGCGGTCGCTGAGCATCGTCCGCGTCCCGTCCGGGCCGGCGAGCGAGACGACCGTCCCGGTTCCGGACTCGACCTCGGGCCCGGCGACCTCGATACCGCGGCGCGTGAGCTCCTCCACGAGCATCCGCCCGGCCGGATCCGCCGCGCGCTTGCCGATGAATCGCGATTCGCCGCCGAGCTCGGCCACCCACGCGGCGACGTTCGCCGCCTGCCCGCCCGGCCCGACGCGCGTCCGGCCGTAGGTGTCCGTGTCCCCTTCGATCGGGCCGTCGAGCCGCACGACCACGTCCAGGAGCAGATCGCCGAGCGTGCAGATCACGACGCGCACCCTAGACTGAGACGCGTGGATCATGAACGCGGAGGACGGCTCGGCACGTTCCTCATCGGCGGCGTCGTGGGCTCGATCGCCGGGCTCGTCGCAGCCGGTCGCATGCGCATGAAGGAGACCGAGCGCCGCACGACGCCGGCCGGCCTCGCCGCGTTCGAGGAAGCCCCGTGCTACCAGGAACTCGTCGAGCACGAGCGTGAGCGCGAGGAGCCGGGCGCGCGGTAGGTTGGTTTTCGGCCACCGCGCCTTTTCTCCATGCCTATCTACGAGTACAGATGCCCCAAGGGGCACACGTTCGAGCTGCTCCAGCGGATGAGCGACGCGCCGCCCGAAGTCTGCGAGATCTGCGGCGCCGCGCCGGTGGAGAAGGTGCTCTACCCGGCCGCGATCCACTTCAAGGGCTCGGGGTTCTACTCGACCGACTACGGGCGCGGCGGGCGCAAGAAGACGAAGGAGACAGAGGGCGGCTCGTCGTCTTCGGACTCGTCCTCCTCGGACTCCTCGGATTCGAAGCCGGCCGTGCAGAAGACCGACAAGCCGGCCGCGACAAGAAGCCCGCCGCGCAGCTAGCCGCCGGCGCGGCCGACGAAGCAGCCGGGCGCGTACGGCCGGCCCTTGGGCGGGCGCTGCGGCGCGCTCTGCCCGGTGATCTGGAGGATGACGCTCGCGTTGTCCTCGGACGAGACGATCACCGACGCGCCGTCGATCGTCGCCGGGTCGCCGCCGAGGCGGCAGCGCAGCGTCTTGTCGTTGGCCGCGCGCTTGCGCACCCACATCACCTGGAGCAGCTCGTTCGTCGAGAGGTCGGTCGCGAGCGGCGTGATCACGTCGTCGCCGATGAACGGCATGCGCAGGAACCCGGAGAGCCCGGTGATCTTGTCCATGATCGCCTGCACGACCCGCTGCTGGCGCTCGCCGCGGGTGATGTCGCTCTCGCCCGAGTCGAGCTGGTTCTCGCGGATCCGCGAGTAGACGAGCGCGCGCCGCCCGTCGAGCTCGATCTCGCCCTTCTTGAAGCGCCAGCCTTCCCACGCCGCGCACTGGTCCGGCTTCAACGGGCAGTCGAACGGGTTCGAGAGGATCGGCTTGGGATTGACGATCGTGATGCCGCCGACCGCGTCGACGACCTCGCCGAACGTGCTGAAGTCGACGACGATCACGTGGTTCACCGGCAGGCCGGTCAGCGCCTCCACGGTCTGGATCGCGAGCGCGGTCCCGCCGAACGAGTAGGCGGCGTTGATCTTGTCCGCGCCGTGGCCGGGGATGTCGACGCGCAGGTCGCGCGGGATCGAGACGAACGAGAGCCGGTGGTCGTCCGGGTTCGTCCGCAGGAGCATGATCGAGTCGGAGCGCCCGCGGCCCGTTCGGTCCTTGCGGTTCGCGCCGACGTCGGCGCCGAGGATGAGGATGTTCGACGGGTTGGAGAGCAGCGAGCCCGAGTCGGGCGTGAGCGCCGCGTAGGCGGACTTCTCGAGCCGCGCGTTCGCCTCCTTCACGCCGCGGTTCACGGCGAGATAGCCGAGCACCGCCCAGACGAGCGCGACGAGGAGGAGGATCCCGAGGACCGAGAGGATGATGCGGCGCCACCGGCGCCAGCTCTTCCAGCCGCCCTTCTTCGTCTTCTGCTTCGACCGCTTCGGCTCGCCGTCGGCAAAGTCGCCGTCCTCGCGGCTCCTGATCGGCTTGGCCGGACCCGGGTCCGCCCGCCGCGATAGACCTTGTAGGGCTTGTCTTTCCCGGCCACGACGAGCGGCTATGGTAGCCGCGCCCTCATGGTCAGACCGCCATGTCATAGCGATCGACCTCGGCGGGACGAAGCTCGCGGCAGGCCTCGTGGGCGAGGACGGGACGATCGAGTCGCGGCTCGAGCATGCGACCGAGCAGGCCGACCAGGACGTCCTTGTCCGCCAGCTCGAGGACACGATCGCCGAGCTCAAGGGCCCGTCGGTCGTCGCGCTCGGGATCGGGATTCCGTCGCTGATCGACCAGAAGGAGGGCTGTGTCGGAGCGTCCGTGAACGTCCCGCTCGCCGGGATCAACCTGCGGGACCTGCTCGAGGAGCGCTTCGGGCTTCCGGTCGCGCTCGAAAACGACGCCAACTCCGCCGCGGTCGCCGAGCACCGGCTCGGCGCGGGGCGCGGATGCGACCACATGATCATGCTCACCCTCGGCACCGGCGTCGGGGGCGGGCTCATCCTCAACGGGTCGCTCTATCGCGGCGCGATCGGCGCGGCCGGCGAGCTCGGCCACATCACGCTCGACATCCGCAGCGAGCGGCCGTGCGACGGCCTCTTCTGTCCCGGCTACGGGCACTTCGAAGGGCTCGCGGGCGGCCGGGCGGCGTCACGGCGGGCGAACGAGGTGGCCGACGACCAGCCCGAAGGCTCTCTCGCGCGTGCGCGCGAGGAGGGCAAGAAGCTGAACGGCGCGCTCCTCACCGAGTTGGCGCGGGCGGGCGAGCCGGACGCGGTCGAGCTGATGGAGGCGATCGGCTTCGACCTCGGGATCGGCATCGCGAGCTACGTGAACGTCTTCAACCCCGAGATCGTCGTGATCGGCGGCGGCTTCGGCGAGGCCGGCGACCTGCTCCTCGAACCGGCGCGGCGCACGGTCGCCGAACGCTGCTTCCCGACCGTGCGCGACACCGTACGCATCGTCGAGGCGGAGCTCGGCCCCGAGGCGGGCCTCATCGGCGCGGGGCTCGTCGGCTTCGACCTCGTCTAGTGACCCGCTGATGCTCGTCGTCTGTCCCACGCCGATCGGGAACCTCGAGGACGTGACGCTGCGGGTGCTGCGCGAGCTGGCCGAGTGCGACGTCGTGCTCTGCGAGGACACGCGCCACACGCGCGTGCTGCTCGGCCGGCACGAGATCCGCGCGAAGTCGCTCATCAGCTACCACCGTCTGAACGAGGCCGCGCGCACCGCCGAGCTCCTCCCGCGCCTCCAGGCCGGCGAGCGGATGGCGCTCGTCTCGGACGCGGGCCTGCCCGGCGTGAACGACCCGGGCGCGCGGCTCATCGCGGTCGCGCTCGAGCACGGGATCCCGGTCACCGTCCTGCCCGGGCCGTCGGCGGTCGAGACGGCGCTCGTCGCGAGCGGCCTCGTCGGCGAGCGCTACGCCTTCGTCGGCTACCTGCCGCGCGGGCCGCGAGCGCGCTCGACCGCCTCTGGGCCGAGCTCGCCGGCTGGACCTGGCCGGCGGTCGCGTTCGAGTCGCCGAAGCGCCTGCCCGCGAGCCTGGCCTCGCTGGCTGAGTTCGATCCGGATCGTCCCGTCGCCGTCTGCCGCGAGCTGACGAAGAAGTTCGAGGAGGTCGTCCGCGGTCCCGCGGCCGAGGTGGCGAAGCGGTTCTCCGCTCCGCCGAAGGGCGAGATCACGCTGGTCGTCGGCCCCGGCTCGCCGCAGGAGCCCGCCGAGGACGAGGCGATCGCCGCGGTCGCGCAACTCGTCGCCGCAGGCTTCACACGCAAGGACGCCGCCGGCCTGATCGCACGCCTGACCGGCGTGCCGCGAAACCGGCTCTACAAGTCGTCGCTCTAGATCTCAGAGAGCTCGGCGACGCAGCGCACGCAGACCGGGCGGCCGCGATGCTCCGTGAGCGGCTCGTTGCGGGAGCAGAAGACACACGCCGACGCGGGCCGCGCGAGGACGATCGAGTCTCCCGTCATGGAGATCTCGAGCGGGTCGCGCTCGGAGATGCCGAAGCGCCGGCGGATCTCGCTCGGGATCACGATCCGGCCGAGCGGATCGACCCGGCGGACGACGCCGGAGTTGCCCTTGCGGCTGTTGGAAGGTCGAGCCATAGACCAACCGTTTCGCAATCCGCAGAACCCGAAACGCGCGTCCGTATCATTGATTGCGAGTGACCTTCTACATCACGACACCCATCTACTACGTCAACTCGACGCCCCACATCGGCCACGCGTACACGACGATCGCGGCCGACGTCCTCGCGCGCCATCACCGCCAGCGCGGCGAGACGACGTTCTTCCTCACGGGCACCGACGAGCACGCCTCCAAGGTCGCCCGCGTGGCCGCCGAGGAGGGGCTCGAGCCCAAGGAGTACGCCGACCGCATCGTCGAGCACTGGCGCGCGCTGCCCGAGCGCCTGAACGCCACGCACGACTTCTTCATCCGCACCACCGACGAGGGCCACAAGGCGTTCGTGCAGGACTTCCTCCAGCGGATCTACGACAACGGCGACATCTACGAGGACGTCTACGCGGGCCTCTACTGCGTCGGCTGCGAGGCGTTCAAGAACGAGGACGAGCTGGTCGACGGCCTCTGCCCGATCCACGGCACGGCGCCCGAGTGGATCGAGGAGAAGAACTACTTCTTTCGCCTCTCCGCCTACCAGGACAGGCTGCTCGAGCTCTACGACTCGCGGCCCGACTTCGTCCTGCCGCCGAACCGCTCGAACGAGGCGCGGTCGTTCATCGCCGGCGGGCTCGAGGACTTCTCGGTCAGCCGCGCGGGCCAGCCGTGGGGCGTGCCGATCCCCTGGGACGAGAGCCAGGTCACGTACGTCTGGGTCGACGCGCTCATCAACTACCTGAGCGCGCTCACGTACGCGCGGCGAGGGCGAGGATCTGCGCGAGGAGCTCTGGCCGTCCGTGCACCACCTGATCGGCAAGGACATCCTCCGCTTCCACTGCGTCTTCTGGCCGGCGCTGCTCCTGGCCGCCGGGCTACGAGCCGCCGAAGCAGCTCTTCGTCCACGGGTTCCTGCTCCTCGACGACCGCAAGATCTCCAAGTCGGTGGGGAACGTGATCGACCCGCTCGACCTGATCGACGTCTACGGGGTCGACCCGCTGCGCTTCTACGTGCTGCGCGCGGTGCCGTTCGGCCAGGACGGGAGCGCGTCGCTCGACGGCGTGCGCGAGCGCTACGACCGCGAGCTCGCGAACGACCTCGGGAACCTGCTCTCGCGGACGACGGCGATGATCTCCAAGTACCGCGACGGCCGGATTCCGCTCGCGGCGGCGCCGGGCGGCGGCGAGCGGCTCGCGGCGCTCAGCGCCGGGGTGGCGATCAAGCTCGACCGCTTCGACCTGACCGGCGCGCTCGAGGATCTCTGGGCGTACGTCCGCGACCTCAACGGCTACGTCACCGCGCAGAAGCCGTGGGAGCTGGCCAAGGACGAGGCGAACGCCGCCGAGCTCGACACGGTGCTCTTCACGCTGGCCGACGGGCTGCGCGCGGTCGCCGTCGGTCTTGCGCCGTTCCTCCCGGAGACCGCGCCGCGGATCCTCGCCGCGCTCGGCCAGCCCGAGGACGTCGCGTGGTCGAACTTCGCGTACGGGCTCACGGTCGCCACCGACGGGGTCGGGCCGGCCGAGCCGCTCTTCCCTCGCATCGAAGTTCCCGAAGCCGCTTGATCGACACGCACGCGCATCTCGACGGTGCGGACACGGACGGGTGGCTCGGCCGCGCCCGGGAGGCCGGGGTCTCGCGCGTGGTCGCGGTCGGCTGCGGGATCGAGTCGTCGCGCGCCACGCTCGAGATCGCCGAGCGGGAGGAGGGCGTCTTCGCGGCGCTCGGGTTCCATCCGCACCAGGCCGACGAGCCGGCCGACCTCGACGCGCTGCGCGAGCTGCTCGCGCATCCGAAGGCCGTCGCCGTGGGGGAGACGGGGCTCGACTGGTTCCGCGACTACGCCGCGCGCGCCGCGCAGGAGTCGCTGTTTCGCGCGCAGGTCGCGCTGGCCGCGGAGCTCGGCATGGCGCTCGTCATCCACACGCGTGCCGCCGACGAGGACACGCTCGCCGTGCTCCGCGGCGTCGAGACGCCCGTCGTCCTGCACTGCTTCTCCTCGTCCGACCTGCTCGAGCCTGCGCTGGAGCACGGCTGGTACGTCTCGTTCGCCGGCAACGTCACGTACCCGAAGGCGGGCGAGCTGCGCTGGGCGGCCGAGCGCGTCCCCGCCGAGCGGATCCTGGCCGAGACCGACTCGCCCTACCTCGCGCCGCAGGCCGTGCGGGGCAAGCCGAACGAGCCGGCGCACGTGATGCACACCCTCGCCGTGCTCGCCGAGACGCGCGGGGTCGCGCCGGCCGAGCTCGAGGCGCAGATCGAGGCGAACGCCGACCGGGTATTCGGGCTTTCGTGAGCGTCACGCCGAAGAAGCAGCTCGGCCAGCACTTCCTCGCCGACCCGAACATCCTCGGCGTCATCGGCCGCCTCGCCGAGCTCGAGCCGGAGGACGTCGTGCTCGAGATCGGGGCCGGGCTCGGCGTGCTCACGACCTATCTCGCCGACCGCGTCGCGCACGTCCACACGGTCGAGCTCGACCGCTCGCTCGAGGCGCCGCTGCGCGAGATCGCCGAGCGCCCGAACGTCGACCTCCTGATCGGCGACGCGCTCGCGCTGCCGCTGGCCGGGCTCGAGCCGACGCCGGCGAAGCTGGTCGCGAACCTGCCGTACAACGTCGCGACGCCGCTCATCGCGGAGAGCCTCGACGGGCTCCCGGCACTCCAGCTCTGGTGCGTGATGGTGCAGCGCGAGGTGGCCGACCGGCTCTTCGCCGAGCCGGGCACGAAGGCCTACGGCGCCGTGTCGGTGCTCGTCCGGCTGACCGCCGAGCGGACGGGCTTCCATCCGGTCGCGCGCACGGTCTTCCGGCCGCCTCCGAACGTGGACTCGGCGCTCGTCGCATTCCGGCGCCGCCGCGACTGGGGCGACGAGTACGCGTGGTTGAAGCGCGTCGTCCAGGCCGGGTTCGGGCACCGGCGCAAGACGCTCGCCAACTCACTCGTCCTCGGGGGCTTCGAACGGGAGCGCATCGAGACCGCGCTCGCCGCGGCCGGCATCGACCCCGGCGTGCGCGCCGAAGCGCTCGAGCCGGAGACGTTCGTCGCCCTCGCCGAGGCGCTCGCGTGATCGCCGCCTACGCGAAGATCAACCTGGCGCTCGTCGTCGGCGACGTTCGGCCCGACGGGCTGCACGAGCTCGCCTCGGTCATCCAGCGGATCGACCTCGCCGACGAGATCGAGCTCGACGAAGCACCGAGGCTCACGGTCGAGGGCTTCGACGACACGCTCGTGCGCCGCGCGCTCCAGCGGCTCGCGGAGGGAGGCCCGGGTGCAGCCGCGCTGGCACGTGCGCATCGGCAAGCGGATTCCGGTCGCGGCCGGGCTCGGCGGCGGCAGCTCCGACGCGGCTGCCGCGCTCGTCGCGGCGAACGCCACGCTGCCCGAGCCGCTCTCGCCCGAGCGCCTCGCCGAGCTCGGAGCCAGCGTGGGCGCAGACGTCCCGTTCTTCCTCACGCCCGGCCCGAAGCTCGTCGAGGGCGCGGGCGAGCGGCTGACGCAGATCGAGCTCCCGCAGGACTACACGGTCGTCCTGGCGCTGCCGCGCGACCAGGCGAAGGCGTCGACCGGCGAGGTCTTCCACCGCTTCGACGCGCTCGGCGGCGCGGCCGGCTTCGCGGAGCGCCGCGCCGCGCTCGACGACGCTCTGGCCGCGGGCGACCTCGCCGCGCTGCCGCCGAACGACCTCGCCCGCGCGACCGGCGTCTCGCTCGCCGCCGAGCTGCGCGAGTCGGGCGCCTTCCGGGCCGACCTCACCGGCGCCGGGCCCGCGGTCTACGGGCTCTTCTCCGAGCGAGACCAGGCCGAGCTCGCCGCCGTCGCGCTCGAGCCCGCGGCACAGGTCTGGCTGGCACAGCCGGTCTGGTAGCTTCGAGCCGTGTCCGCCCTGCCGGTGATCGAGCACGGCGAGGGGCGCTCCTCGAGATGGCTCCGCGAGAACCGCCTGCGCCTGGCGATCCTCGTCGCGCTCGTCGAGACGGCGCTCATCGTCGGCGACGTGATCGGGTGGTACATCGCCGTCGGCGTGGCGGCGGTGATCGTCGCCTTCTACTTCCTGGTCGGGCGGCGCTCGAAGCGGGTGTGGCTGCACCAGCTCTCGTGGTCGCTCGCCGTCTCGCAGGCGATCCCGGTGGTCGTGCCGTTCGCGGCCTTGGCCGTGGGCGCCGTGATCGTCCTCGGCTTCGTCGCGATCGTGTTCTTCGCCCTCGCCTACCTCGTCTTCGGCCGCCGGTGACCTCGGATACGCTGACGCTCCCGATGGGGCGTAGCCAAGCGGTAAGGCAGCGGGTTTTGGTCCCGTGACCGGAGGTTCGAATCCTCCCGCCCCAGCCATTCCTACCGTGACTCCTCCGCTCGCAGCACTCGTCATGGCAGCCGGCCTCGGAACGAGGATGAAGTCCGAGCGCCCGAAACAGCTCCATCCGCTGCTCGGCCGCCGGCTCGTGGACTGGCCCGTCGAGGCCGCGCGCGCCGTCGGGCCCGACCGGCTCGTGCTCGTCGTCTCGCCCGGAGCCGAGGACGAGCTCGCGGGCGACTGGGAGACGGCCGTGCAGCCCGTGGCGCGCGGCACCGGCGACGCGGCCGCGACCGGGCTCGCGGCGCTCGGCGACTTCGACGGCGACGTGCTCGTCCTCCCCGGCGACGGTGCGCTTCTGACCGCCGGGACGCTGCAGCGCCTCGTCGAGACCCACCGCGCGGAGGGCGCCGCGGTCACGCTGCTGACGGTCGAGACCGACGAGCCGCTTCCGTACGGGCGCGTCGTCCGCGACGCCTCCGGGAAGGTCGCCCGTGTGGTCGAGGAGCGCGACGCCAGCGACGAGGAGCGCGCCATCCGCGAGCTGAACTCGTCCGTGTACGTCTTCGCGGCCGCCGACCTGCGCGACGGGCTCGCGCAGCTCGACACCGAGAACGACCAGGGCGAGCTGTACCTCACCGACGCCGTCGGCCATCTCGCCGCCGCCGGCCGCCCGGTCGCAACCGCGGCCGCCGAGGACCCGGACGAAGCGCTCGGCGTGAACACGCGCGCCGATCTCGCCGAGGTGGCCGCGCTCATGCGCGACCGCATCCTCCATGCGCACATGCTCGCCGGCGTCACCGTCACGGATCCGGCCACGACCTGGATCGAGGCGGACGTCGAGCTCGAGCCCGACACCGTCGTCCAGCCGTTCACGATCCTCCGCGGCACGACCGTCGTGCGCCGCGGCGCCGAGGTCGGCCCGCACGCGGTCGTCGTCGACGCCGAGATCGGCCCCGGCGCAACCGTCGGTCCGTTCGCCTACCTGCGGCCCGGCGCGAAGCTGGCCGCGGGCTCCAAGGTCGGCACGTTCGTCGAGGTGAAGAACTCGGAGATCGGCGAGCGCGCCAAGGTCCCGCACCTCTCCTACATCGGCGACGCCGAGATCGGCGAGGACACGAACATCGGCGCCGGCGCGATCACCGCGAACTACCGTCCCGAGCGCGGCGGCGGCGGCAAGGAGCGGACGAAGATCGGCCGCAACGTCCACACGGGAAGCGACAACGTATTTGTCGCGCCCGTGGAGATCGGAGACAATGCCTGGGTCGGAGCGGGATCGACCATCACGGAGGACGTCCCGCCCGGTGCCCTTGCCATCGCGCGCGCCAAACAGGTCAACAAAGAGGACTACCGAGGTGACAAGCCTGATGAATGACGTGGCTCTCCCGGGTCTCGCAGGAGGAGGCGACTCGGCGCAGGCGAGTTCCGAGCGTGGACACTGGATCCGCCGCGGCCCCGAGGGCCGGCTCATGCTCTTCGCGGGCCGCTCGAACCCGGATCTCGCCGAGCAGATCGCCGCACAGCTCGGGATCGAGCTCGGCGACGTCCACGTCAAGACGTTCGCGAACGGCGAGGTCTACAGCCGCTTCCTGGAATCGATCCGCGGGGCGGACGTGTTCATCATCCAGTCCTGCGCCGGTCCGAAGACGAACGACCACCTCTGGGAGCTCCTGACCCTCATCGACGCGGCCAAGCTCGCCTCGGCGAACCGGATCACGGCGGTCATGCCGTGGTTCCCGTACTCGCGCCAGGACAAGAAGTCCGCGCCGCGCGAGCCGATCACCGCGAAGCTCCTCGCGAGCTGCCTCGAGGGCGCCGGCGCCGACCGCGTGCTGACGATGGATCTCCACGCGGGCCAGATCCAGGGCTTCTTCTCCATCCCGGTCGACCACATGACCGCGCTGCCGCTCTTCGCCAAGTACTACCGCGACAAGGGCCTCTGGGGCGACGGGGTCGTCGCGGTCGCGCCGGATCCGGGCCGCGGCAAGATGACCACCCGCTTCGCCCAGTTCCTCGAGGCCGACGTCGCGTACATGTCGAAGACCCGGCCCGACCACGACGTCGCCGAGGTGACCGAGGTCGTCGGACGTGAGCGCGTGAAGGGCAAGGCGGCGATCCTGAGCGACGACCTGATCGTCACCGGCTCGACGCTCATCTCGGGCGCCAAGGCGCTGCTCGAGGCCGGCGCGACCGCGGTCTACGCGTGCGCCACGCACGCGCTCATCCCGGAGTTCGCCCTGGAGAAGATCACCGAGAGCGAGCTGACCGAGATCTGCGTCACCGACACCGTGATGCTCGACCCGACGTCCCTGCCGGAGAACATCAAGATCCTCCCGGTCGCGGGCCTCCTCGCGGACACGATCCAGAACGTGTTCTCGGGCGAGTCGGTCTCCGAGATCTTCGCCGGCGAGAACCAGCTCTTCTAGGCCGAAGGCGCATTGAGCGTCGCGGCCGTCGATCACGAGCACCGCGTCACGCCGCGCGAGCTGTTCTTCGACCTCGTCTTCGTCTTCGCGTTCACGCAGGTCGCGACGCTGCTCGCCGACGACCCGACGTTCGCAGGGATCGGTCGCGGGGTGCTCGTGCTCGCCGCGCTCTGGTGGGCCTGGTCGGCGTACGCCTGGCTGACGAACATCGTCGACCCCGAGGAGGCCTTCGTCGGCGCCGCGCTGCTCGTCGCGCTGATCGCGATCTTCGTCGCGGCGCTCTCCGTGCCCGGGGTGTTCGGTGACGACGGCGTGCTCTTCGGCGCCGCTTTCCTCGTCGTTTGCCTACTGCACGCGGCTCTCTACACGCTGGCGGGCCGCGGGAATCGCGATCTACTTGCCGCCGTGCTCCGGCTGTCTCCGTGGTCGCTCCTCGGAGCGACCTTGATCCTCGTCGCGGGCTTCGCCGACGGCGCGCGCACGTGGCTCTGGATCGCTGCGCTCGTCATCGTCTACGGCGGAGCCTTAGTGAGCGGATCGACGGGCTGGCAGGTGTACCCGTCGCACTTCGCGGAGCGCCACGGCCTCGTCGTGATCATCGCGCTCGGCGAGGCGTTCATCGCCATCGGAATCGGTGCAAACGCGATCGACCTCGGACCGGGCGAGGTCGTGGCCGCGATCCTCGGGCTGCTCGTCGCCACCGCGTTCTGGCTCGCGTACTTCGACTTCTTCTCGATCCGCGGCGAGCGGATGCTCGGGGACGCGCAGGGGCCGGAGCGCGTCGCCCTCGCACGCGACGTCTACACGTACCTGCACTTTCCGATGATCGTCGGGATCGTGCTCTTCGCGTTCGCGATGAAGAACGTCGTCGGGCACGTGGGCGACGAGCTCGGCTCCGTCGAGGCGTTCGCGCTCTGCGGCGGGAGCGCCCTCTACCTGCTGACGTGGTCGGCGATCCGGATACGAGTCGAACGGCGGTGGCATCTGAGCCGTGGTCGCTTCACGGCTGCGGTTCTGCTCCTGCTTCTCCTCCCGGTCGCAACGAGGGTTCCGGCGCTCGCCGCGCTGGCGCTCGTCACCGTCGTGTGGGTGGCGCTGCACACGTACGAGATCGTGTGGTGGCGCGAGGCCCGCGCCGAGTCGCGCTCCGTCCGCTAGCCGACCGCGAACGAGTCGAGCACGAGGTCGCAGGCGCCGTCGACCGAGTCCTCGTTGCCCGTGGCCGACGAGCAGTTGACGGCGTAGAACGTCGTTCCGTCGAAGATCCACGCCGCGCGCGTGCGGATGCCCTGGCCCGCGCTCGTCGTCCCCTCGAAGGCGACGGCGGGGAGCCCGGCGACCGTGATCTGCTCCACGTCGCCGTCGAGCTGTGCTGCCCTCGACGTTCTGGGCGAGGAACGTCTCCGCGCCGCTGCGCAGCTCTCCCATGAGCCCGTCGATGTTCTCCGGGGTCACCGCCTGCGGGGAGTCGAAGGCGCCGACGCTGATCCCGGTCACGCCCGGCTCCGGAGCGATGACGATGTCGGCGCTGCCGGCCTCGGCGTTCGTTTCGCGCTCCTCCCAGTCGCCGGGGTAGCTGAACGAGTAGCCGTCGCCCTGGAAGGTCTTGTCGGGCCCGACGTCGTCGCTGCCGCCGCACGCTGCGGCGAACAAGACGAGGATCAGAGCCAGAACGGGGCGCATTCGCGCACGGTAGTGAAAGTCCCCGGCACGAGGGATGTCGAGAGCAAGGGCTCCTGCCGATGCGGACCGGAGCAACCCAGGCGGGGTGGCGCGCCGAAACACCTTGGAGGCGCATGCCGAGGATCGACCCCCGCAAGGTTCCCACTCTCTATGTGATCGCGATGGCGGCCTGGATCTACGGCTTCGCGGCCGCGGATCGCAGCCTGCCCGCGCTGGTCGTCTTCGTGCTCCTGCTCATGGGCGCCGCCGTCCAGGTCTGGGTCGGCTTCGAGATCGGGCGCTGGGAGGCGATCGGACTCGCCGTCGTGCCCGTGCTGCTCGCCGTCGCCGCCGCCGGCATCGATTCGAGCCTCTGGACGACGATCGTCATCCTCATGGTGTTCCCGGGCGGTCCGCTCATCGGCCTCGGCGTGTACCTGCGCAACCTGGACGAGGAGCGAAACGACCGCTCGCCCGACTCCTGGCTGTACGGCGAAGAGCCGACGAACCAGAGCTAGCAGGGTCTGGCGTCCGGGCGGACGCATCTGACACACATTCGGCACGAATCGCGCCAGACACGCGCGCATTCGCTGAATATCCTGACCACGCATCCGCGTCCGGAATCACGCGTATCCCTTGTCGGCGCGTCACGAGCGGATCGGCCGCGCCCTACGGAACCTCAGGGCAGCTGCTACGCAGGGTCGAACGCGTGGCGCTCGCGCCGGTGGAGCTCGCCCTGCACCTGGGAGACGTAGGCGGCGAGCTCGCTTTCCTTCTCGTTCAGCTTGCGCTCGAGGCCGTCGAGCTCCTGCTCGCGCCGGTCGAGCTGCTCCTCGCGGAAATCCTTCTCGCTCTCGAACGAGATGCGCTCGTGCTGGGCATCGGCCTCGCGCTCGTCCTGGCGGCGGGCGCGGTCGCGGAGCGACTCCTCGAGCTCCAGCATCTGCTTCTGGCGGCGCTCCAGCTCCAGCCGCTCGGCGGCGAAGCTGTGATCGCCGGCGCGGGAGAGTGCCTGCTCGGCCCGCTCGCGCTCGCGCTCGGCGAGAACGCGCTCGCGCTCGGCGAACCCTGCCTCGCGCTCGGCCATCTCGACCGCCTGCGCTTCGACCTGGGCGACGCGGGCGGCGAAGTCGGCGGCCTGGGCCTCGACCTCGGCGGCTCGCGCGTCGACTTCGGCGCTACGTGACCCGAAAGACTGTTCGCGCTCGGCGACGGTGCGCTCGCGCTCGGCGATGCGCAGCTCCTGCTCGGCCAGCTCGCGCTCGCGTTCGGCGGTCGCGGCGGTCGATTCGCCGGTCTGCTGCTCGACCTCGGCCAGGCGCTCCTCGCGCTCGGCGACCTCGAGCTCGCGCGTCGTGAGCGTCGTCGCCCACTCGTCCAAAGCTTCGGCCTTCTCGTCGAGATCGGCCGCGCGCGTGTTCAGCGCAGCTGCGTCGCCCTCGAATTCCACCGGCTGCGCCTCGAGCTCGGCTGCGCGCGCGTCCAATGCTTCGCCCTGCGCGGCGAGCTCCTCGGCCCGCGCCTCGAGCGCTGCGGCCTGCTCGGCGAGCGGCGCTGCCTGCGCCTCGACCTCAGCGGCCCGTGCGTCGAGCTCCGCGGCCCGTGCGTCGAGCTCGGCCTCGCGCTCGGCCAGCGCGGCTGCTGCCGCCTCGGCGATCTGCTCGGTGATGTCGATCGACTGCACGTCGGCCGCCGTCGCCTTCCCGTTCGAGCGGGTGGACGGCTTCCGGGTGGTCGTGCGGGGCTTCTTCGCGGGAGCGTGCGCCGCGTAGATCTCGAGCCGCACGACGGGAGGCTCCGAAGGCGTCTGCTTCGAAGTTCTCGGTGTGGCGGGCTTCGTTGCCCGAGGCTTGGGTTTGTCTGCGGCGTCCGGCATGAGGTGCGGCTCCTCGAGGAAGTCAATCGACGCTCACGGACCTTCCGCGTATCCCTCGCACGAGCGGTTGCGCAATGCGCATGCTTCACGCATGGTGTGTGTGCGGACGGCGGGCGTCGTCGTCCCGAAAGCGGCTACTGCGGTGAACCTAGACCCCAACACTCATGCGTTCGTCCTCGCGACGGCGTTTTTCACTTCCCTCCTGTTCGCGCTCGCGGCCTGGCTGCCGTGCGTGCTCCTGCTTCGCTATCTCCTGTTCGGCTAACCGCAGGCGGCTAGAGCCGCTTCGGTAGACTGGCCGACCGGAAATGGCTGGAGAGCGCGTCACCCTGGAAGTGCAGTCCCGAGACCGGTCCGGCTCGGGCGATTCGCGGCGCCTGCGCGCGGACGGGTTCATCCCCGGCGTCCTCTACGGCGCGGGCAAGCCTGCGCAGAGCTTCACCGTCCACGAGCGCGCGCTGCGCGACGTCCTGACGGGGGAGCACGGGACGAACGCGATCCTCGACGTCGTCATCGGCGACGGCGGCAAGCCGCATCACGCCGTGCTCAAGGACTACCAGCTCCACCCGATTCGCAAGCGCCTGCTCCACATCGACCTGCAGGAGGTCCGCCTGGACGTCGCGATCCAGTCGGCCGTGCACATCGAGCTCCTCGGCGAGTCCGAGGGCCAGACGTTCGGCGGCGTCCTCACCCAGGTCACGCGCGAGGTGCTCGTCGAGGCGCTGCCGATGAGCGTGCCCGACCGGCTCGAGCTCGACATCACCGCGATGGAGATCGGCGACAGCCTCCGCGTCAGCGACCTCGTGGTGCCCGAGGGCGTCACGATCCTCACCGATCCCGAAGAGGTGCTCGCGAGCGTCATCCAGCCGCGGGTCGAGGAAGAGCCCGAGACGGTCGAGGGCGAAGAGATCGAGGGCGAAGAGGGCGAAGAGGGCGTCGAGGGCGAAGGAGCCGAAGGCGCCGAGGACTCCGGCGAGTCCGCATCCGGCGACGCCGGCGAGTCTTCCTCCGAGGAGTAATGCGCTTCCTGCGCCGGGGCGAGTCCGCCTCGACGCTCGCTCTGCTCGTCGCGGGACTCGGCAACCCGGGCCGCGACTACGCCGACACGCGTCACAACATCGGGTTCCTGGTCGTGGACGAGCTCGCGCGCCGTCACGGCGGCACGTTCCGCTCCAAGTTCTCGGGCGATCTGTCCGAGCTGCGCATCGACGGCCAGCGGGTCGCGCTGCTGAAGCCGCAGACGTACATGAACGAGTCCGGCTCCTCGGTGGCCGCGGCGAGGAAGTTCTTCAAGGTCGAGCTCCCGTCGCTTCTCGTCGTGCACGACGAGGTCGATCTCGACCTGGGACGCCTGCAGGCCCGGCACGGCGGCGGGCTGGCGGGGCACAACGGCCTGCGCTCGGTCGCCAAGAGCCTCGGGACGCCCGAGTTCACGCGGCTGCGGATCGGCGTCGGGCGGCCTGAGCGCGGCGATCCGCGTCCGGTCGCCGACTGGGTGCTCTCGCCGTTCGAGCCCGACGTCGACGTCGACGCGCTCGTCGCGCGCTCCGCGGACGCCGTCGAGACCCTCGTGCGGGACGGGCTCGAAGAGACGCAGCGCGAGTTCAACTAACCGATCGGCGGTTTGAAACCCCTTCGTCCAGCACCTTCGCGCTGGTGTTCGTGGATACGAACACCAGCGACGGCGTCGCCGCGGACAAGCCGTTCCGGCTGATCGTGGTCTGCTAGCGCACGCGTACGATTGAGACAGGCGGAACCGCGCGTTCCGCCTGTCTCCATGGTCCAACCGGTTCTTCACGTCCTGGCACAGGAACTCGCCGAGAGCGAGCGTCTCCGCGCGTTCGTGGAGCGGCCGGCGTCGGCGCGGGTCTCCGAGCCGCTGCTCCCGCTCGTCCTCGCCGCGACCTGGATCGCGCGCGAGGGGCCGCTCGTCTGCCTCTTCGCGGACGACTCGACCGCGCGCGACGCCGCCGAGGCGGCCGGCTGGTTCCTCGGGGACGAGAACGTCGGGCTGCTCGCGTCGCGCGGCGTTCGCCGGGAGACGGACCTCGAGCCGCCCGCGCATCTCGTCGGCGAGCGGTTCCGCGCGCTCGAGGTGCACGCGGCGGGAGGGCTCGTCTGCGCGTCGGCGCTCGGCTTCGCCGACGGACTGCCTCCGCTCGAGCTACGACCGGAGACGACCCGGCTGGCGGTCGGCGAGGAGCCGGGGATCGAAGAGCTGGCCGAGCGGCTCGTGCTCGCCGGGTACGCGCGGGTCGAGCGCGTCGAGGAGCGCGGCCAGATCGCCGTGCGCGGCGGGATCGTCGACATCTTCCCGTCGACCGGCCGCGAGCCCGTGCGCGTCGAGTTCTTCGGGGACGAGATCGAATCGCTGCGCGCGTTCTCGGTCTTCACCCAGCGCGCGCTGCATCCGCTCGACGACGCTCTGATCCAGCCGGCCGCGGAGCAGCGGCTCGACGCCGATCCCGAGGAAGAGCTCGTCGCACCCCTCGCCGCCGCGGATCTCGTCTGGCAGCACTCGGACGTCCGCGAGCTGTGGCGCGAGGAGCTCGGCGGGGAGATCCCGCTTCCCGGCGTCGTCGAGCTCGACCAGCTTCCGCACGGCCAGCAGCACACGTTCGAGGCGCAGCGGCCCGCGATCGCGGCGCGCGGACTGGCCGAGGCCGAGCGCGACCTCGGCGCGTTCGTCAAGGCGGGGAACCGCGTGATCGTCACGTTCGCGCACCGCGGCGAGGCGCTCCGCACGAAGGGGCTCCTGCGCAAGGTCGAGGCCGAGCAGCTCGAGCCGGACGAGGCGCTGCCGCGCGACGGCGCGCTGCGATTCGCCGTCTCGCCGGCCCGCCGTGGATTCGTCTCGCGCGAGCTCGGCATCGTGCTGCTCCCGGACACGCAGGTCTTCCGCAAGCGTCCGCCGCGCCAGGATGCCCGCGTCGGGAAGGCGCTCCAGAGCTTCGCCGACCTGCGCAGCGGCGACTACGTCGTCCACGAGGACCACGGCGTCGGGCGGCTCGTCGGCTTCGAGACGAAGACGGTCGCCGGAGTCACGCGCGACTACCTGTTCCTCGAGTTCAAGGGCGACGACCGCCTCTACGTGCCGCACGAGCAGATCGGGCGCGTGTCGCGCTACGTGGGCGCCGACGGCGCGAGCCCGGCGCTCTCGAAGCTCGGCGGCAAGGCGTGGCAGCTCGTCAAGTCGCGCGCACTCGCGGGCGCGCGCGAGCTGGCCGGCGAGCTGATCGCGCTCTACGCGACCCGCCAGCAGGCGCCGGGGATGGCCTACGACGTCGACGGCGATCTCGTCGAGCAGCTCGAGGCGACGTTCCCGTACGTGGAGACTCCCGACCAGCGCCGCGCGATCGAGTCGGTGAAGGAGGATCTCGAGACGCCGCGCCCGATGGACCGCCTCGTCTGCGGCGACGTCGGCTTCGGCAAGACCGAGGTCGCGGTTCGGGCCGCGTTCGCGGTCGTGGCCGGAGGAAAGCAAGCACTTGTGCTCGCGCCGACGACCATCCTCGCGCAGCAGCACTGGAACACGTTCCGCGAGCGGCTCCGCGATCTCCCGGTCACGGTCGAGATGGTGTCGCGCTTCCGCAGGCCGGCCGATGTGAAGCGGATCCTCGCCGACTACTCGGCGGGCAAGGTCGACATCCTGATCGGAACGCACCGCGTCCTGTCCCGCGACGTCACCGCGAAGGATCTCGGGCTGGTCGTGCTCGACGAGGAGCAGCGCTTCGGCGTCGCGCAGAAGGAGCTCCTGCGCCAGCTGCGGCTCGAGGTGGACGTGCTCGCTCTGACCGCGACGCCGATCCCGCGCACGCTGCACATGTCGCTCGCGGGGCTGCGCGACATCTCGGTGATCGAGACCGCGCCCGAGGGACGCCGCCCCATCCGCACGCACGTCGGCGAGTACGACGAGGAGCTCATCCAGGTCGCCCTCGAGCGCGAGGCGGCGCGCGGCGGCCAGGCGTTCTACCTCCACAACCGGGTCGAGTCGATCGACGAGGCGGCCGAGAAGCTCCAGCAGCTCTGCCCGAAGCTGCGCTTCCTGGTCGTCCACGGACAGCTCGCCGAGCGCCAGCTCGAGGAGCGGATGCTCGCGTTCCTCGCCGGCGACGCGGACGTGCTCGTCTCGACCACGATCATCGAGTCCGGGCTCGACATCCCGCAGGCGAACACGCTGATCGTCGAGCGCGCCGACGCGCTCGGCCTGGCCCAGCTCTACCAGATCCGCGGCCGCGTCGGACGCAGCGATGTCCCTGCACATGCGTACCTTTTCTATCCCGACGGGGAGGAGCTGACGGCCGAGGCGCGCGCCCGCCTGGCGGCGCTCGCCGACCACACCGAGCTCGGCGCCGGCTTCCAGATCGCCATGCGCGACCTCGAGATCCGCGGCGCCGGGAACCTGCTCGGCGCCGAGCAGTCCGGGCACGTCGCGGCGGTCGGCTTCGAGCTCTACCTGGAGCTTCTCGCCGAGGCGGTCGCCGAGCTCGCCGGAACGCGCCGCCCGGTCGCGCGGCCGATCCGGGTCGAGGCGCAGGTGGACGCGTTCGTCCCGGCCGAGTACGTCGCCGCCGAGGCGCAGAAGATCGACCTGCACCGCCGGGTCGCGCTGGCCGAGTCCGAGGACGAGCTGCGCGAATTGCACGCGGCGATCGAGGATCGCTACGGCCCGGCTCCGGAGCCGGTCGAGAACCTGTTCTCGATCCAGGAAGCGAAGCTGAAGCTCGCCCGGCTCGGGGCCGACTATCTCGTGCTGAGAGGCGGAAAGGTCACCGTCGGAGCGCTCGTCCTCGGCTCCGACGAGCTGCGCGATCTGCGAAAGGCAGCGGAAATCGCCGTGTACTCATCCGCGAAGAAAGAGGTGTCCCAGAGGGGCGACGGTTTACCTGCCGCCGTCGCGCTGGTCGATGCTATCCTCGATGTTCGGTTGGCCGCATAACGCGGCCCTTTCTTCCCAAAATGCCTCTTCGAGCCATCTCCGCCCTCATCCTCGTGTGCATGCTCGCGCTCGTCGCGACCGCGTGTGGCGGCGGCGATTCTCAGTCGGTTCCGGACGACGCGATCGCGACGGTCGACGGCGAGCCGATCGAGAAGTCCGAGTTCGACGCGCTGCTCAAGCGCGCGGAGGCGAGCTTCAAGGCGCGCGGCCAGGAATTCCCGAAGACCGGGACGGCCGAGTACGACGACCTGCGCAAGCGCGCGGTCGAGTTCCTCGTCCAGCAGAAGCAGTTCGCGCTCGCCGCCGCGGCCGCGGACATCGCGGTTTCCGACGAGGACGTCGAGGAGCGGCTCGCGCAGATCAAGAAGGACAACTTCGAAGACGACGAGAAGAAGTTCGAGAAGGCGCTCGCCGACGAGGGCCTCACGCTCGAGGAGGCGCAGACCGCCTTCCACGACCAGATCCTCCAGGAACGGCTCTACGAGTCCGTCACCAAGGAGATGACGCCGACCGACGAGGAGATCGAGGCTTACTACGAGGAGAACAAGGATCGGTTCTCCCAGCCCGAGAGCCGCAACGTCCGGCACATCCTCGTGAAGAACGAGGCGAAGGCGGACGAGCTCTACCAGGAGCTCGAGGACGGCGCGAACTTCGCGAAGCTCGCCAAGGAGAACTCCACGGACAAGGGCACGGCGAAGCAGGGCGGCAAGCTTCCGATCACCAAGGGCAGCACCGTCGCGCCCTTCGACAAGGCCGCGTTCGCGCTCGAGACGGGCGCGTACTCGCAGCCCGTGAAGACCGAGTTCGGCTGGCACCTGATCTACGCGATGGACGACGTGAAGCCCGAGACGACCACGCCGATCGCCGACATCAGGGATTCGATCGAGCAGCAGCTCGCCCAGGAGCAGCAGCAGAAGGCGATCAACGCCTGGCTCGAGACGCTGAAGAAGGACTTCCCGGTCGTGTATGCGGCAGGCTTCGAGCCGCCGGCTCCGGCCACCACGTCGGGCGAGACCACTACCACCACCGGGTAAGTGGCCGACGCGGATGCCCTGGCCCGCGCGCTCGTCGATCTTCAAGTCCTAGCCGAGCGGCTCCGCCGCGATTGCCCGTGGGATCGTGAGCAGACCGAGGCCACGATCGTCCCGCACACGGTCGAGGAGGCCTACGAGGTCGCCGACGCCGCGCTGGCCGGCGACGACGCGAAGCTCCTCGACGAGCTCGGCGACCTGCTCTTCCAGACCGTCTTCCTCGCGCTGCTCCTCGAGGAGCGCGGCGCGGGCGACCTGACCGCGGTCGCGGAGGGGATCCACGAGAAGCTCGTTCGGCGGCATCCCCACGTCTTCGGCCCGGTCGACGAGATCGACACGCCCGGCGCCGTGAAGGCGCAGTGGGAGGAGCTGAAGACGACCCAGGAGGGCCGGGAGGGGATCTTCCACGACGTTCCGCAGACGCTCCCCGCGCTGCTCCTGGCGAAGAAGATCCAGCGCCGCGCCGCCTCGGCCGGGTTCGAGTACCCGGACGCCGCCGGCGCGTTCGGCGACCTCGCGGACGAGATCGAGGAGCTGCGGCGCGAGCTTCCGGCGGAGGACCCGCGCCCGGAGACGGAGGCCGACCCGCGCCACGTCGGGGAGGTCGGCGACGTGCTCTTCGCGTCGGTCAACGTCGCGCGGCGGCTGAACGTCGATCCCGAGCTGGCGCTGCGCGCGGCCGCGGCGCGCTTCCAGGCTCGTGTAGAAACCGCCGAGACGCTCGCCGCCGCGGAGGAGCTCGTGTTCACCGAGCTGCCGCTCGCAGAGCAGGACCGCTTCTACGACCTGGCCAAGGAGAAGGAGACCGAATGAGCGCGATCGCATCCGTTCACGCCCGTCAGATCCTCGACTCGCGCGGGAACCCGACGGTGGAGGTCGACGTCAGGCTCGAATCCGGAGCGCTCGGACGCGCTGCGGTTCCTTCCGGCGCCTCCACGGGCGCGCACGAGGCGGTCGAGCTGCGCGACGGCGGATCCGAGTACGGCGGCAAGGGGGTCATGACCGCCGTCGCGAACGTGAACGGCGAGATCGCCGCCACGTTGACCGCGGGGCTCGACCCGGCCGACCAGCGCGCGCTCGACGAGACGCTCATCGCCCTCGACGGAACGCCGAACAAGGGCCGGCTCGGCGCGAACGCGATCCTCGGCTGCTCGCTCGCCGCGGCGCGGGCGGGTGCGGCCGACGCGGGCGTTTCGCTCTTCCGCTGGCTCGGCGGGGAGGAGGCGACGACGCTCCCGGTGCCGATGATGAACGTCGTCAACGGCGGGATGCACGCGCAGAACTCGATCGACCTCCAGGAGTTCATGGTCGTCCCCGCCGGCGCCGAGACGTTCGCCGAATGCCTGCGCATGGGCGACGAGGTCTTCCACGCGCTCAAGGCGCTCCTCCACGAGCAGGGGCTCGCGACCGCGGTGGGCGACGAGGGCGGCTTCGCGCCGGATCTCCCGTCGAGCGAGGCGGCGATCGAGGCGATCCTCGAGGCGGTCGACCGCGCCGGCCATTCCGGCAACGTCGTCGTCGCGCTCGACCCGGCCGCGACCGAGGTGTGGGACGACGGGCGCTACAAGCTTCCCGGCGAGGGCAAGGAGCTCGACGGCGACGGGATGATCGACTTCTGGGCCTCGCTCTGCGACCGCTATCCGATCGTGTCGATCGAGGATCCGCTCGCCGAGGACGAGTGGGACGGCTGGCGGGCGCTGACCGAGCGGCTCGGCGACCGCATGCAGCTCGTCGGCGACGACCTCTTCGTGACCAATCCGGATCGCCTCCAGCGCGGGATCGACACGGGCGTCGCGAACGCGATCCTCCTGAAGGTGAATCAGATCGGGACGCTGACCGAGACGCTCGACGCGGTCGAGCTCGCACGCTCGGCCGGCTACGGCACGGTCATGTCCCACCGCTCGGGCGAGACCGAGGACACGTTCATCGCCGATCTCGCCGTCGCAACCGGCGCCGGGCCAGATCAAGACCGGCGCTCCGTCGAGAAGCGACCGCGTGGCGAAGTACAACCAGCTCTTGCGGATCGAGGAAGAGCTCGGCGACCGCGCGGTATTTCCCGGGCTGGTCGGCGTTTCCCCGAGCGAGCCTGACGGGGCTCCGGGGAAACCGGTCCCCGGTCGGCTACGGTGACGGCCGTGGCAGCGCGCAGCCGCACCCGGCGAACGAAGATCGTCTGCACGATCGGCCCGGCCACGTCCTCGCAGGAGGCGGTCGACAAGCTGGTCGAGGCGGGGATGGACGGCGCGCGGCTCAACTTCTCGCACGGCACCCACGAGGAGCACGCCGAACGGTGCGCGCTCGTCCGTGAAAGCCAGCGGCAGGCGCAGCGGCCGCTCGCGCTCATCGCCGACCTCCAGGGCCCGAAGCTCCGGCTCGGGCGGCTCGAGACGGCCCGCACGCTCGTGACCGGCGACGAGGTCGTGCTCGTCGCGGAGGAGGACGGCGACGAGACGCATCTCCCGGTCAGTCCGGGCGTCCTTCCGAGCGTGCTCCAGGCGGGCCACCACGTGCTGATCGACGACGGGCTCGTGCGCCTGCGCGTCGACGCGGTCGAGGAGGGCAAGGTGCGCGCGACCGTGCTCGCCGGCGGGGTCGTCTCGACGGGGAAGGGCGTGAACGCGCCCGGCGTGCCGCTGCCGATTCCCTCGGTGACCGACAAGGACAAGGAGGATCTCGCCTTCGCCCTGAGCCTCGACGTGGACTACGTCGCGCTCTCGTTCGTGCGCTCGGCCAACGACGTGCGCCACCTGCGCGAGCTGCTCCACGAGGCGGGCTCCGACGCGCAGATCATCGCGAAGATCGAGAAGGCCGAGGCGCTCGACGACCTGGCCGGGATCCTCCGCCTGGCCGACTCCGTGATGGTCGCCCGAGGCGACCTCGGAGTCGAGATCGGCCCGGCCGAGGTGCCGCTCGTCCAGAAGCGGATCCTGCTCGCCGCGCTCGAGCGCGGAAAGCCGGCGATCACCGCGACGCAGATGCTCGAGTCGATGATCGGCCACGCCGAGCCGACGCGGGCCGAGGCGAGCGACGTCGCGAACGCGATCCTCGACGGAACCTCGGCCGTGATGCTCTCCGGCGAGACGGCGGTGGGTCAGTTTCCGACCGAGAGCGTGCAGACGATGGACAAGATCGCGCGCGCGGTCGAGCCGAGCCTCGGCTACCGGCACGAGCTCGAGCGCAGCCCGGACGAGCCGTACTCCTCGGTCGGCGAGGCCATGTCGAACGCGGCGTGCGACATCGCGGAGGCGCTCGACGCGGCGGCGCTCCTCGTCCCGACGTACTCGGGCCGCACCGCGTCGGCCGTGGCGCGGCATCGCCCGCGCCGCCCGGTCGTGGCCGTGACGCACAAGCGCCACGCCGCGCAGCAGCTCGCGCTCGAGTGGGGGATCGTCCCCGCCGTGATCGAGGAGTGCCGCGACGTGCAGGAGCTGTGGGCCCGAACCGTCGAGGCCTCGCGCGCCCTGGGAATCGTCGAGCCCGGCGACCGCGTGGTCATCACCGCCGGCACCGCCGTGAACATGCCCGGCACGACGAACCTGATCAAGGTCGAGACCGCGTAACGCGCCCCGCGGGGCCTTGATTTGCACTCCCGCGTGACTCTGGACGCGGATGCGTAGGGAACCCCCCTTGGAGCACCCCTCACGGTCCAGCGTAGCGCCGAAATCCGCACGCGTGGGACACGGATGAGCGCCAGGAGCGTGACGAATCGTCCACAGGATTGCGCCGCCCGGCACTTGCGGCGCGAGGGAGGAGCCCGCGCCGGGCTTGCGAATCTCGACGGTCCGTGTCTCGCCGTCGTCGTCCATCCCGCTCCTCGCTCGCCCTCCGCTGGCTCGGCATCGTCGTGCTCGCGGCGGTGGCGTTCGCGTACGTCCATCCGCTCCGCGCCTACTTCGATGCGCGTGGCGAGGTCGCCTCGCGCCGCGCCGACGTGGCCGCGCTCGAGCGCAAGCACACCGAGCTCGAGGCGCGGATCAAGGTCGCCCGCACGAACGCGTTCGTCGAGCGCGAGGCGCGCAAGCTCGGTCTCGTCCGGCCGGGCGAGCGGCTCTTCATCGTGGACGGCGAGGGCAACTGAGCAGCCGCCGGGCTGCGCTCAGGGCACGGATACGATGATCAGATGGACGACCGCCGAGTCGTTTCCCGGCAGCTTGGCCGCCCTGCGCGCCCGTTTCGCGCGTGTCGCGGTTCGCTGTGCGTACGGGTTCCCGGCCGTCACCGAGCAGCCGCCCTACACCGACGCCGGAGAGCCCTTCCCGACGACGTACTACCTGACCTGCCCCTGGCTCGTCGCGGCGATCGCGCGCGTCGAGGCCGACGGCGGGGTCGAGCGCTGGAGCCGTGCGGCGGCGGAGGATCCCGGGCTGCACGCGAGCCTCGAGCGGGCCGACGCGGAGCAGCGAGAGATCCGGCCGGAGTTCGACCTCGGCATCGGCGGCACGCGTCATCCGCAGGCATTGAAGTGCCTCCACGCCCACGCGGCCTTCGCGCTCGCGCGGCCGGGCTACGAGCTCGGCGAGCGGATCCTCGAGGACGCCGGCGAGCGCTGGTGTCCGGACGCGCGCTGCCGGGAGCTCGAGTGACGCTCGCGGTCGCGCGGCACCAGTGGGAGGAGGGCGCGCGGCGCCTCGAGGCGACCGATCGCGACTCGCGCCGCTACCGGCAGCTCGCACGCGCTCGTCGACGCCGTGCTGGACGAGCTGCGCCGGCGGGTCGGGCAGACGTTCACGCTCGACCAGCTCGCCGAGGCCTACACCGGATCCGAGGACTGGGTGCGCGACGTCGTCGTCGCGCGCACGCCGCCGAAGGCCGAGGCCGGTCTGCGCGACACGGCGCTCGTCCAGGACGCGGCGTTCTCGGCGTACGCCCGAGCGGCGCAGGACTACCGTCCGTGACCGAGCCGACGCTTCGGCCCGAGCGCCGGGTGCGCCGCGACGAGAAGCGGGCGCGCCGCCGCCGCGTCGTTCGCATCGTCCTCACGCTGGTCGGCGCCGTGCTCCTGTTCGTGATCGGCCTGTCGCTCGGCCGGGCGGTCGAGGACGCGCCGAAGCCCGGAGGCAAGCAGACGATCGTTCGGACCTTGACGCCCGGTACCCTTCCGCCGGTAACCCGCACCGTCACGGTCACGACTACGCCGTAAACGGATCGGGCACGAGGACAGACCGTGGGGGGTTCGATGACAGAACAGGCACGAAGAGGCTCCGGAAGCGACTGGCTGACGCTCGGCCAGGCGGCGACCTATCTCGGCGTCGCGCAGAGCACGATCCGCAAGTGGTCCGACGGCGGCCGACTGCCCGCCTTCTACACCCCCGGCGGCCATCGGCGCTTCCGCCGCGGCGACCTGGACACGTTTCTCGGGAGCTCGCGCCCGGCGGCGCGACGCCTCGTGCTGGTCGTCGACGACGACGCCGGTCTGCGCGAGCTCGTCCGCGTGAGCCTCGAGGCCGACGGCTGCACCGTCCGCGAGGCCGCGAGCGCCGAGGAAGGGCTGGCCGCGCTCGCCGAGGAGCCGCCCGACCTCATCCTCCTCGACGTCGAGATGCCGCAGGTCGACGGCTGGGAGATGCTGCGGCTCGTGCGCGAGCGGCACGGCGTGGAGTCGATCCCGGTCGTCATGTACAGCGGCAAGGTGGAGGCAGGCTCGCTCTCGGAGGCCGAGGAGCGCGGCGCGCAGGCCTTCGTCGGCAAGCCGTTCGACCCCGAGCAGCTGCTCACCTCGACCCGGCAGCTCCTGCGCACCTGACCGGTCTCGACCACGACCTCTTCGTCTGGGTCGTCGAGCACCGCGTCGGCCCGCTCGACCCCGTCTTCGTCGGACTGAGCTGGATCGCCTACGCCGGGATCGTGTGGATTGCGCTCGCGCCCGTCGTCGCCTGGCGCGTCGGCTATCCGATCCTCCGGGCGGTGCTGCTCGTCATCGCGTGTGTCTGGGCGGCCGACCTCGTCGCGTCGCTCCTGAAGCTCGCCGTCGGGCGCGAGCGGCCGTTCGTCGGCATCGAGGAGGCCGATCCGCTGATGGGCGGGATCGTCGGCTCGTCGTTCCCTTCGGGCCACGCGGCCACGAGCGCTGCCGGGGCGTTTGCGCTGGCGATGATCGCGCCGCGGTGGGCGCCGTACTTCGCCGGGCTGGCGGGCGTGATCGCGTTCGCGCGCGTCTACGTCGGCGTCCACTACCCGCTCGACGTGCTGGCGGGCCTCGCGGTCGGCGTCGCCGTCGCCGCGCTCGTCCTCGGTGTGGTCAGGCTTCTTCGGCGGACTTCAAAAGACCCGCAACGATCAGAAGCACCGCCGAGACCAGGCTGATCCAGATGCCGACGCTGCGCCCGAACTCCGCGTAGTCGTCGGGGATCGAGATGAGGCGGATGAGGACGACGGTCGTCCCGATCGCGCCGAGCACGGCGATGACCATGCCGAAGGGAAGCGACGGCGGCAGCGACACGCCCGTGGCGCGGAGCGTGAGCAGCGCGAGGGTCGCGAGGCCGACGACGAGCACGAGCTTGCCGAGCACGCCGGCGTCCCAGCCGAGCGCCGAGACCTTGAGCCCGTCGATCGTCCCCGCGTACCAGCCCATGAAGGTGCTGAGCGTGAAGATGAGCGCGGCCACCCAGGCGAGTCCCTCGCCGGGAGTCCAGAAACTCGCGTGCGGCCCGTGTCCTCGTTCGGTCATAGGCCGAAGAGCGCCTGAATCTGATCCCAGATGGTGAGGCCGAGGACGGCGGCGATGAAGACGAGCGTGAGCATGAGGGCGAGAAATCTGCGCCCGGCGCGCTTGCGCTCGAGATCGTGGTGGGTCTTCGCGCGGCGCTTCGCCCGCTCCTTGACGACCGCCTTCTCGAGCCGGGTCGTCTGTTGAGGGAGCGCGCGTTCCCGTTGCTGACGAGGTGCTGGGGCCGCCACGACGCACGGATTCTTGCCTCTACCCGCGCACTCCGCAAGCGGGACCGGGCCATAATCGGTGAATGCGAGCGCCTGCATCGGTGGATCGCGCGGCTGGGCAGGCTGCCCAGCCGGGGGACGCGCTGGTTGCCGCCGTGCAAGCCGCGGGCCTCGCGTCGAACGCCGAGCTCGTCATCGTCCGCGTGGCCGATCACGCCACCGAGGAGCTGGTCGCGGCGGCGGTGTGGACCCGATCGGCCGTGGTCGCCGCCGAGCTGGAAGGCACCCGGATCGCGGCCGTCGTCGAGCAGGTGCCGCGTGAGCTTTCCCCCGAGGACGCGCCTGCGGTCGTGCGCAAGGCGGCCGACCGTGTGGGCGCGAGCGCGATCCTCGTCGTGGCCGCCGGCGCCGAGGGGACGATCGAGCTGTACCGAAGCGCGCCGTTCGACGAGGCCTCCCGCGCGGCCGCGCTCCTCGCAGCGGGGCAGGTCGCGGCGGCGCTCGAGCCGGTCCGCGCGCCGAAGGACGCCGACCCGATCGAGCTCGCCGGCGACGCGTTCGCGGCCGCCTCCGACGAGGTCGAGCTGGCCGAGCACGTCGTTCGGCTCGCCCTGGCGGCGACCGGCGCGGCGCGGTGCGTGCTCTGGCGCCTCGAGTCGGACGCGGCGCCGACGCTCCTCGCCGCAGGCGGCGGAACCGACACGTCGGCGAGCCGCACCGTCGTGCTCCCGCTCGGCGAGCCGCCCGTGGCCGAGCTCGAGCTCGTCCTCGAAGATCCCGGCGCGGTCGACGCGCTCGCCCCGCTCGCCGCCCGCGCCGCCGTCGCGCTGCGCCGTGCCCGCCGCGCGGCGATCGCCGAGCAGGAGCTGGAACGCTCCGAGACGATCGTCGAAGTCCTGAGCGAGGCGATCGCGCGCCTGTCCCTCTCGCACACGCTCGACACGGCCGTCGAGCGGATCTCCGAGCTGTCGGCGAGCGACCGCGTCGGCATCTACCTCCGCACGGACGAAGGACTCGAGGCCGCCGCGTCGCAGGGGCTCGGCGGTCCGCACGCCGCGATCACCGAGCGGCTGCTCGAGCTGGCGCTCGGGCCGCAGCGCACCCGCGGCTACCTCGTCGCCTCCGACCTGCGCAGCGACGCGCGCCTCGCCGGCCTCGAGCGCGAGCTCGCGGACTGCGGCGTCGGCCGCGCGCTCGTCGTGCCGCTCGTCGCCGGGGACGACGTCATCGGCGTGCTCGCCGTCTACGAGCCCGAGGCCCGCCCGCACGCGCCCGGGGAGGAGACGCTGCCGATCGCGCTGTCGGCGCAGCTCGCCGTCGCGGTGCAGAACGCGAAGCTCCACGAGGACGTGATGAGGTCCGACGCGGACCGCGCGCGGCTACTCGCCTCGGAGCGCGCCACGGCCCGCCGGCTGCGCATCCTGTTCGAGATCTCGGATGCGTTCACGCGCGACCTGTCCTTCGACGCGACGCTCGACGCGGTCGTCCGCTCGATGGTGCAGGTCTTCGAGCTGTCGGCAGCCGCGGTCCGCATGCCGACCGTGGGCCGCGACGGCGAGGAGCTTCGCGCGTTCCACGTCGCCGAGCCGGCGCTCGAGGGCCCGGTCCGCGCGATCCTCGAGCGCGGCGACCCGGCGCTCCTCGAGCCGTTTCGCGCGCAGGGCGCGACCGTCCTCGAGCTCCCGCTGGCGACGCACGTGGAGCAGCTCGGGACGCTGACGCTCCTGCGGCTCGATCCCGGAAGCCCGCTCGACGAGGGAACGATCGAGGCCGCGCGCGTCGTCACCGCGCAGGCGGCGCTGGTGCTCGACAACGCCCGCCTCTACCAGCAGCAGAAGGACTTCACCGAGACGATGCAGCGCTCGCTCCTGCCGGTCGATCCTCCGGCGACCGACGGCATCGAGATCGGCCACGTGTACACGTCGTCCGCGCGCGTGGACGTGGGCGGCGACGTCTACGACGTGCTCGTGCTCGAGGACGGACGGCTCGCGGTCTGCCTCGGGGACGTGGCCGGAAAGGGCATCCAGGCCGTGGCCGACATGGCCATGACGAAGTTCGCCTTCCGCGCGCTCGCGCGCAGCTATCCCGAGCCGGGCGAGTTCCTCGCCAACGTCAACGAGGTCGTCGTCGAGGAGATCGCGCCCGGCAAGTTCGTGACCATGGTCTACGCGGTCGTCGATCCCGAGGCGGGCGAGATCGCGTGCGCGAGCGCCGGCCATCCGCCGCCGCGGGTCGTCTCGGTGAGCGGCGACGTCGAGGCGCTCGGATCCTCCGGGCTGGCGCTCGGGGTCGAGCCCGGCCAGGCGTATCCGGAAACGCGCGCCCGCCTTGAGCCGGGCTCGAGCGTCGTCCTCTTCACGGACGGGATCACCGAGTGCCGGCGCGAGGGCGAGCTCTACGGCGAGGCGCGCCTGGACGCGTTCCTCGCCGCCAACGCGGGCCTCGAGCCGCAGGCGCTCGCGGACGCGCTCGTCGAGGACTGCCGCGCGTTCGGGGGCGGCGAGCTCGACGACGACTGTGCCGTGGTGTGCCTGCGCCGGTCCGTAGGCTAGAGCGGTGACCGAGACCTCCCCTGTGGCCGTGCGCCGGCTCTCCGTCGTCGTGTTCGTGGCCGGCGCCGCCACCCTCGCAACCGAGATCGCGGCGTCGCGTCTCCTCGCGCCCTACTTCGGCTCGTCCACGATCGTCTGGGCGAACATCATCGGCCTGATCCTGATCTACCTCTCGCTCGGCTACTGGCTGGGAGGGAAGCTCGCCGACCGCCGGCCGGAGCCGCGCGTCCTGGGGCTCATCGTCGGGATCGCCGCCGTGTTCGTGGCGCTGACGCCGTTCGTCGCGCGCCCGGTCCTGGACGTCGGCCTCGACGCGCTCGACTCGGTCGAGGTGGGCGCGGCGGTCGGGTCGTTCTTCGGCGCGCTCCTCCTCTTCGCGGTCCCGGTCACGCTGCTCGGGATGGTCTCGCCGTTCGCGATCCGCCTCGCGCTCGTGGACATCAAGGAGGCCGGCGCGGTGGCGGGCCGGCTCTACGCGCTCTCGACGGTCGGGGTCGATCGTCGGGACGTTCCTCTCGGCCATCATCCTCATCCCGCTGATCGGGACGCAGCGGACGATGCTCGGCGGCGCGGTGCTTCCTCGGCCTGGCCGCGGCGCTCCTCCTCGGGCGGCGCTGGCAGATCCTCACCGTCGTGCTGGCCGCGCTCGTCCTCATCCCGCCCGGGACGATCAAGGCGAGCGAGGGCCTGATCTTCGAGACCGAGTCGACGTACCAGTACATCCAGGTGGTCGAGCGCACCGACGGCTCGCGCGCGCTGAAGCTGAACGAGGGCGTCGCCGTGCACTCCGTGTGGCACGAGGACACGGTGCTGACGGGCGGGGTCTGGGACACGTTCCTCATGGTTCCGCCCCTGCTGGATCGACCGCCCGAGCGGATGCTGATCATCGGCAACGCGGGCGGCACGATCGCGCGGGCCTACGGGGAGCTCTATCCCGACGTGGAGATCGACGGCGTCGAGATCGATCCCGAGGTGACCGAGGCCGGGCGCAGGTACCTGGGGCTCGGCGACAACCCGAAGCTCACGACCTTCGCGGCCGACGGGCGGCCCTTTCTCCAGCAGACCGACGAGCGCTACGACATCGTGATCGTGGACGCCTACCACCAGCCGTACATCCCGTTCTACCTCGCGACGAAGGAGTTCTTCCAGCTCGTCCGCGACCGGCTCGAGCCGGGCGGGATCGCGGCGCTGAACGTCGCCTCGGTTCCCGGCGACGCGAGCCTGCCCGAGGCGATCGGCACCACCGTGCTCGCCGCGTTCCCGCAGGCGTGGAGCTGGCCGGCGCTGCGGTTCAACAACCTGATCCTGGCCTTCGACGAGCCGACCGACCGGGAGACGCTCGTGGAGCGGATCGCGACCGCGCCGCCCGAGGTCGGGTCGCTCGTGCCGCTCGTCCAGTCCGAGCTCGTGCCGGTGGTGCCGCACGGCGACGTCCTCACCGACGACCACGCGCCGGTCGAGTGGCTGACCGACCGGATGATCGTGGACTTCGTCTCCCGCGGCGGCGAGCTCGACGAAGACCACCTTCCGACCCAGCCGAAGTGATCCCGCGCCCTGCGGACGGCGAGCTCCTCCGGATCGTCCACCGGACGAACACGCTCGCCGAGATCGAGGCCGCGCTGGCCGCGGGGCTCGATGGAATCGAGCTGGACGTGATCTCGCACGACGGGCGGCTCGTCCTCGCGCATTCCCCGGAGGAGCTCGAACCCGGCGCGCCCGCACTGGACGCGGCGCTCGCGCTCGCCGGCGACGCGGTCGTCCTGGTGGATCTGAAGCAGGCCGGGATCGAGGAGCAGGTCGTCGGAGGCGCTCGCGCGGCCGTCGAGCGGACGGTCGTGTGCTCGCTCGACGCCGAGGCGCTGCGGACCGTCCGCGCGCTCGCGCCGGAGCTTTCGACGTCGCTGTCGTATCCGGCCGACCGGCTCAGGGTGAGCGAGCGCGGACTCCCGGGCCCGGTGCTCGGCGCGGCAGCCGCGACGCTGCGGGCCGTCGCTGCCCTACCGGATCGGGCGCATGCTGACGCGCTCACAGGCGGACGCGGCCACGCTGCACCATCTCGTTCTGTCGGAGCGCACCGTCGCGCGCTGCCGCGCACGTGGGGTCGCCGTGTCGCCTGGACGGTCAACGATCCGGCGGAGCTCGAGCGTGTCGTCGCGCTCGGCGTGGACGGGGTCGTTACCGACGATCCCGAGGTGTTCGCGCGCGCTACGATTGCTGCGTCGTGCGGCGATTCGCCCCCCTCCTGATCTGCGTCGCGGCCCTCGTCGTCAGCGCTCCCGCTCTGGCCCAGACGCCGCCGCCCGTCATCGCGACCGGTGTGACGATCGCGGGCCTGGACGTGGGGGGCATGACCGAGGCTCAGGCCACGAACGCGGTCGAGGCCGCGTTCAAGCGGCCGGTCCCGCTCGCCTTCAAGGGCAAGCGCTGGTCGATCAAGCCGACCACGCTCGAGACGTCGGCGGCGATCGACAACGCGGTCACGGGAGCGATGGGCGCCGCGGCGGGCACGGACGTCAAGCTCGGCGTCACGGTCAAGCCGAAGCGGATCGCGAAGTACGCCGCCTACCTGGACCGGATCTTCTCGCGCAAAGCGCAGGACGCGAAGCTCGTCCTCAAGAACCTGAAGCCGCGGATCATCGCCGAGCGCCGGGGCATCGACGTCCGGCAGATGCGCATGACCAACGCGATCGCGCGCGCCCTGAAGCTGAACCAGCGCAGCCAGATCCGGTTGATCGTCCTCTACCGCATGCCGAAGTTCACGAAGGCGGACGTCGGCGCGTCGATCGTCATCCGCCGCGGCTCGCGCAAGCTCTACCTCTACAACAAGACGAAGCTCGTGCGGCGGTTCGACATCGCCGTCGGCATGTCCGCCCACCCGACGCCGCTCGGCCGCTACCGCGTGATCTCGAAGGAAGTGAACCCGACGTGGGATCCGCCGTCGAGCCCGTGGGCGGAGGGCCTCGGCCCGATCCCGCCCGGCCCGGGGAACCCGCTCGGCACCCGCTGGATCGGCACGTCGGCGCCGGCGATCGGCATCCACGGGACGCCGCAGCCCTGGACGGTCGGAACGGCCGCCTCGCACGGCTGCATCCGCATGCGGATCCCCGAGGTCGAGTGGCTCTTCCCGCGCGTGAAGGTCGGCACGCCGATCTTCATCGTTTCGGCGTAACTACACTCGAAACGGCTCATGGAAGGCCGGACCCGACTCGTATTGCAGGTGCTCGCAGTCGCGGTCGTCGCCTCGATGATCGGCCTGCTCGCCTGGCAGCTCGCGACGAAGGAGGCGGGCGCCGGGCTCGCCGACGCGGTCGAGCGCGGGGAGAAGCCGGCCGCGCCGGCGATGACGCTGCCCGACCTCGACGGAGAAGGCGAGATCTCGCTCGCCGACTACCGCGGGAAGGCGGTCGTCCTCAACTTCTGGGCGTCGTGGTGCGAGCCGTGCAAGGACGAGGTGCCCATGCTCGAGCAGGCCTGGCAGGACAACCAGGACGGCGACGTGGTCGTGCTCGGCGTGAACGCGCAGGACTTCCGCTCGTTCGCCCGCGACTTCGTCGAGGAGTACGGGATCACGTACCCGAACGCCCGTGACGGCGCCGGCGAGACGCGCGATCGCTGGGGTCTGACCGGCTTCCCGGAGACGTGGTGGATCGACCGCGAGGGGCGGCTCGTCGCCTACTCCAGCGGGCCGTTCACGCAGGAGCAGCTCGACGACAACATCGCGCTCGCCCTCGAGTCATGAGGCTGCTCGTCCTCCTGGCCGCGCTCGCGCTCGCCGCTCCGGCGGCCGCCGCCGACCCGCCCACGCTCGCCGATCTCGAGGACGAGGTGATCTGCCCGACCTGCCAGACGACGCTCGAGCTCTCGAACTCGCCGATCGCGACGCAGATGCGGACGTTCATCCGCGAGCGCATCGCCGCCGGGCGACTCCAAGGAGGAGATCAAGGCGCAGCTCGTGGACGAGTTCGGCGAGGAGGTGCTCGCCGCACCCACGAAGAGCGGCTTCAACCTCGTCGCCTGGCTGCTTCCGCTGGCCGGGCTCCTGGCCGCGATCGTCGGCGTCACGCTCGCTCGCCCGGCGCTACGTCGGGCTCGCGGCCCGAGCCTGCGGCCACGGCCGGGCCGCCGCTCGACCCCGAGCTCGAGCGCCGCGTCGACGAAGAGCTCGACGCGCTACGACGACTGATGGAGGGCAAGGTCGCGCTCGCGTTCTTCGCGGGGCTCGTGTCCTTCGCGACGCCGTGCGTCCTGCCGCTCGTCCCCGGCTATCTGTCGGCGGTCTCGGGCGTCGCTCCCGGAGTCGGCGGCCGGAAGGTCGTCGTCGCGAGCCTGCCGTTCATCGCCGGGTTCACGGCGGTCTTCGTCGCGCTCGGCGCGGCAGCCGCCCTGGCCGGCGGGTTCATCGAGGACTACCGCCGCTTCGTCCCGCAGGTCGCCGGGATCGTGCTGGTCGCGTTCGGCTTCGCCTTCATGGGACTCCTCCCGGCGCCGTGGCTCGACCGGCTGGTCGCGCCCGAGCTCGTGGAGGGAGCGCGCCGACGCGGCTCGTCGGCGCTCCTCGGAGCGGCCTTCGGCGTGTGCGCTGCGCCCTGCGTCGGGCCGGTCCTCGCCGGCATCCTGGCGCTCGCCGGCGACACCGGCACGGTGCTCCAGGGCTCGGCGCTCCTGCTCGTCTATTCGCTCGGCCTCGCGGTGCCGTTCCTCCTCGTGGGAATCGGCTTCGCGCATGCGATGGGCGCGTTCCGCTGGCTGCGCGACCACTTCGAGGTGATCCGCATCGTGAGCGGCGCCATCCTCGTCGCCGCGGGACTCCTCCTCTTCTTCGACCGCTGGTGGTGGCTGAGCGCCGTCGTCAACCGGGCCATGGAGACGGTCGGGCTCGACTGAGCACTGCTACGCTCCGCGCGCTGTGGCGACGATCCTGGTCGCGGGAGTCGATCTCTTCTTCCGAGGGAAGCTCGAGGCGCTGCTCGGGGACAAGCACAAGCTGACCTCCACCGAGAGCGTCGATCCGCCCGACCTCGTCATCGTCGACATCTCCCGGATCGACCCGCTCGAAGTGGCCGACTCCTACCCGGACATTCCCATCCTCGGGTTCACGAATCACACCGACACGGCGGGCCTTCGCGCGGGCCACGAAGCGGGATTCGACCAGGTGATCGTGCGCTCCGCACTAGTCGAACGAGCACCTCAGATCGTCGACGAGCTCGTTGACTAGGCTGTAGCCGATGACCTACATCATCGGCGAGCCCTGCATCGACATCAAAGACCGCTCCTGCGTCGACGTCTGCCCGGTGGACTGCATCCACGAGGCCGACCGCATGCTCGTCATCGATCCCGAGGAGTGCATCGACTGCGGCGCGTGCGAGCCGGAATGCCCGGTCGAGGCGATCTTCCCCGAGGACGCGCTCCCGGAGAAATGGGATCCGTTCGTGAAGATCAACTACGCGTACTCGGACGGGATGGAGGTCGTGAACGAGCTCACCGAGACGTACGCGACCGAGAACGACGTCCAGAACCCGCCGCTCGACCAGCGCTAGTCGGGCTGACAAAACAGGCCTGGGCCGCCGGGCCGCGCTGGACGGCGCGATGCGGCGTCGCCGTGCCGCGCCCGTATTCCCGATACGAGCACGGCATGGCTCCTTGCCTCGCACCGTCCAGCGCACCCCGACGGGAGGCATGTTTCGCCAGCCCTCCTAGGCCGGCGTCAGGCGGAACTCGCGCGGGAGCGAGCGTTCGAGCAGGAGCGAGCCTGCGCCCGCGAGGAGGCACACCACGGCGGCGAGCGGCCACAGCGCGAGCGGCGCGACGGCGAGCACGAGGCCGCCGAGCGCCGGGCCGATCACGAATCCGATCTGCCACGACGTGGTCGAGACGGCCATGTAGCGGCCGCGCAGCCGCTCCGGCGCCAGGTCGGCGACGAGCGCTCCCTGCGTCGGCCCCTGGAGGCACTCGCCGATCCCGAAGACGGCTGCCGCGACCGCGAAGAGCACCGCGGCGGTAGCCGCCTCCGCGTACGCACCGGTCGCGAGCACCATGAGCCACGCGGTCGCCCAGATCACGGTCATGACGGCGAGCGCCTTCATCCGGCGGCGTCCCTCGAGCAGCCGTGAGATGGGGAGCTGCGCGATGACGATCACGAGCGTGTTCACGAGGAAGACGATCCCGATCGCCGTCTCCGTCACGCCGGCCTCGTTCTTCGCGAACACCGGCAGCAGCTCGAGCTGCGCGTAGCCGGCCGCGACGAAGACGACGTTCAGCGCGACGAAGGCGACGAACACGCCGTGGCGGAAGACGTCGCGGTAGCCGACCGGCTCGGGCGCCGGCTCGTGCACCGACACCGGCTCCTGGATGAAGTAGAGCGCGACGACGAACGCGAGGAACGTGACCGCGTCGACGAGGAAGAGGACGGTGAAGCTGGTCGGGTTCGCGGTGGTCGCGATCAGGCCGCCGGCGAGGCCGCCGAGCCCGATCCCGAGGTTCCTCGTGACGCGCTGCACCGCGAACGCCGAGTGGCGCCGGTCGTGCGGGGTGAGACCGGTGAGGAGCGTGGACTGGCTCGTCCAGAAGATCCCGTTGCCGATCCCGGCCGTGAGCGCAGCCGCGTACGCCTCCCACGGCTCGTCGACGAAGGGGTACGCGGTGAAGCCGATCGCCATCAGCACGAGTCCGATCGCGAGCGTCATGCGCCCGCCGAGGCGGTCGACGATCGGGCCCGAGACCGGCCCGGCGACCAGGCCGATCGCGTTCCCGGCGGCGATCACGAACCCGGCGGTCGCGAGCGAGAAGCCGCGCACGTTGTGGAGGTAGATGACGAGGAACGGGAAGGTCATCCCGTTTCCGACGGCGTTCACGAGGCCGCCCGCCTCCATGATCCAGACGGAGCGGGGGAGCCCCGGAGCGAGGCTGCGTGAACGTACGCGCGAGCATCACGAGATGCTGACGAGCCGAGGGTGGACCAGATCTCGAGCTTCGCCTTCGTGCGCTCGATCACCTCGTCCGTGAACTCGGAGCTCGACGCGTGGCCGCCGAGATCGGCCGTGCGCACGCCGGAGGCGACCGCCTCGAGCGCCGCCTCGCGGATCGCCCGGCCCGCCTCCCGCGCCTCCTCCTCGTCCGAGTGCGAGAGCAGCGCGGCCCCGGCGAGGATCATCGCCAGCGGATTCGCGACGTTCTTCCCGGCGAGCGAGGGAGCCGTCCCATGAGCCGCCTCGGCCATCAGCGCCTTCGGCGTGTAGTCCTCGTTGAAGGCGACGAGCAGCGACTCCGACCCGGCGATGGAGCCGAAGAGCGGCAGCACGAGGTCGCTGAGGATGTCCCCGTCCCGGTTCAACGCCGGGATCACCAGCGGATCCCCGGCCGAGCCGATGAGCAGCGCGAACGTCGCGTCGATGAGCTGCGGGTCGTACGCCACCTCGGGATGCCGCTCGGCGGCCGCGTCCATCTCCTCCTTCAGCATCCCCTCGTAGATCGGCGACACCGTGTACTTGGGCCCGCCGAACACCTTCGCCTTCGTCCGCTCGGCATGGCGGAACGAGAACTCGGCGACCGCACGGCAGATGCGCCGCTCGATCCTCTCCGTGCGGAAGGCGACCTCGGCCTCGCCCTCGCCCTCGCGCCACTCCTTCGCGCCGTAGGCGTCGCCGACGGCCATGCGGACGACCGAGATCGGATGGTGCGCGCCCGCGATCGGCACGACCCCGGGGATCCGCCGGCCGGTGCGCACGATCACATGGCCCGCCGATCTCCTCACGGAGGATCCGGTTCGGGCTGCCCACGTCTCCTGCGGTCTCGGGCGTGACCGTCGCGGCCTTCAGCCCGAGCCCGGCCTCACGGATCGCCGCCGCAGCCTCGTACACGACCTTGTTTTCGGTCGCTCGGCGCGACTCCAAGGAGAGGTCGAACCGCGGCAGCTCGAGCGCGAAGCCGACGACGTCGGGCGCGAGAACCCGCAGCGACTCCTCCAGGAGCTCCTGCCCGGTCTCGTCTCCTTCGAGGACGGCGATCGTCGTGGTCTGCACGGGCCGGACTCTAGCGACGCAGCCTGCGCTTCCAATGCGTGGAAAATGTGACCGGGTGGTACCGGACTCGTACCGGCCCTAAGATCGCACTTCCAACCCGGAGAGAGGAGACGCTTGGCCGAGGTCGACTTCGAAGGTGTGAGCAAGATCTACCCGGACGGCACGAAGGCCGTCAGCGAGATGACGCTCGAGATCGCCGACGGCGAGTTCATGGTGCTCGTCGGCCCCTCCGGCTGCGGGAAGTCGACCGCGCTCCGCATGGTCGCGGGCCTCGAGGAGATCTCCGAGGGGACGGTCCGCATCGGCGAGCGCGTCGTGAACCACGTTCCCGCGAAGGACCGCGACATCGCCATGGTCTTCCAGAGCTACGCGCTCTACCCGCACCTGTCGGTCTACGACAACATCGCGTTCGGCCTCAAGGTGCGCAAGACGCCGAAGGCGGAGATCAAGAAGCGCGTCGAGGAAGCCGCGCGCATCCTCGGCCTGGACGAGATCCTCGACAAGAAGCCTCGCGCGCTCTCGGGCGGCCAGCGGCAGCGCGTGGCGATGGGCCGCGCGATCGTCCGCGAGCCGCGCGCCTTCCTCATGGACGAGCCGCTCTCGAACCTGGACGCGAAGCTCCGGGTGCAGACGCGCGCCGAGATCAGCCGCATCCAGTCGGAGCTCGGCGTCACGACCATCTACGTCACGCACGACCAGGTCGAGGCGATGACGATGGGCGACCGCGTCGCGGTCATGCGCAAGGGCGAGCTGCAGCAGGTCGCGTCGCCGCAGGAGCTCTACGACCGGCCCGTCAACCTGTTCGTCGGCGGCTTCATCGGGAGCCCCGCCATGAACCTCGTCGAGGCGACCCTCGAGCGCATGAACGGCGGGCTCTGCATGGCGCTCGGCGATCAGCGTCTGCCGCTCGGCGACGACGTGCTCTCGCCCCGCCCGGAGCTGAAGAGCTACGAAGGAAAGCCGGTCGTCCTCGGCATCCGCCCGGAGAGCCTCGAGGACGCCGCGCTCGTCCCGGACGCGCCGGCCGACCGGCGGCTCCGTGGCAAGGTCGAGCTGACCGAGGCGCTCGGGTCGGAGATCGTCGCGCACCTGCGCGTCGCCGCCCGCCCGGCGCTGACCGACGAGGTTCGCGAGCTGGCCGAGGACATCGGCGACGCCGTGATCGATTCGGAGGAAGCCTCCGAGACGACCGTGGTCGCGCGCTTCGGCGCTCGCTCGAAGATTCGCAAGGGAGAGATGGCCGAGGCGGTCGTGGACACGTCCTCGCTCCATTTCTTCGACCCCTCCACCGGCGCAGGAATCTACGGAGGTGAAGCAACGAAAGGAGAGTAGTAATGCGCACGAGGGGGGGACTCTCGACCGTTGCGACGGCGTTTGCGCTGGTCGCTCTCGCAGCGGGATGCGGTAGCGGTTCGGATTCGGATACAGGAGGAGACGCGGCCCAGACCACCGCCGACGTCTCGGGGTCGATCTCGGTCATGGGCATCTGGACGGGTGCCGAGCAGAAGTCGTTCCAGGCCGTCATCGACGCCTTCAACGAGCAGTACCCGGACGTGACCGTGAAGTACAACCCGGTCGGCGACAACCTGCCGACCGTTCTCTCGACCGCGGTCGAGGGCGGCAATCCGCCCGACCTTGCAACCGTGGCCCAGCCCGGACTCATCCAGGGCTTCGTCGACGAAGGCGCGGTCGAGCCGATCGACTTCGCCGAGGACGCCGTCCAGGAGAACTTCGGCGATTCGATCGTCCAGGTCGGCACGTTCGGCGACGCGTTCTACGGCCTCATGTTCAAGGCCGCGAACAAGTCGACCGTCTGGTACAACGTCGCCGCGTTCGAGGACGCCGGCATCGAGGCGCCCGAGGATTGGGACGCGTTCCTCGAGGCCGCGGCCACGCTCCAGGCTTCCGGGCTCCCGGCGTACTCGATCGGCGGGGCGGACGGCTGGACCCTCACCGACCTGTTCGAGAACATCTACATCCGCCAGGCCGGTGCGGAGAAGTACGACCAGCTCGCCACGCACGAGATCCCGTGGACCGACCAGTCGGTGAAGGACTCGCTCGCGGCGATGGCCGAGATCTTCTCGGACGAATCGAACATCGCGGGCGGGACGAGCGGCGCGCTCCAGACCGACTTCCCGACGTCGGTCTCGAACGTGTTCTCGGAGAGCCCGAAGGCCGCGATGGTGATCGAGGGCGACTTCGTGCCCGGCGTCGTCGACTCGCCGCTCGAGCCGGAGTCGGGCTACAACGTCTTCGACTTCCCGTCGATCGACGACTCGGCGCCCACGGTGGTGGGCGGTGGCGACATCGTCGTCATGTTCAAGTCGAGCCCCGCAGCGGAGGCGTTCGTGAGCTTCCTCGCGACGCCCGAGGCCGCCGAGGCCTGGGCCGAGCTGGGCGGGTTCTCGTCCGCGAACAAGAACGTCGACACGAGCGTCTACCCGGATCCGATCCTCCAGCAGACGGCGGGTGCCATCGCCGAGGCGGAGACGTTCCGGTTCGACCTCTCGGATCTCCAGCCCGCGGCGTTCGGCGCCACGGTGGGGCAGGGGATGTGGAAGCTCTTCCAGGACTTCCTGAACGACCCGAGTGACATCGACGGCACCGCGCAGAAGCTCGAGGACGCGGCCAAGGCGGCGTACGGGAAGTAGTGGCGACCGCCGGCCCGATCGCCGCCGAGCCGCCCGTCGGCTCGGTTTCGCCCGCGAAGGAGCGCGGCCGCTGGCGCAGCTATGCGGTGGCGGCCGTGTTCCTTCTGCCGGCCCTGGTCTTCCTCGGGATCTGGGTCGTCTATCCGACGCTCTACACGATCTCGCGGAGCTTCTACGGCCGCTCGGGCTTCGACGACTTCGTCGGGCTCGACAACTACCAGCGGCTCTTCACGAGCGACGTCCTCGTCACCGCGATCAAGAACAACTTCGTCTGGCTCGCGGTCGTGCCGGCGCTGGTGACCGGGATCGGGCTCATCTTCGCCGTCCTCACCGAGCGGATTCGCTGGTCGGTGGCGTTCAAGACGGTCGTCTTCATGCCGATGGCCATCTCCGCGTTCGCGGCCGGGATCACCTGGCGGATCATGTACGAGCAGGATCCCGACCGCGGCGCCGTGAACGCGGGCATCGCCGCGGCGCGCGAGGCCGTCGCGCCGGCCGGGGTGCTCGCCGACGCGGCTGCCTCGACCGATTCGCTCACGGGAACGCCGACGACCGGCCTCGAGCTGGCCGAGCCGATCGCCGCCGGCGACGTGGCGCAGCTCGGGCTCACGCGCATCCCGAACGACGAGGTTCCGTCCGACTCGGTGCAAGCCGTCGTCCCGGAGCCGCTCCAGGGCGGGATCAACGGCGTGGTCTGGCGGGACTTCAAGCCGGGCGGCGGCACGCCGGGCGAGGTCGAGGACGAGGAGGTCGGGCTGCCGGGCGTGACCGTCGAGCTGCGCGACCAGAGCGGCTCGGTGGTCGACTCGACGACGACCGAGGCCGACGGGACCTTCCGCTTCGAGGACGTCGGCGGCGGAGAGTTTCGCGCGGCCATCGGCCCGGACACGTTCAAGGCGCCGTTCGGCGGCGTCTCGTGGCTCGGGCCGAAGCTCATCACGCCCGCGGTCATCATCGCCTACCTCTGGATGTGGACCGGGTTCGCGATGGTCGTGCTCGCCGCCGGGCTCGCCGCGATGCCGCGCGACGTGCTCGAGGCGGCGCGCACCGACGGCGCCGGCGAGTGGCAGGTGTTCCGCCGCGTGACCGTGCCGCTGCTCGCGCCGGTGATGACGGTCGTGTTCGTGACGATGCTCATCAACGTCCTCAAGGTGTTCGACATCGTCATCTCGGTCGCCCCCGGATCCGTCCAGGACGACGCCAACGTGCTCGCGCTCGCGATGTGGCGAACCTCGTTCGGCGGGACGAACGACTTCGGACTCGGGTCCGCGATCGCCGTGTTCATCTTCGTCCTGGTCGTTCCGATCCTGTTCCTCAACGTGCGCCGCTTCCGGAGGGATGCCTGATGACGACCGTCGCGCCCACGATCCCCCGCAAGTCCGAGTCGACCTCGGCGAAGATCCTGCGCTGGATCGGCAAGGCGCCGCTCCAGATCCTGCTGATCGTGCTCGGCCTCCTCTGGCTCGTGCCGACGATCGGGCTCTTCCTGACGTCGATTCTCGCGCCCGGCGATCTACTGACCGGAGGCTGGTGGCAGATCTTCTCCGAGCCGAGCAAGGCGACGTTCTCGAACTACCAGGCGATCTTCGACAACGAGACGATCATGGACTCGCTCGTGACGACGATCCTCGTCGCGGTGGGCGGAACCGTGCTGCCGATCGCGATCGGCGCCTTCGCGGGCTACGCGTTCGCCTGGCTCGACTTCCCCGGACGCGACTGGATCTTCATCATCGTTGTCGCGCTGCTCGTCGTGCCGTTGCAGATGGCGCTGATCCCGATCTTCTCCGTCTACAACCGACTGGGCCTTTTCGACACGGTCCTCGGGCTTGTGCTCTTTCACACGGCCTTTGGCCTGCCCTTTGCCATCTTCCTGCTCAGGAACTTCTTCATCGGGATCCCGAAAGAGATCATGGAATCGGCACGGATCGACGGCGCGTCCGAGTTTCGCATCTTCTTCCGCCTGATCCTGCCGCTCGGACTGCCCGCGATCGCCTCGCTTGCGATCTTCCAATTCCTGTGGACGTGGAACGACCTGCTCGTCGCGCTCACATTCGCGCGCGAGACGCAGCCGATCACCGTGGCGATCTTCTCCCAGCTGCGGCAATTCGGCGCGAACATCGAGCTGATCGCTCCGGCAACATTTGTGTCACTTGTCATACCCCTTGCCGTGTTCTTTGCGTTCCAGCGCTACTTCGTCCAGGGGCTCCTCGCGGGTTCTGTAAAGTAGCGCCCGCGTTTCCACAGCTAATCGACACGGATTTCTGGAGGTACGAGTGGCGAGGAAGACGGTTCTGATCTCCGACATGTCGGGTGCGGAAATTCCGGACGGTAAAGGCGCGACGATTCGCATCACGTTCCACGATGCGCGCAAGGGCGTCCGGGAGCTCGACGTGACGGACGCCGAGGCCGAGAAGCTCGGTGGCCGGCAAGTTGCTCGTCGCGGCCGGCGCCCCAAGAGCGCCGCGTAGGGACACCCTCTGGGGCTCGGCCGCGGGAGCGGTCGGGCCCTGACCTACACTTGGGGGGATGGGGCTCTCCCTCGTCGTAGGCCCGGCCAACGCCGGCAAGGTGGCCCTCCTGCTCGACCGGTACTCCGCGCTTGCCGAGCGCGACCCCGTACTCGTCGTCCCGAACAGGGCGGAAGCCGAGCGCATCGAGCTGGAGCTCCTCGAACGCGCGCCCACGCTCTTCGGCGGCTCGATCGGGACGTTCGACGACCTCTTCGACTCGATCGCGTTCGCGGGCGGAGAGACGAAGCCCGCGATCCCGTCCGCGCAGCGGCGGCTGCTCGTGGCGCAGGTCGTCTCCTCCGCGTCGCTGAACGGGCTCTCGGCGTCGGCGCGCTTCCCCGGTTTCGCGGACGCGCTCGGCAAGGCGATCGAGGACGCCTCCGAAGGGCTCCTCGACCCGGACGACCTGGAAGGGCCGCTCGGGGCCCTCTACGCCCGCTATCTCGCCGAGCTCGAGCGGCTCGGCCGCTGGGATCGCCCCGCGCGGCGGCGCTACGCCGCGAGGCGGGTCGGCGAACGAGCTGGACGCGTGGGACGGGCGCCCGGTCTTCCTCTACGGCTTCGAGGACTTCACCGGCGCCGAGTGGATGCTCGTCGAAGCGCTCTCCGGCCGCGCGGACGTGACCGTGTCGCTGCCGTACGAGCCCGGGCGCCCCGCCTTCGCCTCGCTCACGCGCACCTCCTCGGACCTCAGCCGGCTCGCGAGCGGAAAGATCGTCGAGCTGCCGCCCGTCCTCTGGGGCCAGGCGCCGGCGCTCGCGCATCTCGAGCGGGCGCTCTTCGGCGGGTCCGACGAGGTCGTCCCGCCGCTCGACGGCGCGGTTCGCTTCCTCGAGGCGGCCGGCTCGCGCGGCGTGCTCGAGCTCGCCGCCGAGGAGATCCTCGACCTGCTCCGCCTGGGGACGCCGCCGGCCTCGATCGCGATCGTCTGCCCGAGCGTCGAGCGCTACCGGGCGCCGCTCGACACCGTCTTCGGCGCGCTCGGGATCCCGTACGCCATCGAAGGCAGCGTGACGCTCGACCGCACGCCGTTCGGCCGCGCGCTCCTCAACCTGCTCCGCTTCGCCTGGCTCGGCGGGACGCGCCGGCATCTCTTCGGCTTCCTGCGCTCGGGCTTCTCGGGGCTTCCGCGCGTGCGAACCGACTTCGTCGAGGGTCGCCTGCGCGGCCGCGCGGTCAGCGATCCGGCCCGGGTCGAGGAGGAGGCCGTGAAACTGCTCGGCCACCCGCTCGTCGCGGTCGACCGCGTGCGCGACGCCGACACGCCGATCGACGCCGTGCGCCTGGCCGCGGCCGCGATGCTCCAGGCCTCGTACGGCCTCGAGCGCCCGCCGACCGGCGCCGAAGCGGGGCTCGACCTGCGCGCGCACGAGGCGGTGCTCAAGGTGGCCCGCGACCTGGAGACGTGGGAGGGCCTGACCCGCGAGCAGCTCGTCGCCGCGCTCGAGCAGGCGTCCGTGCGGGTCGACCGCGCGGCCGAGCAGGGACGGGTCGCCGTGATCGACCTCCAGCGGGCGCGGACGCGCCGGTTCGAGGCGGTCATCGTCCTCGGGCTCGAGGAAGGGCGTCTTCCCGCGCCGCAGCCAGGAGACGCCGTTCCTGCCGGACGAGGAGCGCAAGCGGCTCGACGACGCGGGCCGCGACCGCCGCCTCGCGCTGCCCGACCAGCTCGAGCGCGACCGCTACCTCTTCTACACGGCCTGCACGCGACCGCGGCTGCGGCTCGCCCTCGTCCGCGAGGCGGCGTCCGACGACGGCCGCCCGCGCGAGGCGAGCCCGTTCTGGGACGAGGTGCGCGCGTGCTTCGCTCCCGACGAGGTCGCGCGGTTCACGCGCGGCCGCAAGATCTCGGAGCTGACCTGGGACCTCGAGCGTGCGCCGAACGAGCGCGAACGGCTGCGCGCCGACGGCGGCGCTCGGCGCGAACGAGCCGGACGACGCCAGGGCGCTCGCGATCGCCAACGGCTGGGAGCGGCGGATCGACCGCGCCCTCGCCGCGCTCGAGCGGCCGACCGAGCTGACCGGCGCCGCGCTCGCGCCGCTCATGGAGCAGGGGCGCTTCTCCGTCACCGAGCTCGAGACCTTCGCGACGTGCTCGTCCATGTGGCTCGTCGACCGCGTGATCGACCCGCGCGCGATCGACGCCGAGCTCGACGCGCGCATCCGCGGGAGCGTCGCCCACCAGGCGCTCTACCGCTTCTACTCGGGGCTCCCGAAGCGCTTCGGCGCGGATCAGATCGACCCCGACCGCCTCGACGAGACGATCGAGTTCATGCAGGAGTGCCTGGCCGGCGCGATCGAGGGCCAGGTGCGGCTCGACCTCTCCGAGCTCGACCGGCTGGAGCTCGAAGGAACGCTCGGCCGCGACCTCGAGCGGTTCGTCCGCCAGGAGGTCGAGATCGGCTCGCCGCTCGTCCCGCGCCGCTTCGAGGTGTCGTTCGGGACGCAGGGCGCGCCCGTCGAGCTGCAGCGCGGCCTCGACCTGGGCGGCTTCACCGTCTCCGGGAAGATCGACCGGATCGACCAGGACCCGATGAGCGCGAGCGGGATCGTCCAGGACTACAAGTCCGGCGCGGGCGCGCACTCGGCGCGGCAGATCGAGACCGAGGGGAAGCTCCAGGTGCCGCTCTACATCCTCGCGCTGCGCGACCTCGTCGGCATCGAGCCGCTCGGCGGGCTCTACCGGGCGCTCGCGGGCGCGCGGGAGGCGCGCGGGCTCGTCCTCGACTCCGCCGCCGAGCTCATCCCGGGGACGAAGGATCAGGACCACCTCGGCGACACGGAGTTCTGGGCCCACGTCGACCGCGCCGTCGAGCGCGCGCAGGCCGCCGTCGCGCGCATCCGGGCGGGCGACGTGCGAGCACGATCCACGGGGCGGCACGTGTCCGACGTGGTGCGACCGCTGGCCGATGTGCCGGGTGAAGCGCGCGTGAGCGTCAGGGCGCCCAATCCCGAGCAGCAGGCCGCGATCGACGAGGCGGGCGTCGTCTTCGTCTCCGCGGGCGCCGGAACCGGGAAGACGACCGTGCTGGTCGAGCGCTTCGTCCGCGCGGTCGCCGACCGCGGCCTGGGGCTCGAGAGCGTCCTCGTCATCACCTACACGGAGCGCGCCGCCGGCGAGCTGCGCGCACGGATCCGCGAGCGGCTCGTCGAGCTCGGCCGCGTCGATCTCGCCCGCGACATCGAGCGCGCCTGGATCTCGACCATCCACGGGTTCTGCAACCGGCTCCTGAAGTCGCACCCGTTCGAGGCGGGGCTCGATCCCGGCTTCCGCGTCCTGGACGAGAGCCAGTCGCGGGTGCTGCGCTCGGAGGCGTTCACCGAGGCGCTCGCCCGCGTTCTGCGCCGGACGCGAGCCCGACCGGCTCGAACTGCTCGCGACGTACGGATCCCGGCGGCTCTCGGTCATGCTCGGCGGCGTCTACGAGCGGCTCCGCTCGGCCGGACGGGCGCTCGAGCTCGGCGTCGCCGACGAGTCGAGCCTCGCCGAGGCGCTCGACGCGCTCGCGGAGTGCGCCCGCGCGCTCCCGGGCAATCCGCAGGCCGAGCGCGCGCTCGCGCTCGCAACGGGTCCGGCCCCGCGCGCCGACGAGCTGCTCGACCTCGAGGATCTGCGTCCGACGGAGAAGATCCCCGCGCTCACCGGCCTGAAGGACGCGCTCGCCACGGTCGAGAGCGCGGCGCTCGACGAGATGGCCTCGCGCGACCGCGAGCTGCTCGAGGAGCTCCTGCGCGGCGTTCGACGCCGCCTACCGCGAGGCGAAGGCGCGCGAGTCCGGCGTCGACTTCGAGGATCTCCAGCTCTACGCCCGCGACCTGCTCCTCTCGAGCGACGAGGTGCGCGAGAAGGCGCGGTGGCGCTTCCGCTCCGTCCTCGTGGACGAGTTCCAGGACACGAACCGGCTCCAGTGCGAGCTCGTGGACGCGCTCGATGCCGAGGAGCTCTTCTTCGTCGGGGACGAGTTCCAGTCGATCTACCGCTTCCGCCACGCGGACGTCGAGGTCTTCCGCGAGCGCCGCGCCCAGAGCGACGGCGTGCTCGCGCTGACGCAGAACTACCGCTCGCGCCCGGAGATCCTCGGCGTCATCAACCACCTGTTCGGGACCGAGTTCGGCACCGACTACGAGCCGCTCGTGGCCGCCGGGCGCTTCCCCGAGCTGGCCGGGCCCGGCGTCGAGCTGCTCGTGACCGACAAGGCGGCGTACAAGGGCGGCAAGACGCACTGGCGCGAGGCCGAGTCGAAGCACGTCGCGCGCCGCGTGAAGGAGCTCGTGGACGCGGGCGAGGCGACGCCGGGCGAGATCGTGCTCCTCTTCGCCGCGGGCACGGACGCCGAGCGCTACGAGGAGGCGCTCCGCGAGGAAGGCCTGCCGACGTATCGCGCGGCCGGACGCGGCTACTTCGGCCAGCAGCAGGTCGCCGATCTCATCGCCTACCTCCGGCTGCTGCAGAACCGCTACGACGACGAGGCGCTCGTGACCGTGCTCGCCTCCCCGTTCGTCGGCGTGTCGAACGACGGGCTCGTCCTTCTGCGCCGCTCCGCCGGGCGCCGGCCGCTCTTCGCCGGGCTGGAACGCGAGCTTCCTGGTGGGCTCTCCCAGCGGGACGCGCGGCTCTACGAGGCGTTCCGCCAGCGCTACGACCGGCTCGTCCGCGCGGCCGAGCGCCTGGGGCTCGAGCGGCTGTGCGAGCAGATCGTCGTCGAGCACGACTACGACCTCGCCGTGCTCGCGCAATGGGACGGCCGCCGCCGCTACGCGAACCTCCGCAAGCTCGGCCGCCTGGCGCGCGCGTACGAATCGCTGCGCGGCCCGGACATCGAGGGCTTCGTCGGCTTCCTGCGCGACCAGGAGGCGGCCGGGGCGCGCGAGGTCGAGGCGGCCGCCGAGGAGGAGGGCGGCGACTCGGTGCGGCTCCTCACCGTCCACGCGGCCAAGGGGCTCGAGTTCAAGGTGGTCGTCCTCGCCGACGCCGGCCGCATCCCGCCCTCGCCGGCGGCGGACGAGATCCTCTGCCTCCCCGACGGGCGCTTCGGGTTCCGCGTCGTCAATCCCGCGACGGGCAAGCGAGAGGGCGCGTTCGGCTGGGACGACGTGCGCGAGGCGGAGCAGACCGCCGACCAGGCCGAGAACCGCCGGCTCCTCTACGTGGCGATGACGCGCGCGATCGACCGCCTGATCGTCTCGGGCGCGATCGACCCGACGAGCCGCCGCGACGCGAACGCACCGCTCCACTGGATCCTCAAGCGGCTCGAGGTCGAGGTGGACGGCGACGATCCGGTCGAGCTCGAGCGCGGCGACGCGCGGCTCCTCCTGCGGGTCGACCGGCCGTCCGCGGCGGGCGCTGCGCCCGCGCCGACGACCGTCCCGCAGCTCCAGCTCTTCGCCCCGGCCGAGGAGGGTGCCGCGCTGCGGGCCGCGCCGGAGCTCCCCGCGCTGCCGCCGCCGCCTGCGGCTCCACCGTTCGTCCTACGCAGCCTCTCCTACAGCGCGCTCGCGCTCTACGACCAGTGCTCGTACCGGTTCTACGCGCAGCGGATCGTCGGCCTGCCGCCACGCCCGGTGGTCGTGCAGACCGGGGAGGAGGTCGAGGGTCTCCTTGCGACCGAGATCGGCGACGCGGTGCACGTGCTCCTCGAGATCGAGGCGCCCGAGGAGGAGGTGCGCGACCGCGTGCTCCAGCGCTATCCGGCGGCGACCGAGGACAACCTGGAGCGGGTCGAGTCGCTTCTCGCCGCGTGGAGAGAGTCGGAGCTCGGGCGGCGCTTGTCGGAGGCAGAGGACACGCGGCCCGAGCTCGCTTTCTCGTTCGCGCACGACGGCGTCCTGGTTCGCGGGCGCTTCGACGTGTTCCGCCGCGAGGGCGAGCGCGCGATCGTCGTGGACTACAAGACGAACCGCCTGGAGGAGCGCGAGCCGGCGGAGATCGTCGAGTCCGAGTACCGGCTCCAGCGGCTCGTGTACGCGCTGGCCGCGTTCGGGACGGGCGCGGCGGAGGTCGACGTCGTCTACACGTTCCTCGAGGCGCCGGCCGATCCGGTGTCCACGCGCTTCACGCGCGCCGAGCTCCCCGAGCTCCAGGCCGAGCTCGCGACGGCGATCCTCGCGATCCGCGAAGGCGACTTCCGCCCGACCCCGAGCGAGTGGGCATGCGCCGGCTGCCCCGCGCTGGACGTGGTCTGCGCGGGCCCGCGGCTCCAATCCGTGCAGTAGGCGAGTCCCGGCACAGTCCCGTGCGCCTTCTCGGCGCATCCGTGACAGACACGCGCGATTTCCGCCGATATGCTCGAACGCAAGGGGTGCTCTAGCCGGGGTCCCCCGGGGGAACCGCGAAAACCGGCCCGTCGCGTAGCCTCACGGGATGTTCAGCCGCTCGGCCCGGTTCTACGACGCGCTCTACTCCTGGAAGGACTACCCCGCGGAGACCACGCGGCTTCGGGAGCTGATCGCCGTGCGCGTCCCACACGCACGGACGCTCCTCGACGTCGCCTGCGGCACCGGGATCCACCTCGCCGATCTCGCCGAGGACTACGACGTCGAGGGCGTCGATCTCGACCCCGAGATGCTCGCGATCGCACGTGAGCGCGTACCGATCGTCCGCCTCCACGAGGGCGACATGGTCGACCTCGACCTCGGCCGGGAGTTCGACGTCGTCACCTGCCTCTTCTCGAGCATCGGCTACGCGGTGACGCGCGAGCGCCTCGACCAGGCGGCGAAGTCACTCGCGCGGCATGTCGCGCCCGGCGGTCTGCTGATCGTCGAGCCGTGGATCACGCCCGATGCGTGGAGCCCGGACGTCTTCGCGCTATTCGTCGACGAGCCGGGACTCAAGATCGCGCGCATGAACGCGCAGACGCCGCTCGCCGACGACACGGTGACCATCGATTTCCACTATCTCGTCGCGACCCCCGACGGCGTCGAGCACTTCACCGAGAGCCACACGACGGGGATGTTCACCGACGAGGACTATCGCGCGGCCTTCGAGGCGGCGGGACTCGAGGTCGAGCTGGACGAGAAGGGGTTGATGGGGCGCGGGCTCTACCTTGGCCGGCGTGCCGCGTAGCTACGTCCACGAGGCGCGCCGCCGGGTCGGGCCGAAGCGCGAGCGCATCCGCCCGGTGCTCGACCGGCTCGCGGCCGAGCATCCCGACGCGGTGATCGCGCTGCGGTTTCGCTCGGACGCCGAGCTCCTCATCTCCGTGATGCTCTCGGCGCAGACGACCGACGTGACCGTGAACCGCGTCACCGAGAAGCTGTTCCGGAAGTACCGTCGCCCGGAGGACTACCTCGGCCGTGCCGCTCTCGGAGCTCGAGGCCGACGTCCGCCCGACCGGCACGTTCCGCCAGAAGGCGCGGAACCTCCAGGGGGCGATGCGGATGCTCGTCGAGGAGTACGACGGCGAGGTTCCGACGACGATCGACGAGCTCGTCCGTCTCCCGGGAGTCGGCCGCAAGACGGCGAACGTGGTCGCGTCCGAGCGCGGCGCCCCGCAGGGGGTCGTCGTCGACACGCACGTGCGCCGGCTGTCGCAGCGGCTCGGCTTCACGCGGCGCGAGGATCCGGTGCACATCGAGCGTGATCTCGTCCGGCTCGTGCCGCGTGCCGACTGGGCGCGGTTCCCGCATCTCCTCATCTGGCACGGGCGGCGGGTCTGCGACGCGCGCCGGCCGCGGTGCGAGGACTGCGTGCTCACGGATCTCTGTCCGTCCGCGGTCGGTCACGCCCGAGTGCAATGAGGGCGACGCCGGCCACGACGACGAACGCGCCCGCCAGCCGCTGGCCGGTCACGCGCTCGTGCAGGATCAGCGCGGCCAGGCCGGTCGCGATCACGACGCTCGTCTCGCGCACGGCGGCAACGGGCGCGGCCGGGGCACGCTCGAGCGCGGCGAGGATGAGCGCGAACGCGGAGAACATCGCGATGCCCGCCACGACGGCCTGCCAGCGAAGCTCGAGCCGCAGCGCCGAGCGGCCCTTCGCGTAGCCGATTCCGAGCGCGTAGAGGATCGCCGGGCCGACCAGCACGAGCTCGAGGTAGGGGAGAGGCGCGGCGTGGTTCATCCCCTCCTTGTCCACGAGCGTGTAGCCGGCGATCGTGACCGCGACGAGGAGGGCCAGGATCGTCCCGCGCGTGTCGGCGTTCCCCCGCAGGCCGCGCACGAGGATCACGCCGATGCCGACCGCGACGACGCCGAGCGCCTGCGCCGTCGAGATGTGCCGGCCGAGGGCGATCGTGGCCCCGGCGAGCACGAGGACCGGGGCGACGCCGCGGGCGAGTGGATAGACCAGTCCGAGCTCGGAGCGGTGGTAGGCGGCCGCGAGGAGGATGAAGTACGCGAGCTCGAGCGCGGCGCTCGCCGCGATGTACGGCCAGGCGGAGCGCTCGACGTCCCAGGCGACGATCGCGACGGGGGCGAAGACGACCGCGGCGACGACGAGCGCAACGGCGGTCGCCGCCTCCGAGTCCTTCGCGCCCGCGAGGAGCATGTTCCAGCCCGCATGCAGGAACGCGGCCGCGAACGCAAGGAGCAGGGCAGAGACCGGCACGCGGCGAGCCTACTCAGATTCGTTTCGAAGTTGGCACAAAGCGGCTCGTGGCGCGGCCTACGCTGGAGACATGCGGGCTATCGACCTCGCCGTCTTCGCCGATGTCCTCGCCGGGCGTGCGTCGACGCTCGCCGCCCATCTGGCGCGCACACGTGACGCGATCCGCCAGGCGGCGATCGAACGCGAGATCCGCGGCCAGCTCGACGGCGAGACGGTCGAGCGGCTCGAGGCGCTGGGAGTGCTCTCGCGCGCCGACGCGCGAGCCCAGCGCGAGGAAGCGGCGCGCCTCGCCGCCGATCTACGGGCAGTCGAGCGCCTGCAGGCCTGGGTGGAGGAGCGGCTGTTCGAGGCGCGGGAGGAGCGAGATGCCGCCTGAGCCGGCTAGACCGCCGGGGCGATGGCGACGAGCAGGCCGCCGTCCTCGTCGTACGCCGGGAAGAAGTCCGCCTTCACCGGTTTCTGGACGCCCGATTTCGTCGTCAGGGTCAGCTGCTTGCCGAGTTGGCGGACGCCCCATTCCACGGCCACCTCCGCCGGGCTCGGTCCGTCCCCGCCGTTCAGGTGGAGGACGTCCACGATCTCGCGGCCCATGAGATCCGACTCCGTGAAGCCGGTCAGCTCGAAGACGCCGCGCCCGACGGCGAGTACGCGCCGCTGGCGATCGCAGACGACGAACCCCGTCGTCGGGCCGGGGTAGTAGTCGTCCATGAGCTCGAACAGAAACCCGAATCCGCAGTTCGGGCAGCCGACGGACTGGTGCGTCAGCCCGTCGCGCCGGTCGTGGTCGATCGAGCGCCGCTTGCAGTTCGGGCAGATGAAGTAGGGCACGTGGGCGATGCTAGCTCCGCGCCCAGCGGTCGGGGTGCTCGACCCGTCGTGGCGCTCACCGGCGCCCGGGGCACCCCAGCCCACCACCCGCTTTCGAGCGTACAGCCCGAATCCGCGCGTGTGTGTGACGGTTGCGCCGACTTCGCGCGCGGAGTGTCCCGAAAGGGGCGCGAAGCTACGACGCCGCGAGCGCGACCGCGGCGGCGGCTTCCTGCTCCGAGAGGAACCGCTCCGCGTCGAGCGCGGCCATGCAGCCCATCCCGGCCGCGGTCACGGCCTGGCGGTAGACGTGGTCGACCACGTCGCCGGCGGCGAAGACGCCCTCGATATTCGTGGTCGTCGTCTTGCCCTCGGTGAGGAGGTAGCCGTCCTCGTCCATGTCGAGCTGGCCGCGGAAGAGCTCCGACGCCGGGTCGTGCCCGATGGCGACGAACACGCCCTCGACCGGGAGGACGGAGGTCTCGTCCGTCTTCACGTTGCGGATCCGCAGGCTCTCGAGCTTCGGGTCGCCGATCATCTCCTCGACGACCGTGTCGAGGACGAGCTCGATCTTGTCGTTCGCACGAACGCGGTCGATCATGATCGGCGAAGCGCGGAACTGGTCGCGCCGGTGGATCAGATTGACCTTCGAGGCGAAGCGGGTGAGGAAGAGCGCCTCCTCCATGGCCGAGTCGCCGCCGCCGACGACCGCGATCTCCTTGTCGCGGTAGAACGCGCCGTCGCACGTCGCGCAGTACGTGACGCCGAACCCCTGAAGACGCTTCTCGGACTCGAGCCCGAGCTGCCGGGCGTTTGCGCCCGTGGAGACGATGACCGAGTCGGCGACGTACTCCTTGTCGCCGATCCACACGCGGAACGGCCGGCTCGAGAAGTCGACCTTGGTCACGTTGTCGGTGATGAACTCCGCGCCGAACCGTGCGGCTTGGCTGCGGAAGTCCTGCATCATCTGCGGGCCCATGACGCCCTCCGGGTAGCCCGGGTAGTTCTCGACGTCGCTCGTGATCATGAGCTGTCCGCCCCACTGGAACCCCTCGATGACGAGCGGCTCGAGGTTGGCGCGCGCGCTGTAGAGCGCAGCGGTGTAGCCGGAGGGGCCTCCTCCGATCACGATCAGCTTCCTCGCTTCGTGTTCGCTCACTGTGTCCTTTCGAAAGAAATCTGCATAAGAGAAAACGACCGGAACCCCGCGCATGTTCCGGCGGCAGAGCCCGTGAACTCAGGATAGCGGCGCCCCTGGCCGGATCTAGGAAGGCTGGACGAAATAGCCTGGGCCGCCGGGAGGCGAACTCGCCAGCCCTCCTGGCTAGGCGACTTCGAGCGTGCGCTGCTGGAGCTCGAGGACGTCTTCGGCGCTCTCGACGAGCTCGGGAGCCTGCGGCGCCTGGGTCGCGCGATCGACGGGGTCGAGCGGCGCGATCTCCTTCGTTCCGCCTGCGCCGTGATCGGCGAGCTTTCGCGTGGCGGGAAGAACCCGCCGCTCGAGTGATCCAATCGTTTCGTTGTAGGCCGTGACCGCGCCATCGAGTCTGCCGCCGAGCTTCGCCAGGTGCTCGCCCATCGTTCCGATGCGCGAGTAGACCTCGCGGCCGAGCTCGCTCACGGCGCGCGCGCTTTCCGCAACGGTTTCCTGCTGCCAGCCGTGCGCGACGGCGCGGAGCAGCGCGATCAGCGTGATGGGTGTCGCGACGACCACGCCCTTGGCCATCGAATCCTCGAGCAACGTGGGATCGTGCTGAACTGCGGAGCTGTAGAACGCCTCACCCGGGATGAACAAGACGACCCACTCCGGCGTGGGCTTGAACTGCTCCCAGTAGCTCTTCTGGCCCAGCTTCCTGATGTGCTGGCGGATCTGGGCCACGTGCTGGTCGAGGTGGGCCGTTCGTTCGGTCTCGTCGTCGGCTTCGATCGCCCGGAGGTACGCCTCGAGCGGGACCTTCGCGTCGACGACGATGTTCTTTCCGCCGGCGAGATTCACGATCAGGTCGGGCCGCAGCCGGCGCTCGTCGACCGTCACGGTCGTCTGTTCGGTGAAGTCGCAATGCGAGAGCATTCCGGCCATCTCGACAACGCGGCGAAGCTGCATCTCGCCCCAGCGGCCGCGGGCGGCAGGGTTCCGCAACGCCGTAACGAGGTTGCTCGTCTCGGAGCGAAGCTTCTCCTCGCTCTCATGCAGGGCACGGAGCTGGCTCGTGATCTCGCCGTACGACTGCTTGCGCTCACTTTCGAGGAGTCGCGTCTGCGCCTCGGCCTTCTCGAGCGACTCACGGATCGGCTTCACCAGGCTCGTGAGCGCCTCGCGGCTCATCTCCTCGCGACGCCTCGCCTCCGCGTCGATGCGGGCGAGCGACTCCTGCACCGTCTGGGTCGAGAGCGACCGGAACGTCGTCTCGAGGTCGGGCTGCGAGTCGAGCTTCGCGCTCAGCTGCGCCACACGCGTGCGCGCGTGGCTCCAGGCGATGAACGCGCCGAGGAGAGCACCTGCCAATGCGACGAAAACGTAGGTCATGGGTCTACAAACGCTACGCAGGTAGTCGGACGGCCCCGATCTGCGGTAGAACGGAGCCATGCGCGAGTCAGTGAAGGTCGCATGCGTCCAGGTCGAGCCGGTCATCTTCGACCGTGCCGCCACGATCGAGCGGCTCGCCGAGCGAACCGCCGAGGCCGCCGCGCAGGGCGCGAAGCTCGTCGTCTTCCCCGAGGCGTTCGTCCCCGCCTATCCGTCGTCGGTGTGGGCGAAGGCGCTCGCCGGCTGGGCGGATCCTCAGGCGAAGGCCGCGTTCGCGCTCCTCGCCCGTGAGTCCGTCGAGATACCCGGCGACGCGTCCGACCGCATGGGAGAGGCCGCGCGCGCGAGCGGCGTGCACGTCGTCGTCGGCGTGACCGAGATCGATCCGGCGCACAACGGGACGCTCTACAACACGCTCCTCGGCTACGACCCCGAGGGTGCGCTCGTCCTCCACCACCGCAAGCTCGTCCCCACGAACCACGAGCGGCTGATCTGGGGGCCGGGCGATGGGCGAGGCCTACGCGCGATCGAGACCTCGGTGGGCCGGCTCGGCGGCCTCATCTGCTGGGAGAACTACATGCCGCTCGCGCGCTTCTCGCTCTACGAGTCGGGTGTCGAGATCTACGTCGCGTCGACCGCCGACGACTCGGACGAGTGGCAGTCGACGCTCGTCCACATCGCGCGGGAGTCGCGCGCGTTCGTGATCGCCCCGTGCCATTTCCAGCTGTCGGCCGGCTATCCCGACGACTTCCCGCTACGGCACATGCTCGAGGGCATCGACGTGATCGGCCGCGGCGGCAGCGCCATCCTCGGGCCGGACGGCTCGTACCTCGCGGGCCCGCTCTACGGCGAGGAGGGCATCCTCTACGCGGAGCTCGACCCCGCCCGACTGCACGAGGAGCGGCAACGGTTCGATGCGGCCGGGCACTACCACCGGCCCGACGTTCTGGGGCTGACGGTTCGCGAGCCTTCCGGCTAGCACCCGCTGCTACATTCACCAGCCGTGGCCGACAAGCCCAAGACACCTGCTCCCCCGCGGAAAGTCCAGGCGCCGAAGGTGCGCTCCTCCAAAGCGCCGCGCACCGGCGGTGGTAACAACACGCGCATCTGGATCGCGGTCGGCGCAGCGGTGCTCGTCCTGGCCGCCATCGGCGGCGGAATCGCCCTCGCCATGGGCGGCGACGACAGTCCGAGCGCCGGCGCGATCGGCGACGCCTGCGAGGTGCAGACCTTCGAGGCGCTGGCGCAGGATCACGTCCCGCCGACGGAGCTTCCGAAGGACTTCAAGTACAACTCGTACCCGCCGTCGTCCGGGCCGCACTACCCGGATCCGCTGATCTTCGGCGAGTACTCGACCGCGCTCGAGCAGAACCGCCTCCTGCACAACCTCGAGCACGGCGGCGTCGGCATCCAGTACGGCTCGAACGTCTCCGAAGAGACGATCGCCGAGCTGACCGCCTGGTATCGCGATGACCCGCGCGGCCTCATCCTCGCGCCGCTCCCCCAGGATCCGCGGGCGGCCAAGTACGCCGATTCGATCGTCCTCACCGCATGGGTGGCCGACCGCGACGATCCGACCGATCCCAGCGAGGAGCCGACGAAGCAGACGGGCGTCCTCGCCACGTGCTCGTCCTTCGACGAAGGCGCATTCGAGAGCTTCATCGGCGACTACCGCGGCCACGGCCCCGAGCTCTTCACGCTCGACCAGTTAGCCCCCGGGTTCTAAGTTCTCACCCAGCCGGGGTGGCGGAACGGTAGACGCGGCGGACTTAAAATCCGCTGTCCTTCGGGGCGTGTGGGTTCGATTCCCACCCCCGGCATCTGGCCGACATTGGAATCTCACGATTCCCGTCGGGGAACAGCACGGTCTCGTAGCCGCGTCCGCGCAGGTCGGACGCGGCGGCGTGTTGAGCGCGGAGATGTCCGAATCGGACGCCTGTGGAGCCATTGGCCCGAAGTCGGCATGGTCTCGTATCCCACCGGTGCGGACTTCCTCAATAGGATTTGAAGCAGGGGTGGGGGTGAGCCTCCCGGCACTCGCGCGAGGCCGAGAGGGGCGAGAAGCCGCTAGCGGCGGAACGGCCCGGGGATCGCCTCGATCTTCGGGATGATCACGCGCGCGATGCACTCGAAGCCCGGGCCGGGCTTGCACGCCTGCGCGACGCCGACGTCGCACGCGACGGACAGGAAGATGACGCTCGCGGAGATGGTCGAACGTCGGGGTCGGGGTCGAGGGGGTCTGGGACGCCATGAGGTCCTCCCGTCGTCGTCGCCTGTGTGCCCGAAGCCGCGATCTTTCCGGTCCTTCCGCCGTTCGGCAAGTAGCGTTTCCCGGCCGTGATCTTCATCGTCTCGCTCTTCCTCGCCGTGTTCGTCGTCCCCTCGCCGTGGGGGCTCGTGCTCGTCGTCGTCGGCGGCCTCGTGGAAGTTGGGGAAACCTGGTTCTGGCTGAATTACTCGCGGCGGCGCAAGATCCAGGCCGGGGCCGAGACGCTCATCGGCCGGCGCGCGGTGACCGTGAGCGAATGCCGGCCGCGCGGGCAGGTGCGGCTCGACGGGGAGTTCTGGGACGCGACGTGCGAGACCGGAGCGGACGCCGGCGTCGACGTGCGCATCGTCGAGCGGCACGGTCTGACGCTGACGGTCGAGCCGGAGTCGCGACCGTAGACTGCGTTCTGTGACGACGGCTCCCGAGACCGCTCCGCACCTTCCTCCCGAGCTCGACGATCCGCTCTTTCGGACCGCGCTCGGCCAGCTCGACGGCGCGCTCAGCCCAGGCCGGCATCTCGGAGTCGGTCGGCGAGGTGCTGCGCCGCCCGGAGCGCTCGCTCGCGGTCTCGATTCCGACGCGCCTCGACGACGGGTCGCTCGCGGTCTATCCGGGCTACCGCGTGCAGCACTCGAGCGTGCTCGGCCCGACGAAGGGCGGCATCCGCTACGACCTGGCGGTGACGCTCGGCGAGTGCGCCGCGCTCGCGATGTGGATGACCTGGAAGTGCGCGCTCCTGCGCCTTCCCTACGGCGGCGCGAAGGGCGGCGTGCGCTGCGACCCGCGCGCGCTCTCCGAGGCCGAGCTCGAGCGGATGACGCGGCGCTTCACGTCGGAGCTCCTCCCGGTGATCGGCCCGCAGCGCGACATCCCCGCGCCGGACATGGCGACGAGCGAGCAGACGATGGCCTGGATGATGGACACGTACTCGATGCAGGTCGGCCACGCGGTGCCCGAGATCGTCACCGGGAAGCCGCTCTCGGTCGGCGGCTCGGTGCTGCGGCCCGAGGCGACCGGGATCGGCGTGGTCATGGTCATCGAGGGCGCGGTCGCGAAGCTCGGCCAGGAGCTCAAGGGGCAGACCTGCGTCGTCCAGGGCTTCGGCAAGGTCGGCGCGGTCGCCGCGCACGAGCTGCACGACCGCGGCGCGAAGGTCGTCGCCGTCTCCGACATCGGCGGCGGGATCCACAACCCCGAGGGGCTCGACATGAACGCCCTCGAGGAGTGGCGCGGCAAGGAAGGCGTGGTCGAGGGCTTCCCCGGCTGCGTCTCGGTCTCGAACTCGGAGCTCCTCGAGCTGCCCTGCGACATCCTCGTCCTCGCGGCGACGGAGGGCGTCTTGACCGGCGAGAACGCGCCGCGCATCCAGACCAAGCTCGTCGCCGAGGGCGCGAACGGCCCGACCACGCTCGACGCGGACGAGATCCTGGCCGAGCGCGGCATCCTGGTCTTGCCGGACATCCTCACGAACGCCGGCGGCGTCGCCGTCTCCTACTTCGAGTGGGTGCAGGACATCCAGCGGCTCTTCTGGACGCGCGAGGAGATCCGCACCCGGCTCGCCGACCTCATGAGCGACGGGCTCGACCGTGTGTGGACGCTCTCCGAGGAGGAGTCGATGACGATGCGCCGCGCGGCGCTCATCCGCTCGATCCGCGAGGTCGCGGGCGCCCTCGTTTCGAGAGGCGTCTACCCCTAGCAGCAGGTGTACGCGCCGGCGGGTGCGTCGCCCTCTTCGGGCTCGGGCAGCTCGGCCGCGGCCAGCGCGGCGCCGTGCATGATGTCGCGCTCGCGAGATCTCGAGCTCGGCCAGGCCGAAGTAGCGCATCGTCTCGGCGACCACGGCGACGCCGGCGACGAAGACGGGCGCGCGCTCCGGCGTGATCGCCGGGATCGCGGCCAGCTCGGAGACGCTCAGGAGCGAGAGCTCGGCGAGGTCGGCCTCCACGCGCGCCGCGGTCAGCTTGTGTCCGTGGATGAGCGCCGGATCCTCCTCCTCGAGGCCGAGCTCGATCGCGGCCAGCGTGGTGACCGTTCCCGCGACGCCGATGCCGGCGGTGGGGAGGACCTCGTCGGGCACGCGCTCGGCGAGGAGCGCGCGCGTGGCGTTGCGGCAGTCCGTCATGTCCTCCGCCGTCGGCGGGTCGTGGTGGATGAACCGCTCGGTCAGGCGCACGCAGCCGAGGTCGAGGCTCGTGTGGAACGCGACGCCGTCGGGCCCGCCGAGCACGAGCTCGGTCGAGCCGCCGCCGACGTCGACGACGAGCGTCCCGTCCACCGGGCCGCGGCCGTTCGAGACGCCGCGGTAGGTCATCAGCGCCTCCTCCTCGCCGGTGAGGAGCCGCGTCGTGAACCCGTAGCTCCACTCGATCTCGCCGAGGAAGGCCTCGCCGTTCTCCGCGTCGCGGACGGCGCTCGTCGCGATCGTCAGCGTCCGCTCGGCGCCGAGCGCCTCGAGGTCGCGGCGGTAGTCGACGAGCACGTTGCGCACGCGCGCGATCGCGGTGGGGAGGAGCTTGCGGCGCGAGTCGACGCCCTCGCCGAGCCGCGTGATCTGCGAGCTTGCGCTCCACCTCGCGCACGTCGGTTCCCTCGACGTCGGCCACGAGGAGCCGGGTCGAGTTCGTGCCGAGGTCGACAACCGCCACGCGCATGCGGCGATCGTAGCCACGGGCGATACTGACACCGTGGACGACAGTCTCGACCATGCCCGCAGAGCGGTCTCCCGCGGCGAGAACGGGGAGGCGCTCGTCTACCTCTGGAACTCGCTCGACGAGGCGCGCGCGTCCCAGGACCCGGGCGATTTCGAGGACGTCGCGAAGCTTGCCGACAAGATCGCCGAGCGCGGTGACGAGGCCGAGCGGGCCGACGCGGTTCGGCTTCTCGCGGAGCTTGCCCGGGCGCAGGGTGAGCCCGCGGCGGAGGAGATCGGCACGTTCCAGACCGGCGATTCGCCCGAGGGCGTGACGGTCGAGCCCGAGGTGACGATCGAGGGGGACGAGTCCGAGGGAAAGAGCCGCGGCTCGGGCCTGTGGGGACTCATCGGCTTCGCCGTTTTCCTGTTCTTCATCATCCGCGACGCACTTTGAGCCCGTGGTATCTTGAAGGTGCGACGCGGGGTGGAGCAGTCAGGTAGCTCGCCGGGCTCATAACCCGGAGGTCGCGGGTTCAAATCCCGCCCCCGCTACTTTCACCGAACAAAGTCTCGCCACCTGCGGTGGCATGCGACTTTGTTCGGTTTTCTGTTTCTAGACGCCGGTGTGAGCCGCGCCCGTCATGCCGGTCGCGGCGGCGGCTCAATGAGCGCGCGCGTCTCGGCTGCGTGGCTCTTCAGCCGCAGCGCCTCGAAGAGCTCTGCGGCGCGGGCGAGCCGCGCTTCGTCTCGTGGACGATGCCCAGGGCCCGCACCAGGAACGGTTCGAGGTACGTGCCGCGCCGCGGAACGGGCCAGTTCTCCAGCTCCTGAACGTTGCCCAGAGCGGCGAGCGCGTCGAGCCTCGCCGAGAGGGTCGCGAGGAGGAGCCACGCGCGGTGCCAGCCGCGGTCCGGGAGCGGCTCGGCCACCAGGCGCTCGGCCACGTCGAGCTCCTTGCGGAGCAGCGCGAGCCGGATTCTCGGCGTGTCCAGCGTGTGCCCGAACCCCTCGACGGCGAAGTCGTCGGCGAGTCGCCTCGAGCTCGCGGGCCCGATCCGCGTCGTCGAGCCGCAGCGCGGCGACCGCCGACACGAGGAGGATGCGCGGGCTGCGCATGCACGGCGTATCGCGGTTCGAGAGGACGACGGTCTCGACCCGGTCGCGGTAGCCGTAGATCGTCTCCCAGCCGCCGGCGAGCTCCTCGAGCTCGGTCAGGACGGCGAGTCCGTGGATGCGATGGTGGGGCGTCAGCTCGCGGACGATCTCGTTGTGCTTGTCGGCGAGACGACGGGCCTCGCGGAAGTAGCCGAGCCAGACGCAGCCGGTGATGGGCGCGTAGTAGATGTCGGCGACGTGGTCGGGATCGTGGATCTGGTCGAGCAGCTCGAAGCGCCGCTCCTCGAACGCCCGGCCCAGGTCGGGCTCCCCCGCGACCCAGCTCGTGATCCCGCGCGCGTCCCAGGCGTAGGAGCGAAGCTCGGGGTCGCCGAGAAGCTCGGCGATCCGGCTGGCCTCCCGCGCCGCGTCCCGCGACCCGTCCGGCGACCAGACGCAGCGCGCGATCAACGCGCGGGCGCGCGAGGCGCTCTCGGGCTCGGAGAGCTCGAGCGCACGGTCGATCCAGCCGTCGACGAGCTCGCGCTCCGGCCGCCGGCGCCACATGCCCGTCCGCATCGCCGTCTCGACCGCGAGATCGGCGTACAGCTCCGCCGTCGTGGCGCGGTCACGGCTGAGCTCGATTGCGCGCGTGAGCGCCTCGAGGAACGCGTCGCCGTCGTGGCGGAGCGCGTGCGCCCGGCCGATCCGGCGCCACAGGTCGAGCTGCACGGCCTCGTCCGGTTCGAGCTCGAGCGCGCGCTGGAGCATGGCGATCGCGTCCTCGAGCTCGTAGCGCTTGACCGCCAGCTCCGCCGCGCGCCGCAGCCAGTGGATCGCCCGCTCCGACAGCCGGGCCGTGTCGGAGTCCTGCCGGTCCCGGACGGCGTCGCCGTAGTGCTGGGCAAGGAGCGCGGCGTGCTCGTCGCGGCCGCCGCCCGTCCGCTCGAGCCACTCGGCGAACGCGGCGTGCAGGCGCGCCCGCTCGGGCGAGGTCAGCGATCCGTACGCGACCTCCCAGGTGAGGGCGTGCTTGAAGGTGAACTCGCGCTCGCCCTCGAGGGCCGATCCAGCGTGACGCCGGATGAAGTCGCGCGCCTCGAGGAGCGCGAGATCGGGGTCGGCGCCGTCGAGCAGCTCCACCACCGGCGCGCGCCAGAAGATCCGCCCGATCACAGCCGCCGCCTGGAGCGCCGCCTTCTCGGTCGGAGGAAGGAGGTCGATGCGCCCGGCCAGCACTCCCTGCACCGAGTCCGGGATCTGCTCCACGTGAGGCGCCGCCTGGGCCAGCTCCTCGAGGAAGAACGGGTTCCCCTCGGCCCGGTCGAGGACGTCGGCCCGCCGGTTCGCCGGGATGTCGCCGCCGACCAGCGCGAGGAGCTGCTCGGCCTCGTCGCGCGGCAGAGGCTCGAGCCACACGGTCAGGGCGTCGGGACGCCGTCCCCAGGCCGGACGCGCGGCGAGCAGCTCCGGCCGCGCCGTTCCGACGAGGAGAAGCGAACCCCGCACGTCGGAGTGGAGCCGCTCGACGAGGTCGAGCAGCGCCTCCTGCGCCCAGTGCAGATCCTCGAGCAGCACGACGACCGGGCCGTCCGCGGCCAGGCGGCCGAGGAACGCCGTCCACGCTTCCTCGAGCCGCTCCCGCGCCGCGAGCGGATGCACCTCGGCGGCTGCGTCGAGCCCGAGCGTCAGGCCGAGGATGCGCTCGTCGCCGAGCCGGTCGAGGACGACGTCGGGCGGATCGGTCTCGAGCAGGCCGAGCTCCTCCCGAAGAAGGTCGCCCAGCGGCTGGTAGGTGATGCCCCGCCCGTACGGGATGCAGCGTCCGGCGCGGATGCGCGGCGCGGGCGTCTCGGCGCCGAGGCGCTCTCGCAGCTCGCGGACGAGACGCGTCTTGCCGACTCCGGCGTCCCCGGCGATCGTCACGAGGTAGGGGCGTCCGTCGGCGACGCACGCCCGGTAGGCGGCGTCCAGCGCGGAGACTTCCCGGCTACGACCGACCAGCTCCGGGCGAGGCGCGCGGCCGGGTTGTGCGGCGACGCCCAGCAGCGCCCTGGATCCGCGCTCTCCCGGCGGCCCGAACTCGAAGTCGCTCCCGGCCGCAGAAACCGCGCGCGGGCCGACGAGGATCGCGCCGGCGTCCGCGTCCTGCCCGAGGCGGGTTGCGGTCTCGACCGCGGCGCCGGCGACGCTCGAGCCACCGTCGCCCGAGGCGAAGACCGCATCGCCGGACTCGACGCCGATTCGACCGCCGCCGCCGAGTGCTCGGATCGCCAGCGCAGCCTGCAGAGCGCGGACCGCGTGATCCTCCTGGCTCGTGGGAACGCCGAACGCGGCCGTGATCGTCGCGCCGATCACCGCCTCGACCCGGCCGCCGGCGATCTCGATCTCCGCCCTGGCCTCCGCCGACTCCGGATCGCCGGCGAAGCTCCGCTGCGAGCACGGTCACGAGCTTGAGCTCGTCGCGCGTCGGCGCCGCCGCCGCCAGGCGCGGCCGGCCCGGCAGGTCGAGCGCCGGGTCCTGCCGCAGGATCGCCCGCTCGAGCTCTTGCAGGTCGGCGCCCGGCTCGATCCCCAGCTCGGCGACGAGCGACTCGCGGCCGGCCCGGTACGCGGCGAGCGCATCGGCTTGGCGGCCCGAGCGGTAGAGAGCGGTCATCAGCTGGCCGCGCGGGCGCTCGCGCAGCGGATGCTCCGCGACGAGCGCCTCGAGCTCGCCGGCCAGGGCGACGTGCCTGCCCTGGGCGAGCTCGGCGTCCATCAACTCCTCCACGGCCGTGAGCCGAAGCTCGGTCAGGCGGGCGATCTCGTTGCGGGCGAACGACTCGTACGCGACGTCGGTGAGCGCCGGCCCGCGCCAGAGCCCGAGCGCCTCGCGGAACGTCCCCGCGGCGCGAGCCGGATCGCCCGCGCGGAGCGCTTCCCGGCCTTGGCCGAGCAGAAGTTCGAACCGGCGCGCGTCCACCTCGTCGTCGCCGGCCTCGAGGACATAGCCGGGCGTCCGCGTGACGATCCGCGCGCCACCTGTTGCGCCGAGCGACCGCCGAAGCTGCGAGACCCGGACTCGAAGCGCCGCCTTCCCGCTGCCGGGCTGCGTCGCGCCCCAGAGCTCCTCGAGCAGAACCTCCTCCGGGACGACCTCGTTCGCGCGGACGAGGAGTGCGGCGAGCAGGGCGCGCTGCTTCTCGCCGCGCAGGGGGATCGAGTGCCCTTCGTCGACGATTTCGAGCGGGCCCAGGACGCGAAATTCCATTCCTGGGCGGGCACGCTACACCTGTTCGCGCGCCGTTACTCGCTCGTTATCCGCGCTCGCGATCCTGGCTCCGTCAACGAAGCCAAGGAGGAACCATGCAGAACGCAGTGGCCGCAACCGCCCAGCTCCGGCTCGGCGACGAGGCGCCCGACTTCACGGCGGAGACGACCGAGGGCCGGCTCCGCTTCCACGAGTACCTCGGCGACTCGTGGGGCGTGCTCTTCTCCCACCCGAAGGACTTCACGCCCGTGTGCACGACCGAGCTCGGCGCGGTCGCGAAGCTGAAGCCCGAGTTCGACAAGCGGAACGTGAAGGTCATGGGCCTGAGCGTCGACCCGCTCGACTCGCACGAGCTCTGGGCGCGGGACATCGAGGAGGTCACCGGCCAGAAGCTGAACTTCCCGCTCGTCGCCGACCCGAGCCGCGAGATCTCGGATCTCTACGGGATGATCCATCCGAACGCGAGCGACACGATGACCGTGCGCTCGGTCTTCGTCATCGGGCCGGACAAGAAGATCAAGCTGACGCTCACGTACCCGGCGTCCACCGGGCGCGACTTCGGCGAGATCCTGCGGACGATCGACTCGCTCCAGCTGACCGCGAAGCACCGGGTCGCGACGCCCGCCGACTGGCGCCGCGGCGAGGACGTCATCATCACGCCGGCCGTCCCGGACGGCGAGGCCGCGGAGCTCTTCCCCGGCTACGTCACGGTCAAGCCGTACCTGCGGACGACGCCGCAGCCCGCCTCGAAGGTCTGAGCGTCGCGCCGACCGGTTGCCGGCGCGCGAGCTCCCCGGCAACCGGTCGGCTCCGCTCGGCTTACGGCTTCAGCCGCCGCTGATCGCCGTGATGACGTCCACGCGCGACGTGGGCTCGAGCGGATCGTCGAGGTGGGCGCGCTCGCCGTTCACGTACACGTGGATGTGGCTCCTCAGCGCCGGGCCGGGCTCGCACAGGCGGTCGCGCAGGCCGGGCCAGCGCTCGTTCAGCTGGTCGACCGCCTCGTCCACGGTGCGGGCGTCGAGCTCGAGCCTGCGCGGGAGGCCGGGGAAGAGCGGAGGCAGCGTGCCGGGGAGGAAGACGTCCGCCATCTATCCGACCACCGCCACCTCGACCGAGGAGATGGACGGGAGGTAGCTCGCGACCTCCGCCCACGTGTCCCCCTCGTCGGCGCTCGCGAAGACCTGCCCGGTGCTCGTGCCGAAGTAGAGACCCGGGACGTCGTGCGAGTCGATCGCCATTCCCTCGCGCAGGACGCCGAGGTACGTGTCGCGCTGGGGCAGGCCCTCGGCCAGCCGCTGCCAGGTCGAGCCGGCGTCGCGCGTGCGCCAGACCGCCAGCCGCCCGTCGGGCACGAAGCGCGCGTGACCGGGATCGAGCGGGATGACGTAGAACCCGTCGCGGTCGTGCGGGTGCGCCGCTGCCGCGAAGCCGAAGTCGGTCGGAAGGCCTTCGGTGATCTCGGTCCACGTGAGCGCGCCGTCGTCGCTTCGGTGCATCCCGCAGTGGTTCTGCTGGTAGAGGCGCTGCGGGTCGCTCGGCGACATGACGAGCTTGTGCACGCAGAAGCCGACCTCCTCGTGCTCGAGCGGCCAGTCGGCTCGGAGCCCCCGGTTACGCGGCGTCCACGACCCGCCGTCGTCGGCCGTCTCGAAGATCCCGATCCCCTGCACGATCGCCCAGAAGCGAGCCGGGTCGGAGGGATCCGGAAGCGTGGCGGGGAGGCCGAGGTGGCCCGGCGGCTGGTTCTTGGGATCGTCCCAGGCCTCGCTGCCCGGCTGGCCCTCGAGCCGGCTGAGCAGGGACCACGTCTCGCCGCGGTCGCGGCTCTCGAAGATGCCCGGCGCCTCGACGCCGGCGAGCAGCCGTCCGTGGGCGGCGGTGAGCCCCGAGATCTTCGAGAGCTTGAGGTCGCCGCTCTCGTAGGCGAGGCCTTCGCTCGAGTGCTCCCACGTCTCACCGAGGTCGTGGCTCCGCCAGACGGCGGCCCCGTGCCACTCGCTCGCGGCGGCCGCGTAGATCGTTCCCGAGTCCGGGTCGTAGATCGCCTGGTACACGGGCCAGCCCTCGCAGTAGGGCCCGCGCATGCTCCAGTCGCGGCGGTCTTCGCTCTCGAGCACGAAGAGCCCCTTGCGCGTTCCGACGAGCACGACGGTCTGTGGCATCCCTCACCTCCGGTTGCGACGGTTCAACCGCCCTAGGCGGCCTGGTGCGCGAACCGCTTGGCCGAGCGGGCCTTCAGCTTCTCGATCTCGACCTCGCGGTTCTTCTTCGGCGCGTTCGTGACGAGCTCGTCCATGAGCTGGGCGACGTCCTCGGCGATCCTGTCGATCGCGCTGTAGAAGGCGGCCTCGTTCGCCTGCGACGGCTTGTTGTAGCCGCTGAGCTTGCGAACGAACTGGAGCGCCGCGTCGCGGATCTCGTCGTCGGTCACCGGAGGATCGAAGTTGTAGAGCGTTCTGATGTTTCTGCACATGGCGCTCGATCGTACCTAGCCGCCGCTCCTCCTCTGTCTGGCAGGCTGGAGGGATGTGCGACCTGGCCATTCGCCTGCGCGGCGCCGTCAAGCGCTACGGCCCGATCACCGCTGTGAACGGGCTCGATCTCGACGTTCCCGAGGGGACGTGCGTCGGCCTGCTCGGGCCCAACGGCGCCGGCAAGTCGACCACGATGCGGCTCCTCACGGCACAGGCGATCGCCGACGAGGGCGAGCTCGAGGTGCTCGGCTACAAGCTTCCCGAGGAGTCCAAGATCGCCCGCGCGCAGTGCGGCGTCGTGCCGCAGCTCGACAACCTCGACGTCACGCTGACCGTGGAGCAGAACCTGCTCGTCTTCACGCACCTCTACCGCGTGCCGCGGTCGGAGCGTCGCGCCGCGATCGAGGCCGGGCTGAAGATGGCGCGCCTCGTCGATCGCCGGGATACCCGCGTGGACAAGCTCTCCGGCGGGATGCGACGGCGCCTCCTGATCGCGCGTGCGCTCGTCCATCGCCCGCGGCTCGTGCTCCTCGACGAGCCGACCGTCGGGCTCGACCCGCAGGTGCGCCAGGAGCTCTGGGCGCTGATCGACGCGCTGCGCGCCGAGGGCACGACGATCCTCATGTCGACGCACTACATCGAGGAGGCCGAGCGCCTCGCGGACACGGTGATGATCATGTCCCACGGGAGCGCCGTCGCCTCCGGGCCGCCGGCCGAGCTGATCCGCGAGCACGCCGGGAGCGAGGCGGTCGAGGTCTACGGCCCGCCCGAGAAGCTCGCCGAGACGGAGAAGACCGCTCAGGCCGCGGGCTTCCGCACGCGCCGCACGGGCACCAGCGTGTCGGTGCTCGGCGTCGAGGGCGCGGACGGACGCGCGCCCGAGGGCGAGCGCCGCCTGCCGAACCTCGAGGACGTCTTCGTGCTCCTGACCGGAGAGGAGATCCAGTAGTGGTCACGCGCGTCGCGCAGCCGATCAAGCTCGGCCGCCTCGAGCGCGCGGCGATCACCGGCGTGCTCGTCCGCGAGGTCGTGAACTTCTCGTCGTTCTGGCGCTCGTCGGCGTTCTCGTCGACGGTCGAGCCGACCATCTACCTGCTCGCGTTCGGCTTCGGGTTCGGGTCGCTCGTCGCGACGGTCGGCGGCTACGACTACGTCGACTTCGTCGGCACCGGGATCGTCGCGACCGCCGTCCTCTTCTCGAGCGCGTTCCCGGCGATGTTCGGGACGTTCGTCAAATACAAGTTCCAGCGCACGTACGACGCGATCCTGGCCGCGCCCGTCGACACGGAGGAGCTCGTCACGGCCGAGGCGCTCTGGATCTCCCTGCGGACGAGCGTCTTCGGCTGCGTGCCGATGGTCGTCGCGATCTTCTTCGGGCTCGACCCGTCGTGGGGGATGCTGCTCGTCCCCGGCATCGCGTTCATCTCCGGCTTCGGCTGGGCGAACTTCGGGATCGCGATCGCCGGCTTCGCCAAGAGCGTTCGAGAACTTCAACTACATCGTCTCGCGCCGTCCTGACGCCGCTCTTCCTCGTCGCCGGGACGTTCTTCCCGATCGACAACCTGCCGGAGTGGGCGCAGGTCATCGCGAACTTCAACCCGCTCTACCAGTGCGTCGAGCTCGTCCGCGCCGCGGTGTTCGGCCTGATCGGCTGGGACGACCTCGCCCGCGTCGGCTTCCTGGTCGCGTTCGGCCTCGTCATGTGGCGCATCGCGATCCACGCGATGACGCAGAAGCTGGTGGACTAGCGAGATGCGCATCGTCGCGCTCGGTGACCGCAACACGGAGTTCCTGACGCACCGCGAGATCGACGCGGCGCTCGCGCTCTTTCCGGACGACGTGGCGATCGGCTGGGTCGCGACCGACTCCGGGCCGGAGCTCGACGGCGCCGCGGCGGTCTGGCTGCTTCCGGGGACGCCCTACCGCGACGAGGACGCGGCCTTCGCGGCGATCGAGCACTGCCTGGAGACCGGGACGCCGTTCCTCGGGACCTGCGGCGGGTTCCAGTACGCGTGCGTGCACCTCGCGCGGAGGTTCGGCGCCGACGCGCGCCACGCCGAGACCGACCCTGACGCGGACGACGCAGCGATCGTGCCGCTCGCCTGCTCGCTCTACGGGGAGACGCGCGAGGTGACGCCGGTCGCGGGCACGCGGCTCGCGGCCGATCTGCGGGGACGAGCCGTTCGAAGGATTCCACTGGTGCGGCTACGGGCTCGCCGACCGGACCGCCGGGCTGCTCGCCGCGAACGGCGTCGTCATCTCCGCGACCGCGCCGGACGCCGGGGTGGAGGCGATCGAGCTGCCCGACCACCCGTTCTTCCTCGCCACGGCGTTCCAGCCGCAGGTCGGCTCGAGCGAGTCCGGGCGGCTCCACCCGCTGCTCGAGGCGCTCCTCGACGCCGCTCGCGTTCCGGCCGCGTAGAACCGACCTACAATTCGCCGGTGAGGCGGCGGCTGAAATGGATCCTCCTCGGCGTGGCGATCGTGCTCGTCGTCGCGTTCGCGAGCCAGTTCGCGGTCGGCGGCGGTGGCGGCGACTCGGGCACGTCGCCCGTGACCGTCCAGCCGCAGGCGACGGGCCTCGCAGGTTGCGCCGATCTCGGCGAGGACGAGATCCGCGACTGCTACGCGGCCGCGCTCAAGGAGGAGGTCGAGTCCGCGGACGATCCGCTCGCGGCCGTCGACGAGATCACGCAGATCGCGCGCGACGATCCCGAGGGGTTCCTCCTCCCGAACTGCCACGGCCTCATGCACACGGTCGGCCGCGAGTACGCGCGCGACAACGGACTCACGGTCGCGGCGCTGAAGGACTCCTTGCCGAAGTCGAACGACCCGGGCTGCCCGGCCGGGTACGCGCACGGCGTCGTCACCGGCGTCGCGCCGCAGATCAATCCGAACGATCCGAAGGCGTCGGCCTCCGTCTGCGACGACTCGGCCACGCGCTACGAGCGCTACAGCTGCACGCACGGGTTCGGGCACGCGTTCATGCGGATCTCGAACGAGGAGCTCGCACCGGCGCTCGCGCTCTGCTCGAAGCTCGGCAAGAACTCCGGGCCCGACTGCGCGCAGGGCGCGTTCCACGACTACTGGTTCTCGGTCGGCGGCTACGACGACACCCAGAAGCCGACCGATCCCGAGACCGACCCGCAGACGCTCTGCGGCGAGCAGAAGCCCGAGTACGTGCGCCAGTGCTGGTACCGCGCCTTCGTCGACAACCGCCCGCCGGGCGCGATCGTCCGCGCCCGCGACGTGGACATCCTCTGCCAGTCCCTCGAGGGACTCCAGCGGGAGGGCTGCATCACCGCGGCGACCGTGATCGGGCCGGCCGACCCGCGCGCGCAGTTCTCGCTCTGTTACGGCTTCACCGGCAAGGAGGCCCTCGCGTGCGTGCGCGGGCTGAAGCTCCAGAACCTGCTCGGGTCGTCGAACGAGCAGTACGCGGAGGTGCTCGACCGCTGCGGCGCGCTCCAGGAGGAGGTGCGGCTCGACTGCTACCGCTGGCTGGGGAAGACCGTCGCCGTGCTCACCGACGGGAAGTTCGAGACCGCCGGCTGTCCGCTCGTCCAGGGCGGTCGTGCGCGGGAGGCCTGTGCCGAGGGTGCCAGGACGATGGACGAGCCGCTCGTGACGTTCAGCTAGCGACGTGCACGTTGAACGTGCCGGTGCCCAGCGACCCGTAGATCCCGAGCCAGAGCGGTAGCCACATCTCCAGCCCTCGGGCGGCCGTCAGTCCGCCGAGGTCGCGGATCGCCGTCTCCCGCCAGCCGAACTCCTCGAGCAGCGCCTTCGTCTGGGCCTTCGCCGCGTCGTCGTCCCCGCAGAGGAAGACGTCGTGCTCGCCGGGGACGAGCGACGGATCGACCATCACCGAGGCGTTCATCGTGTTCAGGCTCTTCACGACCCGGGCCTCGGGATGCGCACGCTGGATCTGCTCGGCCAGGCTGTCCGTGTTGCAGACCGAGAGGCTCGGCGGGAAACCGCCGGAGAAGTCGAGCGGGTTCGCCGTGTCGACGAGCGTCTTCCCGGCCAGGTTGTCCGTGCCGGCGGCCTCGAGTGCCGCCACCGAGGCGGTGCCGGCGGTGCAGTTGAAGACGAGCTCGCCGTGCGAGGCGGCGTCCGCGAACGTGCCGTGGGCGGCGCCCGTCTCCGCGGCCCAGGCGGTCGCGGCCTCGTTGTCGGCCGTGCGCGAGCCGAGCATCACGTCGTGTCCGAGTCCGACGAGCCTCGACCCGATCGTCTTGCCGACCGAGCCTGTTCCGAGAACCCCGATCCTCATGGCAGCTCCTTCCACTTGCGGCGTGAGCAAACGGTACTCCGCCGCGAGGGGACATGTCCGAAAGGGACGGTACGGTCCGACGCCCGTGCGTTTGCTCGTCGCCCGCTGTGAGGTCGTCTACACCGGCCGTTTGACCGCCGTCCTGCCGGAGGCCGTGCGGCTCGTCGTGCTCAAGTCCGACGGCTCGGTGCTCGTCCACGACGACGCAGGTGGTTTCAAGCCCTTGAATTGGATGACCCCGGAGACGGTGATCGAGACCGACGGCGATCCGCTCACGAGCCTCGTCGTGCGCAAGCGGGCCGGGAAGACGGAGGACAAGCTCGAGATCCGCGTGCTCGAGGTCATCTCGGACATCGAGCACGAGTTCGGCGAGGCCGCGGCGCTCGAGAAGGACGGCGTCGAGCGCGACCTCCAGGCCGAGCTTGCGAACCGGCCCGGCGCGCTCGAGCCGGGGCTGCGGCTCGTCCGCCGCGAGTGGCCGACCGACATCGGCCCGGTCGACCTCATGTGCCGCGACTCCGACGACGGGTTCGTGGCGGTCGAGGTGAAGCGGATCGCCGGGATCGACGCGGTCGAGCAGCTCGTCCGCTACCTCGAGCGGCTGCGGCTCGACGCCGAGTTCGAGGAGATCCGCGGACTGCTCGTCGCCCAGCGGATCAAGCCGCAGGCAATGACGCTCGCTGAAGCCCGCGGGATCGGCTGCGTCGAGGTCGACCTCGAGGTGCTGCGCGGCGAGCGTGAGCCCGAGCTGACGCTGTTCGGCTCGTAAGATCCCGCGGGTGACAAAGCTCCTCAACAGCTTCGCCCGCAAGCTCATCCTCGTCGCGGCGGGCTCGAAGCTCGTGCAGCGGTTCGTGAACCGCTTCGGGATGAAGCTCGGCGCGGCGCGCTTCGTCGCCGGCCAGACGCTCGACGAGGCCGTTCCGGTGCTCCGCGCGCTGAACGACAAGGGGCTCGCGACCAACACGGCGATCCTCGGCGAGGACGTCCTGAACGAGGCCGAGGCGAACGCGGTCGCCGACCAGTACATCCAGGTGCTCGAGCGCATCGCCGCCGAGAAGCTGCGCACGAACGTCGCCCTGAAGCTCACGCACCTCGGGCTGGACGTGTCCGAGGAGATCGCCTACGCGAACCTGAAGCGCGTCGTCGCCCGCGCGGCCGAGCTCGGACAACTTCGTCCGCATCGACATGGAGTACTCGGGCCTCGTCGACGCGACGCTCCGCATCTACACGCGCCTGCGCGAGGACGGGCTCGCCAACGTCGGCACGGTGCTCCAGTCGTACCTCTTCCGCACGCCGGACGATCTCGCGGCGCTCGTGCCGCTCGAGCCGAACCTGCGGCTGGTGAAGGGCGCCTACCTCGAGCCGGCCGCGATCGCGTTCCAGAAGAAGTCCGAGGTGGACCAGGCGTACGTCGAGCTCATGGAGACGATGCTCCGCGAGATCGAGCACACGGCGATCGCGACGCACGACGACAAGCTGATCGAGCACGCGATCGCGTTCGCGGAGCGGGAGGGGATCCCGCGCGAGCGGTTCGAGTTCCAGATGCTCTACGGCATCCGCGGCCAGCTCCAGGAGGAGCTCCTCGCACGCGGGTTCAAGGTGCTCGTCGCGACGCCGCACGGGCCCGACTGGTTCCCGTACCTCATGCGCCGCCTGGCGGAACGCCCTGCGAACCTGACCTTCTTCCTGCGAAGCTTGTTCGGACGATGACGCAGACGAGCGCCCGCTTCGCGACCGTGCCGCCTTCGGGGATCCGCGAGATCTTCGACCGCGCGCTGACCATCCCGGACGCGATCCACCTGGAGATCGGCGCGCCCGACTTTCCGACGCCCGACCACATCGTCGAGGCGGCGGCGCAGGGGGCCCGCGACGGGTTCACGCGCTACACGCCGACCGCGGGCCTGGGAACGTTGCGCGACCTGATCGCCGAGAAGGTGCGCACACGCAACGGGATGGACTGCTCCGCGGAGAACGTCATCACGGCGGCCGGCGGATCGTGCGCGCTCTTCGGCGTGCTCGAGGTGCTGCTGGACGAGCGCTCCGGCGTCCTCATCCCCGATCCGGCCTGGCCGGTGTACGAGATGGCGACGCTCTCGCTGGGCGGCGAGATCCAGCGCTACCCGCTCCTCCCGGAGGCCGGCTGGGAGCCCGACCTCGACGCCCTCGAGGCGGCGATCACGCCCAACACGCGGATCATCGTCACGAACAGCCCGGGGAACCCGACGGGCGGCGTCCACCGGCGCGAGACCGTCGAGGCGCTGGTCTCCCTCGCGCAGAAGCACGACCTCTGGCTGATCTCCGACGAGGCGTACGAGGACTTCGTCTTCGACGGCGAGCACGTGACGACCGGCTCGCTCGGACGGCGCGGCCGACCGGGTGATCGGGCTCTACACGTTCTCGAAGAGCTACTCGATGACCGGCTGGCGGATGGGCTACGTGGTCGCGCCCGAGCCGATCGTGAAACGCACGACGGTCGCGCTCGAGGCGATCATCGCGTGCGCGTCGAGCGTGTCCCAGAAGGCAGCCGAGGCCGCGCTCTCGGGCCCGCAGGACAACGTGGGCGCCATGTGCGCGGCGTTCAAGCGCCGGCGCGACCTGGCCGAGGGGATCCTCGACCGCGAGGGCGTCTCGTACGTCCACCCGGGCGGGAGCTTCTACATGGTCGTGAACGTCCCGGGCGGCGGCGACGCGAACGCGTTCGCGTACTCGCTGCTCGAGGAGCGCCATGTCGCGGTGGCGCCGGGCGACGCGTTCGGGCCGGGCGGCGCCGGAATGCTGCGCGTGTCGCTCTGCATGGCGGACGCCGATCTCGAGCGCGGGCTCGAGCGGCTCGCCGAGCACGCGAAGGCGGCCGTGTGATCCGAGGCGCGCTCGCGGCGTCGGTCACGCCGCTCACGGACGGCGGCGACACCGTCGACCAGAGCGGGATCGGCCCGCTCGTGGACTTCTACGCCAAGGCGGGCCTCGACGGCCTGCTCGTCCTCGGGACGACGGGGGAGGGGATCCTGTTCTCCGCTGATGAGCGCCGGCGCGTCACCGAGCGCTTCGTCGAGGCGGGTGCGGGACGGCTCGCGATGATCATCCACACGGGCGCGCAGACGACCGCCGACACGGTGGCGCTCTCCGCGCACGCGGCCGAGACCGGAGCGGACGGGGTCGGCGTCATCGGCCCGCCGTACTTCGCCTACGACGACGACTCGCTCTTCGCGCATTTCGCAGCGGCCGCTCACGCCGCCGCGCCGCTGCCCTTCTACGTGTACGAGTTCGCTGCCCGCGCGGGCTATCCGGTGCCGCTCCCGGTGCTGGCGCGACTGCGCGACGCGGCCGACAACTTCGTCGGGCTCAAGGTCTCCGACGCGCCGTACGAGGCGTTCGCGCCCTACCTCGTGGACGGACTCGACATCTTCGTCGGACCGGAGACGCTGATCGCGGAGGGGATGCGCGCCGGTGCTGTCGGCGCCGTTTCCGGCCTGGCAGCAGGCTTTCCCGAGCTCGTCGCGGCAGTGGTTCGCAACCCGACCGACGAGGGTGCGGCGCACCTCGGCGTCGTCCGCGACGCGGTGCAGCGCTATCCGCTCCAGGCCGCGCTGAAGCTCGTCCTCTCACGCCGCGGCGTTCCGCTCGAGGCGCTCGCGCGGCGCCCGATCCGCAGCCTCACCGACGCGGAGCGGGTCGAGCTCGAGGCCGAGCTGGACGATCCGGGCACGACGCTCGGCGCCGCGCTCTCGAACTAATCGCTCCGACTCCTGGTATTTCGCATTGCGAATGCCCATTGTCCTCACGTCCGCTAGACGAGTTGACACGGGAGGAACCGGGATGAGTGCACGACGTGGAGCGCGTGTTGCACTGCTGCTGGGCGTCTTGGCCATTGCCTTGGTAGCCGTTCAGGCGGGAGGCGCACAGACCCCGCCGCCCATCGATCCGCAGAATCCGGGCTGGCAGCCGGACATGACCTGGGACGACTACACCGCCGTCCCGGGCCCCGACTACACGGATCCGTCGATCCAGCCGAGCGTCCGGAAATTCAGGGTGGCGCTCAGCTACTCGAGCAGCACGTACACGTACTCGTGGAACTCCCAGTCGAGCTGGCGCAACACATGTCGTAAGCTGTCGATCTCACTTGACGACGGAACGGTGCATTCGCTGACCGTCCGCTTTACGTAGGCCCCAAGGCGACTGGTGGGCGGTCTCTCCCCGGAGACCGCCCACCCGGTCGTAATCTTCCGCTCCATGGCACCAGGCCGCTGGCGGGCACTCGCGCTGCTTTCCGGCGCGGTCATCCTCGGGATGACGACGTGGTTCTCGGCCTCGGCGGTCGTGCCGCAGCTCCGCGCCGACTGGGATCTCGGCTCGACCGGCGCGGCCTGGCTGACGATCGCCGTGCAGCTCGGGTTCGTCGCCGGGGCGGTCACGTCGAGCGTCCTCAATCTCGCGGACGTCATCTCGCCGCGGATCGTGTTCCTCGGCGGCTCCGTCGGAGCGGCGTGCGCGAACGCGGCGCTCGTCCTCGCCGACGGGCCGGGAGGAGCGCTGCCGCTCCGCTTCGCGACGGGATTCTTCCTCGCCGGCGTCTATCCGCCGGCGCTGAAGCTGATGGCGACCTGGTTTCGCCAGGGACGGGGGACCGCGCTCGGAGTCGTCGTCGGCGCGCTTACGCTCGGGTCGGCGCTGCCGCACCTCGTGAACGGGCTCGGCGGGCTCGACTGGCAGACGGTCGTCTACGCGACCTCCGTGCTGACGATCGCGGGCGGTCTCCTCGCCTTCTTCGCCGTGCCCGAAGGGCCGTATCCGTTTCCGCGCGCCGTGTTCGCGCCGCGCCAGGCCGGGCCTCGTCTTCCGCAACCGCGGCGTGCGGCTCGCGAGCCTCGGCTACTTCGGGCACATGTGGGAGCTCTACGCGATGTGGACGTGGTTCCTCGTCTTCGCGACCGATGCGATCGAGAACCAGGGGGACGAGGTCGGCGCCAAGGCCGCGTACGCGACGTTCGCGGTGATCGGGATCGGCGCGATCGGCTGCTGGATCGGAGGTCTCCTCGGCGACCGCTGGGGCCGCACGCGCACGACCGCGGCGATGATGGCCGTGTCCGGGACGTGCGCGCTCACGATCGGGCTCTTCTACGACGGGCCGCTCTGGGCGCTCTTCGCCGTCGGGCTCGTCTGGGGCTTCACCGTCGTCGCCGACTCGGCGCAGTTCTCGTCGATCGTCACCGAGCTCGGCGACCAGACGTACGTCGCCACCGCGGTCGCGCTCCAGCTCGCGGTGGGCTTCACGCTCACGATCGCGACGATCTGGCTCGATCCCGTACCTCGTGGACGAGGTCGGGTGGGAGTGGGCGTTCGCGTTCCTGGCGCCCGGGCCGGCGCTCGGAGTCGTGGCGATGCTCCGCCTCCGAGCCGCTCCCGAATCGGTCGGGATCGCCGGCGGCCGACGTTAGGGATGAACTCGGAGCGGGCAGTCGTTGCAATGGATTCGGATGCGTATCGACTCTCTTGATCACATCGCGCTCTGGGTTTCCGAGCGGGACGCCATCGCCGACGAGGCCGTCCGCGGTCTCGGCATGCACGTGATCGATCGCACGGAGAAGTTCACGCTGATCGGCTCCGACGCCCGGCGCGGAAAGCTGACGCTCTTCGAGGCCGAGGGCCCTCGCGAGCGCGGCGCCCTGAAGCACATCGGGCTGCGGGTGAACGACCTGGCCGCCGCGAGCGAGCAGCTGGGCGCCGAGGAGTCACCGCTTTCCGAGGGGCTCGTAGTTCGGCTCGTCGAGGCCGCCACCGAGGTCGACTACGACCTCGACCACGTCGCTCTTTACTCCCGCGATCCCGCCGGCGCAGCGCAGGAGTACCTCGACCTCGGCTTCGCGGAGGCGTCGCCCGGCCCGGACGGCGCCCCGCGGGTCGAGGCTGCGGGCGCCTACGTCGAGTTCCACGAGGGCGACCCGACCGACTCGGGCCGGCCGCTCCTGAATCACCTCGCCGTGCTCGTTCCGTCCGCCGACGATCTCCTGAACGAGGCGCGGCACCTGGATCTCCAGATCGCCGACGTCGTGGACGCCGAGAACACGAAGGCCGTGTTCGTCTGGGGCCCCGAGGGCGTCAAGATCGAATACGTGGAGCACAAGGCGACCTTCTCGCTTGTCTAGGGCGGGCCTCGTCGTCGCGGGCGCCGGGATGGCCGGCCTCGCCGCGGCGGTGCGTGCGCAGGAGCTGGGTGCCGAGGTCGTCGTCCACGAGAAGGGCACCGAGCCCGGCGGGTCGATGCTCCTCTCCGGCGGGTTCATCTGGCGCTACCGCGAGTTCGAGCGCCTGCGCGAGGAGTGTCCGGGCGGCGACCCGGCGCTTCAGCGACTCGTGTGGGAACGGCTCGACGATGCGCTCGAATGGCTCGTGTCGCTCGGCGCGCCCGTCCTGACCCGCGACACGGAGAATCCGCTCACGACCGGGATCCGCTTCGACACGCGCGGGCTTGCGGAGACGCTCGCCGGGCGGGTCGACGTTCGGTACGGCTCGCCGCTGGACGAGCTCCCGGAGACGCCGACGATCCTCGCGACGGGCGGGTTCCAGGGGAGTCCCGAGCTGGTGCGCGAGCACGTGACGCCCGAGCCGGTGCTGCTGCGGGCGAACCCGTGGAGCGAGGGTGATGGACTCCGGCTCGGACTCGCGGCCGGCGCGTCGCTGACGGCCGGCATGGACGAGTTCTGGGGCCGCGCGATGCCTGCTCCTCCTGCTCGCGTGGGACCGGGCGAGTTTCGGTCGCTCGGGCAGTCGTACGCGCGCTTCGCGACCGTGACGAACGAGCGCGGAGAGGTCTACGAGCCGCGGACGTGGTCGGAGATCGACGTGGCGCAGTGGATCGCACGGCAGCCAGGCGGCCGTGCGTGGCTCGCGGTTCCCGACGCGGCCCTCGGCGAGCACGTGCGCACCCAGACGGTGGCCGAGATGATCGAGGCGGCGCGCACGGCGGGCGCCCCCGTGGAGCGGCGCGACGGCGAGACGGTGGTCGAGGTCGTCGCTGGCATCACGACCACGCTCGGGGGCCTCGCGATCGACACGAACGCCCGCGCCGCGGACAACGTGTGGGCCGCGGGCGCCGACGCCGGCGGAATCTCGACGGGCGGCTGGACGAGCACGCTCGCGTCTGCCTTGGTCACCGGCCTGGTCGCGGCCGAGTCCGCGACCGGTTAATGCACTCGCACCCGTGACTCGTTCCCCGGGGACCCCCTCTGGAACACCCCTCGCTTTTCAGCGTAACGCCGAAAGACGCACGGGTCTGGCACAAAGCGTGCCGAGTCTGTGACGAACCGTCCCGGGGTCTAGACGGCCTGGAGGTACGCGCAGGGCCGCGCGTCGCCGGGCAGCGGTGACGTGCCGATCTTCGCGACCGTGAAGCGGAGATCGCCGGCCTCGACCTCGGTGCCCGGGGTCGGCGCCTCGCCCTCGCGCTCGACCAGCTCGTAGCCCGAGGGCTTCGAGACGAAGAGGAGGTGCCCGGCTTTCTTGTCGTCCGCCATCGAGGGCGGATTCTACTCCGCTGCGGCGCCCACGTAGGGCGGCAACACCACGCGGACGGTGGTGCCCGTGTCCGTCGTCTCCACCGAGACGCGGCCGCTCAGAACGCGCACGCGCTCGTCGAGCTCGTCGATGCCGCCGCGGCGGCGCTCCGCGGTTCCGTCGTCGACGATCTCGGTCGTGAATCCCTCGCCGTTCGCGGCGACGGTGATCGCGATCCGCTTCGAGTTTCGGTGCACGGACTGGTTCACGGCCTCGCGGATGAGCTGGTAGAGCGCGACCTGCGCCTTCTCGGCGAGACCCTCGCCGGCGTCGACGTCGGCGTCGACGCGGATGTCGTGCGCGCCCTCGACCTGCTCCACCAGTGCGTCGACCGCCGCGGCGAACCCGCGGTCGCGGAGCACGAGCGGCTCGATCGCGAACGAGAGGTCGCGGAGCGTGCGGATCGTGTCGCGCTCGCGCTCGAGCGAGCTGCGGATCACCTTGGTCGCGTCCTCGATCCGGCCCTCCTCGAGCGCGGCCAGGGCGGCGTCGTGCATCAGCGCGATCCCGGACATCGACTGGAGCGGGCCGTCGTGGAGGAAGATCGACAACCGCCGGCGCTCGTCCTGCTCGGCGGTGATGAGGCTCTCCGTGAGGCGCGTGCGCTCCTCCTCGCGGTCTCGCGCCTCGCCGATCAGGCGGTCGTTCTCGACCGCGCGCGAGGCGAACTCGGCGAGCATGGTCGCGCGCATCAGGTCGGCACGGGGGAATGCGTCGGTGCGCCGCAGCTCGAGCATCTGGCCGCTCGAGCCGACCGGCACGCGGATCCCGCCGGCGATCTCGTGCGCCTCGACCTCGCCCTCGTCGGCGGGGACGATCTCGGCGCTGCGGGCGCCGAAGAGCTTGCGCGCCTCCGCGCAGGTGCGGTCGAGGATCTCGCCGGGCTGGGTCGGGTCGGCGACGACGGCCATCGAGCCGACGAGCGACTCGAGGAACCGGGCCTGGCCCGACAGCTCGTCCTCGGCGGACTCGTGGCGGCGGCGCTCCGAGACGATCAGGTAGACGGCGAACGCGCCGGCAAGGTGGTTGCGGCGATGAGGCCCGCCGCGGCGACGGACGCGCTCGAAATCGCGAGCCCGATCGCGCCGACGATCGCAGCGACGACGGTCCCTGCGAGGAGGACTACCGGAAGCGCCGAGGCGCTAGTCGATGATCGCTTCGCGAAGTGCGATCGCAACGGCATGGGTCCGCGTGTCAGCCTCGAGCTTGGCCAGGATGTGGCGGACGTGGCTCTTGACGGTCTCCTGGCTGATGAACAGCCGGGCGGCGACCTCCGCATTCGACATCCCGTCTGCGAGCAACTGGAGAATCTCCCGCTCGCGCTGGGTCAGCATCTCCTCCTTGTCCCGGGTGAGGAAGTCGGGCATGAGGGCGGGGTCGACGTAGCCCTCGCCGTTCGCGACTTTCTCGATCGCTCGGAGGAGCGTCTGGTGCGGGGCCTCCTTCAGGATGTAGCCCTTCGCGCCGGACTCGAGGCCGCGGCCGAGCAGACTGCGCTCGCCGTAGGCCGTGAAGATGAGCACCGACGTCGTCGGAACCTTCTCCGTCAGAAGCTTGGTGGCCTCGAGGCCGTCCATGCCGGGCATCCGCACGTCCATGATCACGACGTTCGGGCGTCGGCGTTCCGCGAGAGCGACCGCTCCAGCTCCGTCAGATGCCTCTCCCACAACGCGGATGTGCGGTGCGCGAGAGAGCGAAAGACGGAGTCCTTCGCGGACCACTTCGTGGTCGTCGGCTATGAGGCAGGTGATTTCTTGCGGCAGTGTTGGCTCCCCAGGTCAAGGATGATAGTCGGGAGGATTGCGCAGAAACTTTAGGACTCCTTTTTTTGGGGAAACGAGAACCGGTGGCTCGGCTATCCTCTGATGCGCCTTTGGACGAGCTACCGCCTAGTACCAACGCCCCGGGGAACGGGGCGTGAGCGACTCCCTCCGCATCCTCGTGGTGCTCGCCCTGGTCGCGGGCAATGCCGTGTTCGTGGCGGCCGAATACGCGCTGGTCACGGCGCGGCGACCGCGCCTGGAGGAAGCGGCGAAGCGCGGCTCGAGGCGCGCGGTCACGGCGCTGCGGCTCATGGACGAGCCCGTTCGCTTCATCAGCACCGTGCAGGTCGGGATCACGATCTTCGGGATCCTCATCGGTGCCATCGGCGCGCCGCTCGTCGCCGGCTTCTTCGGCGACTCCGTGCCGGGCTGGCTCTCGTACGCGATCTCGTTCGTCGTCCTCACGTACCTGAGCGTCGTGCTCGGCGAGCTCGTTCCCAAGTCGATCGCGCTGGAGAAGGCCGAGCCGCTGGCGCTTCTCCTCGCGCGGCCGCTCGAGATCCTCGGCCGGATCCTGCATCCGCTCGTCTGGCTGCTCGACAAGTCGGCCGGCGCGGTGGCGCGGATGCTGCGGGTTCCGCCTGCGCGCGCGGGCGTGACCGCGTCGACCGAGGAGGACATCCGCCACCTCGTCGCCTCGGCCGAGGACGTCGGCGCGATCGAGACGGCCGAGGAGGAGATGGTCTACAAGGTCTTCGACTTCGCGGACAAGGAGGCGCACGAGGTCATGGTCCCGCGGCCCCAGGTCGTGGCGCTCTCCGTGGATCTGCCGTCGAACGAGGCGCTCGCCGCCGTGATCGACTCGCCCTACACGCGGTATCCGGTCTACCGCGAGTCGCTCGACGACGTGCTCGGCATCCTCCACGTGCGCGACCTCTTCAAGGCGCTCTACGACGTCGGCGTCGACGAGGTGATGATCGAGGATCTCGTCCGCCCGGCCTACGTCGTCCCCGAGACGAAGGACCTCGGCGCGCTCCTCCCGGAGTTCCGCGCGCAAAACCAGCACATGGCGATCGTCGTGGACGAGTACGGCTCGGTCGCCGGCATCGTCACGCTCGAGGACCTCCTCGAGGAGATCGTCGGCGAGATCGAGGACGAGTACGACCTGCCGGACGAGTCGGTCGAGCAGGTCGACGACACCCACGTCCGCATCGCCGGCACGTTCCCGATCGACGACTTCAACGAGCAGTTCGACCAGGACGTGCCGCAGGAGGACTACCACACGGTCGCGGGCTTCGTGTTCGGCCAGCTGGGCCGCGCCGCCGAGGAGGGCGACGAGGTCGTGTGGGAGCGCCTGCGCTTCGGCGTCCTCGAGACCGACGGCAAGCGGATCGAGCGCCTCGAGGTCGAGTTCCTGGCGGAAGAGCCGGAAACCGAGCCGGTCGAGGCCGCCGGCTAGCCGTTCCGCAGCTTCGACGTGTCCACGACCACGAAGTCGGAGCCGTGGACGTTGTGGAGCGAGTGGAGCTGGTCGTTGTCCCAGCCGGAGCTGGGTGCGCCCGAGACGAACCAGTCGGAGCCGTTGTCGGCGACGATCATCCCGTAGCGCTTCAGGGCCGTGAGGATCACGCGGGCCTGCTTCGGGTAGCTCGCGACGGGGAAGTCGGCGCGCAGCCGTAGCCGGAGGCCCATGGGCGGCAGGTTGCTGCCGGTCAGGTCGCTCGCGTGATGGCGCGCCGGGTAGATGTAGGCGCGACGGGTGTTCTCGACGGTCACGCGCAGGGCGTGCTTGATGACGCCCTTCTTCACCTCGTTGAAGCGCGCGAGCCCGGGGAGGATCGGTAGCCCGGCCGCGTCTGCGGACGTCCAGCCGGCGGGGCGAAGCTTGTTCGAGCGCAGGTTCCAGATCGCGCCCGAGCCGGCGCGCCACTTGCCGTTGCGCTTGCGCAGCGCGAAGAGCTCGTAGAGCCGGCAGGAGTCGCGGTCGACGATCAGCGCGTGGCGGTCGCCGTCGGCGCGCGGGCCGCCCTCGATCCGCACACCGGCGGGGATCGGGTACGGGCCGCGGTCGGACTCGTCCGCGTACGCGAAGCGCACGTGCGAGCGCTTCAGCGAGCCGCGGACGACGGTGATCGGGATCCCGATCGGGCCGCCGTCCCACTTGCCGGAGCCGAAGTCCGCGTGCATGTAGTCGCCGACGCCGATCGCGCGGACGATCGCGTCCGAGTTCGCCGCCACCGGCAGGGAGTCGACGCGCTTGTTCCACACGTTCGAGGCCGGGAAGACGGGGCACTTGGGCGCGCCGTAGAGCGTCCCGCCGAAGGCGGACGGCGCCCAGACGAGGGCGAGCGCGAAGACGAACAGCGTGCGGCGGCGCATGCACGCATCGTCGTACCGCTTTCGGACGGTCGCTACCCCTGGAAGAGCGAATCGGTGCGGTCGGCCATCTGCCGGTCGAGATCCGTGATGCCGTCCTCGGAGTGCGTCCGCCAGCGCACCGTGACGTCCTTGTAGGAGATCGCGATGTCCGGGTGGTGGTTCGCGTCCTGGGCCGCCGCGGCCAGGCGGTTCACGAACGCGATCCCCGCGAGGAAGTCCGGAAAGTTGAACGTCCGCTCGAGCGCGCCGTCGTTTTCGTCCCAGTCCATCCCGGCAGTATCGCGCGCGCAATCCGCCCGTGCGTCGGCCGCGTAGATACGGGCACGGCCACCCTCCCTGAAATGCCCCGGGCGCTTGTCATATCCCTCACTGCCGTCACCGCCCTTGCCCTCTCCGGCGGTGGCGGCGCCGAGGGTGCGACCTTCTACGGCAAGGTCGGCCCGAACCGCACGATCACCCTGAAGACCTCCAAGGGGAAGATCGTCACGAGCATCAAGAAGGGCATCCACAAGTTCGTCGTCAACGACACCTCGGGCATCCACAACTTCATCCTCTCCCGCGCCGGGACGACGGTTCGCAAGACCACCATCGAGTTCGAGGGCCAGGTGACCTGGACCGTCAGGATCAAGCGCGGGAAGACGTACCGGTACTACTGCTCATCCCACGCATCGCAGATGAGCCGCACCTTCAAGGTGCCCTGACCGAGGCTCCACTCGCCGGTTGTGTCCCCCGGCGTCTCCAAGAGGGCGGGCGGCTCTAGCGGAGCCGCTCGCCCGCCATTTCCACGGGCTCGACGTGGCCGTTCTCGATCCGCCAGGCCAGCAGCTCGCCGGTCTGCACGTTGAGGATCACGTACGGGCGGCCCTTCCCACAGGCCGATGTTCTCGACGTCGGTGCGCGAGGGGCGCGGCGGGCTCGCAAGGTGCGAGTGGAAGACGGCGAGCTCGTAGCCCTCGTCCTCGAGGAACCACGTCTCCGGGTCGACCTCGAGCTGGAACCGGTACGGGCTCGGCTCGGCGTTTCGGCCGGGGATGTAGCGCTCGGCGACGCCGTCGCGCAGGGCGATGAGCCCGCAGGCCTCGTTCGGGCGCTCGGCCTCGGCGTGCTCGGCAAGCGCCGCGCGCACCTCGGCGCCGATCACCACCAGAGGCTCGAGTCGTCCGCGTCGCCGGTCTGCCAGAACGGCGCGGACAGGTACTTCCAGCCGCCGTCGGCGAGGACGCAGACGACGGTTCCCGAGCCCATCTCCTCGCCGATGCGCCGCGCGACGTGCACGACCGCGCCGGAGGAGACGCCCGCGAAGATCCCTTCCTCCTCGAGGAGCGCCCGTGTCCCGGCGATCGACTCGTCGGTGGTCACCAGGAACTTCCGGTCGAGCTTGGAGACGTCGAGGATCGGAGGGGTGTAGCCGTCGTCGAGCGAGCGCAGGCCGTAGACGAGATCGCCCTGGAGCGGCTCGGCGGCGGCGATCGTGATCCCCGGGAACGCCTCGCGCAGCCGCTCGCCGGCGCCCATCAGCGTTCCGCCGGTGCCGAGCCCCGCGACGAGCGCGTCCACGTGCGGGAGCGCGTCGGCGATCTCGGCGCCGGTTCCCTCGTAGTGCGCGCGCGGGTTCGCCTCGTTTCCGTACTGGTTCAGCATCGCGTACTTCGGGATCGGACTCGGCCAGGCGGAGCGCCTCGCGCACCGCGCCGTTCGAGCCTTCCTCTGCGGGCGTCGTGATGATCCGCGCGCCGTAGAGCTCGAGCAGCCGCAGCCGCTCGGCCGTTGCGTTCGCTGGGACGACGCAGGTGAGCCGGTAGCCCTTGAGCTTCGCGACGAGCGCGAGCGAGATGCCGGTGTTCCCGCTTGTCGGCTCGAGCAGCTCGCGGCCGGGCTCCAGCTCGCCTCGTGCTTCTGCCTCGTCGACCATGGCCTTGGCGACGCGATCCTTGACGGAGCCGGTCGGGTTCGCGCCCTCGAGCTTCGCGTAGAGCCGAACGCCGGGAGGCGCGAGCCGCGGCAGCTCCACGAGCGGCGTGTTGCCCACCGTGTCGAGGAGCGACGGCGCCAGCGCGTGCTCCCCGCCGGCCATCGCCGGGAGGAGGATCACGCTGGAGCCTTCGCGCAGCGGCGTGTCGAGCCCGTCGAGGGTGCGCACGTCCTCGCTGTCCACGTAGACGTTCACGAAGGACGCGATCTCGCCGTCGTCGAGCACCTGCTCGCCCAGGCCCGGGAAGCGTGCGGCCAGGTCGGCCAGGAGCTCGCGGAGGGTCGCGCCGGTGCCTTCGATCTCACGCTCGCCGCCCACCTCGGAGCGAAGCGTCGGCGGAATCCGGACGCGGGTCATCGCGCCGCGCAGAACTCGACGTAGTCGATGTACTCGGTGATCGACGGGCTCTCGCCGCAGACGGGGCAGTCGGGGTCGCGGCGGAGCGAGATCTCGGTGAAGGTCGTCGAGAGCGCGTCGAAGAGGAGCAGGCGGCCGACGAGCGGGTCGCCGATTCCGAGGATGAGCTTGATCGCCTCGTTCGCCTGGAGCGATCCGACGATGCCGGGGAGGACGCCGAGCACTCCGCCTTCCGCGCAGCTCGGCGCGAGCTCGGGCGGCGGCGGCTCCGGGAAGAGGCAGCGGTAGCAGGGGCCCTCGTGCGGCTTGAACACGGTCGTCTGGCCCTCGAAGCGGTAGATCGACCCGTGCACGACGGGGATCCCGTGGAAGACCGACGCGTCGTTCAGGAGGTAGCGCGTGGGGAAGTTGTCGGCGCCGTCCACGATCACGTCCCAGCCCGCGCCGAGGATCCGGTCGGCGTTCTCGGTGGTCAGGCGCTCGGCGAAGACCTCGACGGTCACGTCGGGATTGAGCGCGGCGATCGTCTGCTTCGCGGACTCGGCCTTCGAGTCGCCGAGGCGCTCGGTCGAGTGGACGATCTGGCGCTGCAGGTTCGACTCGTCCACGACGTCGTCGTCGACGATCCCGAGCGTCCCGACGCCGGCCGCCGCGAGGTAGAGCGACGCGGGAGAGCCGAGCCCGCCCGCGCCGATGAGGAGCACGCGCGCGTTCAGGAGCTTCTCCTGGCCGGCCTCGCCGACCTCGGGGATCAAGAGGTGGCGGCTGTAGCGGCGGCGCTGCTGCGCGTCGAGGGACTGCGGGATCTCGACGGGCAGGCCGTTCCGCTTCCAGTCCGTGAACCCGCCGGTCAGCGAGACGACGTCGACGTAGCCGAGATCCTCGAGCGTCTTGGCCGCGAAGGCGGAGCGGCTGCCCGCCGCGCAGTAGACGACGAGCGCCCGCCCGCGGTCGGGGAGCAGCCCTTCGGCACGCGATTCGAGCGAGCCGCGGGGGATGTGCAGCGCGCCCGGGATGTGGCCCTCGTCCCACTCGGCGCGCTCGCGCACGTCCACGAAGATCGCGTCCCCGGCGTCCAGGCGCTCGCGCGCGGACGGCGCGTCGGTCTCGTCGATCTCGGCGCGAACCTGGGCGAGAAGATCTCGGTAGGAAGCCATTACTACACTGAGTATAGCGAGGGTCTTCGAGCCGACGCAGCTACGCTCGATCCCTCTTGTCGCCTCGCACGCGCGTGATCTCCCTGGTCGTCGCCGCCGCCCTTGTCGCGGTCGGCGTCGTCAGCGCGGCCGCCCTGCTCCAGAAGGACGACCCGGCGCTGGGGGAGACCGTGGCGTTCGTCCCGGAGGCGCCGGCGCTCGAGCTCGCGGTGATCGACCGCGACGACGCGCTCGCCCGCGGGCTGCGCGCCGCCGAGCGCAAGTACGAGGAGGAGGACGCGGTCGGCGCGAGGACGTCGTTTCAGGAGATCCTCGCGGAGAACCCGGACTCGATCGAGGCGCAGATCGGCGACGCGGTCACGGCCTGGCCCGAGGAGACGGAGGAGAAGCTCCAGGCGATCGTCGACGCCTACCCGGACAGCGCGGTCGCCCGGCTCAACCTCGGACTCGCGCTGCTCGCGCAGGGACAGCCCAACGCGGCGCGGAAGCAGTGGGCCGAGGCGGAGCTACGCGAGCCCGACTCGCCGGCCGCTCTGAGCGCCGAGGATCTGCTCAACCCGCACTCGCCGCCCGGCCGGCCGCAGTTCGTCGTCGAGGACGTGCCGGCGGCGATCGCCAAGCTCCCGCTCGAGGAGCGCCTGGAGACGGTGCAGAGGAACGCCGAGAAGCGCGGAACCGTCCACGACTGGATCCTCTACGGGAGCGCGCTCGAGACGATGGGGCACCGCGAATCGGCGCGGCGCGCCTACGCAAACGCGGCCGAGGCCGACCCGGAGAGCCTCGAGGCGCAGGTCGCCGCTGCGGTGTCGACCTTCGACAAGGACGACGCGTCGCCGGCGTTCGCGAAGCTCGGGCCGCTCGCGTCCGCGAACCCAAATTCGTCGCTCATCCGTTTCCATCTCGGACTGATGCTGCTGTGGCTCCCCGACCTGGACAACGCGCGAAAACAGCTCGAACGGGCGCAGGTCTCCGATCAGGAAGGCTTCTACGGCAAGCAGGCAGGCCGGGTACTTGCACGATTGGCACAGATCGAATAGGACCAACTCACCTGCAATATGGGCCATTCGGCCCATGACACAGGCCGGGGGTCCGGGCACAGTCGCCAGGCGTTCTCAGCCAACGGATTAGCACAAAACGAAACGTTGACGGGGCCGCGGCGGGGGTCTACCTTTCAGAGGGAGGGGCTGCATTGGGGGTCGAGGACACAGCTGCGGGGTCTGGATTGACATTGCTTGATCACGAGGAGACGCGGGCGCTTGTCGCGCTCGGTCAAGAGCACGGCTCGGTTACGCACGAGCAGGTGACGGCACTCCTCGACGAACTGGGCGCAGAGCCTGCCCAGGCGGATGAGTTTCTGCAGGCCCTCGAGGACCTGCACGTGGACGTCGTTCCGGCGGCGCCCGAAGAGGTGGCGGTCGATCTGACGGTCGACCAGCGCGAGGTCTCCACCGACGCGCTCCAGCTCTTTCTCAAGGACATCGGCCGCGTGCCGCTGCTGACAGCGGCGCAGGAGGTCGAGCTCGCCAAGCGCATCGAGCGCGGCGACATGTCGGCCAAGCGGAAGATGGTCGAGTCGAATCTCCGCCTGGTCGTCTCGATCGCGAAGAACTACCGCAACCAGGGGCTCCCGTTCCTCGACCTGATCCAGGAGGGGACGATCGGCCTCGTGCGCGCGGCGGAGAAGTTCGACTACCGCAAGGGCTTCAAGTTCTCGACGTACGCGACCTGGTGGATTCGCCAGGCCGTCGCCCGGGCGCTCGCCGACAAGGCGCGCACGATCCGCATGCCCGTCCACGTGGTCGAGAAGCTGAACAAGATCGGCCGCACCGAGCGCAAGCTCGTCTCGGAGCTCGGCCGCGACCCGTCGATCGAGGAGATCGCCGCGGTGCTCGAGATCACGCCCGAGGAGGTCGAGGCGGTTCGCCGCAGCGCCCAGACGCCGGTGTCGCTCGAGAAGCCGGTGGGCGAGGAGGACGACTCCGAGCTCGGCCACTTCATCGCGGACGACAACGCGAAGGCGCCGGACGAGGCGGCCGACGAGGTCATCCGCCAGGAGACGCTCGCGCGGGTCCTCAGCGTGCTCTCGTACCGGGAGCGCCGGATCCTCGAGCTTCGCTACGGGCTCGCCGGCGAGCAGCCGCGGACGCTCGACGAGGTCGGCAAGACCTTCAACGTCACGCGCGAGCGCGTCCGGCAGATCGAGAACCAGTGCCTGAAGAAGCTGCAGGCGATGGCCGAGTCGCAGAAGCTCCGCGAAGTCGCCGCCTGATGCGTCGCCGCCGCCTCGTACGCTAGAGAGGTGGCACTGGAGATGAAGAGGCCTGTGAGCGCTGTGGTGCTGCGCTGGTGCTCGGCGACGACGCGACCATCTGCTCGTTCGAGTGCACGTTCTGTCCCGCCTGCGCCGAGGCGATGCAGAGCGTCTGCCCGAACTGCGGCGGCGAGCTCGTGGCGCGGCCGAAGCGCTCCGGCTAGCCGGGCGGCGGCTCGGCCTTCATCCTCGTGTCGAGCTTGCGGGCCAGCGGCTCGACGACCTCCGCGGGCGCGGGTCCGAAGATCTCCCCGGCGCTCACGACGGCCACCGACCGGTCGCGCCGGAAGACGGAGAGCCGCAGCGCGAACGGCGCCCGCTCGCCCGACTGCGCCTGCGCGCCCGCCACGTAGGACGTCAGCCCGCCCTCGCCGGTCCGCCGCACGTAGTCCCAGGTCATGTCGAAGAGACGCGACTCCTCGCCGACATCCGGCGCGTCGAGCTCGGTCACCTGGAGGTTGCGGATCGAGACCTCGTCGGCGGCGAGCTCCTCGCGCGCGACCTCGAAGAGACAGCGCTCGAGGTCGCCCGAGTCGCCGCGGACGAGCGACTCGTGTGCGTCGTCGGCGGACTCGTAGAGCTCGATCCCGTTCTGGAGGACGCTCGTCTCACCGCGCTCGAAGGCGGTGTCCGCCTCGCCGGTGATGACGAGGTCGGAGAAGTCGATCTGCTCGCAGTCGTCGGGCGGGTTCGGCGACTCGTCCGGGTCCGGCGACCAGCCCGCAGGGAGCTCCTCCTCGGTCAGGAGCATCGACTCGACCCACCTCCTGGTCGGCGGCGTCGATGTCGCGCTCGGTGGCGTGCGAGCCGGACTCCGATCCGCCGCAGCCGGCGACTGCGACGACGGCCAGGAAGGCCAGGGCGGCGGCGCGCATCGACTCAGCGTACGCGTGCGTAGACTGGCGCGATGCCCGAAGAGATCCCGCAGGACTGGCTCGACGAGCTCTCCGAATTCCTCCGGATCCCGAGCGTCAGCGCCGACCCCGCGCAGGCCGCCGACGTCGTGCGGGCGGGCGAGTGGGTGCGCGATTTCGTCCGCGCCGCCGGTGGCGAGGCCGAGCTCGTTCCGACCGCCGAGCCCGCGCCGCTCGTGGTCGGCGAGATTCCGGCGTCGACCGGAGCCGACGCGCCGACGGTGCTCGTCTACGGGCACTTCGACGTCCAGCCGCCCGACCCGCTCGAGCACTGGGAGTCGCCGCCGTTCGAGCCGACGATCCGCGGCGACCGGCTCTACGCGAGGGGCATCGCGGACGACAAGGGCAATCTCTACCTCCTCCTGAAGGCCGCGGCACTATTGGCCGCGGAGGGCGCGCTCCCCGTGAACGTGCGGGTCGCGTGCGACGGGGAGGAGGAGACCGGCGGTCACTCGATCGTCGACTGGGTGGCCGAGGATGGCCGTGGAGCGGACGCCTGCATCATCTTCGACGCCGGCATGCCCGAGGTCGACGTTCCGGCCTTCTACATCGGGACGCGCGGCCTCGTCTACTTCCACGTGAAGGTGCGTACCGGCGAGCGCGACCTGCATTCGGGCGTCTTCGGCGGCGCCGCGATGAATGCGACGCACGCCCTCATGCAGACGCTCGCTCCGGTCGTCGCAGAGCCGGACGAGCTGCGCAGCGGGATCGTCGCGCCCACCGACGAGGAGCGGGCGAGCTGGGCCGCGATCGTCTCGGGTCAGGGCGCGCTCGACGAGCAGGGCGCGAAGCCGCGCGACGACCGTGCGGCCGAGGAGTTCTACGAGAGGACGCTCGCGGGCTCCGCCGTCGACGTCCACGGTCTTTCGGGCGGCTCGCCGGTGCTCCAGAAGACGGTCATCCCGATCGAGGCCGAGGCGAACGTCTCGATCCGCCTCGCGCCGGTCCAGGACGTGGAGGAGATCGGCCTGGCGATGGAGCGGCTCATGCGCGAGGCGGCTCCGCTCGGCGCCGAGGTCGAGATCGAGCGTTGGTCGTCGGCGCCCGCCGGTCTCGTCGCGCCCGATGCACCGGCGGTGAAGCTCGCCCAGGACGCGTTCGAGCGCGTGCTCGGCAAGCGGCCGCTTCTCCTCCGATCGGGCGGGACGCTGCCGATCGTGCCCGCCCTCGCCGACCGCGGCATCCCGACGATCGTGAGCGGTTTCGATCTCCCGGACGGGAACGTGCACGCGCCGAACGAGGGGATGCTCGTCCGCTACGTCCCGCTCGGTGTCGAGACCGCCCGCGCGATGTTCGTCGAGCTCGCGAAGCTCTAGCCGGCGACGGTCGCGGCGCCCGAGTGGTCGTGCTCGGGGACGAGCCAGTCGTGGCCGAACTGCCGCATCGCCTCGATGATCGGGAGGAGCGCCTGGCCCTTCGGCGTCAGCTCGTACTCGACCCGCGGCGGCGACTCGGGGTAGCTGTGCCGCTCGAGGATCCCCTCCTGCTCGAGCGCGCGCAGGCGCTCGGAGAGCGTCCGCGGGCTGATCCCCGGCAGAGCGCGCTCGAGATCCGAGAAGCGGCGCGATCCTTCCGAGAGGTCGTGGACGAGCACTGCCGTCCACTTCGCGCCGATGATGTCCGCCGAACAGGCGACCGCGCACTCCTCGTCGTGTACCGGTCGCATCGTGCGCATGGCCTCATTGTACGCCCAGCGAATTCTGCGCCGGACCATGGAAGAGCCGGGCAAGACCGGAAGGGGCTGCGGCACACCCTCCTCGTCCAAAGCGCCCGGCTCTTGCTGACTATTGTAGACAGAGAAGCCGGTCGGCGCTAGTGGAACGGTGGACCGCCGAAAACCCAGCGTCCGCCAAGCATCGTCGCGACTACCTTCACCTGGCCCAGCTCCTCGGGCGGGACGGTCACGGGGTCGCGGTCGAGCACGACGAGGTCGGCCAGGTAGCCCGGGATGAGCTTGCCGCGCCGGCGCTCGTCGTGCGTGAGCCAGGCCGGAGCGACCGTCGTCGCGTGCAGCGCCTCCTCGACCGTGACGATCTGCTCGGGATGCCAGGCCGGTCGCTCGTCGATCGTGCGTAGGACACCGGCGCGGATCCCCGCGAGCGGGTCGAGCTCCTCGACCGGCGCGTCGGAGCCGTTCGCGACGCGCGTGCCCGCGTCGAGCAGCGAGCGCCACGCGTACGCGCGGTCGGTCATCCCCGCCCAGGTCTCGTCGGCGAGGTCGCGATCCGACGGCGCGTGCGCGAACTGCACCGAGGCGGCGACTCCGAGCTTCGCGAAGCGCGGGACGTCCTCGGGCGCGAGGATCTGGGTGTGCTCGATCCGCGGCCGTAGGCCGCGTGGACGCCACTCCTCGGCGGCGGCCTCGAACCCGTCGAGCGCGTCGCGGTTGGCCTGGTCGCCGATCGCGTGCACGGCGACCGCGAACCCTGCGCGGGCGGCGCGGCGGACGATCGCCTCGAACTCCTCGCGGCTCGTGATCTCGACGCCGGTTCCGTCCAGCATGCGCGCGGTCTTCGAGCCGAGCGTGCCGTCCATGAAGACCTTGATGTAGCCGACGCGCAGCAGGTCGTCGCCGAGCCCGGCGTGCATGCCCGAGCGCCTCGATCGCGTCGAGCTGCTCGTGCGGCAGCGACTGCCAGACGCGGAGCGTCAGCCCGCCCTCGGCGTGGAGCTCCTGCCACCACGGCAGGATCCCGACCCAGCCGTCCTTGTCGTGGACGGCGGTGACGCCGCGCGAGTTGGCGAGCTTCACGCCGTCGCGCATCGCGTCGATCCATTCCGACGCGGGCGTCTGGCCGTAGACGTATTTCTCGCGGAAATGCCAGGCGGACTCCTCGCGGAGCACGCCGGTCGGCTCGCCGTGGTCGTCGGTCTCGACGACGCCGCCGGGCACGAGGAGGTTCCCGTCTCCGCGGGCGAGCGCGGCCGAGTTGAGCCACAGCGAGTGCCCGTCCTTCGCCATCAGCGAGACCGGGATGTCGCCCGTGACGGCGTCGAGCGCCTGGCGGGTCGGCTCGACCTGCGGCTCCCATTCGCCGCTGCGCCAGCCGATTCCGCGCAGCCAGCGGTCTGCCGGTGCGTCCTTCGCCGCCGCGGCCACTCTGGCCACCGCGTCGTCGAGCGACGCGGCCCCCTCGAGCCGGATCTGGCGCTGGCCCAGCGACCACTGTGCGAAGTGCACGTGCGAGTCGGTGAAGCCGGGGACGACGGTGAGCCCGCCGAGGTCGATCGTCTCGGGGCTCGCGAGCGCGGTCTCGTGGACGCCGACTCCGCCGGCGACCTTGTCGCCCGCGATCGCCAGGGCCGCCGCGGTCGGCAGCGAGGGATCCATCGTGCGGATGACGCCGTTGGTCAGGATCACGGTCCGAAAGACTCTAATCCGATGGTTCCCGCCGACGAGATCCAAGCGCGCATCGCCCGGTTCCAGGAGGGGCTGCGCGCGGCCGGGCTCGACGGCGCGCTCGTCGTCCAGGAGACCGACCTCTACTACCTGGCCGGAACGGCGCAGAGCGCGCACCTGATCGTCCCGGCGCAGGGCGACCCGGCGCTGCTCGTGCGCAAGACCCTCGCGCGCGCACGCGAGGAGAGTCCCCTTGATCGCGTCGAGCCGCTGCGGTCGCTACGCGATCTCGGCGCTGCGCTTGCCGCGCTCGGGCTCGACGGCGGACGGCTCGGGCTCGAGCTCGACGTGCTCCCGGCCGCGAGCTACCTCCGCTACGCGCAAGCGCCTCGACGGCTTCGAGCTGGCCGACTGCTCCGGCGTCCTGCGGGCGGTGCGGGCGGTCAAGTCCGCCTACGAGCTGGAGCGCATCCGCGTCGCGTGCGAGCAGGTCGCGCACCTACCCGAGTGGATGGAGCGCCACGTGCGCGAGGGGATGACCGAGCTCGAGCTGGCGGCGGAGATCGAGCGCGAGCTGCGGCTCGCCGGGCACCAGGGCGTCGATCCGGTTCCGGTCGTTCAACAACGAGCTCTTCTACGGCGCCGTGCTGGCCGGGCCGAGCGCGGCCGTGCCCGGCGGAAGCGAGACGCCGATCGTGGGCCCCGGCCCGAACGTCTCGGTGTCACGAGGCGCGTCGTCCCGGCCGATCGGCCGAGGCGAGCCGATCCTCGTCGACCTCGCGGGCGCGCACGACGGCTACCTCTCGGATCAGACGCGGATGTTCTCGCATCGGCCCGGTCGAGGCGCGCTACGCCGAGACGCACGATCTCGCCGTCTCGGTGCTCCACGGCGTCGCGGCCGCCGCGAAGCCGGGCGTGACCGGCGCGGCGCTCTACGACCTGGCGCAGGAGCTGGCCGGGCGGGCACGAGGGCTTCATGGGCGCGGGGGAGGAGCGCGTCACGTTCGTCGGGCACGGGATCGGGCTCGAGATCGACGAGCTGCCGCTCCTGGCCCGCGGCTGGGATCAGCCGTTCGCAAAGGACATGGTCTTCGCACTCGAGCCGAAGTTCGTGTTCCCCGGCGAGGCCGCGATCGGGATCGAGAACTCGTACCTCGTGACCGAGGACGGCGGCGAGGCGCTGACGACGGCGCCCGAGACGCTGATCGAGCTTTAAGCTCCGCCCGTGCCCTGGGACGACCTCAGCGACGACCAGCGGGAGATCCGCGAGCTCGTCCGGCAGATAACCCGCGAGCGCATTGCGCCCCGGGCCGCCGAGATCGACGCGACGGCCGAGTTCCCGCAGGACATGGTCGAGCTCTTCCGTGAGAACGACATCCTCGCCCTGCCCTTCGACGAGGCCTACGGCGGAACCGGGACCGGGACGCTCACGCTGATGGTCGCGATCGAGGAGATCTCCAAGGCCTGTGCGACGACCGGGCTCATCCTCGCGGTGCAGGAGCTGGGCGCGCTCGCGCTCAAGCTGGCCGGCACCGACGAGCAGAAGCAGCGCTGGCTTCCGAGGCTCGCGTCAGGCGAGTGGCTCGCGGCCTACGCGCTCACCGAGCCCGGCTCGGGCTCCGACTCCGCCGCGATGCGGACGACGGCGAAGCGCGAGGGCGACGAGTACGTCCTCGACGGAGGCAAGCGCTTCATCACGAACGCCGGCGTCGCAGGCCTCTACACCGTGTTCGCCAAGACCGATCCCGAAGCCGGCCACAAGGGGATCTCGTGCTTCATGGTCGAGGCCGACGCGCCAGGGTTCTCGGTCGGCCGGATCGAGCCGAAGCTCGGGATCAAGGGCTCGACGACCGGGGAGGTGTTCTTCGACGGCTGCCGCATCCCCGCGGAGAACCTCGTCGGCGACGAGGGCGAGGGCTTCCCGATCGCGATGCGCGTCCTCGACCGCTCCCGGCCCGGGATCGCGGCGCAGGCGCTCGGCATCGCCCAGGGCGCGACCGACTACGCGCTCGACTACGCGAAGAGCCGGGAGACGATGGGCCAGCCGATCTCCTCGCACCAGCTCATCGCGGCGAAGCTCGCCGACATGGACACCGCGTGCGAGGCCGCGCGGGGCCTGCTCCACCGGTTCGCGCGCATGGCCGACGAGGGCGTCGACGGGCCCGAGCTGACCAAGGCGTCCGCGCAGGCGAAGCTCTTCTGCTCCGACACGGCCATGTGGGCGACGACCGAGGCCGTGCAGATCCTCGGCGGCTACGGCTACGTCAAGGAGTACCCGGTCGAGCGCATGATGCGCGACGCGAAGATCACCCAGATCTACGAGGGGACGAACGAGGTCCAGCGCCTCGTGATCGCCCGCGAAATGGTGCGCGAGGCCCGCTCCTCGCTCTTCGCCGGCGTCGCGTAAAAGAGCAAAACGCCACAAAGTTCCTTTTTTCTGGAGCGCGAAGGTCTTATGCTCGCGCGGACGCCGCCGAATTTCCGCGCGTCGCCAACCGGAGAGAGAACGGAGAGGTCGATGACCAAGGGGACACTTGGGGGACACGTGCGCGTGCGCCGACTGGTGCTCGCGCTCGCAACGACTTTGACGGCTGCGGCCATCTTCATGCCGGCGACCGCGCTGGCAGTGGCGCCGTTCGACGGAACGACCGTCTCGCCGGGCCTCGGCCCGACATTCGGCGATCCGTGGTGTGCCAATGCCGCTGCCGGAACGAGCATCGCGAACCAGCAGGGCGCGCCGCTCGCGCTCATCCCATACGAGGCGGTCGGCTGCACCCTGGACAAGATCCAGGGCGAGGCGACCGCCGCCGGGATCCCGCACCGCATGAACTACTCGATCATCGGCCAGTCGGCCGGCGGGCGGAACATGTACGGCGTCGTCGTCAACGCGCTCGAGTCCGTCGCGCAGCAGCGCGACTACGCGCGCTGGCAGCAGCTCCGCGCGCTCGAGCTGACCGACCCGGCCGCGGCGCAGATCCTGCTCAACTCGTGGGGCGGCGACGTGAAGATGCCGATCTTCATCGAGGCGAACATCCACGGGGACGAGGAAGAGGGCGCGGACGCGATCATGCAGGTGCTCCGCGACATCGTCACCACGCCGTACGGCGTGAATCCGACGGTGGACAAGATCCTGGATCACACGATCCTGATCGTGATCCCGAACCAGAACCCTGACGGCCGCTTCAACGGGACGCGGGCGAACTCGAACGGGTTCGACATGAACCGCGACTTCATCGTGCAGTCGCAGTCCGAGACCCGGACGTCGGTCAAGCTCCAGCAGGAGTGGCTCGCGACCGTGGGTCTCGCGATGCACGGCTACGTGAACCCGACGCTCATCGACGGACTCACGAAGCCGCACAACCCGGGCCTCGAGTACGACCTCTTCGCCTACTGGAACCAGAGGCGCCTCGACGCCAACCAGGCCGCGCTCGCCGCGGTCGGGATGGGCATCACCCGCCCCGTCAACATGTTCAACTCAGGCGGCGGCGGGACGAACGGCAACCCGGCGATCGCCGAGGGCTGGGACGACTGGGGCCCCTTCTACACCCAGACGTACATGGCGTTCTACGGTCCCGACTCCTCGACGCTCGAGATGTGCTCGTCGGGCGCCGGCTGTAACGGCCGCTTCGGCTCGAAGCGCGCGCAGTACATCGGCTTCTACTCGTCGGCCGACTACTGGATCGACAACCGCGCCGGCCTCATGCGCGACCAGGTCGAGGCCTTCCGCCGCGGCGTCGCCGACGCCGACCGGGTGCCGTGCTGCACCGATTCGCTCCTCACGCTGCGCGGCTTCACGGAGGCCGAGCACAACTGGATGGTCCCGTACCCGAAGGCGTACGTGATCCCGTTCGGCGGCGGCCAGCGCAGCGACGCGGAGGCCAACCGGATGGCCAAGTGGCTGCTCGACAACGGCATCCTCGTGCAGCGCATGACGTCCGACTTCACCTGGGGCACGAACTCCTACAAGGCGGGCTCCTACGTCGTCTACATGAACCAGGCGCTTCGCGGACTGGCACTCACGGTGCTGAGCGCCGGCCAGGACATCTCCGCGAGGATCACGCAGCTGTACGCACCTCCGGGCGCGTGGAGCCACGGCCTCATGTGGGGCGCCGACGTCGTCGAGATTCCGCGCGGCGACGCGTCGTTCACTCCGGCCACGACCCCGATCAGCGCGCCCAACTCGCTGAACGGCGGCCTGCGTGACGGGATGGCGGCGTCCTCGGACTTCTACTCGGTCACCCTCCAGGGCCCGATCGAGGTCCGCGCGGCGCTCGCGCTCCTGCGCAGCGGCGTCGACGGGCGAGATCGCCGAGGAGAGCTTCGCCTCGACGACCGGCGGGACGATGCCGGCCGGCTCGCTCATCTTCCCGAACGACCCGGCCACGAAGTCGGCGCTCGACGCCGCCGGCCAGGCGAACGGGATGTGGTTCGAGCGCAACGTCGGCGTGACGAAGCCGGCGACGACGCAGATGAAGGAGGCGCCGAAGGTCGCGATCCTCGTGAACAGCGCCAACCCGGCCAACTCGGACACGTCGCAGTCGCTGCGGGCGATCTTCGGGTCGGATGCGATCTTCGTCTCCATGCTCGCCGGGGCGAACTCGATCCAGAACGCCGCGACGGATCCGCTCGCTGGGATCGACGTCATCTACAACACCGGCCAGGCGTTCCCGGGCACCGGGAGCAACATCACGGCCACCGGCGCGAACGAGGTGGGGAACACGGTCACGATCACGACGACCGCGGCCCACAACCTCCAGCCCGGCGCGACCGTGACCATCGCCGGCGTCGGCGTGGCCGGCTACAACGGCACGTGGGTCGTCGCGACCGTTCCCACGGGGACGACGTTCACGTACACCAATCCGACGGCGGGCCTCGCGGCCTCCGGCGGCGGCACCGTCGCGACGCAGACGCGGGCCCGCCTCAACGCGTACTTCGCCCGCGGCGGCGGCTACGTCGGGACCGCCGTGTCGGGGACGAACTTCACGTTCCTCTCCGCCGCGGTTCCCGCACTCGTCACGAGCCCGTTCACGCTGACGAGCTCGGGCGCCGGCGGCGGGATCACGGCCTGGGACAACGTCGGCGGGGCCAACAGCCCGATCACGGGCGGCTACCCGGCGACGGACTACCTGTTCATGCCGTCGAACGTCACCTACTTCACGGCGACCCCGACGGGGGCGGTCATCGACGGCCGCAACAACGCGAACATGGTCGGCACGGCGCCGAACGGCCCGTCGCCCGGCTTCGTCGCGGGTCTGTGGCGAAACCGCGCGGCGACCTCAAACGCCGCACCGGTCGTCGTCCACGGGAACACGACGGCGTCGAGCCGCTACGTCGGCTACTCGGCGAACCCGTTCTCCCGGCAGGACGCCGAGCGTGAGTGGACGCTGATCGGCCAGGCGGCCCTGTGGTCGAACCTGACCGACGAGCTCGCCTCCGCGGTCGACTTCCCGGCCGCCGGCGGCGCGTACTCGAACGCCGCCTACACGGCGGGTTGCGGGACGCCCATCGACGGCGACATGTGCGGCACGGCGTCGCAGGGCTCGAGCCCGCAGCCGCTCGCGTCCGTGCAGGTCGCGCTCCAGCAGGTCTCCACGGGCCTGTGGTGGGACGGCGTCGCGTTCGTCGGCGCCTCGCCCGCCTGGGGAGCGGCGCTCGGGACGACCTCCTGGCGCTGGTCGTTCCCGGCCTCGGCCTTCCCGGCCGACGGCGACTACATCGTCCGGACGAAGGCCGTCGACGCGGGCGGGAACGAGCAATCCGTTCCGACGTCGACGACGTTCACGGTCGACAACGTCAACCCGACCTCCACGGTCGGCTTCCCGGCGAACGGCGGCTTCTACAACGCCGGTGCCTGGGCCGCCGGCTGCGGCACCGGAGCGGAGGACATCTGCGGCACGGCCGCGGACGACCGCTCCGGGCCTGCGTCCGTGCGGTGGAGCATGCGCCGCAACTCGACCGGGCTGTACTGGAACGGCACGAGCTTCGCGAGTGCCACCCAGGTGTTCGTCACGGCCGACGGCGCGGCGAGCTGGTCGGACGACTTCGCGTTCGCCGGCTTCCCGGGCGACGGCAGCTACACGCTGTCCGCACGGGCGACCGACCGCGCGGGGAACGAGGAGGCGACGTCCACGTCGACGTTCACCGTCGACACGACCGCGCCGACCTCGAACGCCGTCCTGTCCGGCACCGTGAACCTCGGCTGGTGGCGCAACCCGACCGTGACGATCACGGCCTCGGACGGCTCCGGCGCCGGGATCCAGAAGATCGAGTACCGGCTCGACGGCGGCGCGTTCGTCACCTACTCCGGCCCGTTCGTCGTCACCGGCGACGGGGACCGCCTGCTCGAGTACCGGGCGACCGACAACCTCGGCCACGTCGAGGCGCTGAAGTCGCTCTCGTTCAAGGTGGACGGGAACGCACCGACCACGACCGCATCGCTCTCGCCGCCCGCAGTCGGCGGATTCCACCGTGCTCCGACGACCATCACGCTCACGGCGAACGACGGGGCTCGGCTCGGGCGCGATCGCGATCCAGTACCAGCTGGACGGCTCGGGCACGCGCACCTACACGGGCCCGATCCAGGTTCCGGGGAGCGGAACGCACACGCTCACGTACCGGGCGGTCGACCTGACCGGCCTGATCGAGACGACGAAGACGCTGACCTTCACGAGCGACGGGATCGCTCCGTCGACGAAGGCGACGCTCGCGCCGTCCTCGATCACCGGCTTCTACTCGAACCCGACGACCGTGACCCTCTCCGCCACCGACAACGCCGGCGGATCGGGCGTGGCGTCGATCGAGTACCTGGTCGACTCCGGCTCGTGGACGACCTACACGGGCCCGTTCGCCGTCAGCGGCAACGGCTCGCACACGGTGCAGTTCCACGCGACCGACAACGCGGGCAACGTCGAGGCAGTGAAGACGAAGAGCTTCACGATCGACGGCGCCGGTCCGAACATCTCGATCGCATCGCCGGTGTCGGGCGGCACGTACACGCTCGGCTCCTCGGTCACGCCCAGCTACTCGTGCACCGACATCGCGTCGGGCGTCGCGAGCTGCACGGGCCCGGCCACGGTGGACACGTCCACGATCGGGACGAAGTCGTACACGGTGAACGCGGCCGACAACGCGGGCAACACGAGCAGCCTGACGGCGACCTACAGCGTCGTCTGGCCGTTCTCGTGGTCGTCGCCCCCGTCGAAGGCCGACGCCGGCAAGGACGTGAAGATCAAGTTCCGGCTCGGCGGTGTGAACCGCGGGCTCGGCGTGATCGAGACCGGCTACCCGCAGTCGCAGCAGGTGAGCTGCTCGTCGGGCGCCGCGATCGGCTCGGCGTCGGCAACGGTCGGCTCGCTCAGCTACTCGAGCGGGACGTACACGTACGAGTGGGACACGTCGTCGAGCTGGCGCAACACATGCCGCAAGTTCATCCTCAAGCTGGATGACGGCTCGACGAACACGCTGACCATCCAGTTCAAGTAACGGACTGAACCGCGGGGCGGCTCTTCTTCGGGAGGGTCGCCCCGCTTCGCGTTTCCGCTCTGCGGGCGCTACGGGTTACTCACGCGCGCGCGCCCACCCAGGGTGGGGAGCGCCGCTCACCACCACCTCGAGCGTACCGCGGAACTGCGCACGGATTGCGCGTCGGACTGCGCCGACTCTGGGCCAATCCGTCCACAGCCCGGAGCGGGAGTTACTGCTTGGCTGCGCGCATCGCGGCCTTGTGGGCGCGCTTCTTCGCCTGGTAGTCGGCGAGCGCCTCGGCCGAGTCGACGTCGCCGAGCGTCATGTGCTCGGGCGCGACCTTCTCCCAGCCTGTCGGCCCCGCGTCGAGCCGCTTTCCGATCACCGCGATGAGCGTCTTCGCCTTCATCTCGCCGATGCTCGGGAGGGCGAGCAGCCGCTTCTTCAGGTCGGTGCCGTCCGCTGCCTCCGTCCAGACGCGCTCGGCGTGGCCGTCGTAGTCCGCCTGGATCACCCCGCACAGATCCTGCACCCGCTTGGCCATTGCACCGGGGAAGCGGTGGATCGCGGGCTTCTCCCGGAAGACCTCCTCGAGCCTGGCCGGATCGGTCGCTGCGATCTTCCCGGCGTCGAACGTGCCCAGCCGCCGCTTGATCTCGAGCGGCCCTGAGAACGCCTTTTGAACGGTCACCTGCTGGTCGAGCGCGAACCCGACGAGGAGCGCCAGCGGATCCTCCGCGAGGAACCGGTCCGACTCGGGATCGCCGGTGAAATGGAGCGCAGGAGCCTTCGTCGTCGCCACCAGGCGACTGTAGCGCGGCAGGAGGCGCCGGCGTAGCCAGACGTCGCCTGCTTGCCAAATGCGCCGGGTCGATCGTACGGTGCTGGCGCTGTCGCGTGAAAAGCGACTGCCCTCTGAACCTGCGCACCTCCGTTCCGCGGGGAGCCGGGCGGGCGCGGGGCACTCCTCGGAGGGGGGACTACCGGGAGGAGAAACGATGCAACCACGACTGCGTCACTCAGGAGTTCGCGGGGGGATCGTGGCGGCGCTCGCGGCGCTCGTCACGCTGATCGCCGCCGGGCAGGCGCTTGCGCAGACGCCCTGGAACGGCCAGCCGATCTCGCCGGGCCTCGGGCCCACGTACGGCGAGACCTGGTGCGCGCCCGCCGCGGCCGAGCCGGGCATCGCGCCCCAGCAGGGACCGCCGCTCGCGCTCATACCGTACGGCGCAATCCCATGCACCCTCGACAAGATCAAGGCGGAGGCGACCGCGGCGGGCCTCCCGCAGCGGATGACGTACTCCGTGATCGGGCAGACGGCCGGCGGCCGAAACCACTATGGCGTCGTCGTGAACGCGCTCGAGACCAGGCGCAGCGGCGTGACTACGACCGCTACCTCCTGCTGAGGAAGGTCGAGCTCGACAACCCGAAGCTGGCGCAGAAGCTCCTCAGGCTACTGGGACGAGGACGTGAAGATGCCGGTCTTCATCGAGGCCAACATCCACGGCAACGAGGAAGAGGGCGGCGACGCGATGATGCAGGTGATCCGCGACCTCGCGACCACGCCACGTGGCGCGAACGCGATCGTGGACGAGATCCTGAATCACTCGGTCCTCGTGATCATCCCGAGCATGAACCCGGACGGCCGGGTCATGGGCATCCGTCAGAACGAGAACCGCTTCGACATGAACCGGGACTTCCTCGTGCAGTCACAGCCCGAGGTGAAGAACAGCGTCAAGCTGCAGCAACGCTGGCTCGCGACGAACGGGCTCGCGCTGCACGGCTACTACAACCCGACGCTCGACGACGGCCTCACGAAGCCGCACAACCCGGGCATGGAGTACGACATCTTCGCCTACTGGAACCAGCGCCGGCTCGACGACAACGAAGCGCGGCTGACCGCGGTTCCGGGTCGCCCGGGCTCGAACGGCTACGGGATCCAGCGGCCGGTCAACGACTTCTGCCCGTGGGCGGATCACCCCATGTGGGGCGAGTTCTTCCCCTACTGCGACGCGGAGGGGAACCTGCCCAGCGCGGCCACGGCCGAGGGCTGGGACGACTGGGGCCCCTTCTACACGCAGACGTACATCTCGCTGATCGGGATCGACGGCTCGACGGTCGAGATGTGCGACTCGACCGAGCTCCAGCCCGTCTACGACGCATCCGGCGCCCTCGAGGATCCCGCCGGCTGCGGCGGCGAGGGCCGTCTCGGCTCGAAGAAGGCGCAGTACGTCGTCTTCTACTCGTCGATGGACTACTGGCTCTCGAACCGCGACGAGATGTTGCGCGACCAGGTCCGGATCTACCGGCGCGGCGTCCGACGACGCGGATCGCCCGAACTGCTGTGACGATCCGCTCCTCGCCTCGCGCGGGTTCGACGAGGAGAACCACAACTGGATGATCGAGTACCCGACCGCCTACGTGATCCCGTTCGAGAGCGGGGCCCAGCGGTCGGATGCCGAGGCAAACCGCCTCGTCCAGTGGCTCCTCGACAACGGCATCGACGTCGAGAAGGCGACGAAGGACTTCAAGTGGAACGGCCGGCGGTACCCGGAGGGCTCGTACGTCGTCTGGATGGATCAGGCGCTGCGCGGGCTCGCCCTGACCACGCTGAGTCCCGGCCAGGACATCTCCGACCGGATCTCGGTCCTCTACGCGCCACCGGGCGCCTGGAGCCACGGTCTCGTCTGGGGCGCCGACGTCTTCGAGGTTCCGCGCGACGATCGGCACTTCGACCCTCGCACGAAGGAGATCCACGGCCGTCCGGCCTCGACGGCGGTCTCGAGGGCGGGAAGAGCGTCCCGAACAAGTGGTACGCGGTCACGGTTCGCGGACCGATCGAGGCCCGGGCCATCCTCGCCCTGCTGCGCAGCGGCGTGGACGCCGAGCTGGCCGAGGCGCCGTTCCAGGTCACGGGCGGCGACACCATGCCGGCCGGGAGCCTGATCTTCTCTCCGACCAGCCGAGCGGCGTACGAGGCGCTCGACGACGCCGGTGAGGAGGCAGGAATCGAGTTCGAGCGCGGCGTCGGCGCCAAGCCGGCGCGGACGCTCGTAACGAAGGCGCCCAAGATCGGCGTCCTCGTGAACAGCGCGACGCCCGAGACGTCGACCACGACCCGGCCGATCTTCGAGGGCCTGGAAGCGGTCTTCGGCCCGGACGTCTCGTTCGTCTCCACCGTCACCGGGCCGAACTCGCTGCAGAACGCGGCGGCCGACCCGCTCGCGGGGATCGACGTGCTCTACAACACGGGCACGGCGTATCCCGGCGCCGCGAGCACCCAGGCGAGGGCACGCCTGACGGCGTTCTTCGCCCGTGGCGGCGGCTACATCGGGACGGGCCAGTCGGCGACGAACTTCACGTTCATGACCGCCGGCGGGCTCGTCGACGCCTTCACCCGCGGCATCGACGACGCGGGCGGCGGCATCTCGCTCTGGGACAACGTCGGTGGGACGGCGAGCCCGCTCACCGGGGCGTACCCCGCGCGGGACACGCTGTTCCTGCCGTCGAGCATGACGTACTTCTCCGCCATCCCGACGGGCGCGGTCGTGGACGGCCGCCACGTCGCGTCGACGAGCAGCATGTTCGTCGCGGGACTCTGGCGCGATCGCGACCCGCTCGTGGCCGGAGCCCCGATGATCGTCCACGGGACGACGACTGCGAACAGCCGCTACCTGGGCTTCGCGACCGACCCGTTCTCCCGCATGGACGGAGAGCGGGAGTGGACGCTCATCGCGCAGGCCGCTCTCTGGTCGACGCTCACGGACGGCTAACCGACATCTGATCCGACGCGGGCCGCGCTCCATCCGGGGCGCGGCCCGCGGTCGCTCGGCGGCCGCTCGATACGCTGGACGCGTGGATCCGCTCGCCTCATTCAGCCCCGCGGTCCGCGAGTGGTTCGAGGGGACGTTCGACGCGCCGACGCCTGCGCAGGAGCGCGGCTGGCCGGCGATCGCCTCGGGCTCGCACACGCTGATCCAGGCGCCGACCGGCTCGGGGAAGACGCTCGCCGCGTTCCTCTTCGCGCTCGACCGCGCCGAGCCCGGGAAGGGGACGCAGGTGCTCTACGTCAGCCCGCTGAAGGCGCTCAACTACGACGTCGAGCGCAACCTGCGCGGGCCGCTCGCGGGGATCGGCTCGAAGCTCTCCGTCGCGGTGCGCACCGGCGACACGCCGCAGGCCGAGCGGGCGCGGATGCAGCGCAACCCGCCCGACATCCTCATCACGACGCCCGAGTCGCTCTACCTCATCCTCACGTCGCAGGCGAAGTCGATGCTCACGACCGTCGAGACGGTGATCGTCGACGAGGTGCACGCCGTCGCGGGGACGAAGCGCGGCGCGCACCTGGCGCTCTCGCTCGAACGGCTGGCGCGGCTCATCGACCGGCCGTTCCAGCGGATCGGGCTCTCGGCGACGCAGCGTCCGCTGGAGGAGATCGGCCGCTTCGTCTCGGGCGCGCGGGACATCGAGCTCGTCGACGCGGGCTCGTCCAAGGAGCTCGATCTCGAGGTCGTCGTCCCGCTCGAGGACATGCGCGAGCCCGGCAACGCCGAGCCGATCGACGGAGGAGTCGGGCGCTCGATCTGGCCGTCGATCTATCCCGCGGCTCCTCGAGCTGGTCCAGGCGCACCGCTCGACGATCGTGTTCGTGAACAGCCGCCGGCTCGCGGAACGGCTCGCGCTGCGGCTGAACGAGCTGGCGGAGCGTGAGGTCGCGAGAGCCCATCACGGCTCGCTCGCGCGCGAGCAGCGCATCGAGGTCGAGGAGCTGCTCAAGCGCGGCGCGATCCCGTGCCTCGTCGCGACCTCGTCGCTCGAGCTCGGGATCGACATGGGCGCGGTCGACCTCGTCGTCCAGGTCGAGTCGCCGAAGTCGGTCGCGGCCGGGCTCCAGCGCGTCGGCCGTTCCGGGCACCGGCTGGACGAGCCGTCCAAGGGCCGGATCTTCCCCAAGTTCCGCGGCGACCTCCTCGAATGCGCCGTCGTCGTCGGCCGCATGCGCGAGGGCGCGATCGAGGAGACCCGGATCCCGCGCAACCCGCTCGACGTGCTCGCGCAGCAGATCGTCGCCATCTCGTCGCAGGAGGAGATCTCCGTCGACGACCTGCACGACCTCGTGCGCGGCGCCTATCCGTTCCGCGACCTCTCCCGCACGCAGCTCGAGAACGTGCTCGACATGCTCGCGGGCCGCTACCCGTCGGAGGAGTTCGCGGAGCTGCGGCCCCGCATCACGTGGGACCGCACCGCCGGGCGCGTCCGCGGGCGCGACGGCGCGGGCCGGCTCGCGGTGACGAACGCCGGGACGATCCCCGACCGCGGGCTCTACGGCGTCTTCCTCATGGACGGCGGCGGGCGGGTCGGCGAGCTCGACGAGGAGATGGTCTACGAGGCGCGCGAGGGCCAGGTGTTCCTGCTCGGCGCGTCGTCGTGGCGGA
>CAWFDH010000007.1:0-20003 GCA_963814525.1 uncultured Actinomycetes bacterium | reverse complement strand
GCGAGCTCGTACGGGAACCGCGTCAGCGTCTCGCAGCCGTCTTCGGTGACGAGGACGAGATCCTCGAAGCGCACCTCGCCGATCTCCGCGTTCCACAGGCCCGGCTCGAGAGCGAGCACGTCGCCGGGGACCAGCTCGTCGCGGCCGGCCAGGCCCAGGCCCGGGGCTTCGTGGACTTCCAGGCCGACGCCGTGGCCGAGCGAGACCTGGAAGCCCTCCATCTCGTCGCCCTTCGTCGTTCGCTGGGTCAGGTGGCCCTCCGCCTCGAACAGGTCGCAGACCAGGTCGAACAGCTCGCGTCCGCGGATGCCGGGACGAATCGCCGCCCGGGCGGCTTCGAGCGCGGCCAGCGAGAGCCGTGCGTGGTCGGCGATCCGGGCGGCGTGCTCCGGCGTGGGCTCGCCCACCAGGAACGTTCGCGTCATGTCGGCCCAGCAGCCGCTCGCTTCATCCCTGGGCCAGAGGTCGATCACGATCGGAAGCCCGCTCGGAAGCGGGCCGCTGCCCGGGTCGTGGCCGTAACCGCTCAGCAGGGACGCGACGATCACGTCGGGCGGACACGGTGCGCCGTGCTCCGCGCACGCGGCGCGCAACACTGCGCGGACGTCCTCGGCCAGGAGTTCCTTGCCGTCGAGCTCCAGCCGGCCGTCCTCGGTCGGCCGCGCGCTGAAGAGAAGATCGCGCGCCGCGGCCATCCCGGCCTCGGCCGCTCGCTGGGCCGCGCGGATGCCGTCGAGCTCTGCACCCGACTTCGCGCGCCGCCGGAACTCCACGGCGCCCTCGTCGACCGTCACCGCGATCCCGTCGCTTCGCAGCCGGTCGGCGAGCGCGAGCGGAAAGTCGGCCGGGACGATCGCGTCGTCGATTCCGATCTCGCGCACCACCCGCGCCACGGTCTCCCGCGCGGCCTCGGCGAAGGACATCCCGCCCTCGATGAGTTCCTTCCAGCCGAAGTCGAAGTAGTCGAGCACCTCGGCATCCGGCAGGGCGCGCGTGATCCGTTCGCGCTCCAGCACGCTCGTGAGCACGACGCGCCGCCCGTCGACCTCCGCGAAGAGCAGCGGATCCATGACCGCGAGCGGAATCTCGTGCCGCAGCGCGGCCGCGCGCTCGGTGTCGCCGTAGAGCAGAAGGGCGGGCATCGCGGCAGCGTAGCGGCAACATCAACATTTTCGGCGGCGCCGTAGACATCGCGTTAACGGCCGCCCGGACGCCCTTTCCGCGGAGTAGAACGGACGTATGCGCGACGTCATCTTCATCGCGGTCGTCATCGCCTTCTTCGCCCTCGCGGCGCTCTTCGTGCGCGGCTGTGCCTGGATTCTCGAGGTCGGCCGGCGAGAGGAGGGCGGACGATGAACGGCGAGGACATCGTCGGGCTCGTCGCCGCGATCGCCGTGCTCGCCTACCTCGTCTACGCGCTGCTCGCGCCCGAGCGGCTCGGATGAGCGCGGCGAACTGGCTGCAGCTCGCGGCGCTCGTCGGGCTCGTTCTCATCTCGACGCCGCTGCTCGGCGGCTACCTCGCGCGGGTGTACGGAGGCGAGAGCGCTCCCGGTGACCGGATCTTCCTGCCGGTCGAGCGCGCGTTCTACCGGCTCTTCGGCGTCGACGCGAACCGTGAGCAGGTCTGGTCCGTCTACGCGTTCTCGCTGCTCGCCTTCAGCGCCGTCTCGGTGATCGGGCTCTACGCGCTCCAGCGGATCCAGGGGTACCTGCCGCTCGATCCGACCGATGCCGTGGGCGTGCCGCCGGCGCTCGCGTTCAACACCGCGGTCAGCTTCGTCACCAACACGAACTGGCAGAACTACGGCGGCGAGTCGACCATGAGCCATCTCACCCAGATGGCCGGGCTGACCGTCCAGAACTTCGTCTCGGCGGCGGTCGGCATCTCCGTCGCCATTGCGCTCGTGCGCGGTCTCGTGCGGCGCGGGTCGGAGACGATCGGGAACTTCTGGGTCGACCTGACCCGCTCGGTCACCCGCGTCCTTCTGCCCCTGGCGCTCGTCCTGGCGCTCGCGATGGCCGGGCTCGGCGTCATCCAGACACTCGACGGCCCCGCGCAGGCGACCACGGTCGAAGGCGCGACGCAGGAGATCTACCGCGGCCCGGTCGCGAGCCAGGAGGCGATCAAGGAGCTCGGGACGAACGGCGGCGGGCCGATGAACGCCAACTCGGCGCACCCGTACGAGAACCCGAGCGGGCTCACGAACCTGCTCCAGATGTGGGCGATCCTGATCATCCCGTTCGCGCTGACGTTCGCCTTCGGGCGGCTCGCCAAGGATCGCCGCCAGGGCTGGGCCGTCTTCGCCGCGATGTTCATCCTCTGGATCGGCGCCGCCCTCGCGGCCATGGCCTTCGAGGCGCAGGGCAATCCGGCGATCGACGCCTCGGGCGGGAACATGGAAGGGAAGGAGATCCGGTTCGGCACGGCCGCGACCGGCCTCTTCGCCGCGACGACCACCAGCACGTCCACCGGAGCGGTGATCGGCGCACACGACAGCTTCACGCCGCTCGGCGGCGCGGTTCCGCTCGTCAACATGATGTTCGGCGAGGTCAGCCCGGGAGGTGTCGGCGCCGGGCTCTACGGGATGCTCATCTTCGCGCTGCTCTCGGTCTTCCTGGCCGGGCTGATGGTGGGGAGACGCCCGAGTACCTGGGCAAGAAGATCCAGGCGCCGGAGATGAAGCTCGTCGTCCTGTACCTGCTCGTCGTGCCCACGATCGTCCTCGGATTCGCCGGCGCCTCGGTCGTCGCCGATTTCGCGACCGCCTCGCTTCTGAACTCCGGCCCGCACGGGCTCTCGGAGATGGTCTACGCGTTCACGTCGGCGTCGAACAACAACGGCTCCGCGTTCGGCGGTCTCACCGGGAACACGGACTGGTTCAACACGACGCTCGGCCTCTCGATGCTGGGCGGACGCTTCCTCCTGATCGTCGCCGCCCTCGCGCTCGCCGGCGCCCTGGCCCGCAAGCAGTCCACTCCGGTGACAGCGGGCACGTTCCCGACCGGGACGCCGCTCTTCGCCGGGCTTCTCGTCGCCGTCGTCGTGATCGTCGTCGGCCTGACGTACTTCCCCGTCCTCGCCCTCGGGCCGATCCTGGAGCACCTGAACGCATGAGCTCGCTCCTCGACACCAAGATCCTCGCTCCGGCCTCGCTCGAGAGCGTCTGGAAGCTCGATCCCGCGCCGCATGGTGCGCAACCCGGTCATGTTCGTCGTCGAGATCGGCAGCGTGCTCGTGACCGTCCTCTTCGTGAAGGAGCCGAGCGTCTTCGCCGGGCTCATCGCCGCCTGGCTCTGGTTCACCGTTCTCTTCGCCAACTTCGCGGAGGCGATGGCCGAGGGCCGCGGCAAGGCGCAGGCCGAGACGCTCCGCAAGACGCGTGCGGCCACGATCGCGCACCGGGTCGGGCCCGAAGGAGCGATCGAGGACGTCGCGAGCTCGGCCTTGCGCGCCGGCGACGAGGTCGTCGTCTCCGCAGGCGAGGTCATTCCCGCCGACGGGGACGTGATCGAGGGCATCGCCAGCGTGGACGAGTCGGCCATCACCGGCGAGTCCGCTCCGGTCATCCGCGAGTCGGGCGGCGACCGCTCGGCGGTGACCGGCGGCACGCGCGTGCTCTCCGACCGGATCGTCGTGCGCGTCACGTCGCAGCCCGGCGAAAGCTTCCTCGACCGGATGATCGCGCTCGTCGAAGGCGCGAGCCGGCAGAAGACCCCGAACGAGATCGCGCTCGACATCCTCCTCGCCGGCCTGACCTTCGTCTTCCTCATCGCGGTCGTGACGCTGCAGCCGTTCGCCGTCTACTCGGGCGCGGAGCAGTCCGTCATCGTCCTGGTCGCGCTGCTCGTCTGCCTGATTCCGACGACGATCGGCGCGCTTCTCTCGGCGATCGGCATCGCCGGGATGGACCGCCTCGTCCAGCGCAACGTCCTCGCGCTCTCAGGGCGCGCGGTCGAGGCGGCGGGCGACTGCTCGACGCTCCTCCTCGACAAGACCGGGACGATCACGCTCGGCAACCGCCAGGCGACCGCGTTCCTTCCGCTTCCCGGCGTCGACGAGGCCGAGCTCGCGGATGCCGCCCAGCTCTCGAGCCTCGCCGACGAGACGCCCGAGGGCCGCTCCATCGTCGTCCTGGCGAAGGAGCGCTACGAGCTCCGCGGCCGCGAGCTTCACGGCGCGACGCTTGTCCCGTTCACCGCGCAGACGCGGATGAGCGGCGTCGAGTTCGAGGGGCGCTCGATCCGCAAGGGCGCCGCCGACTCCGTGCGGCGCTGGGTCGAGGAGCAGGGAGGCGCGGTTCCGGCCGCGCTCGACGAGATCGTGGCGGGCATCGCCGCGTCGGGAGGCACACCACTCGTCGTCGCCGACCGCACGCGCACGCTCGGCGTCGTCCAGCTGAAGGACGTGGTCAAGGAAGGCATGAGCGAGCGCTTCCACCAGCTGCGCGCGATGGGGATCCGCACGGTGATGATCACCGGCGACAACCCGATGACCGCGCGCGCGATCGCCGAGGAGGCCGGGGTCGACGACTTCCTGGCCGAGGCGACGCCCGAGGACAAGATGGCGCTCATCAAGCGCGAGCAGGCCGGCGGCGTGCTCGTCGCGATGACCGGCGACGGGACGAACGACGCGCCCGCGCTCGCCCAGGCCGACGTCGGCGTCGCCATGAACACGGGCACGCAGGCCGCGCGCGAGGCCGGGAACATGGTCGACCTCGACTCGGATCCGACGAAGCTGATCGAGATCGTCGAGGTCGGCAAGCAGCTCCTCATCACGCGCGGCGCGCTGACCACGTTCTCGATCTCGAACGACGTCGCCAAGTACTTCGCGATCATCCCGGCGATGTTCGCGGGCGTCTTCCCGGCGCTCGACCGGATGAACGTCATGGATCTCGGTTCGCCCGAGTCGGCGATCCTCTCGGCGGTCGTCTTCAACGCCGTCGTGATCGTCGCGCTCATCCCGCTTTCCTTGCGCGGCGTGCGCTTCCGGGCCGTCTCCGCGGCCGCGCTCCTGCGCCGCAACCTGCTGATCTACGGGCTCGGCGGCATCATCGCGCCGTTCATCGGGATCAAGCTGATCGACATCGTCATCACGCAGCTGGGGATCCTCTGATGCGCCGCCAGCTCGTTCCCGCGGTCGTCGCGTTCCTCGTCTTCACCGTGCTCGTGGGCGTCGTCTATCCGCTGGTCGTGACCGGCGTGGCGCAGGTCGCGTTCCCGAACCGGGCCGACGGCTCGCTCGTGGAGCGGGACGGCACGGTCGTCGGGTCGACGCTGATCGGCCAGATCTTCGAGGGGCCGGAGTACTTCCACGCGAGACCCTCCAGCGCCGGCGACGGGCTACGACGCGATGTCGAGCTCGGCCTCGAACCTCGGGCCGAACAACCCCGACCTCCTCGACGCGGTCGCGGAACGGCTCCAGGCCTACCGCGAGGGGAACGGGCTGAACGAAGGCGAGAGCATCCCGGCGGATGCGGTCACCGGCTCGGGCTCGGGTCTCGATCCGCACATCTCCGTCGCCGACGCGCGGCTTCAGGCCCAGCGCGTCGCGGACGAACGGGGCCTGAGCCTCGACGAAGTCCTGGCGCTCGTGGACGAGCACACGCAAGGGCCGCCCGCTCGGGTTCCTCGGCGAGCGCGGCGTGAACGTACTCGAGCTGAACCTCGCCCTCGACCGGGAGGCGTAGCCTTCGCACATGGCGCGCGGAATGCTCCGCATCTACCTCGGCGCCGCGCCGGGTGTTGGCAAGACCTTCGCCATGCTCGGAGAAGGGCATCGCCGCCGCGAGCGGGGCACGGACGTCGTCGTCGGTCTGGTCGAGTCGCACGGCCGCGAGAAGACGGCCGGCGATGATCGGCGACCTCGAGGTCGTCCCGCGCAAGACGGTCACCTACCGCGACGCGACCTTCGAGGAGATGGACGTCGACGCGATCCTCGCGCGCGCCCCCGAGGTCGCGCTGGTCGACGAATTGGCGCACTCGAACGTGCCGGGCTCGAAGCACGCCAAGCGCTGGGAGGACATCGACGACCTGCTCGAGGCCGGGATCACGGTCATCTCGACGCTGAACATCCAACACCTCGAGTCGCTGAACGACGTGGTCGAGCAGATCACCGGCGTGAAGCAGCGCGAGACGGTCCCTGACGAGATCGTCCGCCGCGCCGACCAGATCGAGATCGTGGACATGGCGCCCGAAGCGCTGCGCCGGCGCATGGCGCACGGCAACGTCTATCCGGCGGAGCGCATCGATGCCGCGCTCGGCAACTACTTCCGGCCCGGGAACCTCGGCGCCCTGCGCGAGCTGGCGCTCCTCTGGGTGGCCGACCGCGTGGACGAGGCGCTCCGCGACTACCGTGAGCGCCAGGGGATCGACCAGCCGTGGGAGACGCGCGAGCGGGTCGTCGTCGCGCTCACCGGAGCGCCGGGCGGCGACCGTCTGATTCGGCGCGGCGCGCGGATGGCCGCACGGACGAAGGGCGATCTCGTCGCCGTGCACGTCCGCTCCCAGGACGGACTCGCTGGGCCCTCCGCCGCGATGCTCGAGGAGCAGCGGGCGCTCGTCCAGGACGTCGGCGGCACGTACCGCGAGGTCGTCGGCGGCGACGTCGGCGCCGCTCTCGTCGACACGGCCCGTTCCCTGAACGCGACCCAGATCGTCCTCGGCGCGACGCGCCGGTCGCGCTGGGCCGAGCTCACGCGCGGCTCGGTGATCAACCGGATCGTCCGCGACGCCGGCCCCGGGATCGACGTGCACGTGATGAGCCGCGGCGACGAGCCCCGGCGAGGGCCTGCCGCGCACCGTGCGTCCCCGCTGCGCTGTCGCGGCGGCGCAAGATCGTCGGCTTCGGGCTCGCGCTCGTCGCGCCGGCCCTCCTTGCGCTCGTGCTCGCGAACCTGCGCGAGAACCTCGGACTCCCGAGCGTCCTGCTGCTCTTCCTGCTCCTCGTCGTAGGCGTCTCGGCGGTCGGCGGGCTCTGGCCCGCACTGGTCGCCGCCGTCGCCGGATTCCTCCTCGTGAACTGGTACTTCACGCCGCCGCTCTACACCTTCACGATCAGCGAGGGCGAGAACGTGCTCGCGCTGGTCGTCTTCCTCGCGGTCGCTCTCATCGTCAGCGGCTTCGTCGAGCTCTCGGCCAGACGCTCCGCCTCGGGTGCCCGTGCCCGCGCCGAGGCGGAGGCGTTCGCGCGCCTCGCCGGCGCGTCTCCCGTGCCGACCTTGCTCGAGAGCCTGCGTCGCGTCTACGGTCTCGACGCCGCTGCGCTCCTGCACGCCGACGGCGACGGCTGGAGGATCGAGGCAGCGTCCGGAAGCCCGGTGCCGAGCTCCCCGGAGGAGGCCACGACCACGGTTCCGGTCGGCGAGCGTCATCTGCTCGCGCTCGCCGGCGGCATCGGCGTGGGCGACGACGAACGGATCCTGAACGCGTTCGTGGCCGAGCTCGACGCGGCCATCGAGTACGCCGAGCTCGAGACCGAGGCGTCCGAGGCGGGCTCGCTCGCCGCCGCGAACGACCTGCGCACCGCCATCCTCTCGGCCGTCTCGCACGACCTGCGCACCCCGCTCGCCGCCATCAAGGCGTCCGTCACGAGCCTGCTCCAGCAGCGACGTCGACTGGACGGACGAGGCGCGGAACGAGTTCCTCGAGACGATCGACCAGCAGACCGACCGCCTGAACGACCTCGTCGGGAACCTCCTGGACATGAGCAGGCTCCAGACGGGCGCGCTCGCGGCCCACCTTGCGCCAGTCGGCGTCGACGAGGTCGTCCCGGCTGCGCTCGAAAGCCTCGGCGCGAGCACCGAGCAGGTGGACGTTCGTGTCGCCGAGACGCTCCCGCGAGTGCTCGCGGACGCGGGCCTCCTGGAGCGAGCGCTCGCGAACGTGATCGGAAACGCGCTGGCCGCCTCGCCGCCGGGCGAGCACGTCCTGGTCGACGCGGGTGTTGCGGACGGCCGGGTCGACGTCCGCGTGGTCGACCGCGGCCCCGGCATCTCGCCGGACGACCGCCAGGAGATGTTCCGTCCGTTCCAGCGGCTCGGCGACTCGGGCAACGGAACCGGCGTCGGCCTCGGCCTCGCGGTCGCGAAGGGCTTCGTCGAGGCGATGGACGGCGAGGTGGAGGTCGAGGACACGCCGGGCGGCGGCCTCACGATGATCTTTCGCCTCAGAATGGTCGAATGACCCGGATCCTCGTCGTCGACGACGAGCCGCACATCCTCCGCGCGCTCGGCACGAACCTGAAGGCGCGCGGCTACGAGGCCGACCTGGCGCCGACCGGGGAGGAGGCGCTCGTCCTTGCGGCGCGGCACCACCCCGACGCGGTCGTCCTCGACCTCGGACTCCCCGGGATCGACGGCATCGAGGTGATCCGCGGCCTGCGCGGCTGGAGCGACGTGCCGATCGTCGTCCTCTCCGTCCGCGAGACCGAGCCGGACAAGGTGGCCGCGCTCGACGCCGGCGCGGACGACTACGTGACGAAGCCGTTCGGGATGGACGAGCTGCTCGCCCGCCTGCGCGCGGCGCTGCGCCGGGCGGCGCCGAGCGACGAGGAGGCGATCGTCGAGACGCCCGACTTCACCGTCGACCTCGCCGCGAAGCGCGTGACCAAGGGCGGCGCCGAGGTGCGGCTGACGCCGACCGAGTGGCAGATCGTCGAGAACCTCGTGCGGCATCCCGGCAAGCTGATCGGCCAGCGCCAGCTCCTCCAGGCGGTCTGGGGCGCGCAGTACTCCAAGGAGACGAACTACCTGCGCGTCTACGTCGCGCGCATCCGCCGCAAGCTCGAGCCCGATCCTGCGCGGCCCGTCTACTTCAAGACCGAGCCGGGGATGGGCTACCGCTTCGAGCCCTAGAGCCAGCCGGACTTGCGGAAGCGCCAGTACAGGTAGCCGCAGATCACCGCGATCAGCACGAGGACGCCCGGGTAGCCGAGGCGCCAGCCGAGCTCCGGCATGTGCTCGAAGTTCATCCCGTAGATCCCGGCGATCGCGGTGGGGACGGCGATGATCGCGACCCACGCCGAGATGCGGCGCATGTCCTCGTTCTGGCGCACGCTCACCTGGGTCAGGTTCGCCTGGAGCGTGCCGGAGAGGAGCTCGCGGAAGGAGTCGAGCTGCTCGATCACGCGGGTCAGGTGGTCGGTGACGTCCCGGTAGTAGTCGCGGACTTTCGCCGGGACGGTCGGCAGCTCGTCCGACGAGAGCCGTTCGAGCGCGGGGAGGAGGGGCGCGGCGGCGCGGTAGAAGTCGAGCACCTCGAGCCGCAGCTTGTAGATGCGCTGGACCGGGTTGTCGCGACCGGGGGAGAAGACCTCGGCCTCGACCTCCTCGATGTCCTCGGCGATCGCCTCTCCCGCGGGCTCGTACGCGTCGACGACGCGGTCGACGATCGCGTACATCGCCGCGCCGGGCCCGTGCTTCAGGACTTCGGGCCGCTGCTCCAGGTGCTCCCGGACCTGGCCGAGCCCACCGCCCTCGCCGTGCCGGACGGTGATGAGGAAGTCCTCGCCGGCGAAGAGCATCACCTCGCCGATGTCCACGATCTCCTCGTTGTTGCGGTACATCACGGTCTTCAGGACGAGGAACAGCGTGTCGCCGTACTGCTCGAGCTTGGGCCGCTGGTGCGCCTTGATCGCGTCCTCGACCGCCAGCTCGTGCAGCTCGAACTCGCGGCGCACCGCCTCGAACTCCTCCTTGGTCGGCTCGACGAGGCCGACCCAGACGAAGGCGTCGTCGGACGGCCGGCGGTCGCGGATCCCTTCGATCTCCTCGGGTTCCGCCTGCTGCCGCTCGCCCTGGTCGTAGGTGGCGCAGTCGACGATCATCGAGCGCCCATTCGATCACGCGCGGGCGCGGGTGGCTAGGAGGGCGGCACGTCCGGCGGCGACCACATCCACGTCTCGTTCAGGAACGTGCCCTTCATCCCGTAGTCGCCGTGCCACTCGATCCCACCGAAGGCCAGGAGCTCGCGGCCGACGGCCACGTAGTTTCGGTCGTTGATTCCATCCGGATCGAGCGGCGCGATCTCGATCCACTCGCCGGAGCGCGCGTCGTACGCCCAGCCGTTGAAGCCGAAGTAGTAGACGTCCTCGTCGGTGATGAGCGCCGTGGCGAACGCCCCCTCGCCGAAATCGGTCTGGTCGGCGGGGGGATTGGACAGCGTGTCCCACTCGGCTTCGACAGCGGCGCGTTCGCTCTCGTTCGGTGCCACGCCGGGGACCATGGAGAACGAATGCGACTCGGGCGCCTCGCTCTTCGGGTCGCTCCACTCGAGCGTGTCGGGATCGAGCGACGTCACGAGCCACGGCTCGTCGCCGGTCGGATTCTGGACGACCTCCTGCGCACGAAGCACGAGCTGTCCGTCCTCCTCCTTGATCCAGCGGCTGTACGTGGCCGGCAGCGGATCGTCCGGGAAGTTCGGTCCACGCCCCGGTCGCCGGATCGAAGCTCCAATCCGGGTGCTCCCCGAACTCGTCCCCCGTCGGGTAGAAGACGACGCGATCGCCGGCCGCGACGAGACCGCCCTCCAACTCCGAGCCGGTGGGAACCGGGAGATCCGTCCAGCGATCCCTGGCCACGTCGTATGCGAGGAACGCTGCGCGCGTCTCGGGTCGTCCCGACGTGCCGGGCACCGCGAAGTACACGACGTCGTCGAGCTGAACGACCGTCGCCCATTCGAACGGCACCGGGGCCGGCGCGATCGTGCGCCAGGTGCGCGTCGCAGGGTCGAACGCCGCCCCGTCGGCGAGAGGCGGGGTCGTCGGCTCGATACACGCGGCGTTCGCCGGGCACGGCGGGGCGTCGCTGCCGCCGATCATCAGCACCTCGTCGCCCGTCCAGTGCAGGGTCGCGAATTGGCGGGGGCTGAGCGGGCTGGCGGGAAGCTGAGTCCAGCCGGCCGCCGGCCCGGCCTCTTGCTCGGCGCCGCAGCCGGCCGCCGCGAGGGCGACGACGGCTACGCAGATCGCGAGCCCGATTCGGATCATCGAACCGTTAGACGCCCCACGGGTCCGGATGTTCCACGTGGCAGGTCCGGCCGGGGCCGTGCGCTACCTTGGAGCGGTGCAGGGACGCTCGCTGCGGCTGGCCGGGGTCGGTCTCGCCTTCATCGTCTTGAGCGCCGCCTCGCCGGCGGTCGCCGCCGCCGCATGGCCTGTCTGGCCGAGGAACGAGCAGCATCCGATTCGCGGCGGGTTCACCGACCCGCGCTGGAACGGACGCGCCGACGAGTGGCAGCTCCACGGCGGTGTCGACGTCGCCGTCGACGAGCGGGGACAGGCGACGCGCAAGGTCTACTCGCTCGTCACCGGGCGGGTCACGAAGAAGACCGTCACGGCGAAGCACCCGTGCGGCAGCGTCACCATCGGCCGGGTCCAGCTGGGCCACGTGAGCGCCGTGCGCGTGCGCGTCGGCCAGAAGGTGCGGCGCGGACAGCAGATCGCGCGGACCTGCCCGACGCTCTGGCACGTCCATGTGAACGAGATGGATCCGCAGGGCCGCCAGGTCAATCCGCTGCGAAAGGGCGGGGTGCTGTTCCCGTACGAGGACACCGCGGCGCCTGTCGTCGGGGCGGTCGAGCCGGATTCGGGCGGCTACCAGGTGCGCATCGAGGATCCCGACTCGTTCCGCGGCTGGTTCGACGAGGTGCCGAGGCTCTACGAGGACCACGCGCCGAACCTGATCAAGATCGACGGTCGGGTCGCCGTCGATCTACGGCGGATCGGCCCGGGCTCCCCGGTGGAGTACGACCACGTGTACGGCGACCGCGCGTTCCGGGACCTCACGGCCCACCAGTGCATGACGACGGCCGACCCGTGTCAGGGCGAGCACTGGTTCCGCCTCGGTCCGCTGACGCCGGGCGACCATCTGCTTCGCGTCTGGGACGTCTCGGGGAACCTGACGACCGCCGCCATCACGATCGACTGACCTCGGCACGGACTATCGTCCCGCGCGTGACGTCGTCGCGAATCGTCCGGATCCTGGACAGCTACACGAGCCTGCTCGTCCTCCTGCTCCTGAACTTCTTCCTCCTGGAGCTCGTGGACGATCCGCGCTGGGGTGCGCTCGGGAGCACCGTGCTCGCGGCGGCCGCGCTCGTCGTCGCGATCAGCGATCCCGAGGCCGGCCACACGCTGAAGGCCCGCCACTGGGTTCTCGTGGGCGCCTGCGTCGCCCTCGCGCCGATCGTGTTCATCTTCGACTCGGCCGAGGTGGTCGGGCTCACGTACCTCTTGCCGGTTGCGATCCTCGTCCTCGCGACGCTGCCGATCACGCTGAGCCGCGTGCTGCACCACAAGCGCGTGACGCACGAGACGGTGCTCGGCGCGCTGTGCTCCTACGTCCTCGTCGGGCTGCTCTTCGCGTTTCTCTACCTGGCGGTGGAGGCGCTGCGCGACGGGCCGTTCTTCGCCCAGCCCGGGCTGCACGTCCAGTCGGAGTACGTGTACTTCAGCTTCGTCACGCTGACGACGCTCGGGTTCGGCGACCTGTCGCCGTCGGTGGGCCTGCCGCAGGCGCTGACCGCGCTCGAGGCCCTGCTGGGGACGGTGTTCCTGGTCACCCTCGTCGCGCGGCTCGTCACGCTCTGGGTTCGTCAGAGCGACGAGCTCGGGCGCTAGCCCGCCGCGAACTCGACCAGCCGCTCTCTCTCGTCCTTCACCGCTGCTTCGTCGGCGCGGGTGAGCGGCCCGAAGAGCTCGAGCTCGACGTTGCGCTGCTTGTTGAGGCGCCAGGCGCCGCGGACGAAACCGTCGACGAGCAGCGCTCCGCGCGTGAAGATCCGCCGGCCCTGGTCCTTCGTGACGATCCGTGTGCGGTCGGCATGGGAGAGGAGCGCGTTGTCGTACTCGGGCAGGAAGCGCGGCGGCGCGGGCGTCTCGGGGTCGGGCCGCGGAGCATCGGGCAGGTCGAAGAGCTCGACGCCGTTCTCGTCGGCGAACGTGACGAGCTGCGGCCGCAGACTCTCCATCGCGTCGCCGAGCCTCGTCAGGCCCGACCAGGCCTGGACGTCGCGCACCGACGCCGGCCCGAACGCGGCGAGGTAGCGGAGGATCATGTCCTCGATGTCGTAGCCGGCGAGCGGACGGCCGAGCCAGTGCTCCGCCGAGGTGTGGCGCGCCGCTCCGCTTCGGCCCCAGAGCCCCCGCGGCGGCGGCTGGACGAGCGGCACGAACGTCCGCACGGCCATCGCGAGCGCCTGCTCGTCGCGGCCGGGCCATCGCTCCGCGAGCGCGGCCCCGAGCTCGGCGAACGTCCGCGGCTCCTCGTCGACGAGTCGCGCGCCCGGCCTCGGCGATCTCGCGCTGGTCGAGTCCGTCCAGGAACTTGCCGTGGTTGCTCGCGTGGCCCCGCTCGATCACCGGCTGCACGAGCGGGCGCAGGCCGAGGCAATCCGTCGGCCGTGACCGAGTGGATCGTCGAGCGCATGAGCGCGAGCCGCACGACCTTGCGCTCCTCGACGAGCGTCGCCAGTTCGGTCGGCTCGAATCCGTCGACCCGGCTCCAGAGCCCGACGTAGGGCGAGAGCGGCACCTGCGCCTGCATCCCGACGAGGTGGTGGATCGCCTCCGCGGCCGTGGTCTTCTCGCGCGTCAGCAAGAACTGGCGCGCGAGGAGCGCGCGGTTCAAGGCTCGTGGGCTGAGAACCGTCGGCACGCGTCGATTCTGCCTCCTTCGGTCGTGGGGCGGCTTGACGCATTCGGCACAACGCAGATAGGTTCCGCGCCGGTCGCGCGCTCCGGCCCAACGGCGCGGCCCGCGGTCTGCGGCACGCGAAGCCCGGATGCGCATCGGGCCTGGGCTCCAGGCCACATAGGGGGGAAGAAATGTCCAGACGTGTTGTCCTCGGCATCCTTGCCGTGGGCGTCCTCGTCACGGTCGCACTCGCGGCCGCCGCCGCCGGCATCTCGTCCGGCGGCCACCATCACCAGCCGCAGCTCGGCGAATCGCGGCCGATCTCGAAGCCGCACACGCCGAAGGAGGTGCGGCGCATGATCGACGAGCTCGACCATCGCCGGATCGAGGCCTCGATCCGCACGCTCGCCGGCTTCGGCACGCGGAACACGCTCTCGTCGCAGACCGACCCGGTCCGCGGCATCGGCGCAGCCCGCGACTGGCTCTTCGAGCAGTTCTCCGAGTACGCCGAGGATTCCGACGGGCGGCTCACGGTCGAGCTCCAGAGCTACACGCAGACGAGCGGCCTTCCGGCGCCGACCGTCATCACCAACGTCGTGGCGACGCTTGAAGGGGACGGATCCCGTCTCCACCGGCCGGATGTACGTGATCAGCGGCCATTACGACTCGCGCTGCGGGAACACGAACAACGCAGTGTGCGACGCCCCGGGCGCGAATGACGATGCCTCGGGCGTCGCCGCGGCGCTCGAGCTCGCGCGCGTCATGTCCAAGCGAGAGTTCGAGTCCACGATCGTCTTCATGGCGGTCGCGGGCGAGGAGCAGGGCCTCTTCGGCGCGACGAACTACGCCACGCTCGCGCAGTCGGGCGGTCTCGACATCCAGGGGATGTTCACGAACGACATCGTCGGGAGCTCCCTTGGCGGAAACGGCGACCGTGAACGGAACGCCGTCCGCGTCTTCGCCGAGGGCGTCCCGACGAACGAGACGACGCAGGAGGCGAACACCCGCCGCTCGGTCGGAGGCGAGAACGACTCGCCGGCACGTCAGATGGCGCGCTTCGTGAAGGAGTACGGCGAGAACCGCTACACCGACATGGACGTGTGGGTCATCTACCGGCGCGACCGCTTCGGCCGCGGCGGCGACCACATCCCGTTCCTCGAGCGGGGCTTCCGCTCGTCGGTTCGGATGACCGAGCCGAACGAGAACTTCAACCACCAGCACCAGGACGTCCGCATCGACCCGGTCACGGGCGAGCAGATCGGCGACCTTCCGGAGTTCGTCGACTTCAAGTACGTCGAGCGGGTTGCCCGCGTGGATCTTGCCGCGCTGGCTGCGCTCGCGAACGCGCCGGTGGCGCCGAAGAACGTCCGCATCACGAACAACCTGAGCTACAACACGGATCTCCGCTGGAACGCGAACCCGGAGCCGGATCTCGCCGGCTACGAGATCGTCTGGCGCGAGACGACCGAGGCCGACTGGACCGACGTCATCCCGGTCGGGCTTCCGACTCCGGATGCGGGCGGCGTCGTCCGCTGGTCGGTCGAAGGGATGTCGAAGGACAACTTCTTCTTCGGCGTCCGCGCGGTCGACAGCGACGGAAACCGCAGTCCGGTGGTCTTCCCAAGACCGTAGGTCCGGCTGCACCTGTTGGGCGAGGGCCCGTCGGAAACGGCGGGCCCTCGTCACAGATGTGTGCCGAATGTGTGACGAACGAAGCCGGTCATGTCCTTTCGGGCATGCGCCGACCGGTCGCACGACTAGCCTCGGACATGTGAATCACGAGGCCGTTTTCGCCAACCTGAACCCCGAGCAGCGGCGCGCCGTCGAGGCCGTTCGCGGGCCGGTCTGCATCCTCGCGGGCGCGGGCTCCGGGAAGACGACGACGATCACGCGGCGCATCGCGAACCAGGTGCTGAGCGGTGCGTTCCGGGCCGACGAGATCCTCGCGGTGACCTTCACGGACAAGGCGGCGGGGGAGATGCGCGCTCGACTCGGCCGCGCTCGGAGCGACCGGCGTGCGTGCCCAGACCTTCCACGCGGCGGCGCTCGGGCAGCTGCACGCGAACGGCGGTCCGCCCGGGCAGATCCTTCCGTCCAAGGCGGTCATGCTCGTGAACATCGCGCGCGTCCTGCCGCGGCCGTATCGCTTCCGTCCGGTGGGAGATCTCGCGACCGAGATCGAGTGGGCGAAGAACCGGCGGATCGGGGCGACGGACTACGAGGAGTCGCTCGGAACACGCAAGCCGCCGATCCCGGCGGATCTCATGGCGAGCGTCTACCGCGAGTACGAGCGGCGCAAGACCGCGGCGGGGCGAATCGACTTCGAGGACCTCCTGGAGCGCACGATCGCGCTCCTCGAGGAGGACGACCACGCGCGCGCGGGTTTCCAGGAGCGGTTCGCCGCGTTCACGGTCGACGAGTACCAGGACGTGAACCTCCTTCAGCAGACGCTGCTCGACCTGTGGCTCGGCGGCCGCGACGAGCTGGCCGTGGTCGGCGACGACTACCAGTCGATCTACGGGTTCACGGGCGCGACGCCGCGCTACCTCCTCGACGTGCCGAAGCGGTTTCCGCAGGCGACCGTCGTCCGGCTCGAGACGAACTACCGCTCGACGCCGGAGGTCCTCGAGCTCGCGAACCGGCTCGTCCCGCGGCTCGAGGGCGCCGAGAAGGAGCTGCGCGCCTCCCGTCCGCCGGGCCCGGCGCCGGTCGTGCTGGCGCTCGACGGAGCGGAAGAGACCGCGTTCGTCGTCGACCGCGTGCGCGAGCTGGCCTCCGACGGGGTGCCGCTCGGCGAGGTCGCCGTCCTCTACCGCACGAACGCGCGCTCGGCCGGCTTCGAGCAGGCGTTCACCGAGGCGGAGATCCCGTTCCAGGTTCGCGAAGGCGGGTTCCTGACGCGGCAGGCCGCCCGGCGGATCAAGGCACGGCTCAAGGCGTCGCAGTCGGTCGTCGTCGCGGCGAGCATCCGCGAGGCGGCGTCCCGCGAGGGACTCCTCGCGGCGCCTCCGAAGGAGCTCGGCGAGCAGGAGCGGGTGCGCCAGGCCGATTTGGCGCGGCTGGTCGACCTCGCCGAGCGCTTCGACGACGGCGAGCGGACGGTGGCGGACTTCTTCGCCGATCTCGAGGAGCGCTTCGGCCGGGCGGCGACGGCGCAGGCCGGCGTCCAGCTCCTGACCTACCACCGGGCCAAGGGGCTCGAGTTCGAGGCGGTGTTCCTGCCGAGGCTCGAGGAGAAAGAGCTCCCGATCCGCCAGGCCAAGGAGCCGGAGGAGATCGCCGAGGAGCGCCGGCTCTTCTACGTCGGGCTCACGCGCGCGAAGCGCCGCCTCTACCTGACGTGGTCGGAGACCGCGAAGCCGAGCCGGTTCCTCGGCGAGCTCGGCGTCGCGGCGCCGCCGAAGCCGAGGCGGGAACGAAGGATCGTCGAGGACACGCCGACGACGAACGCGCTGCGGCAGTGGCGGCGCGAGCGGGCGAAGGAGGACGGCGTCCCCGCGTACGTCGTCATGCACGACACGACGCTCGTCGCGCTGGCCGAGCTGCGCCCGTCGACGAAGCACGAGCTTGCGTCCGTCCCGGGGATCGGGCCGGCGAAGCTCGACCGGTACGGCGACGATCTTCTCGCCACCCTCGCGGCCGCCGAAGCCGCCTAGATGACCGAGCGCGATCCGGAACGCCTCCCCGGCTGGCTGCTCACCGTGGGGCTGACGCTCGCGGTCGCCGGCGTGGTCATCCAGTCGGTCGCGTACCTCCTGCAGGAGTTCGTGTTCACGTCGGTCGTCTTCCTGGGCGCGGACAGCGAGGCGAACGCCTACGCGTGGGCGGGTTCCGTCGCCGTCTTCGGCGCGGCATTCGCGGCGCTCGTCCTCTACGGCCTGCGGCGACAGCTCGGGCTGCTCGTGCTGGCGCTGCTGCTCACGTACCTCTCGCTCGACGACGTCGCGACGCTGCACGAGCGGCTCGCGCTTCGCGCAGAGGACTCGTTCGGGCTTCCCGAGGATTCGTGGAGGGCGATCTGGATCGTGGCGTACCTGCCGCTGCTCCTCGTCACCGGAGTGCTGCTCCTGTCGGTCGCCCTTTCGGCCTCACCGCGCGTGCGGCGGTTCCTCCTCGCGGGTCTGGGCCTGCTCGGAGTCGCCCTGGTGGCCGAGGCATCGACGGCTTTGAGCCTCGGAGGGCTCGCGGACACACGCGCCTATGACGCGATCGAGACCGCTTTGGAGGAAGGAGCGGAGCTCGTCGGCTGGATCTTGGTCGCCGCAGCGCTCACGGCGCACATGGCCTGGGCCCTGATCACCGCACAAACACAGGAAAAACGAGTGAACCAGCCCGGTCAACCGTGAAAGGGGGAGGCGATCAACTCCCTCAGAGGGGGGACGGAACGTGCCCCGGACCGCAGACTGTGCACATACGACCGGGGGCCCCGATGCGGCGGGGGCAACGGTCGAGAAATCGGAGACGGGGTCAGCGGCGACCCCGTTTTCATTTAACGACTGAAGCGGGAGAGCTCAGTCGCCGACGACCTGGACGATCCAGCGCCGGTCGCGGGAGCGGTCGAGCTCCATGAAGAGCACCCGCTGCCACTTGCCGAGGCAGAGCTCGCCGTCGCGGACGGGGATCGACTCGCCGGCGGGCCCGAGCAGCATGGCCATGCAGTGCGAGTGGCCGTTCGCGGCCTCCATGTCCTCGGGGCAGACGTTCTCGGTCCGCCGGTCCCAGTCGTCGTGCGCGTAGTACTTCTCCGTGGGGACGAGGCGGCGGACCATCCGCACGAAGTCCTCGAGGAACCCGGTCTCGAACTCGTTCACGCGCACGACGCAGGTCGTGTGCGGCGAGTACACGCAGGCGATGCCGTCGGTCACGCCGCTTTGGGTGACCGCTTCTTGCACCTCTTCGGTGATGTCCCGAATCTCGAGCCCGCCCTTGGTTCGCAAGCTCCGCTCCAGCTGGAAGACCTTCACGCTCTCCTCCTCCAGCGGGCCGGGCGGCCCGCTTCGTCTCACAGTGCGGACCGTATTGTTGCGACTCGGCGCGCGTCGTGTCGAAGTAGACGAGCGGCTAGTAGCCGGGACCCATCATCGGCGAGGAGTCGTCGTCGGTCTCGCCGCCTCCGCCGGCGCTCGCGGCGCCCACGGTGAGCGTCCCGACCATGCCCATGTCCTTGTGGTTTCCGACCGGGCAGTAGATCTCGTACTCGCCTTCCGCGAGGTCGACGGTGAGCTCGGTCGAGCTGCCGGGATCGATCGTGTCCGACTCCTCCTCGACACCGTTTCCTTCGATCTCGAGCGCGTGGGGCGCCTCGCCGTTGTTCGCGAGCACGAACGTGACGGTGCCCGCCTCAACGGAGACCGTAGGAGGAGAGAAGTGGAAGTCGGTCGCGGCCAGTTCGACCGTCTGGCCGCCGCCTCCGCCGCCTGTTGCCGCGGCTGTGTCGGCCGACGAGTCGTCGTCACCGCCGCACGCGGCGGCGAAGGGAAGAGCAAGAGCTATGAGGATGAGAGTGAGAAATCGCATGATTGGAGTACGGGCTCCCCACGCGGACGGATTCGTGAACCTCCTCAGAGAGAGCCTGCGGAGCGCGGGGCCCGTAGCTCAGCTGGTTGGAGCGGCGGACTCATGATCCGCCTCAGGCTTTCGGCGTACCCGAGACGTGGGGACGCCGTCCGGAGACCAGGCCGATGGTCCGCGACCACTCGCTCGCTTAGGCGTCTCGCTCGATCGGGCAGGACATACACCGCGGCCCGCCACGGCCGCGGCCCAGCTCGGAGCCTGCGATCGTGATCACCTCGATCCCCTCGTGCCGCAGGCGCGTGTTCGTGTCCACGTTGCGCTCGTAGGCGACGACGACACCGGGAGCGACCGCAAGGACGTTGTTTCCGTCGTCCCATTGCTCTCGCTGCTGTTCGAACCGGTCGCCGCCGGTCTCGATCAGCCGCACAGCGGGAAGCGCGAGCGCCTCGGCCACCGCATCGAAGAGGCGATCGGCGTACTCGGTCTCGCCGCCCGGCGTGAGGACGTACGCGGAGAGCTCGTGCTCCAGCTCCGGATAGATCGTGAACGCGTCGCGATCGACCATCGTGAGCACGGTGTCGAGGTGCATCGTGGAGCGCTGTGAAGGCAGCGGCACCGCGAGCACCCGGGTCGCACCGCCGGCGGCGAAGAGGCGCTCGGCCAGTGCCTCCACCGCCGCCGGCCTGGTGCGTTCGCCCATCCCCACCATCACGACACCGTTGCCGATGACGAGGATGTCTCCGCCCTCGAGCTGCGCGGGCCCGGAGAACCCGTCGCTCCAGATCTCGTGGGGTGAAGCCGCGAAGAGTGGATGCCGGCGCACGATTGCGTCGAGATGGATCGCTTCCCGCTGCCG
>CAWFDH010000006.1:0-260177 GCA_963814525.1 uncultured Actinomycetes bacterium | reverse complement strand
ATGAGCGAACGTCGTCCGTCGATTGAGCGTCACTCACGCTGGCTTCACGGACTTCCTAGGAGGGTCCTCTGAGAGTGCGTCCGTCAATCAGTCTTGCTCACCGTGCTCGTCGCCGCCTCACCCCGGCAGCAGCGCAGACGCCGCGACCCGGACGTTTCCAGGCTCTCGCCCAACGCTCGCGAAGTGCGTCGACTCGGTCGCGCCCGCAGCTCGACGATCGTCCTCCAGGACGAACAAGCTGATCCCCGTCCGACGACTTCGAGGTGAAGAAGGGCCTCACGCTCGTCGCGGCCAAGGGCTTCCACCCGAAGATCAGACGGACAGCGCGCCCTGACCCTCGTCTTCCTGCCGCCGGCGAAGGGCGGCGTAACGATCAGCGGGATCACGTTCCAGCAGCTTTCTGTGGCGGTCTCGTTCGCGGCCGGGACGAAGCACAAGGTCGTCTTCGAACGGAACGTCGTGCGCGCGAACACCGGCTCGAACGGAACGTTCGGCTTCGGCGGCTTCGCGACCGGCCAGTCGCGCGCGGCGTTCACGGTGCGCGGCAACAACGTCTCCGCCTCGGGCAAGGCGATCGAGATCACCACGCACCGCAGCTCGATCGTCGTCACCGGGAATCGCGTCACCGCGCCGGTCCCGGCGGACAGCATGGGCGGGATCGCCGTTCGATCCCATCAGTCGGGAACCGTGAAAGCGCTCGTCGCGAACAACGTCGTCCACGAGGTCTCCGGGTGTAACTGCGGCCACGTGACCGCGCTGCACCTCGACGCCGGGGACGCGTCCACCCTCGACGCCCGTGTCCTCAACAACACCGTTTCGGATCTTGTGAACGACCCGAACAACCAGGCCTACGGGATCCGGGCGGGAGATCCCGACGACGGTGCGTCCTTGAAGATTCGGCTCTACAACAACACCGTTTCGAACACGAACGCGACCGGGTTCCACTTCCCGTCCGGGCCGACCGTGACCGTGACGGGCGCCCGCAACAACGCGTTCGGCAACGACCAGGACCAGATCCCCGCGGGGTCGCCCCTCGAGCCGTTGACCCACCTCGACCCGGACTTCCTCCCGGACTACAAGCTCTCGGCCGGCTCCCCGCTGGCGAACGCGGGGCAGACGTGCATCCCGGGCCTCGCGATTCCGCGCTCCGACGTGCGCGCCAAGTTCCGCTTCTTCGGGATGGGCGTAGACATCGGCGCGACCGAGCGCGGCTCCACCGCGCCCGGCTCGGCGAAGGGCATCTCGCGAAACGGGACGAACGGCGCCAACACGATGCTCGGAACGAAGGGCCGCGACATCCTCTGCGGCTTCGGCGGCAAGGACCTGCTCGCCGGCTTCGGCGGGGCCGACTACCTGAACGGCGGCGCCGGGCCCGACCAGGCCTTCGGCGGAACCGGGGCGGACCGCATCGATCTGCGCGACGGCACGAAGGGCAACGACTCGGCCTACGGCGAGGCGGGAAGCGACGTCTGCCTCGCCGACGCGAAAGACAAGCGCACCAGCTGCTGACGCAGGGAACGCTCCCGCGCCGGGGAACGTCGGCGGGATGCGCACGATGTTCGCGCTCTACGTCGCCGTGATCGTCGCCGGTCTCGGCGTGTACATCGGGATCGGCCTGGGCGGGTTCTGACCGCGGTGCGCTGGATCCGCGACAACAGCCTGTCGATCGCGTTCCTCGTCCTCTTCGTGGGCGCACTCGTTGGCCAGTCGATCGCCGGCCAGCACGCGCTGAACGCCGAGCAGGCCGAGCACGGGGGAGAGACCGTCTCGTACCTGCGCTTCGTCGCGTCGTCGGCCTTCGGTGCGGCCGTGCTCGAGAACTGGCAGTCCGAGTTCCTCCAGTTCAGCCTGTTCATCTTCGCGACGGTCTGGCTCGTCCAGCGCGGCTCGAACGAGTCGAAGAAGCCCGAGGACGCCGGGCGCGAATCGGACGAGCGGCAGCTCGTCGGCTCCTACGCGCAGTCCGGCTCGCCGCGCTGGGCCAAGGTCGACGGCTGGCGCCGCCGCCTCTACGAGAACTCGCTGGTCATCGTCATGGGGACGATCTTCCTGGCCTCGTGGCTCGGGCAGTCGCTGACCTCGTGGCACGAGTTCAACGACCTGGGAGCCGAGCACGGTGCCGCTCCGATCTCGTGGCTCGAGTACGTCCAGAATCCGGAGTTCTGGGAGCGCACGCTCGAAAACTGGCAGTCCGAGTTCCTCGCGGTCGGGACGATGGCCGTGTTCACGATCTACCTGCGCCAGCGCGGCTCGCCCGAGTCGAAGCCCGTCGGTGCACCGCATGACCAGACCGCGAGCTCGGGCTAGATCCCGCCGTCGGTGTTTCCGCGTGCTCGCCTCCGGCTAGAGCGGGGGCATGGCCGCGGATCCGGGCACCGAAGCGCGACACCTTCCACCGTTAGCCAAGCCGGGCATCCTGCTCGGACTGGGTCTCGGCGGGTTCATCGACGGGATCGTCCTCCACCAGATCGTCCAGTGGCACAACATGCTGTCCAGCACCGAGCGGTGGCCCGCGACGACGATGGACGGCATGGAGGCGAACATGCGCGCCGACGGCCTATTCCACACAGCGACGTTCTTCCTCGTCGCCGCAGGCCTGTGGGTCTTGTGGAACGTCATGCGCGAAAGCGGACACGGCACCGGCCGCTCGCTGGTCGGCTGGATGCTCGCCGGCTGGGGCATCTTCAACGTGATCGAGGGGATCGTCGACCATCTGATTCTCGGGCTCCATCACGTCAGGGAAGGCGGAAACGAGCTGCCGTGGGACCTTGGCTTCCTCGCGTTCGGGGCCGTGCTCATCGCGGTGGGCTGGCTGCTCGCTCGCGACGAGGCGCCGGCGGCTCTCGCGAACGCGTCCTAGATCTTCTCCACGGCCGGCGAATCGAGATCGCGCTCCAGCAGGTCGACGACGGCGTCTTCGATCGCGCCGCGCATGGCCGGTTGGCCGAAGGCGCCCTCGCCGAGCTCGTCCAGGACACCGCCGATCGTCAGCCGGTCCCGGAACCGGTCGAATACGCGCGGGTCGATATAGGAGTTTCGCGCGATCGTGGGCGTGTTGCCGAGGTAGTGCGCGACCTCGTCGACGGCGCGCTTCACGACGCGCTCGCGCGCGGTCTTCGATCGCGGCGCCTCGCCCGAGACGGCGAGCGCAACGGCGGCCAGGACCGTGGCGTTCCACGTCCGGAAGTCCTTCGCCGAGAAGCCATTCTCCATGGCGTCCTTGATGTAGTGGTTGACGTCGTCGGAGCCGAGCTGCACCCAGCGCGTCCCGTTCTTGTACGAGAGCAGCCCGCCGCGGCCGGGCCGCTTCTTCAGTCCGGCGACGAGTCGCGCGGACTGCGGGTCGACCACGCTCTGGACGCGTCGCTTGCCGCCTTTCGAGACGAAGTCGAACCGCATCTCCGGCCCGTTCACCTGCACGTGGCGGCGCTGGAGCGTCGCGAGGCCGTAGGTCTCGTTCTGCTCGGCATAGTCCTCGCCGCCGATGCGGAAGAAGCCGAGATCGAGGAGGCGCACCGCGCAGGCGAGCACGCGCTCACGGACGTAGCCCCGCCGGCCGAGGTCGTCGTCCACCGCGGCGCGAAGCTTGGGAAGCGCCTTCGCGAAGTCGAGCATCTCGTCGAACTTCTCGCGGTCGCGCCGTTCGCGCCAGGCGGGGTGGTAGAGGTACTGCCGCCGCCCGGCCGCGTCGGTGCCGACCGCCTGGATGTGGCCGTTCTCCCACTCGCAGATCCAGACGTCCGTCCACGCCGGCGGGATGGCGAGCGCGCAGATGCGCTCCAGGTCGGCCTTCTTCACCGGCCGCCCGTCCTCGGCGAGGTACTCGAACCCGCGGCCTCGTCCGCGGCGGCGAATCCCGGGCCCGGAGCAGTCGGAGCGGCGAAGGCGCGGCACGGCCCGCTCTTACCGTCGCCGACGAGGATTCGAAACCGAACTGGCGGGTAGCTGGACTCGACCCCGACCGAAAGGGAGAAACGAATGCCAGAGATCACGACACCGAAGGAGCTCTTCTTCCACGAGCTCGGCGACATCCTCTACGTCGAGCGCGACCTCGCCTCGAGCACGCTGCCGAAGCTGATCGACGAGGTGAAGGACGAGGAGTTCAAGGCCGGCCTCGAGGGCCATCTCGAGCAGACGAAGCAGCACGTGAAGAACGTGGAGCAGGTCTTCGAGATCTTCGGCGAGGAGCCGAAGGCCGAGGAGTGCCCGGGCTTCGAGGGCCTGAAGACCGAGCACGAGGAGCTCACCGAGGAGACGTCCGACTCGCTGATCGACCTGGTCGACATCGGCGCTGCCGCGCGCACCGAGAACTACGAGATCGCCGCGTACGAGGGCCTGCGCCGCATGGCCAAGGCGCTGGGCGAGGACAAGGCCGTCGATCTGCTCGACGCCAACCTGAAGGACGAGAAAGAGACGCTCCGCGAGGTGGAGAAGATCGCGACGCGCCTCTCGAACGAGACCGCGAAGCAGCCGGCGTAGCTGCAGCGCGTTACCCTTGGCGCCGTCGCGGCTCGCCCATCGCCGCGGCGGCGACCAAGGAGGCTCACGTGACGTTCGTCTGGTTCATCCTCTGGCTCATCTTCGACATCGTCGGCGACGAGGAGCCGCTGACGTTCGCCCCGGTCAACTTCTGGGCGGGCGCGCTGCTCTTCGCGATCGCAATCGACCTGGCCGGCATCCACACCGCCAACCAGCGGAAGTAAGCGCTAGCCGCGCAGGTCGGGGTGGCGCCCAGCGTCGAACGCGCGGATGAAGTCGCCGAGCCCGTGCTCGAACTTGACGTCACGCCCGATCGCGTAGCGGTAGCTCACGAACGAGACGCCGAGGTCCTCGAAGGCGCGCTCTAGGACGCAGCCCCCGCCGTCCCAGGCGGTACAGGCCTCGGGCAGCTCGTAGAGAGGATCGACGCCATGCGCGGTGCGGATTGCGTTGATCCGGCGAAGAATGACGTCGAGCGCATGCTCTGTGTGCGTGAACTCCCGCTCCATGCCGCGAGTGTACGCCCCGTCACAATCGACGTGCAGCGCCGACCGCGAGACAGAAGCACGTAATCGGAGCTAACGACGTTGAATGAGTCCATAGCGTCAACGCGCGACGACCGACGTGGGAGGCCTTGTGACGCGAGTGGCATTTACTCGTCCACTTTCATCCGATGTAGACTCGCTCAATTGCGTCTAGGAGGTCTCCGCTGTGGCACGACAAACCCGCTCGGAAAAGCCGCGCGCCTTCGTTTTGATCTCCTTCGATCAGGAGTTCGACGCGGTGTACTCGGAGCTGATCAAGAAACCACTCGAGGAAGTCGGGTTTGTCGTGGAACGCGCCGACAGTCAGCTAAATCAGCGCAGCATCTTGCAGGACATCGTGCGGGGGATCGCTTCTGCCGATCTCATCGTCGCGGATCTCTCGGACATGAATCCGAACGTCATGTATGAGCTCGGGTTGGCGCACGCGCTCGAGATTCCGACGATCCTTCTGACGCAGAACATCAATGAACTGCCATTCGACCTTCGCGCATATCGCGCCAATGAGTACTCGGTGCACTTCAGCGAAGCAGCAAAGATCCAAGACGCAGTTAGGACGCTAGGAGACGGGCGTATTTCCGGTGATCTGCAGTTTGGTAGTCCTGTCACGGACTACCTGCCGCCCGAGCTTCGAAGCGATCGTCAACCGGGACCCAGTGGCGGCGAGATGCCTGTGGTTGCAGGACGGCAGCCTCCCGCAGATGGAAAGGATCAGCAGGAGGAGGAGGACGAGGAGGAGGACTCGGGTGCCTGGTTCGACACGCTTCGTGCCGCCGAGGAGGCCAATGATCGCCTGCTTCAGGCAATGGAACGGATCACTGCGGCCACCGGCGAGGTCGGCGAAAAAATCACCGCCCACTCGGTAGAGCTGGATTCGATCAACGCGAGCAACGAGCCGTCGCGTGCGAAGCGAACCTCAGGTCTCTTCATCAGACTTGCGCGCGACCTGGACCTGTACGCAGAACAGCTTGAGGCAGAGATTCCAATCGTGGACGAGAACGCAACAGCCAACCTGAATGCCACGTCCGAGTACCTTGCTTGGCTCCACGGACATTCGGACTTGGTGTCAGAGGCTGAAGTGCGCGAACTCGAGGACAGCGTGTCTGGGCTATTCGATGCGACTCATGAGAGCCTTGGCTCAACCCGCGAGTTTCGAAACACAGTCGATGGTCTTCGCGGAGTCTCACGTCCGATCAACTCGGCAAGTAAGCGTGTTGTTAGGGCTCTCGACGGCCTCATTTCGACCATGGAGACGATCGAGTCCCAGGCTTCACGGGTGCTGTCGACAAGTGCGGACCTCCTCTCCCAGCGCGAGATCGAGCCGGATCGTGGCTCGGAAGCGGATGCAGAAGGTGGTGCGGCGGAGATGCCATCGGAGACGTCTCAGTAGGTTGACGTCTCGCTGATGGTCCGACGGGTGCCGCGACCGACATTGCGGGCGCGGCGAACTGCCGCCTCGATCCCCGAAGCGAGGTCGCTGTCCGTCCGCGTAGCGGGCGGCAGACTCGCTTCGGTCTATAGCGCATACGGGATTCGAACCCGTGTTACCGCCGTGAGAGGGCGGCGTCCTAGGCCCCTAGACGAATGCGCCAGGCTCGCCTTAAACGTACCAGGGCTCGCGAAAACCCGGCGTTGACATCCGTTGTCTGCATCCCCGAACGGGGGATGCCGTGGAGCGCCCGTTTCAACAGGCTATGAGGGCTTCTCATGCGGCAATCATGGTCCAACACGACGAGCGGCGGCACGCTCTCACGCATCGCGGGTGCGCTGGAGCGGCTCAGCTCTGCCGACACCGCCGACACGCTGCTCGGCGCGACCGCGCGTGAGCTCCAGGATCTTCTCGGTGGCAAGGCCTCCGTGGTCTCCCGGGTCGAAGGCGACCGGCTTCACGAGGTCGCCGCGTTCTGGCCCGATCGCGGCAGCGGCTCGAACTCGCTGATCGGCTACAGCTACCTCCTTTCCGACTACCCGCAGACCGTCGCGGTGCTCGACTCGGGCAACCCCGCGGCGCTCTCGCTCCACGACCCGAACATCGAGCCGACCGAGGCGTTCGTGCTCCGGGAGATGGGGATGGACGCGGTGCTCATGCTCGCCATGCAGCCTTCGAGCCATGCGTCCGTGCTCGTCGAGGTCTACGACGAGGGCGACCGGCGCTTCACGTCGGACGACATCGAGCTCGGCCAGTTCTTCGTCCGCCAGGCCGGCGCTCTCCTCTTCCAGCTCGAGCACACGGAGTCGGTGCAGCGCTTCTACCGCGAGACCTTGGCCTCGCTCGCGAACGCGCTCGAGGAGAAGGACTCGTACACGCACGACCACACGCAGGAGGTCGTCGCGCTCGCGCTCGACGTCGCGCGGGAGCTCGGCCACGGGCCCGAGACGCTGGAGCTCGTCGAGCTCGGGGCGCTCTTCCACGACATCGGCAAGATCCGCGTCCCCGAGTCGATCCTGAACAAGAAGGGCCCGCTCGACGACGAGGAGTGGGGGATCATGCGCAGCCACACGATCGCCGGCGAGGCGATCCTGGCGCCGATCACGCCGCTTCGCGATGTGCTTCCGCTGGTGAGGTCGAGCCACGAGCGCTGGGACGGCGGCGGCTACCCCGACGGGCTGATCGGTGAGGAGATCCCGGCCGGCGCGCGGATCATCTCGGTCTGCGACGCCTTCCGCGCGATGACCGAGCAGCGCCCGTACCGCAAGGCGATGAGCGAGCGCGACGCGCTCCTCGAGCTTCGCCTCAACTCGGGCACCCAGTTCGACCCGGATTGCGTCCGCGCCCTGATCAACGTCCTGCGCGAGCGTCAGAGCTCCCAGCCCGAGCGGCTGCACCGGCCTTCCCAGGCCGCCTAGTAGTAGCGCTCGCCGCGCGGTGCTACCGTCGGTGGCAGCCGCACGATGGGCGCGCTTCCCGAGTGCCCCTCTCGTAGCCTCGCCGGTATAGGCGGAGTGCTTCCGAGGCCTTCCCGCTGCGGGCAACGCCGAAAAGCTGGGAGGTCGGACACATGGGGTCCGAAGAGATTCAAACCAAGGCCGCGCGGAACCAGATGCTCTTCCGCAGCGTCAACGAGCGGATCCACGAGATCAGCGACGGTGGCGTCCCTTCATGCACGACGTGTCGGCGCACTCGCTCCGAACGAGAAGACGAGCTTCCTCTGAGACGCTCGACCTGACGGCGTCGGAATACGAAGCCGCGCACTCGTCGCCGATCCGCTTCCCGATTCTGGATGGTCACGAATGGCCGGAGGTAGAACGGGTCGTGGAGCAGCACGACGGCTACATCGTCGTCGAGAAGTTCGGCGAGGCCGCCGCCACGGTGGAGGCCGCGGAGGTCGCCGCGGAGTAGATCGCGCCACACGGTTTCAGGGTCTCGCGCGCGTGGGATTGAAATGTCGCGGCGTCGGGTGTCGACCGCGAAAAATCCGGGAGGGGCGATGGCGAGGTTCGAGGTGACCGGCACGGGGCGAACTCGCGTTGTTCGAGTTCAGGCCCTGTTTCGAGCCGTCAACGAGCAGACGCTGACCGTGATCGCGTCGAACGCGCTCGGGAGGCTCACGGAAGTCCTGTGCGAGTGCTCGGACGACGAGTGCATCGAGCGCATCCCGCTGTCGACCGAGGAGTACGAGCGCGTGCGGCGCTTCCCCACGCGTTTTCTCGTGCGCCCGGGTCACATCTCTCCGGACACCGAGCGCCTCGTCGAGCGGACCGAGCGCTACACGGTTGTGGAGAAGACAGCCGAGTCCGCGGCGTTCGCGCTGCGGCTCGATCCGCGGCGTCCCGACGTCCCTAAGAAGCGATGGGCGCGCGAGGAGGGCGAACCGTCGCTGCCCCCGGCCGAGCCGCGCGGGCCCGCCGGTCCCGACGCGATCGAACCCGCGGCGCCGAGCGTCGTGGCCTAGCGCGACGGGAGCGGCGAGCCCGTTACTCGTCTTCGAGCCCGTCCCCGCCGGTCTCGCTGAAGTTCAGCGTCACGGCGCCGCCGTTGTTGCACGGGAAGACCACATCGCCGTTCTCGTCCTCGACGCCGGATGCGCCCATCACGGGCCCGCCGGAGCACTCCTTGTTCCGGTCGAAGTCGGTGTCGTTGAAAGCGGATAGGGCGGTGGCGAGCGCGATGATCACGAGCAGCGCCTGAGCGGCGATCAACCCGCCCGACAGGACGGCCCAGCGCCGCAGCGCCTCGCGCCGAATGGGGTTGGCCTCGCGGCCCATGAGGATGAGCGCCGCAATCAGCGAGATGACCGGGAAGAAGATCGCGCCGAGCACGCCGCCCACGACCGTGGGACCAGGGAACGGCTCGTGAGCGGACGGGTCCGGATCGAACGTCGGCGGCCCGGCCGCAGGGTCGTCGTTCACGCGCCCACGATACGCCTTTCGATCCGCGGGCTGAACAGATCGCGGAGTGACCTACGCGCGGTCGGCGGCGTATCGTCTTGTGAGTGGTTCGCGTCCTTGCATCGGTGTTCGTGGCGATCGCAGCCGGCGGAAGCCTTGCCAGCGCTGCCTCCGCCTCGCCGGGCGCGCTGACTCTGACATCCGCGCGAGCCGAGGCGCGCGCGTCGGCCGTGCAGCGGCTGGATCCGCACGACAACCCCTATGCGGTCGTCTGCGTGTCGGAGCGCGGGCAGTGGTATGTGGCGATGATCAAGGCGATCGGAGAGTGGACGCCACCGCCCGACGGCCTGCCCTGCGTCTGGCCCTACGCCTAGCGGCCGAACCTATACTCGGCGGCCATGCTGGTCGGCGAACGCATCCAGCTGCGCCCGGTCCGTCAGGCCGATCTCGCGGCGTTCACCGCGGCGCATCTCGACATCCGCAACCGCGGCGCCTACTTCCCGCTCGGCGTGGTCTCGGAGCCCGTGCTCGAGCGGCGCTTCGCCGAGAACGGCTTCTGGGAGCGCGACGAGGGCACGCTCCTCATCTGGCACGACGAGAAGATCGTCGGGCACATCGAGTTCTTCGTCCCGGTCAGCTACTGGGACGCGTTCGAGCTCTCGTACCAGCTGTACGGCGAGGAGCACGCCGGCCACGGCTACACGACCGAGGCGGTCCAGCTCCTGGTCGACTACCTGACCGCGACGAAGAAGCAGCACAGGATCCACCTGGTCATCGCCGTCGGCAACGAGGCGAGCAGCCGAATCGCCGAGAAGTGCGGGTTCGTACTGGAGGGAACCGTGCGCGGCGCGTTCTTCAACGACGGTCGCAACCACGACGTGCTGCTCTATTCGCTGCTCAGGACCGACCCGCGGCCCTGGCACAACGAGAGCTCCGCCTAAGCTGGCTTTCGGAGGCTGCAGAGGATTGCTCAGGTTGCCCCCGTGTTGCACCACACCTATGGTCCTATGACATGGCTCTTGGCAACAAGTCTGAAGACCCCGACAATCTCTCGTACACCACGCCGAATAAGCCGTCCGAGTTGACGGCGCTGTCGGACGAGGCGCTTTTTGGTCTCTTGCAGAAGGTCGCGTTCTCCAACCAATGGCAACTCGACGCAAAAATCCAGTTTGAAGCGACTGCGCGATTGATCGCCGCAATGAAGGGCTTCAAGAAGTCGTCTGACCGGGCGGCAGTAGCCTCATCATCCTCACGCTCGTGCTCGTCGCCCTAACAGCCGTCCTCGTCTGGCTTACTGTCGAACTCGTCTAATGCGGCAAACCGAGCTTGTCCTGTTGTATCGCGGCGGAATGTCGAGCAACGACAAGGGCGTCAGCTATCCCGTGGTGTTGAGGAATCGAGGCGTTGGCATCTTCTGGGACGCCGAGCTGCGTGCGACACACGACGGCGAGGAGACCGATCGAAAGGTCGTCGGCCGCGTGGGTCCGCAGTCCGAGACCGACAAGATTTACCTCTTGATCCCGTCGCGCTTCCCTCGAGGAGAGATCACCCGTAGGCGTTGATCCCCGACCGGTCGGCCGTGTCGTGTTCGAAGCAATGGTTGAAGGCGACGTTGTCGCGAGTGTAGAGCTTGCCGGCGGGCATGGGGAGGACCCGCAGTCGGTGGACGTCGAGATAATCCGTGTTCCGCGAACGCCGGAGGAAGAGGCGGCACTGCTCAGCATGCGCCCAGGCGGCTGGGAATACCTCCTGTTCGCGTCGGTTCTTCGTCGCCAAATGGACGCACTTGAGACGAAGTACCGCGATCACGAACTCCGAATCGCCGGACGGAGCGGTGGTCCCGTGCTGGAGGTAGAAGAGGCGATGTTCTTTATCTCGAACGCGTTTCGTGAGGCGCGCCGGATCGTGGAGAACGTCGACCGCGTTTTCGACCCATCCGCGCAGGAGCGAGCGTTCGGCGCGCTCGGACAACCCGGCGATGCGACGCGGATTGAGCACCTGGCGACACGGGCGGTTGATATCTACGACGGCTTGCTCGATTGGGCTGCGCAGCTACGCGCCACTCCGGTGAGCGACGAGTTCATTCGAGCGGTCGACATATCGAGTCGGTTCGTGGACGGGCCGATTCGGCAGTTCCGGGATTTCGTCGCCCGTACGGTGATCGAGTTCGACCGTATCCCATCGCTGCTCAATGCCGACACAACGGAGCCCGTTCGCATCGAGCTTGAATGGGTTCTCGAGATCGACGAGGGCCTTGAGGCGGAGTTCGACGACGAACTCACGCGACTCGAAAGAGTGTTCGGCTTAGACCGAATCTGACCGGTCGTGTTCGACATTAGGAGGAGCGCAAGTCCCGGCATCTTTTTTCACCGCCATGGCTCGGACCCGAGCCCGTGCCTGCGGGCGCACTCTCTCCGGTTAGGGTCGGTAGGGCTACCGACAAAGGGAGGCCGCACATGCCCGCCGAAGTCAAGCTCAGCGACGGTACGACCATCACTACCGAGCAGAACGTCAACTCTGACGCCGTGGTCGGGAAGCTTCAGCACGACAGCTTCCAGGCGATCACCGCGGACAACGGCAAGACGTACCGCGTCAACCCGGTGCAAGTCGTCTACGTCCGCGACCTCTAAGTCCACGAACTCAGGCGGAAGACGCCCCCTTCTCCAGCTGGCTGGCAGAGGGCTGGCCGCCGAGCCGACCACCTACCCGTGGCGCTTCGCTCCTGCGGTCCGCCATGGCCTACCCGCATCTCACCCAGGAAGACGAAACGAAACCCGCCGTTTCCAGCGGGTTTCAGGCTGCGGGGCAAGGACTCGAACCTTGACTACCTGATCCAGAGGAGGCCCGGAGGGCTTCGGCCGGGCTCGGTCCGGCTGGGATTTCGGCTCCGCTAGGTCGGTTCGACGGCGGTCTCGCCTTGCGCGTCTCGGTCCGTTTCGGAGGCCTGTGTTGCCCCATCGTTGCCCCGTCGCTCGCCGCGAAGCAGAGCCATGAGATCCTTTGTGAGCTGGGATGCCTCCGCGTGCTCCTGGAGCGCTCGCTCGCGCATGGCCGCTCCGTCCACACCGGCTTGCGGGGCCGCGAAGTCGCGAAGCATCCATCCGGAGGAGTAGAAGGAGTTCGTTACGGCAACGTTCAGCTTCTGCCCCAAGTCGCGAACCTCTTGCGATGGATCGGCCAGGGTGAACGCGACGACGCGTGTCCTCAGTCCTTCGAACCATTCGTCTTGTAATGGCTTCAGTGCGGCAAAAGGATCATCGCGTTGAACGTTGAATGCGAGGCGATCCGGAAAGCCATCGGAGAGAATTACGTTGACGCGGGCGATGATGTCCGCCCCCTCACGGATTCGGTCGCGCTGGGCGTCAGCATCGGCTCGCGAGCCTGTACGCCGTTCTTGCAGCCACCCACCGAAGAGGGTTCCGAGTACGGCGATCAAGCTCGCGCCGAGCGTTACGGTGACGGTCGCCCAGGCTGGCATCAGTCCGGCGACAGCTCCTCGGCCGTCACGTAGTAGTCACCCATGATCTCAGCCACCTCGTTCTCGGCCTGAGCGGCGGGTGTCCCCTCAGGGAAGTCCTTGTGGAACTTGGCACACCAACGATGTGGCACGCGCTCGTAGTAGACCCAGCCGAGCTGAAGAATCTCGTTCGCTTTGGGGCCGATCTCAAGCAGCGGCGTTTTCTCGAAGCTGACGGCCGTGTAGATCGTTTTCACGTGGCTCCTTTCTGCCTAGCCGTATCCGAGCGCCGCCCGGGTCTCATCGTCGATATTTGCGGCGGCCCGAATAGCGTGCAGTGCATCTTGGAATGGCTTTATCTCTGCCTCGTAGTAGTCAGGCCCAAGGAGCATCGCGAAAGCCATCCCGACCTCGATAACAATCTGTTCGATGAGCGTTCCGGCATAGTCGATGTAGACGGCGAGGACGCGGAGGTCCGGGTGCGGCCCGTAGCTGAAGATCCGCGCATCGCGGGCGATCACTTCCTTGAAGCCTGAACGGGTGTTATGTGCGCCCTTTGAAAGCCCTACATAGACCTGCCGGGTGAGGTCAGCCAGATCCCCCTCGATGTTGATCCCGTTGGCCCGAGCCAGCTCACGGGCCCGCTCCTGGTATCGGATGATGTGTGCTCGCGCTTCCCGCTGCGAGACCTGCCGCCCGCGCAACCAACGCCGGGTCAGGTCATCCTCTTCCGTGTCGGCGAATATCACGATGAGGTTCGCGGCCTCGTGCAGGACTCTCATCGTTCCCACCGTCTCGGCCGTGTAGCCGCGTCTCAGCTGATCTGTCAATGCGTTCGCGAGGCCGATGCAGCGGCCCGTGATCTCCCAGACCGCAACCCAGCGCGAGTTTCCGTCGAGATCGAGATCGGTTTGCTCAACGAGGCGCGTGTGCTGCTCTGCGAGTCCCCTGAGGGCAACCTGGAACGTCGTCAGGTGAGCGTCGATCCTAGGGCGAAGGATCTGGTTGATCGGCTCCATGCGAGCTGCATGTTCGTCTCGATCCCGCCGTACCTCGTCAGGCAGTTCGCGCCGATGAAGCAGCGGTTCGAAGTCGTCCGTCGGCACTCTCAAGCCCCTCGCCTGTCAGTGCATCGAAAAAGCATGCGCTCGGCAAATCATCCGGGAGAAGGTGGACGTAGGTCGCGAGCGTGAAGGCAGGGGAGTGGTGGCCGAGCGCGAGCTGCACCTGCTTCCCCAAGAAAACCGGCAGGGCACCGCGTGAACGGTCCCGGCCACGGCACAGGAGGACGAATCTCCCACGAGGGTAGCGGGATTCAGAGCCCGTGACAAGCTGATTCAAGGTCGCCTGCTCGTCCCGTGAGCCCAATAGCCATGCGGGCTAGCGAAACATGGGTCAACGCGGGGGCAACGCAGCGCGTCCGTGTTCCCTCGGGGACGGCCAGCCGGTGAGCGCCTTGCTTAGACGACCAGCGCGGAGTACCGCCTCGGCGATGTCGCGGCCAAGCTGACCACCCGCGACCCGCTGGGCGAAGTAGAGACGGCTCCCAGGCGTGAGGCCGAACGCGCTGTACCACTCCATGAGGCTCTTCGAGAGCCGACGGCGCTCATCCACGAGCGCTCGCAAAGAGCCGCCGCGCTCGACTCGCCCATCAGAGAGAGCGCCGTCGATGCGATCCACCAGCCGGATCAGCTGCGCGATCTCCAGCGCGGCCGGGTAGTCGGTCTCCTGAACGTGCGGGAGGGCCATCAGCTCGTCCGCCAGCTCGCGAACCTCGGGCGTGATCTCACGCCGAGACGAGTAGAGGCCGTGCGTCAGCGCGCGAGTGTTCGCGGGCTCGGGTGCGACCAGCGTCGCCGGATGTCCGTTCTCGTTCATCGCGGCCCCCATGGTGCCGGGCGGACCGGCTGAAACGGCCTACGTAGGCCGCTTGTTGCCCCATCCGTTGCCCCATGGCTCTCAGGGACGAAAGCCGAAAAGAAGAAACCCGCCGTTACCAGCGGGTTTCGGAGGCTGCGGGGCAAGGACTCGAACCTTGACTACCTGATCCAGAGTCAGGCGTCCTACCATTAGACGACCCCGCACCGGGATTTTCAGTTTAGCGAGGCGGAACCTCGGTGACCTGGCCGCCGAACGTGTCGCAGGCGCCGACATCGGTGAGACCCAGACCGGTCTCGACCCACTCCACCTGATCGTCCACCGGGGCGTTGTCCCACGTCTCCGCGTTGGCGTTGCTCTGCGATTCCGTCACGCGCGACTCGGCCGCGGCGGACGCCGTTTCGATCGCGTCCGCGATCTCGTCGCCGGAGAGCGAGTCCGACACGAGCCCGGCGATTCCGAAGCCGGCGAGACAGTCGGCCTCGAGCTCCAGCTGGCGCCGCACGAGCGGGACGTCGTCCGGGTTTCGCTGCAGCCCGACGGCCTTGTCGTAGATGCCGAGCACCTCCTGGACGTGATGGCCCATGAGATGCGCGACGACGTACACCCGGGCCAGCGGGCCGCCGTCGGCCTCGACCTCGTCGAGGAAAGCGCCGTCGAGGTACAGCGTGCGGTCCTCGACGCAGTAGAACGAGACCTCGTTCCCGGCGTCCTGCTTGCAGACGGTCGGGGCGTCGGCCGCGTCCTCGAGAGACTCGATGCCGACGTCCTCGTACGCGCGATCTTCGGCCCGGAACTGGCGCTGCCACACGCCCTGGAGCTGAAGTGCGAGCACGCCCGTCTCGTCGGGAAGCTCGGCGAGCGTGACCTTGTCGGGAGATGCATCGCTGTCTGAGTCCGAGAGGACGACGAAGCCGGCCACCGCGAGCGCGACGACCGCGGCGATGCCGATGGCGATGAAGCCCAGTGGGAGACGCCGTTTCTTGTCGTTCGGGCCGCTCATGCGGACGCCGATGGTAGCGGGCTACGCGGCCTCGGTTGCCCAGTCGCCGTACAGGGCCAGGTAGCGGCCCTCGCGCGCGAGAAGCTGTTCGTGCGTTCCCTGCTCCACGACGACGCCGTGCTCGAGGACGACGATCAGGTCGGCGCTGCGGATGGTCGAGAGACGGTGGGCGATGATGAACGCGGTGCGCCCGGCGAGGAGCGTCGCGAGCGCCTCCTCGATGCGGCGCTCGGTGCCGATGTCCACGCTCGACGTCGCCTCGTCGAGGATCAGGATCCGCGGGTCGGCGAGCAATGCGCGGGCGAACGCGACGAGCTGGCGCTGGCCGATCGAGAGCCGTGTCCCGCGCTCGGCGACCTGCGTCTCGTAGCCGTCCTCGAGGGCGAGGATGAACTCGTGCGCGCCGACTGCGCTGGCCGCGGCGGCGACATCCTCGGGCGTCGCGTCGGGCCGGCCGAAGCGGATGTTCTCGAGCACCGTGCCGGCGAAGAGGAAGCCCTCCTGCGGGACGATCCCGAGCTGGCGGCGAAGGCTCTCCTGGGTGACGTCGCGCAGGTCGGTGCCGTCGATCGTGATCGCGCCCTCGCGCGGGTCGTAGAAGCGGGAGAGGAGCTTCGCGATCGTCGACTTGCCCGCGCCGGTGTGGCCGACGAGCGCCACCGTCGTGCCTGCTGGGACATCCAGGGAGATCCCGTGGAGCACCTCCGGGCCCTGGCCGTAGCCGAAGCGCACGTTCTCGAACGCGACGTGGCCCTGGATCTGCGCGAGGTCGGCCGCGCCGGGCGTTGTCCAGGATCTCGGGCTCCTCGTCGAGGACGTCGATGATCTTGTCGAGCGCGGCGACCGCGGCGAGGAACGTGTTGTAGAGCTGCGAGAGCTGCTGGACGGGATCGAAGAAGTTCGCGAGGTAGCCGATGAACGCGAAGAGCGTCCCGATCGACATCGACTCGTCGAAGACGAGGTAGCCGCCGTAGCCGAGCACGATCGCGGTCGCGAGCGACGACAGGAAGTCGACGAACGGGAAGTAGACGCCGGAGAGCACGACCGTCTCCTGGTTCGCCTCGCGGTAGTGGTCGTTCACGTCGCGGAAGAGCTTCTCGTTGCGCTCCTCCCGGTGGAACGCCTGGAGCACGCGCACGCCCGAGATGTCCTCCTGGAGCGACGCGGTGACCGCGCCGAGCCGCTCGCGGACCCGCCGGTAGGCGCGCGACGAGCGCCGGCGGAAGATCGCCGTCGCGATCGACATGAACGGGAAGACGATGAGCGCCGCGAGCGCGAGCCGCCAGTCGAGCCAGAAGAGGATGATGGCCGAGCCGAGCAGCATCAGCGTGTTCTGGACGAGGCTCGTGACGCCGTCGGTGACGAGCTGGTCGAGCGCCTCCACATCGTTCGTGATCCGCGAGATGATCGCGCCGGCGCGATTGCGCTCGAAGTAGCCGAGCGACAGGCGCTGGAGGTGGCGGAAGAGCTTCGTCCGCAGGTCGGTGAGGATCCGCTCGCCGACCCAGCCCGTGTAGTACGTCTGCGCCGTCGACGTGCCCCAGTTGAGGACGCCGACGACGAGGAACGCGATCACGATCCAGGTGAGCGTCCGCATGTCGTCGGCCTCGATGCCCTGGTCGATCGCGAGCTTCGCGAGGTAGGGCGGGGCGAGCGCCGTCGCGGTCGCGGCGAGGAGGGAGGCGATCGCGAGGATCGTCTTCGCGCGGTACGGCTTGGTGAGACGCACGAGGACGCTCATGCGCCGGACCGTCTGGGACCAGCTCCAGTCGTCGACCTTGACGCCGCGCGGATCCATGAGGTGCGAGCCGGCCTGGTGGACCCTCACGCCGTCGCCTCCTCGGGCTCGGTCGCGAGCGCGCGCCTGCGCCAGGCCGTGCGAGACGATCTGGCGGTAGACCTCGCTGGTCTGGGAAAGCTCGTCGGCGGTGCCGCGCTCGACGATCCGCCCGTGGTCGAGGACGACGAGCTCGTCGGCGAGCGAGATCGTCGAGAGCCGGTGCGCGACGATCAGCGTCGTGCGGTCCTTCATCGCCTCGCGCAGGCCGAGCCGGATCTGCGCCTCGGTGGTCGCGTCCACCGACGCGGTGGCGTCGTCGAGGATCAGCACGCGCGGGTTCATGACGATCGCGCGGGCGATCGCGATCCGCTGGCGCTGTCCGCCGGAGAGCGTCACGCCGCGCTCGCCGATCACCGTGGCGTAGGCGTCGGGGAGCGCCGCGATGAAGTCGTGCGCCTGCGCCATGCGCGCCGCCTTCTCGATCTCCTCGTCGGTCGCGTCCGGCGCGCCGAACGCGATGTTCTCGCGCACGGTGGTGGAGAAGAGGAACGGATCCTGGGCGACGATCGCGATCGAGCGGCGCAGCTCGCCGATCCGGAGGTCGCGCACGTCGACGCCGTCGAGCCGCACCGCTCCCTCCTGAACGTCGTAGAACCGCGGGACGAGCGACGTCAGGCTCGTCTTGCCCGAGCCGGTCTGGCCGATCAGCGCCACCGTCGAGCCGGGCGCGATGTCGAGCGTCGACGCCGGAGAGCACCGGGCGGGCCGGGTCGTAGCCGAACGTGACGCCGTCGAACTCGAGCCGTCCTTCACCGGCGGGGAGCGGTAGCGGCGTCGGGCCGCTCGGAGGTGTCCTCGGGCTCGTCGAGCACCTCGAAGATCCGCTCGCCGGAGGCCACGGCGCGCTGGCTCGAGCCGATCCACATGCCGAGCATCCGCAGCGGCATGATCAGCAGGAGCACGTAGATGTTGATCGCGACGAACTGGCCCAGCAGGAGCTCGCCGTTGATCACGCGCCGCCCGCCGACGAGCAGCACCGCGGCCTGCGTGAGCAGCGGCAGGAACGACAGGATGGGCACGTAGATCGCGCGCTGGCGCGTCGCCAGGATCGACTGCGAGAACACCGCCTCGTTGCGCCGGCGAACTTCGCCTCCTCGCTGCGGCTCCTGCGCGAACGCCTTCACGACGTTCACGCCGACGATGTTCTCCTCGGCGACGGTCGTCATGTCGGCCATCCGCTGCTGGACGTCCTTCAGGATCGGATGGGACGCGCGGGAGTACTGGTAGGCGATCGCGACGAGGATCGGCGTGATCGCGAGCGCGATCAGGGCGATCTCGACGTCGTAGAGGAAGAGGATCGCGACCACGGCCACGACGGTGAGGATGTGCTGGCCGAAGAAGATGAGGCCGTAGCCGAGGAAGAAGCGCACCGCCTGGAGGTCCACCGTGGCCCGCGACATGAGCTGCCCGGTCTGGTGCGTGTCGAAGTACTTCCAGGAGAGCCGCAGGAGGTGCGAGTAGAGCGCGTTGCGAAGGTCGAACTCGACGCCGAGCGACTGGCGTCCGGCGATCAGGCGGCGGCCGACCATCATCGCGGCGCGCGCGAGGCCGAGGACGACGATCAGCGCGACGAGCCAGGCGAGCTCGCGTGCCGTTCCCCTCGGGGAGCGCGTTGTCGATCGCGTACCCGGTGATCCACGGGAGCGCGAGCGCACAGGCCATCGAGCCGATCGCCAGGAAGATCGACGCGATGAGCGACCTGCGGTACGGGCGCAGGAAGCCGAGCAGGCGCACGAACGTGTGCCGGAACTTCGGGAGCTTGCGTCTCGGGGCTCACCATGGACAGAACGTCGAGTGTAGCCCTGGCCTTCCGCGCTACCGGCGGCGCGATCCGGCCGGATTCCGCACAATGCGTCCGTGTCCAAGGGCAAGCGGATCAGAGCCGAGCGCAACGCGCCGCCGCCCGTCCGGGCGAAGGGCTCGGGCGGCGGGATGCCGACCTGGGCGTGGGTCGCGATCGCGCTCGGGATCGCCGCGCTCCTCGGCGGCGTGCTCATCGCGGCCTCGAAGTACGGCGCCGACGAGACGCCGACGCCGCCGACCTCCGCGGGCGGCGAGCTCGCCTTCGCGGACGAGGTCGAGGCGATGTTCGACGGCATTCCGCAGGACGGCGTCTCGCTCGGCGACCCGGACGCGCCGATCACGCTGGTCGAGTTCGCCGACCTCCAGTGCCCGTTCTGCGCCGAGTGGGCGCGGGAGGCGCTGCCGGTCTACGTCGAGGACTACGTCCGCACCGGGCAGATGCGGATCGAGTTCCGTCCGCTGACGTTCATCGGGAACGACTCGGTCTCGGCCGCGGAGATGGCGATCGCGGCCGGGGAGCAGGGGAAGGCCTGGAACGCGCTCGAGCTCATGTACCGAAACCAGGGCGCGGAGAACTCCGGCTGGTTCTCGACCGAGTTCATCGACGCGCTCGGCCGCTCCATCCCCGGGCTCGACGCCGACCAGATGCTCGCCGACGCCGCGGGCGACGTGCCACCGCAGGTGATCGCCGACGCCGCCGCCGACGCGGAGGCGAACGACATCGACTCGACCCCGTCGTTCCTCCTCGGACCGACCGGCGGCGAGCTCGAGCGCGTGCAGCCCGACTCGCTCGACGCGGACGGCCTGCGCGAGCAGATCGAGGCGCTCCTCAACTCGTGACCGAGACGCGCCTGCGCCGGGCGATCGCGGTCTTCGCGCTCGTCGGTGTGGGCATCGCCGGCTACCTGAGCTACGTCCGCTGGGTCGGAGAGGCGCCGGCCTGCACGACGGGCGGCTGCGAGAAGGTGCAGTCGTCCGAGTACTCGGAGGTCGTCGGCATTCCCGTCGCGTACCTCGGGCTCCTCGCCTACCTGGCCATCCTCGCGACCGCCTTCCGCGGCGGGCCAGGCCGCGGCGGCGATCTGCGCCGGGATCGCGCTCGCCGGCGCCGTGTTCGCCGGGTACCTCCTCTACCTCCAGATCGCCGTGATCGACGCGATCTGCATCTGGTGCGTGGGCTCCGACGTCGTCATCGCCATCCTCGCGGTGCTGTCGGTCCTGCGGCTCTCGCGCGTGTGATGCTCGAATCGGTCCCGAACGTCTCCGAGGGACGCGACCCGGCGAGGATCGAGGCGCTGCGCCAGGCGTTCTCGGCGCCCGCGCGGCTCCTCGACGTCCACACGGACGCCGATCACCACCGCTCGGTGTTCACGCTCGTCGGGCTCGGCGGAGGAGCTCGTCGACACGCTCGCGGCCGGGGTGGAGGCGGCGATCGGGCTGATCGACCTGCGCGAGCACGAGGGCGCGCACCCCGCGTCGGCGCGGTCGACGTCGTTCCGCTCGTCTACCTGCGACCCGAGGACGAGGCGCTCGCGCGCGAGGCCGCGCTCGCCGTGGCCGACCGCATCGCGGCGCTCGGCGTCCCGGTCTACTTCTACGGGCGGCTCACGGAGGACGGGCGCGAGCCGAGGTTCTTCCGCAGCAGCCGGCCTCGAAGGGATCGCGCCCGACCGCGGGCCGGCCGAGCCGCATCCGACCGCCGGCGCCGTGCTCGTCGGCGTCCGCCCGCCGCTCGTCGCCTTCAACGTGAACCTCCGGGCCGAGGATCCGGCGGCCGCCCGCGAGATCGCCGCGCTGGTGCGCGAAAGCGGCGGCGGCTTCCCCGGGCTGCGCGCGCTCGGCCTCGCGCTGCCGCGCGCGGGGCTCTCCCAGGTGAGCATGAACGTGACCGACCCGGAGGCGGCGCCGCTCCACGAGATCGTCGCGGCGATCGAGGCGGAGGCGTCCGCGCGCGGGATCGAGGTCGCCGGCAGCGAGCTGGTCGGGCTCATCCCGGCCGCGGCTGCGCTTTGCGCAGCGGGCGCCGCGCTGCGGCTCGAGGCCCTCGATGCAGGGAAGATTCTCGAGCTCCGTCTGCTCGAAAACGCTTGACCCTGCCTCTCCGCTGACGGAAGATTGCGCACCCGGGACGGGACCGTTGACTGCCTCAGCGTGCCCGCGCCTCGGACGGTGTGCGGGGGAGAGAACTTCGAACAAGGGGATTAGCGATGCATGGATCGACACGCAAGGTGACGCGAGGTCGCGTCGCCGCAGCGATTCTGGGCCTCGTCGCGCTGATTGCCGTGATGGCGGCGCTGCCGTCGTCGGCAGCCAAGCGCACGTCGGGCTCCACAACCGTCCAGGGCGTCTGGACGCTGAAGGCCGACTCGGCCTTCTCGAACGCCAGCGGCAAGACCACAGTCCTGGCCAAGGATCTTCAGGCCTTCTCGCTGAACAAGGCGAACCTCCAGTCGATGCTGGCCGCTGCGCCCGCGCCGAACTCGGACGACGAGCTCGTCATCTCGCTGCCCGATCCGACCGGCAAGTTCCAGCGGTTCGCGATCCGGAAGTCGCAGATCATGGCGCCGGGCCTCGCCGCGAAGCATCCCGACATCGGGACGTACAGCGGCCGCGGGCTCGACGACGTGACCGCGACGATCCACGCCGACATTTCACGGATCGGCTTCCACGCTTCCGTCCGCTCGGTAACGGGTGCGTGGTACATCGATCCGTACTCGTTCGCGAACCAGACGCGTCTACGCGAGCTACTACGGTCGCGCGGTCCCCAAGGACACGAACCAGTTCGTCGAGCGCGACGCCAGCGCGGCTGACCTCTCGATCGACAAGGGCTACTACCACGCGTCCGACACGGTCTCCGTGAACGGCAGCGGCTTCGCCCCGAACGCGGCGATCACGATCGAGATCTCCGATCTCGAGGGCATCGAGGCGACGCGCTCCGTGAGCGCCACCTCGGACGGCTCCGGCTCCTTCTCGGCGAGCTTCGTCGCAGACCCGAACGGGAAGCTCGGCGACCGCGTGGTCTCCGCGACCGACGGCGACGCGTCGGCCGCCAACGCGTACCAGGTCGTCCGCGACGACGATCCGACCGTGGATCCGCCGACCGGCGACATCCTCCGTCTCTACCGCACCGCTCTCATCACCGACCCGGGCTACTCGACCTACCACGGCGGGCCGGCCAACGTCACCCCGGCCAAGGTCGCGCTCATGAACCGCGTGAGCCAGGTCTACGAGGACGATCTCTCGATCACGCTCCAGCTGATCGCGCAGACCGACCTCCTGAACCTGAACACGTGGGACGCCGCGATCGCGCCGAACGGCCCGTGCGGTGCTGCGGCGTGCTACGCCCAGGCGAACGTGACCGGGTGCAGCAACCTCGGCCGCAACCGCATCGTCGCCGGCCAGATCGTCGGCGCCGAGGCGTTCGAGCTCGGCCACCTCGCACTCGGCCAGCCGGGCGGCGGTGTCGCCAACCTCGGCGTCGTCGGCCGCGCGAACAAGTCCGGCGGCTGCACCGGCATCCCGACGCCGACGGGAGACTTCTATGCCATCGACTATGTCGCCCACGAAATGGGCCACCAGTTCAGCGGGAACCACCCGTTCAACGGGAACCAGCTGAACTGCTCGGGCGGAAACCGGAGTGCCGCGACCTCGACCGAGGTCGGCTCCGGCTCGTCGATCATGGCCTACGCGGGCATCTGCGCGACCGACGATCTCTCTCCGCACAGCGACCCGTACTTCTACCAGCGGTCGCTCCAGGAGATCTCGACCTACACGGCGTCGAACCAGCTGCCGATCAACGAGGTCCAGTCGGCCGCCCTGCGTCACTTCGGCGGCGGCAACGAAGTCCAGGTCGCGACCTTCGGGCCCGGCTTCCAGCCGACCAACGCGATCCAGCCGCTGACGGTGGCCATCGGGGCTGCCCCGAACGGCACGACGCAGCTCGGCGGTCTCTCGCAGAGCGGCTCCACGGTCACGGTCTCGACCGGCGCCGCGGGTGCGACGCACACGCTCCAGCCCGGTGACTCGATCACCATCTCGGGCGCGGGCGACCCCGGCTACAACGGCACGTTCACGGTCGACACGGTCCTCACCACGAGGGCGTTCACGGTGACCAACGCGACCCCCGGCCTCATCAGGTCCGGCGGCGGGACGATCACGCTGAACGCGCCCGGCCTCTCCGAGGTCGGCAACACCGTGACGGTGCGGACGACGCTCGTCCACAACCGGTCGGTCGGCGACCAGATCATCATCTCCGGCGCGAACAACGCCGGCTACAACCAGCCGACGCCGGTCACGATCACCGCGGTCCCGACTCCGCGGAGCTTCGAGTTCACGAACGCCGTCGCGGGCCTGCCGAACGCGGGCGCCGGGACGGTGACGTACACGTCGCCCTTCATGCTCAGCTACGGCGGCGCGAACTCCGTCCTCATCGGGAACGGCGGACTCCAGTACAACAACGCGAACCTGACCACCGCGATCAACGGCATCGCCGGCTTCCCGGGCACCGCAACGGTGACGGGCGCCGCGGGCACCGGGTTCACGGTGACGTTCACCGGCGCTTCGGCCGGCGTGGACGTGTCGCCTCTGTCGTTCACCGGCCTTTCCTGCGGCGGGTGCTTCGGCTCCATCGAGGAGACGAACCACGGCGGCGCGTTCGACTCGTTCACGATCAACTACGACGGCAACGTGTCCGCTCCGATCGTGAACGGCACGAACTACTCGGCGGCCGGCATCCTCGCTGCGGTCACGCCGATCCTCCCGGCCGGCGTCACCGTCACGGTGGCGGGCTTCGCCGGCGGGACGTTCAACAACACCGGGTTCCAGCTGACGTTCGGCGGAACCGCGGCGTTGACGAACGTGCCCGTGAAGTTCGCGGTTCAGGACTTCACGCCGGGCGCGTCGGGCTGGGTGAACGAGTTCGACAAGGGCGGCCCGGTCGACAACAAGGGGATCATGTCGCCCACGGGCAACGCGATTCCCGGTCGTCACCGCCCCGCTCGAGTACCAGATCCCGCTGCGGACGCCGTTCTCGCTGACCGGCTCCGCCACGGACGCGGACAGCGATCCGCTCCTCTACAGCTGGGAGCAGAACGACCGCGGCGGCACCGCGGGCACCTCGCTCCTCAACAACGTGAAGACGAACGGCCCGCTCTTCGCCATGTTCCCGAAGTCGGCGACCATGTCGGAGACGGACACGCTCCTCTACAACTCGCCCGGCCAGAACCACCTGACCGCCTCGCCGACGCGGGTGTTCCCGGATCTCCAGCAGATCCTCGACAACAACACGAACGCGGATACGGGCGCCTGCCCGGTCGGGCCGATCGCCCCGCCGGTGCCGATTCCCGTCAAGGAGTGCTTCGCGGAGTTCCTCCCGACGTCCGACTACGTCGGCTTCGCCGGGACGAACGCGACCCCGCTGTCGCTCCACTTCCGCCTGACCGCGCGTGACCTCAAGGGCGGTGTGAACGCGGCCGACACGACGCTGCTCCTCACGCCGGCGACCGGGCCGTTCCGCGTGACGTCACAGGCGAGCGCCGTGACGTACGAGGCGCCGCTCGACCCAGACGGTCACGTGGGATGTGGCGGGCACCGACCTGCCGCCCATCTCGACCGCCAACGTCAAGATCAGCCTGTCGCTCGACGGCGGCCTCACGTACGCGTACGTGCTCGCCGCATCGACGCCGAACGACGGCTCCGAGACCGTGACCCTGCCGTACGACGGCTCGGCGCACGCCCGGATCAAGATCGAGGCGATCGACAACATCTACTTCGACGTCTCGAACGCCGACTTCACGATCCACGCGACCCCGACGGTGACGAACGACGCACCGGCGGGCGGCGTGAACGTGGAGTACAGCGATCCGATGGCACCGGTGACGATCACCGCCACCGATCCCGACTCGCTCGGCTCCCAGCTCACGGCGACCGCGACCGGGCTTCCGGCCGGCGCCACGCTGACGAGCGGAACGGTCTCGGGCCCGACGGCCGATCCGGGCATGCACACCTGGACGGTCGGCGGCACGATCACGGCGGCGCCGGGCACCTACCCGGTCACCGTGACGGTGACGGACGAGGCGGGCGCGTCCGCGTCCACGTCGTTCGACATCCACGTCGCGGCCGAGGACGACATCGAGATCGGCTACGAAGGCGACGAGATCACCTTCCTGCCCGCGAAGAAGCACACCGAGAAGGTGCTGCTGCGGGCGACCATCCAGGAGACCGACGGCTCCATCGGCGACGTCCGCAAGGCGACGATCACCTTCATGGAGGGCTCGACGGTTCTCTGCGGTCCGCTCCCGGTTGCGCTCCAGAACGGGAACACGGGCAACGGAGTCGCCTCGTGCACCGTCGTCATGGGTGAGGGCTTCCACGACATCGACATCGTCGTCGGCGGCTACTACACCGGCACCGAAGACCAGGTCGTCGAGGTCGCCGAGCCGGACGACACCCACATCACCGCCGTGGGCGAGACGGTCATGTCCGCCTCCGCCGGCATCTACAAGGCGACCAACGGCACGAAGATGGGCTTCGGCCTGAACGTGAAGTACCGCGACGGCAAGCGCGACAAGTGGTGGGATTGGCGCAAGAAGGAGAGCCTGAGCGGCCACGTCGACGTCACCTTCAAGTCCGGCGGCAAGACGTACCTGATCAAGAGCGACGACTTCGACTCGCTCGGGGTCGACTTCGAGAAGGCGACGGGCGGCTCGTGCAACGGCCCGACGAGCTCGAAGTGCTACGGGCTCGCGGACATCCGCATGACCGCGAAGCTCGTCGACGTCACGAAGTGGTGGAAGACCTCGACCGTCGCGTCGAAGCTCTCCCTGCGGGTCACGCTGACCGACAGGGGCTCGCACGGCTCGAAGGACTCCATCGGCGTCACGCTCTGGAGTGGAAGCAAGCTGCTCTTCTCGTCCAAGTGGAACGGATCCGAGACGGTCGAGCAGACCTTGAAGTCCGGGAAGGTGTACGTCCGCTAGGACGCCCCTCACCTCGGCTCAGCGGGCCCCGCGTCGCTCACGGCGACCGGGGCCCGCTGTCGTTCTAGACTCACCCCGTGCCCGTTTCGCTCACCGGTGACGACCTCACCGCCGCAGACGTCTGGGCCGTTGCGGTCGAGGGCTCGCCGGCTGAGCTCTCCGACGTCGCCCGCGAACGAATTCAGGCCGCGCGCGATCTCGTCGACGAGGTGGCGGCGAGCTCGACCGGCGAGCACACGTACGGCATCAACACCGGCTTCGGCCGCTTCGTCTCGAAGACGATCCCGCCCGAGCAGTCCGAGGAGCTCCAGCTTCGCCTCCTGCGCAGCCACGCGTGCGGCGTGGGGGAGCCGTATCCGGACGAGGTCGTCCGCGCGGCCATGCTCCTGCGCGCGAACGCGCTGGCCAAGGGGACGTCGGGGATCGCGGTCGGCACGGTCGAGCTGCTCCTCGAGTGCCTGAACCGCGGGGTGCTCCCGCTCGTCCCGAGCCGCGGGTCGGTCGGGGCCTCCGGGCGATCTTGCGCCGCTCGCGCACCTCGCGCTTCCGCTCGTCGGCGAGGGCTTCGCGACCGTCGAGGGCGAGCTGCTCCCGGGCGACGAGGCTCTCGCGCGCGTGGGCCTCGGACCGATCCGCCCGCAGGCGAAGGAGGGGCTCTCGCTCATCAACGGCACGCAGTTCATGAGCGCGATGGGCGCGCTCGGCTGCGTACGGGCGCGCCGCCTCGCCGCGGCCGCGGACATCGCGTGCGCGCTCTCGCTCGAGGCGCTCCAGGGCTCCAAGGTCGCGTTCCGTCCGGAGATCCAGGCGCTGCGTCCGTTCCCGGGCCAGATCGACTCGGCCGCGAACGTGCTCCGGCTCGTCGACGGCTCCGCGATCATCGAGGCGCACCGCTGGTGCGACAAGGTGCAGGACGCGTACTCGCTGCGCTGCGCGCCGCAGGTGCACGGCGCGAGCCGCGACCTCATCGCCTACGCGGAGGGCGTCGTCGCGATCGAGGTGAACGCCGCCACGGACAACCCGCTCGTCTTCGTCGAGTCGCGCGAGCTCGTCTCGAACGGGAACTTCCACGGCCAGCCGATCGCCTACGCGCTCGACACGATGAAGATCGCGATCGCCGAGCTCGCGATCATCTCCGAGCGGCGCGTCGAGCGGCTCACGAACCCGTCGCTCTCCGGCGGCCTGCCGGCGTTCCTCACGCCCGACGGCGGGCTCAACTCCGGGTTCATGATCCCCCAGTACGTGGCCGCGTCGCTCGTCAGCGAGAACAAGGTGCTCGCGCATCCCGCGAGCGTCGACTCGATCCCGACGAGCGCCGGCCAGGAGGACCACGTCTCGATGGGGAACGCGTCCGGCCTCACGTGCTGGCAGGTGCTCGCGAACTCGGAGTGCGCGGTCGCGATCGAGCTGCTCGCGGCGGCGCAGGGCGTCGAGTTCCTGGCACCGCTCGAGCCGGGGGCGGGGACGCGGGCGGCGCATCGTGCGATCCGCGCTCTCTCGGACGCGGTCACCGAGGACCGCTCCATCTCCGCGGACATCGAGCGCGTCGCCGAGGCGATCCGGACGGGCGCGCTCGGCGCGGCGGTCGAGGCCGAGGTCGGGGCGCTCGCGTGAGCGTGGGCGTGCACGACGCGCTCGTCGAGCAGTTCGTCGGCGATCTGAGCGCGATCCGGGCCCCGCGCGGGACGGAGCTGCACGCGCAAGTCGTGGGCGACCGAGGCGCCGCTTCGGATGCTCCTGAACAACCTCGACCCCGAGGTGGCCGAGCACCCCGAGGAGCTGATCGTCTACGGCGGCTCCGGCAAGGCGGCGCGCTCGCCGGCCGCGCTGCGCGCGCTCGTCCGCTCGCTGCTCGACCTCGGCGAGGACGAGACGCTGCTCGTCCAGAGCGGCAAGCCCGTCGGGATCTTCCGCACGCACCGCGACGCGCCCCGCGTGCTGATCGCGAACTCGCTGCTCGTCCCGCACTGGGCGACGTGGGAGGAGTTCCGCCGGCTCGAGGCGCTCGGCCTGACCATGTTCGGCCAGATGACCGCCGGGAGCTGGATCTACATCGGCACCCAGGGGATCCTCCAGGGCACGTACCAGACGTTCGCGGCGGCGGGGGAGAAGCACTACGGCTCGGCCGACCTCTCCGGACGGACGATCCTGACCGCCGGGCTCGGCGGCATGGGCGGCGCGCAGCCGCTCGCTGCGACGATGGCGGGCGCGGCCATCCTCTGCGTCGAGGTCGACCCGACGCGGATCGAGCGCCGGCTGGAGACGCGCTACCTGGACGAGGCGTCCGACTCGCTGGACGACGCGCTCGCGCGCGTGCGCGCGGCCGCGTCGGAGGGGCGTGCGCTGTCGGTCGGCTTGCTGGGGAACGCGGCCGAGATCGTCCCCGAGCTGGCCCGCCGCGGCGAGCCGTTCGACTTCGTCACCGACCAGACCGCGGCGCACGATCCGCTGAACGGCTACATCCCGGCCGGGTACTCGGTGGAGGAGGCCGCTGCGCTTGCGCCTGTCCGATCCGGACACGTATTTGCAACAAACCAGTGCCTCGATCGCAACACATGTGCACGGAATGCTCGAGTACGCCCGCGCAGGTGCCAATGTCTTCGACTACGGCAACAACCTGCGAGGGGAGGCCCTATCGGCCGGCGTCACGGAGGCGTTCTCATACCCGGGCTTCGTCCCGGCCTATATCCGGCCGCTCTTCTGCCGCGGCGTCGGGCCCTTCCGCTGGGCGGCGCTGTCGGGTGAGCCGAGCGACATCGCGGCCATCGACGCGATGCTCGGCGAGCTCTTCCCGGACGACCCGCTGCTCCAGCGCTGGCTCGAGATCGCCGGCGACCGCGTGGCGTTCCAGGGGCTGCCTGCGCGGATCTGCTGGCTCGGCTACGGCGCCCGCGCCAAGGCCGGGCTCGCGATCAACGAGCTCGTCCGCTCGGGCGAGGTGTCCGCGCCGATCGTGATCGGGCGCGACCACCTCGACGCGGGCTCGGTCGCCTCGCCCTACCGCGAGACGGAGGCGATGCAGGACGGCTCCGACGCGATCGCCGACTGGCCGATCCTGAACGCGCTCGTGAACACGGCGGCGGGCGCGACGTGGGTCAGCGTCCACCACGGCGGCGGCGTCGGGATCGGCAACTCGATCCACGCCGGCATGGTCGTCGTCGCGGACGGCACCGACGAGGCGGCGGCGCGGCTCGAGCGGGTGCTCACGTCGGATCCCGGCATGGGCGTGATCCGCCACGCCGACGCGGGCTACGACGAGGCGCTCGACGCCGCCTCCGAGCAGGGCGTGGCGCTCCCCGGGCGCGACGTCTAGGCGACGCGCGGCGTGTCGACGCTCCTCGTCCGCGATCTCGCCCAGGCGGTCTCCCCGTCCGGCACCGAGGCGCCGCTGCGCGGCGCGGCCCTCGGGCGGCTCGACGTCGTCGAGGACGCGTACGTCCTCGCGCGCGACGGCGTCATCGCCGCGGTGGGTCGGATGCGCGACCTCGGCCCGCTCGACGGCGACGTCGTCGAGGTGGACGGGCGCGGCCGCGCGGCGATCCCGGGGCTCGTCGACTGCCACACGCACCTCGTGCTTCGTCGGTGACCGCGCGGGCGAGTTCGAGCTGCGCTCGGGCGGCGCGTCGTACGAGGAGCTCCACGCGGCGGGCGGCGGGATCCTCTCGACCGTCCAGGCGACCCGGGCTGCGTCGGAGGACGAGCTGCGCGCCGCGGTCGAGCGGCACCGCGGGTGGATGCGCGCGTCCGGCACGACCACGTTCGAGGGCAAGTCCGGCTACGGGCTCGACCGCGACACGGAGCTCGCGCAGCTCCGCGCGGTCCGCGACGGCCGGCGGTGTCCCGACGTGGCTCGGCGCGCACGCGGTCCCGCCCGAGTTCGACGACGCGGACGCGTACCTCGACTTCGCGCTCGCCGAGGTGCTCCCCGAGGCGGCCGAGATCGCCGAGGCGGCGGACGTCTTCCTGGAGCAGGGCGCGTTCGACGCCGCCCAGGCGCGCCGCTACCTCGACGGCGTGCGCCGAGCGCGGGCTCGCGCTCGCGGCTCCACGCCGACCAGTTCACCGAGGCGGGCGGGATCGAGCTCGCGATCGAGCTCGGCGCGCGGAGCGTCGACCACCTCGAGGCGACCGGGAGACGCGGGCGTACGAGCCCTGGCCGGGAGCGACGTCACCGCCGTGCTGCTGCCGATCGCAGCGCTCACGCTGGGCCGTCCGATGCCGCCGGGCCGCGCGCTCGTCGATGCCGGCGCCGCGGTCGCGCTCGCCACCGACTTCAACCCGGGGAGCGCGTTCTCCGAGAGCCTTCCGATCGCGTGCAACCTCGCCTGCACGCAGATCGGACTCGCGCCGGCCGAGGCGCTCGCGGCCTGCACGGTGAACGCGGCGCACGTCCTCGGGCGCGCCGACCGCGGCCGCCTCGCGCCCGGGTACGCGGCGGACATCGTCCTCCTCGACACGCCCGACTGGCGCTACCTCGCCTACCACCTCGGCGGACCCGAGGTGGCGACGGTGATCGAGGCCGGCCGCGTCGCCTGGACTCGGTAGCCGAGCGCGACCACGGCATAATCGACGCATGCCCTCCCGCAAGCAGCGGCGCAAGCGCGAAAAGCTCCAGCGCCACGAGTACGAGTACGTCCTCGAGGGCGAGGACGGCGAAGAGGAGAGCGCGGAGCGCCTCAGCGAGCTGAACGCCCCGAAGGCCGACAAGGCTGCGACCCCGAACGGCGAGATCGTCGACCGCCGCGGCCGGGTCGTCCCGAAGCCCTCACTTCAGCGAATCCTGCGCCGCGGGGCGATCTTCGCGCCGCTCGTCCTCGTGTTCGTCTACGTGACCGGCCGGGAGAACCTGAGCACGGTCGGGATCATCGCGAACACCGCGGTCATCCTCGCGTTCCTGCTCCCGTTCATGTTCCTCGTGGACTCGCTCGTCTACCGCATGGCGCAGAAGCGCTACGGCTCCGGCCGCCGCTAGGCCCGCGGGTCGCCGCGGTAGTGGCCCTCGCCGGGCCACGGCGCCAGGAGGAGCAGCAGGCGGGCGCCGTCGGGAGCGCGAACCGCGTGCCGCTCGTCCGGCTCGAAGTGCAGGAGCGTCCCGGGACCCGCATCGACGCGGACCCCGCCGGCCTCGAACTCGGCGCGTCCCTCGACCACCACGATCCAGGCGTGCTCCTTCACCTGATGGTCGCCGAGCTCCTGTCCGGGATCGAGCCCGATGAGCACCGCGCGGGCCTCGTCGGCGCTGCGGAGAACGACCGGAGAGCGGCTTCCTTCAGGCGTCGGAATCTCGGGGAGCATCCAGCTCTCCATGGCCGGGGAGTGTAACCCCGCATGGATAGACTCAGCCGCCTGATGGCCCTTGACGTCACGCGCCTCGAGCTCGGCCCGATCGGGACGAACTGCTACCTCGTCCGCAACCCCGGCGCGGCCGAGGCGGTCGTCGTCGACCCGGGCGCGGACGCGGCCGAGATCCGGCTCGAGCTGGCGCAGCGCGGAGCGGAATGCGCCGCGATTCTGATCACCCACGGCCACTGGGATCACCTCGGCGGCGTCGCCGACCTGGCCGAGGGAACCGGCGCGCCGGTGTACATGGCCGAGGACGAGCGGGTGCTGCTCGAGCAGGTGAACGACTACACGCCGCCGGGCGTCACGTTCCGGCCGTACACGCCGGACGTGCTCCTCCAGGGAGACGAGACGCTCGAGCTCGCCGGGATCACGTTCGAGACCGTCCGCGTGCCCGGCCACTCGCCCGCGCACCTCGCCTACGCCGCCGACGGCGCGCTCTTCTCGGGCGACGTGCTCTTCGCTCGGCTCGGTCGGTCGCGCCGACCTGCCCGGCGCCGACTGGGACGTGCTGCTCGCGTCGATCCGTTCGCTCGCCGAGCGGTTCTCCCCGGAGACGACCGTCTTTTCCGGGCCACGGCCCGCCGACGACGATCGGGGCCGAGCTCGCCACGAACCCGTTTCTCGCCGAGCTCCGCGCGTCGTGACCGCGATCGAGGCTCCGAAGGGGACGCACGACGTCCTCCCGCGCGACCAGCCGCTCTGGCGCTTCGTCACGGGCACGATGGAGCGCCTCTGCGGCGAGTACGGCTACCGGCCGATCCAGACGCCGGTGTTCGAGGACACGGAGCTCTTCGCGCGCACGTCGGGCGAGGGCTCGGACGTCGTCCAGAAGGAGATGTACACGTTCAGCCGACCGCGGCGACCGCTCGCTGACGCTGCGGCCCGAGGGGACTGCGCCGATCTGCCGGGCGTACATCGAGCACGGAATGCACCGCGAGCCGCAGCCGGTCAAGCTCTACACGATCGCGCCCATGTACCGGTACGCGGCGCCGCAGCGGGGCCGCTACCGGGAGCACTGGCAGCTGTCGCTCGAGGCGATCGGCTCGGCCGATCCGGCGATCGACGCCGAGGTGATCGAGTACTACCGGACGCTGCTCGCGACGCTCGGCGTGAAGTCGTTCCAGCTCCAGCTGAACTCGATCGGCGACGCCGCGTGCCGGCCCGCGTACCTCGAGAAGCTGAACGCCTGGCTCGACGCGAACGCCGACGTCGCTCGACGAGGACGCGCGGCGGAAGCGCGCGACGAGCCCGCTGCGCGTCTTCGACGTGAAGAACCCGACCGTGCGGGCGGCGCTCGAGGACGCGCCGAAGATCGGCGACTCGCTCTGCGCGGAGTGCGAGGCGCACTTCGCCGAGGTGCGCCGCTACCTCGATGCCTACGGCGTCGAGTACGTGCTCGACCCGACGCTCGTGCGCGGGCTCGACTACTACACGCGCACGACCTGGGAGTTCGTCGGCCCGGACGAGACCGGCCAGGCGGGGACGATCTCCGGCGGCGGGCGCTACGACGGCCTGATCGAGGAGATCGGCGGCCCGCCGACGCCGGGCATCGGCTTCGGCGCGGGGATCGAGCGGCTGATCCTGGCGCTCGAGCACGAAGGCGTGACGGCGGAGGAGCCGGGCATCGACGTGTTCTTCGCCGTGGACGAGGACGCCGACCGGGCGGCCGTCCTCGTCGAGCTGGCGAAGCTCCGTCGCGACGGTCTGCGCTGCGACACCGACTACGCCGGCCGCTCGGCCAAGGGCCAGATGACCCAGGCGGGCCGGCTCGGCGCGCGCATCGTCGTGCGGGTCGAGGGCGAAACGGCCACACTGAGGAGCGGGGGCGAGGATCTGGACGAGCCGTTCCAGATCTCGCAAATTGCGGAGCGCGGTTCGGGGCACCCCAGCCCACCACCCGCTTTAACGCTAATGAGAAAACGCGCGCGTGTCTCGCGCGCATCGAGCCAAGACTGGAGCGAAATTGAGCAAATGGCGTGACCTGAACTGCGGCGAGCCGCGAGCCGACTCGGTCGGCAAGCGCGTCGCGCTCGCCGGCTGGGCGGACACGCGCCGCGACCACGGCGGGCTCGTCTTCATCGACCTGCGCGACCACACCGGGATCTGCCAGCTCGTCATCAACCCCGAGCACGCTCCGGACGCCGCAGCGGTCGCCCACGAGATCCGCAACGAGTTCGTCCTGCGCGCCGAGGGCGAGATCGCCCCGCGCGCCGCCGACGCGGTCAACCCGAACCTGCCGACCGGCGAGATCGAGCTCCAGGTCACGACGCTCGAGATCCTCAACCGCTCGACGCCGCTCCCGTTCCAGCTCGACGAGGAGAACGTCGACGAGAACCTCCGCCTGCGCTACCGCTGGCTCGACCTGCGCCGCGGCCAGATGCAGCGCAGCCTCCGCCTCATGGGGACGGTGGTCGGCGCCATCCGCCGCCGCATGGAGGAGCTCGGCTTCGTCGACCTCTGGACGCCGAGCCTCATCAAGGGCGACGCCCGAGGGCGCCCGCGACTTCCTCGTCCCGGTGCGCCTCCAGCCGGGCCGCTTCTTCGCGCTGGCCCAGTCGCCGCAGGTGTTCAAGCAGCTGTTCATGATCAGCGGCTTCGACCGCTACTACCAGATCGCCACCTGCTGGAGGGACGAGGATCTGCGCGCCGACCGGCAGTTCGAGTTCCGCCAGCTCGACATCGAGATGGCGTTCGTCGAGCGCGAGGACGTGCTCAACGTGCTGGAGGAAGCCGTCGTCGCGTCCTTCGAGGCGCTCGAGCGCACGCCGCCGCCGCGGCCGTTCCCGCGCCTCACCTGGCACGACGTGATGGCGCGCTACGGCTCGGACAAGCCGGACCTCCGCTTCGGGCTCGAGATCGAGGACGCCACCGAGCTCACGCGCGCCTCGCGAGTTCGGCGTCTTCTCGGGCGCCGAGGCCGTTCGGTACGTCACCGCGCCGAAGGCGTTCTCGCGCGCGGAGCTCGACCGGCTCGAGGAGCTCGCGAAGGAGTGGGGCGCGAAGGGCCTCGCGTACCTCGTCTACGACGAGAGCGGGGAGGTGCGCTCGCCGATCGCCAAGTTCCTGTCCGAGGACGAGCTCGCGCACTTCAAGGCGGAGCCCGGCTCGACCGTCCTCTTCGCCGCCGACAAGCCGCTCGTTGCGAGCCGCGTGCTCGGCGGACTGCGCACGCACCTCGGCCGCGAGCTCGGGCTGGCCGATCCCGCGAGGGACGAGTTCCTCTGGGTGGTCGACTTCCCGGTGTTCGAGTGGGACGAGCAGAACGAGCGCTTCACGTTCTCGCACCATCCGTTCACGGGCATCCGCGCCGGCGACGAGGAGCTCATCGAGAGCGACCCCGGCAAGGCGATCAGCGAGGCGTACGACCTCGTGTGGAACGGGTGGGAGCTCGGCTCGGGCTCGATCCGGATCCACGACCAGGAGGTCCAGAAGCGGATCTTCCGCGCGCTCGGCCTCACGGACGAGGAGCTGGACGAGAAGTTCGGGTTCCTGCTCGACGCGCTCAAGATGGGCGCGCCGCCGCACGGCGGGTTCGCCATGGGGATCGAGCGATTCTGCGCGCTTCTCGCCGGCGAGCCGAACATTCGCGAGGTCGTCGCGTTCCCAAAGGTTTCCAGCGGATCCGACCCTCTGAGCGGCGCTCCGACGCGCGATGCCGGAGGAGATTCTGCGCGAACTCGGAATCACGCTTCGTACAGCAGGGCTAAACCTGCTTGCCGTCCGCGCCGACGAGTAGCAATACTGGTTCGCAGGCGCCCCCGATCGAGGAGAAACGCAGCATGTCCACGAACGATCCGCGACGCGCCCCGTCAGCGCAGGCTCTGACGGCGCTTCCGCAGGCACAAGATCTTCCCTCCGCAGCCGACGGTTATGACCGCTCGCGGGTCGAGGAGGCGTTCGAGGCCTACCGGCGCCACGTCACTTCGCTGCAGGCACAGCTGCGCGTGCTCCAGGCCGCGCCGCGCGGCGCCTCGTCCGAGCCGTCGGGCCACGCCGTGCGCATGGACGCGCTCCACCTGGTGCGCGCCGCCTCCGAGTTCGCCGACACGATCGAGCGTGACGCCCAGGAGGCCGCGGTCAAGCAGATCGCGCGCAGCGAGCAGGAGATTCGCGAGCGCCAGATGTCGATCACGCAGCAGGAGTCCGAGATCCAGCGCATCCGCCAGGAGACCGAGCGCCAGCGCATCGAGGTCGTGAACGAGGCCCGCAACGAGGCGCGCGAGATCCTGACGAAGACGAACCGCGATTCCGCCCAGGAGCTCCGCGAGGCCGAGGCCTCCGGCGCCCGCCTCCTCGAGCAGGCCCGCCACCAGGCGACCGAGCTCACGAACGCTGCGCGCGCCGAGGTCGAGCAGACGCTCGAGTGGGCGCAGGCCCAGGCGCAGGTCATCGTGCAGCGCTCCCGCGAGGGTGCCGAGCAGCTTCTCGGAGCGGCCGGCCACGGCGACGCGGCCGTCCAGGCTGCCGTCGACGCGATCGTTCTCGCCGCCCAGCAGAGCGTCGCGGCGTCGCCCCAGACGCCGGTCACCGCGTCGGTCGTCGCCGCCCAGGACGCAGAGCCGGAGCCCGAGCCCGCACCTGCTCCGACAGCCGACGAACCGCCTTCCGAGCCGGTCGCAGAGACCGAGCCCGCCGAAGGCGAAGACGACACCGCGTAAGTCTCCGTAGCATTCAGGCGTGCCCGGCATCCCGTTCGTCCGGCTGCTCCTTCTCGGCTGCCTGATCGTCGCGGTCGCGCTTGCGCTCGGCCTGCTCGACGTACGGCCGGTCTGGATCGTCGTGGGCGTGATCGCCGCCTGGCTCGTCGCGTCGGTCGTCGAGTGGATGCTCTGGCAGCGCGACAACGACCCCTGGCGCGCAAGTCGCCCGGCAGCTCCTCCGCGGCCGCGCGAGTACTCGATGCGGGTTCCCGTCGGCCGCAAGCGCGTGGTGTTCAACCTCGGTTCGGATCCTGCTCCGGCGGCCCCGCCGGAGATCGAGGAGACGATCGTCGAGGCGCCTGCTCCGGTCGTCGTGGACGAGCCGGAGCCCCTGCCGGAACCGGAACCTGAGCCCGAGCCGGAACCCGAGCCTGTCGTCGAGGCGGAGCCGGGGCCCGTCGTCGAGAGTCCGCCGGTCGAGCCGAAACCGAAGTGGCGGCTCCCGTCGTTTCGGCGCCGTGCCGCGGAGACGCCCGCCGCTCCCGACCCCATGGAGCCCGAGCCCGAACCGGAGCCTGTTTCGACGTCCGAACCGCTCGCCGACGTGGAGCCGGAGGTCGAGGCGGCCGCGGTACCACCAGAGCCCGAGCCGGAGCCCGAGCCAGAACCGGAACCCGAGCCGGAACCGGAGCCCGAGCCGGAACCGGAACCAGAGCCCGAGCCGGAACCGGAGCCCGAGCCGGAACCCGAGCCCGAGCCGGAACCCGAGCCCGAGCCAGACCCGGAGCCAATGCCCGTGCTCGACCGCGCGCCGCTCGTCGCCGCGCCGGCGCCTCCGCCTGAGCCGGTCGCGCCGACGCCTCCTCCAGTCGCACCGCCTCCGCCGCAGAAGGTCGTGCGCATGCCGGTGCGCGGGCCGCAGAAATGGAACATCTGGGATCTCGAGGAAATCTCCCGTGACGCGGCGCCCGAGAGCGGCGATCCCAAAGAACGTGCGGCGCTCCTCCTGCACCTGCGCCAGTTCGCCGACGCGGACGGCACGCTGCCGGTGGAGTTCGACGGCCTTGTCCGCGAGTCGTTCGGGAGGCTGCTCGCCGGCACTGGGCCGGCGTGAACGGACAGCTCCTCGAGCGCGAGCTGGCTCTGGCTGCGCTCGCGCTCGTCGCCATCCTCGCCGGCCTGACGTTCACCGCGGCCGGCGGCGACGCGACACCGGTGACGCCGGCTGCCACCGGCGCGACCGAGCAGTGGCGCCAGGCGACGGTCGGCGTGCTCGGGTCCAACCTGAACGGACAGGCGACCGTCTGCGGCGAGACGCTCGACGCGTCGCTCCAGGGGATCGCGCACCCCGTCCTGCCGTGCGGCGCGCGGATCACCGTCGAGGCGAACGGCGTCTCCGTGGACACGACCGTCGTGGGCAACGAGGGCTATGCCGAGGGCCAGGAGTTCGCGCTGACCGAGGCGCTCGCCGCCGCGCTCGGCGTCCAGGGCGAGGGGACGGTTCGATGGAGATTTTCCGAGGGAGCGCGCTAAGGTGTGACGTGCGTGCTCGACCGCGTGCGTGGCCTCGTGCGCAATGTAGAACCAACAGCTACTGAGAGGGAGCCCGCGTCCGGATCCGGCTTAATCACCGCCCGGCAAGGCACCCACCTGGCTCGCCAGGTTCCTCACGTACGAGGCAGACACGGCGCGGTGGTGCACGCGTGCCCGAATCCGCCGCTACCCTCGCCCGATGGAGGCCACCGGAACAGCCGCGCGTGACGGCGACCTCGCCTGGATCCGGCTGCGGCTCGCCGACGGGCGGATCGACGACGCCGGGGGAGAAGGCCCGGGCGTCGACGAGCTCCTCGCCGCGCTGCCCGGGCTGACGCCGCTCGAGGCCGCCGCGGTTCCCACGCCTCCGCTTGCCGGCGACGCGCTGCACGAGGCGCTCGCCCAGGTCGTCACCGCGGTACCCGAAGAGATCCGAGTGGTCGTCGCGATGAGCGGCGGCGTCGACAGCGCGGTCACGCTCCTCCGCGTTCGCGACGCGGGCTTCGAGCCCGTCGGCGCGACGCTGCGCCTCTGGCTCGACCCGCACGGCCCCGACGCCGAGCGCGCCTGCTGCTCGCCCGAGGCGGTTCTGGCCGCGCGCGCGACCTGTCACGGCCTCGGCGTGCCGCACGTGACGCTCGACCTCCGTGAGGAGTTCCGCGCGGCCGTCGTCGCGCCGTTCGTGGACGGCTACGCGCGCGGAGAGACCCCGAACCCGTGCATGCGCTGCAACGGCAGCTTCCGCTTCGCCGAGCTGCTCGCGTTCGCCGGGCGCATCGGCGCCTCGAAGCTCGCGACCGGGCACTACGCCCGACTCGCCGAGCACCGCGGCCGCCTGCTGCTCGCGCGCGCGGTCGACCGGGAGAAGGACCAGTCGTACATGCTCGCCCAGCTCGACCCGGACGAGCTCGGCCGCCTGTGGTTCCCGCTCGGCGAGTCCACGAAGACGGAGGTGCGCGCCGAGGCCGAAGCCGCAGGCCTGGCCGCCGCCCGCCGTGCCGAGAGCCAGGAGGCGTGCTTCCTCGCGGGCGGCGACTACCGCGACTTCCTCGGCGCGCACGGCGTCGACGTGGCGGAGGGCGCGATCGTGGACGAGGAGGGGAACGAGCTCGGCCGCCACGACGGCTACTGGCGCTTCACGCCCGGCCAGCGGCGCGGGCTCGGCGTCTCGACCGGCGCGCCGGTGTTCGCCCTGCGCAGCGACCCCGCGACGAACACGGTGGTGGTGGGGCCGCATGCCTCGCTCGCCCGTCACAGGATCTCCTCGCGGGAGGGCCGCCTCTACGTTCCGGTCGAGCGCGCCGACGCGAAGCTTCGGTACCGCTCCCCGGCCGCGCCCGGCGGACATCACGGCGAGCGGCGACGGGTTCGACCTCGAGCTCGACGCGCCGGCCTACGGCGTCGCGCCGGGCCAGGCGGCCGTCCTCTACGAGGGCGACGCGGTCGTCGGCGCCGGGTTGATCTCCTCGGCCGAGTAAGAACCGGCCAAAGCGGTTACTACACTGGCCTCGCCCCGGAATGACCGACACGATCAGGCTCACCGTCCCCTCCGGCCGCTCCTACCACGGCGTGGTTCGCCTGGTCCTGGGCGGGCTCGCGGCGCAGTCGGGACTCTCCGTCGAGGCGCTCGAGGACGTCCAGCTCGCGCTCGACACGCTCCTCTCGGACGACTTCTGCGCCGACACGGAGAACCTCGACGTGGAGATCGACGTGACTGACGGCGGAGTCGCGATCGTGCTCGGCCCGCTCGACCGCGACCGCATCGAGGCAGGGCTCGCTGACCGCGACGCCGGTGCCGTCGGCCTCGCGCGGCTCCTCGACGCGACCACGTCCGGGTACGAGATCGACGGCCGCGACGGGGCGGCCTGGGTTCGTCTTCGCAAGGGAGTCACCGGGGACGACGCGTGACGCAGGAAGGGCGGCGCAACGACCGCGAGCTGCTTCGGCGCTACCACGAGGAGGGCGACCAGGCCGCGCGCGACGAACTGATCGAGCAGTACCTCCCGCTCGTCCGGTCGCTGGCGCGACGCTACGACCGGCGCGGCGAGCAGCTCGAGGATCTCGTCCAGGTCGGCTCGATCGGCCTGATCAAGGCGATCGACCGCTTCGACCCCGACCGCGGCTTCGAGCTGACGACCTACGCGACGCCGACGATCATCGGCGAGATCAAGCGCCATTTCCGCGACAAGGGCTGGGCGATCCGCGTTCCCCGCGGCCTCCAGGAGCTGAACGTCCGCCTCTCCAAGCTCCTCGAGGATCTGACCGTCGAGCTCGGCCGCTCGCCGACCGTGCCCGAGCTCGCGCAGGCGGCCGGCGTCGAGGAGGAGGCCGTGGTCGAGGCGCTCGAGACCGGCCACGCGTACACGACGCTCTCGCTCTCGGCGCCCTCGGGCGGCGGCGACAACGGCGACGATCTCGACCCGCTCGAGTCGCTCGGCGACATCGATCCGGAGTTCGAGCTGAGCGAGGACCGCGCGGTCGTCGAGCCGGGCCTGAAGGCGCTCGACGCGCGGGAACGGCGCATCCTGCACCTGCGCTTCTACGAGGGTCTGACCCAGTCGCAGATCGCCGTGCAGATCGGGATCTCCCAGATGCACGTGTCGCGGCTCATCCGGCGCTCGCTCGAGAAGATGCGCGAGGAGCTCGTCGAGGACGAGGAGAACGGCTCGGGTTCGAGCTAGCCGTCTGGCCGCCGGGTACGATCGGCGCATGAGAACTACCGCCGAGCTGCGCGAGGGATTCCTCGCCTTCTTCGAGTCGCACGGCCACACGCGGCGCCCGTCCGGGTCGGTGATTCCGCCTGCCGACGATCCGACGACGCTCTTCATCGTCGCCGGGATGCAGCCCATGAAGAAGTGGTTCCTCGGCGTCGAGCAGCCCGTCGCGCAGCGCGTCACGACCGCGCAGAAGGTGATGCGCGCCGGCGGCAAGCAGAACGACCTCGACGACGTCGGGCGCACCTCTCGGCACGCGTCGTTCTTCGAGATGCTCGGCAACTTCTCGTTCGGCGACTACTTCAAGGACGGGGCGATCGACCTCGCCTGGGAGTTCTCCACGAAGCACCTGGGCTTCGATCCGGAGACGATCTGGGCGACCGTCTTCGCGGGCGACCCGGAGCTCGGCCTGGGCGAGGACGAGGTCGCCATCGAAGGATGGCTTCGTGTAGGCGTCCCGCGCGAGCGGATCGTCGGGCTCCCGCGCGCCGAGAACTTCTGGCAGGCCGCGGACACCGGCCCGTGCGGGCCCTGCTCCGAGCTCTACCTCGACCGCGGCGCCGAGCTCGGCTGCGACCGGCCCGACTGCGCGCCCGGCTGCGACTGCGACCGCTTCCTCGAGTACTGGAACCTCGTCTTCATGGAGTACGACCTCGCCGACGACGGGACGCTCACGCCGCTGCCGCAGCAGAACATCGACACGGGCCTCGGCCTCGAGCGCGGCGCGATGCTCCTCCAGGGCGTCGACTCGATCTTCGACACCGACGCCTACCAGCAGATCATGGAGTGGGTCGCGGCCGAGAGCGGCGTGCGCTACGGCGAGTCCGACCAGGCCACGAAGGCGCACCGCGTGCTCGCCGACCACGGCCGCGCGATGACGTTCCTCACCGCCGACGGGATCGTCCCCGGCAACGAGGGCCGCGGCTACGTCCTGCGCCGGGTGATCCGCCGCGCCGTCCAGCACGGCCACCGGATCGGACTCGAATCGCCGTTCCTCGCCGGGCTCTCCGGCGCCGTGATCGCGAACATGGGCGCCGCCTATCCCGAGCTCGAGGAGAACCGCGCGCAGATCGAGGCGGCCCTCACCGCCGAGGAGGAGCGCTTCGCGCAGACGCTCACCCGCGGCCTGAAGCTCTTCGACGAGATCGCCGCCGGCGGGAACGTCTCCGGCGACGACGCCTTCAAGCTCCACGACACCTACGGCTTCCCGCTCGAGCTCACCGTCGAGCTCGCGGAGGAGCGCGGGCTCGCCGTCGACACGGACGGGTTCAAGGAGCGCATGGCCGAGCAGCGCGAGCGGTCGCGCTCGGCGGGCGGCGGCGAGGACGTGCCCGCGGCCGAGCTGGCTCGCGAGGCCGGATTCCAGACCGAGTTCGTCGGCTACGAGGCGACCGACGTGCTCACGCAGATCGGCGCGCTCCAGGATCTCGGCGACGGCACCTTCCTCGCGAAGCTGCGCGAGTCGCCGTTCTATCCGGACGGCGGCGGGCAGGTCTCCGATCAGGGCTGGCTCGAGAAGGACGGCGCGCAAGGCTGAGCTCGTCGCGGCGTACCGCTTCGGCGACGACCAGGCGCTGCTCTTCTCCGGCTCGGGCTTCGCCGCCGGCGACCGCGTGCGCGCCGTCGTGCCGTGGAAGGTCCGCTTCCCGACGACCGCGAACCACACCGCGACGCATCTGCTCCACAAGGCGCTCCAGGAGGTGCTCGGCGACCACGTCCGCCAGGCGGGCTCGGCCGTGCGGCCGGACAAGCTGCGCTTCGACTTCACGCATCCCCAGGCGCTGAGCCCGGAGGAGCGCGGCCGCGTCGAGGAGCTCGTGAACGAGCGCGTCTTCGAGAACCTGCCGGTGCACGCGTTCCTGACGCCGATCGACGAGGCGAAGCGCCTGGGCGCGATGGCGCTCTTCGGCGAGAAGTACGGCGACGTCGTCCGCGTGGTCGAGGTGGGGAGCGGAGACGAGGCGTTCTCGCGCGAGCTCTGCGGCGGCTGCCATGTCCGCACGACGGCGGAGATCGGCCCGTTCGCGATCCTCTCCGAGGGCTCGGTCGGCTCGGGCGTGCGCCGGATCGAGGCGGTCACGTCCGGCGAGGCGTACGCGCTGCTCCACGCCCGCGCGCGCGAGGCCGAGGAGCTGCGCGGCGAGCTGGCCCAGGCGCGCAAGGCGAAGCCGAAGGCGTCTGCGGGCGCCGAGGTGCTCGAGGAGCGCCGCACCGAGGCCGGCGGCGTCGCCGTGATCGTCGCCGAGGCGAAGACCGAGAGCGTGGACGAGCTGATGGCGCTCTCCGACCGCCTGAAGCAGGCGAGCGCACCGGCCGCGGTCGTGCTCGGCTCGCGCGACGACGGCAAGGTTTCGCTCGTCGTGAACCTCGACAACTCCCTCGAGGAGCGCGGCCTCGACGCGGTCGCGATCGTCAAAGAGGCGGCGGCGCTCGTCGGCGGCGGAGGCGGAGGCCGCCCGACGATGGCCCGCGCCGGAGGCAAGGATCCCGAGAAGCTCCCCGACGCGCTCGCGACGGCCGAGCGCGCGCTCCTCGACGCGCTCTCCTGAGCGGCGACCCGACGAACTAGACTGGCCGTATGCGGCTCGTTGCCGTTGCCACGATCCTGGTCTTCGGGTTATCGGGATGCGTCCTCCTCGATCGCGCGGGCGAAGGCTGGACGACGTACGGTCAGCCTGCATCGCCGGCGGAGGCGGAGGAGCCGTTCGTCCCGGCGACACGACCCGAGGGCGACCTCGTCGTCATGCCCGTCACGTTCCCCGACGGTGCGACGGCCGAGATCGTCTACGAACCGGCCTTGCGGCTCGCCGAACGCGGGGTGCGCGCCTGGGGCTCGGGCGCGACCCGCGACGCCCCGGGCCGCGACTTCTTCGCCGCGCGAGGCGTCCCGCTCGACGACTGGATCGCCGGCGACGCGCCCCTCGCGACGTATCCGCGGTGCCGACGGCGGAACGGTCGAGTCGTGGGCGACGCCCGACGGCGAGCCCGCGCAGCGTCTCGTCTTCCGGTTCGGCTCGTGGAGCGTGATCATGCGCGACGAGGGTGACGCGGACGGCTGGGCCGCCGGCCTGCGCGGACGTGAGACGGACGACGGGTTCCTCGTCCTCGAAGGATCGGGCGGACTGCGCCTCGCGGCCGCGGGCGAGCACGCCGGACCGCACCTCATGCTCGGGGCCATGAGCGCCGAGTTCATCCTCCTCATGCCTGGCTGGTGCGACGCGAAGACCGACCGACCGACGCGCAGCGACGGCTTCGGCTCGTGGTGCCTCCGCGCCGGTGGAGAGGACGTCGCCGTCCACGTCTACTCCGACCAGTCGGGCGTTCGTGAATGCCGTCGCGTCCGGGCTCCGAATCCGCGGCTACGCCGCAGCACGTCGTTGACGCGCTCGGGTAGCCTGCCGCCTTCGTGAAGGTTCTCGCGCTCGACTACGGTCTCGCGCGCACCGGCGTGGCCGTCTCGGATCCCACGGGGACGGTGGCGAGACCGCTGGGCGTCGTCGAGCGGGCCGCCGAAGAGGCCGGCCTGGCCCGCGTGGCGAAGCTCGCCCGCCAGGAGAACGCGGAGCGGATCGTCGTCGGTCTTCCCATCACCCTGCGGGGCGAAGCAGGTGAGCAGGCGGCCGAGACCGAACGGTTCGTCGCAGCGCTCCGCGCGAAGGTCGACCTCCCCGTCGACACGTTCGACGAGCGCTTCACCACCCGTCTCGCGCAGAATTCACAGGAAGCAGGATCAAGCGCACCCGAGGATGCGCTCGCCGCGGCCCATCTCCTCACGACCTATCTCGAATGGCTGAGCGCCCAACCTACGTAAAGCACCGCGCCGAGCGGCCCAAGCCGAAGCACAGCGTCTTCGCTGTGATCGTGGGCGTGTTCGTTGCCTTCGCGGCCGTGGCCGGGCTCGCGTACGGGGTCTCGAAGACGCTCGGCAGCGACGACCCGCCGCCGCCCCCGACGACAACGTCCTCCCTCCCGGCGAAGCCGACGATCCGGATCATCTTCCCGGAGGGCTTCACGCGCGCGCAGATGGCGAAGCGCGTCACCGAGGTGGACAAGATCGCGAAGAACAAGCGCGGCCTCGACACGAGCCTCACGGCCAAGGCCTACCTCGCAGCGTCGAAGAAGGGCCCGGTGCCGGCCGACTTCAAGAGCGAGAAGCTCGAGAACCTCGAGGGCTTCCTCTTCCCGGCGACGTACGACTTCACCGAGGACACGACCTCGAAGGAGCTCGTCCTGAAGCAGCTCGACGCGTTCTCGGACGCCTGGGCGAAGGTGGACATGAAGTACGCGGAGTCGAAGAACCTGACTGCCTACGACGTGCTGATCATCGCCTCGCTGATCGAGAAGGAGGTGATCGTCCCGAAGGAGCGCCCATTGGTGGCCGCCGTGATCTACAACCGCCTGAAGGCCGGGATGACGCTCGGCATCGATGCGGCCATCCGCTACGGCTTCGACATCCCGCCGACGCAGGCGATCCTCCAGAGCCAGCTCGAATCCGATAATCCGTACAACACGCGCAAGGTTCCCGGCCTGCCGCCGACGCCGATCGCGAATCCCGGCCTCGCGTCGATCCAGGCGGCCGCGCACCCGGACGACGTGGACTTCCTCTACTTCATCCGCAAGGCCGACTGCAAGAGCCATTTCTTCACCGCGAGCTCGGCCGAGTTCGACGCGTATCCCCGCGGCGGGCTGCAGTGCTGAGCCTCGTCGGGCTCCTCGGAAACCCCGTCGCGCACTCGCTCTCGCCCCGCATGCAGAACGCCGCCTTCGAGGCGCTCGAGCTCGACTTCAAGTACGTGCCTCATGCCGGTCGAGGAGGAGCTCCTCGAGGAGACGGTCGGCTCGCTCGCCGAGAACGGCTTCGTGGGCGCGAACGTGACCGTGCCGTACAAGGCGGCCGTCATCCCGTTCCTCGACGAGGTGGACGACTTCGCCGAGCGGGCCGAACTCCGTGAACACGATCGTGATCCGCGACGGGAAGCTCTCGGGCTCGTCCACGGACGGGCTCGCGGTGGTCGACGCCGTCGAGGCGGAGGGTGCGCGGGTGCTGATCCTCGGCGCCGGCGGTGCTGCTCATGCCGTTGCGACTGCGCTGGAAGACGCGGGAGCGACCGTGCGGATGTCGTCGCGGCGCGATGCGGACTGGCCGCCCGGAGCGCGGCGACGCGACGATCGTCGTGAACGCGACACCGATCCGCGAGGAGACGCTCGTCGACCTCGACCCGTCGCTCACGGTGGTCGATCTGGCCTACCGCGACGACGGCGAGCCGACCGCGTTGGTCGGCCGCGGCACGGGCCGCCGGCTGCACGGTCGTGGACGGCCTCGAGGTGCTCGTGCGCCAGGGCGCGGCGTCGTTCGAGCGCTGGACGGGCGAGTCCGCCCCTATCGACGTCATGCGCGCGGCACTACTCTCCCGTTCGTGAGCCTCCGACTGGAAACCGCCGGCGAGTCGCACGGGCCCGCGCTCGTCGCGATCGTGAGCGGACTGCCCGCCGGTCTCGAGCTCGACCGCGACGCGATCGACGCCGACCTCGCGCGACGCCAGGAGGGCTACGGGCGCAGTCCGCGCCAGAAGATCGAGCAGGACCGCGTCGAGGTGCTCGCCGGCCTGCGGCACGGGAAGACGCTCGGCACGCCGCTGGCGCTCGTCGTCCGCAACCGCGATCACGAGAACTGGACGTGGGGGATGAGCCCGTGGCCGCCCGAGGGCGAGCCGTCCGGCAAGGGCAAGGAGGCGGTCACGCTGCCGCGCCCCGGCCATGCCGACCTCGCCGGCGTCATGAAGTACGGCCACGACGACACGCGCAACGCCCTGGAGCGCGCGAGCGCGCGGCATACGGCGGTGATCGTCGCGGCCGGCTCGGTGGCGAAGGCGCTGCTCGGCGAGATCGGGATCGCGGTCTCGGGTCGTGCGGTCGCCGTCGGCGGCGCCGAGGGCGAGGACGAGATGCGCGCCGCCGTCGATGCGGCCAAGGCCGACCGCGACACGCTCGGCGGCGTCGTCGAGGTGCGCGCGACCGGCGTTCCTCCGGGGCTCGGCTCCTACGCGACGAAGGACGAGCGGCTCGACGCGCGCCTCGCCGCGACGCTCATGGGCACGCAGGCCGTGAAGGGCGTCGAGATCGGCGAGGGGTTCGCGCTCGCCGCGAAGCGCGGCTCCGAGGCGCACGACGAGATCCTCCGGGACGACTCCGGCTACACGCGCGAGACGAACCGCGCCGGCGGGATCGAAGCCGGCATGTCCGACGGCGAGGAGATCGTCGTCCGCGCCGCCATGAAGCCGTTGCCGACGCTCATGCGCCCGCTCCGCTCGGCCGACCTCGAGACCGGCGAGCCGGCGCAGGCGCTGGTCGAGCGCTCGGACGTCTCCGCGGTCGAGGCGCTGGCGGTCGTCGCCGAGGCCTGCGTCGCCTGGGAGCTCGCGCGGGCGGCGAAGGAGAAGTTCGGCGGCGACGCGATCGTCGACCTGGTCGCCGCGCACCGCGCCTACCTCGAACGCATCCCGTGGTCGGCGCACTAGACAGACACCTCGCGCTCAGCGGGTTCATGGGCGCGGGGAAGTCGACGATCGGCCGGGCGGTCGTCGCAGCTCACCGAGCGTCCATTCGTGGACACGGACAAGGAGATCGAGCGCCTGCACGGGCCGATTCCCGAGCTCTTCGACGAGCGCGGCGAGGCGGAGTTCCGCGAGCTCGAGGCGGCGGTGGTCGCCGAGGCGCTCGCGGCGGACGAGCCGTCGGTGATCGCGCTCGGCGGCGGCGCCGTGACCGTCCAGGAGACCCGCGAGCGGCTCGCTCGGCGCGCGTTCACCGTCTGGGTCGAGATCGGCGTCGACCTCGCCTGGGCGCGAGTGCGCGGCGGGAAGCGTCCGCTGGCGCAGGACGAGGCGTCGTTCCGCGCGCTCTACGAGCAGCGCGCCGACCTCTACCTGGAGACGTGCGACGGCGTCGCCGAGAACGCCGACGACACGCTGCTCGAAAGCCTTCAGGTCGCCGCGGAGCCCGGCCTCCTCGCGGATCTCGACTGGCTCGTGGACGGGCGCCCCAGTGCGCTGGTCGCCGACGAGCGCGTGCTCGGGCTCCACGATCCCGGGCTCGACGGCGAGCGTCATCCGGTCCCGTCGGGCGAGACGGCGAAGCGGCTCGAGGTCGTCGCGCCGCTCTGGGACGAGCTGGGCATCGGGCGCGACGGCGTGCTCGTCGCCCTCGGCGGCGGGACGACCACCGACCTCGCCGGCTTCGTCGCGGCGACGTACCTGCGCGGCATCCCGTGGATCGCGGTGCCGACAAGCCTGGTCGGGCAGGTGGACGCGGCGATCGGCGGCAAGACCGGGATCGACCTGGCCGTCGGCAAGAACCTGGCGGGCGCGTTCCACTTCCCGGAGTCGGTCGTGATCGACACCGAGCTCCTCGCGACGCTGCCCGAGGCCGAGCGGCGGCAGGGCATGGCCGAGGTCGTGAAGACGGGCCTCCTCGCCGGGCGGTCGTACTGGGAGCTCGAGGAGGAGCAGATGGTGCGCGCGACCGCGGCGTACAAGGCGGGGATCGTCCTGTCCGACCCGTACGAGCGACGGCCGGCGCGCGATCCTGAACCTCGGGCACACGTTCGCGCATGCGCTCGAGGCGGCGTCGGGCTACGAGCTGGCGCACGGCGACGCGGTTGCGCTCGGGCCTGCTCGCGGCGCTGCGCCTCTCCGGGATGGAGACGGACGTGGTCGACGAGCTGCTCGCGCCGGCGCCGGTACGAGTCGACCGCGACGCTGCCTGGGCGGCGCTGGCACGAGACAAGAAGGCGCGAGGCGGCACCCCGCGGCTCGTGCTCCTGGAGAAGAAGGGCGTTCCGCGCTACGACGTCGAGCTCCCGGAGGCAGAGATCCGCGCGGCGCTCGATTCCCTCATCGCCGATTGAGCAGCCGGCGCGGAGTACTTCCGCCACGAACCCGGCACAGACACGACACACCTTCCCCGGTAGCGTGATTCGCAGGGGGGCTCGCGCCCCCTTGGGGGCACGTGGGGAGCGGATCCGGCGCCGGAACGCAACTAGACTCGCGCCATGCAGGTGGCCGTCCTCAACGGGGTCAATCTGAACGCGCTCGGCGACCGCGATCCGGCGCTCTACGGCGGGCTCAGCCTGAACGAGCTCGAGAACCGGATCTACCGCTGGGCGCGCGAGCTCGGACTCACCGTCCGGTGCCAGCAGACGAACCACGAGGGCGAGTACGTGGACTGGTGCCACGAGGCCCGCGGCTGGGCCGACGGGGTCATCCTGAACCCGGGCGCCTGGACGCACTACAGCTACGCGATCCGCGACGCGGTCGAGCTCTTCGCCGCGCCCGTCGTCGAGGTGCACCTGTCCGACATCAACAAGCGCGAGGAGTTCCGGCGCTTCTCAGTCCTGGAGGAAATCGTGACCTTTCGTGTGATCGGCAAGGGCCCGGAGGGGTACCGCGAAGCGCTCGTCCACCTGGCGGAGTCGGCATGAGCGAGATCCGCCGCGAAAAGCTCCGCGCCCAGCTCGACGTGCTCGAGGTCGAGGCGTTCCTCGTGACCGCGCCGACGAACGTCTACTACCTGACCGGACTCCAGAGCTCGAACGCCGCCGTGCTCCTCACGCGCGACACGGCGATGCTCGCGACCGACTACCGCTACCTGACCGCCGCGCGCGGGCTCGAGGGAATCGAAGTCCTCGAGGCCCAGCGCGACGTCTTCGGCTGGATCGGCCCGCGCCTGCGCGAGCTCGGCGGCCTCCACGTCGCCTTCGAGGCCGACCACGTGAACGTCTCGTCGTACAAGGCGCTCGAGACCCCCGGGGTCGAGCTGAAGGCCACGACCGCCGTGGTCGCCGAGATCCGCGCCACGAAGGAGCCGGCCGAGCTCGACGCGATCCGGCGCGCCGCGACGATCGTCAGCGACATGTACGAGGCGCTCGCCGACCACGGGCTCGTCGGCAAGACCGAGAAGGAGCTCGTCTGGTTCATCGAGCGGACGATGCGCGAGGCCGGAGCCGATGCCGCCTCCTTCGACGCGATCGTCGGCGGCGGTCCGAACGGCGCCGTTCCGCACCACCACCCGGGCAACCGGCGCGTCGAGCCGAACGAGCTGGTCGTCGTCGACGCGGGCGCGGTGGTCGACGGCTACTGCTCCGACTGCACGCGCACGTTCGCGACGGGTGACCTCCCGGATGAGCTCGCGCGTGCCTACGAGGTGACGAAGGACGCGCAGCAGCAGGGCCTCGACGCCATCCACGCGGGTGTCCAGGGAAGCGAGGTGCACGATCTCGGCGCGAGCGTGATCAAGGCGGGCGGCTTCGACGCGCTCCAGCACGGGCTCGGACACGGCGTCGGACTCGACATCCACGAGCTGCCGGTCTTGCGCGAAGGCGTCGACTCGATCCTCGAGCGAAACAGCGTGGTCACGGTCGAGCCCGGCATCTACCTCGCCGGCCTCGGCGGAGTCCGGATCGAGGACCTCGTGATCGTCGGCGACGGCGTCGAGATCCTCACGCCGTACACCAAAGAGCTAGTAACAGTCACCAACTAGACTCCTGCCGTGGCCGAGCAGGTCTCCACCAACCAGTTCAAGAACGGGATGCACGTCGAGGTCGACGGGCAGATCTGGCGCATCGTCGAGTTCCAGCACGTGAAGCCCGGCAAGGGCGGCGCGTTCGTCCGCACGAAGCTGAAGGCGATCGACACCGGCGCCGTCGTGGACAAGACCTTCCGCGCGGGCGAGAAGATGCCGCGCATCCGCACCGAGACGAAGAGCGTCCAGTACCTCTACGACTCGGGCGACGAGGTCATCTTCATGGACGAGGGCACGTTCGAGCAGATCCACCTGCCCCGCGGCGACGTCTCGGACGAGCTGCCGTTCCTCCTGCCGTCGAGCTCGGTGATGCTCCTGCTCGTGGACTCGAAGCCGGCCGGCATCCAGCTGCCCGCGTCGGTCGAGCTCGCGGTCTCCGAGACCGAGCCGGGCATCCGCGGCGACACGGTCTCGAACGTGACGAAGCCGGCCACGCTGGAAACGGGTGCCGTCGTGCAGGTGCCGCTCTTCGTGAACATCGGCGACCGGATCAAGGTCGACACCCGAGAGCAGCGCTACATCTCCCGGGTCTGATGGCCGTGCTCGTCGACACGTCGGTACGGCTCCTCTCGCAGGAGCCGCTCGCGGCGCGGGTTCCCGCCTCGCGGATCCTCGAGGTCGCCGCCGTGCTCGACAAGGCCGGGTTCGCCGCGCTCGAGGTGTCTGGCGGCGGCTGCTTCGACTCGGCCGTTCGCCGCGGGGTCGAGAGTCCGTGGGAGCGCATCCGCGCGCTGCGTGGCCTCTGCGACACGCCGCTCCAGATGGCGCTGCGCGGGAGCTTCCTCGTCGGCTCGCGGCCGCTCGAGCGCGACCTGGTGCGCCGCTTCATCGAGAGCGCGGCCGGCAACGGCATCGACGTCTTCCGCCTCCACGATCCGCTGAACGACCTCGAGAACCTGAAGGAGGCGGCCGAGGCGATCCAGGCGTCGGGCAAGGAGCTCGCGATCGGGCTCGTCCACAGCCCCGGCCCCGAGGCCGCCGGAGACGTGCTGCTCGAGCGCGCCGGGCGCCTGAGCGAGCTCGGCGCGGCGCGGGTGCTCATCCACGATCCGTCCGGTTCGCTCTCTCCGGGCCGGGTCCGTGAGCTGGTCGAGGGCGTCGGCAAGGCGAGCGGCCTGCCGGTCGGACTCCATGCGCAGGGCGCCGGCGGAACCGCGCTCGCCGCGGCGATCGAGGCCGCGCGGGCCGGGGCGGACCGCATCGCGTGCGCGCTCTATCCGCTCGCGATCTCGCTCCACCGGGCCTCGGCCGAGACGATCACGACGCACCTGGCGGAGATCGACATCGACACCGGCGTCTCGCTCGACCTCCTTTGGGAGGCCTCCGAGCTCGTCGACGAGGCGCTCGGCGAGGATCCAGTTCCGCCCGTTTCGCCTCGGGTCGCGGTGCGCGCGGCCGAGCACAACCTGCCCACCGGGCTCGTGGCCGAGCTCGACCACGGATTGCGGCGCCAGGGCTTCGGCGACCGCCTCGACGCGGTGCTCGACGAGCTTCAGCAGATCCGCGCCGAGATCGGGTGGCCACCTTTGGCGGCGCCGATCGGGCAGATGCTCGGCTCGCAGGCGCTCGTCCATGTCCTGTCCGCGCAGCGCTGGCAGATCTTCGTCGACGAGATCGCCGACCTGATCGAGGGCGGCTACGGCGTGCTGCCGGCGCCCGTCGATCCGGCGGTGAAGCGCGCGGCCGAGCTGCTCGGCCACATTGGCGCCGACGTCGACGAGGAGCCGCCCGAGGATCTCGACGACATCCGCGAGTCGCTCGAAGGCATCGCGGCGAGCGAAGAGGAGCTGCTCCTAGTCGCGCTCTTCGGCAACGACGCCGAGCCGCTCCTCCATGCGATCCGCGCGCGCGGCGGCCGCGACGACGGCGAGGGCGCAGGGCTCGAGCGCGCCGAGTCGGAGCGGTTGCGCGATCTGATCCGCGTCGTCCAGGAGTCCGGGATCGGCGAGCTGACGCTCGAGGAGGGCGAGTGGCGCGTGACCGTGCGCAGGGCGGGCGAGCCGACGGTCATTCCCGTCGCTGCGGCGGCTGCGGCCCCGGCCGCCGAGGGCGTGGCTTCGCTCGAGCCGGCGACGCCGCCGCCCGCGACCGATGCGATCCGCGTCGAGTCGCCGATGGTCGGGACGTTCTACCGCGCCCCGTCGCCGGGCTCGCCGGCGTTCGTGGAGGTGGGCGACACGGTCGAGCCGGGGCAGACGCTCTGCATCCTCGAGGCGATGAAGCTCATGAACGAGGTCAAGGCCGAGCACGAGGGCCGTGTCCGGCGCATCTGCGTGGAGAACGAGCAGGCGGTCGAGTTCGGCGAGCTCCTGTTCGAGCTGGATCCGCTCGGCTCGCTTCCGCTGGACGCCGTTTAGAACAGGGCCGGAAATGACTTGTCCCCCGGGCCGACCGCTGACCACCCGCCGGTTTCAGCGTAACGCGCAAGAACGCGCGTGTGGCGCGCACTTCGTGCCGGATCCGTGCCGAGGTGTGCCGCGATGATCAAGCGCGTGCTCATCGCGAACCGCGGCGAGGTCGCCGTCCGCATCATCCGCGCGTGCCGCGAGGCCGGGATCGAGACCGTCGCCGTCTACTCGACCGCGGACCGCGACTCGCTCCACGTCCAGATGGCCGACCGCGCGGTGCACATCGGGCCGCCCGCCCCGGCGCGCAGCTACCTCAACATCGCCTCGGTCGTGGCCGCGGGGAACACGACCGGCTGCGACGCCGTCCATCCCGGCTGGGGCTTCCTCGCCGAGAACGCGGCCTTCGCGCGGGCCTGTGAGGACAACGACCTGATCTTCGTCGGCCCGCGCCCCGAGTCGATCGACGTGATGGGCGACAAGGTGCAGGCGAAGATCACCGCCGGCGCGGCGGGCGTACCGCTCGTCCCCGGCTCCGACGGCCCCGCGACGCTCGACGACGCGCGACGGCTCGGAGACGAGATCGGCTTCCCGCTTCTGCTCAAGGCCGCGTCCGGCGGGCGGCGGCAAAGGGATGCGGCTGGTCACCGACCCGGCCGAGCTCGAGACGTCCTTCAACATGGCCTCCGCCGAGGCCGAGTCGAGCTTCTCGGACGGATCGCTCTACGTCGAGCGCGCGATCGTCGGTGCGCGGCACGTCGAGATCCAGGTGCTCGGCGACGGCAACGGCGGCGTGCTCACGCTCGGCGAGCGCGAGTGCTCAGTCCAGCGGCGCCACCAGAAGCTCGTCGAGGAGGCGACCTCGCCTGCGCTGACGCCCGAGCTGCGCGCCGAGATGGAGGACGCTGCCCGCAAGGCCTGCGAGGCGCTCGACTACCGCGGCGCGGGCACGATCGAGTTCCTCGTCGACGCGGACAAGCGCTTCTACTTCATCGAGATGAACACGAGGCTCCAGGTCGAGCACCCGGTCACGGAGCTGCTCACCGGCATCGATCTCGCCCGCGCGCAGCTGGGCGTCGCCGCGGGCGAGGGCCTCCCGGCGACCGGCCGGGCGGAGCTCCGCGGCCACGCGATCGAGTTCCGCATCAACGCCGAGGATCCTGAGAACGACTTCATGCCGGCGCCCGGCCTCGTCGAGCGCTTCCGGCCGCCGCTCGGCCCGGGCGTCCGCGTCGACACGCACGTCTTCGAGGGCTACCGGATCCCGCCGTTCTACGACTCGCTGATCGCCAAGGTGATCGTCTGGGCCGAGGATCGCCCCGCCGCGCTCGCCCGGGCCGAACGGGCGCTCGAGGAGTTCGAGCTGACGGGCGTGCCGACCACCCGCGACCTGCACCTCGCGATCGTCCGCCACCTGGCCTTCCGCAGCGGCGAGTACACGACCGGGTTCATCGCCGAGCGGGCAGCCGATCTCGGCTTGCAGGCGGCATGACCTCCAGCGCTGCGATGGCCGGTCGAGTGAGCCTGAGCGACGTCGAAAAGACGCACGCCGCACGGCCGTTTCCTGCTCTTCCAGTGGGACGTGACCGGCAAGCCGCTCGGGTCGCTCTACGAGGGCGACGTCGACCCGTTCGCGCAGGAGCTGGCGGACGGCGTGGCCGCACAGGCTGCCGCGCTCGACGAGCGGATCAGCGAGGCCGCGATCGGCTGGCCCGCCGACCGGCTCGGCGCCGTCGAGCGAAACGTGCTCCGCGTGGCGCTCTACGAGCTCGACCGCGGTGATCCGCCGACCGAGGTCGTGCTCGACGAGGCCGTGCGACTCAGCAAGCGCTACGCCTCCGAGGACGCGGCCAAGCTCGTGAACGGGATCCTCGGCCGCATCGTCCGCGAGGCGGCATGAAAGACTCGAACCGATGAGCGACGCAGAACGGCTCCAGGAACTGCTCGCGCAGCTCGACGCCACGCTCGGCGAGCTCGAGCAGGTCGAGGACTCCGAGGACGCGGTCGCGCGCCTCGCGACGATGGCCGAGCTGGCGCGCGAGGTGCAGGACGAGGTGGATCGCCTCCGGCGCGAGACGCCCGATGCAGACGCCTGACGAGCTCCGCGCGCTCGTCGAGGAGCGGCTCGCCGAACTCCCGCTGGCCGACGAGCTGAACGGGCTCGACGAAGCGGTGCGCTATTCGCTCCTCGGCGGCGGCAAGCGGATCAGGCCCGTGCTCTGCCTCGCGACCGGCGAGGCGCTCGGCCGCGATCCCGGCGAGCTGCTGCCGGCCGCCTGCGCGCTCGAGCTCGTGCACACGTTCAGCCTCGTCCACGACGACCTGCCCGCCCTGGACGACGACGACCTTCGCCGCGGCCGCCCGAGCGCGCACGTCGCCTACGGAGAGGACGTCGCGATCCTGGCCGGCGACGCGCTGCTCGCGGAGGCGTTCCGGCTCGCGCTCTCCTACGAGACGCCCGGCGTGGCCCGCGTGCTCGTCGACGCCACGCTCGGGATGATCGGCGGGCAGTACCTGGACGTGACCGAGGACGCCGAGGATGCCGAGGCGCTCGCGCGGCTCCACTCGCTGAAGACGGGGCGGCTGATCCAGGCCTCCGTGCTGGCCGCGACCGCGGTCGCGGAGACCGACGATCCCGCCTGGGCCGAGCTCGGCGCCGACATCGGGCTCCTCTTCCAGATCGTGGACGACGTGCTCGACGCGACCGGCACCGCCGAGGAGCTGGGGAAGACGCCGGGCAAGGACGAGGCGTCCGGCAAGGTCACGTACGTCTCGCTGCACGGCCTCGACCGCGCCCGCGAGCTCGCCGACGAGACGCGCACCCGCGTGCTCGAGCGGCTCGACGCGCTGCCGCAGGACACGACCGTCCTCGCGGAGATCGTCGCGACCGTGCGCGAACGCCGCGGCTAGTACTGCTGCGGCGGCTGGCCCGAAGGCGCGTACCGCTCCGGCGGCGCCTGCGGGATGAGCAGCGAGAGCCCGAAGTTCACGAGCCAGATGACGATCGCGCCGAGGATCGAGGCCCAGAAGAAGTCGGCGACGTAGAAGTGGTCGCCGAAGATCGCGCCGACGAGCCAGAGCATGAACGCGTTGATGAAGAGCAGGAGCAGCCCGAGCGTCAGGATCACGGCGGGCAGCGTGAGCAGGATCAGGATCGGCCGGATGAAGAGGTTCACGAGCCCGAACACGAGCGCGGCGAACACCAGCCACCAGAAGCTGTCGTAGTCGATTCCCTCGACGAGCCAGGCCGCGACCACGAGGCCGAGCACGTTCACGGCCCACCAGACGAGGATCCTCAGAAACGTCACGGGCGCGACTCTAGCGCGTGTCTGCGCCGTTCGTCCAAGCCCGTAAGCTTGGGAAACGTGAAGAAGCGGCTGGACGTCCTCCTGGTCGAGCGCGGGCTGGCCGCAAGCCGAGCCCAGGCGCAGGCCCTCGTGCTCGCCGGGCGCGTTCCCGGTCATGCGAAGGCGGGCGAGCAGGTGGACGAGACCGCTGAGCTCGGCGTCTCCGCAGGGCCTCGGTTCGTCTCCCGCGGAGGCGAGAAGCTCGCGAACGCGCTCGAAGCGCTCGGCGTGGACGTGACCGGCGAGGACTGCCTCGACATCGGCGCCTCCACGGGCGGGTTCACCGACTGCCTCCTCCAGGCGGGAGCTGCCCGGGTGTGCGCGCTCGACGTCGGCTACGGCCAGATCGACCTGCGCCTCCGCGAGGATCCGAACGTGACCGTCATGGAGCGCACGAACATCCGCGAGGTCGCCTGCTCGGCGCTGCCGTTCACGCCCTCGTTCCTCACCTGCGACGTCTCGTTCATCGGCCTTGCGAAGGCCCTGCCGCCCGCGCTCTCGTGCGCCGCGGCGGGCTGGCGGGCGCTCGCGCTCGTGAAGCCCCAGTTCGAGGCCGGCCCCGCGGACGTCGGCAAGGGCGGCGTCGTTCGCGATCCCGAGGTGCACAGGCGCGTGCTCCGCGAGACGGTCCACGCGCTTCCGGGTCATGCGCGGGCGGTCGTCGACTCGGGCCTGCCGGGGCCGAAGGGCAACCGCGAGTTCTTCCTCTACCTCACGGACGAGCCCGGGGAAACGGAGGTGGACGATGCCGGAATCGAAGCCGCGGTCGGGTAGCAAGGTCGCGCGCGCGGCCGGTCGTCACCCACGGCAAGCCGGGCACGATCGGCGACGCCGTCGACCGGCTCGAAAAGGCCGCGGCCGCGGCGGGCGTGGAGCTGGTCGAGCCAAACGCAGAGCCCGACGTCGCGATCGTCCTCGGCGGCGACGGGACGATGCTCCGTGCGTTGCGCACCTTCCTCGGAACCGGCGTGCCGGTGTTCGGGGTCAACTTCGGCCGGGTGGGATTCCTGACGAGCGAGGACGCGGCGGATCTCGAGATGGGCGTCGCGCGCGTCTTCGCCGGCGACTACCTCGTCCGCGAGCTCGCGACGCTCCGCGTGGACGTCGGCGGCGAGTCGCACCCGGCGATCAACGACGTGGTGGCCACGAGCGCGAAGCTCGGCCGGATGGTCGAGCTCGGCTGGGAGATCGGCGGGGAGGACCTCGGCGTCCAGCCGTGCGACGGGATGATCTGCTCGACGCCTGCGGGGTCGACGGCCTACAACCTCTCGAACGGCGGGCCCGTGCTCATGTGGGGCCTCGGCGCGATGGCGATCACGTTCGTCGCGCCGCATGCGCTGCACGCGCGGCCGCTCGTCGTTCCTCCGGATCTGACGCTGCGAATCACCAACCGCACCCCGGACCTCCCGGTCGCGGTGCTCGCCGACGGCCACCCGGTGGGCGTGCTCGAGCCCGAGGCCGCACTCGAGGTCGGCATCGGCGCCGAGGCGGGCCTGCTCGCGCTGCTCCCCGAGGCGACGTTCTTCGCCCGCTACAACGAGGTCTTCTCATAGCGCTGCGCAGCCTCCGCATCGAGAACCTCGTACTCATCCGCGACGCGGAGCTCGCGGTCGTCCCGGGCCTGAACGCGGTCACCGGCGAGACCGGCGCGGGGAAGACGATCCTCGCGCAGGCGTTCGGGCTCCTGCTCGGCGCGCGCGGCGACGCCGGCTACCTCGGCCCCGGCGCCGACGAGGCCTACGTCGAGGCCGAGCTCGACCTCCCGGACGGGATCCTCGACGACCCCGACCTCGAGGCGATCGCCGAGCTGAAGCCCGAAGGTGAGACGAGTCTCATCGCCGCGCGCCGGGTCTTCGCCGACGGTCGCACGCGCGCGTACGCCTGGGGCCGCAGCGTTCCGCGCGAGGAACTGGCGACGCTCCTGGAGCGGCTGATCGCCATGTCGGGCCAGTTCGAGCAGCGCCGCCTGGCGCGGCCTTCGTACCAGCTGGACGTCCTCGACTCGTTCGCCGGCGAGGAACAGCTGCGCCGCCGCGCCGAGCATGGCGCGCGCGTGGAAGGAGCTGACCGCGGCCCGCCGCCGCCGCGACGAGCTGGCCGAGGCTGCGTCCGACCGTGAGGCGCACCTGGCGGAGCTCGCCGAGCTCGTCGAGCGCACCTCCGGGTTCGGCCCCGGCGACGAGGAGCGCCTGAAGTCCGAGCGCGAGCGGCTGCGCCACGTCACCGATCTCGCGTCCGCGGCGTCCGAGGCCGCCGAGCTGCTCGTCCCCGACGGCGACGGCGCCGGCGCGTCCGAGCAGGCCGCGCAGGCCGACGCCGCGCTCGAGGCCGTCGCCGGGATCGCGCCCGAGCTCGACGCGGTTGCGCTCGAGATCCGTCAGGCCGAGGTCGCGCTCAGCGAAGCGGCCTCGACGCTGCGCGGCTTCCTGGCCTCGCTCGAGGCCGAGCCCGACCGGGTCGACCAGATCGAATCGGAGCTGGACCGGATCGCCGAGGGCAAGCGCCGGTTCGGCGCCGCGAGCTACGAGGATCTCCTCGAGCGCGCCGCCGAAGCGCAGGCGAGAGCTCGACGCGGCCGAGGCCGGACTCGATCCGCTGGCCGAGGCCGAGCGGGCGCTCACCGAGGCCGAGGCTCGTGCGACCGAGCTCGCGGCGGCGCTGAGCGATAGCCGCCGCGCGAACGTCGAGCCGTTCTCCACGCAGGTCGAAGCCGTTCTCAGCGGGCTCGCCATGGGCGGCGGCCACTTCCGCGCCGAGGTGCGCGAGCGCGCGCCCGGACCGAGCGGGACGGACGAGGTCGCGTTCCTCATCCGGCCGAACGAGGGCATGGAGCTGGCGCCGGTCGCCGACACGGCGTCCGGGGGAGAGCTGTCGCGCGTCGCCCTCGCGCTGCGCGTGGTCGCCCAGGCCGGCGCGGGCGAGCCGACGGTCGTCTTCGACGAGATCGACGCGGGCATCGGCGGCGAGACGGCGCACGCCGTCGCCGACGCGCTGCGAACGCTCGCCGACCGCGCGCAGGTGATCACGATCACGCACCTCCCGCAGATCGCGAACGTGGCCGAGGCGCACTTCCGCGTGGAGAAGATCCCGGGCGACCCGACGCACACGAAGATCGAGCGGCTCGACGACGCGCAGCGCCGCGACGAGCTCGAGCGCATGCTCGGCGGCGCCGACTTCCTCGCCGCCCTAGGGCGCAAGTGATCACCGCGACCCGCGAGCTCGACTCGCCCGTGCGCGACGTCTGGGCGTTCCTCGCCGAGCCGTTCCACCTGCCCGACTGGTGGCCCGGCTACTCCGGGGTCCAGCCCGACCGCCGCGGCCTCGCGAGCGGCGCGCGCTGGGAGGTTCGAAGGTCGAGCCGCGCGGGACTGCTCCGCAAGCCTGGCGGAGCGGGGCTGATCATCGTCCGCAGCGTCGACCCGCCGTTCTCGCTCGCCTGGCACGACGTGCAGCAGAAGTTCGACGTCACCGTCACGCTCGAGGCCGCCGGCCAGCGGACGCTCGCGACCGTCAACGTCGGCGGTCCGTGGTGGCGGCTCCTCCCGGAGGGCGGCCGCTCGCTCCCGAAGAAGTCGCTCGAGCGGCTGGCGAATCTCATCCAGACGAGCGCGTCGCTCTGATTTCTCCCGGCCGTCGCCCGGTGCTGCTACGGTTGAACCCCGTGATCCGAGGCACGGGATTTTCGAGATGAGCCGCCGCGCGACGAAGTACGTCTTCGTCACCGGGGGCGTCGTCTCGTCCCTCGGGAAGGGCATCACCGCCGCCTCGCTGGGCCGTCTCCTCAAGGCCCGCGGGCTCCGTGTCCAGGTGCAGAAGTTCGATCCGTACCTGAACGTGGACCCCGGCACGATGAGCCCGTTCCAGCACGGCGAGGTGTTCGTCACCGAGGACGGCGCCGAGACCGATCTCGACATCGGCCACTACGAGCGCTTCGTCGACGAGAACCTCACGAAGAACGCGAACCACACCTCCGGGTCGATCTGGTACGCCGTCGTCCGCAAGGAGCGCAAGGGCGAGTACCTCGGCTCGACGGTGCAGGTCATCCCGCACGTCACGAACGAGATCAAGGACCGCATCCGGCGCGTGGCCTCGGCCTCCGACGCCGACGTCGTGATCTCGGAGATCGGCGGCACGGTCGGCGACATCGAGTCGCTCCCGTTCCTCGAGGCGATCCGCCAGTTCCGCCGGGAAGCCGGCGCGGAGAACGTCCTCTACCTCCACGTCACCTACGTGCCGTTCATCGAGACCGCCGGCGAGCTGAAGACGAAGCCGACGCAGCACTCGGTCAACGAGCTGCGCCGCATCGGTATCCACCCTGACGTCGTCGTGTGCCGCTCGGTCGAGCCGCTCTCCTGGGACATCCGGGAGAAGATCGCGCTCTTCGCCGACGTGGACTCGCGCGCCGTGGTCGTGAACGAGGACGTCAGCGACGTCTACCTCGTTCCCCAGCGGCTGCGCGAGGAGGGGCTCGACACGCTCGTCTGCGACAAGCTCGGGCTCCCGGACGCCGAGGCCGACCTCGGCGAGTGGGACGCTCTCGTCGAGCGGATCGGCGAGCGCGAGGGCGAGATCGAGATCGCGCTCGTCGGCAAGTACGTGAAGCTCGCCGACGCGTACCTCTCCGTCCATGAGTCGTTGAAGCACGCGGGCATCCACCACGGCGTGAACGTGCGCGTGCGCTGGGTCGACGCCGAAGGGATGAGCGTCGAGGAGGCCGCCGCCGAGCTGGAGCGCTCCCACGGCGTGCTCGTCCCCGGCGGGTTCGGCTCGCGCGGCTGGGAGGGCAAGATCGTCGCCTGCCAGGTCGCCCGCGAGCGCGGCATCCCGTACCTCGGCATCTGCCTCGGCATGCACGTCGCCGTCTCGGAGTTCGCGCGGAACGTCGCCGGCATGCACGGCGCCAACTCGACCGAGATGGATCCCGAGACGCCGTTCCCGGTCATCGACCTGCTCCCCGAGCAGAAGGAGATCGAGGATCTCGGCGGCACCATGCGCCTGGGCGCGCAGCCGGTCGACGTGGTCGAGGGCTCACGCGTACACGCGGCGTACGGCGAGGCCGTGATCTACGAGCGCCACCGCCACCGCTACGAGGTGAACAACCACTACCGCCAGCAGATCGCCGACGCCGGCCTCGTCATCTCCGGGACGTACCAGGAGGGACGCCTCGTCGAGATCGTCGAGCTCCCGATCACCCGTGGTTCGTCGCGAGCCAGTTCCACCCGGAGTTCAAGTCGCGGCCCACGACGGCCCGCGCCGCTCTTCCGCGACTTCGTGGGCGCCGCCGCCGAGCGGGCGCGCACGCACGTCGGCGCGCTCGAGACGACGGCCTAGTCGCTCTCGTAGACGAGCTCGTAGCCGCGTTGGCCGCTGAGCGTAAGGCGGTCGCCGTCGAGCTCCAGCTGGGTGCCCATCGCACCGAAGATCCGTGCAATCGCTGCTTCCTGGTCAGCTTCTTCCGCGCATTCGTCCAGGGCGGAGGACGGCATTCCGCCGCCCCTCGTCACCTGTAGCCCGTAGCCCGGTCTGACCGCGACAACCATGTCGAACGGCCGGCAGCCCGTCGTCCCGTCGATCCTGCCGGATTCGCCAAATCGGACGGTCGCATCGCCGACGGCGTCGTGTTCACCGTCGGCGTCCGAGAATCCCTGGAGCGTCCAAGTCCGGCCGGTGAGATCGTCGAGTGTGACGGGGTCGAACTCCGTGTAGACGAGCTCGATCGACGGGCCCGTCAGCACGAGCCGGTCACCCGTCCGCTTGACCTGGGTAACGCTCGTGAGCGCTTGCTGGTAGGCGTCGGCGAATGGGACCACGTCCTCGTCGCAGTCGACCGCCGTCCCTGCGAACTCTCCGAAGACGATCCGGTCGCCCGTGATGCGCACCGAATCGAGGCCGAACGCGTTGCAGGCCAGGATGCCGCCGGCCTGGCCATCCTCGAGCGCGAGCGTGGTTCGGTAGCCCTCGACGTTCTCGATCTCGCCGTCGGGCCCGGTTCCGGAGACGAACTCCCACTGGCCCTCGGGGTTCGTGCGCGTGTCGGAAGCCTCGCCGCATGCGCCCGCGGCGAACGCGAGAGCCGACAGAACGATGATCATCCGAAGCAAGACGTTCCTATGATCCCACCGCGAGTCGCACGCCTACAATCGCCCGGTGGCTCCCGTCCTCGATCTCTTCCTCGAGCTGTGCGCGATCCCGAGCCCGCCCGGGGACGAGCGCGCGATGGCCGAGCGGGTCGCCCGCGAGCTGCGTGACCTGAGCCTCGACTTCACCGAGGACGACGCCGGCGCGCGGATCGGCGGGAACACCGGGAACATCGTCGCGCGGCTCGCGCCGACGGCGCCGGGCACCTCGATCTTCCTCTGCGCGCACCTCGACACGGTGCCGCCGACCGACTGCGATCGAGCCCGTCGTCGAGGACGGCGTCGTGCGCAACGCCCGCGACACGATTCTCGGCGGCGACGACAAGTCCGCGGTCGCGACGATGCTCGTCGCGACGCAGCGGATCCTGAACGAGGGCATTCCGCACGCCGGCATCGAGCTCGTCTTCACGCCCAAGGAGGAGACCGGGCTCGAGGGCGCCTACCAGCTCGACCTCGACACGATCTCCTCGCCGGTCGGCTACTGCTACGACCACGCGGGGCCGCTCGGAGAGATCGTCGGCGCGGCGCCGTACTCCACCTCGGTCGACGCGGTCTTCCGCGGCCGTGCCGCCCACGCCGGGATGAGCCCGGAGGACGGGCGCTCCGCGATCGCCGCGGCCGCACGGGCGATCGCCGACCTGCGGCTGGGCCGGCTCGACGACGAGACGACGGCGAACGTCGGGCTGATCTCCGGCGGGACGGCGCGCAACATCGTCCCCGAGTTCTGCTCGGTCGTCGCGGAGGCGCGCTCGCACGAGGCGCAGACGCTCGCCGCGCTCGTCCAGGAGATGGTCGACTCGCTCACCTTCGCGGCGTCGGTCGAGGAGTGCGAGGTCGACATCACGCTCGAGGACAAGTACTCCGGCTACCGGCTGCGCGCCGAGGACGAGGTCGTGCGGCTGGCCTCGGAGGCGTTCACCGCGTGCGGGTTCACGCCGTCGCTCATCACGGCCGGCGGCGGGGCGGACGCGAACGTCTTCAACGCGAAGGGCCGCCCGTGCGCGAACCTCGCGAACGGGATGAGCCGCATCCACAGCTCCGACGAGTTCATCGCGGTCGCCGATCTCGAGGCGATGGTCGACGTGACGCTCGCGCTCGTCGACGCCGCTCGTGCCTGAGCCCGACTCCCGCGAGGTCGTCTACCAGGGACAGGTCCTCGGCGTCAGCGTCGAGCACTGGGGCGACGCGCGGCGCGAGATCGTCGACCGGCGCGCGGCGGTGGCGATCCTCGCGACCGACACCGCGGGGAACGTCGTCCTCGTCCGCCAGTTCCGCGAGGCGGTGCAGCGCGAGCTCGTCGAGCTGCCCGCCGGTGTGATCGACGGCGACGAGGAGCCGCTCGAGACCGCGAAGCGCGAGCTGCGGGAGGAGACGGGCTACCGCGGCGGCTCGTGGGAGGCCGGCCCGGTCTACTGGGCGACGCCCGGCTACAGCCGCGAGCTCGTCTACGTCTTCGTGGCCCGCGACGTCGAGCCGGGCGAGGCGGCGAACGATCCGGACGAGCCGGTCGAGGTCGAGCTCTGGACGCCCGCCGAGGTCGAGGCGCGGCTCGGCGAGATCGAGGACTCGAAGACGCTGATCGGGCTCCTGCTCCACCTGCGCAATACGACGGCGTAGCGCCGCGAGACTGCGCAATGCGTCGCCGATCCATGCGCGCGAATGCGTTCTACCGCGATATCGTTCGCGCGCCATGCGAGTCGGCGTCGTCAAGGAGATCAAGCAGGACGAATACCGCGTCGCGCTGACGCCCGCGGGTGCGCGCGAGCTCGCGCTGCGCGGCCACGACGTCATGGTCGAGCAGGGCGCAGGCGTCGGCAGCTCCTTCCACGACGAGGAGTACGCGGCTGTCGGCGCACGCATCGTCACGGTCGACGAAGCCTGGGAGACCGCGGACATGCTCCTCAAGGTCAAGGAGCCGATCGAGCCCGAGTACCGCCGGCTGCGCGAAGGCCTCGTCCTCTTCACCTACCTCCACCTCGCGGCGGACGAGCCGCTCACCCGCGCGCTGATCGAGAGCGGCACGACCGGCATCGCCTACGAGACGGTCGAGACCGACGACCGCGCGCTGCCGCTCCTCGCGCCGATGAGCGAGGTCGCCGGACGCCTCTCCGCCCAGGCCGGCGCGCATTTCCTGGAGAAGCCCGTCGGCGGCCGCGGCCTCCTGCTCGGCGGCGTCGCCGGCGTCGCGCCCGCCAAGGTCACGGTCATCGGCGGCGGGATGGTCGGCTACAACGCCGCCGTCATCGCCATCGGCCTCGGCGCGCACGTGCGCATCCTCGACCGCTCGGTGAACCGGCTGCGCTACCTGGAGGAGATCCTCTCGGGCCGCGTCGAGCTGGTCATGTCGAGCGCGCTTCGAGGTCGAGCGCTCGGTGCTCGAGTCGGATCTCGTCATCGGCGCGGTGCTCATCCCCGGCGCGCTCGCGCCGAAGCTCGTCACCGCCGAGATGATCAGGGGGATGAAGCAGGGCTCGGTCGTCTGCGACGTCGCGATCGACCAGGGCGGCTGCTTCGAGACCTCGCACGCGACGACGCACTCCGATCCGGTCTACGTCGTGGACGGCGTGACCCACTACTGCGTCGCGAACATGCCCGGCGCCGTGCCGATCACGTCGACGATGGCGCTCACGAACGTGACGCTTCCCTACGTGGAGGCGATCGCGAACAGAGGCGTGACCGTGGCGATCGCGAGCGATCCTGCCCTTGCCAAGGGCGTGAACACGCTGGGCGGCAAGCTCACGTACGCAGCCGTCGGCGAGGCGCACGGGATCGACTCCGTGCCGCTCGGCGCGCTCGTTCCGGCCTAGCTAGGCCTCGGGCTCGGGCTCGGCAGGCGGGTGCTTCGGCTTCTTGTCGGCCGGGCTGATCCGGATCACGGCGTACGTCACGGCGGCCGCAATGCCGACCACGACGACGATCCACACGATGATCCCGAAGATGCCGAGGATGAAGTCCGTCATGCCGTCACTAGAATAGCCGCACTATGCCGCGCGCCTGCGTGATTGTGCTCGACGCGGTTGGGGCGGGAGAGCTGCCGGACGCAGCGGAATACGGCGACGAGGGCTCGAACACGCTCGGAAACGTCGCTCGTGCGGTCGGTGGGCTCGATGTCCCCAACCTGGAAGCACTTGGCTTCGGAAACATCGAGGACCTGGAAGGCTGCCCGCCGCAGCCCGGGGCGCCGGCCGTCGCGGGGCGGCTGCTCGAGCGCTCCAAGGGCAAGGACACGACCACCGGCCACTGGGAGCTCATGGGCATCGTCACGCCCGAGCCGATGCCGACCTATCCGCACGGCTTTCCGTTCGAGGTGATCGAGGAGTTCGCCCACAAGACCGGCCGCGGCGTGATCGGCAACAAGCCGGCCTCGGGGACGGACATCATCCAGGAGCTCGGCGAGGAGCATCAGAAGACCGGCAAGTGGATCGTCTACACGTCTGCCGACTCCGTCTTTCAGATCGCGGCGCACGAAGAGACGATCCCGCTCGACGAGCTGTACGCGGCCTGCGAGGTCGCGCGCGGCATCCTCACGGGGCCCCACGCGGTCGGGCGCGTCATCGCGCGACCGTTCATCGGCGAGACCGGCAACTACCAGCGCACCCCGAACCGCCACGACTGGTCGCTCCTGCCGCCGCAGCCGAACTACCTGACGCAGATCCGCGCCACGGGCGCGAAGGTGCACGGCGTCGGCAAGATCCGCGACATCTACGCGGGCCAGGACATCGACGAGTTCCAGACGACGAAGTCGAACGTCGAGGGCATCAACGCGACCGAGGAGCTCCTGAAGACGCTCGACTCGGGGCTGATCTTCGTGAACCTCGTCGAGACGGACATGCTCTGGGGCCATCGCAACGACCCGGTCAACTTCGCGCGCTGCATCCAGGACTTCGACCGCCGGCTGCCGGACCTCCTCGCGGCGCTGCGCGAGGGCGACCTGCTCATCCTCACGTCCGACCACGGCTGCGACCCGACCACGCCGTCGACCGACCACTCGCGCGAGCACGCGCTGCTCCTCGGCTACGTGGCCGGCCGCAACGCGGGCGGACGCAAGCACGACGGGGAGTTCGCGGACGTCGGCGCGACCGTGAACGCGTGGCTCGGCGGGAAGCCGTCGCCGAAGCTGCCCGGCCAGCCGTTCGTCGAGCCGTGAGCCTCCTCCCGGCGGAGACGATCCGGCGAAAGCGCGACGGGGAGGAGCTCTCCGCCGCCGAGCTCTCCGAGCTCGTGCTCGCCTACGCGCGCGGCGACGTGCCCGACTACCAGATGTCCGCGTTCTGCATGGCCGTCTACTTCCGCGGGCTCTCGGCGGCCGAGACGCACGCGCTCACCGACGCGATGGTGCGAAGCGGCGCGACGATCGACCTGTCGGCGCTCGGGCGGCGCGTGGTGGACAAGCACTCGACCGGCGGCGTCGGCGACAAGGCGTCGCTCGTGATCGGGCCGATCGTGGCCGCGTGCGGCGTGCCCTTCGCGAAGATGAGCGGCCGCGGCCTGGGGCACACGGGCGGGACGCTCGACAAGCTCGAGTCGATCCCCGGCTTCCGGGTGGAGCTCTCCCAGGACGAGTTCATCGCGCAGGTGCGCGAGGTCGGCATGGCGATCATCGGCCAGACCGCCGACCTCGTCCCGGCGGACAAGCGGCTCTACGCGCTCCGTGACGTGACCGCGACCGTGGATCAGGTCGGCCTCATCGCGGCGAGCATCATGTCCAAGAAGATCGCCGCGGGCGCCGACGCGATCGTGCTCGACGTGAAGGTCGGCGACGGCGCGTTCATGAAGACGATCGACGAGGCCCGCGAGCTGGCCGACGCGATGGTCGCGCTCGGTCGCGAGGCGGGCCGCGAGGTCGTGTGCGAGCTGACCGACATGGACCAGCCGCTCGGCCGCGCGGTCGGCAATGCCGTGGAGATCCGCGAGGCGGTCGAGACGCTGCGCGGCGAGGGCCCGCCCGACCTGACGGAGCTGGCGCTCTCCGCGGTGGGTCACCTGCTGGCGCTCTCCGACCTGGACGTGGATACGGACGAAGGACGGCGGCTCGGGGAAGAAGCGGTCTCCTCAGGCGCGGCGATCGAGGCGTACGAGCGCTGGATCCGCGCGCAGGGCGGCGATCCGTCGCTCGACGCGCTGCCGGTCGCTCCGGTCCTCCACGAGGTGGCGGCGCCCGACGGCGGGTTCGTCGAGCGGATCGCGGCCACGCGGATCGGCCTCGCCTCGCTCGAGCTCGGCGCGGGCCGGGTGACGAAGGACGACGAGATCGACCACGCGGTCGGCGTCGTGTGCCTCGCGAAGCGCGGTGACGAGATCGGCGTGGGGGAGCCGCTCGCGCGGATCCATGCTCGCGACCAGGCTTCTGCGGACGCGGCCGCGGACGAGGTGCGGGCCGCGTACATCCTCGGCGGCGAGGCGCCGCCGGAGCGCGGGATCGTGCTGGAGGTCGTTCGGTAGCATTCGGGCCATGCCCGAGCTGCCCGAGGTCGAGACCGTCCGCACGCAGCTCGAGCCCGGGCTGACCGGCCGCACGTTCGAGCGCGTCGAGATCACCGACGTCCGCCTGACCCGGCCCGAGGCGCCGGACGCCGTCGCCGCCGAGCTCCAGGGCGAGCGCGTGTCCGAGCTCCGCCGGCGCGGCAAGTACCTGATCATCGGCTTCGAGAGCGGGCGCACGCTCCTCGTCCATCTCCGCATGACCGGCGGCTTCACGCTCCCCGCGCAGCCGCACGCGCACCGCCGCGCCGAGGTCCTCCTCGACGACGGGACGACGCTCGCCTACTCCGACACCCGCCGCTTCGGGACCTGGCTCGTGCTCGAGCCCGGCGAGCTGGAGCCCTACCTCGACGACCGCAGGATCGGCGTCGAGCCGCTCTCCTCGGCGTTCACGACCAAGCGCTTCGTGGTCGCGCTCGCGGGTCGGCACGCTCCGATCAAGGCGGCGCTCCTCGACCAGCGCGCCGTCGCCGGCGTCGGGAACATCTACGCGGACGAGGCGCTCTGGCGCGCGCGCATCCATCCGCTGCGCGAGGCCGGCGACCTCACGCCCGAGGAGGTCTCGACGGTGCGCAAGGAAGTGCGCCGCGTCCTCCGCCTCGGGATCGAGCGCCAGGGCGCGACGCTGCGCGACTACCGCGATCCCCGGGGCGGCACGGGCTCGATGCAGCACGAGTTCCGGGTCTACGGCCGCGAAGGCGAGCCGTGCGACCGCTGCGGCACGCCGATCGCGAAGACGCGCGTCGCCGGCCGCGGCACGTGGTTCTGCCCGACCTGCCAGCGCTAGGCGGCGACGAGCGCGGCCAGCCGGCCGGAGCGGTCGAGCTCGGAGAGCTCCTGGTAGCCGCCGATCGCCTTGCCGTCGATCACGATCTGCGGGTACGTCCAGCCGCCGGTCAGCTCCTCGAGGCGATCGCGCGCGCCCGGGTCGCGATCCTCGTGGATCTCCTCGAACGGAATCCCCCGCTGTTCGAGCAGCACTTTCGCCCGGACGCAGTAGCCGCAGTAGTCCGTCGTGTAGAGCTCGACCTTCGCCACAGTCTCAAGAGAACGTATCGGCTTCGTATAACCATCCCGTGAGGGAACTACACTGGCCCGAATGGCAGGCCGCAGCTGGAAAACGGAGGCGGTCGTGCTGCGCTCGATCCGCTACGGGGAGGCGGACCGCATCCTCCACCTCTTCACGCTCGAGCGCGGACGCGTGGGAGGGATCGCCAAGGGAGCGCGCAAGACGAACTCGCGCTTCGGCGCGCGGCTCGAGCCGTTCAGCCATGTCGAGCTCGTGCTCCACGAGGGACGCGGGGAGCTGCACACGGTCACCGCGGCGCATCTCGTCCGCTCGCACGACGCGAGCCGGGTGGACGGGTACCGGATGGCGGCGGGCTCGATCGGGCTCGAGGCGGTCTCGCGGCTGTTCCTCGAAGGGGACGAGAGCCCGCAGGCGTTCCATGCGCTCGCCCGCTTCCTCGACCTGCTGGACGAGGTCGACGCCGAGCTGCCCGCGAAGCCCGCGCTCGACCCGCTCGTCCTCTCGTTCCAGCTGAAGCTGCTCTGGCTCTCCGGCTACCTGCCGCACCTCGCCGGCTGCGCGGGATGCGGGGAGGAGGTGCCGCTCGTCGGGTTCTCCCCCAAGGCCGGCGGCGGCGTGTGCGCTTCGTGCGAGGCCGGGTCGATCCCGATCGCGCCCGAGGGGTTCGAGGCGATCCGCGGCCTCCTGGAGCGTCCGCTCGCCGAGGCGGACGGAACCGGGATCTCCGAGCGCGGCCGCCGCGACGCGCAGAGCGTCATCGAAGGCTCGTACGAGTACCACGGCGGATTCCGCCTGAAGACGGCCCGTAAGATCGCCGGGTGAGCGCGCCGACCTACCAGGAGACGATCGCCGCCCTCGAGCGCTACTGGGGCGAGCAGGGCTGCGTGCTCATGCAGCCGTACCACACGGAGCTCGGCGCGGGCACGTTCAATCCGGCCACGTTCCTGCGCTGCCTCGGGCCCGACCCGTGGCGCAGCGCCTACGTCGAGCCGGTCATCCGCCCGACCGACGGGCGCTACGGCGAGAACCCGTTCCGCTTCCAGCACTACTTCCAGTACCAGGTCGTCCTGAAGCCGGCGCCCGACGACGTCCTCGACCTCTACTTCGGCTCGCTCGAGGCGGTCGGGATCGACCTGACGAAGCACGACGTGCGGCTCGTCGAGGACGACTGGGAGGGCCCGACGCTCGGCGCCTGGGGCCTCGGCTGGGAGGTCTGGTGCGACGGGATGGAGGTCACGCAGTTCACGTACTTCCAGCAGCTCGGCGGGCTCGAGCTCGACCTCGTCCCGGCGGAGATCACCTACGGGCTGGAGCGGCTGGCCATGTTCCTCCAGGACAAGTCCTCGGCCTTCGACCTCGTGTGGGCGCCCGGCGTCACCTGGGGCGACGTCTACCGCGAGAGCGAGCGCCAGTGGTCGGCCTACAACTTCGAGCAGGCGCCGGTGGACACGCTCATGCGCCGCTTCACGGAGTACGAGGACGAGTGCCGCGCGCTCGTCGGGCACGAGCTGCCGATCCCGGCCTACGACCAGGTGCTGAAGGCCTCGCACACGTTCAACCTGCTCGATGCGCGCGGCGCGATCTCGGTGACCGAGCGCGCCGCCTACATCGGCCGCGTCCGCAACCTGGCGCGCGCCGTCGCCGAGCTGACCGTGGGAACCGATGGCGACGCTGCTGATTGAGATCGGCTGCGAGGAGCTGCCCGCGTCCGCGTGCCGTGCGGCCGAGGAGCAGCTGCGCGAGCGCTGGCCCGGAGCGGAGGTGCTCGTCGGGCCGCGCCGCCTGGCCGTGATCGCCTCCGACGTCCCCGAGGTGACCGACGGACGAGTGGGTCAAGGGCCCGCCCGAGAACCTGCGCGACAAGGCCGCGCCCGGCTTCGCCAAGAAGCACGGCGTGTCGGTCGACGATCTCGAGCTGCGCGACGGGTTCTTCGGTCTGACCGTCCCGGGCCGCGCGCTGCGCGACACGCTCCCCGAGGACGTCGAGTCTCTCGTTCGCGGGCTCGCCTTCGGCAAGTCGATGGTCTGGGTCGCCGGCGGCCTGCGATTCTCGCGTCCGGTTCGCTGGCTCTGCGTGAAGCTCGACAAGGAGACGATCGCGGTCGACGTCGAGGGGATTCCCTCGGATGGAGTCTCGTACGGACACCGGTTCACGAACGGCGAGGTCAAGATCGCTTCGGCCGACGCGTACGCCAAGGCGCTGCGCGGCGCGGGCGTCGAGCCGGACCAGGCGGTGCGCGAGCAGACGATCCGCGAGGGGCTCGCCGCGCTCGGCCTCGAGAGCCCGAACCCGCGCGTGCTCGGCGAGGTCGTCCACCTGAACGAATGGCCGACCGTCCTCGAGGGAAGCTTCGACGAGCGGTTCCTCCAGCTGCCGGAGCGCGTCGTCACGACCGCGATGGAGTCGCACCAGCGCTACTTCCCGCTCGGCGGCAACCGGTTCGCGTTCGTCGCGAACGGCGGCGATCCCGAGCTCGTCCGCCGCGGAAACGAGCGCGTGCTGGCCGGTCGGCTCGAGGACGCGTCCTTCACCTTCGAGCGCGACGTGGCCGACGGGATCGAGGCGCTGGCCGGAAAGCTCGGCTCGATCACGTTCGTCGCGGGCGCGGGGACCTTCGCCGACAAGACTGAGCGGCTCATGGCGCTCGTCGAGGTGCTCGGCGGGGGAGATGCGTCGCGCGAGGCGGCGCGACTCGCGAAGGCCGACCAGGCCGCCGAGCTCGTCCGCGAGTTCCCCGACCTCGAGGGCCACATCGGCGCCGAGTACGCGCGTCTGGCGGGATTCCCGGACGCGGTCTGCATGGCCATCGAGGAGCAGTACCTTCCCGACGCCGCCGACGGCGCGCTCCCGCACACCGAGGCCGGGCGCGTCCTGGCCGCGGCGGACAAGATCGACAGCCTCGCCGTCGCCTTCGCGCTCGGAAAGCGGCCGACCGGCTCGCGCGACCCGTTCGGTCTGCGCCGCGCGGCGATCGGCCTGTGCCGCCTCGCCGTCGAGGCCGGGCTCGAGATCGACGTGAAGGCGCTCGTCGCCCGCGACCTCGAGCTCCTCACCGGCCAGAACGCCGCCGTGAAGGACGATCCCTCCGACGTCTGGGACTTCGTCATCGAGCGGCTCGAAGGGCTCCTCGACGTCCCGGTGGAGTTCGTGCGGGCCGCGCGCGCGTCGGGGCTCGAGGACATCGGCGCGGTCGCCCGCCTCGCCCAGGCGCTCGCGGCCGCGGTCGAGACCGACGAGTTCGCCAAGGCCTACACCGCGTTCGACCGCACGAACCGCCTGGCCGGCCGAGCCGACGGCGCCGCGAAGCAGCTCGACCCCAAGCTCGCGACGGAACCGGCCGAGATCGTGCTCGTGGAGCGGCTCTCCGTCACCGGGCCGGAGATCGACGCTGCCGTCGCCGAAGGAGATTTCGCCGCAGGCATCGCGGCGGCAGCGGCGCTCGGCCCGCCGGTCGACGCGTTCTTCGACGACGTGCTCGTCATGGCCGAGGACGAGGCGATCCGCGCCAACCGCCTGCGGCTCCTGCTGGACGTGCGCGACGCGGTCGGGCGACTGGGAGACCTGGCTCAGATCCCTCGTTAGGCTTCCGCCATGAGCGAAACCGTCGAGCTCCACGTGATCTCGGACTCGACCGGCGAGACCGCTGCGAGGCTTGCCAACGCGGTCGAGGATCAGTTTCCGGACCTCTCCTTCGACGTCATTCGCCATCCGCGAATCGCGAGTCTCGACGACGTCCAGCTCGCCGCCGAGCGGGCGCGCGGCCGGCGCGCGGTGGCGATCTACACGCTCGTCGACCCGAACTACCGCGAGTCGATGCGCACGTTCTGCAAGCGCTACAGGATCCACTACTGCGACCTTCTCGGTCATCCGATCGACGCGGTCGCGCGGGTCTCCGGCCTGCCCGCCCGGATGGAGCCCGGCCCGCGGCCGGTGCTCGACTCGGCCTACTTCAAGCGGATCGCCGCGATCGAGTTCGCCGTGCGCTTCGACGACGGGGTCGCCGCCTACGGCCTCGACGACGCGGACATCGTCCTCGTGGGCGTGTCGCGCAGCTCGAAGACGCCGCTCTCGATCTACCTCGGCTACCTCGGCTACAAGACCGCGAACGTCCCGATCGTGCGCGGCATCGAGCCGCCGCCGGAGCTCTTCGAGCTCGACCCGACGAAGGTGATCGGCGTGACGATCGACGCCGAGGCGCTCCACAACGTGCGCTCGAAGCGGGCGCGCGGCCATGAAGGGCCCGAAGAAGTACGCCGAGCTGACGGAGATCTACGAGGAGCTCTCGCACGCCGAGGCGATCCACCGTCGCCTGGGCTGCCCCGTCGTCGAGGTCTCGAACATGGCCATCGAGGAGACGGCCCACCGGATCATCCGCCTGGTCGAGCAGCGGCGCCTCGACGCGAAGAAGGCGACCGCATGAGGCAGAAGAAGCCCGATCCCGTTCTACTGGTGGCCGATCTGGATGACGATGCTCGGCATCGGGCTGATCGTCTTCTACGGGATCCTGACCCCGTTCTGGATGGCCGTCCGCGCCATCGCGTGGGTCAGCGAGCACCCCCTGCTGCGCCGCTCCTGACCCAATTCTTACGCTGATTCGTTTGGGGATCGGCTGAGCGGTTATGGGCAAGGAAAGCAACCTGGAGGGGAAATCTGCATGGAGATGAACTTGCGCAAGGACTCGAACGGCCGCGTTCGCTTCTCCGACGACCTGGTCGGATACCAGCTCGTCGGCAGCGGTGAGGACATCGGCAAGATCGACCACGCGAGCTTCGACGGGAACTGGGCGACCGTCACCGTCGGCCGCATCAGCAAGTCCCGCTACACGATCCCTGCCTGGGCGATCGACGCCGCGGACACGAACGCGCAGATCGTCGAGATCGCGTTCACGAAGGACGAGGTCCTGGAGTCGCCCGAGTACGACAACGGGGTCGGCTTCGACGACGCCTACGAGAGGGCGGTCGACTCGTACTACCGCAAGCTCGAAGGCGAGACGGACCTCCGCAAGACCGCGTAACGCGTTACGCATCCGCGTCCCTGAAAATGGGAGACTTCGCGGATGCGTTTCGTCTACGACTTCTCCGAAAGCGCCGATGTCGGCCGGGAGCTCCTCGGCGGAAAAGGGGCTGGCCTCGCAGAGATGACCGCCCTCGGGATCCCGGTCCCGTCGGGGTTCACCATCACGACCGCCGCGTGCGTCGAGTACATGCGCAATGCGAAGTCGTTTCCGGCGGGGCTGGCCGAGGAGATCCAGAAGCACCTGACCGCGCTCGAGGAGCGCGCCGGCAAGAAGCTGGGGGATCCCGACGATCCGCTGCTCGTGTCGGTGCGCTCGGGGGCGGCCGTCTCGATGCCCGGGATGATGGACACGATCCTCAACCTCGGGCTGAACGACGAGGCGGTCGAGGGCCTCGCCCGCTCGACCGGGAACGAGCGCTTCGCCTACGACGCCTACCGGCGGCTCGTCCAGATGTACGGCGACGTCGTCGCCGACCTCGGCGGTGAGCGGTTCGAGGACGCCCTCGACCGGCTGAAGGACGACCGGGGCGTGAAGCAGGACGTCGAGCTCACGGCCGACGATCTCAAGGGCCTCGTCGCGCGCTTCCTCGTCCTCTACCGCGAGGGCGCGGGCGAGGACTTCCCGCAGGATCCGCGCGTACAGCTCGAGCGCTCGGTGAGCGCCGTCTTCGACTCGTGGGAGACGCCGCGCGCCCAGGTGTACCGGCGCGCGCACGCGATTCCGGACGACCTCGGGCACGGCGGTGAACATCGTCCAGATGGTGTTCGGCAACCGCGGCGAGAGCTCCGGGACGGGCGTCTGCTTCACGCGCGATCCGTCGACCGGCGAGCCCGGCGTGTACGGCGAGTTCCTCGCGAACGCGCAGGGGGAGGACGTGGTCGCCGGGCATCCGCACGCCCGAGCCGATCGCGCGCATGGCCACGGTGCTCCCGGAGGCGTACGACCGAGCTGATCGACACGCTTCAGCGCCTCGAGCAGCACTACCGCGAGATGCAGGACGTCGAGTTCACCGTCGAGGAGGGGCGGCTCTACATCCTCCAGACGCGCGGCGGCAAGCGGACGGCCGGCGCCGCGCTGCGGATCGCGACCGACATGGTCGACGAGGGCCTGATCGCGCGCGAGGACGCGATCGCGCGCATCGAGGCGTCGCAGCTCGACCAGCTCCTGCACCCGATGATCGACCCGAAGGCGACCTACGACGTGGCCGCGAAGGGCCTGAACGCCTCGCCGGGCGCGGCCAAGGGGAAGATCGCGCTCGACGCCGACACCGCGGAGGAGTGGGGCAAGGCCGGCGAGGACGTGATCCTCGTCCGCCGCGAGACGACGCCCGACGACATCCACGGCCTGATCCAGGCGAGCGGCGTCCTCACCGCGCACGGCGGGATGACCTCGCACGCCGCCGTGGTCGCGCGCGGGATGGGCAAGCCGTGCGTCGCGGGCTGCGAGGCGCTCAAGGTCGACCTCGGCTCGCGGACGATCACGATCGGCGAGGCGAAGCTCTCCGAGGGCGACCGCCTGACGATCGACGGCGGCACCGGCGAGGTGATCCTCGCGGACGTCGAGCTCGTCCCTCCGCAGATCAACGAGCATTTCGAGACGATCCTCGGCTGGGCCGACGAGGTGCGCCGCCTGAAGGTGCGCGCGAACGCGGACACGCCCGAGGACGCCGCCAAGGCGCGGGAGTTCGGCGCCCAGGGAATCGGCCTCTGCCGAACCGAGCACATGTTCATGGCCGAGGACCGGCTGCCGCTCGTCCGCGCGATGATCATGGCCTCGAACGACGCCGAGCGCGGCGAGGTGCTCGCGAAGCTGCTCCCGCTCCAGCAGTCCGACTTCGAGGGGATCTTCGAGGCGATGGCGGGGCTCCCGGTCACGATCCGCCTGCTCGACCCGCCGCTCCACGAGTTCCTGCCGCCCCTCGAGGAGGCCGAGACTCCCGAGATGGCGGCGCGGATCCGCTCGCTCACCGAGGCGAACCCGATGCTCGGCACGCGCGGCTGCCGGCTCGGGCTCCTGTACCCCGAGGTCTACGCGATGCAGGTGCGCGCGATCATCCGCGCCGCGCTCGCCGTCGAGGAGAAGACCGGCGGCGCGCCGCTCGTCGAGATCATGCATCCGCTCGTCGGCTTCGCCGAGGAGCTCCATCGCCTGCGCGAGCTGACGCTCGACACCGCCTCGGCCGAGCTGGAGCAGGCCGAGCGCCAGATCGACTACCTGGTCGGCACGATGATCGAGCTGCCCCGGGCCTGCCTGCGCGCGGACGAGATCGCCGAGGAGGCCGACTTCTTCTCCTTCGGGACGAACGACCTGACGCAGACGACGCTCGGCTTCTCCCGCGACGACGCGGAGGCCGGGTTCCTCACGCGCTACCTGGAGGACGGCGTGCTCGAGGCGAACCCGTTCTCGACGCTCGACCAGACCGGCGTGGGCGACCTGATGAAGATCGGAATCGAGCGCGCCCGCACGGTGAAGCCCGACATCAAGCTCGGCATCTGCGGCGAGCACGGCGGCGATCCGGCGTCGGTCGAGTTCTGCCACGGCATCGGCCTGGACTACGTGAGCTGCTCGCCGTACCGCGTCCCGCTGGCGCGCCTGGCGGCGGCGCAGGCGGCGCTGGCCGAGGCGGGCGTCAAGGCCGTCGCTGTCGGCGGCTAGCCGGCACACATTCGAGCGCAGTTCCGGTTTCCCACACGGGCGGGTTTCCTCGATAGGGTCGCCACCAAGGGGTGCCAGCCGCCAGTCGCGGATCGTGGGGAGGGGCCTCAGGTGAACCCGATGACGGGTCTCCACCCGGTCCTCGTCGGCGAAGCCAGGCGGTTGGCGAGAAGGGCACCGTTCAGAACATGGTCTCCCCCGGCGGCGCCGCGAGGCTGATCGTCGCACGGGCGCCCTGCGGACCGCCGAGACCGCTACATGTACTGCGCGACGGCCAGGTACGAGATCAGCAGGCTGCCCGCGACGATCGCTGCGAGGCCGGCCACCTGGGTCGCGCCGATCTTCGTGTACGCGGCGTGTCCGCCCAGGCCGCCGAGGGCGATGATCGCCAGGATTCCTCCGACGAGACCGCCGATGTGGCCGCCGATCGAGACGTTCGCGATCACGAAGCCGAGGATGAGGTTCACGACGACGATCGGGAGCGCGGCGCCGCCGAAGACCATGACGCCGCGGCGCTCGAGGATCAGTCCGGCCCCGAGGATCCCGAAGACGCCGCCCGACGCGCCGAGCGTCGGGACGTCCGAGGAGAGCAGCAGCGCCCCGGCCGAGCCGGCGAGCACCGCGATCAGGTAGACGGCGATGAAGCGCCCGCGACCGAGCAGCTCCTCGAGCGGGCGCCCGAACCACCAGAGCATCAGCATGTTGAAGAAGATGTGCACGAGGCTCCCGTGCAGGAAGCCCGCCGTGACGAGCCGCCACCAGTCGCCCTGCGCGACGAGCGGGCCGTAGAGGACGCCGTTGATGTACGCCTCGCTCTGCAAGCGCGTCAGGTCGCCGCCCGCGATCTGGGTGAGGAACACGAGGAGGTTCAGCCCGATCAGCGTCTTCGTGACGATCGCGCCCGTGCCCACGCCGACCGCACGTCGCGCGCCGGTCGTCGCCTTCTTGACGCCGGTCGGCACGCCCGCGCACTCCGGACACTTGATCCCGACCGCCGTCTGAACCATGCAGTCGGTGCAGATCGGGCGCAGGCAGTTCGAGCACGACACGTACGTCTCGCGGCTCGGGTGCCGGTAACACATCATCGGTTCTGACATCGCGCCGGATCGTAGCCCGGCGCTGTAACGTCACGCGCGCCATGCGCGTCCACGTCGCCTTCACTCCCGCCGAGGCCGCCGAGGCGCCGACCGGCCTCGTGGTGGACGTCCTGCGGGCCACGTCGACGATCTCCCAGGCGCTCGCGTCGGGGCACGGCCGCGTCCTCTGCTGCGGCGAGGTGGACGAGGCGCAGGCGCTGCGCGATTCGCTCGCGGAGGGCGTCCTGGCCGGGCGAGCGAGCCTGCGTGCGCATCGAGGGCTTCGACCGCGGCAACTCGCCGAGCGAGTTCACGAACGGGAACGGCGAGACGGTCATCCTCACGACCACGAACGGCACGAAGGCACTCGTGGCCGCGGCTGCGCGCTGCGACCGCGTGTACGCGGCCTCGCTTCTGAACCTCGGCGCGGTCGTGGCGGCCGCGCAGGCGGACGGGGAGGACGTCGCGGTCATCTGCGCGGGCGTGAAGGGCGAGTTCGTCCTCGACGACGCGATCTGCGCAGGCCGGCTGGTCGAGGCGCTCGGCGGCGATCCGACCGATGCCGGCGTGGCGGCGATGCGGCTCGTGTCGGCGTTTCCGTCGGTCGAGGACGGCCTGCGGGCCAGCCAGAGCGCGCGCAATCTCCTGAACGCCGGCCTCGAGGAAGACATCGCCTGGTGCGCGCGCGAGAGCGAGCTCGACGTGGTGCCGCGGCTGAGCCGGATGCTCGACGGCGCGGCCGAGATCGTCGTCTAGCGGAGGAGTTCCTCGACCGCCACGCGCGGCGCGGTCAGCGTGAGCGACACATGCCTGTACGCGTAGCCGAGCTCCTCGTTCAGCGTGCGCATGCCGTCGTTGCCCTGCTGCGTCCACGTGACGATCTCGTGGATGCCGTTCGCGGCCGCCCACGCGAGCTTCCGCTGCTTGAGCGCCCGCGCAAGGCCGCGCCGGCGCCAGTCGCGACGCACGGCCGTGAGTCCGTCCTCGGCCTGGGACGCGTCTTCCGGATCAGCCATCAGTCCCGAGTAGCCGACGATCTCGCCATTGAAGAGCGCGACGAACGAACCGGCGGGGAGCGTCGCCTCCTCGTTCAGCCACTCGTCGAGCGTCGTCGTCGCGGCAGCATGGGTGGCGAAGTCGGAGAACGCCTCGACCGCGAGTCCGTACGCGCGCTCGAGCAGCTGGGGGCGATCGAAGATCGTCACCGCCTCGACTCCGTCCGGGAGACCGGCCGGGACGAGGTCACCAGGTTCGATCACCTGCTCGACCTGGCGGTCGGCCTCGACGAACCCGAAACGGAGCGCGAAGGCAAGCGAGCCCTCGTCACGTCCGTCCACATGGGCGACGAGACGCTCGATGCCGAGCGTCGCGATCTGCCCGACGCAGGCGCGGAGGAGCTCGGTTCCAAGACCGTTCCGCCGGGCCGCCGGGAGCACCATGGGAACGACCGTCCCGTGCCCCTCGAGGCCCGAGCGATCCGCGAGGCCTGCACCGTCGCTCTCCTCGAGGAACAGCTTGCGTTCGGGCCGCTCGCGGGCCCGCAGCTCATCGACCGTCTGTGTCCGCTCGTCCGGGAAGACGCTCGCATGTATGCGCCGCCAAGCCTCGAGATCGGCGTCCGTGGTTGCTTGCCGGATCACGTCAGCGGTTGTGGTTCACGAGCTCGACGTTCGTCCCGTCGGGATCGAGCACGAACGCGCCGTAGTAGCCGGGGTGGTAGATCGCCCGTTCGCCGGGCGGACCGTTGTCCGCGTAGCCGGCCGCGGTGAGATCGGCATGGAACGCATCGACGGCTTCGTTCGTCGCGGCCGGGAACGCGATGTGGAGATCGATGGTCGGCTCGCCCTCGACGAGCGAGAACGACCGGCCGCCGCCGCGGAAGCTTGCGTAGCCGTCCTCTAGGTGGCCGAGCTCGAACCCGCCGTGTGGGGCGACACGCTCGTAGAACGTCCGCGACGCGGCGAGGTCGGTGACCCGGATCCAGAGATGGTCGAACCCGGACTCGGGCGAGTCGCCGTGGTGGACGGCCTCGATGCTGTTGCCGTCCGGGTCGAGGAGGAAGCCGCCGTAGTAATCCGGGAGGTATTCGGGGCGCAGGCCGGGCTCGCCGTCGGAGCGGTAGCCGGCCTCGACGCCCGCGCGGTGGAAGGCGTCCACATGCGCCTGCGATGGGACGGCGAAGGCGATGTGCGCCCGTCGCGTGACCGGCTTCTCGTCCTCCGAGATCGAGAAGTCGCCCCATTCGACGAACGATTCGTCCGAGTAGGTCTTCTCGAGCCCAAGCACGGAGAGGACTGTGTCGTAGAACGCCTCGGAAGCCGCACGATCCGAGACCCGGATGTCCACGTGGTCGAACACGGAAAACATTCTTGCAGGGGAACACCTGTTCGTGTAGAACATACGTTCCCATGATCGCTTGTCTCTCCATCTCGGTGTTCCCCCTCAGGGCCGCGCTCCAGGGCCGGCCTGAGCTTCGGGAACGCCCGGTTGCGCTTGCCCCGGCGCCCGGGCAGCAGATCGTGGGGCCCTGCAACTTGGCGGCGGAGGAGTTCGGTGTCCAGGCAGAGATGCGCCTCTCGGAGGCGCTGGCTCTCTGTCCCGAGCTCGTCCTCGCCGAGCACGACCCGGCCGCGGTGGAGGAGGCGTGGGAGAAGATCCTGCGCAGCCTCGAGGAGGCCGGCCTCGCGGTCGAGTCTCCGCGGCCCGGGTTCGTGTTCTTCCAGACCGATGGCATCGAGCGGCTCGCGGGCGGGGTGAACGCCGTCCTGCGGCGGGCGCTCGATGCCGTCGGTCCATCGTGGGAGCCGCGGATCGGCGCGGCGTCGCGGCGCTTCACGGCGCTCGCGGCGGCGACCGTCGCTCCGCCGCACCGCATCCTCGTCGTCGACGACGACGAGAGCGCGCTGTTCCTCGAGCCGCTCCCGCTCGATCTCCTGTCGCTCACGCCCGAACGGCGGCAGGAGATCTCCGAGCTCGGCATCAAGCGGCTCGGGGAGCTGGCGCGTCTGCCGGAGTCCTCCGTCGCCGACCGACTAGGCCCGGACGGCGCGGAGGCCTGGCGGATCGTGAGCGGCGAGGCCGGCGCGAAGGTCGCCGGCCGCAAGCCGCCCGGCGAGATCACCGAGGAGCTCGAGTTCCCGGAGGCGGTCGGGAACTCGCTGACGCTCGAGCGGGCGCTCTCGGCCCTTCTCGACCGGCTGCTCGCACGACCGGAGCGTGGGGGAAGGGCGCCTCGGCGGATCGCCCTTTCCGCGCGCTTGGTCGGCGGCGGCTCGTGGCGGCGCTCGCTCACCCTTCGCGAGCCGACGTCGGAGCCCGGCCTCCTGCGCACCGCGTTGCGGCCAAAGCTCGCGGACCTGACCGCTCCCGTGATCGCGCTGCGGCTGGAGCTGGGCGAGCTGGCCGACTCGGTGGGAACGCAGGCGGAGCTCGTCCGTCCGCGCGGGTCGAGACTCAGGGAGCGGCTGCGCTCAGGGCTTCGTCAGACGCGGGCCGGGGTCGGGCTCGACGCGGTCTGCACGGTCGTGGAGGTGGCGCCGTGGTCCCGGATCCCGGAAACCCGGGCGATCCTCGTTCCGCGCGACGACTGAACGAGCCCCGGCGGGCGCTGGTCGTGACGCAGGGCGTCGGCGTGGGCGCGACTCCGGTGAGCGTGAACCGGCTCGGCGTCGCCCGCGTGCGAGAGGAGTGGCGCGTCGTCGACCGCTGGTGGACTGAGGCGCCCGTGCGGCGCCGTTACTTCGACGTCGTCCTCGAGAGCGGCCAGAACGCGGTCGTGTTCCTGGACGAGGAGGTGGGCGGGTGGTTCACGCAGCGGGCGTGACGCAACGCCGCACGCGCGTCTGTTCGGACGCGGATGCGTGCCCAAAATCGAGGTCGACCCTCAGAGCGAGGTGATCGGATGGCCGTTGCCTTCGACCCTCGCCGAGGCACTCGGCTACCGCGTTGCTCACGAGACCTGGCCCGAGTGGATCGATCGCTGGGCGGAAGAGATCGAGCACAAAGACTCTCTCTCTCCGCCTCGGCGGCGGCGTGCGGTCGGTGGCCGACGCGCTGAACCTCGTCGAGGCCGGCGCCGAGCGGGTCGTGATCGGCACCGCCGCCTTTGGGCCGGAGCCGCTGCGCGCCTACGTCGATGCTCTTGGAGAGAAGCTCGCCGTCGCCGTGGACGTGGCGGGCGGGATCGTTCGCACCGGAGGCTGGCTTCGCTCGTCGGCGTCCCGGTTTCCGACGCGCTCGCCCGCTGCGCCGAGACAGGCGTGGCGACGGTTGTCTGTACGTCGATCGACCGGGACGGAACGCGAGCGGGCCCGATCTCGAGCTTCTGGCGACCGTCCGGGCGCGCTTCGCCGGCGAGCTCTTCGCGGCGGGCGGTATCCGGGACGAGCACGATCTCGACACCCTCCGCGACCTCGGGCTCGACGGCGCAGTGGTCGGCCGAGCGTGGCTCGACGGATCGGTCTGACGGCTTAAACGCTAGACGCGTCTTTCAGGGGCTCCCCCGCCCCACCCAAGACGGTATCGAGGAATTCCGCGCGGGTGTTGCACGAAACGCGGCGACTTCGTGCCGGGTTCTCCCCAGTCGCTAGACGAGCTCGATGTCGTAGCGCGAGCCGATCTCCTGGGCGACCTCCGGCGTCGGGAGCGACCCGGACGACCAGAGCTCCTTGATGTACGCCTCGAAGCCGCCCGGCGCCATCACGTTCACGACGCGCACCGGCTCGTCGCCCGGATTGAAGAACGTGTGCGGCGTCCCCGGAGGTGCGGCCGCGAACGTTCCGGGCGAAACCGAGAGCGTGTCCTCGCCGAGCCGTAGCCCGAGCGTCCCTTCGAGCACGTGGAACGAATCCAGGAAGCCGCCGTGAACGTGCAGCGGCGGCCCGGGGAATCCCGGCGCAATCGTCGTCTCGGTCAGCGTCAGCGTCCCGTCGCCGGTCGAGGCTTGCGCCTTGAAGAGCAGGTCGTTCCCGCCGGCGTCGAGCCGCTCGCCGTCGCCCGGATAGCTGACGAGAGCATCCGCCACCCGGCGGCCGCCGTCGTCAGGCGGATCGAACGAGTCCCAGGGAACGGTCTTGCCCTCGAGCGTCCCGCGCAGCATGTCGGCGAAGCCCCCGCCGGGCGCGTGCAGGTTCAGGATCAGAAGGTCGTCGTCGCCGGCGTTGCGGAAGGTGTGGACGACGTTCGCGGGGGCGAGGCCGAGCGAGCCGACCGGGACGATGTGCTCGAAGCCGGCCGGCCCGAGCGCGACCGCAAGCGTTCCCTCGAGGACATAGAAGGCGTCCGTGTGCTCGCGGTGGACATGCAGCTCGGGGCCCGGCTCGCCCGGCGCGTGGCGGATCAGCGTCGCGCAAAGCTGCGGCGTGTCGGCGACGATCGTGAGCCCGCGCTCGGCGGTGTCGGTGATCTTCTCCGGCTCCACGGCTCGACTCTAGCTTGACGAAACAGAGGATCGAGACGAACATACGTTCGTACCGTGTCCGGCTACATCGAGCTCCACTGCCACAGCGCCTATTCGTTCCTCGACGGCGCGTCACGGCCCGAGGAGCTCATCCTCGCGGCCGCGGAGCTCGGCTATCCGGCGCTCGCGCTGACCGATCACGACGGGCTCTACGGCTCGCTCGAGTTCGCGCACGCGGGCCGGGAGTTCGGCGTCCGCGCGATCACCGGGGCGGAGGTGACGCTCGCGTGCGGCTCGCACGTGACGCTGCTCGTCGAGACGCCGGCGGGCTACGCGAACCTCTGCCGGCTCCTCACCCGGGCGCACTCGGTGAAGCGCCGCGAGCCACGGCTCGACCAGGAGACGCTCGCGGAGAACGCCGACGGGCTCGTCTGCCTCTCCGGGTGCGCACGCCTCGGGCTGGCCGTGCACAACCCGAACGGGGCCGCGCGGCTGGCACAGGCACTTGGCTCGGAACACTTCTTCGTGGAGCTCCAGCGTCCGCTCAGCCGTGGAGACGCACGGCGCAACCAGGCGCTCCGCGACCTGGCCGCGGCGCTCGGGCTGCGCACCGTCGTCACCGGGAACGCGCATGCGCACGATCCGTCCCGGGTGCGGCTCCAGGACGTGCTCGTCGCGATCAAGAGCCGCACGTCGCTCGAGGGCTGCGAGCCCGACCGCCGCGGGAACGACGAGTGCGCGCTCCTCTCGCCGGCCGAGGTGGCCGCGCGCTGGCCCGACGACCGCGACGCCCTGCGCACCACCGTCGAGCTGGCCGAGCGGCTCGAGTTCGACCTCACGGAGGAGCTCGGCTACCGCTATCCCGACTTCTCGGACGGGCCCGACCCGGCCGCCGTGCAGCTCCACCGCGTCTGCGCGGCGGCGTTCGGCGAGCGGTACCCGAAGAAGAATCCGAAGGCGGAAGCCCGCCTGCGCGAGGAGCTCGCGCTGATCGAGGAGCTCGGCCTCTCCGGCTTCTTCCTCCTGCACTGGGAGGTGCTCGAGCTGGCCCGCGAGATCGCCGCCGAGGTGCGAGGGCCCGGCTCGCCGCGGCATCTGCTTCCGCCTGGGCGCGGGCGCGGCAGCTCGGTCGGCTCGATCGTCTGCTACCTCACCGGCCTCTCGCACGTGGATCCCGTCGCGACCGACCTGAAGCTGGGACGGTTCCTGAACCGTGAGCTCGCCTCGGTGCCCGACATCGACCTCGACTTCCCCCGGGATATTCGCGAGAAGCTGATCGTCGGCGTCTGCGACCGCTACGGACGCGAGCACTCGGCGCTCGTCGCGAGCTTCGCCACCTACCGGTCGCGCGGCGCGATCCGCGACGTCGGCAAGGCGCTCGGCCTGCCGCCCTCGGAGCTCGAGCGCCTGGCCCGCCTCTCGAACGGCTGGGACGCGCGACGCATCGACGAGGAGCTCGAGCTGCTTCCCGACGCGGAGCGACGCGCCCGCTCGCCGCGCTGGAAGGCGTTCCGCGAGCTGTGCACCGAGATCGCCGGCCTGCCGCGCCACCTCTCCCAGCACCCGGGCGGCATGGTCATCTCGAGCCGCCCGCTCACGGAGCTCGTCCCGATCGAGCCGGCCGCGATGGAGGGCCGCCAGGTCTGCCAGTGGGACAAGGACTCGTGCTCGGACGCCGGGCTTCCTGAAGATCGACCTGCTCGGGCTCGGGATGCTCTCGGCCGTCGAGGAGTGCGTCGACCAGATCGTCACGCTGCACGGCGACGCCGATCGACCTGTCGCGCATCCCGCTCGACGACCCGGATGTCTATCGCGAGATCCAGGACGCGGACACGGTCGGCCTCTTCCAGATCGAGAGCCGCGCGCAGATGCAGAGCCTCCTCAGAACGCGGCCGGAGAACCTCGAAGACCTGACCGTGCAGGTTGCGCTCGTTCGGCCCGGGCCGATCCAGGGGAAGGCGGTGCACCCGTACGTCTACGGGCGCGAGCGGCTGCGGCAGGATCCGACCTACCGCGCGCCGGCCGACCATCCGCTGCTCGACGAGCCGCTGCGCGAGACGCTCGGGACGATCATCTTCCAGGAGCAGGTGCTCGACGTCGCGGTCGCGCTGGCCGGGTTCAGCGTGGGGGAGGCCGAGGGGCTGCGGCGCGCGATGAGCCGCAAGCGGAGCGAGGCCGCGATCGAGGCCTACCGCGAGCGCTTCATCGCCGGAGCCGCCGGGAAGGGCGTGCCGCGCGAGACCGCGGAGCTCGTGTTCGGGAAGATCCTCGGGTTCGCGTCGTTCGGCTTCCCCAAGTCGCACGCCGCCGCGTTCGCGCTGCTCGCCTACCAGTCGGCGTGGCTTCGGCACCACTATCCGGCCGAGTTCCTCTGCGCGCTTCTGAACGCGCAGCCGATGGGCTTCTATCCGCCGTCGAGCCTCGTGCGGGACGCGCAGCGGCGCGGGGTGGAGGTGCGCCCGCCGGACATCCAGCGCTCGGACGCGTCGTGCCGGATCGAAGGCGGCGCGGTGCGCGTCGGGCTCGGCTACGTCCGCGGCCTCTCCGAGGCGCCGGCCAAGGCGCTTCAGGCCGAGCGCGAGCTGAACGGGCCGTTCACCGGCGTGCGGGATCTGGGCCAGCGGGCGCCGCTCGACCGGCCCGGCCTCGAGGCGCTCGTCGCGTCGGGCGCGTGCGACTCGTTCGGCTGGCCGCGGCGGCAGCTCCTCTGGAGGCTCGGCCTCGTGGCGCGCTCGGTGTCGGTCGGCCACGGCGGCGCGGAGCGGCAGCTCGCGCTCCCGCTGGAGCCGCAGACGGAGATTCCCGACCTGCCGGCCGAGACCCCCTGGGAGCTCATGGCGGCCGACTACCGCACGACGTCGATCTCCGTGGACGTCCATCCGCTCGAATTGCTGCGTGAGCACCTGCCGGACGAGGCGCTCGCAAGTCCAGAGCTCCTGGAGCAGGAGCACGGCGCGCAGGTCGTGTTCGCGGGGTTCGTGGTCGCGCGGCAGCGGCCGACGACGGCGAACGGCGTGCTCTTCATGCTCCTCGAGGACGAGCACGGGCAGGTCAACCTGATCGTCCCGGAGGCGGTGTACGAGCGAAACCGGGCGGTCGTGCGCGGCGAGACCCTGATCCTCGCCCGCGGCCGCTTCGAGCGGCACGACCGCAACCGGAACATCCTCGTCTCGGAGGTCGAGTCGCTGGCGCCTCTGGCGCGGCTCGCGTCCGGCGAGGACGTGGCCGGCGCGCTCCCGGCGGGCCATCGCTTCGGCCGGCGCTGAATCGGCACGAAGTCGGCACGAAACGGCGCGGAATTCGCCGGCGGAAACGGCTACCGTCGAAGGCGGGTTTGCGGGTGGAGGAGTCTCCTCCCCTCCCAGGGTGGGGGTCTGACGCGCGCGAGGGAGCTTCGCCTGACCGGCCCCGTAGAGTGCGCGCATGGGACTCCTCGACTACTTCAGAAAGCGCGGCCCCGGCGGTCCGGTCGACGTCGTCACGCACGCGCATCCCGGCCACCACGACGAGAACGACGCGGGCCCGCCGGTCGGCGTCGACGACCCCGGCTCCTTCGACGGCGACGACGCCGACGAGGTGGTCGCGGGGCACGAGAACGGCGAAGACTCCGACCGTTAACGACGTGCGGCCCGCCGTAGCGGGCCGCGACGCCGTCCTCGGAGTCTTCCCGGTCGGCTAGCCGAACGCCGGGCGGCGGCCACGCACCGGGCGGACGAAACGTCCGGCCCAGCGGGCGCCACGGAAGATCCAGCCGCCGGCGGCGAGGACGAGCACGCCAGCGACGACGAGTGAGATGAGGAGCGTCCGGTTCATGCGAGGAGCTTCGCACCGGCGCACGACGACGGTAAGCGAGTCAGCCTGTGTCTGGGGGTGCGGTTATCCGCCGCGCTAGGCGCGCAGATACGTGAGCACCGCGAGCACGCGGCGGTGGTCCTCGGAGCAGGTCGGCAGGCGCAGCTTCTGGAAGATGCTCGTCACGTGCTTCTCCACGGCGCGCTCGGTGACGACCAGGAGCTCTGCGATGCCGGAATTGGAGCGCCCCTCGGCCATGAGGCCCAGGACCTCGCGCTCGCGCGGGGTCAGCTCGGCGAGCGGATCGTCCGCGCGGCGGCGACCGACCAGCTGCGAGACGACGGACGGATCGAGCGCGGAGCCGCCCTCGCCGACACGGCGTACGGCCGCGGCGAACTCGCCGACGTCCGCGACGCGGTCCTTCAGCAGGTAGCCGATCCCCTCGGCGCTGTCCGAGAGCAGCTCGAGCGCGTAGTCGGCCTCGAGGTACTGCGACAGGACGAGGACGCCCGTCTCCGGGTAGCGCTCGCGGATCTCCTTCGCCGCCTGGAGCCCTTCGTCGGTGTGCGTCGGCGGCATGCGGATGTCCACGACGGCCACGTCCGGGGAGTAGCTGCGCACCTTCAGCATCAACTCCTCCTGGTTCCCCGCCTGGCCGACGATCTCGAAATCGGCTTCGGCGAGAATCCGGGCTACGCCTTCGCGGAGAAGGACGGAATCGTCGGCCAGGACGACGCGCATAGTGCGGAGACTAACGAGCTAGACCGAGGGACTGGCGGAACGTGCCCTCCCGCCGGGGTGCCGACCAGCGCGGCCCGGTGGCCCAGGGCTCGTTTCGCCAGGCCCTCCTAAGAAGATTCGACCGGGATCTCGGCGCGGATCGTCGTGCCCTTGCCGGGGACGCTCTCCACGTGGAGCTGGCCGTCGAGCGCCTCGACCCGGTCGGCGAGGCCGCGCAGGCCCGAGCCGAGCATTGGATCGGCGCCGCCGATGCCGTCGTCGGCGACCTCGACGACCGCACGGCCGTTCGAGCGTGACACCCGCACGGTCGCGGCCGACGCCTCCGCGTACTTCGCCACGTTGGTGAGCGCCTCGGCGACGACGTAGTAGGCGGCCGCCTCGACGCCTTCCGGCAGGCGCTCGTCGGGCGCCTCGGCCAACGTGACCGGGACCGACGCGCGCATGACCAGGGACTGGAGCGCGGGCTCGAGGCCGCGGTCGGTGAGGATCGCCGGGTGGATGCCGCGGGCGAGCTCCCGGAGCTCCTCGAGCGCGTGCCCGAGCTCGTCCGAGGCCGACGCGAGCAGCCGCTCGGACTCGGCCGGCGCGGTGGCGAGCTTGCTCTGGGCGAGCCGCAGCGACAGCGAGAGCGACACGAGGCGCTGCTGGGCGCCGTCGTGGAGGTTCCGCTCCAGGCGCCGGCGCTCGACGCTCGCGGCCTCGACGAGGCGGGAGCGGGAGCGGCGCAGCTCCTCCTCGTGGCGCTTGCGCTCGGTCACGTCCATGCCGCTGATCAGCATCTCGTCGCCTCGCCCGTCCGCCGACAGCGGCGTGATCGTCCAGGCGACGTCCATGCGGGAGCCGTCCGCGGCATGCCACGGGTCTTCCTGCTCGTCCGACGGCGTGTCGGTGCGGGCGGCCTCGAGGATGACGTCGCGCACGCGCGGCGTGTCCTCCTCGGAGACGAACACCTCCCAGAAGAACCGGTTTCTGGTGCCCGAGTCCTCGCCGCACCCCGACGCGAGCTCGAGCGCCCGGTTGAAGCGGCGGATGCGGCCCTCGATGTCCACGAGGCAGAAGTAGCTCGGCGCCGACTCGACCACGGCCTGGACGAGCTCGCGCTCGCGCTGGAGGTCGTCGAGGCGCGCCTCGAGCTGGTCGTGCAGGTGCTGCAGCTCGATCTCGTGGCCCTTGCGCTCGGAGATGTCCCGCACGACGAGGACGACCTCGTCGTTTCCGATCGGCGCCACCCGCGCCTCGAAGTGGCGCAACTCGTCGAGGACGAGCGAGTACTCGATCTCGTCGACCTCGTGCGACTCGCTCACGCGTGCGATGCCGGCCGAGATCGCGTCGCAGACGTCCGGAGGAAGGATCTCGCGGATGTTGCGGCCGAGCAGCTCGTTGGGCGGGTTCATGAGCAGCGCCTCGTCGCCGGCCTGGACGTCGAGGTAGTTTCCCTCGTGGTCGAGCCGGAACATCAGGTCGGGCAGCGCCTCGACGAGACCGCGCAGCCGCGCCTCGGACCGGGTCAGCTCGGTCAGGCGGCGGTCGCTCTCGAGCGACATGCCCGCGGCGGCGCTCACGCCCTCGAGGAGATCCGGGTCGTTCAGGAGCGACTCGTCGTGGATGAGCACGGCCACCCGCCGGCCGGCGCGCTCGACGACGGTGGCTGCACGGCCCGGCTCCAGGTTGAACGGCGAGCGGAACGCGTTGCCCTGCGCGTCGACGTAGGCGCCTTGCTCGGGGAGCCAGTAGGTGACCTGGAGCGACGGGTCGTTCAGGGCGCGGGCGAGCGCGTCGCGCAGCTCGGCGCCGCTCGGCGCCGCGTCCAGCTCGAGGAGCAGCCGGCCGACGCTGGCGCGAGCGAGCTTCGATCCGCAGGATCCCGACCGCGAACGAGACCGGCACGAGGAGGAGCGCGGCGAGCGAGGCCCACTGGAAGAACGCGGCCGGCCCGGCGGCGACCACGTCGAGGGCGAGCGCGATGGCGAGCAGGATGACGGTGACGCCGAAGCTGACGAACGGGGGCGTGAGCGTCCGGCGCATGGGCGGCGTCGCAGCGCGCCAGCGCCGGACGAGGATCGTGATCGCCGAGACGATCAGAACGATCCCGGTCGTTTGCGCGAACCGGATGATCCCGTCGGCCAGCTCCGGCCGGTCCGAGACGAGCAGCCCGTTCGTCGGCCCCGCCGGGACGAGATCCTGGAGATCGCTGAAGAGCACCCAGAGCGGCCGCAGGAGGAGGATCACGACGAACGCGCCCCAGACGACGAGCTTCGACGCGAGCCCTTCGAGCCGCCCGTCGGGGTACGAGAGGATGAGCCAGCCGAAGAACGCCCAGCCGAGCTCGAGGAAGCAGAAGCCGAGGCCGTAGACGATCGGGTCGTTCGACTGGGTGAGGACGCTCGGGTACCAGGCGAACCCGGTGAGGACCATGATCGCGCCGGTGCGCGTCTCGGGCCGGTTCGTCCAGACGATGAGGCCCGACGCGATGAAGATCAGCGCCACACCGACCTGAAGGCCCATCCGGGCCGTCATCTCGTCGGCGTGGTCGGTCGTGACGATGAACGCGAGCGCCACCGCCGCGACCAGGACCGCAAGAGTCCAGAGCCCGACGGAGAGCCGGTTCGTCACTTCATGAGCCTCTGCAGGGCTTCGCCCGACAATTCGGCCTTGGGGATGAAGCCCAGCGCTCCGCATTCCACCACCATTGTCCCGAAGTCGTCGGCGTCACGGCTGGAGACCAGCACGACGCTCGGCGAGCCGTTCCGCTTCAGCCGCGTGGCGATCTCGAATCCGTCGAAATCGGGCAGCTGCACGTCGAGCAGCACGAGGTCGGGATGGAGCTCGGCGACGGCGCTCAGCGCCTGGACGCCGTTCTCGGCCTCGCCGACGACCGCGTACCCCTCGTCCTCGAGCAGCGTCCGGGCGCTCGATCGAAAGCTCGGGTGGTCGTCGACGATGAGCACCGTGGTTGCCATGTGGGTGAAATCGTCGCAGAGAAACAGGGTTTGCGTCATACGGCTAGCCACACCTCCGCGCACATGTTTCCCCGTGTTTAGAGGCCCAGCGCGTAGGTCGGAAATCGCCGCCGCACGCGCTCGTCGAAGGCGTTGCGGTACTCGTCGTCCGCGTCTTCGCCGAGGCCTGCCGCGTAGGCCTCGCGGATGTCGAGGAGCGCGTCGACCCCGGCATCCACGCAGTCCTGGTAGTCGCCGTAGAGCTCCTCGGCGTCGTCTCGGTCGGCGCCGTTGTAGCGGGCGAGCGCCTCGTCCGTCTCGCGGATCAGGTCGGCCTGGTCGGAGGCGAAGAGGTCGAGCTGGCGCTCGACCAGCTCGACGAAGCGTGTGGATCTCCTGCGCATGGCGGCGGTTCCTACACTACGCCCGGAATGAGCCTGCTCGTGCGCACCTGGAACCTGTACCACGGGCGGACCTATCCGCCCACCCGCACGCTCCACCTGCGCCGGATGGTCGAGCTCGTCACCGGCGACCGGCCCGACCTCGTGGCGCTCCAGGAGGTGCCGCTCTGGGCGCTGGGCCGTCTCGAAGGCTGGAGCGGCATGGCGGCGCGCTCGGTCGTGACCGTCCCCGCGCCGCTGCCGGGCTTCCTCGCCCGCGTCGTGACGTCGGCCGATCCCGTCCGGCTGCGCTCGCTCGTCTCCGGCCAGGCGAACGTGCTCCTCTCCGGGCCGCGGCTCCAGGTCGGGACCGGGCAGACGCTGCTCCTCAACCCCGGCGTCGGCCGCTGGGACTGGCTCACACGCCGCGGGCCGCAGCAGCGCTACTGCCAGCGCCAGGAGTACACGACCGAGGACGGGCGCACGATCGTGGTGGCGCACCTCCATGCCTCGCACGACCGCGAGACGTCGCCGGCCGAGATCGACCGCGCGGCCGCGCTCGTGGCCGACTCCGAGGCGACGATCTTCATCGGAGACTTCAACGCGCGCGAGCATCCCGTCGGGGGGTACTCGACGCCGATCCCTGGTGTCGATCAGATCCTCGCGCGCGGCCTCGAGCTCGACAGCGGCCCGTCGGCGTGGCCGAAGGAGCGCCGACAGGTCGACGGCGCGGTGCTTTCGGACCACGCGCCGGTCGAAGCCGTGGTGGCCGCGTGAACCTCGAGCAGATCCGCGCGGAGCTTCCCGTCCTCGAGCACACGGCGTACCTGAACGCGGGCACGTTCGGGCCGCTCCCGACGAAGGCGGCCGAGGCGCAGGTGCTCTGGAGCCTGCGCGCGCTCGCGGAGGGGCGCTCCGGTCACGCGTTCTTCGAGGAGGTGCTCGACATGCGCGTCCGCCTGCGCGAGGCGGTCGCAGCGCTGATCGGCGCCGACCCGGCCGGGATCGCGCTGACCACGTCCACGACCGAGGGCTGCAACACGGTCGTCGCGGGCATGCGCCTGAAGCCGGGCGACGTCGTCGTCACGACCGACTCGGAGCATCCGGGACTCGTCGGCGCGCTCAAGGCCTGGGGGCTCGAGCTGAGAATCGCCGAGGTGTCGAAGGTCCCCGCGGCAGAGGCGGTCGAGGTGATCGAGCGGGTGGTGGACGCGCGACACGAGGCTGATCGCGCTCTCGCACGTCCTGTGGACGACCGGGCAGGTGATCCCCGTCGAGCGGCTCGAGCGTGCACGGCATCCCCGTGCTCGTCGACGGCGCGCAGTCGGCCGGCGCGATCCCGGTCGACGTCGGGTCGCTCGGCTGCGCGTTCTACACGGTGTCGGGCCAGAAGTGGCTTTGCGGGCCGGACTCGACCGGGGCGCTCTACGTGCGACCGGAGCTCTGCGCCGGACTGGAGATGACGTACCCGTCGTACTTCTCCTGGTCGGACTTCTCCGACTGGAGCCCGCAGGAGGACGCGCGCCGGTTCGAGTCGAGCTGGACGCCGCCCGGGTCGCTCGCGGCGCTGCTCGCCGCGCTCGAGTTCGCCCGCGAGGTGGGGGAGGAGCGGTTCGCCCACGCCCGCGCGATGGCGGAGCGCTGCCGCGAGCTCGTCGCCGACGCACGGCGAGCTGAAGACGGAGCCGGGCCAGGCGACGCTCGTGAGCTTCCTCCCTCGCGTTCCGGCTGCGGATCTCGTCAAGGCGCTCGCCGAGCGCAGCGTCGTCGTCCGCGACCTCCCGCAGCAGGGCTGGCTCCGCGCGTCGTGCGGGTTCTGGACGAGCGAGGACGACCTGGAGCGCTTCGAAGCGGGCATCGCCGCGGCGGGCGCGTAGCCGGCGCGGAATATCGGCACGGCCCCGTCGCAGAATCGGCACGAACTCAGCGTCGTTCGCGGCTAGTCTCGAAGGTGGGCGGCGGGTGGAGGTACTCCCCACCCTGGGCGGGGACGACGCGCGAGCGCGCGCGGGTCGTCATGCGGCCGAACGGGACAGGTGGACCTGGCCGGCGCGCACGAACCGCCGGCGCGCCTCGACCCACGAGCCGCTTAGACCTCGTCGCCCTCGAACTCGTCGCGGGTGGAGAACGGCAGGCGCCAGTCGCTCGTCGCTCTCGCCGTTCACGCTCAGGCGCCACTCGTACCGTCCGCCCGGCTGGATCGGCGGGCCGGGCAGGTTGAACGCGATCGGAACGGTGAGCGGCGTGCCCGGCTTGAGCCCGGGCGGGCGGCCCGTCTCGAACTCGCCCTCGAGCGCCAGCGGATGCTCCTCGCCGTCGTCGTCCGTGACGAAGACGACGTGGCCGTCGGCGTCCACGAGGTCGAGCCGGAAGCGGTGCTTCATGTTCGCCTGGTCCCAGGGAACGTCGAAGAGGACCGCGATCGCGAACGGGGGCGAGACCGGCCCGGTGACCGACCAGCCGCCGCCGACGATCGTCAGCTTCCCGTCCGCGACCGCGGCGTAGTCCGCGAGGAGCATGGTCACCTTCATTCCGGCGCCGCCTCCGTCCGCAGGCCGAGCTCGGCGGCGATCGGCCGCATCGACTCGATCACGTTGCGGATGTGGTCGTCGAGCTCGATTCCGAGTCCCTCGGCGCCCGCGTAGACCTCGTCGCGGTGCACGCCGGCCGCGAACGACGGCTGCTTCAGCTTCTTCTTCACCGACTTCGGCTCGAGTCCCTCGAGCCCCGTGGGCCGCACGAGCCCGCACGCGTGGATGAAGCCGGCGAGCTCGTCGCAGGCGAACAGCGTTCTCTTCAACTGCGTGTCCCTGGGCATCTCCAGGTGCTCCGCGTGGGAGAGCACCGACTCGACGACCTCGTCGGGCCAGCCCTCCTCGCGGAGAATCGGCGCGCCGTCCTGCGGATGCTTGTCGAGCGTGGGGTGGATCTCGTAGTCGAAGTCGTGGAGGAGGGCCGTCGCGCGCCACAGCTCCTCGTCCTCGCCGAAGCGCTCCGCGTAGCCGCCGACGGCGGCCTCGACGGCGAGCGCGTGGCGCAGCAGCGCCTCGCTCTTCGTGTAGGTCGTGAGCGTCTGCCAGGCGCGTTCGCGAGTTACTACCATGGGGCGCGTACGATAGCCCGCCGCGCCGCCCAGCCGACCCCGCCTTGGACACCGCACTCACCCAGCACCTGGCCGCAGAGGCCGTGTACGAGTCCTTCGTCATCGAGGGCTCGCGGCCCCTGGACGGATCGATCCGCGCGACCGGCAACAAGAACGCGGCGCTTCCGATCGTGGCCGCGTGCCTGCTGACCTCCGAGCCCGTCGTCCTGCGCAACGTGCCGATGATCCGGGACGTCGCGACGATGATCGAGCTGATCGTCCGCATCGGCGTCGACGTGGACGTGCGGGAGAACGGCGAGGTGCGCATCCACGCCGGCCCGACCCCGAAGGTCGAGCTGGACGAGGAGCTCTGTCGCCGCATCCGCGCCTCCATCCTCCTCGCCGGCCCGCTGCTCGCCCGCTGCGGCGAGGCGATCGTCCCGCCGCCCGGCGGCGACGTGATCGGCCGGCGCCGGCTCGACGTCCACATCGACGCGCTCTCGAACCTCGGCGCGCACGTCGAGACCGACCGCCGCTTCCACATGCGCACGGACCGGCTCGTCGGAGCGCACCTGTTCCTCGACGAGGCATCCGTGACCGGGACCGAGAACGCCGTGATGGCCGCGGTGACGGCCGCCGGGGAGACCGTGATCGGGAACGCCGCCTGCGAGCCGCACGTCCAGGATCTCTGCCGCTTCCTCGTTTCGCTCGGCGCCGAGATCGAGGGGATCGGCTCGAACGTCCTGCGCATCCGCGGGGTCGAGAGGCTCCACGGCGGCGAGTGGCGCATCGGCGCCGACCACATCGAGGTCGCGAGCTTCATCGGCCTCGGCGCGGTCACCGAGGGCGACCTCGTGATCGAGGACATCGTGCCGCAGGATCTCGTCGCCGTCTGGCCGTCGCTCGAGCGGCTCGGGATCGAGTACTACTGCGAGGGCACGAGCGTCCGCGTCCCGGGGAAGCAAGACCTCTTCATCCGCGACGACCTCGGCGCGCAGATCCCGAAGATCGAGGACGGCCCGTGGCCCCAGTTCCCGGCCGACCTCACGTCGATCGCCCTGGCCGTCGCGACGCAGGCCACCGGGACGGTGCTGATCTTCGAGAAGATGTTCGAGAACCGGCTGTTCTTCGTGGACAAGCTCGTGAGCATGGGCGCGCGGATCATCCTCTGCGACCCGCACCGGGCGATCGTGAACGGCCCGACGAAGCTCTACGGCGAGCGGATGGAGAGCCCGGACATCCGCGCCGGCATGGCGCTCCTCATCGCGAGCCTCTGCGCCGAGGGGACGTCGACGATCGGGAACATCGGGCAGATCGACCGCGGCTACGAGCGCATCGACGAGCGGCTCCGCGCCCTCGGCGCCTCGATCGAGCGCGTCGAGGCATAGGATCCCGCCATGTCCAACCTCAAGCACGTCGTCACGCACGAAGCGCGCGCCAGCGCCGTTCCAGGGCGCTCCGTACAGCCAGGGAATCATCTTCGGCGACCTCGTCTTCGTCGCCGGGCAGGTCGGCCTCGACCCGGAGAGCTACGAGGTCGTGGACGGCGGCATCGAGGCGCAGACCGAGCGCGTCATGCAGAACATCCAGGCCATCCTCGAGGAGGCCGGCTCGAGCATGAAGCAGCTCCTCAAGTGCACGATCTTCCTCGCGGACTTCGACGACTTCGCCACCGTGAACGAGGTCTACGGCAAGTACGTCGGCCCCGAGCCGCCGGCCCGCGCCACGGTGCAGGTCGCGTATCTCCCCAGCGGCGTGCTGGTCGAGATCGACGCCATCGCGCACCTGTAGCGCAAGAGAAGTCCACCCGTCCGCGAACTACGCTTCGTCCGTGGACGTCATCACCACGCACACGAACACCGACTTCGACGCGTTCGCGTCGCTCGTCGCCGCACGGCGCCTCTATCCGGGCGCGGTCGCTGCGCTGCCCGGATCGATGAACCGCAACGTCCGCGAGTTCTTCCGGCTGCACGCCGACGAGCTCGAGATCGCCGACACCGGCACGGTCGACCACGACGCGATCGAGCGCCTGATCGTCGTCGAGACCGTGCACGCCGAGCGCCTGGGCGAGTTCGAGGAGGTCGCGCTGCGGCCCGGCATCGAGCTCGTCGTCTTCGACCACCACCAGCCCGAGCGGCCCGAGTGGCTGCCCGAGGAGAACCTCGTCCTCTCGGAGGACGGCGCGCTCACGACCACGCTCGTCGGGATCCTCGCCGAGCGCGAGATCGAGCCGACGCCGCTCGAGGCGACCGTGTTCGCGCTCGGCATCCACGAGGACACGGGCTCGCTCACGTATCCGGCGGTGACCCAGCGCGACGCCGACGCGCTCGGCTGGTGCCTGCGCCACGGCGCCCGCCAGGACATGATCGCCCAGTACCTGCACACGCCCCTCGGCGACGCAGGAGCGGGCGCTCTTCGAGGCGCTCGTCTCCGGGATCGAGACGCACGACGCCGGCGGCTTCGAGGTGCTCGTCACCGCGGTCGCCTGGCCCGAGTACGTCGACGGGATCTCGAACCTCGTCCACAAGCTGATCGACCTCACCGACGCGCGCGGCCTCGTCGCGCTCGTGGAGATGGGTGAGCGCGTCTTCTGCGTCGTCGCGCACCCGGGTGGCCGAGCTCGACGCGTCGGCGATCGCGGGCGCGCTCGGCGGCGGCGGGCATGCGCAGGCGGCCTCGGCCGTCTATCGCGGATCGCTCGAGGACGCCCGCGCGAAGGTGCTGGCCGCGCTCCCCGGAGCCGTGCGCCGGGCCCTCACCGCCGGCGAGATCATGTCGCGCCCCGCGCGGTTCGTCTCCGCCGACGACACGGTCGCGCACGCGATGGTCGAGTGCCAGCAGCACCGCCAGAGCGGCATCCTCGTCGGCGAGCCGTCCAAGCTCGAGGGCGTCGTCACGCGCGAGGATCTGGACAAGGCGGTCGCACACGATCTCGCGCACGCGCCCGTGAAGAGCGTCATGACGGCGACCGTCGTCACGTGCGCGGAGGAGACCCCGCTCGCCGAGGCGCAGCGGCTCGTCTCCCAGACCGACGTGGGCCGCATCGCGGTCGTCACGAAGGGGACGGTCGTCGGCGTGGTCACCCGCAGCGACGTCCTGCGCGCGCTCGACGAGCCCGTCGCGGAGGCGCCGCTCGTCGTCGACAACCTGGCCGACCAGCTGCGGGCACGCGAGGGATTCGCCGCCGTCTTCGAGGCCGCGGCCGCCGCATCCGGGCCGTTCGACGGCGTGTACCTCGTCGGCGGCGCCGTGCGCGACGTCCTCATGGACGAGCCGACCTTCGACCTCGACATCGCCGTGGAAGGGGACGGGATCGCGTTCGGCCGCGCGCTCGCATCGGCGCTCGGCGGGCGCGCCGTGCCGCACGAGAAGTTCGGCACCGCGGTCGTGATCGCCGGCGACGGAACGCGCGTCGACGTGGCCACGACCCGCACCGAGTTCTACGACCGTCCGGCCGCGCTCCCGCGCGTGGAGCGCGCGACGCTGCGCCAGGATCTCTTCCGCCGCGACTTCACGATCAACGCGATGGCCGTCTCGCTCAAGGGCGACTCGTTCGGCGACCTGGTCGATTTCTTCGGCGGCCGCGACGACCTCGAGGCCGGCGTCGTCCGCGTGCTCCATCCGCTGTCGTTCATCGACGATCCGACGCGCCTCTTCCGCGCGATCCGCTACGAGAACCGCTACGGCTTCCGCATGGACGGGCACACCGCCGGGCTCGCGCGGGCGTGCGTCGAGATGAACCTGGTCGGCGAGCTCTCCTCTGCGCGCCTGCGCGACGAGCTCCAGCAGCTGCTCGCGGAGGAGCGCATCGACGCGGCCGTCGCACGGCTCCACGAGCTGGGCGTCGCCGCCGCGATCCATCCGCACCTGGCCGCCGACGACGAGGCCGTGCGGCCTGATCGGCCGCTCGGACGAGCTGCGCGCGCGGTTCACGCCCGAGGTTCCCGCCTGGCGGGCGCGGCTGGCCGTGCTGGCCCGCGACCTCCCGCCGGACGAGCTCTTCGACTGGTTCGCGCGTCTGCGCCTGCGCCGCCGTGACGCTGCGCTCGTCGCGGATGCGGTCACCGTGGGCGCCGAAGCTCGTCGAGCTCGTGGGCGGCACCGACGAACCGGCCGAGCTGCGCCGCCTGGTCGAGCCGCACGACCCCGACGGCGCGCTCTACGCGCTCGTCCTCGCGGACGATCCCGCCCGGGAGCGGCTGATCCGCTACTTCGAGGAGCTGCGCGCCGTGCGCCTGGAGATCACGGGCGGCGACCTCGCGACCCTCGGCGTGGCCGAGTCGCCGCGGGTGGGGGAGATCCTCGAAGAGCTCCTGCGCCGCAAGGTGAACGGCGAGCTCGGAGACCGCGACGCGGAGCTCGACGCGGCCAGGGAGCTGCTCGGAGTCGCATGAACAACGACGTCGAGACCTTCCTCTATCTCGCGCCGGTCATCCTCGTCAGCCTCGTGCTGCACGAGCTGGCGCACGCGATCGTGGCGACGAAGTTCGGCGACCCGACCCCGCGAGAGCAGGGACGCCTGACCCTGAACCCGATCCCGCACCTCGACCCGATGGGGACGGCGCTCTTCGCCATCACCTACTTCACGACGGGCTTCGTCTTCGGCTGGGCGAAGCCGGTCATGGTCGACACGCGCTACCTCCGCAAGCCGCAGCAGCAGATGGCCGTCATCGCCGTGGCGGGGCCCGCGACGAACTTCCTGCTCGCGATCGTGATCGCCGGGATCATCATCCACGGGGGCATCACGCCGTTCAGCGAGGTCGACACGGTGCTGAACTACGCCTACCAGGTGAACGTCGTGCTCGGCATCTTCAACCTGCTGCCGATCCCGCCGCTCGACGGCTCGCGCATCGTGGCCGCGGCGATGAACGAGGCGACGTACACGCGCTGGTCGCAGCTCGACCAGTACGGCTTCATCGCGATCTTCGGCGTGATCATCGTCTTCAACGAGCAGTGGTCGACGTTCATGAGCTCCGCGCTCAGCGAGACGACCGACGTCATCGTGCGGCTGGTCGGCGGATGACCGTTCTTCCGCTGGCTAGAGCGCGCCCGCCGGCGTCCGCGTCGTCTTCGCGACGCGTCGAGGCGGCGTCAGCGAGGGGCCGTTCGAGTCGCGCAACCTCGGCCTCCTCACCGACGACGAGCCGGCCAACGTGGTCGAGAACCGCACGCGCCTCTGCGCCGTGCTCGACGTCGATCCAGACGCGGGCTCGATGGCGTACCAGGTGCACGGCGCGAAAGTGGAGGAGGCGCAGGCGCTCGGGCTCGCCACGCCGGGAACGCGCTATCCGGCCTGCGACGGGCTGGCGACGAGCGATTCGGGCCGTCCGCTCATGCTCGTCACGGCCGACTGCCTGCCGATCGCGCTCGCGCGCCGGGATGGAACGAGGCTCGCGGTGCTCCACGCCGGCTGGCGCGGACTGCTCGCCGGCATTGCCGCGGAAGGAGTGAAGGCCGTGGGCGGTCCGGTCACCGCCGCGATCGGGCCTGGGATCGGCCCGTGCTGCTACGAGGTCGGCGACGAGGTGCTCGAGCCGTTTCGCGCGCGGTTCGGCGACGCGGTCGTGCGCGGCCGCAACCTCGATCTGCCCAGCGCCGCCGAGCAGGCGCTCCGCGAGGCCGGGGTGGAGGAGATCGAGCGCAGCCCGCACTGCACCGCATGCGAGCCGGAGCTCTTCTTCTCCCACCGGCGCGACCACGGCGTCACCGGCCGCCAGGGGGTGCTCGGTGTTATCGGCTGAGCGCCTCCGCGAGAACCTCGCCCGCGTGCGCGAGGAGATCGGGGCCGGGCCACAGATCGTCGTCGCGACCAAGTACGTGACCGCCGACGAGCTCGGCGTGCTCGCCGAGGCCGGCGTCGAGACGGTGGGGGAGAACCGTCTCCAGGATCTCGAGGCGAAGCACGACCGCTGGGGCGACGCGTTCCGCTGGCACTTCATCGGGCATCTCCAGTCGCGCAAGGCGCCGCGCGTGTCCGAGCTCGTCGAGCTGGTGCACTCGCTCGATTCGCTCTCGTCCGCGCGCAAGCTGGCCGTGCCGGCGCTCGTGGAGGTGAACCTCTCCGGCGAGGAGTCGAAGTCCGGCGTTCTCGCGGAGGAGCTCGGTCGATTCCTCGCGGATGCGCGCAACGAAGGCGTCGAGATCCGTGGTCTCATGACCATGCCGCCGCTCACCGGCGACCCCGAGGACTCGCGTCCGTTCTTCCGCCGGCTGCGCGAGCTGGCGTCCGATCACGGCCTGGAAGAGCTGTCCATGGGCACGTCGCAGGACTACCGCGTCGCCGCCGAGGAAGGGGCCACGTTGGTGCGGGTCGGATCGAGCCTGTTCGACCGTTAGAATCTTTCGGTTCCATGGGAGTTGGACAGGTCTGGAATCGGGCGCTCGTCTATTTCGGCATCGTCGAAGACGACGAATACTGGGACGAGGAGGCGTTCGACGCGGAGCAGGAGCTCGATCGCGGCTACCGCGAGCGTCCGAACGTGCGCCGGCTCCACCAGCGCCGCGAGCCCGAGTACGACGACTGGGCCGATCCGAACGAGGCCGGCACAGGCCACGGCCGAGCTGCGTCCCCCGTCCACCGGCCGCAAGCCGCAGCTCGAGGCGGTCGGCGGCAGGCTCGGTGCGCGTCCATCTCGTCGTTCCGCGCAGCTTCAACGACGCGCAGGCGATCGCGGACAAGTTCAAGGACACCGTGCCCGTGATCCTCAACCTCCAGGGGACGGACACCGAGCTCTCGAAGCGGCTGATCGACTTCTCGAGCGGCCTGACGTACGCGCTGAACGGCGGCATGCAGCGGATCGCCGACAAGGTGTTCCTCCTGACGCCGCGCAACGTCGAGGTCTCCGCCGAGGAGCGCGCGCGGATGATCGAGCGCGGCTTCTTCAACCAGAGCTAGCGCTCCGAGCCGCGCAACCTCTTCGCACCGGCCGGGCGTCGGCCCGCGCAGCCATGCCCGCCCGGGGTTAACGCCCCTTCACCCCGCCCAGGGTGGGGAGATTCTCCACCCGCCGCCCACAACGAATGTACCGCCCGAGCGGGCACGGGTCCGTGACGAAAGTGCGCCGATTGTGTGCCGGTTCGTCCACACTCGACCTTCCGCGGCCCTGCGCGGCGAAGTAGGTTTCTCCGCGTGCTCCTCGCCGACTCGATCTCGACCGCGCAGGACTTCGTCAACACGCTGACGTACGTCTACCTGGCGCTGATCCTCGCCTACATCATCATGTCGTGGCTCCCGCTGCCCTACAACGTGTGGACGAACAAGCTCCAGCGGTTCCTCTACGACGTGGTCGAGCCGTACCTGCGCCTCTTCCGCCGGATCCTGCCGCGCACGGCCGTGGGCGGGCTCGGGCTCGACCTCTCGCCGATCCTCGCGATCCTGGCGCTCTTCCTCGTGAACCGGCTCGTGCAGGAGGGAATCGGGCTCCTGGGGTGAACTAGTAGGCGTGTCTCTGACGCCTGTTGAGCTTCGCCACGTCAATCTTCCGCGCCGCATGCTCGGCTACAAGCGCTCCAGCGTGCACGGCGTGTTCGACGACGTCGTCGAGAGCTTCGAGAACGTCTGGCGCGACCGGGCCGACCTGCGCGACGAGGTCGACCGGCTCGAATCCGAGCTCGCCCGCTACAAGGAGCTCGACGTGCTGCTGCGCAACAGCCTCGTCTCGGCAGAAAGGGCCGCCGACGAGCTGCGCGCCCAGGCCGGCAAGGAGGCCGACACGATCGTTGAGGAGGCGCGCCTGCGCGCCCGCGAGATCGCGGCCGAGGGCCAGACGGAGCGGGAGCGCACGCTCAGCGAGATCCGCCGCCTGAAGGGCCTCGAGGCCGAGATGCGGGCGTCCTACCGCGCATTCCTGACGCTCGCGCTCGACCGGCTCGACAGCGACACGCAGCCGCAGCACGCCCCCGGTCAAGCCGCGTAGCGCCGCCTATACTCGATGGAGGCTCGCGGCGGTGAGGCGCTCGAGCGAACCGAGGAAAGGGACGGTCACTGCGTGGGCCCCGTGCGGGAAGGTGAGCGGGACGGAACGTCTGGAAGCGACGCGGCTCGCAAGGAACCGGCGCGCCTGCAATCCGCCGGCCGTGAGAGCGAGTTCTCCGCCCGCGCGCTCGACGTCCGCGTCGGCTCCGCGACCGATGGACGAGTCCCGATCTCCGTCGCCGAGCGCTCGCTCTCCGCGGGGCCGTTCGACTGGATCGCGCTCGCGGCGGTGGCGTTCGCCGCCGTACTCGCCGACCAGCTGACCAAGGCGCTCGTCATCCGCAAGCTCGACGTCGGCGACACGATCGACATCGCCGGCCCGTTCACGATCCACCACGTCCACAACTCCGGGATCGCGTTCGGCCTCTTCTCGACCTGGGCCGACGTGGTCACGCTGCTCACGGCCGCCGCAGTCATCTGGATGGTCGCCTACTTCGCGCGCTCCGGCGCGCGTCATCCCGTGCTCCCGGTTGCGCTCGGGCTCCTCATCGGCGGGAGCGCCGGGAACCTCATCGACCGCATCCGGCTCGGCCACGTCACCGACTTTCTCGACCTGCGCTGGTGGCCGGCGTTCAACCTCGCCGACTCGTTCATCGTCACCGGCGTGATCGTCCTGCTCGTCGCGATGATGGCGGCGGAGCGACGGCCGCCGCTGCACCGCCGCGGTGCCTAGAACTCTCGTCGTCCCGCCCGAGGCGGCGGGCGAGCGGCTCGACCGGTTCCTCTCGGCGCTCGACGACATCGGCGCGCGCTCGGTCGCGGAACGGATGCTCGCCGAAGGTCTCGTCACGGTCGACGGCGAGCAGCCGCGCGTGAAGAGCCACCGGCTCGAGGGCGGGGAGGAGCTGTCGCTACGAGCCGCCCGCACCGATCGCGAGCACGCTCGTGCCCGACGACACCGTTCCGCTCGAGATCGTCTGGGAGGACGAGCATCTGCTGGTGGTCGACAAGCCCGCGGGCGTCGTCGTGCATCCGTCCGCCGGCCATTCCGGAGGAACGCTCGTCCACGGCCTGCTCGCGCACGCGGTCGCGGGGGGAGACGACGCCGACCGGCCGGGGATCGTCCACCGGCTCGACCGCGACACCTCGGGACTGCTCGTCGTGGCGCGCTCCGAGGACGCGCACCGCAAGCTCCAGCGGCTCATCCGCGCGCGCGAGCTGACCCGGGAGTACACGGCGCTCGTGAAGGGACGGCTGCGCTCGCGCGAGGGGAGGATCGAGGCCGCGATCGGCCGCGACCGCCACGACCCGACGAGGATCTCGCTCGACACGACGCACCCGCGCGAGGCGGCGACGTGGTTCGAGCTGAAGGAGACGCTCGGCGAGCGGGCGCTCCTCCGCGTTCGGCTCGAGACCGGCCGCACGCACCAGATCCGCGTCCACCTGGCCGCGATCGACCTGCCGGTCTCCGGCGACCCGGTCTACGGCATCCCGGGCGATCTCGGCCTGGAGCGCCAGTTCCTGCATGCGGCGCGGCTCGCGTTCGTCCATCCGTTCACGAGCGAGGACGTCGAGGTCGTGTCGCCGCTGCCGCCCGATCTCGCCGACGCGCTCGAACTCGCGCGCGGCTAGGCCGCGCGGGCGCTCTTGTCCGTCGTAGAGCCGCCGGTCGGCGAGGGCGAACAGCTCGGCGGGCGCGCCCTTGCACCTCGGCGAGGTACGCGACGCCGGCGCTGGCCGAGACGCCCGCGGGGAGCCGCGCCCCGATGCGCTCGAGGAACGCCTTCGTCGCCCACGGCTCGGCCTGGAGGAGAAGCACGCCGAACTCGTCGCCGCCGAGCCGGCCGACGGTGTCGCTGTCGCGGATCGAGTCAGAGAGGACGGCGGCGAACGCCCGCAGGAGCCGGTCGCCCTCGGCGTGTCCCTCGGTGTCGTTGATCTCCTTGAAGCGGTCGAGGTCGAAGAGGACGAGCGCCAGCCGCCCGCGGTAGCGCCGCGCACGGGCGACCTCGGTCGACGTCAGCGCGTGGAAGGCCGCGTGGTTGAGGACGCTGGTGAACGGGTCGCGCCGTGCCTGTTCGCCCAGCTCGGACGTGACCCGCTCGAAGAGGAGCATCAGGCACCAGTCGACCGCCTCGCGCTCCTCGTGCAGCCCGTGACGGGCGAGGACGCGGCCGAGCGCGAGCAGCTCCGCGACGATCTCGCCGGCGGCGAGCCCCAGACCCTCGCGCTCGCGCGCGTGGACGATGGCGGCGCCGGCGAGCGTCTCGTCGTCGTCGAGCGCGGCGATCAGGGCGGACAACCCGCCGAGCTGGCCCAGGTCGCCGAGCCGCTCGAGCGACGGAACGCCGCCGAAGCGGCGTGCCTCGGCCACGGTCTCGGCGGCGAGCTCCCAGGAGGGCGGTCTCGTCATCACCCAAGGGTACGACGGTCGTCGGCTAGGATTGATCGCTCCAGAATCCACTACCCGGCGGCATGAAGACGGGTGGCGGTGCCGGACGCAAGGTCCGGTTCCACCTGTAGCCGCCGGCGCTCGACCCACAAAAACCGAAGGAGGATCACCTCGTGCCAGTCGTCTCGATGCGCGAGCTGCTGGAGGCCGGCGTGCATTTCGGCCACCAGACTCGCCGCTGGAATCCCAAGATGCGCCGCTTCCTGTTCACGGAGCGCGGCGGCATCTACATCATCGACCTGCAGCAGACGCAGCAGCTCGTGGACGACGCTCACGCGTTCGTCCGCAACGTCGCCGAGCGCGGCGGCTCCGTCCTGTTCGTCGGAACGAAGAAGCAGTGCCAGGACGCGATCGAGGAGCAGGCCAAGCGCGTCGGCATGCCCTACGTGAACCACCGCTGGCTCGGCGGGCTGCTCACGAACTGGCGCACGATCTCGAACCGCCTAGAGCGGATGGAGGAGCTGCGCCGCCTGCGCGACGAGGGCCAGCTCGAGCTGCTCCCGTCGAAGGAGCGTCTGTCGATGCTCGCCGAGCTCGAGAAGCTCGAGACGAACCTCGGCGGCGTCCAGCGACATGAAGGACGTCCCCGACGTCGTCTTCCTCATCGACCTGAAGAAGGAGCAGCTCGCCGTGCGCGAGGCGAAGCGGCTCAAGATCCCCGTCGTCGCGCTCGTGGACACGAACTGCGACCCGGACGACGCCGACTTCATCATCCCCGGCAACGACGACGCGATCAGCGCCTGCGCGCTGGTCACCCGCGCCATCGCCGACGGTGTGGAGGCCGGCAAGCAGGTTCTCACCGAGCGCGAGCTGGTCGCCGCGGCCGAGCGCCAGGCGGCCGCCGAGGTCGCCGCGAAGGCGAAGGCCGAGGCCGACCGGGCCGCCGCGGAAGCGGCTGCGAAGGAAGCGGAAGCGGCAGCAGCCGCCGCAGCCGAGGCTCCGGCCGAGGAGCCCGCGGTCGAGGCCGCAGCCGCGCCGAGCGAGGGGGAAAGCCAGTGACGGAGATCCCCGCAGCTCTCGTCAAGCAGCTCCGCGACATGACCGGCGCCGGGATGATGGAGTGCAAGCGCGCCCTGGTCGAGACCGAGGGAGACCTGGACGCGGCCGTCACGCTCCTGCGCGAGAAGGGCCTCGCTGCCGCGTCGAAGCGCGCCGGCCGCGAGACGAACGAGGGCGAGGTCAAGGCCCACGTGAACGGCAGCCGCGGCGCGATCGTGGCCGTCGGCTGCGAGACCGAGCCGGTGTCCGGCAACGAGGAGTTCCTCGCGTACGTCCAGCACGTGCTCGACCTCGTCGAGGTCGAAGGGCCGGATGCGGCCGCCAAGCTCGAGGAGGAGCGCGTCCAGCTCGTCGCCAAGCTCGGCGAGAACATCGAGGTCCGCGGCGCGGCGCGCATGGAGGCCGGCGACGGACGAGGTCGTCTCCGCGTACGTCCATCCGCCGGCGAACAAGCTCGGCGTCCTCTCTGCGCCTGCGCGGAAGCGAGGAGCTGGCCCGGATGCTCGCGATGCACATCGCCGCGTCGAAGCCGGAGTTCCTCACGCGCGACGAGGTCTCGGCCGAGCTGATCGAGCGCGAGAAGGAGATCTACGCGAAGCTGCCCGAGGTGGAGTCGAAGCCGGAGGACATCCGTGGGAAGATCGTCGACGGGATGATCCAGAAGCGCTACTACGCGGAGACCGTGCTCCTCGACCAGGCGTGGATCCACGATCCCTCGCTCACCGTCGGCAAGGCGCTCGCCGAGCGCGACGCCGAGGTGCTCGAGTTCGTGCGGCTCGCCGTCACCTCCGGGTGAGCGCGGAGACCGAGACCAGAGCCGTCGGCGCGGACGCGGCGCAGCCCGCGGCGTTCCACCGCGTCCTCGTCAAGCTCTCCGGCGAGGCGCTCCTGGGCGACCGCTCGCTACGGCATCGACCCGGATCGCGTCCAGGCGATCGCGAAGCAGCTCCGCGAGCTGACCGGCCTCGGCGTCGAGACCGCGGTGGTCGTCGGCGCCGGGAACATCTACCGCGGCATGACCGCCGCGGCCGAGGGCATGGACCGCGCGACCGCCGACTACGCCGGGATGCTCGCCACGCTCCTCAACTGCCTGGCGATCCAGGACGCCCTCGAGGCGCGAGGACGTCGACACGCGGATCCTCTCGGCGATCACGGTGAGCGAGGTGGCCGAGCCCTACATCCGCCGCCGCGCCATCCGCCATCTCGAGAAGGGCCGCGTCGTGATCTTCGCGGGCGGCACCGGCAACCCGTTCTTCACGACGGACACCGCCGCCGCCCTGCGCAGCCTCGAGATCGGCGCCGAGGCGATCCTCATGGGCAAGAACGGCGTCGACGGCGTCTACGACTCGGATCCGGACGAGAACCCGAACGCCCAGTTCCTGCCGGAGCTGACCCACCGCGAGGCCCTCGAGCGCGGGCTCAAGGTGATGGACACGACCGCGCTCTCCCTCTGCATGGACAACGCGCTGCCGATCTACGTGTTCGGCCTCGACGACGAGCGGAACATCGTTCGCGTCGCCGCCGGCGAGAAGGTCGGCACGGTGATCTCGACCCCTGGGAGGAAGCGATGACGAAGATCGACGACCTGCTGGCCGACGCGAACCGCCGGATGGACAAGTCGGTGGAGGCGACCACGCACGAGCTGACCACCGTCCGCACCGGACGTGCCGTCGGCGGCGCTCCTCGACCGGATCCAGGTGGACTACTACGGGCAGCCGACGCCGCTGCGACAGCTCGCGACGATCAACGTCCCCGAGCCGCGCATGCTCACCGTGCAGCCGTACGACCCGAGCGTGATCAAGGCGATCGAGCGCGCGATCCAGGAGTCCGACCTCGGCCTGACGCCGGGGAACGACGGCAAGATCATCCGCCTGCCGATCCCGCAGCTCACCGAGGAGCGGCGCAAGGAGCTCGTCAAGGTCGTCCGCCACCTCGGCGAGGAGGGCCGCATCGCCGTGCGCAACGTGCGCCGCGACGTCATGCACCACCTGAAGGATCTCGCGAAGGACGGCGACGTGGGCGACGACGAGGAGCGCCGCGCCGAGGACCAGGCCCAGAAGCTCACCGACGAGCACGTGCAGCGCATCGACGACCTCTTGAAGCGCAAAGAGGAAGAGATCATGGAGGTCTAAGCCCTCCATGAAGCTGCTCACACGACTCCGTACGCTCCGGGCACTGAAGCCCGACCGGGAGCCCGATCTCCCGGACATCGCCCGCTCGGTGGCGATCATCATGGACGGCAACGGGCGCTGGGCGAAGAAGCGCGGCCTGCCCGTCGCCGCCGGCCACCGCGCCGGCACGAAGGCGCTGCGCCGCACGGTCGAGGCGGCGATCGACATCGGCGTCGAGTCGCTCTGCGTCTACGCGTTCTCCACGGAGAACTGGTCGCGCCCGCAGCCCGAGGTCGAGGACCTCATGGGGATCTTCGTGGAGACGATCGAGCGCGAGCTGCCCGACCTCGCCGCGCAGGGCGTCCGCGTCCGCTTCATCGGCCGGCGCGACCGGGCGACCGACGCGCTGCGGGCCAAGATGAACGAGATGGAGCAGGGCACGGACGGCAACGAGCGGCTCCAGCTCTGGATCGCCTTCGACTACGGCGGACGCGCCGACATCGTCGAGGCGGCGCGGCGGCTCGTCGACGAGGGCGTCGACGCGCGCGACGTGGACGAGAACGCCATCGGGTCGCGGCTCTACGCTCCCGACATGCCGGAGCCCGACCTCCTCATCCGCACGTCGGGCGAGCAGCGGATCTCGAACTTCCTGCTCTGGCAGGTCGCGTACACGGAGCTGCACTTCTGCGACACGCTCTGGCCCGATTTCGGCGCCCGCGACCTGCGCACCGCCCTCGCCGAGTACGCGGGACGGCGCCGCCGGTTCGGCGGCCGGTGAGCGCCTTACTCTCGCGCGTGGCGATCATCGCCGCGGGCCTGCCGATCGTCATCGGCGCCGCGGTGGTGGGAGGCTGGTTCCTGACCATCCTCGCGCTCGTCGCGGGCCTCGTCGCGCTGCACGAGTTCTACCGCCTCAGCCGGGAACTGCGGCCACTCGTGCTCGCAGGCTACGGCGGCGTGATCGGCGTCCTGCTGGGCGCCCAGATGGGCGGTCCCGTGTGGATGCTCGGCGGCTTCCTCGTCACGCTCCCGCTCGCGTTCGTCTTCGCGGCGATCTCCGACACGCGCCAGTCGACCACGGTCGCGGTCTCGACGACGGTCTTCGGCGCGGCGTGGATCGGCATCGGGCTCGCGCACCTGGTCCTCCTCCGCGACCTGCCGGACGGGACGGACGCCATCCTGGCCGTGCTGTTCACCGTGTTCGCGACCGACACGTTCGCCTACATCGGCGGGCGTCTCGCCGGCCGGCACCGCATGTCGCCGGTCATCTCGCCCGGGAAGACGTGGGAGGGGTTCGTGACCGGCGCGGCCGCGGGCGTCCTGACGTCGTTCCTCGTCCTCTACGAGACCGAGTACAACGGCTGGCGCTCGCTCGTCTTCGGTGCCGCCGTCGTGCTGGCGGCCACGATCGGCGATCTCTTCGAGTCGCTCGTGAAGCGCGATCTCGGCGCCAAGGACACCGGACGCGTCCTGCTCGGCCACGGCGGCGTCCTCGACCGCGTCGATTCGCTCCTGTTCGCCGGCCCGGCGGGCTTCTACGTGCTTCTCGCGTTCCTAAGCTGAGCCCAACAACCCCCGAACTACACTGAGACGCGTGAGACGAGTCGCGCTGCTCGGCGCAACGGGGTCGATCGGCCGGCAGGCGCTCGAGGTGATCGACGCGCATCCGGAGCTCGAGCTCTGCGCCGCGGCGTCCGGCTCGCGAGCCCTCGAGGACGGTCTCGCGCCGCTCGACGCAGGTCGGCGGCGACCTCACGGAGCTCCTGGAGAAGGCCAAGCCGGACGTCGTACTGAACGCGGTCGTCGGCTTCGCCGGGCTTGCCCGCGACGCTCTGGACGCTCGAGCACGGCATCGACCTCGCGCTCGCCAACAAGGAGAGCCTCGTCGCGGCGGGCGATCTCGCCCTCGCGGCCTGGGAGCGGGGCGGAGGGCGCATCAACCCGGTCGACAGCGAGCACTCCGCGGCGCAGCAGTGCCTCGAGGGCCGCGCGCCGGAGACGATCGAGTCGCTCGTCCTCACGGCCTCCGGCGGCCCGTTCCGCGGCCGCGTCGACCTCACCGGCGTGACGCCGGCCGAGGCGCTCGCGCATCCCACGTGGAACATGGGCCCGAAGATCACCGTCGACTCGGCCACGCTCATGAACAAGGGCCTCGAGGTGATCGAGGCGCACTTCCTCTTCGGGCTCGAGTACGAGCGGATCGAGGTGGTCGTGCACCCGACCTCGACCGTGCACGCGCTGGTGCGCTTCCGCGACGGCGCCTCGATCGCGCACGTCGGCTACCCGGACATGCGCGTGCCGATCTCCTACGCCCTCACCTATCCCGACCGCGCCGCGACGCCGATCCCGCCGCTCGACTTCTCCCAGGGGATGATCTGGGAGTTCGCGCCGCCCGACGTCGAGACGTTCCCGTGCCTCGCGCTGGCACGAGCGGCCGGGGAGGCGGGAGGAACCGCGCCGTGCGTCCTGAACGCCGCGAACGAAGTGGCGGTCGAATCCTTTCTCGCGCACGAGCTTCCGTTCGTCGGGATCCCCGAGGTCGTCGAGCGCACGCTCTCGAAGGTCTCGTCACCGCCCGCCACGACGCTGGAGGAGCTCGTCGCGGTCGACGCCGAGGCCCGCCTCGTCGCCGGCAGCCTCACCCGCGAGGTCGTCCATTGACCTACGCCGTCGCCATCTTCGGCCTCGTGTTCCTGATCCTCATCCACGAGGCGGGGCACTTCGCAGTCGCGCAGCTCGTGCACATGCGGCCGCGGAAGTTCTACATCTTCTTCCCGCCCGCGATCTGGAAGACGACCCGCAACGGGGTCGAGTACGGCATCGGCGCGATTCCGCTCGGCGGCTACGTGAAGATCCCCGGGATGCACCGCCCGGCGGGGCAGGACCTCGAGCAGCACCTGTCCCGCGCGGTCGAGGACGATCCCTCGCTGAAGCCCAAGGTGGCCGCAGCCGCGCTGGCGCTCGACGCAGAGCACCCCGAGGAGGCGCGCGGTCCGCTGCAACGACCTCCGCAAGGCGGTCGAGGAGGCCGAGATCTCCGAGCGCGCCGAAGTGGGCGCCAATCGCGGGCTGACCGACCTGGACGACGGCGTCGCCGACGACGCGTACTGGCGCTCGCCGATCTGGAAGCGCATCTCCGTCATCGCCGCCGGACCGGTCACGAATCTCGTCTTCGCGGTCGCGCTCCTCGCCGTCGTGTTCGCGCTCGGCGTGCCGATGGCCTCGACCGTCGAGTCGGTCAACCCGGGCTCGGCTGCGCAGGCGGCCGGGATGCAGTCCGGGGACAAGCTCGTCTCGGTCGACGGCCACGAGCTGACGCCCGTCCTCACCGACCAGGTCGCCGCGCGCATCCGCACCTCCGACGGCGAGCCGGTCGCGATCGTCGTCGAGCGCGACGGCGAGGAGGTCGCGCTCACGCCGACGCCGGCGGAGCTCGACGACGGCGTCTACCGCCTCGGCTTCGTCCTCCAGGCGACCGAGGAGAGCTTCGGCCCGATCGACTCGGTTCGCTACGCGTTCCAGGAGACCTGGGCGGTCACGGTGGTCACGGGCCAGGCGCTCGGCCGCATCGTCAGCGGCGGCGACCGCGACGACGTCTCGAGCCCGGTCGGGATCGTCGAGGGCTCGAGCGACGCGCTCTCGGTCGACTACCGCGCCTACCTGCGCATCCTGGCGCTCATCAGCCTCTCGCTCGCGCTCCTCAACCTGCTCCCGTTCCTGCCGCTCGACGGCGGGCACATCGCCTTCACGCTCCTCGAGGGCGCTCGCCGCAAGCCGATCCCGCGGATCGCCTACGAGCGCGCTTCGGCATTCGGGATCGTCATCGTGCTGATGCTCTTCTTCCTCGGCCTCTCGAACGACGTGAACCGCCTCAACGGAGGATGACCCGCAAGCAGCTCTGGCTCGCGATCCTGCTCCTCCTCGTCGCGGCCCTCGTCGCCGCGACGGCGCGCTGGATCGTGTGGCCGAAGACCGACGCGGCGCCCGCGCACGCGGACGCAGTCGTCGTCCTCGGCGGCGGCGGCTCCGAGCGCCTCGACGAAGGACTGAAGCTCGTGGACAACGGCGTCTCCCAGGTGCTCGTCATCTCGGACGGCAACCGCCCGGGCTGGCAGCGCGCGAACGAGCTGTGCACGAAGGGCGACCCTGGCTTCGCGGTCGTCTGCTTCGAGCCGAAGCCCCACCGCACGCAGGGCGAGGCCGAAGGCGTCGCCGAGCTGGCGCGCGAGCGGCGGCTGGAGGAACATCGTCGTCGTGACCTCGGACTACCACGCCGTCCGCGCCGGCTGGCTCTTCGACCGCTGCTTCGACTACGACGTCCCGGTCGTCGGCGCGGGGAACGGGCTTCCGAGACCGACGACGGTCCTGCACGAGTGGGGCGCGTACGTCCATGGGGCCTTGTTCGAGAGGCATTGCTAGCCCGGGGCTAGACTGTTTTCTGCGGTGGCAAGCTCGGTTCAGATCAAGGTCGGCGGCGTCCCGATCGGCGGGGGCGCGCCCGTCGCCGTGCAGTCGATGACGACCACGCTCACGCACGACGTGGACGCGACCATGGGCCAGATCGCCGCGCTCGCCTCGGCGGGCTGCGAGATCGTGCGCGTCGCCGTCCCGAAGAACGAGGACGCGGCCGCGCTCGCGCAAGCTCGTCTACCTGAGCCCGATCCCGGTCATCGCGGACATCCATTTCAACGCCTCGCTCGCCCTGAAGGCGATCGACGCAGGCGTGGCCGCGGTGCGCATCAACCCCGGCAACATCGGCGGCCCGGACAAGGTCGAGGAGGTCGTCCGCGCCGCGAAGGCCAAGGGGATCCCGATGCGGATCGGCGCGAACGCCGGCTCGCTGCCCGAGCACCTGAAGGAGCTGGCCCAGAAGGACACGGCCGAGGCGCTCGTCGTCGAGGCGCTCGAGCAGGTCGAGCTCCTCGAGAAGCTCGACTACCGCGACTTCAAGATCTCGGTCAAGTCGAGCTCGGTGCCGACGATGATCCGCGCCTACCGCATGCTCTCGGAGCGCGTCCCGTACCCGCTCCACCTCGGCGTGACCGAGGCCGGCACGCCGTTCGCGGGGACGATCAAGAGCTCGATCGGGCTCGGCTCGCTCCTCATGGACGGAATCGGCGACACGATCCGCGTCTCGCTCACGGCCGATCCGGTGGAGGAGGTCAAGGTCGGGTTCGAGATCCTGAAGGCGCTCGGCCTGCGCGAGCGCGGCCCGGTGATGATCGCGTGCCCCTCGTGCGGGCGCGACAACGTCGGCGTCCATCTCCTCGCCGAGGCCGTCGAGACGCGGCTCGCGGAGTACCCGCAGGCCTTCGAGGTCGCGGTCATGGGCTGCGCCGTGAACGGACCGGGGGAGGCGGGCGACGCCGACTTCGGGATCGCCGGCGGCCGCGAGACAGGCTTCATCTACGCGCACGGCCGCGTGCTGAGGAAGGTCGAGTCGGAGATCCTCGTCGACGAGCTCTTCCGCGAGATCGACCAGTGGATCGAGGCCGGCATGGAGCGCCCGGAGCGGACGAAGCTCGCGAAGCCCGCGGCGCTCATGATGGCCGAGGCGGCGCAGCGCCCGTGAACCGCATGTCGCAGCTCTTCGTCCCGACGCTTCGGGACGATCCGTCCGATGCCGACGCCGCGAGCCACAAGCTCTTCGTGCGCGGCGGCTACATCCGCCAGGTCGCGGCGGGCCTCTGGACGTTCCTCCCGCTCGGCTGGCGCGTGCACGAGAACGCCGCGCAGATCGTCCGCGAGGAGATGAACGCGATCGGCGCCCAGGAGATGTTCATGCCGGTGCTCACCCCGGCCGAGCTCTGGGAGCAGTCGGGCCGGATCTCGTCGACCGAGATCTTCCGCCTGAAGGACCGCACCGGACGCCCGTACGTCCTCCCGCTGACGCACGAGGAGACCGTCACGTTCCACGGGCGGGAGCTGCGCTCGTACCGCGACCTGCCGCAGATGCTCTACCACTTCCAGACGAAGGATCGCGACGAGCCGCGGCCGCGCGGCGGGCTCCTCCGCGTCCGCGAGTTCGTCATGAAGGACTCGTACTCGTTCGACCGCGACGAGGAGGGGCTCGACAGGAGCTTCAACCTGCACGGGGACGCCTACCACCGGATCTTCCAGCGCTGCGAGCTCGAGTACTACGCCGTGCAGGCGGAGAGCGGGATGATGGGCGGCACCGAGTCGATCGACTTCCTCGCGCCCGCCGGCTCGGGCGAGAACGTGCTCGTGACCTGCGAGAAGGGCGACTACGCGGCCGATCTCGAGATCGCCAGCGGGATCCCTCGAGCACCGTCGTTCCCCGAGCGGCTGGACAAGCCCGAGGAGATCGAGACGCCCGGCGTGACCACGATCGACGGCCTGGCCGAGCTGCTCGGCATCGACAACGCGGCGACGTCGAAGGCGATGCCGGTGACGAAGCCGGACGGCACGGTCGTGCTGGCGCTCATCCGCGGCGACGACCGGCTCAGCGAGCCGCGGCTCCAGACGGCGCTCGGCTCCGACTTCCGTCCTTCGACCGACGAGGAGATCCGCACGGCGTTCGGCGCGAGCGGCGGGTCGCTCGGGCCCATCGGCGTGCAGCTCGAGGTGGTCGCGGACGAGACGCTGCGGAACGGCCAGTTCGTCGCGGGCGCGAACGTCGACGGGCGCCATCTGCGCGGCGTCGAGGCCGGGCGCGACTACGAGCCGCGCTTCGCCGACATCCGCGAGGCGCGCGAAGGCGACCGCTGCCCGAACTGCGACGGCGCGCTCCACTTCCGAACGGCGATCGAGGTCGGACACATCTTCAAGCTCGGCACGCGCTACTCGGAGCCGCTCGACGCGCGCTTCCTCGACGAGGACGGCACCGAGAAGCCGATCGTCATGGGCTCCTACGGCATCGGGCCCGGCCGGATGATGGCCGCCGCGGCCGAGCAGCGCATCGACGAGCACGGGATGAGCTGGCCCAGGGAGCTGTCTCCGTACGACATCGAGGTCGTCCAGATCGAGGCCGCCGGGGACGAGGCGATCGCGATCGCCGCCCGGATCTGCGAACAGCTCGAGGGCGCGGGCCTGGACGTGCTCCTCGACGACCGCGACCGCCGCCCGGGCGAGAAGTTCGCGGACGCGGATCTCATCGGCACGCCGTTCCGCGTGACGGTCGGGAAGAAGGCGCTCGAGGACGGCAAGGTCGATCTCCTCGTCCGGGAGGGCAGGGTGGAGGACCGCGTGTCCGCAGACGACGTCGTCGCGCGCGTCACCGGAGGCTGATGGGACGCAGAGGCAGGTTCAGCGGCGAGCCCTTCGGCCCCACCGTCGAGGAGCTCATGCACGAGACGGGCACGACGTACCGCGCGCTTGCCGAGCGCACCGGGTTATCCGCCGGCTACCTGAACCACATCGTCCATGGAAACCGGCCGGTGCCGGCGAACGAGGTCATCGGCACCCTGGCGAAGGCGCTCGGCGTCGAGTCCGATCATTTCCTCGAGTACCGCGTGCGAGCCGTGGCGACGCGTTTGGAGACGATGCCGGACGTCGCCAACCGCCTCTACCGCCGCTACCAGGGCTAGCTCAGCCAGCCCGCTACGAGGCGTGGCGCAGCCTGGTTAGCGCGCGTGTTTGACTGAGAATGGAGAAGGTCGTAACGTTTGCGACGAAGCCATGGCTGACAGGCCGCAGGCAATCGCACTTGAGGACGAGGACCCGCTCGCCTATGTCGGTGATGAGGCCTTTCCACCCATTGATACGGGCCGGGGCCCCGCCGACGAAGACGTAGACCCGCCCGCGGGCCTCACGCCTGAGGAGGAGGAAGAGGAGGAGGCCTTGGCATCGGTTGGCGATGAGGAGCTCTCGGAGACGCCCGATCAATGAGTTGGCGCCCGGCGAAATCCCTTAGCAGGCTCAAGCGCGAGGTCGACGGCCGCTGGCCCAACCGGGACCGACTCAGCGATGGAATGATCGGCGACAGCGCACACTGTGGTGGTGGTGGGACGAGCGATCACTGTGCGAACTCTGCAGACGTCGTGCGCGCGTTCGACATCGACTCCGACGGCATCCGGGCCGCCTGGCTGGCCGAGCACGTGCGGCAGCTGGGGGAGTCGGGCGACCCGCGCCTCGCCAACGGCGGGTACGTCATCTACAACCGCAGGATCGCGTCCTGGTCGCATCAATGGCGGTGGCGCAAGTACGAGGGGGAGAACCCGCATACCAGTCACCTCCATGTCTCCGTCTCGGAGAAGGCGTCCGGCTATGACAAGGGCGGCAGCTGGGGCGTCCGAAGGGCGGTTATTCCTCCGGGCGGGGCAGGTCCGCCGGATTTGCCACGTCACGAACTCGGCTCGCGCGTCCTCCAGCTCAAGAATCCGCAGATGCGGGGTACGGATGTCGCATTCGTACAACGCTGGGTCGGTGCAGATGACGACGGTAGCTTCGGCTCGAAGACGCAGGCACGCGTCAAGCGATTCCAGGGCATCGTCAGCCTCCCCCGAACCGGGGTCGTCGGGCCGGAGACCTGGCGGAAAATGCGTGTGACCTGATCGCAGGCCGGCGGCTGGCCGGGTTGGGACGCAGCGCCGACGCGGTGTTCGGCTAAGAGTCAGGCCAAAGCGACGATACGCTCGCCCGTATCCGAAAGCACGGCGCGCAGCTCGTCGACGAGGTCGTCGGGGTGGCCTCCCTTCATCGAGACAAACGTTTCGGTGGACCGGTGCGTAAGTATCACTCGTCACACGGCATCAGCGGGAGCCAGGGCTTCCCCCCTCCGCGGGCTCTAGCCCTGCCCAACGGGTTGAGCTACGTCGCACGCGGCGGGGCCGGCCAGCGCGTCAGTGGGCGCGGAGGCCGCTCCGAAGCCTGAGTCGTGAACCGCCCGGGTTGCCTTTGCTGGTGCGGTAACGTGGGGCGCACGGGGCGTGGCGCAGCCTGGTTAGCGCGCTAGTCTGGGGGACTAGAGGTCCCGAGTTCAAATCTCGGCGCCCCGATAGAAAAGGCCCGCTAGGCGGGCCTTTTTTCTTGACCGGGCTCTTGTTCGCGGCACGAGCTGGCGCTAGGGTCGGCCGCGTGACCGTCCGAGGCGCAGCCTTCCTTGGTATCGGCGCCATGGTCGGCGCCGGGATCTTTGCGCTGCTCGGCGAGGCGGCGGTCGTTGCCGGCTCGGCGGTCTGGCTCTCGTTCCTGCTCGCCGGCGTCGTCGCCGCCCTGCTCGGCTACACGGTCGTCAAGCTCGGCGTGCGCTTCCCGTCCTCGGGAGGGCTGATCGCCTACCTGATCGAGGGCTTCGGGAACGGGCGCCTCGTGGGCATCTCGTCGTGGCTCGGCTACTTCGCGGCGATCGTGATCGTCTGCTCGATGGTGGCGGTCGCCTTCGGGAGCTACGCGACGTCGCTCTTCGTCGGGGCCGACGCGGCGGGGTGGTGGGACAACGTCTTCACCTCCCTGATCGTGGTCTCCATGGCCGCGATCAACCTGGTCGGATCGCGCGTCGTGGATCGAGCGCAGTCGCTGATCGTCGTCGTGCTGCTCGCCGTGTTCGCCGTCTTCATCGCCGTGACGCTGGTCGACATCGACTTCGATCTTCTGGCCTTCAGCGGATATCCGCCGTTCACGGAGATCATCTCGAGCGTCGCCCTCACGTTCTTCGCGTATCTCGGCTTCAGCGTCATCACGTTCGCGGCCGGAGACCTGCGCGACCCGGCTCGCGAGCTCCCGCGTGCGATGTACGCGGCTCTCGGTGTGACGACGCTTCTCTACGTCCTCATCTCGCTCGGCGTCTTCGGGACGTTGACCGTCGACGAGGCAATCGGCTACGGCGAGACCGCGATCGCCGAGGCCGCAAGACCGGCGCTCGGGGACTTCGGCTTCACGATGATGGCGGTTGCTGCGCTCCTCGCGACGTCGTCGTCCGTGAACGCGACCCTGTACGCGTCAGGAGGACTCACCGCCATGCTCGCCCATGTGGGGCAGTTCCCGACGTTCTTCGGCCCCGGCGGGAGGCTTGGGCGGCACTCCGGACTCCTGATCACGGCCGCCATCGTCCTCGTCGTCTCCAATCTCGTCGATCTCTCCGCGATCGCGTCGGTCGGGAGCGCCTGCTCGCTCATCATCTTCCTGCTGGTCGGGGTTGCCGGCTACCGGAGACGGGCCGACACCGGATCGCAGGCCGTGATCGTGCTCGCCGCCATCGCCGTGACCGCGATCGTGTTCGTCTTCTTCACGATCGACACCGTGCGCAACGCGCCGGAAACCTTTGCCGCGATCGTCGCGATCGCCCTGCTCGCGGTGGTTCTCGACTTCGTCTGGAAGCGCAGGCGCGGATTGCCGGACGCACCCGCCGGCGGATAGCCGACCCGGCCTCTCCGGCCGACGTCTTTGCGACGATCGGCATCGTGCAGGCTCCAACGATCTCCCGCCCACGGGAATGACGGACCACGCCCGGCGCATCGGGGCGCTGCTCGTCCTCGCAGGCGTCGGCTACGTCCTCGGTGGGTGCGCGGGCGACGGCTCAGGCGTTCCGGCGCTCACCGGCGTGACCCTGCCGAGCGGATCGCTGGCGCTGCCGACGTTCACTGACGAGACCGACACGTCCCCGGCGACGACCTCCGTGGCCACCACGACGGTCACCGAGCCCACGACGACCACGCTGCCCGAGACCACCACGGTGATCGAGACCGTGACGACCGACACCTCGCCGATCACGGACACCTTGACCTTGGAAACCGAAACGGAGACGACCGAGACGGTGCCGACCGAGCCGGCGACGACGGACACCGTTCCCACGGACACATCCGACGAGCCGGCGGAGGACGAGGACTTCTGGCGCGCCCTCGCTCTCCTGTTCGCTGCGTCCGACGATACGGAGACGGAACCCGCGACGGAACCCGTGACCGTGACCGAGACGACTGAAGTCCCGGCGACGACGTCCCAGCCGCCGGACACGAACCCGGCCGACACGGTTGCCGCCGAGCCGGCGTCGTCCGAGAGCGAGACCCCGTGGGGCTGGATCGCACTCGCCGCCGGGCTGCTCCTCGCCGCCGCCATAGCAGGCGTCGTGATCTGGAGACGCAAGGCCGCGGAGAAGGACGACTCCGCAGAGACGGACGAGGACGAACCTCGCGAACCGCCCCAGGTCTAGGCCCTTCGTGGCCTTGCGGCCCCGAGCGGCCGCGATAGGCTTCGACGCCCAATGGCACGCAAGATCGCAGTCCTCGGCGCCGGCAAGATCGGGGAGTCCTTGATCGCCGGCTTTCTTCTCTCCGACTGGTGCTCGCCGGAGCAGATCATCGCGACCGCGCGCGGGGAGGACCGGCTCGTCGGCATCCGCGAGCGGCACGGCGTCGAGACGACGCGCGACAACAAGGCCGCCGTCGACGGCGCCGAGATCGTCGTGATCGCCGTGAAGCCGCAGGACATCGAAGGGCTGCTCACCGAGCTGAACGGCTCGATCAAGCCGGATCAGACGGTGATCTCGATCGCCGCAGCGATTCCGATCGCGCTCATCGAGCGCGGGCTCGGGACAAACATCCCGATCGTGCGCGCGATGCCGAACACGCCGTCCTCCGTCCACGAGGGCATGGCGGGGATCTCCGCCGGCGCGCACGCGACCGACGAGCACATGGCGCAGGCCGAGGAGGTGCTCGGCCACGTCGGCCGCACCGTCCGCGTGCCGGAGGCCTACATGGACGCCGTCACCGCGGTCTCCGGTTCAGGGCCGGCGTACTTCGCGCTGCTCGCCGAGTCGATGATCGAGGCCGGGATCCTGCTCGGGCTCTCCCGCGAGATCTCGACGCAGCTGGTCGTCCAGACGATGCTCGGCACCGCGAAGCTCCTGCGCGACGGCGGGATGCACCCGGTCGAGCTGCGCGAGATGGTCACGTCCCCGGGCGGGACGACGATCGCCGCCATCCACGAGCTCGAGCAGGCGGGCGTTCGCGCGGCGTTCCTGAACGCGATCCAGGCCGCCATGAAGCGCTCGAAGGAGCTGGCGGACGGCGGCTAGAAGGCGCGTGCCGGGTTCACGCACGCGCGGCGAACCCGGAGCTCGAAGTGCAGGTGCGGCCCGGTGGCGCTCCCGGTTGCGCCGACGCGGCCGATCCTCCCGCCGCGGTGAACACGCTTGCCGACCGAGACGCCGACGCGTGAGAGGTGCGCGTACCAGGTGTAGGCCCCGCGAGAGTGCTTGACGACCACGAAGTTGCCGTACCCGCCCGGATCCCAGCCGATCTGCGCCACGCGGCCCGACGCCGCCGCGCGAACGCGCGCGCCGAAGTTGGCCGGATAGTCGAGCCCCGTGTGGAAGCGATTCCCGCGCGGCCCGAAGCCGTCCGTCCAGTAGCCGCCGATCGGCGCCGAGAGGCGGATCCGCGGCCGAACGAGCGGTCGCGCGTAGCGCCGCGCAACGTCGCGGGCCCGGCGACGCCGTCGGCGCCGAGATGCGCGTGCGCCTGGAAGCGCTGCACCGCCGAGGTCGTGCGCGGCCCGAAGCGACCGTCCATCGGACCGGACGGGAACCCGTGCCACGCGAGGAGGAACTGGGTCTGCGAGACGTCCCAGCCGACACGGCCCGCGACGAGCATCCGCGACCCGTAGCTGTGCCGGCCGAGCTTGCCGAGCGCGCGGCGCGTCCGCGGCCCGGGAACGCCGTCCACGCCGATCCGCGCGTTGCGCTGGAGCCTCCGAACCGCAGCCTCGGTCCCGCGGCCCCAGTGGCCGTCGATCGTCCCGCGGTAGAGGCCCTTGTGCGCCAGCGCGATCTGGAGCGCGGCCATGCGCGGCTTGCCCATCTGCGCGGCAGATAGGGGCGCGGCGGCAAGAAGCGCCAGGAGAATGCGCGGCGGCGAATGATCGTTTCACGGTTTCCCCCGGTCGTGCAGGGACCGTTATCGGTCGTTTGCAGGGATTCCTAAACCGGCGCGACCACATCCGCGCTGCATCCGAAGACGAGCGCGGCGGGCACCTCGTCGGGCGCAACGCCCGCGAGGGAGCGGTGATCCGTGTCGATCTCGATCGGATCCCAGGAATCCAGTCCCAGTGCCGAGGCGCCGGCCAGCGTGCCGATCGCCAGGAGCTCCTCCGGCGGGACGACCATGCGGCGCAGCGCCATCCGCCGCGCGACGCCCTCGAGCTCGCGCAGCTCCTCGAGCGGGTCGATGCGGACGTTCGAGTCGGTGCCGATGCACAGCCCGATCCCGCGGGCGCGGATCCGCTCCACGGGGACGAAGCCGTCGCCGAGGTTCGCCTCGGTCGTCGGGCAGGCGCAGATCCGCGAGCCGGAGTCCGCGAGGAGATCCAGCTCGGCGTCCGTGGCGTGGGTGCCGTGGACGATCGTCGTGCGCCGGCCCAGGCAGCCGGTCTGCGGCGAGCAGCTCGATGGGGCGGATGCCGTGCTCCTCGCAGCATTCCTCGATCTCGAGCGGCTGCTCGTCGGCGTGGATGTGCAGAACGAGGCCTTCGCGCTCGGCGTAGCGCCCGATCTCCTCGAGCCAGTCCGACGGGCAGGCGCGCACCGAATGCGGCGCGACGCCGACGTTCAGGCCCGCCTCGCGCAGCTCCTCGACCTCGGCCAGGTAGGCGCTCGCCGACGCCTGGCGGAACCGGTCGATCCCGCCGCGGGCGTAGGCGACGTGGAGGAGGACGAACTCGATCCCGGCCTCCTCGGCGGCCTCCGCGGCCGCCCGCGCCGCGGCGACGCCCAGGTAGTGGAACTCCCCGACGGCCGTGTAGCCGGCCGCCCGCATCTCCTGGTAGACGCCGACGTAGTCGCGCCGGACGTCGGCGACCGTGACCCGCGCGGCCTCGTCCAGCATCGACTCGCGCCAGGCCCAGAAGTCGGCGCCCTCGTTGCGCCCGCGCAGCCGCCGCTGGAAGGCGTGGCTGTGCGCGTTCACGAATCCGGGAAGGCTCAGCACGAGGGCGAGGATACGATGGATCCATGGCGGCCCGCGCAGTCCCCGCTCCGCTCGCGAAGCTCCCGAACGCGCTGACGATCGCGCGCTTCGCGCTGATTCCCGTGTTCGCGGTCCTCGTCGTCCAGGCGGACGGCGCCGGAAGCTGGACTGCGGCCTGGGTGTTCGCGATCGCCGGCATCACCGACCAGGTGGACGGCTGGCTCGCACGGCGCTGGCACGTCGAGTCGCAGTTCGGCAAGTTCGCCGACCCGCTCGCCGACCGCCTCATGATCGACACCGCCGTCGTCCTGCTCTGGTGGGACGGCCGGCTGCCCTGGATCGCGCTCGCCGTGATCCTGGCGCGCGACGGCGCGCTCATCCTCGGCTACCCGCTCGTGCGCGGCCGCGGCTACGAGTTCGAGGTCAACTTCCTCGGCAAGCTCGCCACCTGGGTGCTCTACGCGAGCCTCTTCGCCGTCACCGGCACCGACGAGGGCACGACCTGGCCGCTCGTCCTCTTCTGGATCGGGCTCGGGCTCGCGGTCCTGGCCGCGGCCCAGTACCTCGTGAAGGCCCGGCGAGAAACGCGATGAAGGCCGTCGTGATGGCGGGCGGGGAGGGAACGCGCCTCCGGCCGCTGACGTCGAACCAGCCGAAGCCGATGGTGCCCATCGTCGGCAAGCCCTGCATGGAGCACGTGATCGACCTGCTCCGCCGCCACGGGGTCGACGACATCGTCGTGACGCTCGCGTTCATGCCGCAGGCGATCCGCAGCTACTTCGGCGACGGCTCGGCGCACGGCGTCCGCATCCGCTACTCGGTCGAGGAGACGCCCGCCGGCACCGCCGGCTCGGTGAAGCTCGCCGAGGAGGAGCTCGACGAGCCGTTCCTCGTCATCTCCGGCGACGCGCTCTGCGACATCGACCTGACGGCGCTCATCCGCGCCCACGAGGAGCGCGAGTCGGTCGTCACGATCGCGCTGAAGAGCGTCGACAACCCGCTCGAGTTCGGGATCGTCGTCACGGACGAGGACGGGCGCATCGAGCGCTTCCTCGAGAAGCCGTCCTGGTCGCAGGTCTTCACGGACACGATCAACACCGGGCATCTACGTGATGGATCCCGAGGCGCTGCGAAACGTGCCCACCGACGAGCCGTACGACTTCTCCAAGCAGCTCTTCCCGCTCCTCCTCGAGAAGGGCCGGCCGATGTACGGCCACGTGGTCGAGGGCTACTGGAAGGACATCGGGAACCTCGACCAGTACCGCGAGGCGAACTTCGACGCCCTCGACGAGAAGGTCCAGCTCGAGATCCCGGGGAGCCGCCTGCGCGGCAACGTCTGGGTGGGCGAGGGAGTCGAGCTCGGCGACGTCGCGACCGTCGCAGGGGCCCGCATTCATCGGCAACGTACTGCCGGATCCATCCCGAGGCGTCGGTCGGCGCGTACACCGTGCTGTCGCAGAGCGTCGTCCTGCGCGAGCACGCGCGGGTCGCCCGCTCGATCCTCGACGCGTCGACGTACGTCGGCCGGCAGGCGCTGATCGAGGGCGCCGTCGTCGGCCGCATGTGCGACATCCGCGCCCACGTGCGCATCGGCGCAGAACGCGGCCATCGGCGACCAGACGACCATCGGCGACGACGCCGTGGTCGCGCCCGGCGTCCGCGTCTATCCGTTCAAGGACATCGAGGCCGGCACGCACGTCGACCGCAACGTGATCTGGGAGGCGCGCACGGCGGCGTCGATCTTCGGCCGCGAGCGCATCCGTGGGCTCGTGAACGTCGATCTGACGCCCGAGACGGCTCTCAGGCTGGGAATGGCCCTCGGAACCGCTCTGAAGCGCGGAGCGCGCGTCGTGACGAGCCGCGAGGCCGACACGTCGGCCCGGCTCCTGCGCCGCGCGGTGTTCGTCGGCCTGAACGCGGCGGGCGTGGACGTCTCCGACCTCCGCGTCATGCCGGCGGCCGTCAACCGGCACCTGCTGAAGCTCGAGGGCTACGAGGCCGGCCTCCACGTCGGCCCGAGCGCGAACGATCCCGAGGCGGTCGAGATCCAGATCTTCGAGCCGCCGGGCGTGCAGGCCTCCTCCGCGTTCGTGAAGAAGGTCGAGAACCACTTCGGGCGCCAGGATTTCCGTCGCGCCGCCGCGGACGAGGTGGGGGAGATCCGCTACCCGGCCAATGCCGGCGAGGAGTACGCCCAGGCGCTGCTGGCCACGCTCGACGGGGACGCGATCCGCAAGCGCCGGTTCCGGATCGTCGTCGACTACTCCTACGCGTCCGCTTCGCTCGTCCTGCCGCTCGCGCTCGGCCCGCTCGGCGTGGAGGCGATCTCGGCGCGCGCGTACCTGCGCGAGCGGCGTCCGGCCGAGGCCGAGCCGCTCGACGGAACGCTCGTGCACGCCGAACGCCTCATCACGGCGGTGAACGCCGACTTCGGAGTCGTGTTCGACCCGGGTGCCGAGCGCCTCTTCCTGCTCGACGAGAACGCGCAGGAGATCCCTCCGGGGCAGGCGCTGCTGCTCTTCCTGAAGCTCCTGGCCGGCCGCAAGGGCCGCGTGGCCGTCCCGGTGACCGTGACGAGCCTCGTGGACGAGCTCGCGGCCGGGTCGGGCCTCGAGGTCGAGCGAACGCCCGCGTCGCTCGAGGGGCTCACACGCGCCGCGGCGCGGGACGGCGTCGTCTTCGCCGGCTCGGGGAGCGGCGGCTTCCTCTTCCCGGACTTCCTGCCCGCCTACGACGGCGTCGCGAGCCTCTGCAAGCTCCTGGAGCTCCTGGCGCCGCTCGACGAGCCGCTCTCGGCGCTCGTCGCCGATCTGCCCGTTCCCGCCGTGCGCCACCGCGAGATCCGCTGCCCGTGGGCGCGCAAGGGAACGGTCATGCGCGTCCTCGCCGAGGAGATGAAGGGCGAGCGCACCGATCCGCTCGACGGCATCAAGGTGTTCTTCGACTCCGGCTGGGCCCAGGTGCTCCCGGATCCCGCCGAACCGCTCGTGCACGTGTACGCCGAGGGCGCGTCGGAGGAGGAATCACGCGACCTCGAGGAGAAGTTCGCAGCGCTCGTGGAGACCGCGATTGCGGGCGAAAGCGATGGGGCCGAGGCCCAGAACCCTCAAGTCGAGGTTGAAGGATGAACCGCCGGATGGTTTACTGAAGGCTCACCTGCGAGGAGGACCCAGTGGACGCGCTTCCCGACTTGAAGACCCTCTCCGACGAGCAGCTGCGAGACCTGATCGACGGCCTCGTCGCCCAGGAGCACGAGGTCTCGTACCAGCGCCGAATCCTGCACGGAAAGATCGACATCCTGAAGGCGGAGCTCCAGTCGCGGCTCCAGCAGCAAGTGGGGGACGAGAGGACGAGCCCGTTGTACGAGGTCGATGTCGACAAGCTCGCCGAGATCCTCACGTCACGCGCTGCGCCGCCGAACCCGTGACCCACGTGCACTGCCCTGAATGCGGGTTCCAGAACCTGGAGTCCGCGAACTACTGCTCCAAGTGCGGAGCCCTGCTCATCCACGAGGACGCGGGCGGGCACACGACGATGTCGTTCGCGCCGGAGGAGCTCGTCGAGGACACGCCGATCGATGAGCTCCTGGTGGAAGGCACCGCCCTCGTGGTGCGATCCGGCGGCGGCCGGCAAGGAGAGCTCTTTCCGCTCGAGGACGACCGCATCGAGATCGGCCGCTCGCCCGACGCCGCGGTGTTCCTCGACGACGTGACCGTCTCGCGGGTGCACGCCGTCCTCGTCAAGGAGGAGACGGGCTACGTGATCGAGGACACCGGCAGCCTGAACGGCACGTACGTGAACCGCCGCCGCGTCGAGCGCGCGACGCTCGAGGACGGAGACGAAGTCCAGATCGGCAAGTACCGGCTGACGTTCCTTTCCCGCTGAACCCATGAGCACCCAGACGATCGATACGAGTGGACGGCGCCTGACCATCGGGGCGGTGCGCGAGCGCCTCGTGGAGGAGTTCCCGGACATCTCGATCTCGAAGATCCGCTACCTCGAGGGCCAGGGCCTGCTCGCGCCCAGAAGGACGCAGAGCGGCTACCGGCTCTACTCGGACGAGGACGTCGAGCGCCTGCGCACGATCCTGCAGCTGCAGCGCGACGAGTTCCTGCCCCTGCGCGTGATTCGCGACGAGCTCATGTCGCCCGGCACGAAGCGCCGCACGCGCCGCCGCTCCTCGGCGGGGCCGCTCTCGGCGCACGAGCCGACCATCGACCTGCGGACGCTCTGCGAGCGATCCGGCACCGACGCCGCCTTCGTCCGCGAGCTGGAGGACTTCGGGATCCTCGAGCCGGTCGACGAGGACGGCGAGAAGGGCTATCCGGAGCGCGACATCGAGATCGTCTCCGCTTGCGCGCGGCTGCAGCGGTTCGGCATCGAGCCGCGCAACCTCCGCTCGATCCGAAACGGCGCCTCGTCCGCCGCGGGCCTCCTGGAGCAGATCGTCGCGCCGGCGCTCCGCTCGCGAAACCCCGAGCGCCGCACGGCGGGCCTCGAGGACCTCGAGACGCTCGCCGCCACGTCGCAGGAGCTCTCGCAGCTGCTCTTCTGGCGCGCGCTCCGGTCGCTCGTCTGAGTAAGCTCCGGCGGCCATGGCCGTAGACCTCGCAGCGAAGATCCGCGACATCCCCGACTTCCCGAAGCCCGGGATCGTCTTCAAGGACATCATGCCGCTGCTCGCGGACCCGGACGCCTTCCGCGCCGCAGTGGACGGCCTGGCCGAGTTCGCCGCGCCGCGCAAGCCCGATCTCATCCTCGGCGCCGAGGCGCGCGGGTTCATCCTGGGCGGCGCGTTGGCGCTCCAGCTCGGCTGCGGCTTCGTCGCCGCGCGCAAGCCCGGAAAGCTCCCCTGGGAGACGATCGACGCCGAGTACGCGCTCGAGTACGGCGTCGACCGCCTCGAGCTGCACGCCGACGCGATCCCCAAGGGCGCCCGTGTGCTGGTGCACGACGACCTGCTCGCCACCGGCGGCACCGCGCACGCGAAGGTCGATCTGGTCGAGCAGCTCGGCGGCGAGGTCGTCGGCCTCGCGTTCGTGATCGAGCTGGCGTTCCTCAACGGCCGCGAGAAGCTCTCGGGCTACGACGTCCACTCGCTGATCCAGTACTGACGCGTTAGCCCAGCGCGTCCCGCGGGAACTTTCCGATGGCAACCGTCGACGGGAGGGAACGAGATGGCGCAGAGCACCGGAACGAGAAAGGCCGATCGGGAAGGGACGAACTCCGGCATGGTGCGCGCCCTGTTCACGCTCGCAGGCGTTGCCGGGGCCGGCGCGCTCGTCTGGGTGGCGCAGCTCGCGGATCTCGACTCGGCCGGCGGGTTCTGGGCGGCAATGGCGGTCCTCGTCGTCGCCGGGTTCGTGCTCGGGCTCTCTCAGCTCCTCGGCGGCTGGACGAAGTGGGGGCACCCGGCGTTCAGCCCGCTCGTCTTCTTCGTCGCCTTCGTGCCGACGTTCCTCGTCGCGCTCTGGATCGTGCTCGCCGAGCAGCCCGACAAGCGGCTGGGGGCAGGGCCGGTTCTCCGACTGGTCGGGAGATCTCGGGCTGGCGACCCTGGTGAACGACCTGGGCGTGTTCGTGAGCATCGTCCCGGTCGTCGTCGGCCTCGTCCTCGCGTTCTCGTTCGACACGACGGGCCCGCCGGTCCGCGTGATCGAGAAGCTTCCCGCGGACGGCCAGGAATCGGTCGTCGAGGAGCTCCGGCGCAAGCGCGAGGAGGAGCAGGCCGCGCCGGACGAGCCGGAGACGGTCGAGGACGAACCGGCGGCGTCACTCTCGCAAGGGACATAGCCCTGCGCGCCTTCCGTCGATAGACGGGACATGGAAACCGCCGCAAATTCCAGATTCACCGCCGCGCCCGGCATGTCCCGACTTCTCCTCCATTGTGAGGCGGTCGGACGGCATGACGCGGCCGCTTCCCCGGCTCTGACCCGGCTCGAACGAGCGCTCGGCTCGGACCTCGCCGCGAGGCTCGTCACCGCGCTCGCGCCGTCCCAGCGCGGACGCTCGTCGCTCGCCGTCTAGGACTTGTAGCGCTCGCCGCCGAGGCGAAGCACCAGGAAGTAGATCCCGACCGCCGAGAGCAGTCCGAGCAGGAACGCCGTGCCCTTGCCGACGTCGACGGCGATGAGGCCGATCCAGACGTAGAGCCCGAGGCCGATGCCCCAGAGCAAGGACGTTCCGCTGTGGCTCATTGCGGGCTGGCGCAGATGCACGGCCGAGACTCTACCCGACGCCACGAACGGAAACGGCCGAAGCGAGGGATCCCCGCTCCGGCCGTATCCGAGCAAAAAAATTCGCCGAGCCGGTGACGCTTTCGTCCGCCTCTCGAACCGACATTCCCCTTGCGGGTACTGCCGCTCCGAGAGGCTTCGACCTACTTGCGTTCCGTGCTCGGCGCAATCGGCAATCTAGGGCAAGTCCCCTGGGGCGTCAAGGGAGGTCGAACACGAAAATTCGCAAATTGCGCAGAGAAATAGTTACCCCCAATTTCCACACCAATTCGACCCGTCTGTGGGTAATGCTGTGGATAAATCGGGAGGACGCTCAGTCGCCGCCGAGCGCCTCGGCCGTGTAGACGCCCACGGCGTTCCAGAGCAGGAAGCCCTCGCTCTTCGCCCGGCGGGCGGCGAGGATCTGAGCCTTCACGTCGGCGAGCTTGTACGTGCGGCCGAGGGAGAAGTCCTGGAGCCACGGGATCATGCGCGTGTCGGAGCCCTTGAGCTGCTGGCGGAAGGCCGCGAGCGACAGCGCGACCGTCCGCTGCGGGTTCGCGTTCGGGTCGTCGATGCCGAGCTCGCCCTCGCCGTAGTGCGACGGGTAGACCATGGGGTAGATGGCGTCGAGCTGCTTCGCGAGCATCTTCGGCCGCTGGCCGATGCCGAGGTCACGGACGGCTGACAGGCCGAACACGGCGGCCGAGATACGAACGCCCAGCGGATGGAGCCGCTCGCGCGCGTACGTGAGGAACCGGGTCAGCGTCTCGCCCTTGCGCTCGTTCACCTTGCCGGGGAAGACCGCGGAGGAGAGGTCGCCGTCCGTCGGGAAGCGGATGTAGTCGAACATGATCTCGTCGAAGCCGGCACGGGCGGCCGCCTCGGCGATGTCGACGTTGTAGTCCCAGACCTTCTCGTTGTACGGGTTCGACCAGCCGAGGCCCATCGTGTTCGTCCAGACCCCGCCGCCGCGCCGCTGGATCGCCATGCCCGGCTTTTCTCGAGCGAGGTACGGATCCTCGAAGACGACGACGCGGCCGATCAGGTAGACGCCGGCCTTGTGGATCTTGTCCACGACGTGCTTCGCGTCGTAGTAGCCCTGCGCGGCGCCGATCTGCTTCGCGAGCTTGGCGTGGGGCGAGACGAAGCCCATCTCGCCGTTCTCGTCCTTCACGTCGAGCTCGATCGTCGTCAGTCCGTCACGCGTCATCGCGAGGTACTCGTCGAGCTTGCCCTCGATCGTCATGAGCGCCATCGTCACGTGGACGCCGCGGATCTCCTCGGGAAGCGCGGGCAGGACGACCTCCGCGGGCTTGGACTGGGTCGTCGCGGGCGGAGCCGGGGGCGTCGCGCTTGCCTTGCCGCCCGAGCTGGGCTCGTTCAGGAAGCGCGCGCCGAGAGCGATCGCCGCGATCCCGACGACGACGACTCCGAGGGTCGCGACGCGCCTCGTTCCGCGTCGCCGACGGACTTTCTGACGGCGCAGCCGGAAGTGTTCATTGGGGTCCGGCTGCAACATTCGAACGGAAAACGCTACGCGGTTTTCCACAGTTCCGCAAATGCCTCGGCGGGTTCGGACAGGCCGGTTTTCCCGCATATGATCGGGCCCGTGCCGCGCGCCTCGCTCGCCGACGCTCTGGCCGGCCCACACGCGGTCACGGTCGCGCAGGTGATCGAGCGGATGGAGGCGATCGACGCCGCGCTCACCCCGCGCGACGGGGTGGCTTGCTTCAACCGGCTCTATCTCGCGGTCACCCTCGCCGTGGAGGACGAGATCGCGCGCGTCCGCTTCCGTGACACGCGCTTCCTGGCGGGTCTCGACGTCGCGTTCGCGAACCTCTACTTCGCGGCGCTCGCCGACACCGCGAAGGCGCCGAAGGCCTGGGCGCCGCTCTTCGACGCCCGCAAACGCCGCGGCATCGCGCCGCTCCAGTTCGCGCTCGCCGGGATGAACGCCCACATCAACCGCGATCTCCCGGTCGCCCTCGCCGACACGTGGCGCCGCGCGCGCATAGCGCCGTCGCGGCGCAGTCCTCAGTTCACCGACTACACGGCCGTGAACCGGATCCTGAAGCTGACGGAGGGGAGGGTGAAGCGCCAGTTCGCGACCGGAGCGCTCGCCCTCGGCGACCGGGCGCTCGGGCAGCTCGACGACGTCGCCGCGATGTGGAACGTCGAGCGCGCCCGCGACGCCGCATGGACGAACGGCGAGACGCTCCACGCCCTGCGGAGCATTGCGCCGCTTCGTTCGCGCTATCTCGAGACGCTCGACCGGATGGTCGGATTCGCAGGGCGGGGGATGCTTAGGCCGCTACGAGCGTGAAAGTCTTCGTAAGCGGACTTGACATAACGCCGGTTACCGTGCGTAAGTCCAATGATGTGTGCTCGGAAGCCGTTTCGGGCATTTGACAACCGGTTGCTAGCCTAAGCCGCTTCATGCCGAACGAGGCACTGACTCTCCACGCCGACGAGATCCAGGCGCTGCTCGAGAAGGCAGAGACCGCCGGACGTATCGATGCGTCCGAACTGGCCGAAGCCGTCGATCTGTTCGAGCTCGAGCCCGGAGACGTCGAGCTGCTCAATCGCGAGTTCGAAGAGCGCGGCATCGAGATCGTCGAGGCCGAGCCGAAGGAGCCCGTCAAGGAGCCCACCGCCCCGCCGCGCAACCTCGATTCGGGCGTCGAGACGACGACCGACGCGCTGCAGCTCTTCCTGCGCGAGATCGGACGCCATCCGCTGCTCACCGCCGCCGAGGAGGTCGAGCTCTCCAAGCGGATCGAGCGCGGCGACATGGCGGCCAAGCGGCGGATGATCGAGTCGAACCTGCGCCTGGTCGTCTCGATCGCCAAGAACTACCGCAACCAGGGCCTGCCGTTCCTCGATCTCATCCAGGAGGGCATGTTCGGCCTCATCCGCGCCGTCGAGAAGTTCGAGTGGCGCCGCGGCCTCAAGTTCTCCACGTACGCGACCTGGTGGATCCGCCAGGCCGTCGCCCGCGCGATCGCGGACAAGGCGCGGACGATCCGCGTGCCGGTCCACGTCGTCGAGCGGATGCAGAAGATGCAGCGCGCCGAGCGCTACCTCTGGACGCAGCTCGCCCGCGAGCCGTCGCTCGAGGAGATCGCCGAGGAGGCCGGCCTGCCGCTCCAGCAGGCGATCGAGGTTCGCGCGGCCGCACGTGCGTCGACGAGCCTCGACCAGCCGATCGGCGAGCAGGAGGACGCGGTCTTCGGCGATCTCGTCGCCGGCGACGACCCCCTCCCCGACGAGGTCACCGAGCGCCGTCTCCAGAAGGAAGCCCTCTCACGCGCGCTCGAGTCGCTCTCCGAGCGCGACCGGCAGGTGCTCGAGCTTCGCTACGGCCTGTCCGGCGAGGAGCCGCACACCCTCGAGCACATCGGCCGCCGCCTCGGACTCACGCGCGAGCGCGTGCGCCAGATCGAGGTCGAGTCGCTCTCCCGCCTGGCGTCGCTGCGCGACATCGGCGCCGTCGCCCAGCGCTAGATGGTTCCCGAGGCCGGCCGCAAGCAGACCGAGCACGGCGTCCTGCCCGAGGGCGAAGGCTGGTTCGTCCTGAACGCCCGCGAGGCCGAGTGGTACGGCCAGACCGGGCTCGGCTCATCGGTCACCTTCGAGGGCGACGCGCGATTCCCGCAGTACGGCGTCAACATCCAGGTGCTCGACCCCGGCGAGCCGAACTCGATGTACCACGGCGAGGAGGACCAGGAGGACTTCCTCGTCCTCTCCGGCGAATGCCTGCTGATCGTCGAAGGCGAGGAGCGCGCGCTCAAGGCCTGGGACTTCGTCCACTGTCCCCCCTTCACCCGGCACGTCTTCGTCGGCGCCGGCGACGGGCCCTGCGCGATCCTCATGATCGGCGGACGCGTGGGCAAGGAGCTCATCTACCCCGTGGACGAGGCGGCGCTGAAGCACGACGCCGGGGCGACCGAGGAGACGCCCGACGGGAAGGTCGCGTACGCACGGTTTCCGGCTGGTCGCGGTCGCTCCTACCGCGACGGCGATCTGCCCGACTAGCGGGCACGAACCGACACGAAATCGGCACAGATTCGCGCCAGACACGTGCGCGTTTCCTCGGTACGCTCGAAGCGGGAACGAGGGCGGCCCACTCCCCACCCAGGGCGGGGGCGTTGCGGACACGTCCGCCGGAGACGTGGCCGGACCGGCACTGAGCGTGCCGTGTCGTCGAGCGCCTGGTGGACTACTCGGCGCGCAGGTAGAAGCGGAGCTCGGGCGCTGCCGCCTGGAGCTCGCGCAGGGCGCGCGACTCGAGCTGGCGCACCCGCTCGCGGGTGACGCCGAGCTCGGCGCCGACGTCCTCGAGCGTGCGTGACTTCTCGCCGGTCAGGCCGAAGCGAAGCTCGAGCACGTGGCGCATGCGCTCGTTCAGGCCCGCGAGAGCGGTCTGGAGCTCCGTCGTGCGCAGGAGCTCGGCGAGCACGAGGTCGGGCTGCTCGGAGTTCACGTCCTCGAGCATGTCCGCGTAGATGGAATCGCCGTCGCCGACGGGCGTATCGAGGCTGACGGGATCTTCGACGAGGTCGAGGAGCTCGTTCACGCGCTTCAGGTCGAGCCCGCTCTCGTTTGCGATCTCCTCGGGGAGCGGATCGCGGTTCAGCTTCTGCGTGAGCGTGCGCCGGGCACGGGCGACCTTGCGCACCTGCTCGACGACGTGGACGGGCAGGCGGATCGTCCGCCCCTGGTCGGCGATCGCCCTCGTCACCGACTGGCGAATCCACCAGGTCGCGTACGTCGAGAGCTTGAAGCCGAGCTTGTAGTCGAACTTCTCGACCGCGCGGATGAGACCCAGGTTGCCCTCCTGGATCAGGTCGAGCAGTGGCACGCCGGAATTGACGTAGTTCCTGGTGATGGACATGACGAGGCGCAGGTTGGCCTCGATGAGGCGCCGCTTGGCCGCCTCGTCGCCGAGATCCTTGAGACGGGCGAGCTCGCGCTCCTCCGCCGGCGTCAGCAGCCGGCCGTCGCCGATCTGGCGCACGTAGAGCTTCAGCGGATCCTGGGTCGTGCCCGGCTCGGCCTTTGCGGCCGGGGCCTCGACCTCGTCGTCTTCTTCGTCGCTCTCTTCGACTTCGGCCTCGGGAGGCTCGGGCGCCAGCTCGAGGTGCCGGGTCTCGCCCGTATCGTCCTCGGGTCCAGCGTCGTCGGGAAGAGGAACCTTAGGGAGGGGTTGTTCCACGCACCCTGTATCGGCGGGCAAAGGGGCAGTGCTACCCCCCGGCGGGGGATTAAGGATTCAAGGAGCGCTGGCGACTCGATGCATAGGAGACGAACGGCGGGTGACGGTTCCCACTTTGTGCCGTCGGCACGGTCGTCTACATTCCAAACAGTGTGTGGTATAGCGGGATACAGCCTGGGCGTCGAAAGCCGCATCGACAGGACGCTCGCAGCGCAGATTCTGCTGGCCGCGATCGCCGAACGAGGCTCTGACGCCGCCGGATACGCATATCGGGGCCCTGACGCTCCCGTAACCGTCCACAAGCAGCGCACGGGCGCCAGCCAGCTGCTCGATCTGGTCGCGATTCCTCCCACGGCCGGCTCGGCGCTCTTCCATGTGCGGGATTACACGAAGGGCCACCCCTCCCTCGCCGCCAACAACCATCCGATCCGGCACGGAGCGATCGTCGGCGTGCACAACGGGATCATCGCGAACGACGACGATCTCTTCGAGCGGCACGGCTTCGAGCGCGCCGAGCCGGGCATGACCGTCGACTCCGAGGCGATCTTCGCGCTCGTCGAGGGTTCTGGCGACGTTTCCAGGTCGCTCGAGGAGCTCTACGGCTCGATGGCGACCGCCTGGCTCGACGAACGCGCCTCCGACACCGTCTTCGCCGCCCGCGGGATGGGCCGGCCGCTCTGGCTCGGCCGCGGTCGCTCCGAGGTCGTGTTCGCGTCGACCGTCGGCGCGCTGGAGCTCGTGGAGCGCTACACGGGCGTCAGCCTGGACAAGCGCGAGGTCGACGAGGGCACGCTGGTCACGCTCAATGGCGGCGCCATCGTCGATACGGCGTCGTTCGCGCTCGACCGCTCGTTCGACGAGGAGCCCCTCCCCGCCGTCCGCGCGCCCGGACGAAGGGCGTTCGTGCCTCGAGCGGCTCGCGGCGCTCGCAGCGCCGATCGTCTCGCCCGGCCTAGTAGCCGAGCTCGCGTAGAAGCGGCCCGGCCTCGGCCTCGACCGCTGCGAGCTGCTCCTCCGAGAGCTCCGTGCGGTAGCGGCCGACCGACGTGCCGTGCGCCCGGCTCAGGCGCTCGGTGAGCTCGTGCGGCGTCCACGTCCAGGCGCTCGGCGAGATCGGCAGCGACTCCGGCAGGATCGGCCGAGAGCTCCTCGTAGCGCAGCTCGACGGCGCCCTCGACCTCACGCGCGACGCTGACGTAGCGCCGCCACGCCCACGCGGCGCGGGTCGCGTTGCCGGCGGTCACGAACTCGGAGCGTCGGCCCGCCTCGACCCAGAAGCGCGGCGCGGCGCCGTACGAATGCCCCGCGTCGTCCTCTCCCCCGCGCCCGGTGCTGAGCCAGCCCTTCTCGAGCAGCGAGCACACGACGTCGCGGCCGTCGCGGACGATGTGGAGGAACGTCGCCTGCGGAAACGCGAGCGCGGCCGCGCGGGCGACGAACGTCGTCTCGGGCGTCTGCTCGACCGCGCGCCGGGAGCCGACCAGCGCCAGACGCCGCGTTCCGCCGAGGATCGACCGGATCCGCTGGGCCGCCTCGTCGCGCGGAAGCCGGCAGAGATCGGGAATCGCCGCCTTCAGCGCCTTCACCTCCCCCAGGTCGACGAATCCCGGCATGGCGCCGACCGAGCGGCCGAGGAACGTCGTCCCGGAGCGCGGGCAGCCGATCACGAAGACCATCCGCTCGTCGGCCGAGCCGAAGCGCTCGCGCAGCGAGCCGCCGCCCTTGCGGACGACGTGTTGCGCGGTCTTCAACTGGAGCGCGGCGGTGCGAAGCGAGCCCTGCACGGGCCGTATCCTCGCAGCAGCGCGGGAACTACGACGCGGTAGCGAGAATCGGGATGCGGAGCTCGGCGTCGTTCAGCTCGCCGGACTCGACGAGACGCTCGAGCGCCGCGACGCAGCGCGGGCAGAACTGAGTGCCCGAGCCGAGCCGAAGCTCCGCGACGGCCTCCTCGACCGGCCTGGCCGCGCGGTAGATCCGCGTGGTCAGCATCGAGTCGAGGGCGTCCGCCACGTGGATGATCCGCGCGCCGAGCGGGATCTCGTCCCCGGCGAGGCCGTCGGGGTAGCCGAGGCCGTCGAAGCGCTCGTGGTGGTGCCGGATCGCCGGCACGGCGTCGTTCAGGAACCCGAGCCGGTCGATGATGCGCGCGCCCTCGTCGGCGTGGCGCTGCATGAGCGTCCACTCGTCCGTCGTGAGCGTGGCCGGCTTCAGGAGGATCGCGTCGGGGATCGCGAGCTTGCCGATGTCGTGGAAGAGCGCCGCGTGGCCGAGCAGGTCGAGCTCGGCCGTCGAGAGGCCCAGCTCGCGGCCGATCGCGAGCGAGAGCTGCTGCACGCGCCGCGAATGGCCCGCGGTGTAGGCGTCGCGGGCGTCCACCGTCGCCGAGAGGCTCTCCATCGCCGCCGTCGAGCGCTCCTTGAGGAGCTTGTTGGCCTGCTCGAGCGAGGCGTTCTGGGAGCGGATCGTCTCGGCCGCCGCGCGGAGCTTGTGGCTCGAGCGCTGCGTGTGGCCGATGTACGCCGCCATCGTCTTGCGCATGAGGAGCAGCGGGAGGACGAAGACCGCGAGGCCGTAGAGGCCGATCGCCTGGTAGGAGAGCGCGATCGCGCCGGCGATGGCGCCGAAGGCGACGTAGTGCGGCATGAGCCACGAGAAGCGCTCCATCCACACGCGCCGCCAGCTGTCGTGGCCCTCGAGCGCCATCGCGCCCGAGACCATGCCGGTGTTGACGACGAAGTACGCGCCGCCGGCGAGGAGCCCGACCACGGCGGTGACCATGCGGCCGGCGCCGTCGTCCATCCAGCCCACCGAGAAGATCGCCGCGGCCGAGAGCGAGGCGAGCGTCAGGGCGCCGACGTTGAAGAGCGACTGGTAGATCGGGTTGCGCATGGCGCTCCACTGCACGGCGGCGATCGTGATCGCGAGCGGCAGCGCGGCGCGCGGGCCGAACATGGCCGCGCCGGCGAGCGCGCCGACGGCGCTCACGGAGACCGAGCCGCCGCCGTCCAGCTCGAGCGCGAGCGCCTGCCCGATCCCGACCGCGACCACGACCGCGATGAGGCCGACGAGGTCGCCGGGACCGGAGAAGACGAAGGCGAGGAGGCCGGCCGCGATGCCGGCGACCGCGATCAGCGCGATGAGACCGCTGAGAATCGGAGAGAGCGCCAGGAAGCGCGGACCGACGGCACGGTGGCGCGGAGGCTGCTCCTTGCGCGCATCCTCCACGGGCGCCGGCGACGGCGCGACCGAGCGCGACGCGGGCCCGACCTCGACCTCGCTCGCGTCCGGAACCACGGCCAGACGCGCGGTCCGGTCGGCGGGAACGAGCAGCGGCTCCTCCGGGCTTGCGCCGAGCGCGCGGTTGCGTCCCTGGAGCTTCGCGCGGTAGACGGCCAGATCGGCCTGGTGGATCAGCTCGTTGACGTCGGTGCCGTCCTTGGGATAGCCGGCGACGCCGAGGGAGATCGTCGCGCGGATGGGCTCGCTCGACGTCTCGACCTCGAAGGCCGTGGCCGCGACCGTCTTGCGGATGCGCTCGGCGATCTCGAACGCCTCCTCGGGCGTCGTCTCGGGCAGGAGGATCGCGAACTCCTCCCCGCCGAAGCGCGAGGGGACGTCGTAGTCGCGCAGGACGCCGCGGAATGTCTCGGCGATGCCGCGCAGAACGGCGTCGCCCGCGAGGTGCCCGTACGTGTTGTTGATCTCCCGCAGGAGATCGAGGTCGACCATGATCACCGACATGGGGCGGCCGAACCGCTCCGCGCGCGCGAGCTCCTCACGAAGCTCGGCGGCGAAGTGCCGGGCGTTGAAGAGCCCCGTCTTCGAGTCGACGCGGGCCTCCTCCTCGAGCGCGGGCACGTTCAGGGACCGGTGGATGAGGATGAGCGGCGCGACCGCGGCCACGATCAGCCAGCGGTTCGCGAGCCAGAGCGTCGCGAGCGCCACGCCGAGGAAGGCGAGGATCAGATCCGTGGAGAGGCTCTCGAGCGTGAAGAGGTCGCTCTTTCGCAGCGGCGTGCGCTCGGCGAAGTGCATCATCGCCGCGAGCAGGATGTGGTTCGTGAGGACGAAGACGACGCTGGCGACGATCCCCGCGAGCGCCCACTGCTGCGGGCCGGTGAGCTGGGTCGAGCTGAGGATCAGGTGGGCCGCGAACCACGCGACCAGGCAGTCGGCCGTGTAGTTCACGATGTTGAACGTCTGGATGTACCAGGGGTAGCGCATCTTCAGCCACTCGGGGATGTGCTGGACGACCCCGAGGAGCGCCACCAGACCGGCCGGCAAGAGGAGCACGCCGGCGACGAGGAAGACGATCGTCGTGTAGTAGCGCGCCGCGCCTCTGCGGCGTGCGCGCGACGAAGAGCTGCGTGGCGGCCGCGGCCGCGCCGAGCACGAAGAAGGTCCACCAGCCGTTCGTGTGCCGGTTCAGCTCGGAAACCGGGATCGCGGCCGCGGCGACCGTCGCGAGGCCGGCGAGCGCGAGAAAGATCATCGCGCGCCGGGGCAGGCCGCCGCCGTCTGGCGCCCGCTCGCCGGTTTCGATTGTGAACTCGCTCGGGACGGCGGTCATCCGTCGATCCCTTCCGAGTGCTGCTGGCCGCAGTGCCTCATCCGTCTTCTCCCGTCTCGCACGGTGGGCCGTGCGGGCAGGTCGATCCCTGTCAGAAGAGGCTAGAACCAGATGCACCAAGAGGCATCCCCCGTCCGGGGTACAGCCTCTAACCGACCTGATCCCTCGATCGAGGGAACTACACTGGCTCGATGCGGCTCCGCGTGGAGATCGGGCTGGCGCGGCTCGCGGGCCGCCTCTCTCGCGCTGCCGGAAAAGGAGGCGGAACGACGCTTCCCGGGCAGGGTTCTCTGCCGCGCTCGACCGCGACGCCGTGGACGTGCTTTCGGCCCGTCTTCCGCACGGATCCGTGCTCGTCAGCGCGACGAACGGGAAGACGACGACGAGCGCGATGGTCGCCGAGATCCTCGGGCCTCGCTTTCGCCTCGCGCACAACCGCGCCGGGGCCAACCTCATGTCGGGCGTCGCGTCCGCGCTCGTCGCGGGCGAGGACGCGGAGCTCGGGCTCTTCGAGGTCGACGAGGCCGCCTTCCCGGAAGTCGCCCGCCGCACGCACCCGCGCGTGGTCGTGCTCTCGAACCTCTTCCGCGACCAGCTCGACCGCTACGGCGAGCTCGAGATCGTCGCCGAGCGCTGGCGGGCGGCGATCGCGGGTCTTGGTGACGAGACTACGGCGATCGTGAACGTGGACGACCCGCTCCTCGCCGACCTCGTGCGCGGGCGCGAGAACGCCGTGCGGTTCGGGCTCTCCGATCCCGGCGTCGCCCGCGAGCGCCTCCCCCACGCCGCCGACTCGAAGTACTGCGTCGTCTGCGGGACGCCCTACGAGTACGACGCGACGTACGTCGGCCACCTCGGCGCGTACCGCTGCCCCCGCGGCGACGACGAGCGGCCCGCTCTGGACGTGACGGCGCGGTCGATCGAGCTGGACGGAATGTCGGGCTCGGCGTTCGATCTCGTCACTCCCGGCGGCACGCGCCGCGTCCGGATCGCGCTTCCCGGCCTCTATAACGTCTACAACGCCCTCGCAGCGGCCTGCGCAGCCCTGGAGCTGGGTGCGACGCTCGACGACGTTGAGAGCGGTTTAGCGCGCTTCCAGGCCGCGTTCGGGCGCTTCGAGCGGATCGACGCGAACGGCCGCGAGGTGCTGATGCTCCTCGTCAAGAACCCCGCGGGCGCGAACGAGGCGCTGCGGACGCTCGTGGACGGAGACCCGCCGGCGGTCGCGCTGATCGCGCTGAACGACGACATCGCCGACGGCCGCGACGTCTCCTGGATCTGGGACGTCGACTTCGAGCCGCTGGCCGCGATCGCTCGAGCGGCTCGTCGCCACCGGGCTCCCGCGCCTACGAGCTGGCGCTCCGCTTCAAGTACGGCGGGCTCGATCCGGAGCGCATCGAGGTGATCCCCGACCTGGAGACGGCGCTCGACCGCGGGCTCGCGCTCACGCCGCCCGGCGGCGTCCTCCCCGTGCTGCCGACCTACACGGCCATGCTCGCGCTGCGCGGGATCGCCGTCTCGCGCGGGCACGCGCGTCCCTACTGGGAACGGGCGGCGGCCTCGTGAAGATCGTCGTCGGGCACCTCTATCCGGACTACCTGAACATCTACGCCGACCGCGGCAACATCGCGGTCTTCGAGCGGCGCACGGCCTGGCGCGGGATCGAGCTCGACTACCGGACGATCGGTCTCGGCGAGCCCGTGGAGCCCGGCGAGCACGACCTCCTCTACGTCGGCGGCGGCCAGGACCGCGAGCAGGCGCTCGTCGCCGGGGACATCGTCGAGAAGGCGGAAGGGCTCGAAGCCGCGATCGCCGGGGGCGCCGCGCGTCCTGGCGGTCTGCGGCGGCTACCAGCTGCTCGGGCGCTACTACCGCGACCGCGCGGGCGTCGAGCTGCCGGGCGCGGGCGTCTTCGACCTGCACACCACGGCGGGTGAAAGACGGATGACCGGCGACGTCCTCCTCGAATGCGAGCTCGAGCCCGGGGAGAAGCACACGATCGCCGGGTTCGAAAACCACGCGGGACGCACGATCCTCGGGCCGGACGCGCTGCCGCTCGGCCGCGTCGTCTCCGGGCACGGAAACGACGGCGAGAGCGGCTACGAGGGCATCCGCCGCGGCGCCGCCCTCGGGACGTACCTGCACGGCCCGCTCCTCCCGCGCAATCCCTGGCTCGCCGACTGGCTGATCGAGCAGGCGCTGCGTCCATGCCGGCGTCGAGACGACGCTCGAACCGCTCCCGGACGAGCTCGAGCTGAACGCGAGCGCGGTCGCCGCCGAGCGGGCCCGGGACCGCGGCGGCCGCTTCGGTTAGCGAGCCCAGAGGGCGCCGAGGTACACGGTCGGGTCGCCCGGCTCCCAGCGCATGAGGAAGCGCTGGATCGGCGGATGGAGCGTCACGCCCGGGAGCTCCTCGGGATCGAAGAGCCGGTGGCCCTTCACGGCCGTGTCCTTCGAGGTCACGGCCTCGAGCGAGCGTTCGCCGAGGTGGGCCGCGAAGACGATGTTCACGACGTGCTTGAAGCGGACGCCCGGCGGCGAGATCGAGTCGGCCACGCACACCGGCCCCTCGATCGGCAGGTCCTCGGTGATGCCGAGCTCCTCCTCGAGCTCGCGCTTGAGCGCCTCGACCAGCGACTCGCCGAGGTTCACGCCCCCGCCGGGGAGCAGCCAGTACTCGGCCCCGTCCTTCTCCTGGCGGCAGAGGAGCACGCGCCCCTCGCGGCGCAGGATCGCCGAGACACGGACGCGCGGCTCGATCACTAGGGATCCGGCTGCGAGGAGCCGAACCCGCGCTCCCCGCGCTCGCTCGGCGGAAGCTCCTCGACCTCGCGCACGGCGAGCTCGGGGATCGGAAGGACGACCAGCTGGGCGATCCGCTCGCCCGGCTCGGCCACGAAGGTCTCGTTCAGGTCGGTGTTCAGGAGCACGACGCGAATCTCTCCGCGGTAGCCCGAGTCGATGAGCCCGGGCGAGTTGACGACCCCTACGCCCTTCTTGGCCGCCAGCCCGGAGCGCGGCTGGACGAACCCGGCGTAGCCCTCGGGGATCGCGACCGCGAGGCCGGTTCCGACGACGGCCCGCTCACCCGGCGCCAGCTCGACCCGCTCGCAGGCGGCGAGGTCGAGGCCTGCGTCGCCGTTGTAGGCGCGGTCGGGAATGCGCGCATCCGGCCGGACGCGCTTGATCTGGAGCTCAGCGCCCATGGTGCTCGGCCGCAGGCCGGTCTTCGACGACGAGGAAGGGCGCATAGCGGCCCAGCTCGCTCCGCGGCAGGCGCGCGAGCACGTGGACGCCGTCGGGCCGGTCCTCGCGCTCCTCGATCGGCGCGCCCAGCTCGTAGAGGTCGGCGAGCACCTTGCCCTCGGTGTACGGGACGAGCAGCCGCACCGGCTCGAACAGGTCGGCCAGGCGCGCCGCGACGCGCTCGCGCAGCAGGTCGAGCCCCTCCCCGGTCTGCGCCGAGATCTGCACGGCGTCCGGATAGCGGTTCGCGAGCCGGCGGCGGCTCAGGCCGTCGAGCGAGTCGATCTTGTTCAGGACGAGCTCCTGCGGGATGTGCGTCGCGTCGATCTCGGCGAGGACGTCGTCCACGGCGCTGATCGTGTCCGCCAGCCGGGGATCGGGCGCCGACGCGTCGACCACGTGGAGGATCAGGTCGGCGAGGAGCGTCTCCTCGAGCGTGGCCGCGAACCCCTCGACCAGCCCGTGCGGCAGGCGGCGGATGAAGCCGACCGTGTCGGTGACCAGGTAGCGGCGCCCGTCCTGCTCGAACGCGCGCGTGGTCGGGTCGAGCGTCTCGAAGAGCCGGTCGTTCACGGAGACGTCCGCGTTCGTCAGCGCGTTCAGGAGCGTCGACTTGCCCGCGTTCGTGTAGCCCGCGAGCGCCACGAGCGGCGTGGCCGCCTGGCGGCGCTCCTTGCGCTGCGTCGAGCGGCGGCGCTCGAGCGCCTTCAGCCGCTTCTTGAGGACGGAGATGCGCGCGCGGGCGAGACGGCGGTCGGTCTCGAGCTGCGACTCGCCCGGGCCGCGGCGACCGGCGCCCGCGCCGCCGCCGAGGCGCTCGAGATGCGCCCACATGCCGCGCATGCGCGGGAGGTTGTAGTCGAGCTGCGCGAGCTCCACCTGGAGCTTCCCCTCGGCGGTCACCGCGTGCTGGGCGAAGATGTCGAGGATCAGCTGCGTGCGGTCGACGACGCGCACGTCGAGCGCGTCCTCGAGGCGGCGCTGCTGGCTCGGGTCGAGGTCGTCGTCGACGATCACCGTCTCGGCCTTCTCCTCCTTCACGGCCGTCTTCAGCTCGGCGAGCTTGCCCTTGCCGATGTAGGTGCGCGGATCGGGCGCGGCTCGCTGCTGGACGATCTCGCCGACCGGCTCGACGCCGGCGGTGCGCATGAGCTCGGAGATCTCGTTCAGCTCGTCCGCCGGATCGGTGCCGTGTCGGGACCACCACCACGCAGAACCCGCGCTCGGGCTCGGTCCCCGGCACGAGACTCGTCTTGGGCTCCGGCATCCGGCTGCGAATTATGCCGCGATGCCGGCCCGGTACGCTCCCGCCGTGCCCGACCTCGCCGACCGGCTCGCCGAGACGACGCTCGCGCTCGTGGACATTCCGTCGGAGAGCCGCGACGAGGCCGCGGCCGCCGCGTGGGTCGAGGCCGAGCTCGCCGGCGCGCCCGTTTCGCTCGTGCACTCGCGGCGATTCGGCGCTCCTCTACGAGTCGCCGCGGCGTCCGGGCACCCCGCTCGTGCTCCTGGCCGGGCACCTGGACACGGTTCCCGCGCAGGGAAACCGGCCGGGCCGGATCGAGGACGGCGTCGTGCACGGGCTCGGCGCGAGCGACATGAAGGGCGGCTGCGCGGTGATGGTCGAGCTGGCGCGCTCGCTCGACGCGTCGGCGCTCGACGTCGCGCTACCTGTTCTTCCCGCGCGAGGAGCTGCCCGCCGAGGAGAGCTCGCTGCCCGGTGTGTTCGCCGCCTATCCGGCCGTGCTCGAGGCCGACCTCGCGATCTGCCTCGAGCCGACGAACAACGACCTCCATCTCGGCTGCGTCGGGAACCTGAACGCCGAGCTCGTCTTCCACGGCGAGAGCGCCCACTCGGCGCGGCCGTGGACCGGCGTGAACGCGATCGAGCGCGCCGTCGCCGGCCTGGCCCGCGTCTTCCCCGTGGAGCCGCGCAACGTCGACTTCGACGGCCTGCGCTTCGTCGAGGTCGTGAGCCCGACGCAGATCCACGGCGGGATCGCCTCGAACGTCGTCCCCGACCGGGCGACGTGCCTCGTGAACTACCGCTACGCGCCCGACCGCTCGGCGGCCGAGGCCGAGGCGCGGATCCGCGAGCTCGGCGAGGCCGCGGGCGCCGACGAGGTCGTGATCGCCGGGAACTCGCCCGCCGCGCCGGTCGTGGCGGACGCGCCGCTCGTGCGCCGGCTCCAGGCGGCAGGCGACCTCGCCGGCGGAGCCGAAGCAGGCCTGGACGCCGGTGGCCGAGTTCGCGGCGGCCGGCGTCGACGCAGTCAACTTCGGCCCCGGCGCGACCGCGTACGCGCACCGCCGCGACGAGCAGATCGAGATCGCCGCGCTCGTGCGCTCCTACGAGGTGCTCCGCGCCTTCCTGAGCGATACCGTCTAGCCATGCGCCTCTCCCCCGTTCTCGCCGCCCAGACGACGTATCCGTTCGTCCGCCTGGACGAGGCGAAGCGACGCGCGGTCGAGCGCGGGATCGAGCTGATCGACTTCGGCGTCGGCGACCCGCGCGAGCGCACGGAGCCGTTCATCGAGGAGGCGCTCGCCGAGGCGCTTCCCGCGACGGCCGGCTACCCGCGCGCCCGAGGCGTTCCCGAGCTGCGCGACGCGATCGCGCGCTGGTGCGACCGCCGCTTCGGCGTCTTGCTCGACGCGGAGACGCAGATCATCCCGAGCCTCGGGTCGAAGGAGCCGATCTTCACGCTCGCGCAGCTCCTCGTCGATCCGGCCGGGCGACAAGCGCGCGGTGCTCGTGACCGACCCGAGCTATCCCGTCCCCGAGCGCGGCGCCGGGTTCGCGCACGCGGAGATCGTCCGCCTGCCGCTCCTCGAGGAGAACGGCTATCCTGCCCGATCTCGACGCCGTCGACGACGACGTCTGGAGCCGCGCGGCGATCGTCTGGGTCAACTACCCGAACAACCCGACCGGCGCGGTCGCGCCGCTCTCCTTCTACGAGCGCCTGGCCGAGATCGCCGCGGAGCACGACGTGCTCATCGCCTCGGACGAGGCGTACTCGGAGCTCTGGTTCGAGACGCCGCCGCCGTCGGCGCTCGAGGTGCTCGGGCGCGGCGCGCGGATCGCCGTCTTCAACTCGCTCTCGAAGCGCTCGTCCATGACCGGCTACCGCTCGGCGTTCGTCGCCGGCGACGAGGACGTCATCGCCGCGCTACGGCGCGTACCGGCCCTCCTCCGGGACGACGCCGCAGGAGTTCGTGCAGCTCGCCTCGGTCGTCGCCTGGGAGGACGAGGCGCACGTCGAGCGCGCCCGCGCCCGCTACGGGCGCAAGCGCGACGCTCTTCCTGGATGTCCTCGCACGCAAGGGCCTGACGGTCACCGGCAGCGCGGCGACGATGTTCCTCTGGGTCACCGTCCCCGGCGGGCGCGACGTCGGAGGCGTTCGCGGAGCGGCTCCTCGAGGCCGGCATCGTCGTGACGCCCGGCGCGTACCTCGGCGCGGCCGGCGAGGGCTACGTCCGCATCGCGCTCGTCCCGACCGAGGAAGAGTGCGCCCAGGCGGCCGCGATCCTGGAGCAGGTGCTGTGAGCGCCGAGCTGGCCCGCGAGATCGACGCGCTGTGGGAGTCGGACGACGCCGCCCACGGCGCGGCCGCGGTCGAGGAAGCCGTGCGGATGCTCGACGAGGGCGAAGCGCGCGTGGCCGAGCCCGGCCCGGACGGCTGGGTCGTGAACGAGTGGACGAAGAAGGCGATCCTGCTCATGTTCCGCCTCCGCGAGATGGAGGCGATGGAGGCCGGGCCGTTCGAGTACCTGGACAAGATCCCGCCCAAGCGCGACTACGAGGGCCGCGGCGTGCGGGTCGTGCCGCCGGCGGTGGCGCGCTACGGCTCGTTCCTCTCGCCCGGCGTGATCCTCATGCCGAGCTACGTGAACATCGGCGCCTGGGTCGGCCCGCGGACGATGGTCGACACCTGGGCGACGGTCGGGCTCGTGCGCGCAGATCGGCGCCGACGTGCACCTCTCGGGCGGCGTCGGGATCGGCGGCGTGCTCGAGCCGCCGCAGGCGAGCCCGGTGATCGTCGAGGACGGCGCGTTCATCGGCTCGCGCTCGATCGTCGTCGAGGGCGTCCACATCGGCGCGGGCGCCGTGCTCGGCGCGAACGTGGTCATCACCGCGTCGACGCCGGTGATCGACGTCCGCGGCTCCGAGCCGGTCGAGCATCGCGGGTTCGTCCCGCCGCGCGCGGTCGTGATCCCGGGGACGCGCCCGAAGGAGTTCCCGGCCGGGACGTACGGCCTTCCGGCGGCGCTCATCATCGGCGAGCGGAGCGCGTCGACCGATCTGAAGACGAGCCTGAACGACGCGCTGCGAACGCACGACGTCGCGGTCTAGAGCCTTTCGACCGGTCCGATGAGGGTCGCCTGCCCGGACTGGATCTCGACGAGCAGGTCGCCGCCCGGCTGATGCACCGTGACGGGGCTCTCGCACCAGCCGTTCGCGATCGCCGCCGCGGCCGCGGCGACCGAGCTCGAGCCGGACGCCGAGGTCTCGCCCGCGCCCCGCTCCCAGATGGCGATGCGCAGCTCGTGCCGGCCGACCACCTCGCACGAGCTGCACGTTCGTCCGGTCGGGGAAGCGCGGTGGTTCTCGACGACGCGGCCCGAGCTCGCGCGATCTCGTCCGGGTCGCCGCGGATCACCGCGTGCGGGTTCCCGACCGAGACCGGTGTGAACTCGATGCGCTCGCTTCGAGTGCGAGCTCCTCCGGCCTTCGCCGACCTCGACCGGGCCGAGGTCGAGCGCGACCGTCGTCCCGTTGACGGAGGCAGACGTCTCGCGATCGCCGAAGCGGAGAACGACGTCGATCCTGCCGGCGCGCTCGGCAAGCCAGGCCGCCGCGATCCGTGCGCCGTTGCCCGGAGAACTCGGCCCTCGATCCGTCCGGGTTCCAGATCTGGAGGCTCGGCCTCCGGCGCCGTGCTCCGAGAGGACCTCGATCACGCCGTCGGTTTCGGCTTCGGCGCTCAGCCGCCGGCGCCGCGTCGGCGTCCAGCTCGGCCCGCTCGACGACGAGGTAGGAGTTACCGAGTGCGTGCCATTTCGAGAATCTCATCCGCGATGTCGCCCGGCGGGCGGTCGGCGGCAACGGTAACGAGGTCCGGGATCCGCCGCATCCATTTCCGCTGATATGCAGCGTATTTGCGCGTCTGGAGGACGATCGCCTCGCGAGCTTCGTGCGGCGGCAGCTCGGCGATCTCGTGCAGCCCGAAGATCGTCGACGCCGTCGGCGAGATCTCCCCGGCGAGGGCGGCGGCGACCTCGGCCTCCACCCCGCGAGCCCACATCTCGGCCGTACGCGCCTCGATGCGGCGCTCGAGCTCCTCCTTGGGAACGTCGAGCCCGACGAGCAGCGTCGGATGGCGCGTGTCGGCGGCCCAGAGCTTGTCGACGCCCCGCTTCAGCGACGATCCGGCCTCGGCCAGCTCGAGCGCCCGCACGACCCGGCGGCGGTCGTTGGGGTGGACGGCCGCGGCCGCTTCGGGGTCGCGCTCGGCGAGCAGCTCGTGCGCGCCGTCCGGGCCCGAGCTCGTCGTAGAGCGCCTCGATCCGCTCACGTGTTCCCGGCGCCGGCGCCGGCGGCAGGTCGAGATCGGAGAGCGCAGCGCGCAGGTAGAGCCCCGTTCCGCCGGCGACGACGGCCGTGAGCCCGCGGGAGACGATGTCGTCGATCGCCGCGTGCGCGAGCCGCTGGTACTCGGCGACGGAGCCCTCGTGGTCGAGCGGCCAGATCCCGGTGAGGTGCGAGGGCCGCTCGGACTGGTTGGTGAGGATCTCGAGCCCGCGGTACACCTGCATGGCGTCGGCGGACACGACCTCGCCGGGCAGCCGATCGGCGAGCTTCTCCGCAACGGCCGTCTTCCCGGAGGCCGTGGGCCCGAAGATCGCAATCACGCAAATTGCGGTCATGCTCCGGGGCACCCCAGCCCACCACCCGCTGTCGACGCTATCGCGAAATGTCGCACGTGTCTGGCACCGAGCCGTGCCGAATGTGGGTCAAGCCGCGACGAGCGCGGACTGCCGCCCGCCGAGTGTCGTGGACGTCGCGCTCTCGATCTCGACGCGCACAAGCTCGCCGCGGTTCCGCCGCACCGGAGAAGTTCACGGTCGTATTGCGCCGCGTGCGGCCGCGCAGCCGGGTTGGATCGGTGCGGCTCGTGCCCTCGACGAGCACCTCCTCGACACCGCCGATCCGCTCGGCGTTGCGCTCGGCGGCGATGCGCTGGACGACGTCGACGAGCCGCTCCAGGCGCTCGCGCTTCAGCTCGTACGGAAGCTGATCGGGCAGCCCGGCGGCCTCGGTGCCGCTGCGCGCGGAGAAGATGAACGTGAACGCCGAGTCGAAGCGCACCTCCTCGACCGCGGCCAACGTCGCCGCGAAATCGTCCTCGGTCTCGCCGGGGAAGCCGACGATGATGTCCGTCCCGAGTGCGAGATCGGGGATCGACGCCGCGCAGCCGGTCGACGAGGCCGAGGTAGCGCTCGAGGTCGTACGTGCGCCGCATCGCCTTCAGGAGGCGGCTCGACCCCGACTGGAGCGGCAGATGGATCTGCTCGCACACCGCGGCGCACTCGGCCATCGCCGCGATCACCGGCTCGCGGAAGTCCTTCGGGTGCGGGCTCGTGAAGCGGATCCGCTCGATCCCTTCGACCGCGTCGCAAGCGCGGAGCAGCTCGCCGAACTCGGTGCGGATCTCCGGCGCGAGGTCGCGGCCCCACGAGTTCACGTTCTGGCCGAGCAGCGTCAGCTCACGGACGCCGTCGCGCGCCAGCCCGGTCACCTCGGCGACGATCTCTCCCGGCCGCCGGCTGACCTCGCGGCCGCGAACCGACGGGACGATGCAGTACGCGCACTTGGAGTTGCAGCCCATCGAGACCTGCACCCACGCCTGGAACGCGCGTGCCCGGTGCGCCGGCAGCTCCCCGGCGAACGTCCGCTCGACGATTCCGAAGCGGCCGCGATCGACGCCGATGCCCCCCACTCCGATCCAGTCGGCGAGATGAGGGATCGAGCCCGGTCCGAACGCCACGTCGACGAACGGATAGAGCTCGAAGATCCGCTCGCGCTGGGCCTCCGCGTAGCAGCCGCCCACGGCGATCACGCGGTCCGGCTCGGCCTCCTTCAGCGCCCGCGCCTGCGCGAGATGCGCGGCGAGCCGCTGGTCGGGCTTCTCCCGGATCGTGCACGTGTTGAAGACGATCACGTCCGCCTCGTCCTGCGCCACCGCCTCGCCGAGACCGATCGACTCGAGCATCCCGGTGATCCGCTCGGAGTCGTGCGCGTTCATCTGGCACCCGAACGTGGTGACGTGGAACCGCTTCATCGCCGAATCGTAGCCCGCTACTTGGCGAACTCGGTCGCGCGCGACTCGCGGATGACCGTCACCTTGATCTGACCGGGGTACTCGAGCTGCTGCTCGATCTCGCGGGCGATCTCGTGGGACATGAGCGCTGCGTCGTCGTCGCCGATCTCTCCCGGACGCACCATCACGCGGATCTCGCGCCCCGCCTGAAGCGCGTACACGCGCTCGACGCCCTTCTTCGCAGCCGCGAGCTTCTCCAGGGTCTCGAGCCGCTTCACGTAGTGCTCGAGGCTTTCGCCGCGCGCCCCGGGCCGCGCCGCCGAGATCGAGTCGGCCGCGATCACGAGGATCGCCTCGATCGTGTCCGGCTGCACCTCGTAGTGATGCGCCTCGACCGCGTGCACGACCGCGTCGGTCTCGCCGTAGCGCTTCGCCATCTCCGCGCCGATGATCGCGTGCGAGCCCTCGACCTCGTGCGTCATCGCCTTCCCGAGATCGTGGAGGAGCGCTGCGCGCTTCGCCGTCTTCACGCCCGCCCCGAGCTCGGCGGCCATGATCCCCGCCAGGTGCGAGCACTCGAGCGAGTGCTTGAGGATGTTCTGCCCGTAGCTCGTCCGGTAGCGGAGCCGGCCCAGGAGCTTCACGAGCTCCTCGTGCATCGAGCCGATGTTCGCCTCGAACACGGCCTGCTCGCCCATCTGCGTGATGTGCTCCTCGATCTCGGCCTTCGACTCGTAGTACATCTCCTCGATCCGCGAGGGATGGATACGGCCGTCCTCGACGAGCTTTTGCAGCGTGATCTTCGCCACCTCGCGGCGGACGCCGTCGAAGGACGAGAGGACGACGGCCTGCGGCGTGTCGTCGATGATGAAATCCACGCCGGTCACGTTCTCGAGCGCGCGGATGTTGCGGCCCTCGCGACCGATGATGCGGCCCTTCATGTCGTCGGACGGAAGCTCGACGAGGCTCGACGTCGTCTCCGCGGCATGGCTTGCGGCCACGCGCTGGAGCGCGTCGCCGACGAGCACGCGGGCGCGCCGCTTCGCCTCCGATTGCGCCTCCTCCTCGGCCGTGCGGACGAACCGCGCCAGCTCGTGGCGGACGAGATCCTCCGAGCGTTCGAGCATCTCCCGCTTCGCGTCGTCGACGGACAGGCCGCCGACGCGCGCCAGCTCGGCGAGCTGCGTCTCGTTCGCGCGCTGGAGCTCCGCCTCGAGCAGCTCCGTGTTCTTCTCGCGGTCGGCCAGGGACTGCTCGCGCCGCGCCAGCTCGTCGAGACGGCGAACCGCTTCCTCCTCCTTCGCGACCGCGCGCTCTTCCGTCTTGATCGCAGCGGTGCGCAGCTCGGTCAGCTCGGCCTGCGCGTCGGCGCGCGCCTTCAGGGCCTCCTCGCGCGCCTCGACCTGCGCTTCGCGGCGCACGGCCTCGGCCGCATGCGTCGACTCGGCCACGTTCCGCGCGATCTCCGCCTCGGCGGCCGTCCGCTTGCGGCCGATCGCGAACTGCGAGCCGACGATCGCGCCGACTACGAGCCCAGCCGCAAGGGCGATCAGGGTGCCGATCAGAACCAGCATGTCGTGCTCCTACGTCAGGCCCGTAGGAACGGCAGTGTCGGAAGCCGGGCGCGCCGCGCCGTGGTCATGCGAATCGGAGAGCGGGTCTCCGTGAGGTCAGATCGTCGTCAGAAGCGTGGTGGTTCGGGAGTCAAGAAGCGTGGTGGTTCCGGTGAAAAGCCGTTCCGATGCAGGCTGTTTGGGTTCTCGTTGTGGCGGCATCCTACCGCGTCACGGTTCGACATTCGTAGCGGCGGCCATGGCCTCCTCGATCGCGTCGTAGGAGAACCCGCGACGCGCCAGGTACGCCGCGGTCTTGCGCGGATCCCCCGCGCGTCGCCCGGCGACCGCCTCGGCCCGCTCGGCCTCGGGCGGAAGCTCCTCCACGACCTCCCGCGCCAGCTCGTCGGCCACGCCGGCCGCGCGGAGCTTCGCCAGGACGTACGCGTTCCCGTACCCGCGCCCGGCGAGCTGGCCCGCGCGGGCCCGGGCAAAGCGCTCGTCGTCGACGACCCCGGCCGACACGGCCGCGGCCTTTGTCTCCTCGATCTCCGCCGGTGCGAGGCCCGCCCGCTCGAGTCGCGTTTCGAGCTCGTGCTCGGTCAGGTCGCGCCGGGCAAGCGCACGGCCCGTGACGGCCCGCGCCTGTGCGCGCCGCAGTTCGGTTCGAACGCGGCGCAGCGTCGGCCGGTCGAGCGTGAGCCCGGCCGAGAGCCCGGCACGCACCACGACTGCGTCGGGCACGGTCCGCCAGGGATTCCCGTCCACTTCGAGCGCGATCCGGCCGGGACCGGAGCGCGCGAGCTTCGTCAGCGTGGGCATCCGCCCGTTACGCGGCGGCTGCCTCGGCCTCCGCCTCGGTCTCCGCGTCGGCGGCCTTCGCCTTCTTCGAGCCGTTCGTGGCCGCGACCTCGTCGTCCAGCGGAAGGAGCCGTGCGGACACGACCACGCCCTCGCCGACCTGCTCCTGCACGCCGCGCACGATCGCGTCGGTGATGTCCTGGTGCTCCCGCAGGAACGCCGTCGCGTTGTGGCGGCCCTGGCCCAGACGCTCGTCGCCGTAGCTGAAGTACGAGCCGGCCTTCTGGACGAGCTTGCGCTCCAGGCCAACGTCGAGGACGGAGCCCTCCCAGGAGATGCCGTCGCCGTAGATGATGTCGAACTCCGCCTGCTTGAACGGCGGCGCGACCTTGTTCTTCACGACCTTCACGCGAACGCGGTTGCCGACCGCCTCGACGCCTTCCTTCAGCGTCTCGATGCGCCGGATGTCGAGCCGCACGGACGAGTAGAACTTGAGCGCGCGGCCGCCCGGCGTCGTCTCCGGGTTGCCGAACATGACGCCGATCTTCTCGCGCAGCTGGTTCGTGAAGAGCGCGACCGTCCCGGTCTTGTTCAGCGTCCCCGCGAGCTTGCGGAGCGCCTGGCTCATGAGCCGCGCCTGGAGGCCGACGTGGCTGTCGCCCATCTCGCCCTCGATCTCGGCGCGGGGCGTCAGCGCCGCGACCGAGTCGACCGCGACCACGTCGAGCGCGCCTGAGCGGATGAGGAGCTCGGAGATCTCGAGCGCCTGCTCTCCGTTGTCGGGCTGCGACACGAGGAGGTCGTCGATGTTCACGCCGATGTGCTGGGCGTACGCAGGGTCCATCGCGTGCTCGGCGTCCACGAAGGCGCAGATGCCCCCGCGGCGCTGGGCCTCGGCGATCACGTGGTAGACGAGTGTCGTCTTCCCCGAGGACTCCGGGCCGAAGATCTCGACCACCCGGCCGCGAGGCAGCCCGCCGACGCCGAGCGCGAGATCGAGCGAGAACGAACCCGTCGAGATCGACGGAATCGCCGTCTGTGCCTGGTCGCTCATCCTCATGATCGACCCCTTGCCGTGTGCGCGCTCGATCTGGCCTAACGCGGCTTCAAGTGCCTGCTCGCGGTCCACGTGTTCACCCTCCTAACGGGACAGTTGCCCGGATCTCGTACTGCGCTCCGGTTCGGCGCAGTCTTGAAGTGTAGGAAGCCCCTTCGGACGGACTGACCCTGCCGAGCTCCGGCGGGTCGAGCCGAAGCCGCGGCCGCCGGCGGAAACGCACGACGGTGACGTGCGGCGTCCACGTCCTTCGCTCGGGACGGTAGACGCCGATCCGGTCGAGCCGGGCCGAGAGATCCGCCTGAAACCGCGCCGCGGCATCGCCCTCGTCGCCGAACACGACCATCCCCACGGCGCGTGTCTCGCGGTAGCGAAGCGCCTCGAGCACCGGCGGAACGGCGGCCGCAGCCGCGGCCCGAAGCTCGGCGTCGATCGCCTCCAGCTCGGCACGAGGCCGCTCGCCCAGGAAGACCAGCGTGACGTGCAGGTTCTCCGGCGGAACGACCCGAACGTCGGCCACGCCCGCGAACGCCTCCGCCTGCCAGCGGACGAGCCGCTCGCGCGTCTCGGCAGGAAGCGGGTAGGCGAGGAAGAGGCGAAGTCGCTCATCTCCCTCCACGGTAGGCGTCATTTCCGCGCTACTTCGTCACGAACGTGCCAGAAGACGCCGGACTTCGTGCAGAGCCAGTGTCGCCGCGCGGGCGCGCACCTCTTCGCGGCTGCCGGGAAGCCGCACCTCGGTCGCGGCGCTCGCGGACGGGCCCTCGACCGCGATGTGGACGAGTCCGACGGGCTTCTCCGGGGTGCCGCCGTCCGGGACCCGCGATGCCCGTGATCGACACGGCGACGTCCGCGCCGAACGCGCTCCTCGCGCCCGGCCGCCATCGCCCGTGCTGTCTCCTCCGAGACCGCGCCATGCGCGGCGAGCACCGCGGCGGGAACGCCCACGAGCGCTTCCTTCGCCTCGTTCGCGTAGGTCACCGCGCCACCGAGGAACACGTCGCTCGACCCGGGAATCTCGGTGAGCGCCGCCGCGACGAGCCCGCCGGTGCACGACTCAGCCGTCGCGAGCGTCACGCCCGCCGCGCGCGCCTGGTCGAGGACGTGCGCCGCCAGCGGCCGCTCGTCGCGCGCGAACACGGCGTCACCGAACCGCGTCTCGAGCGCCTCGACCACGCCGACGGCCATGCCTTGGGCGTCGGGCGTGAAGAACAGGTCGACCTCGACCTCGAGGTTGCGGGCGCAGATCGCGATCTCGAGCCCTCCGCGCTCCCCGCCGGCCGCCTCGACGACTGCGGCGACGGACGACTCCGGGACGCTGTAGATCCGGACGATCTCGCGACCACGCGTCGCGGCCCGCGCGACGACGGCGCGCACCGCCTCCGCCTCGAGGACGCGCGGCCACAGGCGCCGCAGCTCCCCCGGCGGGCCGGGCAGCGCGACCGCGACGCGACCGTCGACTTCGAGAAGCACCGCCGGCGCGGTTCCGGCCAGGCCGAGCGAGACCGCGCCCTCCGGCAGCGACGCCTGCTTGCGCACGCCGAGGGCGAGATCCTCGAACGGCCGCCCCAGCCGCACGGCGACGGCGCGGGCCACCGCTTCGATCTCCGTCTCCAGACCCGCGTCGACGACGAGTGCCCGCCCGCTGACGCGCGCGAGGAACTCGATCGTCCGGTCGTCGTGGGTCGGTCCGAGGCCGCCCGAGATGATGCAGAGGTCCGCCTCGAGCGCCTGGCGCAGTGCCGCCTCGAGCTCCTCGGGACGGTCGCCGACCACGGTCCAGCGCTCGGGCTCGAGCCCCAGCCGGGTCAGCTCGCGCGCGACGAACGCGCCGTTCGCGTCGTCGATCGAGCCGCGAACGAGCTCGCTGCCCGTGAGGAGAACCGCCGCCCGCGGTTGCGGGCTCAACCCTGGCGCCGTGCGCCCTGGGCGTTCACGACGACGACGCCCTTGCCGACCGGGAAGTCCTCGAGCTGCCGGCCGTTCAGGCCGATCGCGAGCTTGTCGGCGCAGCGGTTCTTGAACTCCATGACGAGCTGGTCGGCCGGGCCGAAGGTCTGCATCTCACCCTTGTAGATCGTCCCCGAGAAGATGACGCGGCCGGCCGCGCTGTTGCGGTGGACCGCCACCCAGCAGTTCCCGTCGGCGGCGCGCACGACGAGCGTCGTCCCGCCCGTCGCCGTCGTCGTCGAGACGGCCGGAAGCCCGTTCGGAGTCGTGGGCGTCTTGTCGCCGTCCGAGAACGCGAACGCGACCACGACGAGCACGGCGACGGCGACGATCCCGGCCAGCGCGACGACGACCAGGTTCGACTCCGCACGGCGGGACTTGCGCCTGCGCGGAAGCTGCGGCGAGGACACCGGCTCCTCCGCCGCGGCGAAGCGCGAGTTGAACTCGTCGACGTAGAGCTGCCCGTCGAGGCCGAGATATTCGGCGTACGTACGGAGGAATCCCTTCACGTACGTCTCCGACGGGAGGATGTCGAAGCGTTCGTCCTCGAGGGCCTGGAGGTACTTGGCGCGGATCTTCGTGTCGTCCTCGACACGGGCCAGGTCCAGGCTCTGGCGGAGGCGGGCTTCTCTGAGGCTGTTTCCGATTTCGAACAATGTGCGGGACGGCGCTAGCTTGCGGCCAACTGCGGATTGTAGCCCCTGGCCCTTCGAGCCCCGAACATCACCAGGGAGCGTGCGCGAGACCGTCCGTCGAGACGAGCACGACGTAGACGATCAACGCGAGGCCTGCGGTGAGCGAGAGGAGCAGGGCCACGATCGCGAGGATCCGCGCCAGACGCGCCATGCCCATCCCTCCGTCGCGGCCGAGGGTGCTCTGATAGCGCCTGCGCGCGCTCGCGCCGAACGAGAACGAAAGGAAGGCCAGGAGCGCCACGACGGGAACGGCCAGCGCGGCCTCGAGCCAGCTGATCCCGTCGCTTGTCTTCGCGGCCCAGCCGGCTCCGACGAAGAGCACGAGCGCAGCCAGCGCGACGAGCAGGGAGAGGACGGCATTGCCGTTACGCACGGCGGCGGACTTTATCCCCTACTGCGTGACGTACGGACGGCCAACCGCCGCCGGCGGGCGCGAGCGGCCGATGACGCCGACGAGCGCTATCAGGGTGATCACGTAGGGAAGCGTCGAGAGGATGTTCGCCGAGATGTCCGCCTGGCCCTGGAGCGGGATCGAGAGCGCGAACCCGAAGCCGAAGAGGAGGCAGGCGCCGAGCGCGCCGAACGGCGTCCACTTCCCGAGGATGACGGCGGCGAGCGCGATGTAGCCGCGGCCGTTCGTCATGTTCTCGTTGAACGACCCGCCGAAGCCGAACGAGAGGTAGGCGCCGCCGAGCGCGGCGAACATTCCGGACGTGACGACCGCCGTGTAGCGGATCCGGATGACCGAGATCCCCACGGTGTCGGCCGCGCGGGGGTGCTCGCCGACCGAGCGGAGGCGCAGGCCGATCGGCGTCTTGAAGAGCACGATCCAGGTGAGCAGGACGAGGACGAACATGAGCCAGGTCATCACGCTGAGCGTCCCCAAGACGTCTCCGACCAGCGGGATGTCGCGGATGAACTCCGGCATCGTGAGCGCCGGGATGCGCGGCACCTCGGGCGTGCCGGCCGAGCCGTAGATCGATCTGAAGAGATAGCCGGTCAGACCGAGCGCGAGGAAGTTGACCGCGAAGCCGCTGACGATCTGGTCGGCGCGCAGCGTGATCGTGAAGATCGCGTGGAGAAGCGCGAGGAGGCCGCCGGCCAGCATCGCGCCGAGGATCCCGAGCACCCAGGAGCCGGTCTCGGCCGCGGCGTAGATCCCGAAGAACGCGCCGACCAGCATCATCCCCTCGAGTCCGATGTTGACGACGCCCGCGCGCTCCGAGATGAGCCCGCCCGTGGCGGCGAACGCGAGCGGCGTCGCGAAGCGCAGCGTCGCGGCGAGGAGCCCGGCGGTCACGATCGCGTCGAGCGAGTCGACGTCCTTCGTCTGGATCCAGATGCCGGCGAGGATCCCGGCGAGGGAGATGCCGACCGCCCACCAGCCGTACCGGCGGGCGCCGCGGGTGACGCCCCAGAGTCCGGCGAGCAGGCCGAGGAAGCCGAGGACGAACGGGATGCCGATCGAACGCGCCGTGAACGGCGGCAGCGTCACCATGAACGCGGCGACGCCGAGCACGATCCCGGCGATCGCAATGCGGCGCGGGTCGAGAAGCCGGTCCACGGTCATTGCTCGGCTCCCCTCAACCTGCGACTGGCCCCGCCCCAGCCCACCTTCTTGCGCGCGGCCCAGATGTAGAAGATCAGGAGCTCGGTCGCGACGAACAGGATGATGAGCGCCTGGATCATCGTCGAGAGGTTCCCGGCGAGCTCGGCCGGGAAGATGCTCGAGTCGATCTGCCGCGACGACGTCCCGGTCTGGAGCGCGGCGAAGAGGAGCGCCGAGAAGAAGATCCCGATCGCCGTGTTGCGCCCGAGCAGGGCGACGGCGATGCCGACGAACCCGACCGCGCTCACCTGGATGTCGTTCGTCGCGATCGTGAACTTCCAGCCGAGGTTGTCGAGCGCTCCGCCGAGGCCGGCGAACCCGCCGGCGATCGCGAGCGCCAGGATGTAGTTGCGCCCCACGGAGATGCCGCTGTAGCGCGCCGCCTCGGGGTTGAAGCCGACCGCGCGCACCTCGAAGCCGAGCGTCGTCCTGTTCAGGAGCAGCGAGTAGACCACTAGCGCTGCGATCGCGATGAAGACACCGGCGTGGATCGGTTGGAGGCCGGTCCCGAACGTCGGGAGCTTGACCGCTTCGAGCAGCGCGTCCGACTTGGGCAGCGACGGCTCGGGTCCCTGGAGCGGCCCGCCCAGCTCGAAGAGCCACTGGCCGCCGTAGATCGCGATCCAGTTGAGCATGATCGTCGTGATCACCTCGTGCGCGCCGACGCTCGCCTTCAGGAATCCCGCGATCCCGCCCCAGATCATTCCGACGAAGATCGCGGCGACGATGGCCAGCACGATGTGGAGCACGCGGGGCAGGCCGGCGAGATGCGTCCCGATGTAGATCGAGGCGAAGAAGCCCACGAAGTACTGACCCTGGCCGCCGATGTTGAACATCCCGCAGCGGAAGGCGAAGGCGACCGCGATCGCGGTGCAGACGAGCGGCGTGAAGACGATGAGCGTCTGCTGGAGATTCAGCCAGGCGGCGTCCGACTCGTCGCCGAAGTACGAGAACGGGTTCAGCCCGGTGCCGTCGAAGATCGCTCCGTAGGCCGCGATCGGGTTGTGGCCGGCCGCCAGGATGACGAGGCCGCCGACGAAGAAGGCGAGGGCCGCGGCCACCATCGGCACGACCACGCCGCCCAGGCGCGAGCGGAACCAGCCGTCCATCACCTCGGAGGCGGCCTGCGTGTCGTTCACGGGCGGGAGTCCGGCCGGAGGCGGAGTCGGCGCGTCCGTCATGCCGCCTCGCGTCCGCCGCCGGTCATGGCGAGCCCGAGCTCCTCCTCGGTCGCCTGCGGCGTGTACTCGCCCACGATCTGCCCCTCGTACATGACGAGGATCCGGTCGGAGAGCGACAGGATCTCCTCGAGCTCGAACGAGACGAGCAGGATCGCGCGGCCCTCGTCGCGCTCCTCCACGAGCCGCCGGTGGACGAACTCGATCGCGCCGACGTCGAGCCCGCGAGTCGGCTGGGCGGCGACGAGCACCATCGGGTCGCCGCTCACCTCGCGCGCGATCACCACCTTCTGCTGGTTGCCGCCCGAAAGCGACGAGGCCGGCGTCTCGGGCGTCCCGCCGCGCACGTCGAACTCCTTGAGGATCGACTTGGCGCGCTCGATCAGCCGCCGCGGGAAGAGCCAGCCGTGGCGCGAGTCGGGTGGCGAGCGATAGGCGTGCAGCGCGAGGTTCTCGGCGAGGGAGAAGTCGAGCACGAGGCCCGCGCAGGTGGCGGTCCTCAGGGATGTGTCCGAGCCCGGCGTCCAGGGAGTCGCGACTCGTCGCATGCGTGACGTCGGTGTCTGCCGATCGTGATCCGGCCGGAGGTGAGCTTTCGCAGGCCGGCGATCGCGTCGACGAGCTCGCTCTGGCCGTTTCCGTCCACACCCGCGAGCCCGACGATCTCGCCCGCGGAGACGGTGAACGACACGCCCCGGCACGCCGGAAGGTCGCGTTCGTCGAGCACGTTCAGATCCTCGACGATGAGGAGCGGCTTGCCGATCGTCGCCGGCGGCTTCTCGACCCGCAGGAGCACCTCGCGCCCGACCATGAGCTGGGCGAGACCGCTCTCGGTCGCGCCCTCCTTCGGGACGGTGCCCACGGTCTTGCCGCGCCGCAGCACGGTGATCCGGTCGGCGACCTCGAGCACCTCGTTCAGCTTGTGCGTGATGAAGATGATCGACTTTCCGTCCGCCTTCAGCGACTCGATGATCGCGAAGAGCTCGCCCGCCTCCTGCGGCGTGAGCACGGCGGTCGGCTCGTCGAGGATGAGGATGTCCGCGCCGCGGAAGAGCGCCTTCAGGATCTCCGCGCGCTGCTGCTGGCCGACGCTGATCGACTCGACGCGGGCCTCCGGACGGACCGCGAGCCCGAACTGCTGCGAGAGCTCGCCGACGCGCTTCTCGGCCGAGCGGAGGTCGATGAAGGGGCCGTTGTGCGGCTCCATGCCGAGCACGATGTTCTCGGCGACCGTCATGACCGGGATCAGCATGAAGTGCTGGTGCACCATGCCGACGCCGAGATCGATCGCCTCGCGCGGCGAGTGCACCGAGACCTGCTTGCCGTTCATCCGGATCTCGCCCTCGTCGGGCGTGTAGAGCCCGTAGAGGATGTTCATGAGCGTGGACTTCCCTGCCCCGTTCTCGCCGAGGAGCGCGTGCACCTCGCCCTTGCGCAGCTCGAAGTCGACGTGGTCGTTCGCCACCACGCCCGGGAAGCGCTTGGTGATGCCGCGGAGTTCGAGGAGCGGGGCTTCGGTCATGGGAAGGAAAACGGAGGGCGCCCCGAGGGACGCCCTCCGCTCGTTTCGTCTTACCGGCGCCGTTCGACGGTGTCGGGAACCTCGATGTCCCCGGCCACGATCCCATCGATCTGCGCGTTCATCGCGTCCACGTCTTCCTGCGGAACCTCGGCATTGACCTCGCCCACGCCGACACCGTCGTCGGCGAGTCCGAAGACCACCGAGGTGCCGCCTGCGAACGAGTTCTCGACGGCGGACTGGATCGTCCGGTACACGGCCTCGTCCACGCGCTTCAGCGCGCTCGTGAGGATGTGGTCGCCGAGGTACGCCTGGTCGGCGTCCACGCCGATGCCCCAGGCGCCTTCCTGATCGGCCGCGTCGAGCGCACCGAGACCGCAACCGCCCGCGACCTGGAAGACCACGTCGGAGCCGTTGGAGATCTGGTCGAGCGCGACCTCCTTGCACTTCGCCTGGTCGACGAAGTCCTGGGAGTAGCCGTTCAGCACCTTGACGTCGGGGTTCGCATCCTTCGCGCCGGCTGCGAAGCCCGCGATGTAGTGGTCGACCGGCGGGATCTTGAGACCGCCGACGCTCGACACCGTGTTCGACTCGGTGACGAGCCCTGCCAGGTAGCCGACCAGGTAGCCGGCCTCCTGCTCCTTGAAGAGCAGTCCGACCGAGTTGTCGAGTGCCGGATCGAACGTCGCGTCGATGATCGCGAAGTTCGTGTCCGGGTAGGTCGCTGCTGCCTGCTGCGTCGCCTCCTGCATGAGGAAGCCGACCGCGATGACGAGCTCGTACCCGTCCTCCGCCAGCGACTGCAGGTTCGGAATGTAGTCGGCATCCGACTTCGACTCGATGACGCGGATCTCGACGCCGAGCTCATCGCTCGCACGCTCGAGGCCCTCGTTCGCGAGCTGGTTGAAGCTCTTGTCGTTCAGGCCGCCGATGTCGGTGACGAGACCGACCTTGATTGACGGTTCGGCCGTGGTCTCCTCGCCGCCGGTTGCCGGTGGCGCAGCACCCGTTGTCGACTCGCCGTCTCCACCGCATGCTGTCGCGCCGAGCGCGAGCGCAAGGCTCACAACCAGGAGCGCTACCCACGACAGTTTTCGCACTGCGTTCACGCCCATCCTCCCCTCGTTTCTGACCATCCGTGAATTCCGGCGATGCTACAACCGCAGGCGTCCGGATGCCAGGGATGATCAGGAGGCGGCGTGGGAGAGCTCGCCCGCGAGCGCACCCTCGAGCTCGTGCTCGCCGACGAGCACACGGCGGGGCTTCGAGCCTTCGTAGCCGGAGATGATCCCCCGGCGCTCGAGCATGTCGATGAGGCGTCCCGCCCGCGTGTAGCCGACGCGCAGACGGCGCTGGAGCAGCGAGACCGAGGCCGTCTGCGTGGTCACGACGATCTCGATCGCGCGGGCGAGCAGCGGATCCTCGTCGGGGTCGAAGTCGCCGTCGTCGCCGTCCATGACGACCTCGACGCCGGGCGCCTCGAGCGAGCGTCTCGTCGAGCTCCTGCTCGCGCTGGCCGCGGCAGGCCTCGACGACGAGCGCGATCTCCTCCTCGCTCACGTACGCGCCCTGGACGCGCTGGAGGCGCGACGTGCCGAGCGGCTTGAAGAGCATGTCGCCCTGGCCGAGCAGGCTCTCGGCGCCGGCCGTGTCGAGGATCACGCGCGAATCGGTCTGGCTCGAGACGGCGAAGGCGATCCGCGACGGGACGTTCGCCTTGATCATCCCGGTGATGACGTCCACGGACGGGCGCTGCGTCGCGAGCACGAGGTGGATGCCGACGGCGCGCGACTTCTGCGCGAGGCGGATGACGGCGTCCTCGACCTCCTGCGGCGAGACCATCATCAGGTCGGCGAGCTCGTCGATCACGATCAAGAGGTACGGGAGCGTGGCCTCGCCCCGCCCCGCGAGCACCTTGTTCAGCTCGGGCAGCGTGCGCGCCTTCGCGACGCTCATGCGCTCGTAGCGGCGCTCCATCTCCGTGAGGACGTTGGCGAGCACGGCGGCTGCGGCCTTCGGGCTCGAGACGACGGGCGTCAGCAGGTGCGGGATCGACTCGTAGAGCCCGAGCTCGACGCGCTTCGGGTCGACGAGGATCATCCGGACCTCGTCGGGCGTCGAGCGCAGCAGGATCGAGCAGAGCATGTTGTTGATGCAGCCCGACTTTCCCGAGCCGGTCGTGCCGGCGATGAGGATGTGCGGCATGCGCGCGAGGTCGGCCCAGACGGCAGCGCCGGAGATGTCCTTCCCCAGCCAGGTGGAGACGGGGCTCGCGTTCGCGGGCAGCGTGTCGAAGATGTCGCCGAGCGTGACGATGTTCGGCGCGAGGTTCGGAACCTCGACGCCGACCGCCTGCTTGCCCGGGATCGGGGCGAGGATGCGGATCTCCGTCGTCGCGAGCGCGTAGGCGAGGTCGTCCTTCAGCGCGGTGACCTTGCCCACCTTCGTCCCCGGCGCGAGCTGGATCTCGTAGCGCGTCACGCGCGGGCCCGAGACCATGCCGATGACGTTCGCCTCGACACCGTGGTGGCCGAGCGCCTGGACGAGCGTCTCCGCGGTGCGCTCGAGCGCCTGCTGCGGCTGCTTCTCGGTCGCGCGCGAGCGGCGCAGGAGGCTCGGGTCCGGGAGGACGTACGCGGCGTGCTCGGTCGCGGGCGGCTCGAAGAGGGAAAGCACTGCGGTCTCGTGCGTCGGCTCGTCGTTCCACTCGGGCTCGTCGGTGAGCTGGTCCACGAGAACCGGCATGGCGGGAGGCGCGTCGGAGACGACGTCGGGATACTCGACCGCACCGTCCACGGGCGGCGCGAGCGGAACGGACTCGTACGACGGCTCGACGACCGAGACGGGAGCCGGACGCGGGATCGCGCGCCGCGCCTCGGCCGCCCGTGCGCCGGCGGCCTTCGCGGCCGTGGCGGAGCGGCGAAGGAGCGCACCGAGCGACGCGCCCGTGAGGAGCACGAGGCCGACGGTGAAGGCGAACGAGCCGAGGATGATCGTCCCGGAGGCGCCGAGCAGCCGCTCGAAGCCGCCGTCGAGCGCGCCGCCGAGCTCCCCGCCGTTGTTCGCGCCGAGCAGGATCAGGAGTCCAGCCGAGGCGATCACGAGCCCCACGCGGAACGGTCGGAAGTCGACGAGGCCCGAGCGGCCGACCATCAGCCCCCCGACCGCGACGAGCGCGAGCGGCAGCACGATCCGGGCGCCGCCGATCAGCCAGTCGAGGCCGTTCGTGACGCGCGAGCCGACCGCCCCGCCGTCCCAGCCGAGCCAGAGGACGACGACCAGGAAGAGCCCCAGCGCGACGAGACCGAGCCCGATGAGCTCGGGATGAGCGGTGCCTCGCGTCCGCCGTCGCTTGACACGCGACGGCGTCCGAGGGCGCACCTTGTGCGGCGCCTTCTTTCGACCCATGAAGGACGTAGTTCGAGCGGCGGGAAGGGCCTCCTCCCCGCCGCTCGATCAGGTCGTCAGGCCGCTAGGGGCAGCTGTCGTACTTGGTACCCGTCCTGGCGATGCGGAAGGAGTTGCGGATGTCCAGCGCGCCGCGCTTCACCATCCGGTAGTCGGGCGAAGCGTTGTTGATCTCCATGTTCGCGCAGTTGTTGTAGCTCGACACGGAGTTCCACGAGCCGTCCGAGACCTTCTTCACCTGGCCCAGGTGGAACGTCACGCCAGCGCCGTCGTAGTCGTCGCCGTTCAGGATGACGTGGCGGTTGGGGTCGACGTCGGTCTCGACCTCGAGCTCGACGTCCATGTGGCAGACGGGCGTCGCGAACTCGGTGACGCAGTACAGATCCTCGTTGTAGACGAGCATCCGCCACGCGCCGGCGTAGTAGACGAAGCCGCCGACACCCGGCGACCCGTTCGCGGCGAGGTTCTCCGTACGGAAGCTGTACATCGAGCCGACCGTGAGCGGATACGACGAGCAGTCGAAGTGGTGCACGTGCTCGGGCGTCGCGTAGCCGTAGACGCACTGGTTGTTGCCCGTGTAGTAGTTGTACTCGTACCAGCCGGCCTCGAGCCAGTTGTCCTGCTCGTCGACCTGCATGACGCGCGCGGCGACGAACTCGAAGCCGTTCGCGTAGCTCGTCACGCTCGGGTCGGCGACCTCCATCTGGAACTGGACGCCTTCGCCCCACTTGTTGTGGCCGAACGTGTTCCAGCCGGTCCAGTGGTAGTAGCTGTTGGGAAAGCCGGCGATCGTCGAGCCCGGATGCGGCGGCGGCGTGCCGACGCCGAACTTCATGTTGCGCAGCGGCGAGTAGCACCGCGGGGCCGACTCGCGATTCTGGACGATCGCGGCCGCCAGGGCCTCTTCCTCGCTGGTGATGCCGTTGTCCACGTACGGGACGCTCGGGCATTCGGCGAGCCCGGAGCGCTTCGTGCCGTCAACGTCGAGCCCGCGCGCCTTCGCCTGGTCGTACGAGACGACCGCAGGCGCCCGGCTCTTGATCACGTCTGCCGCGGTGGCGAGCACCTGTCCTGCGAGCGGGAGCTCGTGCTCCTGCCCGTGGTGTGCAAATCCGCTTGCCGAGCCGGTCAGCGCGACGATCGCGCAGACGACGAACGCCCTGAAAAAGGTGTTCATGAACCCTCCCGGTATCAATGCCGCTTGTCCTGGTCCCGGTGCCAAAAGCCGGGGCGCTGCCCAGATCTTGTCAACAGTAGTTGACTACGTCAATTACCCAAGACCGCCGACCTTCTACCCCGTTCGGGTCAGGCGGCGAGCGCGCGGAGGTCGTCGACCGCGCCGCCGTACAGGTTCTCGCGGAGGTCGAACAGTCCGGCCCAGAGCGCGGCCCGCTCGGGCGGAGCGCCCATGCGCGCGGAGCTCGAGAGCCCCTGGAGCGCACGGACGAGCACGGCCAGCTCGAGATAGGCCTGGGCAACGCGGCTCGGCGAGGCGTGCACGCCGGCCCGGCGCAGGACGTCGTCCCACTCGAGCACCTCCCCCGCTCCCGGCTCGCCGTACCAGGAGCGTCCCTCGGCGCCGTCTCCCTGGAGCTCGAGCAGGTACTGGCCCAGCGGACGCTCGAGCCCGGCCAGCGCCGTCTCGACCCGCTCGGCCGCCCTGCGCAGCGCGGCGTCGCGCCGCTCGGGCGTGGTCGGGTCGGGCTCGCCCCTCGCCCACCGGTCGAGCAGCCGGCAGAAGGCGAGCGCCGACACCTCGGTCGCGACGAGCGCGCGGATGAGCCGAGTAGCGGTCGCGTCCTCCACCTCGTACGAGCGCAGGAGTCCCGACCAGGAGTGTCCGATGCCGTTCACTCGTCTAGTGATACCGGACGGAGGGCGTAGCGCCACCCCTGAGGCGGCTCAGACCTCGACGACGACCGGCAGGATCATCGGACGGCGGCGGGTGCGTTCGTAGACGAGACGGCCCACGGCCTCGTGGACGTGCTCCTCGAGGAGCTTGCGCTCGCCGATGCCGTCGCCGAGGAGCGTCGCGACCGTGCGCTCGACCTCCTCGCGCGCCTCCTCGAACACCGGGCCGGGATCGGCGAAGCCGCGCGCGATCAGCTCCGGCGGCGCGACGCTTTGGCCGTTTCGGCCGCCGATCGTGACGACGACGATGAGGACGCCGTCCTCGGAGAGGTGGCGCCGGTCTTTCAGCGACGCCTCGCGCACGTCCCCCACGCCGAGGCCGTCCACGAACGTGGCGCCGGTCGCGACGTGGTCGACGATCCGCGCGACGCCGTTCGAGAGCTCGACGACGGAGCCGTTCTCCGCGAGGACGATGCGGTCGGCGGGCACGCCGGACTCGCGCGCCAGGCGGGCCTGCGCGTCGAGCATCCGGAACTCACCGTGCACCGGCATCACGTTCTTGGGCCGAACGAGCGCGAGCACCGTGCGGATCTCGTCCGAGTTGCCGTGGCCCGACGTGTGCACGGCGGCGATCTCCTGGTGCAGCACCAGCGCGCCGGCGCGGGTCAGGCGGTTGATCGTGTCGTGGACGCGCAGCTCGTTCCCCGGAACCGGCTTCGCGGAGATGATCACCGTGTCGTCGGCCTCGACCGTGACGTGCTGGTGGTCGCCGTAGGCGATCCGGGTGAGCGCCGACATCGGCTCGCCCTGGCTCCCGGTGCAGAGGATCATCGTCTGCTCGGGCCGCAGATTGTCGAGATCCGCGGGCTTGATGAGGATCTCCTCGGGGACGTCGAGGTAGCCGAGGCTCCGCGCGATGTTCACGTTCTTGCGCAGCGACCGGCCGACGAGCGCGACCTGGCGGTCGGTCTCGAGCGCGACGTCGATCGCCTGCTGGACGCGATGGATGTTCGACGCGAACGACGCGATCAGCACGCGGCCCTCGAGCCGCGGGAGGATCGTGCGGAACGCCTCCCCCACGGTGCGCTCCGACGCCGTGACGCCGGGCCGCTCGGCGTTCGTCGAGTCGCCGAGCATGAGGTCGACGCCCTCGTTCCCGAGCTCCGCCAGCCGGCCGACGTCGGTGCGGAAGCCGTCGACGGGCGTGTGGTCGATCTTGTAGTCGCCCGGTGAAGAGGATCCGCCCGCCGGGCGTGTCGAGGACGATCGCGACCGCGTCCGGAATCGAGTGCGCCATGCGCACGAACTGCGCCTGGAACGGCCCGAGCGGCACCGGGCCGTCCTCGGGGACGGCCTCGATCAGCTCGGTCGAGCGGGCGAGGCCGTGCTCGTCGAGCTTCGACTTGATGAGCCCGAGCGTGAGCTTCGTCGCCCAGACCTCCGGTGACCCGATCTCGCGCAGGAAGTACGGCAGCGCGCCGACGTGGTCCTCGTGGCCGTGCGTGAGGACGACCGCGCGGATGTCGCCGCGGCGTTCCTCCAGGTACTCGAAGTCGGGCAGGACGAGATCGACGCCGAGGTGCTCGTCGCGCGGGAACGACAGGCCGGCGTCGACGATCACGATGCCGCCCTCGCTCTCGACGACGGTCATGTTCTTTCCGACCTCGCCGAGGCCGCCGAGCGGCGTGATGCGCGTCCAGGTCACGAAGCGAGTCTAGAGGCTGGCGGGTTCGAGAATGCCGGCGCGCTCGAGGAGCCCGCGGATCTGCGCCTTCTCGTCGTCCGAGGCCTCGACGAGCGGAAGCCGCAGGCCGCCCGTGTCGAACCCGGTCAGGGCGAGCGCGGCCTTGATCGCCATCGGGTTCGGCGCGACCTTCAGCAGCTCGTAGGACGCCTCCAGCTCGTGGTCGAGCCTGCGGGCGCCGTCGACGTCGCCGTCGCGGTGGCGCCGGATCATCTCCTTCACCTGCGGGCCGAACACGTGCGTGTGGACGCAGACCCCGCCGATCGCGCCCAGCTCGAGGAACGGGAAGATCAGGTTGTCGTCGCCCGCGTAGAGATCGAGCTCCGTGTTGTCGACGATGTGCCGCGCCTGGTCGATGTCGTCGTGCGCCTGCTTCACGTAGCGGACGGTCGGGATCTCGGCCAGCTCGGAGATCGTCGCGGGCTCGAGGTTCAGGACGACCCGGCTCGGGATGTTGTAGACGACGACCGGGCGGTCGCTCACGGCGGCGATCGCCTTGTAGTGCTCGACGATCCCCCGCGGCGGCGGCTTGTTGTAGTACGGCGTGACGACGAGGAAGCCGTCGGCGCCGAGCTCGTGCGCCTGCTCGGTCAGGTGGACGGAGTGCGCGGTCGAGTAGGTGCCGGTTCCGGCCACCACGGTGGCGCGGTGGCCGACCGAGTCGATCGCGGCCGCGACGAGGCCGAGCCGCTCCTCGTCGGAGAGCGTCGGCGACTCCCCGGTCGTGCCCGCCACGACGATGCCGTCGGAGCCGTTCTCGACGAGGTGGACGCAGAGCTCGCGGTAACGATCGAAGTCGACCGACCCGTCCTCGCGGAAGGGCGTCACCGCTGCTGTGAGGACTTCTCCCAGCACCACGGTCATTCTACGCCAGCAGGGTGTCGAGTCCTGTCGTGACGCCCGCAGGCAGGGTTCTCGAGCCGCTCCAGCGCCAGGAGCACGCCGGGCGCGAACGCCTCGCGGGAGAACGTGTCGTGGCGGATCGTGAGGAGCTGCCCCTCGCCGCCGAAGAGGACCTCCTGGTGCGCGACGAGGCCCGGCAGGCGGATCGAGTGGATCTGCGGGTCGCCCTCCATCGCGGCCGCGGTCGCCTTCGCGGTTCCCGACGGCTTGTCCAGCTTCGTCGCCGCGTGCGCCTCGACGATCTCCGCGTCGGGAAGGTGCTTCGAGGCCTCGGCGGCGAAGCGCATCATCAGCACCGCGCCGAGCGCGAAGTTCGGCGCGAAGAAGACCGGGAGCCCCGCCTCGCGCGCCTGGGCGTCGAGCGCGGCCCAGTCGTCGTCGGCGAGCCCGGTCGTCCCGACGACGCAGGGAACGCCCGCGGCGAGCGAGCGCTCGACGTTGCCGCGCACCGCGTCGGGCCTGGTGAAGTCGATCGCCGCGTCGTGCCCGGCCGGATCGCCTCCGGACGTGACCTCGTGGCCGGCCGCCTCGAGCGCGGGAACGAGCGCCGTGCCGACCTTGCCGCCGGCGCCGAAGAAGACGACCTTCACGCCGCGCGAGCCTCGGAGAGATGCGGCGCGATCTGCTCGATCGCGGCGGTGAAGCGCTTCTCGTTCGTCCCGATCCCCGCCACCGAGAGCCCGTCCGGCGCGAACAGGACGGCGGCGAGCTGCGCGACCGAGGCGGCGTCGACCGCGTCGATCTCGGCCAGGATCTGGTCGAGCGAGAGCAGGTCGGAGTCGGTGACGAGCGACTTGCCGAGCCGGCTCATCCGGTTCGACGTCAGCTCCATCGAGAGCATGATGCGGCCCTTGAGGTTCTCCTTGGCGCGCTCGACCTCTTCCTCGCGCACCTCGGTGGAGACCGCGGCGAGCTCGGCCGCCACGACCTTCATGCACTCGGCCAGGTTCTCCTCGCGCGTGCCGACGTACACCCCGATCTGGCCCGTGTCCGCGTACTGCGACGCGAAGGTGTAGACGGCGTACGCGAGGCCGCGCTTCTCGCGGATCTCCTGGAAGAGGCGCGAGGACGCCGAGCCGCCGAGGATCGAGTCGAGCACGGTCGCGGTGAACCGGCGGCGGTCGCCGCGCGCCAAGCCCGGCGCGCCGACGCAGACGTGGTACTGCTCGGTCTCCTTGCGGATGAAGCGCAGCCCCGGCGGCGGCGGCGCGACGAACGGCGGGCGCGCGGCGGGCTTCCTGGCGGCGCCGGTGCTCTTCTCGGCCAGGTCCTGGACGACCTCGACGAGCCGGTCGTGGTCGACGCTCCCGGCCGCGGCGACGACGATGTTGTCGGGCCGGTAGCGCGCGCGGTGGTAGGCGGAGATGGCGCGGCGCGAGACGGAGGCGATCACCTCCGCCGAGCCGAGCACGGGCCGGCCGAGCGGATGGTCGCCGAAGACGGTCTCCGTGAAGACGTCGTGGACGAGCTCGGGCGGCGTGTCCTCGATCATCGCGATCTCCTCGAGGACGACCTCGCGCTCGGCGTCGATGTCCGCGAACGCCGGCGTGAAGACCATGTCGGTCATCACGTCCAGCGCCGCCTCGATGTGCTCGTCGAGCACGCGCGCGTAGACGACCGTGTAGTCGCGCGCCGTGGCCGCGTTCAGCTCGCCGCCCATGCCGTCGAAGATCTCCGCGATCTCGAGCGCCGAGTACTTGCCCGTGCCCTTGAAGAGCAGGTGCTCGAGGAAATGCGCCAGGCCGGCGTGGCCGGAGTCCTCGTCGCGCGAGCCCGAGCCGATCCAGACCCCGATCGCCGCCGAGCGCACGCTGGGAAGCGGCTCGGTGATGACGCGGCCGCCGCCGTCGAGCATCGTCTGGATGTAGTTCTCCATCGGGCTCATCGTACGCCCAGTTCCAGTTGCTTCCTGCTCAGGCGGGCCGGAACGAGTGCCCGGGATCGCCGGCGATCCGGCCCATGAGCTGGATCGCCTTCAGCGGCGGGCGCGAGATCCCGCGCGCCGACGAGATGTCCGGGATCTCGCCGGTGATGAGCTTCTCGACCACCGGCCAGACGAAGCGGCTCTTCGCGAGGCCGAACGCCATGCGCGGGAAGCGGTCGAGCGCGGCCTTGAGGCTCCACGCCGCCCAGAGATGGGTCGAGAGCCGCTTGGTCAGCTCGACGCTGTACGGATCGAGGCTCGCGATCTCGCCGGCGAGCAGCCGTCCGACCGCGTCCGAGGCGTAGCGGCCCGACAGGAACGCCTCGTACATCCCGTCGCCGGTGAGCGGATCGACGAGACCCGCCGCATCTCCGACGAGCAAGCCGCGCCCGCGTGCGAGCACGGAGTCGGCGGTACGGCACGGAAGCCGGTAGCCGCGCGTCTCCTCGAGGTCGTCCATGGCGATGCCGTGCGCCTCGCAGAGCCGGGCGAGGTGCTGGCGCAGGCGCGGGCCTTCGCTCTCCCAGCCCCCGACGCCCACGTTGATGTGCTCGGCCTTGGGGAAGACCCAGCCGTAGCCGCCCGGCAGCGCGCAGAGCTCCATCAGGAACCGGCCGCGCCAGCGTTCGGCGTCGATCTTCGAGTTGGGGACGTTCGCCTCGAGCGCGACCGCGACGGCGCGGTTTCCGCCCAGGCCGAGCGAGCGGGCCGTGATGCCGTTGATGCCGTCCGCGCCGACGACCGTCTGGGCGCGAAGCCGCTCGCCGCCGGCGGTGACCGTCGCGCCGCTGTCGTCGGTCTCGACCCCGGTGACCTTCACGCCGTCGCGAAACTCCGCGCCCGCGGCGACGGCGCTCTCGGCCAGGTGGTTGTCGAGCCGCTTGCGCTGCGTCATCAGGACGAGCGGCTCCCCCGCCCCGCGCTCGACCTTGCGCCTGTACGCGAGCCCGAGCTCGGCGATGGTGACGACCTGCTCGACGACCGGATCGATCGAGACCGGGATCTGCTGAGCCGCGCGCAGCGTGACGCCGCCGCCGCACGGCTTGTCCCGTGGAAATTCCGCGCGGTCGAGGAGCAGCACGTCGGCCCCGTTCGAGGCCAGGCGCTGCGCTGTGGTCGAACCCCCCGGTCCGGCGCCGATGACGATCGCGTCGTACGACTTCACCCGGCGATTATGCCGGGACTCTTGAGAAACGCCCCAGACTCTGGGAACCTCCTGGCGGCAATGCGAATGATCCGGGACACGCTTCGGCGCCCGGCGGTGGCATTCGTCTGCGGGGGTCTGCTCGTCGCGGCCGTGCTGGCCGGTCGTGCTTCCTACGCGGCGATCCGCGACCCCCAGGCGACGGTGGCTGCGACGAACACGATCACTGCCTGCGTGAAGAAGTCGAACGGGGCCATGTTCCTGCGCAGCCGGTGTAAGCGCGGCGAGCGGAAGATCTCCTGGAACATCAAGGGCCCGGCCGGGCCTCAGGGCGCCAGGGCTCTACCGGCGCGCAAGGCGACACCGGCCCGCAGGGCGCGACCGGCCCACAGGGCGCAACCGGGCCGCAAGGCGTAACCGGCCCGCAAGGACCTCAAGGCCTCCAGGGACTGGCCGGTTCACCCGGCGCACCGGGGCCCGCCGGCACGTTCAACGGCTCGTTCGCCAGCAAGAGCGGCCTGTACACGATCGAGGTCACCGAAGCGGGAATCGTCCTGAAGGGTCCCGGCGGCTCGATCACGATCGGTCGCACAGGCGTCACAGTGACCGGCAAGCCATTCCTCGACCTGAACGGACACCAGTGAGCACGGCAGACGCCGGAACCACCCGCCGCACCGCGCTCTCGCGGGCGCTGCTCCTCGCCGGAGGCGCGTTCGGCGCGCTGCTCGCGGGTCGCGCTTCGGCGGGAAGCGACGCCCCGCCGTTCCCGGTCGGCTCGCTCGACTTCGAGCTCCACGTTCCTGACCTCTTCGTGGACGCCCCGGACCGCGAATCGGGACGGCTCCCCCGCCCCGGTGACCGCTTTTCCACGCGCGGAGAGCTGTACTCGGCGCCCGAGGGCGGCACGTTGATGGGCGACCTGTTCGGATCGGGGACGACGTTGGACGAGACGATCGGAGTCCGCGACCACGAGCAGCACACCTTCCTGCTCGACGGGGGCACCCTGCTCGGCATCGGGACGTCGGGCGAAGGCGGCTCGTTCGCGATCGTCGGCGGCACCGGCGAGTACTCGGACACGCGCGGCGCCTACACAGTGACCCGCGACGGCCGCGGCGCGGCCTTCAACTTCAACCTACGGAGATAGGAGTAAAAGATGGCCGGCGCCCCACCACCGATCACCGGCGTGCAGCTCTGGATCACGGAGGGCGGTTTTCAGATCTCCGCGGCGGCCGTTCGAGCATTCGACTGGACACTCGAGGTAGGGGAGAACGAGGAGGTACCTGTGGCGGCCGGCGACGCTGCTTGCACGGTGGCCACGCACGAGATCACTCCAGTCCTCTTCCAGTACTGCACGACGCGACCGGCGATGCGCCTGGACGAAGTCGATTTTCGGTTCCATACGTCGAGCGGGTCGCGGCGAGGCGGCTACAGGATGAGCGACGTCCTCGTTTCGAGCTTTCGCGTCCACGACGCCGGCGGCATCGTCGGCCTCGAGACCGGCCTGACGACCCTCACGTTCGATTGGCGCAGCGTCGAGGTCTCAACTGACTTTGTCAGCCATACGTACACGAAGAAGAGCTAGCCGTTTTCTCCGTGGGGGCGCGCCTGTCGCTGCGGCTTGACGGCGAGCCCCTCGGCCGCCTGGTAGCCGCCCTCGCTGCGGCGGGCTACACGCGTGCCGGTCTCGAACAGCTTCTGGGCGCCGACGCGTTCGACGCCGGCTTCGGCGACATCCCGATCCTCGAACGCCGTGCGGGCAGCGGGACGCTGGCGGCGCTCGCCAAGCTCTTCTTCCTCGATCTCGCCGTGCCGGAGGACGAGCTCGGGCTCGACCTCGACGCGCTGGCCGAGGCGGGGATCGTGTCGCGCAGCGCCGGACGCGTCGAGTCCAAAGTCCGGCTCGTCCCGTACGGCGACCTGATCCTCGCGTCGGACCGCCGGGAGGGATCCACCGACGATCCCGACGACCTGGTCCAGGCAATCACCCGTTCCGCCACCGACTGCCTCGACCTCACGGTGCGCGAGCCGGTCGGGCGCGCGCTCGACGTCGGGACGGGTTCCGGGATCCAGGCGCTCGTCGCCCGTTCACATGCCGCGGAGGTCGTCGCCACGGACGTGAACGAGCACGCGCTCGACCTGGCCTGGCTCAGCGCGAGGCTGAACGGGATCGAAGGGATCGACTTCCGTGCCGGCAGCCTCTTCGAGCCGGTCGCGGGCGAGGAGTTCGGCCTGATCGTGTGCAACGCGCCGTTCGTCGTCTCGCCCGAGGCCGCCTACGCCTATCGCGATGGGCCGACGAGCGACGACGGGATCTCGGAGCGGCTCGTCCGCGACGCTCCAGCGCATCTGGCGGACGGCGGCTTCGCGACGATCATGGTCAGCTGGATCGAGCAGGACGGCGTCGAGTCGGGCGCCCGCGCGGCAGCGTGGGCCGCGGACTCGGGCTGCGACGTCTGGGTGCTCGCGGGCCACCTGCATCGCCCGCTGGAGTACGCCGCATTGTGGAACAGGAGGCTTGTCCTCGATCCGGAGTGCCTTCGGCGCCGCGCTCGACGCATGGGTGCGGAACTTCGAGGCGCTCGGCGCAACGGGAATCACCGAGGGCGCCGTCCTCCTGCGCCGCCGCGCGGGGAAGAACTGGACGCGCATCGACCGGATGGGCCCGGGGGCGCCGCGGTCGGCGGACGCGCAGCTGCGCCGCGCCTACCGCGGCCACGACTATCTCGAGGGCCGGACGACCAGGCCGTGCTCCAGGGACGCTTCTCCCCCGCCGAGCGCCACCGGTTCACGCAGTCGTTCGCCGCCGGCCCCGACGGCGTCGCGCTCCAGGACTCCAAGCTCAGCCTCGACGAAGGGCTCATGCTCGAGGCCAACGTCGACCCGTCGTTCGTCGCGCTCTTCACGAAGCTCGCCGCCGGAACGCCGCTCGGCGAAGCCGCCGCGGAACTCAACGTCCCCGCGGACCGCGCCGTCGCGATCGTGCGCGAGATGCTCGCGACCGGCTTCCTCGAGCCGCAGGAATGAGAGAGGGCGGCTCTCGCCGCCCCCTCGGTTCTGCCAGGGGCCGGCTTCGCGCCGCCCAGCTCGCCGGTATTCAGCTTCGCCACCTTAGCGCCGGCCTCCGCGGCCGCGATCGCCGTCGCGGCGCGGTCGCTCCTCGCGGGGCGGCCGGGGCGGAGCGTCCTTCGCCCGCTCGATCAGCACGTCCGGCTGGACGAGATCGCCGTTCTCGTGCTTGGCGAGGAGCTTCAGGCCGATGCGGCCGCGCTCCTTGTCCACCTCGAGCACCTTGACGTCGAGCACGTCGCCGCGCGCGATGACGTCCTCGATGTGCGCCACGCGGCCGGGGCCCACGTTCGAGACGTGGAGCAGCCCGTCCGTGCCCTTCTTCAGCTCGACGAACGCGCCGAAGTCGGTCGTCTTGACGACGCGGCCGGTGTACTCGTCGCCGGCCTCGGGCTCCTTCGTAAGCGCGGCGACGGCCGCGATGGCCGCGTCGCCCTTGGTGCCCTCGGTGGCGTAGATGAGGATCGTCCCGTCCTCCTCGATGTCGATCTGGACGTCGTGGTCGGACTCGAGCGAGCGGATCGTCTCGCCGCCCTTGCCGATGACGAGGCCGATCTGCTCCGGGTTGATCTGGATCGTCGAGATCCGCGGAGCGTGCGCGGCCAGCTCGGCGCGGGCCTCGGGGATCGCGGAGAGCATCGAGTCGAGGATCGACTCGCGCGCCCGCTTCGCCTGCTCGAGCGCGGAGCGCATGATCTCCTGCGTCACGCCCGTGATCTTGATGTCCATCTGGAGCGCCGTGATGCCCTCACGGCCGTACCGGCGACCTTGAAGTCCATGTCGCCGAGGTGATCCTCGGCGCCCTGGATGTCGGTGAGGATGACGTAGTCGTCGCCCTCCTTCACGAGGCCCATCGCGATGCCGCTGACGGGCGCGAGGATCGGAACCCCGGCGTCCATGAGAGCGAGCGTCGAGCCGCAGACCGAGCCCATCGACGACGAGCCGTTCGACTCGAGCGTCTCCGAGACGATCCGGATCGTGTACGGGAAGGCGTCCGGTGTCGGGATGACCGCCTCGAGCGCCCGCTGTGCGAGCGCGCCGTGGCCGATGTCACGCCGCTTCGGGCCCCGCATGAACCCGGTCTCGCCGACCGAGTAGGGCGGGAAGTTGTAGTGGTGCATGAACCGGCGCTCCTCCTCGAGGGAGAGGTCGTCGATGCGCTGGCCCTCCTTCGCGGTGCCGAGCGTGAGCAGCGACATGATCTGCGTCTGGCCGCGGGTGAAGAGGCCGGATCCGTGCGTGCGCGGCGAGACGCTCACGTCGCACGTGATCGGGCGGATCTCCTCCGCGCCGCGCCCGTCGGGGCGGCGCTTGTCCACGGCGATCTTCGTGCGGACGAGCTCCTTGTAGATCGCGTCGCAGGCCTTCTTCACGAACTGCTTCGTGAGCGAGTCCTTCTCGCCGTCCTCGCCCTCGGCCGGCCGCCGGGAACGGCAGCGACCGGTCTCGACGATCCGGTCGAAGAGCAGGCCGCGCTTGGCCGACTTGAGCTCCTTCGAGTCCTGCTCGGCGTCGGTGAGCGCCTGCAGCTCGGTCTCGAACTGCTCGCGGATCGGCGCCTTGACGGCGTCGAGGCGAAGCTCCTCGAGCAGGAGAGTGAAGCTCGAGCGGGCCTGCGTCCGCCTGATGACGTCGTCCTCGGTCGAGTCCATCGAGATCTCCCCGCCGACCTGCGACTGGAGCTCCTCGACGAACGAGCCGGCGTCGCGGATGCCGACCTCGCCGATCTTGGCGGTGATCTGCGCGCCGTGGGCGGCCTTCAGCTCCTCGGTCTTCTCCGGGTCGAGCCACTTCGGCTTGCCGGCGAGCTCGCGGAGCTCCTCCTGCGCGGCGCAGATGCGCTTGATCTCCTCGTGCGCGATCTCGAGCGCCTCGAGCAGCCGGTCCTCGGGGACCTGGTTCGGCGCCGGCCTCGACCATCGTGAGACCTTCCTTCGAGCCGACGACGATCAGGTCGAGGTCGTTGCCGCTCTCCATCGCGGGGAGCGTCGGGTTGACGACGAGCTGCCCGTCGATCTGGGCGACGCGCACGGCGCCGACCGGGCCGGCGAACGGCATCGGGCTCAGCATGAGCGCGGCCGAGGCCCCGTTGATGCAGAGGATGTCGTGCCCGGTGACGAGATCGGCCGACAGCACGGTGCAGATGACCTGCACCTCGTTGCGGTAGCCCTTCGGCCAGAGCGGCCGGATCGGGCGGTCGATCATCCGCGCGGTCAGGATCGCCCGCTCGGTGGGGCGTCCCTCGCGCTTGAAGAAGCCGCCGGGGATCTTCCCGGCCGCGTACATCCGCTCCTCGACATCCACCGTGAGCGGGAAAAAGTCGGCGCCTTCGCGGGCCTCGGTTCGGCCCGTCGCGGTCGCCAGGATCATGGTGTCGCCACTGCGGACGACGACCGCTCCGTCCGCCTGCTTGGCGAGACGTCCGGTCTCCATCGTGATTTCCGCGTCGCCGATCGTGACGGCGACACGCGTGTCCAGCGTCGTATTCACTTCCATCTCCTCTCACCGAGAGACGGAGGCGGAGGTTTGGGGCAGCGCCCGAGGGCGCTCTCTCAAACTTCCACCGCGTCTCCCGGGCTCGGCCCGGCTCTATCGCCGCAGACCGAGTTCCTTGATCAACGTCCTGTAACCCTCCAGATTTCTCTTCTGAAGATAGTTCAGCAGACGCCGCCTCTGGCCTACGAGCTTCAGGAGCCCGCGTCGAGAGTGATGGTCCTTGCGGTGAGTTCGGAGGTGCTCGGTGAGCTGCTCGATACGTCGAGTCAGAAGAGCGACCTGAACCTCTGTCGAGCCGGTGTCCGTGGCCGAGCGGCCGTACGTGCCCACCAGCTCCTGCTTTGCTTCCTTCGTCAGAGTCATTGCGGCAAGGCTAGCACGCGGACTGCGGGATTCCTGCTGGGAACGGCACGCGGGATACTGCCCGCGTGACCCGCATCCAGCCCGGAATCGCCGCGAACCATCCAGCGACGACGCAGGCCGGGCTCGAGATCCTCGAGGAGGGCGGAACCGCCGCCGACGCTGCCGTCGCCGCGTCCCTCGCCTCCTGCGCCGCCGAGGTCCTGATGACCGGTCTCATGGGCGGCGGGCACGCGCTCTGGATCGACGGCGAGAGCGGACGCGCCGGCGAATCTCGACTTCTTCGTGGCGGTTCCCGGGCTCGGCCGGCCCGAGCGGGAGCTCCGGCTCGACCACGTTCCGGTGGCGTTCGGAAACGAGATCGTCGACTACTCGGTCGGGATCGATTCCTGTGCGGTCCCGGGCGTCCCGGCCGGGCTCGGGGAGCTCTGGAAACGCCACGGAAGCCTGCCCTGGGCCCGCCTCGTGGAGCCGGCGATCGCGATCGCGCGCGACGGCGTCCCGATGCCGCGCGCGCATGCGCTCTGCCTCGCGATGCTCGCGCCGGTCATGACGCTCGGCGACGGCGCCTCGATCTTCTCGCGCGAGGGCGCGCTGCTCGAGACCGGCGACCGGCTCGTCCAGCCCGGCCTCGCCCGCGCGCTCGAGCTCGTCGCCGAGGAGGGCGCCGGGTCGCTGTACGAGGGCACGCTCGCCGATGCGCTCCTCGGGCTGATGGACGAGCTCGGCGGGCCGATGACCCGCGAGGACCTCGTCGCGTACGAGCCGCGCTGGAACGAGCCGGTCGAAGCCTCGTATCTCGGTTTCCGCGTCGCGACCCGCGGCGGCCTTTCACGGCTTGCGGAGACGGTTTCCGCGCTTCCTCCGCTACCGCGCTCGCCCGGCGGACGCGCGGTTGCGCTGGCCCGTGCGCTCGCCGCCCCGCCCGCGAACGGGCACACGACGAACCTCGTCACGGCCGATCGGCACGGAAACGTCTGCGTCCTCACGTCGAGCCTGGGGCTCGGCTCGGGCGACTTCCTGCCGGGCCTCCAGGTGCACCTGAACTCGATGCTCGGCGAGACCGAGCTGATCGTCGGCCCGCTCGTTCCCGGCGAGCGGATGGAGAGCATGATGGCGCCGACCGCCGTCTTCGATTCCGACGGCCCCGTCCTGGCGCTCGGCTCGGCGGGCGGCTCGCGGCTGCGCAGTGCGCTCGTGCAGACGATGGCCTCGATCCTCGACGAGGGCCTCGAGCCGCAGGCGGCGGTCGACCGGCCGCGCCTCCACCCCGCGGGCCCGGTCGTCCACATGGAGCCGGGGTTCGAGGAGGAAGCGCTCGCGGCGCTCGGAGAGGCGGGCTTTGCCGTGCGGTGCTGGGAGACCCGGCACCACTACTTCGGCGGCGTCAGCCTGTGCTCTCGGCGGGGGGCTGCCGCCGATCCGCGGCGGAGTGGAGCGGCAGTGTCGCTGCCGAGCTGAGCGGCATCCACCCCAGGTAACCGCACTCGGGGCAGCCGGGGTTCGCGCGCATCGTCCGGTCGGTCTCCGGCTTTTCGTACGCGCGTCCGCACGAGAGGCACTGGACGCGGATGAGGGTCGCTGCGGGAGACATCTGGGCGATTCTCTCCCTTTCGGGGCAAAGCTCTCTGGTCTTTCGAACGTTCCTTACAAACCTTTGTGCCGATGCTTACGGGCGGCGCGCTGCGCGGGTCGCCTCGACGTCGCGGGCGATCTGCTCCACGAGCTCGGCCTCGCTCCCGAACGAGCGCTCGTCGCGCAGCCGCTCCCACAGCTCGACGCGAAGCGGACGACCGTAGAGGTCGCCCTCGAAATCGAGGAGGAACGCCTCGATCCGCCGCTCGACGCCGCCGTAGTGCGGGTTGACGCCGATCGAGAGCGCCGTGCGGTGCTCCGCCGTGTCCTCCGTGTCGAGAAGCCGCGCCGCGCCGGCGTAGATGCCGTACGCGGGCACGAGGATCTCGGGCGCGACCGCCAGGTTGGCCGTGGGAAACCCGAGCGTGCCTCCACGCTGGTCGCCCGGAACGACCGGCCCTTCCAGCTCGGGCGGGCGGCCGAGCAGCTGCGCAGCGCCGTCGATGTCGCCCTCGCCGAGCAGCTCGCGGATCCGGCTGGACGACACACCCTCCACGAGAGGAACCGGGACGATCTCGAAGCCGAGGCGCTCGAGCAGCGCGAGGTCCCCGCGCCGGCCCGCGCCGAAGCGGAAGTCCTCCCCGGCCAGCACGGCCTTCGCGCCGAGTGGCCGGAGCACCGCGTCGACGAACTCCTCGGGCGTCTTCGTGGCGAGCTCGGGCGTGAAGTCGACGACGAGGAGGTCGTCGGGCTCGAGCGCGCCGAGCAGCTCGACGCGTCGTTCCACCGGCGTCAGCAAACGCACCTCGTAGCCGAGCACCGTGCGGGGATGCGGCGAGAACGTGACGACGCACGTGCGCAGCCCGGTCGCCCGCGCGGCTTCGATCACCGCGCGATGGCCGCGATGGACACCGTCGAACGTGCCGATGGCGACCGCGCGCTCGGCGGCCGGCGCCTCGCTCGCCGAGCGCAGGACGTTCATACGAGCACGGTCTCCGGACGGGCGATCTTGCCGTCCGCGATCCCGACCGCGATCAGGTCGCCGTCCGCGACGAGCGCGACAGGACCCTCCGCGTCCGCCGCGACGGGGCGTCCCGTCGCAACGGCGCGCGCGCCGTCCTCGTCGAGGTCGATCCGCGGCAGATGCGGCACGGCTGCGAGCGGAGTCAGAACCCGCTCCTCGTCGGCGTCCTCGATACGGAACGGCCCCACCTCGGTGCGGCGCAGCGCGGTGCAGTGGCCGCCGAGCGCGTCGGCGATCGAGCGGATGTACGTCCCGGTCGAAACGCTCAAGTCGAGGTCGAGGGTTGGCGGCTCGAAGCGGACGATCTCGAGCGCATGGACGGTGGAACGGCGCACCGGCATCTCGACCGCGACGCCGCGCCGATGCAGGCTGTAGGCGCGCTCGCCGTCGATCTTCACCGCCGACGCGGCCGGAATCGGAAGCTCGACCTCGCCGCGCAGCGCCTCGATGTCGGCCAGGGTGGGAATCGGGGTCTCCTCGAGCTCGGTCCCCTCCACGTCGCCGGTGTCGGTGCGGACGCCCAGGTGGATCGTCGTCAGGTAGCGCTTGTCGAGCCCGACGAGATAGCGCGCGAGCCGGGTGGAACGGCCGACGAGGCAGACGAGCAGCCCGGTTGCGAACGGGTCGAGCGTGCCGGCGTGCCCGGCCTTCAGGTCGAACCGGTTGCGCACGCGCCGCACGACCTGGAACGAAGACGGCCCGGCCTCCTTGTCCACGAGCACGAGCCCCCCGGCGAGGTTCGGCACGGTTTCGTGCGGATCTCGGCTCGATTCGTGCGCCACACGCGAGAGTTTCGCGGATACGCTCGAAGCGGGGGAAGCGCTAGCCGGGGTCCCCCGGGGAGAAACGCGAATCAGGCGCGGTTTGCGACCTGGGCCAGGTACTCGCGGCGGATGAAGTCGGTGATCTCCTCGACCGTCGCATCGGACGGGAAGCCGGCCGCCTGGCGATGGCCGCCGCCGCCGCTCTTGCGCGCGATCGCCGAGACGTCCAGATCCTCCTCGGTCGTCCGCAGGCTGATCCGCCGGTTCGGGCCGAGCTCGTTCGGCGGGCGGCGGATGAGCGCCGCCAGCTCGACGCCCTCGACGGCGCGCAGGTAGTCGATGACGCCCTCGGAGAACGGCTCGGCGGCGCCGGTGGCCTCGAAGTCCTCGCGCTCCAGGTGCGAGATGACCACGCGGTCGTCCTCGTAGAGCTGCGCGGTCTCGAGCGCCCGGGCGACGAGCTTCAGCTTCGCGAACGCGACGCTCTCGTAGACGCCCTGGAAGACACGGTGGACGTCCGCGCCGGCATCGACGAGCTCGGCGGCCAGGCGCAGCGAGTGCGCGGTCGTGTTCGAGTACTGGAAGCGGCCGGTGTCCGTGACGATCGCGATGTAGAGCGCCTCGGCGATCTCCGGCGTCAGGGCGACGCCGACCTCGCGGATCACGTCGCGGAGGATCTCCCCCGTGGACGACGCCTCGGCGACGATCAGGTTGATGCCGCCGAACAGGCTGTTGTCGTGGTGGTGGTCGATGTTCACGACCAGCTCGGCGGGGCCGATGATCGCGTCCGGCTCGGGCCCGAGGCGGCTCTCGTTCGCGCAGTCGACGGCGACGAGGACGCGCCCCTCCATCGCCGGGGCCTCGCCGCGCGTCAGGCCGTTGAGCGCCATGAACTCGTACTCGTTCGGCAGTGGAACCTCGCCGGAGAGGTACGGCTCGACGTCCTTGCCGAGCGCGCGCAGCGCCAGGGTGGTCGCGAGCAGCGACCCGAGCGCGTCGCCGTCCGGGTTCTCGTGCGTCGTGACGACGAACCGCTCGTGCGCCGACAGCGCCGTGGCGGTTTGCTCGAGCTCAGTCTTGTGGTTCGTCATCTGGGGTGAGGTCGTCGATCAGCTTCGACATGCGGATCCCCTGTTCGACCGTCGGATCGTACGCAAACGTCAGCTGAGGAGTCCGCTTCATGCGGAGCTCGGTCGCCAGGTGCTCCTGGAGCGCGCCCGCGGACGAGTTGAGGCCCTCGAGCGACTTGCGCTGCTTCTTGGCCGAGCCGAGCACGCTGACGTAGACCGTCGAGGTGCGCAGGTCGGGGCTCGTGTCCACGCCGGTGACCGTGACGAACCCGATGCGCGGGTCCTTCAGACCGACGATCGCCTCGGAGACGACCTCGCGCACCGACTCGTTCACGCGCCGCATCCGCTCGCTCATTCGACCGTCACCACCTCGCGCACGACCTGGCTGAGCTCCCACTCCTGACTGCCGAGATACCGCTCTGCGTCGTCCATCAGGTGGTCGAGCGCACCCAGCTCGCGCGCCGCGAAGGTCGCCGTCAGGCCCGCGCGCTGCCACAGGTCGTGGTGGGCGACCTCCGCCACCGAGGCGCCGAAGCGCCGCTGGAGCTGGGCCTTCGCGGACTGCACGTACTTGCGCTTTCCCTTCAGCGATCCGGCCTCGGGGAAGTGCAGCTCGACCCACGAGGATTCCCACGTAGCCGCCTGCCACGGCACCAGGACCGCTACTCGTCGTCGGGCTCGGCGTCGCCCTCGGGCTCAGGCTCGGGCTCGGGCTCGGCCGCCGCGGGAGCGGAGAGGTCGGTGCGCTCGATCTCGCGCGTCTCGAAGAACTCGAGGACGTCGCCTTCCTTCACGTCGTTGAAGCCCTCGAGCGAGATGCCGCACTCGAAGCCCTGCTGCACCTCGCGGACGTCGTCCTTGAAGCGCTTGAGGCTCGAGACGGTCGTCTCGATGACGACGGTGCCGTCGCGGACGACGCGCACCTGCGCGTTGCGCCGGATCGTCCCGGTCGTGACGTAGCAGCCGGCGATGACGCCGATCCGCGACGCCCGGAAGAGCGCGCGCACCTCGGCCTCGCCGATCGTCTCCTCGACCTGCTCGGGCGAGAGCATCCCGACGAGCGCCTGCTCGATGTCCTCGGTGAGCTGGTAGATGACGCGGTACGTCCGCACGTCGACGCCCTCGCGCTCGGCGAGGAGCCGCGCCTCGGCGTTCGGCCGCACGGTGAAGCCGACCACGATCGCGTTCGACGCGGATGCGAGCATCACGTCCGACTCGGTGATCCCGCCGATGCCCGTGTGGATCACGTTCACGCGAACCTCCGGGTGGCGGATCTTCCCGAGCTCGCCGATCACGGCCTCGATCGAGCCCTGCACGTCGGCCTTCACGACCATGTTCAGGTCCTGGACGCCGCCCTCGGAGATGCGCGTGAAGAGATCCTCCAGCGAGACGCCCTTCGTCGCGCGGCGCGCAAACTGCTCCGAGCGCAGGCGCTGGCTGCGCAGGCCGGCGAGGTGGCGGGCCTGCTTGTCGTTTTCGACCACGCGGCCGAGCTCTCCCGCCGACGGCGGCTTGTCGAAGCCGAGAACCTCGACCGGCGTGCCAGGCCCGGCCGACTCGACGCGCTCGCCGCGGTAGTCGTGCAGCGCCTTGACCTTGCCCCAGGCGTCGCCGGCCACGATCGCGTCGCCCACGCGGATCGTTCCGCGCTGGACGAGCATCGTCGCGACCGGCCCGCGGCCGATGTCGAGGCGGCTCTCGATGATCGGGCCGGAAGCCTCCGTCGCGGGATTCGCGTTCAGCTCGAGCTCGGCGTCGGCGACGAGGAGGATCCGCTCGAGCAGGTTGTCGAGGCCCTCCTTCGTCTTGGCCGAGACGTCGGCGAACTGCGTCTCCCCGCCCCACTCCTCCGGCTGGATGCCGTGCGCGACGAGCTCCTGACGGACTTTCTGCGGATTCGCGTCGTCGCGGTCGATCTTGTTCACGGCGACGACCATCGGCACCGCGGCCGCGCGAGCGTGGTTGATCGACTCCACCGTCTGCGGCATGACGCCGTCGTCGGCGGCGACCACCAGGACGGCGATGTCGGTGACCTTCGCACCTCGGGCGCGGAGCGCCGTGAACGCCTCGTGACCCGGCGTGTCGAGGAACGTGATCCGGCGGCCGGAATGATCGACCTGGTAGGCGCCGATGTGCTGCGTGATCCCGCCCGCCTCGGTCTCGACGACGGCCGACTCGCGTAGCGCGTCGAGGAGCGAGGTCTTGCCGTGGTCGACGTGGCCCATGATCGTCACGACCGGGGGCCGCGCCTCGAGATCGTCGGGATCGTCCTCGTAGATCTCCGGCTCGAGCTCTTCCTCGTCGGCGTGCTTGATGGTCACCTCGCGCTCGAACTCGGCGGCGATCAGCTCGATCGCCTCGTCGGAGAGCGACTGCGTCACGCTCACCATCTCGCCTGCGCCCATGAGGAACTTCATGATCTCCGGGACGGTCTTGCCGATCACGGCCGAGACGTCCTTGACGGTTGCGCCGGACGCGATCGAGACCGGTCCGGTCGCCGGCGGCGCGGGCGGTGTCGTCGACGCCGGCTTGGGCGCGGGATCGGCGCCGCGGCCGCGCGCGTCGGGGCGCGGACGGTTCGCCTGGGAATCGATGACGACGCGGCGGCGGCGCTTGCCTCCCGGCGCGCCTCCCCGCGGCCTCAAGGGCCTGTTGCGATCAGCCATCGTGTGACCCTACCCCTCTGGGAAAAGCGCCATCAACTCGTCCGGAATTTGCACTCGCATGCGCAATCGCCGCGAAAACGCGCCACCGGCCGCCGCCTTGGAGAAGCATTTCGCGCTCCGGTGCGTGTAGGCCCCGCGCCCGGGCAGGCGCCGCGTGGGATCCGCGACCAGCGTTCCGTCCGGAGCCGCGAAGCGCATGAGCTCGGACTGCGGCGCCCTGCGCCCACAGGCCGCGCACGTCCGAACGGGCTCGCTCACGCCTCGTCAGCCTGCTCCCCCTCCCCGTCCGAAGACGCATCGGCTGCGACCTCGGCCGGCACGGGCGCTTCTTCCTCGGTGACCTCGACCTCGGCTTCGACTTCGGCCTCTTCGGCCTCGGCCGGCACCTGAACCTGCTCCTCCTCGGGGAGGTCGGCGAGCGCGGCGTGCTCCGGGATCCCGCAGTAGCGCGAGCTCGGCAGCGCGGCGTTCGGGCAGCGCTTGCCGTTCGAGAGGATGGCCGAGCAGCGGCCCGAGAAGTCGTCGCCTTCGACGTCGCCGCCGAAGGCCGCCGCGGCCTCGGCGCGCGCGAAGTCGGTCTCGGACTCGATGTCCACCTTCCAGCCGGTGAGCCGCGCGGCCAGGCGGGCGTTCAGGCCCTCCTTGCCGATCGCGAGCGACAGCTGATCGTCCGGCACGACGACGGTCGCCTCGCGGGACTCGTCGTCGACGAGCACCTCGCGGACGCGCGCCGGCGAGAGCGCCTTGGCGATGAACCTGGCCGGCTCGGCGTTCCACGGGATGATGTCGATCTTCTCGCCGCGCAGCTCGGAGACGACCATGCGCACGCGCGAGCCACGCGGGCCGACGCACGCGCCGACCGGGTCGACGCCCTGGGCGTGCGACTCGACGGCGATCTTCGAGCGGTAGCCGGGCTCGCGGGCGACGCCGCGGATCTCCACGAGGCCGTCGGCGATCTCCGGGACCTCGAGCTCGAAGAGCGTCTTGATCAGCTCGGAGTCGCGCCGGGAGAGGATGACCTGCGGGCCCTTGGTGCCCGAGCGGACCTCGGTGATGACCGCCTTGATCCGCGAACCCTGCTCGTAGCGCTCGCCGTCCACCTGCTCGGAGCGCGGCAGGAGCGCCTCGACCTTGCCGAGGTCGACGAGGATGTTGTTGCGGTCGCCGGCCTGCTGGACGATCCCGGTGACGACCTCGGTCACGCGGTCGACGTACTCGTCGTACATCATCGCGCGCTCGGCCTCGCGGATCCGCTGCTGGATGACCTGCTTGGCCGTCTGCGCGGCGATGCGGCCGAAGTTCTCCGGGGTGACGTCGGCGCGCTTCACCTGGTCGGCGGGAACCTCGGACCAGTCGATGTCGAGCTCCTCGTCGAGGATCAGGGTGTGGTTGCGCTCGCCGGCCTCGGTCTCCGCCTCCTCGAGCTCGGTGATCGCGCGCTCGCGCGCCTCCTCGATCAGCCGCGACTCGATGTCCTCGGGCAGCTCGACCGACCAGACGCGGAAGTCTCCGCGGTCGTCGAGCTCGACCTGTGCGTGGCGCGCTGCGCCGGGGGTCTTCTTGTAGGCGGCCAGCAGGGCGTCCTCGAGCGCGCGGACGAGGGTGTCTTCCTCGATCCCCTTCTCGCGCTCGATCTCCCTGACAGCCTCCAGAATCTCTCGGCTCATCTCGTCACCCTTCGTCGATCAGGTTGCCGCGCACGATCGCGCCGTACGGCACGTCGATGCGCTCGTTGTCGGCGACCGCGACGGTCACCGCGCTCGTCCCCGCTTCCACGATCTCGCCCTTGAACTTCGACCGTCCTTCAACCGCGGCTGCCGTGCGGAGCTTGGCGCGCTTGCCGACCGCGTCCGCGAAATGCTCGCGGGTACGCAGCGGCCGCTCGAAGCCCGGCGATGAGACCTCGAGGGAGTACTTGTCCAGGTAGTCGCGCAGGACGTCCGTGACCTGGGCGCAGAGCTCGTGATCCACGCCGGAATCGCGGTCGAGGAAGACGCAGGCTCGGTCGGGCCCGCGAAGCTCCACGGCGAGAACCTCGACGCCGGGCAGGCTGGCGCTGACCTTGTCGGCCATCTCGCTTCGCAGCTCGCGCTCGGTGTCATAGACGTTCGCCATGTCCTCTCTCCTGACAAAAAATGGGCGCCGCGCGCCCATTTCCAAATGCCTGGGAAATGTCTGCCGAAAGGATAGCAACAAGGGGTCTTCGCTCCCTCGCCCCTCCAGGGGGATCGTGACCGGCTTCCACGGCGACTCCCTCGACCCTGAGCGCTGCGCAGAAGCGTTGCCGCCCCGTCGACGATCTCCGGTCGTCCGGTTCAGTCGGCCGTCTCGAAGGGCGGCACCACGACCGCGCCGTCGCAGCGTGTCGTGTCCAGGCCCTTGGTGGTGCCGCGGTCGACGAAGTCAGCCAGGATCGGATTGAGGCAGCCGCCGATGCTGAACTGGTGCCCGATGTGCGGGAAGATCACGATGCGGCTGTCGGGGAAGTGCTGTTTCAGGCCGGAGAGGTTCTCGACGGGGTCCTGCGGGTCGGCGCCGCCCACGAGGGCGAGCACCGGCACCGCGCTGGGCGCGGGGAGCGTCCAGATCGCCCGCGGCTCAGCGCGCTTCGGGATCGAGCTGCACTCCTGGCGAAACGCCGCGATCCGAGCTTGCGTGTAGCTGTCGAAGTCGGTGCCCCAGGGCCCAGACGCCTCGAGCCCGGTCCAGGGCTCGTTGCACCAGATCGACGAGCCCATCCGATTCAGATCGGCGTCGAGACTCCCCGAGCCCTCTCGCTCGAGGGGCGCGTAGTCGCCCTTCGCGGCGCTGCTGACGACCAGGGGGATCGAGACCGCCTTCTCGAGGTCGAGCAGCATCGCGTGCACGACGGAGGCGAACTGGTCGCCCGTCATGCCGTGCTCCGGCGAGCCGGTCCCCGCCGCCACGGCCCGCGAGCTGGTCCGGCCGCGGCCGCCATCGAGCTGTCGGGGCCGGGCGCGCCGCAGCTCAGGTCGGCGCCGCCGGCGCCGCGCCCGAGGTCCGCCCCGGCGAGGCAGGATCGCGTCCTGCCCGGGTCCGCCGTTGCCGACAAGTCGGCCCCGGGCGCTGCCGACGAAGGTCGCCTCCCGCCCGTAGCAGGTCGGGCCGCCGCGGCGGAGCCGAGTGCCGCGCTGGCCGATCCCGGCGCCGAGGCCGGCCGCCCACCAGGCCGACGAGAACGACCTCGGGGCCCCCGGCCCTCATGCCTCGACGACCACCGGCCCGTCGTTCGCGATCTCGACGCTCATCCGGGCGCCGAACACGCCGCGCTCCTCGGCCCGAAGCGCCGTGCAGAACCGTTCGTAGAGCGGCTCGGCCTCCTCCGGCCGGGCCGCCTCGGTGAAGCTCGGCCGGTTGCCCTTGGACGTGTCCGCGACGAGCGTGAACTGGCTCACGGCGAGGACCGACCCGCCCGTGTCGAGGACGCTGCGGTCGAACTTGCCGTCGTCGTTCTCGAAGATCCGCAGCCGCGCGACCCGGCCTGCCAGGCGGTCGATCTCGGCCTCCGCGTCGCCGGCCGCGATCCCGAGCAGCACGCAGAGGCCCGGGCCTACCTCGCCCACGGTCTCGCCGTCGACGACGACGCGCGCCTCGCGCACCCGCTGGACGACCGCTCGCACGCGGCGAGCCTACGCCTGGACGGACTTCAGCGCGATGCGGTAGTCGCGGCGCTCGGGGCGCAGCGTGGCGGCGAGACGCAGGTGCCCCTTCGCCTCGTCGGCGCGGCCCTGCTTCTGCAGCGAGCGGGCGAGCGCGAAGTGCGCGTAGTCGTCCACCGGCTCGAGCTCGACGAGCACGCGGAACTCGCGCTCGGCGTCTGCGTACCGGCTGGAGCGGAAGTAGGCGATGCCGAGCGCCTCGCGGATCGACTTCTTGGTCGGCTCGCGGCGCTTGGCCTTCTCCAGGGACACGGCCGCCTGGGCGTTCAGCCCCTGCTTCATCTGCTCGCGCGCCTTGAGGAAAAGATCGTAGGTCTCGGACTCGCTCATCGCACTACTCAAGATACGGACCGGGTCAAGAGCCGCGTCCGGTCAGGCGGTGAGCGAGCGCAGGCTGAGCGCGCCGCGCAGCCGGTTGTAGAGCCCGTTCCGCCGGCCGAGCGCCCGCCGAAGCCGGCGCAGCTCGCGCTGTGCTCGTACGGCCCCGGGCTCCGCGGCCGCGGGAGGCGCATAGCGGGCGGCCGTCAGCGCGGACACGAACGGACCCGGATCGACGTTGAAGGCGTGCGCCGCGACGTCGCCGAGCTCGCGCGGCGTCGCGCTCGGCGGCACGGTCTTCCCCTGGTCGGCGAGATAGCCGGCCAGGTCGCGCCTACATGCGGCCGCGACCGCGCGGGGATCACGCCGCCACAGCCGGATCCGCCGCACGACGAGCTTCAGGAGGACGATCGCGACGGCCGTCCCGACGAGGAGCGCGAGCATCATCGCGACGATGCTCGTCCCACGGTGCGAGACGACCTCGGTGACCGCGCCGGTCGCGCCGCTCGCGCCGGACTCGCGTGCCTCGAGGAGCGCCGCGCGCTCTCCGACCTCGGGGATGTCGAGGAAGGCGCCGCCGAGCGCCGCGGCCTCACGGGCGTCGAAGCGGTCCGAGTACGGGTCGAACGCCGCGTCGATCTGCCCGCGGCCCGGCGTCGGGTCGAACGAGAGCCAGCCGACGCCCGGGAAGAACACCTCGACCCAGGTGTGCGCGTCGTGGTCGGTGACGACCCACTCGTCCGAGCCGGACTTGTACGTGCCGCTCGTGAAGCCCGCCGCCACCCGCGCCGGGATCCCGAGGTAGCGCAGCATGAGCGCCATCGTCCCGGCGAAGTGCTGGCAGTAGCCCTGCTTCGTGTCGAGGAAGGAAAGGAGCGGCTTCGTCGCGAGCTCGACCGGCGGCTGCTCCGTGTAGGTGAAGCCGCCCTCCTCGCCGCGGAACCAGGAGAGCAGCGCCACGGTGGCGCCGTACGGCGTGTCCTGGCCGGCGGTCACGACCTGCGCGGTGTCGTAGACGGTGCGGTGGTCCTGCGCGTCGACGGACTCGTCGAAGAGCTGCTCCATGTACTCGTCGCGCCCGGGAGCGCCGAACCGCGGCAGGGCGGTCGCGTCGAGCTCGGGCTGGGCGAGCAGGTACGGGTAGGTCGCGCCGGGATAGTCGGTGCCCGGCCTCGGAGAGCACCTTCGGCGTCGCGTCCTTCGGGATGTAGCTCCAGACCGTGTAGCGCTCCCCCTGCTCCAGCTCGCGGTTCAGGACGACCGCCCCGTTCGTCATGAGGAGCGCTCCGTCGTCGCCGGAGGTCCGCCAGCGCACCGCCTGAGGCGATCCGAGCAGCCGCGACTCGGCGAGCGCCTCGACCTTGATCTCCTGCTTCGTCTGCGCGCTCCGCTTCCGCGCCTCGGCCGGGAGGAACGGGTCGTCCCCGGCCGCGACGACGTCCTGGCCCTCGTCGAACCGGTTCGACGGATCGAGCTGCTCGATCCAGCCGGCGCCGTTGTAGACGTCGAGCGTCGTCGCGCGCCAGTAGAGGCGGCTCTGCTGTCCGGAGGCCTTGATGCGGAGCACGGTCGTCCGCTTGTCCGGGAACCGGATGCCGCCGTAGTTGCCGTCCCACACGTAGCTGACGTCGACCGGATCGTCCGGCCGGTCGTACGGATCCCAGCGGGACCACTTGACGAAGCCGTCCTTCGCGACCGCGCTCGTCGTGGCGCCGCCCACGGCGACGACCACGAGCGCGAGCCCGAGGATCGCGGCCGGGACGAGGCTCCGCACGCCGGGCCGGTAGAGCGCGAGCAGCGCGAGCGACGTCCCGAGGATCAGCGAGCCGAGCACGAGGTCGCGGTTCGAGGACGGCCCGATCGAGAGCATCGTGGTCGGCCAGCCCGCGCCGAGCGCGAGGATCGCGACCGCGACGAGGATCCGCCGGGCGGCGATCGCGATCCCGGTTGCGGCCGCGAAGGCGAAGAGCGCGAAGAGGATGACGCCGTGCATCTCGACCAGCTGGACGGGATCGAAGGGAACACGGGTGTCGAAGAACCCGAGCGCACCCTCCTGGAACGCGTCCAGCACGGGTCCGAAGAAATCGCGGTCGTCGAAGGGGCGCGCGTTCGCGAGCGACACGCCGAAGGCGACCGAGAGCGCGAGCAGGGCGCGAGAGCGCGGCGACCGCCGAGACGACGTACCAGCTTCGGCGAAGCTGGACGGCCAGCGCGGGCAGGAACGCCAGGACGATGAGCACGATCGCCTCTTCGCCCGCCGCCTCGCCGCGCTCGAGGCCGAGCCAGGCGGCGGAGATGACGACCGCGGCGAGCAGGAATCCGGTGATCGTCCTAAGCACCGGCGGCCGCCTTGCGTCTCGGGCGCCGGGATCCCGCCGGCGAGCTTCGTCGCCAGGTCGTCGCCGCGGCGCAGGACGAGGATCGGCACGCCCGCGCGGTCGAGCCGCAGGAGCTGGACGCTCGACTCGGTCGGACCGCCGCGCTCCTCCTCCGGGATCGTGTCGTCGGCGAAGCTCGTCGGATCGACGTAGACGAGCGCCGCGCCGTGGTGGGCGAGCGTCCGCTGGAGCAGGCGGTCGACGAGCCGGGTCGTGAGCGTCGAGGTCACGACGGTGAGCTCGAGCGCGCGCGAGGCCGCGCCGGACTCGTCGGAGAGGATCGCCGACGCCGGCACGTGTCCGTTGGGCTCGACCGCGGCGAGGAGCTCGAGCGCTCCGTGCCAGTCGCCGTCGAGGGTGTGGATCCGCTGGTAGGTCGGCGACGGCGTGCTCACGATGAGCGCCGCGTGCCGGCTGCGCTTCACATGCGCGTGGAGGATCGAGCCCGCGGCGCGCAGCCCCATCTCGAACGTCGAGTCGGGCGCGACGCCGACGAGTCCCGCCGCGTCCGCGTCGAGGAACACCGCCGCCTCGTCGCGGGGCGCGTCCTCGAGCTCCTTCACCATCAGCTCGCCGCGCCGGGCGGTCGAGGGCCAGTGGACGCGTCGCAGCGACTCGCCCTGCTCGTGCTCGCGGACGCTGTGCAGCTCGAACCCGGTGGGCCGGCGCATGATCAGCTGCCGCCCGCCGGGGGTGCGGCCGCCCGAGTCCGAGAAGATCGTCTCGAGGTCGACGAGCCGCGGGTAGACGAGCAGCGCGGCCGGGCGCGAGAGCGGAACCTCGATGCGCTCGAGGCCGAACGGATCCTCGAGGACGACCGACGAGGACGCGATCGCGTAGCGCCCGCGCGGCACGGCCGGGACGATGTAGCCGCCCGCGAGCCCGCCGGGCGAGCGGCGCAGCACGGCCTCCTGCTCGCCGAGCCGCGCGATCGACTCGCGCGCGACGAGCGGAAGCGGCGGGATCCAGCCCTGGACGTCCAGCTCGAGCCCGACGTGCACGTCGTCGCCGGCGAGGTGCTCCCCGCGCCAGAGCGAGCGGCGCAGCCGCATCGGCCGGCGGAGCATCCGCACCCAGAGCGCCGCGGCCACGACGGCGAGGACGAGCCCGACCGCGAGCGGGTAGAGCGCGCGCGCGCCGAACGCCCAGGCGAAGACGTAGACGACCCCTCCGAGGAGGAGCAGCGACCGTCCGCGGTCGGTCAGCACAGCGTCCTTACGCCGGGACCGAGGTGCTGCTCGACTGCCTCGCGCACGACGTCCTCGGCGGAGAGGCCGCTCGCGCGCGCCTCCGGCCCGAGGATCAGCCGGTGCGAGAGAACCGTCGGGGCCACCGCCTTCACGTCGTCAGGGAGCAGGTAGTCGCGCTGGGCGACGAGCGCCCGGGCCTTCGCGACGCGGAGCAGGTTGATGCCGGCGCGCGGGCTGGCGCCGAGGAAGAGCCGGCTGTCGCCGCGCGTCGTGTGCAGGAGCGCGACCACGTAGCGCTGGACGCTCTCCTCCACGTACACCCTGCGTGCGTCCGCGACCGCGGCGAGCACGTCGTCGGCGCCGGCCACCGGCACGAGCCCCTCGAGCGGCCTCTCGGTGGTCTGCTCGGTGAGCATCTGCGCCTCGGCCTGGAGCGGCGGGTAGCCGATCGAGATCCGCATCGTGAACCGGTCGAGCTGCGCCTCGGGCAGCGGGTACGTGCCCTCGTACTCGATCGGGTTCTGCGTCGCCATGACGATGAAGGGCGGGTCGAGCGGGTACGTGGCGTTGTCGACCGTGACCTGGCGCTCCTGCATCGCCTCGAGCAGCGCGGCCTGGGTCTTCGGCGACGTCCGGTTGATCTCGTCGACGAGCAGCACGTTCGCGAACACCGGGCCCGGCCGGAACGCGAACTCCTGCGAGGACTGGCTGTAGACGTTCACGCCGGTGACGTCCGACGGAAGCAGGTCGGGCGTGAACTGGATCCGCGAGAACTTGAGATCGAGCGAGCGGGCCAGCGCCTTCGCGAGCGTCGTCTTCCCCACGCCCGGGAGGTCTTCGATGATCAGGTGGCCCTCGGCGAAGAGACACAGGACGCAGAGGTCCAGCGTCTCGTCGGGCGCGTGCATCACGTGCCGGAGGTTCCCGGTGATGCGTCGCGCCAACTCGGCGGCACGTTCGGTTTGGAGCGGCTCCGTTCGGACGCCTGCGACCGACTCTTCCATGGATTCAGCCTCCTTCGAGCAGTGCCCCGACCTCATCGAGGATAGCCGCGGCCACTGCGCTCTTGTCGCGCTTCGAAATCGTTCGATCTCCTTCGGGTGAGACGACGACAACCTCGTTTTGGTCAGCGTCGAATCCGATGTCGCTCCTTGATACGTCGTTGAAGACGAAAAGGGTTCCGTTCTTTCGCGCCAGCTTCTCGCGCGCCCGCGCGAGCCCGTCCTCGCCCTCGTCGGCGGCGAAGCCGACCAGGATCTGTCCGTCGCGCCGGCGCCGGCCCAGCTCTGCGAGTACGTCGTCGGTCGGCTCGAGCGTCACGTCCCACCCGTCGCCGTCCTTCGTCCGCTTCGCGTCGAGCGCCTCGGCCGGGCGGTAGTCCGCGACCGCGGCGGCCATGAGGACGATGTCCGTGTCCGCGCGCGGCGAGCGCCTCGCGCGCCAGGTCGGCCGCGGTCGGCGTCTGCACCACCTCGACACCCGACGGCGCCGGGACGGAGAGATTCGCGGCGAGCAAGGTCACGTCCGCCCCGCGCCGCGCCGCCTCCGCGGCGAGCGCGACGCCCATCTTCCCGGAGGAGCGGTTGCCGAGGAACCGCACCGTGTCGAGCGGCTCGCGCGTCCCGCCGGCGGTGACGAGCACGCGCTTGCCGGCGAGCGGCTGCGCGGCGGGTGCGCCGAGGAGCTCGCGGCAGCGTGCGGCGATCGCCTCCGGCTCGGCCATCCGGCCCGGCGCCGACCTCGCCCTCGGCCAGCTCGCCGGAGTCGGGGCCGATCAGCTCGCAGCCGCGCTCGACCACCAGCGCGGCGTTCGCGCGGCGTCGCCGGGTGCTCCCACATCCGCACGTTCATCGCGGGCGCGAGCAGCACCGGCCCGCGGAAGGCGAGCGCGGCTTCGGTCAGCACCGTGTCCGCGAAGCCGTGCGCGAGCTTCGCGAGCGTCGACGGCCGAGAGCGGCGCGACGACGAGCAGGTCGGCCTGCGCGAGATGCGGATAGAGCTCGCGCGGCGTCTCCCGGCGCGCGAGCGCCTCGAAGGTCTCGAGCGAGACGAACCGCTCGGCGCCCGGCGTCAGGATCGGGACGACCTCGTGCCCGTCGCGCACGAGCAGGCGGACGAGCTCGCAGGCCTTGTACGCCGCGATCGACCCGGTGACGCCGACGATGACGCGCTTGGGCTCGCTCACAGGCGAATTGTGGCAGCGAAAACGCCCGCTGCGGGAGGAGGGCTACTTCTTCGGCGTCTTGCCGGCGATCTTGCCCTGCGCGATCTCTTCCAGGGCGATCGTCAGGTAGTTCTTCGAGCGCGACTCGACGAGGGGCGGAACGACGTCCTCGAAGGCGCCCTCACCGAGCTGGTGGTGGTAGTTGTTGATCTGCCGCGCGCGCTTGGCGGCCATGATCACGAGCCCGTAGTGGGACTCGGTGCGGTTCAGCAGCTGATCGACTCTCACGGTTTCCATGCGGGCCAGTCTACCTACGCCGCGGGGGCGTCCTCGCCTTCCTCGCAGGCGGTCGATGAGGAGCATGAGCTCGGCCACGGCGCGCTCGACGTCGTCGTTCACGAGCACGTGCTCGAAGTCGTCCTTCTCGGCCATCTGCTTGCGCGCGAGCTCGAGCCGCTCGTCGATCTCGCCGGTCGACTCGGTCGCGCGGGCGCGCAGGCGCCGCTCGAGCTCGTCGAACGACGGCGGCGTCACGAACACGGTCACGGCGTCGGGCCGGCGCTTCATGACCCACCGCGCTCCCTCGGTCTCGAGCTCGAGGATGCAGCTGTGCCCCGCGGACAGGATCCGGTCGATCTCGCTCTTCAGCGTCCCGTACCGGTGGCCGGACACGTAGACGACGTACTCGAGGAACTCGCCGGCCTCGATACGCCGGACGAACTCCTCCGGCGTGAGGAACGTGTACTCGCGGCCGTCGACCTCCGAGTCGCGCTGCGGCGCGCGTCGTCGCGGACACGGCGAGCTCGAGGTCGGGTCGTCGCCCGACGAGCTTGCGGATCAGCGTCCCCTTGCCGGCACCCGACGGACCGGTCACGACGATGAGACGGCCCCGCGCGGCGCTTGCAGGGCCCACGGTCAGCGGCGCAGCAGGCCCACCAGCTCCGTGCGCTGCCGCTCGGAGAGGCCGCCCACGGTCTTGGATTGGCTGATCCGGCACTGGTTCAGGAACCGTGCCGCCTTCACGCGCCCGAACTTGGGGACGGCCATGAGGATGTCGACGACCTTCGCGGTCTCGACGTACTGCGGCGGGGTCGAGAGGATCTCCTCGATCTGCACGTTGCCGGCCTTCAGGTCCTTCTTCAGCTGGGCCCGCCGCACCCGGATCTCGTTCGCCCGGCGGAGCGCCTCCATCCGCTGGTCGAGCGAGCGGAGCGGTGCCTGGACCTGTGTTCTCGACGCTTGCATGGCGGGCGATTCTAACACCAGCGCGTCGTCGCGCAAGTCTTATGTTTGTGGTGATTTTGCAGGCGTTTTTGTCCGTTCAGACAACAACCCGTGAGCGACGCCACGAGCGTCCTCCGGACGGTCGAACCCACGTGGTCCGCGCCTCCTCCTCTAGCTCCACGCGCACGCGAGAGGGCGCGCCCGGATCGGCGAAGAGCACCGTTCCAAGCGCAACTGCGGACGCTCCAGCGGCGATCAACTCGAACGCGTGACGGCCGGTTTCGACCCCGCCCATCCCGACGATCGGAAGGCCCGTTGCGCGGTAGCAGCCGTACACGGCGGCGAGCGCGACGGGCCGAAGTCCGGGTCCGGAAAGGCCCCCGGTCGCGGTCGCGACGACCGGTTCGAGCGTCCGCGGATCGAGTGCGAGCCCTCGCAAGGTGTTTACGAGCGAGAGCCCGTCGGTCCCCGCTCCGGCGGCGCGGACCGCCGCGGCGGGCAGGTCCGGGAGGGTCGGCGAGAGCTTCGTGTAGAGCGGCTTCGACGTGACCGAGCGCGCCGCGATCACGATCTCCTCGGCCGTGTCGACCGGCGACTCCACGTTCGGGCAGGACACGTTCAGCTCGATCGCGGCGATCGTCCTCGCGGTCGAGCCGAGCGCAGATGTCCGCGTACTCGTCCGCCGCGAAGCCGCCGACCGAGACCCAGATCGGGACGCCGAGCTCCTGGAGCCGCGGCAGGTTCTCCTCGAGGAAGCGGTCGATCCCGGGATTCGCGAGGCCGATCGAGTTGAGCATCCCCATGTCGGTCTCGGCGATGCGCGTCGGCGGGTTCCCCTCGCGCGGAAGCGGCGTGACCGTCTTCGTCACGAAGGCGTCGAGCGAGCGCGCTACGTCGGGAGCGGTGAGCGCGTCGAGACACCCTGACGCGTTGACGATCACGCTGCTCTCCTTGCTTCGAGCACAGGGCCTTCGATGCAGAGGCGCTTGAGCTGTCCGTCGATCTCGATCGCGCAGCCGTAGCACGCGCCGTAGCCGCAGGCCATCGGCGCCTCGCACGCGAGCTGGGCGTCGGGCGCGATCGCGGCGACCGCATGGAGCATCGGCTCGGGCCCGCAGGCGAGGACGTCCCAGCCGGGCTCGATCAGCTCGGTGACGTAGGTCGGCTCGACGACGACCTCGGCGCCGGGGATGAGCGAGGCCGCCTCGGCGAAGCGCTCGCTGCGAAAGCCGAGCACCGTCCGCGCACGACCGAGCTTCTCCGCCAGGTACGGAAGCGGCGCGATCCCGATCCCGCCGCCGACGAGGAGCGGGCGCTCGACGTCGAGGCGAAAGCCGTTGCCGAGTGGGCCGAGCAGCGTCGAGCGTGTCGCCGGCGCGGCAGGCGACGAGCGCCTCCGTCCCCGGCCCGATCGGGTCGACGAGGAACGCCGAGCTCGCCGGGCGGCGCGAGGCAGAGGCTCATCGGCCGCGGCAGCGTCCGGCCGGGCGGCTGGAGCATGAAGAACTGGCCCGGGCTCCCCCGGATCGAGATCGCCGCGCTCGACGCGGATGAGCGAGTACGGCCCGACCGGATCGACCGCGACGACGCTAGCCCGCGATCGCTGCAACGCGCTCCTGCAGGGACAGTGCCTGCTCGTGCCGCGCGCCGGCGATCGCGGCCACGGCTGCCGAGGCGCCGGCCATCGTCGTCACGCACGGGACGCGCGCGGCCAGGGCGGCCTCGCGGATCGTGTAGCCGTCCGAGCGTGCGCCGCTCCCGGCCGGGGTGTTGATGACGAGGTCGCAACGTTCCCGCCTGATCAGATCGACGACGGTCGCCCCCTCGCCCTCCTCCGAGACCTTGCGGACGGCGGTGACCGCGATGCCGGCCCGGGCGAGCGCCGCCGCGGTGCCGCCGGTCGCGAGCAGCTCGAAGCCGAGCGTCGGCGAGCCGCTCGGCCAGCTGCGACGGCCGCCTCCTTGTCGGCGTCCGCGACCGAGAGGAACGCACGGCCGCTCGAGGGGAGCGGACGGCCGGCGGCCCTCTCGGCTTTCGCGAACGCGGTCGGGAAGTCGGCTGCGCTCGCCATGACCTCGCCGGTCGAGCGCATCTCGGGCCCGAGCACCGGATCGGCGCCGGGGAAACGGCCGAAGGGGAAGACGGCGGCCTTGACGCTCACCTGCGCGGCGGTCCCCTCGCGCGGCAGCGCCAGCTCGTCGAGCCGCGCGCCGGCCATGAGGCGGCAGGCCGCGTCGATCAGGTTGACGCCGATCGCCTTGCGACGCGAACGGCACCGTGCGCGAGGCGCGCGGGTTGGCCTCGAGGACGTAGAGCTCGCCGCCGACGAGGGCGAGCTGGACGTTCACGAGCCCGACGACGCCGAGCGCGGGAGCCAGGCGGCGCACGACGTCGCGCACGCGCTCCAGCTCGTCGTCGGTGAGCGAGATCGCCGGGAGCACGCAGGACGAGTCGCCCGAGTGGACGCCCGCCTCCTCCACGTGCTGCATGACCGCGGCGACGTAGGTCCGCTCGCCGTCGCAGAGCGCGTCGACGTCGAGCTCGACCGCGGACTCGACGAAGCGGTCGACCAGCACGCGCATGCCCGGATCGACGGCGGCGGCGACATCGTCGGCCGAGTAGCAGACGCGCATCCGGCGTCCGCCGAGGACGTAGGACGGGCGAACGAGCACCGGATAGCCGACCGTCTCCGCGGCCGCGACCGCCTCGTCGGGTCCGGTCGCCATCGCCCACGGCGGGACCGCGATCTCGAGCTCGTCGCAGAGCGCGCCGAAGCGCTCGCGGTCCTCGGCGAGGTCGACGGCGTCCTGCTGCGTCCCGAAGATCGCGTGGCCGGCGTCCTCGAGCGCGCGGGCGAGCTTCAGCGGCGTCTGCCCGCCGAACTGGACGGTGACGCCGGCGGGCTTCTCCCGGGCGCAGATCTCGAGGACCGCCTCGGCGTCGAGCGGCTCGAAGTAGAGCCGGTCGGAGGTGTCGTAGTCGGTCGAGACGGTCTCGGGATTGCAGTTCACCATGACGGCCTCGTAGCCGAGCTCGCGGAAGCTCTTCGCCGCGTGGACGCAGCAGTAGTCGAACTCGATCCCCTGGCCGATGCGGTTCGGGCCCGAGCCGAGGATGAGCGCGACCGGCTTCCCCTCCGACGGGCGCGCCTCGTCGGCCTCGCCCCAGGTCGAGTAGAGGTAGTTGGACGCGGCCTCGACCTCGGCGGCGCAGGAGTCGACGCGGCGGTAGACCGGGCGGACGCCGGCGGCGATCCGGTGCGCGCGCACCGTCGCCTCGTCGGTCGACGCAGGTCTCGGCGATGTCGGCGTCGGAGAACCCGAGCCGCTTGAGCGCGAGCCAGTCGTGCTCCGACCAGGTCGTCGATGCAGCGCAGGCGCGCCGAGAGCGCCGAGCGCGCGGTCGAGCTCGGCGCGGAACCACGGATGGACGCCGTCCGGAAGGTCGTCGGTCGTGAGCCACGGCGTCGCGGTCGCGCCGTCGAGCTCGCGGCTTCGCATCGCCTTGAAGAACGCCTCGGTGAACGTGCGGCCGATCCCCATCGTCTCGCCGACGGACTTCATCTGCGTGCCGAGCCGCGGGTCGGCGCCGGGGAACTTGTCGAAGGCGAAGCGCGGGAACTTGACGACGACGTAGTCGAGCGTCGGCTCGAAGCTCGCGGGCGTCGTCCCCGTCAGGTCGTTCGGGATCTCGTCGAGCGTGTAGCCGACGGCCAGCTTGGCGGCGACCTTGGCGATCGGGATAGCCGGTCGCCTTCGACGCGAGCGCGGAGCTGCGGGAGACGCGCGGGTTCATCTCGATCACGCGGATGTCGCCGGTCTCGCGCTCGCGGGCGAACTGGATGTTCGAGCCGCCGGTCTCGACGCCGACCGCGCGGACGATCGCGGCCGCGGCGTCGCGAAGCTCCTGGTAGGCCTCGTCGGAGAGCGTCATCTGCGGCGCGACCGTGACCGAGTCGCCCGTGTGGACGCCCATCGGGTCGAGGTTCTCGATCGAGCACACGACGACCACGTTGTCGTTGCGGTCGCGGATGACCTCGAGCTCGAACTCGTCCCAGCCGGCGAGGTACTCCTCGACGAGCACCTGGCCGACCGGGCTCTCGTGCGAGCGCCTTGTCGAGCGCGCGCCGGAAGCTCCTCGGGCGTGAACGCGATCCCGCCGCCGTGGCCGCCGAGCGTGAACGCCGGGCGCAGGACGACCGGGAACGCGAGGCCTTCGCGGCAGGTCGTCGCCGAGGCTCACGATCCGGCGACTCCGGGACGTGCAGGCCGGTGCGAGCGAACGGTCTCGCGGAAGAGCTCGCGGTCCTCGGCGCGCGCGATCACGTCGACCGGGGCGCCGACCAGCTCGATGCCGAGCTCGTCCAGGATTCCCTCCTCCGAAAGTCTCAACGCGAGGTTGAGGGCTGTCTGCCCTCCGAGCGTCGGCAGCAGCGCATCCGGGCGCTCGCGGCGCAGGACGTCGGCGACGCCCTCGAGGTCGAGCGGCTCCAGGTAGGTGCGGTCCGCGAAGCCGGGGTCGGTCATGATCGTTGCGGGGTTCGAGTTGACGACGATCGTGCGGAATCCCTCGGCCCGCAGCACCTTGAGCGCCTGGCTGCCGGCGTAGTCGAACTCGCAGGCCTGGCCGATCACGATCGGGCCCGAGCCGATCAGGCAGATCGAGTGGAGGTCAGGCCGCTTGGGCAAGCCCGAGTCCTTCCACCCAGTCGGAGATGAACGCGCGGGCGTCGTGCGGGCCCGGGCTCGCCTCGGGATGGAACTGCACCGAGCGCGCCCCGAGCTCCGGCAGCGCGATCCCCTCGACGGTTCCGTCGTAGAGCGAGATGTGCGTCACGACGCGCCTCGCCGCCCTCCGCGACCGCGAAGCCGTGGTTTTGCGCGGTGACGAGCACGCGGCCGGTCTTCGTCTCGAGCACGGGATGGTTGGCGCCGCGGTGGCCGAAGCGGAGCTTGAACGTCTCGAACCCGACCGCCTGGGCGAGCAGCTGGTGGCCGAGGCAGATCCCGAGGATCGGAACCCGGCCGAGCAGCTCGCGCACGGTCGCCACCTCGTCGGCGAGGACCGACGGATCGCCGGGGCCGTTCGAGAGCACGACCCCTTCCGTGCCGGCGGCGAGCACCTCGTCCGCGGTCGCCGTGTGCGGGAGGACCCAGACCGACGCGCCGGCTGCGAGCAGGCGTTCCACGATCGAGCGCTTGCAGCCGTAGTCGAGCACCGCGATCCGCGGGCCGCCGCGGCCGACGACGTAGCTGTCGGGCCGTCGAGACCGCCGGCGACCAGATTGCGGCCCGCCATCGACGGGCTGGGCGCGCACCTGCTCGAGCACGTTCGCCGCGCGAGCACTCGCCCGAGACCGCCGCCGCCCGCATCGCTCCGCGCTCGCGCAGGTGGAGGACGAGCGCGCGCGTGTCGAGCTCGTCGAGCGCCACGACGCCCTGCTCGGCGAGCCACTCCGTCCACGCCTCTCCCCCGGCCCGGCGCATGAGCACCGCGCGGGCGTGCGGCGCGGCTCGACTCCGAGCGCGCCGGCGAGACGCCGTAGTTGCCGACCATCGGCGCCGTGAAGCAGACGAGCTGCTCCGCGAAGCTCGGGTCGGTGACGACCTCCTGGTAGCCGGACATCGCCGTCGTGAACACGGCCTCGCCGAACGCGATCCCGTCCGCGCCGACCGAGCGGCCGGCGAAGCCGGGTTCCGTCCTCGAGGAGGAGGAAGCCCGTCATGCGGAGTAGGCCAGCCTCCCCGCGGCCACCGTGGCGACGACCTTGCCCTTGAGCGTCTTCGCCGAGGAGCCACGAGTTGGCCGACTTCGAGCGGAAGCCGGACTCCTCGACCGTCCACTCGGCGTCCAGGTCGCAGAGGACGAGGTTCGCCTCGGCGCCCTTCGCGATCGTCGGCGCCTCGAGCCCGTAGATCCGCGCGGGCCCGGCGCTCATCCGCTCCAGCAGCAGTCGCGAGCGGGATGACGCCCGGCTCGACGAGCCGCGTGTAGAGCACCGCGAACGCCGTCTCGAGGCCGGTGACGCCGAACGGCGCCGCCTCGAACGGGACTTCCTTCTCGTGCCGCGAGTGCGGCGCGTGGTCGGTCGCGATCGCGGCGATCGTCCCGTCGCGCAGCGCCTCGAGGAGCGCCTGGCGGTCGTCCTCGTCGCGAAGCGGCGGGTTCATCTTCGTGTTCGAGTCGAGGCTGCGGACGAGCTCGTCGGTCGCGCAGAGGTGGTGCGGCGTGACCTCGCCCGACGCGGCGACCCCTTCGGCCTGCGCGCGGCGCAGCTCGTCGACCGACTCGCGGGCGGAGAGGTGGAGCAGGTGCAGCGGCCGCCCCTCGTAGCGCGCGAGCGCGAGATCGCGGCCGACCATGACGCTCTCGCCGATCGACGGCCAGCCGCCGAAGCCGAGCTCGGCGCTCGTCACGCCCTCGTGCATGTGCCCGCCGCGCGTGAGGGTCTTCTCCTCGCAGTGGAGCGCGATCGGCGGACCGGCGGCGGCGCTGTACTGGAGCGCGCGGCGCAGGAGCCCGGGCGACGTGACCGGCTGCCCGTCGTCGGAGAAGCCGACCGCGCCCGCCTGCGCGAGCTCGACCATCTCGGTCAGCTCGGAGCCGGCCTGGCCCTTCGTGATCGCGGCGAGGAACCCGACCGGAACCTCGGCCTCGCTGCGAGCCTGATCCACGAGCGAGCCGAGCACCGCGGCCGAGTCGACGACCGGATCGGTGTTCGGCATGGCGAGGATGGCGCAGTAGCCGCCGGCGGCCGCGGCCCGGGTCCCGGAGACGAGATCCTCCTCGTCCTCGCGGCCGGGCGTGCGCAGGTGGACGTGCGGGTCGACGAACGCCGGCGCGAGCACGAGGCCCTCGCCCTCGATCACGCGGTGGCCGTTCGCGTCGAGGCCCGAGCCGACCTCGGCGATCGTGCCGCCGTCGATCCGGACGTCGAGCACCTCGTCGATTCGCTGCGTCGGGTCGACGACGCGCGCGCCGCGAACGACGATGTCCTCCTTGGGGCGGTTGGGCTGGACGAGCATCAGGCCACCTCCTGGATCTCGGCGACCTTGACCCCGACCGGGCCGTGCGTGAGCAGGTCGTAGAGCACCGCCATCCGCACCGCGAGGCCGCTTCGCACCTGCGCGCTCGATCAGCGCGTCGGCCGCGTCGGCGACGTCCCCGTCGATCTCGACGCCGCGGTTCATCGGGCCGGGGTGCATGACCTTCTGGCCCGGCCGCACGCGCGCCGAGGTGACGCCCCAGTCGGCCGAGTACTCGCGCAGGCTCGGGACGTAGTTGGCGCCCTCGAGCATCCGCTCCTTCTGCATCCGCAGGACGTAGATCACGTCCGCGGTCGAGATCGTGTCGATGTCGTACGAGACCTCGCAGCCCATCGCCTCGATCCCGCGCGGGATGAGCGGCGGCGGGCCGACGAGCGTCACCTTCGCGCCCATGAGCAGGAACGCCTGGATGTTCGAGCGGGCGACCCGCGAGTGCAGGACGTCGCCGACGATCGCGATGTGGAGGCCGTCGAGCCGGTCGATCGAGCCGAGGTCCTCGACGATCGTGTAGAGGTCGAGGAGCGCCTGGGTCGGATGCTGCCGCTTCCCGTCGCCGGCGTTCACGACGTGCGCGTCGGTGAACTTGGCGACCAGCTCGGGCGCGCCGATCTCCGGGTGGCGGATGACGATGACGTCCGGGTCGTAGCAGCCGATCGTGAGCGACGTGTCCTTCAGGGACTCGCCCTTGTCCACCGCCGAGCCCGTGGACTTGATCGACATGACGTCGGCCGAGAGGCGCTTCGCGGCGAGCTCGAAGCTCGACGACGTGCGCGTGGAGGACTCGTAGAACAGGTTCACGACGGTGCGCCCGCGCAGCGTCGGCAGCTTCTTCAGGTCGCGGTCGAGCGTGCGCCGCGAACGCGCCCGCGAGCGTGAGCAGCCGCTCGACGTCGTCGCGCTCGAGGTCGGCGATCGAGATCAGGTGGCGCCGCTCCGGCGGCTTCGGGGGCAGGAGCTCGTCGCGGGCGAGCGTGTGGATCTCAGCCATCGTCCCTCTCTTCGGTCGTGGAAACGAGAATCACGGCGTCGACCTCGTCGACCTCGACGAGCTGCACGTGGATGCGCTCCTCGCGGGAGGTCGGGAGGTTCTTGCCGACGTAGTCGGGGCGGATCGGGAGCTCGCGGTGGCCGCGGTCGACGAGGCAGGCGAGCTGAACGCGCTCGGGTCGTCCGTAGGCGAAGAGCGCCTCGATCGCGGCGCGGATCGTCCGTCCGGTGTAGAGGACGTCGTCCACGAGGATGCAGGTCATCCCCTCGAGCCCGAAGTCGAGGCTCGTCGCCCGCACGACCGGCTGCGGATGCACCGGGCGCCTCGCCGTCGCGGACGTAGAGGTCGTCGCGGTAGAACGTGATGTCGAGCGTGCCGAGCGCCGACTTCGGTGTCGCCGTACTCGGCGATCAGGGCGCGCAGGCGCTGGGCCAGCGGGACGCCCCGGGTGTGGATCCCGACGAGCGCGAGCTTGGAGAGGTCGGTGTTGCGCTCGACGATCTCGTGGGCGATGCGCTGGAGGGTGCGGGAGAGCGCATCCGCGTCGAGCAGTGTCTTCTCGGTTTGAGCGGACGCAGCCACTCACACACTCCTTTCCGGTCTCTCTGGACCGAGTTAAGGACTGGGCCGAGTATAAGCCGAGGGCGCGGACGGATGCGCTTGAGCTTCGTTGCGCGAGGCCGGCGCGTGTCGCCGAACGCGGACGCGTGCGGACGGGCTACCTGTCGCGCTTCTCGGCGGCGAGGACGAGCCAGTCGAGCGGCGTCTCGAACTCGTCGGGAAGGCTTTCCGCGGCGGCGATCCCGGCTGCGAGCTCGTCCTCGGTGAGCAGGTGCAGCGTCGAGATGAAGCGGCCGCGTAGGCGGGCGAGCGCCTCGTCGCGGGTGAGCGTCTTCGTCAGCGTGAGGCGACGGGACTCGGGCTCCGCGAAGCCGGCCGCGTCGAGCGCGGCGGTCAGCGCCGCGGGGTCGGGGAAGCGCTCGCGGTCGATCTCGGCGACGCGCGGGATGAGCCGGGCGATCCACACCGTCTCGAAATGGTCCGGGTGGAAGGTGCCGATCGTGAGCCGTCCGCCGGGAGCGAGCACCCGCGCGGCCTCGATGAACGCCGGGACGAGCTCCACGTGCTGGACGACCTGCCGCATGAGCGCCGCGTCGAACCACCCGGCCTTGAACGGGAGCCGCTCGGCGTCGGCCTGCTTGAATCCGCCGCCGGGGATGTGACGCCGGCGGGCAACCGCGAGCATCTCCGGCGAGGGATCGACGCCCCAGGCCCGGGCGCCACGGGCGGCGAGCGCCTCCGCGATCCTCCCCGTGCCGCAGCCGATGTCGAGAACGCGGCCGCGGTCGAGGCGGCCGAGGTCGACGAGCGCATCGAGCACCGCCTCCCAGACGGCGTCGCGCGGACGCAGCTCGTCGTAGCGCTCCGCGAGCGCCGCGAATGGATCTACGCCTTCGCGTCCGGCGACACGCGCCTCAACGCTTCGCTCGCTGTCGCCGTTCACCACCGCGCCTGATGGATCGACTGATTCGACTAGATCTCGCCGAGCATCTCGTCGGGCTCGGTCAGGGCCTCGATCGCGTCCTGCGCGGCATCGACGTCCTTGCCGTCGACGAGCACCTTCGTGGGGACGTCCTCAAGCCCCGTCGGGTGCTGTTCCACGGCCGGATGGAGCTCCGAGGTGATCCCCGCCGAGGAGAGGATCGTCTGGATCTCCTCCGCCTCCGCGAGATTCGCCGCCACTGCCACCTGCACCATGTCCATCGCGGCCTCCCTCTTCCTGGCGTCCGAGCGCACCGCCCTTGACGAGCGCCGGCGCGCCACGTTCGGGGAACGGAATCTCGATCGTATCGAAGTCCCTGGGCACGACTGTGTCGGGGAAGACGTCGCGCGCCTCGCGGACGAGCTCCGGGCCGAAGTAGCGGTTCGAGAGGTGCGTCAGGGCGAGGAGCTTCACGCCCGCCGCGAGCGCCAGCTCGGCCGCTCCGCGCGCCGTCGCGTGCCCGGTTTCGTCGGCCCGCTCGCGCTCCTCGTGGGCGAAGCTCGCCTCGTGGACGAGCAGGTCGGCCTCGAGCGCCGCTTCGAGCACGCTGCGCGCCGGCCGCGTGTCTCCCGTGATGACGATCCGCCGTCCGCCGCGCGGCGGGCCGAGCACCTGGTCGGGGCCGACGGTCGTCCCGTCCGGAAGCGTCACCGTCTCTCCCGCCTGGAGCGCGCCGAAGAGCGGCCCCGAGGGAACGCCGAGCGCGGTCGCGCCTTCGACGTCGAACCGGCCCGGACGCGGAAGCTCGACCAGCGCGTAGCCGATCGCCGCCGTCTCGTGGTCGACCGGGACGGTCGTGAGGCGGTAACCGTCGCGGTCGAGCGTCTCGCCGGCCTGGAGCTCGACGAGCTCGTACGGGTACGTGAGCTTCCCGAAGACGCGCCGCAGGGCGTTGAAGAGGTCCATGAGCCCGGGCGGTCCGTAGATCGTCATCGGCGTCTCGCGGCCGCGCAGGGCGAACGTCTTCATCATCCCGGGCAGCCCGAGGTAGTGGTCCGCGTGGTAGTGGGTGAGGAAGACCTCGTCGAGCTCCACGAGCCCGATCGACGAGCGCAGGAGCTGGCGCTGGGTCCCCTCGGCGCAGTCGAAGAGCAGGCGCTCTCCCCCGCGCCGGACGAGCAGCGCCGAAGGCGCCCGCTGCGCGGTCGGAGCCGAGGCCGAAGTGCCGAGGAAGACGAGGTCGAGATCCACGCCCGCAGTCTAGGACGCGTCTCCCCTCCCCCTCAGTGCGGCAGCAGCAGGACCTCGCCCGGAATGATCTCGGCGCTCGGCATGTCGTTGCGCTTCTGGATCTTCCAGACCGCCTCGCGCGGATCGCCCGCGTACTCCGAGGACGCGATCGCCCAGAGCGTGTCGCCGGGCTGCACGACGTAGCGCTGCTCGGGGCCCGCGCCCTGTCCCGGCCGGGCCGTGACGAGGAGCGCGATCGCCAGCAGAACGATGATTCCAAGCGTGTAGTAAGACCTTGTAGCGAACATATGTTCGCATAGTAGCGGAAGCCGTCGGACGGACTACAGATCGACGAGTCGCGGCGTTCCGGACTCGATCACGGCCATCGTGTGCGTCGGGGCTCGGCGCCTTTCGGTCGGACTGCCCGGGTTCACGATCCAGACGCCGGAGTCGAGCGTCGCCTCGGGTAGATGCGTGTGTCCGTACGCGACCAAGGCGCACCCGGGAAACCACGTCCGCAGGCGCGCGTGCCGCCCATCCGTCGGCCCGGGATCGTGGACGAGCCCGATCCGCAGCCCGCCCACCTCGACGACCCTGCGTTCGGGCAAGGCGTCGCGGAGCGGCCACTCGTCCATGTTCCCGTGGACGGCGTGCACCGGCGCGTACGCCTCCAGCGCGGCGAGCACCGACGCCTCGGTGAAGTCGCCGACGTGGAGGATCGCCTCCGCCTCGCCGAGCAGGCGCTCGCACTCCGCCGGCAGCCGCCGCTCGCCGCGCGGCATGTGCGTATCGCCGAGGAGCGCGATCACGCGTCGAGGAAGCGGCCGTCCCGGTAGACGAGCTCGCCGTCCGCGTAGACCTCGCCGCCGTTCCGTAGGTCGCAGACCATGTCCCAGTGGAGCGCGGACACGTTCGTCCCGCCCGTCACCGGATACGAGCGGCCGAGCGCCATGTGCACGGTGCCGCCGATCTTCTCGTCGAAGAGCGTGTTCAGCGTGAACTCGGTGATCGACTCGTTCATCCCGAAGGCGAACTCGCCCACCCTGCGGGCGCCGTCGTCGAGTGCGAGCATCTCCTCGAGGAATGCCTGACCCTTCCGCGCCTGGGCGGCCACGACCTCGCCGCCGGAGAAGCGCAGCTCGACGCCCTCGACGACGCGTCCCTGGAACTGTGCCGGGTAGCTGAACTTGATCGTGCCCTCGACGCTCGTCTCGACCGGACCGGTGAAGACCTCGCCGTCGGGGAAGTTCTCGCGGCCGGCGCTCGGGATCCACGTGCGCCCGTCGACGCCGAACGTCAGGTCGGTGCCCTCGGCGAGGACCCGTAGCTCGCGCTTCGTCGTGAGCCAGTCGGCCGTGCGCGTGAGGCGCTCGCCGAACGCGCGCCACAGTCCGGCGGGGTCATCCTGGTCGAGGAAGCCCGCCTTGTAGACGAAGTCTTCGTAGTCGGAGAGCGACATGCCGGCGTCCTGCGCCGCCGCGGAGGTCGGATAGAGCGTCACGAGCCAGCGCAGCTCCCCGGAGGAGACGCGCTCGAACAGGCGGTCCGACAGCGGCTTGCGCGCCTTGTGGGCGAGCGCCTGGCGGGCCGGATCGGCTCCGGTCAGCGAGCGCGTGTTCACCTCCGACTCGAAGACGATGCGGACGTCCGCGTGCTCGATCTCGTGCGACCGCGCCGGGCTGAGCCAGCCGAGCTGCTCGTCGCTTCCCTCCTCGATCAGCGCCTCGAGCGCGCCGTCGAGCTGGAAGCGCGCGTGCGGGTTGCCGCCGGCGGCCAGCACCGCCCGGACCGTCTCGCGCACGAGCGGCGCGGCGAGCGTCGTCGAGTCGATCAGGACGAGATCACCGGGCTGCACCGCCGTGGAGTAACCGATCGCGACCTCTGCGAGCCGCGCGACGCGCGGATCAGACACGGCCGCCGGTTGCGACTTCCACGGCAGGCTCGGCGAGGAACGCGCCGGCCTTCCAGATCAGCTCGCCGTCGGCGTAGACCTCGCCGTCGGTGCGCAGGTCGCAGATGAGATCCCAGTGGAGCCCGGACGAGTTCTGCCCGCCCGCGGTCGCGAACGAGGCGCCGAGGGCGAGGTGCATCGTGCCGCCGATCTTCTCGTCCAGGAGGATGTTGCGGGTAAACCGGTCGATCTCGTAGTTCAGTCCGAAGGCGATCTCCCCGGCGGTGCGGGCGCCCTCGTCGAGGTCGAGCAGCTCGCGCAGGTACGACTGGCCGCGCGCGGCCTCCGCCTCGACGACCCGGCCGCCCTCGAAGCGCAGGCGAACGTCCTCGACCTCGTGGCCCATGAAGACCGCGGGGAACGTGAAGCGGATCTCCCCCTCCGTGGCGGTCTCGACCGGGCTCGTGAAGACCTCGCCGTCGGGGAGGTTGTGCGTGCCGTCGGCCGCGAGCCACGTGCGGCCCTCGACGCCGAGACGAAGATCCGTGTCCGGCCCGAGGATGTGCAGCTCGCGCACGCCGGCGAGCTCGTCCGCCCTGGCGTGGAGCGCGCCCGCGACCGAGCGCCAGTACTCCTCGGGCGCCTCTTGGTCGGTGTGGCAGGCGCCGAAGAAGAACGCCTCGTACTCCTCGAGCGACATGCCGGCGTCCTGCGCGTGCGCGTGCGTGGGATGGAGCGTCCCGCACCAACGTAACTCGCCGGCTGAAATGCGCTCCCAGCGGCGGTTCGAGAGCTTGCGCTGCGTGGCGATGTAGCGCGCTGTGGCGGCGCTCGTCCGCGGAGGAGAACGAGCGCGTGTTCTGCTCCGACCAGATGGTCACGATCGCGTCGAGCTCCTCGATCTCGTGCCACTGGGTCGGCGCGATGTAGGCGAGCTGCTCGTCCGAGCCCTCGGCCACGAGCAGCTCGTTCAGGCCCGTGGGAACGATGTTCGAGTACGGAAACGCGCCGGCGCGAAGGGCCGACTTGTACAGCGCGAGCGCGAGCGGCGCGCCGACGTCGAAGCCGTCGATCCGCAGGACGTCGCCCTTGCCGAGACCGAGGGCGTATCCGACCACGAGCTCGGCCAGCCGGTCGACGCGGGGATCGTTCACCGGGCCGTTATACCAATTGTCAACGCAGATCTACAGCGGCCAGGACTGCGTCGACCAGACGGCCTGGTCCGAAACGGACAGGGTCGTCCGCCACCAGGCCGGTGTCCCGCTCGGCGTCCGCGACTGCGGATTTCGCAGCGTCCTCGTCGAGCGCGCTCGTGTTCAGCGCTACGGCGACGACGGGAGCCGGCCGCACCTGGCAGACCGACGCGCTCGTACAGGTCGACGAGCTCGGGCAGCGACGCGAGCGGATGGCCGGGCACGCCCTCGATCTCGGTCTGCCCGGCGGCGTGACAAAGGACGAGCGCGTGCGGAGCGCTTCCGTGCAGGAGGCCGAGCGTGACGCCGGAGAACTGCGGGTGGAGGAGCGCGCCCTGGCCCTCGACCCAGAGCAGGTCGCCGCGCTTCGAGCCCTCGACGACGAGCCGCTCGGCCGCGCCGGCGAGGAAGTCCGCGACGACGGCGTCGACGGCGATCCCCCAGCCCTCGATCATGATCCCGGTCTGGCCCGTCGGGACGAACACCGACGCGAGTCCGCGGCGCTGGGCCTCGCGGTGCAGCTCGATCGCCATCGTCTTCTTGCCCACGGCGCAGTCGGAGCCGACGGTCAGCACGACCGTCGCGCCGTGGGTCAGGTTCTCGCCCGTGGGGACGCTCAGGTCGTCGGGCGGCTTGCGCAGGTCGCGCAGCTCGACTCCGCGCTCCGCGGCAAGCGCTGCCAGCTCGGGATCGTCGGAGAGGAACTCGTGCATGCCCGGCCTCGACGTCCAGGCCCGCGTCGACGCACTCGAGGATGAGCGCGCGCCACGCCGGGCCGAGCCGTCCGCCCGAGACGGCGACGCCGATCAGCGCCGTGTCGGGCTCGTACGGCAGCGCTTCCGCGACCGAGCCGACGATCGGCAGGCCTTCGTAGTTCTCACCCGCCCGCTCGGAGTCGAGGATCGCAACGACCTCACTACGGCGGTAGCGGACGATGCCGCGCATCGTCTTGCCGTAGTGCGGGTCGGCCGAGTAGCCCTCAGCGAGGATCAGATAGCGCTTCATGGACTCCTAGGCCGGGCGCGTCGGCCGGGATCTGGACGCCGTTTTCGAACGCGACTCCCGGCCACGGATCGTGCGCGAGGAGCAGGTTCCCGTCGAGGTCGACGTGGTCGCAGAGGCTCGCCATCTGCGCGCCGGCCGAGATCGAGAGGCCGGACTCGATCATGCAGCCGAGCATGACGCCGAGCCCGAGGGACCTGGCCGCGGCGGCCATCTTGACGCCCTCGCGGATCCCGCCCGACTTCGCGAGCTTGATGTTGATCCCGTGCGCGCGCTCGGCGCACGCGGCCACGTCGGCGAGCGTGTGGCAGTCCTCGTCCACGTAGATCGGGAGCTTCGCGGCCGCCTTCAGCTTCGGGCCGTCCGGCGAGCCCGCCGGGAGCGGCTGCTCCACGTACTCGACGCCGAGCTCGGCCAGGGCGGCGACGTTCTCGATCGCCTCGTCGAGCTCCCAGTACTCGTTCACGTCGACCATCAGCGGGAGGTCGGTCTGCGAGCGCACGGCGCGCACGCGCTCGACGTCGAGCCCGTCGCGGCCGCCGAGCTTCAGCTTCAGGCGCCGGAAGCGCGGATCGACCTCGCCGGTGCGCCGCGCCATGTCGTCGGGATCGCCGAGCCAGACCGTCCACGAGGTCGGCGGCCCGGTGCGCGGCAGGCCGAGGAGCTTCCACACCGGCAGGCCGGCGAGCTTCCCGCACAGGTCGTGGAGCGCGAGGTCGACGGCCGCCTTCGCGGAGCCGTTGCCGGGGATCTCCGCGAGCCGCTCGCCGATCTCCTCGAGCGCGAACGGGTCGTCGCCGAGAAGGCTCTCCGCCTGGCCGAGGAACTCGACCACCGTCTCGACGCTCTCGCCGTAGTGCTCCTGCGGCGACGCCTCGCCGAACCCCGTGACGCCGTTCGCGCGGAGCTCGATCCACACGAGCGGCGCGTCGACCGAGGTCTCGCGCGCGATCGTGAACGGCTGCTCCGAGCGGAACCGAGACGGTTCGGTGGGTCAATTCCACGGCGGCTAGAGTACTCGGCGTTACGCGCCTGTAGCTCAGGGGATAGAGCGCGCGCCTCCGGAGCGCGAGGTCGTAGGTTCGATTCCTACCAGGCGCATTCGTCCGACCGACCATCCGGACCCTCGCCGATCGAATCGCTACCTTGTAGCGGCATGCGGGGGGTCGCGCAGCTGACGGGAGCAGCAATCCTGGCGGGAACGCTCGGGGCCGGACCGGCCCAGGCAGCGTTCCTGACTCCGCCTGCGACGACGCCGACGATCGCCGCGGCCGCGAAGGGCCGGCTCGCGCTCGTCTCCCCGACGACCGGAATCCGCGTCGTCCTCCCCGACGCCGCCGCGCAGCCGTCGTGGTCGCCGAACGGCCGCACGGTCGCGTTCGTGCGCAGCAACGACATCTACACGCTCCAGATCGCGACGAACGCGCTGCGCCGGCTCACGAATACGCCGAACCCCGACAGCGGGCCGGCCTGGTCGCCGGACGGGAGCCGGATCGCCTGGAGTGCGAACAATGACATCCGCGTGATGAACGCCGACGGGAGCGGCAAGCAGCTGCTCGCCGGCGGCGCGAAGCCGCGAGCTCGAGCCCGCCTGGGACGTCGACGGGTCGCGCGTCCTCTTCTCCACGGACCGCGACGGGAACTTCGACCTCTGGGCCGTGAACGTCTCGACCGACGTGCAGAGCCCGGTCGTCCAGCTCGCCGGCGACCAGCGCGACCCGGCCTTCGCGCCGAGCGGGACGCGGCTCGCGTACTCGTCGCGCAGCTCCGGCAACACCGACATCTGGACGTCCGAGACGAACGGCGCCTCGCCGGTGCGCCTCACGACGAACACCGCTCCGGACACGCAGCCTGCGTGGTCTCCCGCGAGCGCCCGCATCGCGTTCTCGAGCACACGGAAGGGCTCGGCCCGCATCTGGACGATGGCCGCGAACGGCAACGACGAGCGCGTCGTCGCCGGCTCGCGCGCCGGCGACTACCACCCCTCGTGGGCGAACGCGCGCCACGGTGCGCGTGCTTCCGCTCAAGGGCGAGAAGCTCCCCGACCTCGACCAGCGCTCCCCGGCCGGGCTCGTCACGATCAAGCTGCACGGCCACTGGCACCTTGGCTTCGACTCGGCGGTCGACAACGTCGGCACCGGCCCGCTCTGGATCCGCGGCACCCGGCCGAACCGAAACGTGAAGACGATGCGCGCCGACCAGCTGGTCGAGCTGCGAGGCGGCAAGGTGCGCCGCTACAAGACCATCGGCAAGCTCCAGTACGAGTCGCACCCGCCCCACCGCCACTGGCACTACGAGCCGTTCGAGCGTTTCGAGCTGCGCCGCGCCTCCGACTTCTCGATGCTCGTCCGCGACCGCAAGAGCGGCTTCTGCCTCGCCGACCACTACGGCGGCGCGTGGGGACGCGTGAAGGGCGAGGGCCCGCCGCGCTTCCTCGGCAACTGCGGGATGAACAACCGGGGCCTCCTCAACGTGGAGCAGGGCTCGTCGATCGGCTACACCGACCGCTACCCGGCGCTCTTCCACGGCCAGGACGTTCGACTCACCGGCGTCTCCGCGGGGACGTACGTGCTCGTTCACCGGGCGAACCCGGAGCGAAAGGCCAAGGAGCTGCGCTACGACAACAACGCGGCGTCGCTTCGCATCCGCATCACCTGGCCGCAGGGCAAGAGCAACAGGCCGACTATCCGCGTGCTGAAGACCTGCCAGACCAGCCAGTTCTGCGGCTAACGGCCTCGCCGAGACGAAGGTAGAATCAGGGTCGATGCCGAAGGACGACCCGCTAAGTAGCTATGGCCAGGCCGACGCTTCCCCGGCCCCGCATCCTGCGGGGAACCGCACGCCCGCCGGGCGCGGCCGCCGCACGTCCTGAACCGCGCATCGCGGAGCTCTCCGCCAACGGACTCACCTGGATCCTCGTCGACCAGCCGACGACCGAGGAGGCGGCGCTCGTCGCCGAGCGCTTCGGCTTCCACGAGCTCGACGTCGAGGACGTCCTCTCGAAGCGCCAGCGGCCGAAGATCGACGAGTACCCGGACTACCTCTTCCTCGTCCTCCACTTCCCGTTCTACGACAAGGCCGTCCAGCGGCTGAACGCGGCCGAGCTCGACGTCTTCATCGGCAAGGACTTCCTGATCCTCCTTCCGAACGTCGAGCTGCACCCGGTCACGCACCTGTTCAACCGGTGCGACGAGGACCCGGCGCTCCGCGACGAGCTCTTCGCCAAGGGCTCCGGCTACCTCCTCTACCACGTCCTCGACGACCTCTTCGACTACTGCTTCCCGATCCTCGACAAGATCTCGCACAAGCTCGACCGCATCGAGGACGAGCTGTACGAGGGCCGCTCCGAGGAGATCGTCCGCGACATCTCGAACGCGAAGCAGGAGATCATCGCGTACCGGAAGATCATCAAGCCGGAGCGCGCCACGGTGCGCGTGCTCGAGCGCTACATGGACCGGTTCCTCGCCGAGGATCTCGAGCTCTACTTCGACGACCTCGTGGACGCGACCGAGCGGATCTGGGATCTCCTCGACAACTACAAGGAAGTCGTCGAGGGCCTCGAGTCGACGAACGAGGCGTACATCGCCCACCGGCAGAACTACCGGCTCCAGCTCCTCACGGTCGTCAGCGTCATCCTGCTGCCGCTGACGCTCATCGCGAGCTTCTTCGGCATGAACGTCGAGTTCCCGGGCGAAGGCACGTCGGCCGCGTTCTGGGTGATCCTCTGCGTGATGCTCGGCCTCGGGCTCGGGCTGCTCGGCGGCTTCCTCTGGAAGCGCTGGCTCTAGCCGCCTCCGCCGCCCACACGTGGTAGAAGCGTCCTCGATGCGACAGCTCTGGGCGCCCTGGAGACTCGAGTACATCCGCACGGCGGACTCCGACGACGGCTGCGTCCTGTGCCGGGCGGCCGCGGCCGACGACGCCGCGGGTCTCGTCGTGCACCGCGGCGAGCACGCCCTCGTGCTGGTGAACAAGTACCCGTACGCGTCGGGGCACCTGATGGTCGCGCCGTACCGGCACGAGAGCGAGCTCGGCGACCTGACCGACGAGGAGGCGCTCGAGATCCACCGGCTCGCCTCGGCCGCGATCGGCACGCTCGCTCAGACCATGCAGCCGCAAGGGTTCAACCTCGGCTGGAACCTCGGGCGCATCGCCGGCGCCGGCGTCGTCGGGCACGTCCACCTGCACGTGGTCCCGCGCTGGGCCGGCGACACGAACTTCATGCCGGTCCTGGCCGACGTCAAGGTCATCCCGGAGTCGCTCGAGGCGACGCGGGCCGCGCTGGCCGACGCCTGGCCGTAGCGGCCGGGCCCCTGCCTCGCGAGTACCAGGGAGGCAAACCCCCACCCTGGTTCAAACACTAAGACGAAAATTCGCGCGTGTGACGCACCGGATGCGCCGATTCGTCGGCGGCTTCGTGCCGATTCTCCGCGCGGGGTGTCCATAGGATGGCCGGCATGACGCTCGACCCGAAGGTGTTCAAGGCCTACGACGTCCGCGGGATCTACCCGACCGAGCTGGACGAGGACGGCGCGTACCGCGATCGGCCGCGGCTACGCCGAGCAGTTCGAGCCGAAGCGCATCGCCGTCGGGCACGACATGCGCGTCTCGTCGCCCGCGATGGCTGCCGCCTTCATCGAGGGCGCGGCCGACGCCGGCGTCGACGTCGTCGACATCGGGCTGGTCGGCACCGAGATGCTCTACTTCGCCGTCTCCGAGCTCGGCCTCGACGGAGGCGCGACCATCACCGCCTCGCACAACCCCAAGGAGTACACGGGGATGAAGATCGTCCGCCGGGGCGCGCTCCCGGTCGGCGGCGACTCGGGACTTCTCGATATCCGCGACCGCGCCGAGCGCGGCTTCGCCGACCCCGCCGCACGGGGTGAGATCACGAAGCAGGACGTCTACCCCGGGTTCGTCGACCGCGTCCTCTCGTTCGTCGACGTCGACGCGATGAAGCCGCTGCGGGTCGTGATCGACGCCGCGAACGGCATGGCCGGCGCGATGCTGCCGCCCATCCTCGACCGGCTTCCGATCGACGCGGTGCGCTGCTACTTCGAGCCCGACGGCACCTTCCCGAACCACGAGCCGAATCCCCTCCTCGAGGAGAACCGGCAGTTCATCGTGGGCAAGGTCACCGAGGAGAAGGCCGGCCTCGGGATCGCGTTCGACGGCGACGCAGACCGCTGCTTCTTCGTCGACGACACCGGCGAGTTCGTCCCCGGCGACTTCATCACGGCGCTGCTCGCGGAGCGGCTGCTCGCCGACGAGCCCGGCGCGAAGGTGATCTACGACGTCCGCGCGAGCTGGGCGGTGCCGGACACGATCGAGCGGCTCGGCGGCGTCCCGCTCGTCAACCGCGTCGGCCACGCCTTCATCAAGCACCGCATGCGCGAGGAGGACGCCCTCTTCGCCGGCGAGGTCTCCGGCCACTACTACTTCCGCGACTTCAGCCAGGCCGACTCGGGCACCGTGCCCGCGCTCCTCATGCTCGAGCTCCTTTCCCGCAGCGAGAAGCCGCTGTCCGAGCTGCTTCGGCCGTTCCGCGAGCGCTACTTCCTCTCGGGGGAGATCAACACGCCCGTCCCCGACGTGGCGCTGAAGCTCCAGGAGGTGAAGGAGCACTTCCGCAGCGAAGGCAAGGTCTCGCACATCGACGGGCTCGAGATCACCGCTGAGACGTGGCACATGAACGTCAGGCCGTCGAACACCGAGCCGCTCCTGCGCCTCAACCTCGAAGCGCTCGACGAGGAGCTGATGGAGCGCAAACGCGATGAGGTTCTGGCCGTCATTCGGGCCTGAGAGCCGCGTCGCCGCCCAGGCCACGACGCACTGCCTCACCGGCTGTGCGATCGGCGAGGTGCTGGGCTTCGCGATCGGCACCTGGCGAGGCTGGTCCGACCTCGCGACCATCGCCCTCGCGATCGCGCTCGCCTACGTCTTCGGCTACGCGCTGACCATGCGCTCGCTCCTCGGCTCCGGCGTCGCGTTCGGCGCGGCGCTCGGCGTCGCGTTCGCGGCCGACACGATCTCGATCACCGTCATGGAGATCGTCGACAACCTCGTCGTGCTCGCGATCCCCGGCGCGATGGACGCCGGGCTCGGCGACTGCGCTCTTCTGGGGCTCGCTCGCCCTCGCGCTCGCGATCGCCTGGTGTCGCCGCGTTCCCGGTCAACAAGTGGCTGATCGCGCGCGGGCAAGGGCCACGCCGTCGTGCACGCGCACCACCACTAGAAACGCGGAGGGCGGGCCCGAAGGCCCGCCCTCGCGGTGTTCGCTACGAACGTCCTGCTACGGACGCAGCAGGTAGCTCATCGACCGCGCCATGACCTCGTTGCGGGTCGCGGCGTCCGAGATGCCCTCGAAGCCGAAGCCCATGTAGAGCGTGTCGTCGGTCGAGATGACCGCGCCCTCCGGGAACCCGGCGGCAGTGGTCTGCGTGAACGTGTTCGCGTTGGGTGCGCTGCCTGCGGGCGCCGCGGGCGTCGCCCAGCCGTCGAGGCCCGTCTCGAACGACGTGGTCGTGCCGTCCGGCAGAGTCACGTCGTCGACGAAGACGCCGAGGCCCTGCACTGACCAGTCGCTCGCGTACGAGATCGAGACCTCGACCTGGCTGCCCGCCGTGAATCCGGCGAAGCTGACGCGCCAGTTCTGCCAGCCGTCGGAGTTGCCGGAGGCCGCGTTCCAGGCTCCGGACGTGCCGGTTCCCGTGCAGGCCCCCACTCCGTCGAACGTCTGGTAGTGGTCGAGGAACGGGTGGAGCTCATGCCAGCCGGCCGCGCAGCTATCGCCCGGTCGCCTGCGTCGTGTGCCCGTTCAGGTCCGGCAGCGTCGTCCAGTTGTCCTGGCCGACGTTGTGGGCCTCGACGAACAGTGAAGTCCCAGTCGCGCTCAGTGTTGTAGGACGTCCAGAACGTCATCTCGCCGCCGCCCGACGGGACGGTGAACGTCTTGGTGAGCCGCTTGTACGACACGTCCGCGATCCCGGAGTAGACGTACGCCGAGCCGGTGTGCGGCTCGAACGGTCCGCCCGGCCGGTCGTACTTGGCCACGGCCGTGCTCCGGAACTGCGGGTACTCGGACGACCGGGAGGATCCCGCTCGTCGTGATGAACGAGTTCGCCACGTTCTGGTTACCGGCGCTGTCGGCGCCGTTGAACGTCCAGCCGAGACCGGCGAACGGACTTGCGACCCCGTTGACGGGGAAGACGTTTCCGTCGTCGTCGATGCCCGCCCCGTAGTTCATGAGGTAGGCGCCGAACCAGTACTCGAGAACGTCGCCCTGGAGATCCGCCGAAGGCGGCCGCGAGGCAGGCAGCGCGGTAGGATCGCGGCGGAGTCTGCGCACTTCCCGTTCGCCGCGGTCGGGTCGTAGAGCTGCGCGCCGAGGCTCGGCGTGTACTGCGCGCCGGCGTTCTTGCCGGTGTACAGCATGCGACCGCCCTCGTTCAGGTAGTCACGCATCTCGAAGATCTCGTCCATGCGCGAGGCGGGAGGCGGTTCCCCGGACCCCAGCCCGGCTCACGGGTGACGGTGTCGTTGCCCGTGTACCAGATGACCGCCTTGTAGTGCGACAGGACGCCCAGTGCGTCCGGTGCCTTCCGGCCCATCGCGTCGACGTCGTACACGTCGGCGCCGATGCCGTTCGCCGCCAGGGCGTCCAGGTAGTAGCTCAGGTAGTGCGGGCCGGGCGCCTGCACCGGCGACGCACCCGTGTAGTCCTCGGCGGCGACGACGAGCACGCGGTTGTTGCTCTTCTTCGCGACCGTGTAGGTGAACGACTCGCTCTTGTCGCCGTGCTTGGCCGTGCTGGGCGGCGTTGCGTCGCCCTTGCGCCGTTCCGCTTCGTTGCTCCTCGAACCAGACCTGCACCGAATCGCCCTGCTTGGCGCCCTTCACGGTGCCGCGGAGGATGTGGTAGTAGACGTCGGTCTGGCCGCCGTACTTCTCGCCGCCCTTCCACTCGGACGTCTTCTCGGTCTTCACCGAGCCGCCGTTGATCCGGTACTTGAGGTCGACCTTGCCGAGCTCACGGAGCGCGAGGACCCGCACCTCCTGCGGATCGCCGTACGAGACCGAGAACTTGAAGTTCGCGAGCGGGAGACCCGTCTTGTAGGTGTCGTCGCTCTCGAGGTAGAACGGCTTCGTCTCGATGCCGAGATGCGACACCGGATCCGACGGATCCTTGGCCGACTTCGCCACGTCGGTAGGCGAACGGCAGCTGGTTTTCGAACTCGGCCTGCACGAGCGCCTCGTTGTCCGGGAAGACGAAGCCCGAGCCCGGGCGCGCCCTCGCGAGAGCTCCGGCGTCCACGCGAGCGTGTCGGTGTTCGACGTGGGCGTAGTCGGTCGTCTCGCCGTTCGTCACGTAGAGGACGTCGGACGAGAGTCCGGCGAAGCGAAGCCCGGAATCGCCGGGTTGTCCATGTTGCCGGACAGAGCGAAGTAGATCGGGTCGTCGGCCGATCGGCGTCGCCGATCTGCCAGCCCTCCGGGTAGAGCAGCCACTGGCCGAACGAGTGGTAGTTGACCTGGAACGCGAAGCCGATCCGGTGGAGCAGGCCGTGCATCGCCCGCGTCTCGGGCTCGGACTCGGCCGACGGGCCGCGGTACGTGTCGCTCGACTGGACGCTCGAGGAGCCCTCGTTGTCGTAGTTCCAGTGCTCCGGGTAGTTCCGGTTCGGGTCGACGCCGTCGCCGACCTCGATCGTCCCGTTCCCGTTGTTGTCACGGAGCGTCTTGCGCCAGAGCCGCGTGTCCGGGCTCTGGAACGTGTACTGGTAGCCGTCCGGGTTCGCGACCAGGACGAACCACAGCTCGGTCGAGTCGAGCAGCTTCCGGATCGCACTTGTTCTTCGCGCGGTACTGATCGATGTACCAGTGGAGCAGCCGCCGGTTGGTCTCGGCGGCGATCCACTCGCGCGCGTGCTGCGTCGAGCTGTAGAGCACGGCCGGCCGCTTGCCGTCCTTCCGCCTTGCGGCGTCGTCCGTCAGCTTGATGCCCCAGATGATCCGGCCCTTGGTCGGTGCGGCCGATGACCTCGAGGGACGCGATGTCCCGGTTCTGGCGGGCGATCTGCTTCATCTCGGCCGCCAGCCGTCCGGGCCGTCGTAGTCGATCCAGACGTTGTAGCCGGTCGACTTCTGGAAGGCGGCCTCCTGGCGCGCCGTGCGGCCGCTTGTTGCGCACGAGCGAGACGGAGACTCCGTCCTTCCGCAGCGCCGCTCGCCTGTGCGGTCGACAGAACCATGGTCGATCCTGTACGTTGGCGCCGACGTGTCCTGGCGGACGTGATGTCCGAGTCCTTCGCCGCAGCAGCTCCGAGTACGCCTCCGTCGACACCGTCGCGCCGTAGAAGTCGAGTGAAACGTTCGACTTGACCGCAGCGCCGGCGGTGCCGACTGCCAGAAGCGCGACGGCGCTTGCAACTGCAAGCGCAGCCACGCGCAAACGTGGTGTCATCTCCCCTCCCCTTGTAGGAGATCGATTTGGTGGAGCACTTTCCCTGTGCGCAAGGGAAGCACACGCCCGGGGCCAACGCAAACAGGTCCGGCGGGTAGCATCGCCCGCGTGAGCCTCTCCTTCGGGCACCCCTCCGGGCGGCGTCCGCCGTTCAAGTTCTCCTCGTACACGCGCGTGGGGTTCTCGGACACCGACGCGCAGGGGATCGTCTACTACGGGCGGTATCTCCCCTACTTCGACTACGCGCGCGTCGAGTACACCCGCCATCTCGGCCTTTTGAGCAAGGATTTGGCAGGTTGCGACTTCGTCATGCGGGCCTGCCACGTGCTCTACGAGGCGCCCGCCGGGTTCGACGACCTGCTCGAGGTCTTCGTCCGCACGAAGCGGATCGGGCGCTCGAGCCTGACCACGGAATACGCCGCCGTCCGGGTGTCCGACGACGTCCTCATGTGCACCGCCGAGCAGACGCTCGTCCTCGTCGATCTCGACGCCCGGCGGCCGAAGCCGATCAGCGACGACTACCGCTCGGCGATCGAGGCGTTCGAGGGCGCCGACCTGGAAGCGCCGGTGGCGGGATGACGGACGCGGACGGCTACCGCAGCGCGCTCGAGGCGATCGACCGAGTTGTGAATCGCGAGACGCGAGGCGGACGAGGTGCTCCGCAAGACGGTCGAGCTCCTCGCCGAACGGTTCGAGCACTACTCCTGGATCGGGATCTACCTCGTCGAGGGCGACGATCTCGTCCTCGGCCCGTGGAAGGGGCCCGAGGCGACCGAGCACGTCCGGATCCCGATCGGCCAGGGCATCTGCGGCGCCGCAGCGGCGACCGGCGTGACCGAGCTCGTCGACGACGTGCACTCGGACGAGCGCTACCTCTCGTGCTTCCCCTCCACGCGCAGCGAGATCGTCGTGCCGATCGCCTTCGAGGGCCGGGTCGTCGGCGAGATCGACATCGACTCGGACACGCCGGCGGCCTTCGGCGAGGACGACCGCGTCTTCCTCGAGCGGGTCGCGCTGCTCATCTCGCAGCACTCGCTCGTCGCCTGGGACACCGGCGGCGTCGCCTGGTCGCCGTAGCTACTCGCTGCCGGCGGCTTCGGCGAGGACGCGCTCGGCCTCGACGACCGGATCGCCCTCGGGCGCGGTCGCGACGGTGTTGCGGCCGCTGAACTTGGCGCGGTAGGCGGCACGGTCGGCCATGGTGATGAGCTCCTCGGGCGAGCCGCCCGCCGGCACCGGAGGCACGCCGACGGAGACCGTGAGGTCGATCTCGGTCCCGGCCTGCTCGACGCCCGCGCGGATCCGCTCCGCGACGATCTGGGCGCCTTCGAGGCCCGTGTGCGGCAGGAGGACGCAGAACTCGTCGCCGCCGAAGCGCGCCGCGATGTCGTACTCGCGCGTCGCTCCGAGCACGGCCTCGGTGACCTGGAGGAGCGCCCGGTCTCCGGCGAGATGGCCGTGGGCGTCGTTGATCCGGCGCAGGTGGTCGACGTCGATCATGAGGAGCGACACGGGGTAGCCGAACCGGCCGGCCCGCTGGAGCTCGGTCTCGAGCACGGAGTTCAAGTGCTTCATGTTGAAGAGACCCGTCTTCGGCTCGATCCGCGAGGCGGCGACGAGGCTGGGGATCTCGAGCGAGCGGTACGCGAGCGCGAGCGGCAGCGCGAGGAGCGCGACCAGGCTCAGGGAGGTCTCGGCGAGCGCGGCGCCGAGGGCGCCGAGCGACAGGAGGCCCGCGTCGATCAGCACGCAGTCGGGCCGGATCGTGTCGCGGATCGCGACCCCGCGGGCCAGCCGCAGCATCACGGCGAGCACGACGTACTGGACGGCGAGGAACGTGGCGACGCCGACGAGCGCTCCGACCGTCCAGGCGACCGGCCCGCCGGTGGCGATCGCGTCGAAGGCGGCCCGGGCGGCCAGCGCCGGGCCGACGAAGTTCGCCGCGTTGAAGACGACGATGTACCAGGGCGTCCGCGTCCGGATCCATTCGGGGACGAACGCCGCCGCGATCACGATCGCCGCCATGAGCGGCGGCAGGATCAGCGCCGCGGCGAACATCGGGGCGAGCGAGAGCGCCGAGCCCTGGTGCTTCTCCCGGTCGCGCGAGAGCTGATGGACGAAGGCGATGAGCGGCAGGAACACCGCGAACGCGATCCAGTCGGAGCGCGTCGGGTCGGTCGGCGTCGTCAGCGCGACCACCGACGCGATCGTGGCCCACACGACCGCGAACTCGAACGCGGCCGCGGACGCGCTCAGGCCAGATGATCGCTGTAGAGCCGCAGACTCCATGTGCGCAGCGTGGGGCTTCGCCGTGCGGCAAACATCCCTCGTCCGAGTGATCTGGCCGGTTCGCCCCGCCAATCCCTCGACCGAGGGCCGTCTAGCGCCGGGCTTCTTCGACGCGGCGGGCGACCAGCGCCGCGCTCTGGGCGACGAGCGGCTCGCCGAGGAGCGCCGACCCGAGCTCGTTCGCCTGGCGGATCGCCGCCTCGCGCTGCGCCGCGACCTGGGCCCGCCGCACGTAGAGCGCCGCACGGGTCTCGGTCGCCCAGGCGGCGAGCTCTTCGAGCGATTCGCCCGCGGGAGGATCGGCCTCGACCCTCGCGGCGCGCTCGCGCAGCTCGTGCGCTTCGCGCGCGGCGGCGGCCTCCTCGCTCCGCGAGGCGAGCTTCGTCCGCCGTCGCGGCCTCGAGGCGCCGCTCCGCGGAATGGAGCAGATCGGCGGCCCGGGTTTGCTCGCGTCGCGCCTCGGCCTCGTCGCGGTAGCCGGCCGCGAGCACCTGCTCGTGCTCCTGGCGCCGCGCTTCGACATCGCGCTCGGCCTCGGCACGCGCCGCCGCGACGGCCGCACGTTCCGCGGGAAGCCGCGCGAGCCGGGCGCTCAGCTCGCTCGCGCGCGCGCCGATCTCCTCGCACCTCGTGCGCGAGCTCGTCGAGGCGCGCGAGCGTCGCGCCCAGCTCCTCGTCCGTACGCTCGAGCTCGCGGAGAAACTCGAGGTCGCTACTCACGACGGCGTGACGCGATAGGCGTCGAAGACGCCCTCGACGTTGCGCAGCGCAGTCAGGAGCGCGCGCAGCGAGGTGACGTCGCCGACCTCGGCCACGTACCAGTTCTTCGCCATCTGGTCCTCGACGTGCCCGCCGTACTCGACGATGTTCGCGCCGTGCTCGGCGAACGTCCGGGCGACGTCCTCGAGGAGCCGCGGGCGGTCCCAGGACGTGACCGCGATCTGCACGCGGAAGCTCTGCGACGCGCCGCCGTCCCACTCGACCGGCGTGAACCGCTCCGGGTTCCGCATGAGCGCCTTCACGTTCGGGCAGTCCTCGCGGTGGATCGTGATCCCCTTGCCGAGCGAGATGTAGCCGACGATCTCGTCGCCGGGCACGGGCGTGCAGCACTTCGCGAGCCGCACGAGGACGCCCTCGAGTCCCTCCACGTTGATCCCGAAGTCCTGCGACGCGACGGCGTGGCGGGCCTTCGGCCGGGCGGGCAGCTCCTCCTCGGCCACCTCGCTCGTCTTCAGGCGCGTGAGCACCTTGTTCACGACCTGTCCGGCCTGGAGCTTCCCGGAGCCGAGCGCGAGATAGAAGTCCTCGGCCTTCTTGAAGCCCATCTCGCGGATCAGCTCGGCGAGGAGCGGCGAGCCGGCGAGCTTCTTGTACGGGAGCTTGTGCTGCTTCAGCGACGCCTCGAGCGCCTCGCGGCCGCGGGTCTCGGTCTCTTCGCGCGTCTCCCGCGAGATCCACTGGCGGATCTTGTTTCTCGCGCGCGAGGACGCTGCCAGCGAGAGCCAGTCGCGCGAGGGCCCGCGGCCCACCGCGCGCGAAGTCAGGATCTCGACGAAGTCCCCGGTGCGCAGCCGGTAGTGGAGCGGGACGATGCGGCCGTTCACCTTCGCGCCGACGGTGCGGTGGCCGACGTCGGTGTGGACGGAGTAGGCGAAGTCGATCGGCGTCGAGCCGGCCGGGAGGCTCTTCAGCTCGCCCTTCGGCGTGTAGACGTAGACCTCGTCGGCGCCGAGCTCGGGGAACGCGCGCCGCAGCTCGGTCGGGTCGGCCTCCTCCTCCTGCCAGTCGGCGAGCTGCTGGAGCCAGGCGAGGCGCTCGGACTCACGGCCCTTGCGCGGCTTGTCCTTGTAGGCCCAGTGCGCCGCGATCCCGTACTCGGCGGTGCGGTGCATCTCCCGGGTTCGCACCTGGATCTCGAGCGGGCGCCCCTCGGGTCCGATCACCGTCGTGTGCAGCGAGCGGTACAGGTTGAACTTGGGCATCGCGACGTAGTCCTTGAACCGCCCGGGCATCGGCTTCCAGACGGAATGGATGATCCCGAGCGTGCCGTAGCAGTCGCGCTCGCCCTCCTTGCCCTCGCGCTCGACGATCACGCGCATGGCGGTCAGGTCGTAGATCTCGTTGAACTCCTTGCCGCCCTTGGCCATTTTTTCGTAGATCGAATAGAAGTGCTTCGCGCGCCCGACGATGTCGACGGGGATGTCCACCTTCTCGAGCTCGCTCTCGAGCGTGGAGCTCGCCTGGGCGACGAACTTCTCCCGGTCGCCTCGGCGCTGGTTCACCATCGACTGGATCTCGGCGTACTTGCGCGGGTGGAGCGTCGCGAACGCGAGATCCTCGAGCTGCCACTTCATCGTGTGGATACCGAGGCGGTGCGCGAGCGGCGCGTACACCTCGAGCGTCTCGCGCGCCTTCTGCATCTGCTTCTGGCGCCCCAGGTACTCGATCGTCCGCATGTTGTGGAGGCGGTCGGCGAGCTTGATCAGGATGACGCGCTCGTCCTGCGCCATCGCGAGCACCATCTTGCGGTAGTTCTCGGCCTGCGCCTGCTCGCGGCTTTGGAAGTGGATCCGCGTCAGCTTCGTGACGCCCTCGACGAGCTGGCCGATCTCGTCGCCGACCTCGGCGCGCACGTCCTCGATCGTCGTCTCCGTGTCCTCGACGACGTCGTGGAGGAGCGCGGCGGCGAGCGTGGGATCGTCCGCGTGCAGCTCGGTGAGGATCCGCGCGACGCCGAGCGGATGCTCGACGAAGTCCTCGCCGCTGCGCCGATGCTGGCCCTCGTGCGCGTCGCTCGCGAGGACGTAGGCGCGGAAGATCAGGTCGCGGTCGACGTCGGGGTTGTACGTCGCGACCTCGTCCAGGAGCTCCTCCAGCTCGTGCCGGTGGCGCTCCGACGCATGCGCCTGGACGGCTTGGCCCATGAGCTCAGTGTAGCTCCGGCCCTGGTTGAGAAAACCCTCCCTACGCGGCGGCGGCGAGCTGCTCGGAGAGCGCGGCGCGGAAGGTCGGCGACTCGGCCAGGCTTCTGCGCCCGCCGGGCTCGTCGACGAGCCCGAGCTCCTCGAAGATCTGCCGTGCCTGCGGCGTCCAGCTGTCGGCGCCCGCCCTCCATTCGGCGGCGAGGCTTGCGCGGAGCTCGTCGTAGCGCGTCGGCGTCTCGTAGATCCGCTTGACGACGAGCTGCGGCGCGACGGTCCCGTTCCAGCGGTTCGCGTCGAGCTTGAAGGCGATGTCGTAGAGCCCCGGCCGGCGGTAGCGGTCGAGCCGCTCGCCCCAGCCGAACGCGATCGCGCCCGAGCGGGAGCCGTTCGCGGTCACGGCGAGGCGCAGGTGCTTGCCGTCGCCGACCGTGGCGAGCTCCGAGAGCTGCGACCCGGCGACGAGGAGCGTCACGCCCGGATTGCCGAGCCCGAACGGCGCGAGCTGCTCGAGCTCCTCGCAGAGGCCGAGCGTGAGATCGCGTCCGTCCACGACGGCGTCGACCTTGAGGACGGGCGCGAGCTCGGAGTCGTCGAGTACCGAGTCCGCGTGCGCGGCGAATGCGCGCTTGAACGCGTCGAGGTTCTCGGCGTCGAGCGAGAGCCCGGCCGCGGCACGGTGTCCACCCCAGCGGGTCAGGTGCTCCGAGGTGGCGCCGAGCGCGCCGTGGAGGTCGAACGCCGGGATCGAGCGGCCGGAGCCGACCCACCCTTCCTCCGCGGGTGCGAGCAGCACGACCGGGCGGCCGAAGCGCTCGACGAGGCGCGACGCGACGATCCCGATGACGCCGCGATGCCAGTCCTCGCCCGCGAGCACGTAGCCGCGGCGGCGCTGCGCGGGCTCGGGCCACTCGCGCACCTGGGCGATCGCCTCGCGGAGGATCCGTTCCTCGACGGCCTGGCGGTCGCGGTTCAGCGTCTCGAGCTCGCCGGCGAGTCGCTCGGCCTCGGCCTGGTCGTCGGTGAGGAGCATCTCGAGCGCGGCGCGCGGATGGCCGAGGCGTCCGGCGGCGTTGATCCGCGGCGCGAGCCGGAAGCCGAGCTGGCCCGCTTCGACGCTGGCCGGATCGACCCCGGCGGTGCGCATGAGCGCGCGCAGCCCGAGGCTGGTCGTCTTGGCCATGCGCCGCAGCCCGGCCGAGACGAGGTAGCGGTTCTCGTCCACGAGCGGGACGACGTCGGCCACCGTCGCGAGCGCGACGAGGTCGAGCCGCCGCTCGAGGTCGGGCGCGCCGAGCGCCTGGAGGAGCTTCCAGACGACGCCGGTGCCGCAGAGCTCCGGGAACGGGTAGTCGGACGGGCGCGGCGCAACCACGGGGCAGTCCGGGAGCGTCTCGCCGGGACGGTGGTGATCGGTGACGACGACGCGCAGCCCGCGCGCCTTCGCGGCCTCGACCTCGGCGACGGCGGTGATGCCGCAGTCGACCGTGAGGAGCAGCCCGCAGCCCTCGTCCGCGAGGCGTTCGAGCGTCTCGCCGGCGACGCCGTAGCCCTCCTCGAACCGGCTCGGAAGGTGCCAGTCGACGTCCGCGCCGAGGTCGCGCAGCGCGGAGACGGCGAGCGCGGTCGCGCAGATCCCGTCCACGTCGTAGTCGCCGTGCACGCAGATCCGCTTGCCGGCGGCGATCGTCTCGCGGATCGCGTCGCAGGCCTCGCGCATCGCGCCGAGGAGGAACGGATCGTGGCCGGGATCGCCCGCGGCGAGGAAGGCGCTTGCCTGCGCCGGGTCGCCGTACCCCCGCCGGACGAGGACGCTTGCCGTCGTCTCGCTGAGGCCCAGGGCCGACGCCAGCGCCCTGACCTCTCCGCGGGGGCAGGGACGGATCGTCCACGTGCCCTCGTACATGGATTCCAGGTTGGCGGCAGCGTCGGACGGATACGCATCCGCGTCCGACCACACGCGCGCGGGCGACCGCTCGTCCCACCCGCCGCGGGCACCGGGTGTCTCGCACGCGCGCGCGAGTGGTCGGACGCGGAGGCGTGGGTGGGGAGTGGGCCACCCGCCACCCGCTTCGAGCGTATCCGGGAAATCCGCGCGTGTCTGTCGCCGGATCGCGCCGATTTCGTGCCGATTTCTCCCCAGCTCGCGGCCCCGGCGGCTCGATCGGCGCCGGGTCCGGAATCCGGGGCTATCCTCAGACGAGTGCCCCTCGCAACGCAACGCGCCCATTCGACGCATGCCTGAGACCAACTACGCCTCCGGCGACGAGTACATGGTCGAGTTCCTCGGCTGGCGCTTCGGGTTCAACGCCGTCGACTTCGAGCAGCGCGTGAGCGCGGCCGCGGTGAAGCTCGGTCTCGTCGAGCCGCGCGACCTCGAGCCCGAGGAGTCGGCCGACCTCGTCGAGCTCGCCTCCGAGGCGCGCATCGCGGAGCCGCAGAGCCCGCTCGGCGACTACCTCGTCCGCCACTGGGAGCAGCTCTCGATCGTGGACGGCGAGTCGCTCGTCTACTGGCTGCGCAAGCTCGTCTTCCGCAGCGCCTGGCTCGACCACCGCCTGAAGGAGAACCTCCTCGAGATCTCCTTCGACGACCGCACCGGCGACTTCGACTACCGCGACCCGGACGGCGGCCGCGCGCTGCTCGAGCTCGCCCCCGTGCCGTCGTGGCACAAGCTGCAGTTTCGGCCCTAGATCCGGCCGGTGAGGTGAGCCAGGAGGGACGGCCGAAGCCGCCCCTCCCATGCTCGATTGGGCCTAGCGGAAGCGGAACCCGCCGTGATGGTGGCCCTTGTTGGTCTGGCGCTTGTGCCCGTGACCCGAAGCGGGATCGGGCGGCGACTTGGCCATCGCGTACGTGAAGACCGCGTAGGCCTCGGCGTCCGACATCTGGTCGAGCACCTTCCAGCTCACGTTCTCGATCGTGTCGCACGCGGCGTGGTAGCACGGGTCGAACGCGAGTCCGGCCGTGCCGCCGTAGACCGCGGCCTGCTCGGGCGTCTTGATGCCCTCGGCCCCGGTGAAGAGGCCGCCTGCGGGGATGCCGCGGTCGATGAACGGCCCGTAGTCCGAGCGTCCGTCGAACGCGGTCGCCTCCGTGGCGAGTCCGCGCTTGTCGAAGAACTTCTGGAACACGGCCTCGATCTGGTCGGAACCCGCGGGACCGGCCGTACCCGTCTCGTCGCCGTCACCGTCGTAGATGAAGCGGACGAAGTTGGTCGAGCCGATCATGTCGAAGTTCAGGTTCAGGGAGATCTTCGCGAGCTCCTCCGGAGAGAGGGTGCTCACGTACTCCTCGGACCCGATCAGGTTGAACTCCTCGGCGCCCCACCAGGCGAACCGGATGCGGTTCTTCGGCTTGATGTGGAGCCGGTTCATCTGCTCGGCGATCTCGAGCTGCGACGCCGAGCCGGTCCCGTTGTCGTTGATCCCGGGGCCGTCCTCGACCGAGTCGAGATGCGCGCCGACGACGATCGTCTTCGACGGGTTGCCCCACTTCGTGTCGGCGATGACGTTGAACGACTCGGTCGTGATGACCGTCGCCGTCACCGAGATGTGCACCCTCGCGCCGGCCGTCGTGTAGAGGTTCTGGCCGATCGCGAACGAGGTGCCGACCGCGGGGATCGACGCCTGAGGCGGATCGAGCGTGCCGTTGATCACGCCGAGGCGGTCGTCGTTCGGGTTGTCGTTCCCCTCGTTGAAGACCACGACGCCGATCGCGCCTGCGGCCGCTGCGTTGTCGACCTTCACGCGGAAGGGACACGTACCGCGCTGGATCAGCGCGATGTTCCCGGACGTGGCCGCGGGAAAGTCAGCTGCCTCGCAGCCGCTCGTCGAGCCGCCCACGGCGGGGATCAGGATGTCGTTCGTCGGAACGAGGTTCCCGGTGACGTTCCCGCTGCCGGAGTACTCCATCGTGGCGAACTCGGTGCCCTCGACGTAGGTCTGCGTCGTCGGGGCGGTCCGCTCGAACACCGGCGGAGCCGTCTCCGTGAACCGGTCGAACGTGAACGGCTGCACCGAGACCTTGAGGCCGGCCTTCTTGGCCTTCTTGGCGACGTACGCGACCGACTTCTCGAAGCCGGGCGTGCCGTCGACGCGGGTACCGCCGCTCGCATTCGCGAACGACTGGAACGCACGCAGATGGTCCTTGATGCCCCACACGGTCACGGCGCGCTCGAGCTTCGAGGCCGAGCTGTGGCCCTTGCCACCGTGCCAGCCGTTCCACCCGTGCTTCCCGCCGTTCTTATGCCGCTCGCCTGCCGTCGCGCTGAGCGGTGCGATGCACAGCACAGCAACCAGGGCGATGACGAGGGCAAGTGTCGTCTTTCGCAAGGATTCCCCTCCCTTGGTTTTCAGAAGTCGGCGAGGCTAGCAACGGGCCGTAGCAGCGCCGCGCACCCCGCCTGGAGCTTCCAGGGCGGCACCCACGGAACCGAGGATCCATGCGGTATCGCGCCCGGGCGAACGCGACGTCAGCGTCTTGTAAGGACCAGGCTCAGAAGAGACTGGAGGACGTCGTCGCGGCGCCGGCGCGCTCGCGGCCGAGGTCGGTGAGGATCCGCCCGCGCGGCGTCCGCTGGATGAGGCCCAGCTGGAGCAGGTACGGCTCGTAGACGTCCTCGATCGTCTCGGGCTCCTCGCCCAGGGCGACGGCGAGCGTCGAGAGCCCGACCGGGCCGCCGCCGAACTTGTTCGCGATCGCGTCGATGAGCTCGCGGTCGGCGCGCTCGAGCCCGGCAGCGTCGACCTCGAGGAGGTCGAGCGCCTCGCGCGCGACTGCGATCGACACCGCGCCGTCGTGGCGCACCTCGGCGACGTCGCGTACGCGGCGAAGGATCCGGTTGGCCACGCGCGGCGTTCCGCGGGAGCGGCGGGCGATCTCCTCGCACGCCTCGGGCGCCACCTCGACGCCGAGGATCTTGGCGGAGCGGCGCACGATGCGGCCGAGCTCCTCCTCGTTGTAGAGCTCCAGCCGGTACGTGATGCCGAAGCGGTCGCGAAGCGGCGTGGTCAGCAACCCGGTGCGCGTGGTCGCGCCGATGAGCGTGAACGGCGGCAGGTCGAGCGTCAGCGTTCGCGCCGCTGGGCCCTGGCCGACGACGATGTCGAGCCGGAAGTCCTCGAGCGCGCCGTAGAGAATCTCCTCGACCGCGCGGTTCAGCCGGTGGATCTCGTCCACGAAGAGGATGTCGCGCGCCTCGAGCGAGGTGAGGATGGCCGCGATGTCGCCCTTGCGCTCGAGCGCCGGGCCGGCGACCGTGCGCACGCCGACGCCGAGCTCCTCGCGGATCACGTAGGCGAGCGTCGTCTTGCCGAGACCGGGCGGGCCGGCGAGGAGGACGTGGTCGAGCGCCTCGTCGCGGGCCTTCGTCGCCTCGAGCGCGATCGAGAGCTGCTCCTTCACCCGCTCCTGCCCGACGAAGTCGCCGAGCCTGCGCGGGCGAAGCGTCGATTCGAGCTCGTCGTCCTCGACGACCAGAGCTGCGGCCGTGACGCGTTCGGGCGCGGCGCTCATGCGGCCCTCAGCGCCTGGCGAACGCGCTCGGCGGCGGGCAGCGACGCATCGATCTCGGCGAGCCGCTTCTCGGCCTCGTTCACGGAGTAGCCGAGCTCGACGAGCGCGTCGCGGGCGACGAGATGCCCGTCGCTCTCCTCCCCGGCTTCCGCAGGGACGACGGCCAGCGGGGCGATCTTCTCCTGGAGCTCGAGGCACACGCGCTGCGCGGTCTTGCGTCCGATCCCGGGAATCGACTCGAAGAGGGCCACGTCCTCGCGGACGATCGCGCGGCGCAGCTCGGCCGGCGTGTAGCCGGAGACGATCGCGAGCGCGACCTTCGGCCCGACGCCGCTCACGCCGAGGAGGAGCTCGAACAGCTCCCGCTCGCCGGGCTCCGCGAAGCCGTAGAGCTGCATCGTGTCCTCGCGCACGTGGAGATAGGTCTGGAGGGTGAGCTCGCCGGCACCTTCGGCCTTGCGGATCGCCGACGGGGTCGCATGGAGCCGGTAGCCGACGCCGTTCACGTCGAGGACGAGCGAGTCCGCGCCCCAGGTCACCGGATTTCCGCGCAGCTGGGCGATCATCGCGCCGCCGCCGCCGCGAGCAAGGGGGATGCGAGCGCATGGCAGATCGCGACCGCCAGCGCGTCGGACGCGTGGTCCGACTTCGGCGCCTCCTCGAGGCGGAGGATCGTCGTGACCATGCGGCTCACCTGCGTCTTGTCGGCGCGGCCGTACCCGCAGACCGACTGCTTCACCGTCGACGGCGAGTACTCGGTGCACTCGAGCTCCGCGGAGGCGCATGCGACCAGGAGCGCGCCGCGCGCCTGACCGACGAAGAGCGCCGAGCGCGCGTCCGCGCCGACGAACGACTCCTCGAGCGACACCGAATCCGGCTGGTGCTCCGCGATCAGCTCGACGACGTTGTCGTGGATCGTCTTCAGGCGCGTGGCCGGCGCCTCGCGCGCGGACGTCTTCCACCAGCCGAAGTCGAGCGCCGTGAGGCGACCGCCCTGCGAGTCGACAACCGCGTATCCGCACGCTGCGGTGCCCGGATCGATGCCGAGAACCTTCACGTGTCGAGGTTAGGCGCCGTCCCGGACGTTCCTGCGCGAATCCGCCGGCGCCTCCGCCGCGTAGAAGGAGCAGTGGTCCGCATCGCTTTCCTCTCCGCGGTCTGCGCCGTAGCACTGGCTGCGCCGGGCGTCGCCCAGGCGCAGCTGGTCGCCACGGTCTCCGACCCTGGAGTCATCTCGCTGACTCAGGGCGGGGTCCCCGTCACGCACCTCGCTCCGGGGACGTACACGATCGAGGTGCACGACACGACGCCGAACCACAACTTCCACCTCTCCGGGCCCGGGCGTCGCGGAGACGACGGGGATCTCCGCCGAGGAGGCGCCGACGTGGACGGTGACGTTCACGCACGGCGTCGTACCACTTCCAGTGCGACGTGCATCCGGATTCCATGTTCGGCAACTTCACCGTCGGCAACGTGCTCGACGTGGAGAAGACCGGTACCGGCCTGGGAACGGTCACGAGCACGCCCGCGGGAATCGACTGCGGCGGCACCTGCACGGCTGTGTATCCCGGCGGCGGGATGGTCGCGCTCACCGCGACCGCAAACCCGGGCTCGACGTTCACCGGCTGGGACGGCGCCTGCACCGGGGCCGCCGCCTGCGAGGTGACGCTCGCCGGCGCCGTGTCGGTCACGGCCACCTTCACGCTGAACAGCGGTCCGGGTCCTCCTCCGGGAACCGGGCCTCCCGCAAAGGTCACCAAGGTCTCGGCCGCCAAGGCGAAAGGCGTCCGCTCGGTGACGGTCAAGCTCGACGTCTCCCGCGCGCTGACCGTGCAGACGAAGGTGACGCGCGCGGGGAAGACGATCGTCTCCTCCAAGAAGGCCTTCGCGGCGGGCAAGCGCACGGTCACGCTCAGGATCCCGAAGAAGACGAAGAGCGGCAAGGCGACCGTTTCCATCACGCTCAAGGGGACGACCGGATCGACGCAGAGCTACAAGGTCACGCGCACCGTGAAGCTCCCGAAACCTTGACAACGTCCGGGCGCTTCGATACCTACACCTGGGTGAAACGGTTCCTCGCTGCGGCAGTCTGCGGTATCGCGCTCGTCTTCCCGATGAGCGCGTCCGCGCAGCAGGTCGTGCTGGACGTGCGCTTCGATTTCCCGCGCTTTCCGATTCCGATGACCGTCAACGGAGCGCCGGTAGCCCACCTCGACAAAGGGCTGTACACGTTTTCGCTCGTCGACTTTCAGAATTCGCACAGCATCCACGTGGGCGGGCCGTGGGGGGCATACGGCTACACGGGTCCGCAGCTGAACTTCGGAACCGCCGGACCGGACGGCACGAACGTGCCCGCTCAGGGGACGTTCGTCTACACCGATGTTCCGCTCGCCGACGGGATGTACCGGTGGTACTGCGATCTGCACTCGGACATGATGTGGGGCAGCGTCTCGGTCGGGAACTACCTCAGCGTCGAGGTCGTCGGCCGCGGAACCGTCTCGAGCTTCCCGGTCAACTTCACCTGCAGGAACAACTGCGGGGTCGGCGTGCCGGACGGCGCGCCTCCGGTCACGCTCGTCGCAACCCCGCGCCCCGGCTTCAAGTTCGACCGCTGGGACACCGGGCCCTGCTCGGGGAACGGCGAGTGCTCCGTGTCCGTCAACGGCCTGACGAAGACGCGCGCGATCTTCGTCGAGGTTCCGGCTGGATCCATCAGCGGAGCCAAGGTCACCAAGGTGAAGAAGAAGCGGTTCGTCACCGTCACGCTCGCGATGACGGACACCGCCACAACGACCACCGAGCTGCGCGTCGGCAGCCGGATCATCGCCTCCAAGGTCGGCACCCTCACCGCGGGGACGCGCACTGTGAAGCTCACGGTGCCGAAGACGGCCAAGAAGGGCGCCGCGACGGTGCGCGTCACGTTCACGCGCCAGTCGACGCTGAAGGCGTTCACCGCGAGCCTCGCGGTCAGGCTGCCGAAGCCCTAGCCGGCTACGGCTTCGAGCACCAGCTCCGGGATGTCGAAGTTCGCGTAGACGTCCTGGACGTCGTCGTTCTCCTCGAGCGCGTCCATGAGGCGGACGATCTTGCGGGCCGTGGCCTCGTCGTCGACCTCGACCGTCGTCTTCGGGACCATCGTCAGGTCCGCGGTCTCGAAGTCGATGCCGGCCGCCTCGAGCGCCGAGCGCACAGCCTGGAACGAGTCGGGCTCCGACGTGACGCGGAAGCTCGATCCGTCGCGCTCGACGTCCTCGGCTCCACCCTCCGCGGCCGCCATCACCACGTCGTCCTCCTCGAACCGGTCGGCGTCCACGAGGATCACGCCCTTGCGCTCGAAGAGCCACGCCACGGCGCCGGTGGCGCCGAGATTTCCGTCGTTCTTGTCGAAGGCATGGCGCACGTCGGCCGCCGTGCGGTTGCGGTTGTCGGTCAGCGCGTCCACGAGGATGGCGACGCCCGTCGGGCCGTAGCCCTCGTAGGTCACCTGCTCGTAGGACTCGCCCTCGCCGGCCGCGCCGGACCCGCGGGCGATCGCGCGCTCGATGTTGTCCTTCGGCATCGACGCCTCGCGCGCCTTGGCGATCGCGTTCTGAAGCGCGATGTTGGCGTCGGGATCGGGCCCGCCGTCGCGGGCCGCGACGATCAGCGCGCGCGAGAGCTTCGAGAAGAGCTGGCCGCGCTTCACGTCGGCGGCGCCCTTCTTGTGCTTGATCGACGACCACTTGCTATGCCCCGACATACGCCTCCTCCCGGACGAGCGCGAGGAACCGCTCGTGCACTCGGGTGTCGCCGGTCAGCTCCGGGATGGAAGGCCGCGGCGAGGATCTTGTCCTCACGGACCAGCACCGGGTCGCCGTCGAGCGTCGGCCAGCACCTCGACTTCGGGTCCGGCCTCGACGATCCGCGGCGCGCGGATGAAGACTCCGTGCAGCGGGTCCGTGTCGCCGGCGAGCTCGAGATCGGCCTCGAAGCTCGCGAGCTGGCGTCCGTAGCCGTTGCGGCGCACGACCAGGTCCATGCGCGCGAGCAGCGGCTGGTCCGGAATCCCGTCGGTCGCCTCGCGGGCAAGAAGGATCATCCCGGCGCAGGTGCCGAACATCGGCCGGTCGTAGGCGCGAAGCGGCTCCAGCAGCCCGGACAGGCCGACGAGCTTCCCGATCGCGGTCGATTCGCCGCCCGGCAGGACGATGCCGTCGGTCTCGGCGAGCTCGTCCGGGCGGCGCACTTCCACGACGTCGGCGCCCAGGCCGCGCAGCATCGCTGCGTGCTCGCGGAAATCGCCCTGGACGGCGAGGATCCCGATACGAGGAGCCCGGTTCATGGCTCCTACTCTAGCCCGGCGCGTCGGGGCTGCTAGCCGACCGAAGGCGCGGCGGAGAGCTCGGCTCCGCCCGGGGGCGGAGCCTCGCTGACGGCGATCTGGGAGGGCGGGCCGCCGCTGGGCGTGGTCTGCGAGAAACCCGACTCGCCGACACCACCCAGCGGGGAAACCTCGCCTGGGGTGAAGGTGCTCGCCGCAACCGGAGCCGTTGCCAGGAGGATGAGCCAGACGATGGCGGCGGTCACGTGGGGTCGCGGACTCTTCACAGTCCAAGCGTCAGGCCTCGCGGCGTCGGCGTCGTTCCCCAGGGTCGTGCCCGTTCGATCCCCCGGCACACCCCGTTGCGTCCCCGTTCGGGGTACGGAGGGCTACTACCAGCCGCGGGTTTCGAGCAGCTCTTCGGGCGCGATGCTCGCGGCGGAGAGGCCGCGCATCGGCTCGCCGAGCCCGGACGAGACGCGCGCGAGCACGTCGGCGTCGCGGAAGTGCGTCGTCGCCCTCGACGATCGCCTTCGCCATCGTCGACGGATCCTCGCTCTTGAAGATCCCCGAGCCGACGAAGACGCCGTCGGCGCCGAGCTGCATGCAGAGCGCGGCGTCGGCGGGAGTCGCGATGCCGCCCGCCGTGAACGTGACGACCGGCAGCCGTCCCTCCTCGGCGACGCGGCGCACGAGCTCGAGCGGCGCGCGGAGGTTCTTGGCCTCGGTGTAGAGCTCGTCCTCGGAGAGCGAGCCGAGCCGGCGAATGCCGCCGAAGACCGTCCGCATGTGGCGAACGGCGTTCACGATGTCGCCCGTTCCGGCCTCGCCCTTGGTGCGGATCATGGCCGCGCCCTCGCTTAGGCGCCGCAGCGCCTCGCCGAGGTCGCGGCAGCCGCACACGAACGGGATGTCGAACGCCCACTTGTCGATGTGGTGCTCCTCGTCGGCGGGCGTGAGGACTTCGCTCTCGTCGATGTAGTCGACGTCGAGCGCCTGGAGCACCTGCGCCTCGACGAAGTGCCCGATCCGAGCCTTGGCCATGACCGGGATCGTCACGGCCTCCTGGATCTCTCGGATCTTGGTCGGGTCGGCCATTCGGGCGACTCCGCCGTCGCGGCGGATGTCGGACGGGACGCGCTCGAGCGCCATGACGGCGACCGCGCCGGCGTCCTCGGCGATGCGAGCCTGCTCGGCGGTCGTGACGTCCATGATCACGCCGCCCTTGAGCATCTCGGCGAGTCCGGTCTTGACTCCCATCGTTCCGCGCTCGGCCATGGCAAAGAGTCTAACCATGCGCCTCGCCTCCGTGAGCGCGCGCGGAACCGTGGTTCGCGCGGCGCCCCCCGATGGGGGACCGCGCGCCCCAACATTCACGCTATCGAGGAAGGTGTGCCGTGTCTCGCGCGGTCTGTGCCGGATTAGCGCGCGAGGGTGGGTCAGGACTGCGCGCCGGTCAGCCGGGCGCGTGCCTCGAGGCGCTCCGCTTCGACGTCCGCCCGGACCCAGCACTCGTCGACGTGGTCGTTCACGAGGCCCGCGGCCTGCATCAGGGCGTACGCGGTCGTCGGCCCGACGAAGCGGAATCCGTTCGCCTTCAGCGCCTTGGCGAGCGCCTTCGACTCGTCCGTGACCGCCGGCACGTCGCTGGGCGCAGCTCCGGGCTCCGGGCTGAACGACCAGACGAGCGCCGGGAACCCGCCCTCGAGCGCCACGACCGCCTTTGCGTTCGCGATCGCCGCGTCGATCTTGGCCCGGTTCCGCACGATCGACGCATCGGCCATCAGCCGCTCGACGTCGCGTGCGCCGAACCTCGCGACCGCGGCGGGATCGAATCCCGAGAACGCCTCCCGAAACCCCTCGCGCTTGTTCAGGATCGTGCTCCACGAAAGCCCCGACTGGAACGCCTCGAGGCACAGCCGCTCGTAGAGGCCCGCCTCGCTCGTCACGGGCCGGCCCCACTCGCGGTCGTGGTAGTCGCGCATGGACTCGCCCTCGCCCCACGAGCAGCGCACGATCACGTCAGCAGGTCGAGTGCCGCCGCCGGATCCTTGAACGGCGGGATCACGTACACGCCGTTCGCCTTTTCGCGCGAGGCCTCGTACAGCTCGCGCGCGATCTCGAGACCGACCTTCGGCGCGTCCGCGCCCGCGTCGGCGAGCCGCTGCTGCACGGCGTCCGGGATCGTGATCCCCGGCACCTCGTTGTGGAGCCGGAACGCGAGCTCGAAGCTCCGCACCGGCCAGACGCCCACGAGGATCGGCACCGGCGACTCGCCGATCTTGTCGAAGAGGCGATCGAGGTACGCGAGGTCGAAGAGCGCCTGCGTCATGGCGAACTTCGCGCCCTCGTCGAGCTTGCGCCGGAACCGCTCGATCTCGGAGTCGAGATCCTCCGCCGACGGGTTGACGGCGACGCCGACGTAGAACGACGTCGGGGCGTCGATCGCCTTGCCGGAGTAGTCCTCCCCGTGGTTCAGCCGTGTGAGCAGCGCTGTCAGCCCGATCGAGTCGATGTCGTAGACGCCGTTCGAGCCCGGGTAGTCGCCGACGTGCGGCGGATCGCCGGTCACGGCGAGGACGTTGCGGATCCCCTCGGCATGCGCGCCGAGGAGCTGCGACTGGAGACCCATCACCGACGCGTCGCGCGGCGTCACGTGCGGGATCGTCTCGATCCCCACCGTGCGCTCGATCGTCGCCGACGGCGACGAGCGCCGAGAGCCGGGCGCGCGCCATCGGGTTGTCGTTGATGTCCACCCCGTCGACGACGCCGGACGCCTTGAGCCGCGCCGCGACCGAGAGCATCGACTCCATGTTCGTGCCCTTCGGCGGGTCGAGCTCGACCGAGACGTACCACTCGCCCGCCTCGAGCTTGCGCTGGAGCTGGGTCGTCTGTTCCTCCTGCGGGAGGATCGAGGCCACCTCGGCGAGGTCGCGATCGATGGCGACGAAGGCGACCCGCGGCTCGCGATGCTCCTCGACCGCCGAGCGGATGGCAGCGATCTGCGCCGGGCCGGTGCCGCAGCAGCCGCCGACGATCCGCGCGCCGAGATTGCTCGCCTGCGCCGTGAACTCCGCGAAGTAGTCGGGAGTCGCGTTCGGGTAGACGATCCGCCCGCCACGCCGGGCGGGCAGACCGACGTTCGGCTGCGCCGAGAGCGCCAGACCGTCCGCTGTCGCGGCCATCTCCCCCAGCGCGGCCAGCGCCGCGCCCGGGCCCAGGCCGCAGTTCGCGCCGATCGCGACGACGCCGGCGGTGCGCAGCCGCTCGGCCGCCTCCCCCGCGGCCACTCCGGCCAGTGTCTCGGCGTCCTCGTCGAAGGTCAGCTGCGCGACGATCGGCAGCGACGAGGCGGCTTGTACCGCGGCCACCGCCGTCTCGAGCTCCTCGAGATCGAAGAACGTCTCGACCATGAAGAGGTCGACGCCGCGGCCCTCGAGGAGCCGCGCCTGCTCGAAGAAGACCTCGTGCGCGTCCTCGCCGCCGTGCGTTCCGTCGAGCTCGCCGAGCGGGCCGATCGAGCCCGCGACGAAGACGGGCCGGCCGGAGATCTCGCGGGCTTCCCGCGCGAGCTTGACGCCGCGCTCCACGATCTCCTCCAGCTGGTCGTCGAGGAGGAGGCCGGAGAGCTTGCGCCGGTTCGCTCCGAACGTGTTCGCCTCGATCAGCTCCGCGCCCGCCGCGATGAAGGACGTGTGGACGCCGATCACCGCCTCGGGCGCGCGCAGGTTCGCCTCCTCGGGCGCGCGCAGGCGCGGCACGCGCGCGGAGAGGAGCGCGCCGGTGCCGCCGTCGGCGACGACGACCGGGCCCTCGCTCAGGCGTTCCAGGAAGCGGCTCACGCCGCCAGTGTATGGAGCCCTACTGGAGCTGCGAGGGGTGACCGTTGGGCGGATCGGCGACCGCGGCTGCGGGTCGCAGGTCGGCCTCGAGCTCGCGTCCTGGATCCGTGTCGGCCTCGGGCTCGGCCCGCTCGGGGCGCCCTGCGGCGTTGCGGACAACCGCTTCGAGCTGGGCGATCAGCTCGTGGAGGTCGTCGACGGCGGCCTCGAACTTGCCCTCGAGCGCCCGCGCTTCCGTGCGGAGCTCGCCGAGACGCCGCTGGCCCTCCGAGGCGACCCGGCCGGCCGCGGCCTGTGCGGCATCGCGCACCGCTTCGGCGTCGGCGACCGCCGCGCGGCGAAGACGTGACGCCTCCGCGACCGCCTTGGCGCGCTCCTCCTCGGCCTCGGCGCGCGCCTCGGTCTCGGCTCGGCGCCGGAGTGCGTCGGCCTTGCGCGTCGCCTCGGCCTGGATCTCCTCCGCGGCGGATTCGGCCGCGGCGAGGACGGCGGCGACGCGCGAGCCGAGCTCGGCGTAGTCGCGGCCCACAGGGGCTTCCGGCGCCTCGGCGACGCCGGTTTCTTCGCGTTCGTCCAGGTGATCTGCCATCGGGACGCCCGAACTTAGTCGAGGTCCACGAAAGACGCAAGCCGCCTAGCGGGCGGGAATCTTGATCGTGGCCGACGTCTGGCCGAGCCCGGCCTTGCTCTTCGCGCGCAGCGTGCACCGGTAGCTCGTGCCGGAGCGAAGGCCCGAGACGCGAATCGGCGAGCGGTTCCTCGTCGAGGACGCCGTGGCCACGTGGCTGCCCGCGCGGCAGGTCGCCTTGTAGCCGCGCACCTTCGAGCCGCGCGGCTTCGCCTTCGTGAATCCGATGAGACCCGTGGACGTCGACGTCCGCACCGAACGGAGCTTCTTCGCCGAGCGCGGCGTCATGTTGCCGTGGATCCGCAGCCGGCGCTTCGAGAACGTGATCCCGTCGAGCTCGACCTTCACGAAGCCGGCACCGACCACGACAGACGTACTCGCGGATGCGCCGGGCGCGGTCACGGTGAACGCGCTCGCCGTGAGCGTCGCCGGGTCGTCCACGCCGTACAGCCGGCTCAGCATCGCGAACGGGATCCGGAACTCGGCCTCGCCGACGAACACGGTCGTCCCGTCCGACTCGAAGTGCGCGTTCGACGCGTCGAGCACGATCGAATTGGTCGCGTAGTCGAGCTTCAGCGGCGTCGAGACCCACTCGGCGTTGGTCGAGAGGTCGAACCCCCGCATGGCCGCGGCATCGTCCGGATCGTCGATGTACGAGAGGTCGTCGACCCAGCCGTCGATGTAGCCGGAGAACGTCCGGGCGGCCACCGCCCCGCAGCTGCCGCTCGACCCGCACGCCTGGTCGGCGAGGCGAACCGGCGAGATCGTGAACTTGACCGTCCGGCTGCCGGCGGGCCCTCCGCGCGTGACCGTCACGTTGCGTCCGCGCGAGAACGTCTCGGCCGGGTAGATCGAGCCCGTGTTGAGCGTGATCTCCCAGACGTCGCCGAAGTCGAGCGTCCAGCTGCCGACCGTCCGCTGGATCGAGAAGTTGTACTGCTGGTAGGACGGAGCCGAAAGCCTGGCGGCCGAGATGAAGTACGGATCGCCCCCGCCGCCGCCCGGATACGGCTGCACGATGTCGTTGCGCTCGACGGAGACGACGCAGTTCGTCGTCGTCGCGCCGCCGCACGCCGCGAGCGTCGTGGCCCCGGCGAATGCCGAAGGAGCGAATGCGAGCGCAGCGAGAACGACGGCCGCAGGAAGGAGACGATGACCCCTCATCGGCCTGAAGCGTGTCACTTCGGCCGGTCGGAGTCCAGCCCCGATGTGGTGAACATGGGCCCGCCTGGATTCGAACCAGGGACCAACGGATTATGAGTCCGCTGCTCTAACCAGCTGAGCTACGGGCCCGCGCTCCGCAGGCTACCGCTCTCCCAGGAGGTTCACGAATCCGACCGCGGGGGGAGCCCGTACTCCAGTCATGCGATTTCTTACTCTCATCCTCATAGCTCTTGCTCTTCCGTTCGCCGCCGCGTGCGGTGGTGACGACGACTCGTCGGCCGACACGGCCGCTGCAACAGGCGGCGGAGGCGGCGGCCAGACGGTCGAACTGGCCGCGACCGACTTCCACTTCTCTCCGCCCACGGTCTCCGTCGACGCGGGCACCGTCACGTTCGTGCTCACGAACAACGGCGAGGCGCCCCACGCGCTCGAGATCGAGGGCAACGGCATCGAGGAGTAGTCCGACACGATCGACCCCGGCGAGCTCGACCGAGCTGACCGTCGACCTCGCGGAAGGCGAGTACGAGATCTACTGCCCGGTCGGAAACCACAAGGACATGGGCATGGTCGGGACGCTCACCGTGGGCGCCGCGAGCGCCGGCGGAGGCGGCGAGACCAGACGACGGACTCCTCGCCGATGATGGGTCCCGGCTACTAGCCGCTCGCTCCACTTCGACACGACGCGCGCCGAGTCGCAACAATACGGCCGCACTGTGAGACGAAGCGGGCCGCCCGGCCCGCTGGAGGAGGAGAGCGTGAAGGTCTTCCAGCTGGAGCGAAGCTTGCGAACCAAGGGCGGGCTCGAGATCCGGGACATCACCGAAGAGGTGCAAGAGGCGGTCACCCAAAGCGGCGTCACCGACGGCATCGCCTGCGTCTACTCACCGCACACGACCTGCTGTCGTGCGCGTGAACGAGTTCGAGACCGGGTTCCTCGAGGACTTCGTGCGCATGGTCCGCCGCCTCGTGCCGACCGAGAAGTACTACGCGCACGACGACTGGGAACGGCGCACCGAGAACGTCTGCCCCGAGGACATGGAGGCCGGCGAACGGCCACTCGCACTGCATGGCCATGCTGCTCGGGCCGGCCGGCGAGTCGATCCCCGTCCGCGACGGCGAGCTGTGCCTCGGCACGTGGCAGCGGGTGCTCTTCATGGAGCTCGACCGCTCCCGCGACCGGCGCTGGATCGTCCAGGTCGTCGGCGACTGAGCTCTCCCGCTTCAGTCGTTAAATGAAAACGGGGTCGCCGCTGACCCCGTCTCCGATTTCTCGACCGTTGCCCCCGCCGCATCGGGGCCCCCGGTCGTATGTAGGCACAGTCTGCGGTCCGGGGCCGCTTCCGTCCCCCCTCCGAGGGAGTTGATCCGCCTCCCCCGTTCACGGTTGACCGGGCTGGTTCACTCGTTTCTCCTGTGTTTGTGCGGTGATCAGGGCCCACGCCATGTGCGCCGTGAGCGCCGCGGCGATGAAAATCCAGCCGACGAGCTCCGCTCCTTCCTCCAAGGCGGTCTCGATCGCGTCGAATGCGTGGCCGTCTGTGAGTCCTCCGAGGCTCAATGCGGTCGACGCCTCGGCCACTAGGGCGAGACCCAGCAGGCCGAGGCCCGCGAGGATGAACCGCCGTACACGGGGAGTCGCCGACCGGGCGACCGCAATCAGCAGCACGACGGTGACGAGGAGCAGAGGGACATAGGCGACGATCCAGATCGCGCGCCACGAGTCCTCCGGAAGCCCGAACGAGTCCTCGGCACGGAGCGCGAGCCGTTCGTGCAGCGTCGCGACGTCGTCGAGCGAGAAGTACGTGAGGATGAGCGCCAGCACGAGCAGGCCGACCTGGCGCTGCAGCCCGTAGAGCACCAGCACCGCGAACGCCGCGCCGAAGGTCGCGACGGATCCCGCCCACGCGTAGGCGTTCGCCTCCCTGTCCGCGCCCAGGAATACGACCGACGTGAACACGAACTCCTGCAGGAGGTACGCGACCGACTGGATGATCACGCCGGAGACCGCGAGCGTCAGCCCCACGGTGAGCAGCCAGCCGGGGAGGCGTTCCGGATCGCGCTCGGTCATCTAGGCGGCTTCGGCGGCCGCGAGGGTGGCGAGAAGATCGTCCCCGTACCGGTCGAGCTTCGCCGGCCCGATCCCCGGGACGGACGCAAGCTCGTGCTTCGTCGACGGGCGCAGCTCGGCCAGCGCGACGAGCGTCGTGTCGTGCATGACGACGTACGCCGGGACGCCGTCCTCCTTCGCCCGCTCGCGCCGCCACTGGCGCAGCGCGTTCGTCGTCGGCGTGTCCTCGACGATCCTCCGCTCGCGCCGCGGCTTCGGGCGGCGCCGCGACGCCGAGCTCGCCGAGGAACCGGCTCGGCTTCGCGGTCTCCGACCACGTCAGGTAGAGGCGGCGCTTCGCGCGCGTGAGCCCGACGTAGAAGAGCCGGCGCTCCTCGGCGATCTCCTCGGGCTCCTTGGCCTGGCGGATCGGGAGCTCCTTCTCCTCGAGCCGCGGCAGGAACACCGCCTCGAACTCGAGCCCCTTCGCCCGGTGGTAGGTGAGCAGCTGGACGCCGCGCCTGCGCCGTCGCAGCCCGGCCGAAGCGCTCCTCGAGATCGGCGAAGAAGTCCGCCACCGTCCGCTCGCCGTCGTCGAAGCGCTCCGCGAGGTCGACGAGCCGCGCCAGATCGGCCTGGCGCACCCGCTCCTGCTCGCCGAGCTCCTTCGGCGGCGCCGCGAGGAGTCCCTCGCGCGATGCCGCCTCGCGGATGCTCGCCGCGACGACGACGGACTGCGAGGTCTTGAGCCGCGCCTTGATCCGCCGCGCGGCCTGGCGCGTGAGGAACCCGCCCTCGCGAACCTGGAACGGGATCTCCGCCTCGGTGAACGCCTGCTCGAAGCCGGCCGAGCGCGCGTTCGTGCGGTAGAGGATCGCGATCTCGCCGAGCGGCACGCCCGTCGGACGCGCAGCTCGCGCACGCGCTCGACGACGAATGCGGTCTCCTCGGCCCCGTCGAGCGCGAGCACCACCGGCGCCGGGCCGGGCGGCCGCGACGGCGCGCAGCTCCTTCTCGGCGCCCTCGAGCCGCGGCACGAGCCGGTTCGCGAGCTCGAGGACCTCCGGCGTCGAGCGGTAGTTCGTCTCGAGCCGGACGACGGTCGCCGTGCGGAAACCGCCTGCGGCACGTCGAGCAGGTAGCGCGGCGTCGCGCCCGTGAACCCGTAGATCGACTGGTAGTCGTCGCCGACGACCGCCGAGCTCGTCGCGCCCGCCGAGCCACAGGTCGAGCAGCGTCTGCTGGAGCAGGTTCACGTCCTGGTACTCGTCGACCGTGAACGCGCGCGAAGCGCTCGCGGAACGCCCGCGCGCGCGTGGTCGTCCTCCTCGAAGAGCGCGATCGTGCGCTCGAGGAGGTCCTCGAAGTCGATCCGCCCCGCCGCCGCCTTGCGCCGCTCGTACTCGCGGTAGACGCTCGCCATGAGATCCGCCGGGATCGGCGGCTTGCGCGTCGCCGAGCGACGCCTCGTAGTCCGTCGGCGCGATCCGCCGGTTCTTCGCCCACTCGATCTCGGTCGCGAGATCGCCGACCGGCCGGAACCGGTACGGCCGCGGCAGCGACGCGCGCGATGTTCACGAGCATGACCGCCTTCGACGGGAGGATCTCGCCCGGCGCGGACCGCCGTTCGCGTGCAGCTGGCCGAGCGCCGCCGCGTGGAACGTCTGCGCCCGCACGCCGGTCGCGCCGAGCGCCGCCGAGTCGCGCGCGCATCTCCCCCGCCGCCTTGTCCGTGAACGTCACCGCGAGGATCTCGTCGGCCCGGAACGCACCCGCTCAGCGACCTGGTTCGCGATCCGCCGCGTGATCGTCGTCGTCTTCCCGGAGCCCGCGCCCGCGAGGATGCAGACCGGCCCGCGAACGGCCTCGACGGCGCGCCGCTGCTCGGGGTTCAGGTTGGCGAAAACGGCCTCGTGATTCACACGTCCGAGGCTAGTCGTGCGACCGGTCGGCGCACGCCCGAAAGGACATGGCCGGCCTCGCTCGTCACACATTCGGCACACATCTGTGGCGAAGGCCCGCCGATTCCGACGGGCCTTCGCCTCCACAGGTGCAGCCGGACCTACGGTCTTGGGAAGACCACCGGGCTGCGGTTTCCGTCCTTGTCGACCGCGCGGACGCCGAAGAAGAAGTTGTCCTTCGACATCCCCTCGACCGACCAGCGGACGACGCCGCCCGCATCCGGCGTCGGGAGCCCGACCGGGATCACGTCGGTCCAGTCGGCCTCCGTCGTCTCGCGCCAGACGATCTCGTAGCCGGCGAGATCCGGCTCCGGGTTCGCGTTCCAGCGGAGGTCGGTGTTGTAGCTCAGGTTGTTCGTGATGCGGACGTTCTTCGGTGCCACCGGCGCGTTCGCCAGCGCGGCGAGCGCCGCGAGATCCACGCGAGCAACCCGCTCGACGTACCTGAAGTCGACGAACTCCGGCAGGTCGCCGATCTGCTCGCCCGTGACCGGGTCGATGCGGACGTCCTGGTGCTGGTGGTTGAAGTTCTCGTTCGGCTCGGTCATCCGAACCGACGAGCGGAAGCCCCGCTCGAGGAACGGGATGTGGTCGCCGCCGCGGCCGAAGCGGTCGCGCCGGTAGATCACCCACACGTCCATGTCGGTGTAGCGGTTTTCGCCGTACTCCTTCACGAAGCGCGCCATCTGACGTGCCGGCGAGTCGTTCTCGCCGCCGATCGAGCGGCGGGTGTTCGCCTCCTGCGTCGTCTCGTTCGTCGGGACGCCCTCGGCGAAGACGCGGACGGCGTTCCGTTCACGGTCGCCGTTTCCGCCAAGGGAGCTCCCGACGATGTCGTTCGTGAACATCCCCTGGATGTCGAGGCCGCCCGACTGCGCGAGCGTGGCGTAGTTCGTCGCGCCGAAGAGGCCCTGCTCCTCGCCCGCGACCGCCATGAAGACGATCGTGGACTCGAACTCCCGCTTCGACATGACGCGCGCGAGCTCGAGCGCCGCGGCGACGCCCGAGGCATCGTCGTTCGCGCCGGGTGCGTCGCACGTCGCGTTGTTCGTGAGCGAGCAGCGCGAGTCGTAGTGGCCGCTGATCACGTACATGCGGCCGGTCGAGACGGGATCCGTCCCCTTCAGCGTCGCCACCACGTTGGTGATGACGGTCGGCGCCGGAAGGCCGCTCGTCTGGGTGTAGCTCTGGAGCTCGACCGTGAGCCGCCCGTCGGAATCCTCGGCGTACTCGGAGAACTGGTCGAAGAGCCAGTCGCGGGCTGCGCCGATGCCGCGGACCGGGTCGGTCTGCGACGAGAGCGTGTTCCGCGTGCCGAAGCCGGCGAGCGTGCGGATCGAGGCCTCGATCCGGCGATGGTCGAGCTCGTCGATCATGCGCCGCACCTCCTTCGGCGTGTGCGGCTTCGAGATCGGCCGCGATTCGCCGAGCTGCGGCTGGTGATGGTGGCCGCCGGACGAGATGCCGGCGGCGGCGGCCGCGAGTGCGACCGTGACGAGGACGCCCACGGCAAGGATGCCGAGGACAACACGTCTGGACATTTCTTCCCCCCTATGTTGGCCTGGAGCCCAGGCCCGATGCGCATCCGGGCTTCGCGTGCCGCAGACCGCGGGCCGCGCCGTTGGGCCGGAGCGCGCGACCGGCGCGGAACCTATCTGCGTTGTGCCGAATGCGTCAAGCCGCCCCACGACCGAAGGAGGCAGAATCGACGCGTGCCGACGGTTCTCAGCCCACGAGCCCTGAACCGCGCGCTCCTCGCGCGCCAGTACTTGCTCACGCGCGAGAAGACCACGGCCGCGGACGCGATCCACCACCTCGTCGGCATGCAGGCGCAGGTGCCGGCCGCGCCTTACGTCGGACTGTGGAGTCGCCTCGAGGGGTTTCTGCCCGAAGATCTCGCCGCGCTGATCGAGGAGCGCAAGGTCGTGCGGCTCGCGCTCATGCGCTCGACGATCCACTCGGTCACGGCCGACGGACTGCCTCGGCCTGCGCCCGCTCGTGCAGCCGGTGATCGAGCGGGGCCACGCGAGCAACCACGGCAAGTTCCTGGACGGACTCGACCAGCGCGAGGTCGCCGAGGCCGGGCGTGCGATCGTCGACGAGGAGCCGCGCACGTTCGCCGAGCTCGGGGCCGCGCTCGCGGAGCGATGGCCCGGCCGCGACGAGCAGGCGCTCGCGATGGCCGTCCGGACGTTCGTACCGCTCGTCCAGCCGCCGCCGCGCGGGGTCTGGGGCCGAAGCGGAGCGGCGCGCCACACGTCGGCGGAGCACTGGCTCGGCCATCCGCTCGCCGGCTACGACATCGAGGACATGATCCTCCGCTACCTCGGCGCGTTCGGGCCGGCATCGGTGCGCGACGTCCAGGCCTGGTCGGGCCTGACGAAGCTCGGCGACGCGATGGAGCGTCTGCGGCCGCAGCTCGTCACGTTCGCCGACGAGAACGGCGTCGAGCTCTTCGACCTGCCCGATGCTCCGCGGCCCGATCCCGAGACGCCCGCGCCGCCGCGCTTCCTCCCCGAGTACGACAACGCGCTCCTCTCCCATGCCGACCGCACACGGATCGTCACGAAGGACCAGGGCCGGCGGATCTTCACGCGCGGGGCGCTGCTCGTCGACGGCTTCGTCCGCGGCGCCTGGCGCCTCAACAAGCAGCGCAACGTCGAGCTCGAGCTCTTCGGGCCGCTCACCCGCGCCGACGAAGCAGCGGTGAAGGACGAGAGAGAGCGGCTGGTCGAGTTCGCGGCGGGCTAGCGCCCGAGCTCGTCGCTCTGACGAACCCAGAGCGTGACGAGCCGCGCGACGAGGGTGACCAGGAACACCGTCCCGAGCAGGGCCTCGAGCGCGGTCAGCGCCTGCGGCAGGCCCACCGACGGCGACAGGTCGCCGAACCCGAGCGTCGTCAGCGTGACGAAGCTGAAGTACACGTACTCCGACTGGACGTGCAGCCCGGGCTGGGCGAAGAACGGCCCGTCGCGCAGCGCCTCCACCGCCAGGTAGAGAAACGCGAAGAGCAGCCCGACGAGGACGTAGGAGCACAGCGCGCCGAGCACCGTCTCGTGCGTCACGCGCTTGTGGTGCAGCACGCGGCTCAGCGTGATCGGCAGCGTCGCGAGGACGAGGATCGCGACCGGCAGGAGGTACGTGAGCCCGACCACCTCGGCCGAGTCGAAGATGAACACGATCGGCGCGAGGGCGACGCAGGCGCCCACGAGAACCCAGTGGCGGGCCTTCAGCGTGTGGCCGGCCTCGGGATCGCTGATCGCCACGACGAGCGCGGCCGCCGCGAGCACGGTGCTCCCGAGCGCACCCCAGCGCGGATCGTCCACGAGCTCCAGGAGGAAGAAGTTCAGGAGCAGCAGGACGAGCAGGCTCGTGTAGCTGTCGAGGATCCGGACGATTCGCGACGACGTCACGCGCGGGACGATAGTCCGTGCCGAGGTCAGTCGATCGTGATGGCGGCGGTCGTCAGGTTCCCCGAGACGTCCCAGACCCGGAGCAGATGGTCGCCCGGCGCCAGCGGACCGAGGCGGAACCAGTGCTCGCCCTGACACGGGTCGGCCGTCGTCATGCACTGGTGGGCCGTGAGGTCCCGGAACGCGCGGTCGCCGTACACGTGGTCGTACTCCACCGGGGAGCCCGGGCCGATCCGCCGCAGGTCGACGGCGACCCGGCCGTCGATCCTGATCAGGTTCGGCGCGTGGTCCTCGTAGAGCCTCGGCACCTCGTCGAACCAGCCGCGGAACGAGTCGGGATCCTCGATGCGCACCTGGTAGCCGCCCGAGTCCGGCTCGACCTCCCCGACGACGGGCGCCGCGGTGTCCTCGTACGGGAACAGCACCCCGCCTTTTCGCAGCGGATTGACCTGGCGGCCCTGCGGATCCATCTCGTTCACATGGACGTGCCAGAGCGTCGGGCAGGTCCGCGCGATCTGCTGTCCGCGCCGCACCTTCTGGCCGACGCGGACGCGCACGGCGCTCACGTGGCCCAGCTGGACCCGGCCGATGGTGACGCTGCCGCACGGGTGCTTCGCCGTGACGGTCTTCTTCGTGACCCGCCCGGTGACGAGCGAGTAGACCTTGCGCGTCGCCTGCCCCCGCTCGTCCACGGCGACGTCGACACCGCCGTGGAGCTGCCACTCGTCGGCGCGTCCGTTCCAGCGCGGGTCGGTGAACCCGCCGCGAATCGGATGCTGCTCGTTCCTCGGCCAGACAGGCCATGCGGCGGCGGCGACCGCCGGCGAGGCGGCGCTCAAGACGATGAAGGCGAGACCGACCCCGGCCAGCCGCAGCGAGCGTCCCTGCACCGCTCCAAGGTAGCGCACGGTCCCGGCCGGACCTGCCACGTGGAACATCCGGGCCGTGGGGCGTCTAACGGTTCGATGATTCGAATCGGGCTCGCGATCTGCGTGGCCGTCGTCGCCCTCGGCGGCGGGCCGGCTGCGGCGCCGAGCACGAGGCCGGGCCGGCGGCCGGCTGGACTCAGCTTCCCGCCAGCCCGCTCAGCCCCCGCCAGTTCGCGACCCTGCACTGGACGGGCGACGAGGTGCTGATGATCGGCGGCAGCGACGCCCCGCCGTGCCCGCCGAACGCGGCGTGTATCGAGCCGACGACTCCGCCTCTCGCCGACGGGGCGGCGTTCGACCCTGCGACGCGCACCTGGCGCACGACCGCGCCGGCTCCGGTGCCATTCGAATGGGCGACGGTCGTTCAGCTCGACGACGTCGTGTACTTCGCGGTGCCCGGCACGTCGGGACGACCCGAGACGCGCGCAGCGTTCCTCGCATACGACGTGGCCAGGGATCGCTGGACGGATCTCCCGGTTCCCACCGGTTCCGAGCTGGAGGGCGGTCTCGCGGCGGCCGGCGATCGCGTCGTCTTCTATCCGACGGGGGACGAGTTCGGGGAGCACCCGGATTGGAGCTTCGACCCGGCGACCGGGGCGTGGACCGAGCTTCCGGACGATCCGCTGCCGGCCACGTACAGCCGCTGGATCAAGCAGGAGGACGGACAGCTCGTGCTTCGTGCGCAGGAGGTCGTCCAGAATCCGACCGGCGACGAGCCGTGGCTCGTGACGTCGCTCGATCCCGACACGCTCGAGTGGAGCGACCCGAAGAGCGAGGCGCCCGAGTCGCATTCGTTCTCCATGGTCCCCGGCGTAGCTCCGAACGAGAGCGAACGCGCCGCTGTCGAAGCCGAGTGGGACACGCTGTCCAATCCCCCGGCCGGCCAGACCGACTTCGGCGAAGGGGCGTTCGCCACGGCGCTCATCACCGACGAGGACGTCTACTACTTCGGCTTCAACGGCTGGGCGTACGACGCGCGCTCCGGCGAGTGGATCGAGATCGCGCCGCTCGATCCGGATGGAATCAACGACCGAAACTACGTGGCCGTCGGCCGCGAGCTCCTGGCCTTCGGTGGGATCGAGTGGCACGGCGACTACGGGATGAAGGGCACGTTCCTGAACGAGACGTGGATGTGGTCGCCGCCGGACGTGCCGCCCTCCTAGCCACCCGCGCCCGCGCGTGATCGAATGGGCGCTCGATGATCGTCGACTGCGCCACCTACGACCAGGGCGAGCGGCAGCAGGCGGAACCCGAGGAGATCGAAGGGATCCGCGACCGCCGGCCGTCCGACGACGCGTTCGTCTGGGTCGGCCTCGTCGAGCCGACCAAGGAGGAGTTCGAGGCGGTGCGCCGCGAGTTCGAGCTGCACGAGCTGGCGGTCGAGGACGCGATCAACGCGCACCAGCGGCCCAAGCTCGAGCAGTACGGCGACACGCTGTTCCTCGTCCTGAAGACCGTCGATGTACCGCAACCACGAGGAGATCGTGGACATCGGCGAGGTGATGCTCTTCGCCGGCGAGGACTTCCTCATCACCGTCCGGCACGGCGAGGGCGGCGGGCTCGGCCAGGTCCGGGAGCACCTGGAGCAGCGGCCCGAAGTCCTGAAGCACGGGCCGGGCGCGGCGATGTACGCGATCGTCGACCGCGTCGTCGACGCGTACGAGCCCGCGGGAGAGGCGATCGCCGAGGACATCGAGGAGGTCGAGGCCGAGGTCTTCTCCCCCGGTCGGGACAACCCGGTCCAGCGCATCTACAAGCTGCGGCTCGAGGTGCTCGACTTCTACCGCGCCGCCGCGCCGCTCCTCCCCGCGCTCGAACGGCTCTCGTCGGACGAGCTGCCGACCGTCCCGGCGAAGATCCGCGACTACTACCGGGACGTCACCGACCACCTGACCCGCGTGATCGAGCAGCTCGACTCCTTCCGCGAGCTCCTCTCCGGCACGCTCCAGGCGAACCTGACCCAGGTGAGCGTGCGCCAGAACGAGGACATGCGCCGCATCTCGGCGTGGGTCGCGATCATCGCCGTCCCCACCGCGATCGCCGGGATCTACGGCATGAACTTCGAGCACATGCCGGAGCTCGGCTGGCGCCTCGGCTACCCGGGCGTCCTCGCTGCTGATCGCGGTGATCTGCGGCTACCTGTACTGGCGCTTCCGCAGGTCCGGCTGGCTCTAGAGTTCGACGATGCCCGCCCTTCTGCTCTACGGCGACACCGAGCGCGCGGCCGCGCTGCGGCACGAGATTCCCGTCGCGGTCATGGATCCGCTGCTCTTCGCGGAGGTCGACGGGCGGCGCGTCGTCCTCACGAGCGTCCTGGAGCGCGAACGGATCACCCGCGCCCTGCCGGATGTCGAGGTGCTCGACTACTTCGACTACGGCTGGAAGGAGCTCATCGAGGGCGGGATGTCGTTCGCCGAGGCCGCGCGTGAGACCGTGGCGCGGGTGGTGCGCGAGATCGGGATCGACGACGCGATCGTCCCGGCCGACTTTCCCCTCGCGCTCGCCGACCGGCTGCGAAGCGACGGGATCGCGGTGACGGTCGACGAGGACGCCGTGGAGTTCCGGCGGCGCGCGAAGTCGGCCGCAGAGCTCGACGGCATCCGCGCGGCCCAGCGAGCGGCCGAGGCGGGGCTGGCCGCGGCGCGCGATCTCCTCTTCAGCGCGCGTCCGACCGAGGACGGCCGGCTGGAGCTCGACGGCAAGCAACTGCTGGCCGAGGACGTCCGCGCAGCGTTGCGCGCCGCGTGCGCGGAGCACGGCGCACCGTGTCCGCCGGACGTGATCGTCGCGTCCCTGCTGAGCGGTTACGGCCACGACCCGGGCAGCGGCCCGCTTCCGAGCGGGCTTCCGATCGTGATCGACCTCTGGCCCAGGGATGAAGCGAGTGGCTGCTGGGCCGACATGACGCGAACGTTCCTGGTCGGGGAGCCCACACCGGAGCACGCCGCCCTGATCGCCGACCACGCACGACTCTCGCTGGCCGCGCTCGACGCCGCCCGGGACGGCGATCCGTCCCGGCATCCGCGGACGCGAGCTCTTCGACCTGGTCTGCGACCTGTTCGAGGCGGAGGGCCACCTGACCCAGCGAACGACGAAGGGCGACGAGATGGAGGGCTTCCAGTTCTCCCTGGGTCACGGCGTCGGCCTCGAAGTGCATGAAGCCCCCGGCCTGGGCCTGGCCGGGCGAGACGAACTGGTCCCCGGCGACGTGCTAGCGCTGGAGCCGGGCCTGTGGAACGCAGAGATCGGCGAGGTGCGCTTCGAAGATCTCGTGCTCGTCACCGAGGACGGCTGCGAGACGCTGACGCAGTTCCCGTACGAGCTCGCCCGCCGAATCTAATGGGCGAGGCCTTCGTCTGGGGCGTCGTCGGAGGCTCGTCGCTCGTGATCGGAGGCGTCATCGCGATGCGGCTCACGATCTCCCGGCGTCTGCTCGGCCTGATCATGGCCTTCGGCGCCGGAGTGCTGCTCAGCGCTGTCGCCTACGAGCTGGTTCAGGAGGCGTTCGACACGTCGGCCGGGGACGGCGGAATCGCGCTCGGCCTGCTCGCCGGCTCGGCCACGTTCTTCGCCGCCGAGCTGCTGATCGACCGGCTCGGCGGCGGGAACCAAGAACGCGGAGGCCACGAGAAGGCGACGACGGCGGGGCGGGCGCTCGTCCTCGGAATCATCCTCGACGGAATCCCCGAATCGCTCGTCCTGGGCCTCACCGTGCTGGAGGCGGGAACGGTCAGCGTTGCGTTTCTGGTCGCCGTCTTCCTCGCGAATCTGCCGGAGGCGATCGCGGCGACGACGGCCCTCTCGCGCGCGGGTCGCTCCGGAACCCGGATCATCCGCTTCTGGATCCTCGTCACCCTCGGGTTCGGCCTGGCGTCGCTCGCCGGCTACGTCCTGCTCGACGGCGCCTCGCCGCGGACCGTCGCGATCGTCCTCGCATTCGCGGGCGGTGCAGTCCTCACGATGCTCGCGAACACGATGATGCCGGAGGCCCTCCACCACGGCGGCAAGCTCGCGGGCTTCGTCACGACGCTCGGCTTCGCGCTCGCATTCGCGATCAGCTCACTCGACTAGCCGCCGCCGCGACCGACATGGCGGGCGCGGCTCACTCACGCACTGGGTGGGATTCCCGAAGGAAATTGCATGTCCCCGGAACGGGGACGAGATTTCCTTCGGTGTAACTCCCCGGGTTGGACTCGAACCAACAACCCTTCGGTTAACAGCCGAATGCTCTGCCAATTGAGCTACCGGGGATCGCTTTGGCGGGTCGGATTGTAGCCGCTAGGCGAGCAAACTAGCCGCGTCACGAACCCTGGCCAGCTCGGCCTGGAGCTCCTTTGCGTGCTCGGCGTCGGCGGACGCCAGATCGCGGCGCAAACGGCGTTCGCGCAGGCGTAGGAGGAGCTCCCGGGCGGTCGTCTCGTCGATCGCCTCGGCGACCGCACGGGCGTCCAGCTCGGCCACCATCGAAACCAGATCGTCGCCCGCGGACGGCTCGAGCAGGTACTCGCGCAGACGCCGGTTCGCCTCGGAGTCGAAGTGCTCCGGGCCGAGCTCGGCGAGCGCCGGCTTCAGGTCTGGATGGGCGCGGACGCCGGCGAGGGCGCTGCGCTCCAGCTTGTCGGCGGCGTCGATCAGGCGCGGTGAAAGCGCCGCACCGGCTCGGGCCGTGCCGACGCGCAGCTCGACGGTCAGGCCGAGCCGGTCGTTCGCGAGCCGCCAGGCCTCGTCGCGCTCGGGCGACTGCGGAATCCCGTTCAGGATCTGCTGGACGCCGAGGTAGGCGGACTGCCGGTCGCGGGCGCGGTCGAGCTCGAGCCGCACCCGATGCACGGCGTACGGCTCGGCGGTCTCGAGCCGAGCCTCGAAGCCGGCGGGATCGTCGGCGGGATCGGCGCCCTTCGGCAGCGCGACCACGCGGACGTCGAGCGACTGCCCGACCGCCAGCTCCATGCCGCGCAGGGTCGCGTCCTCCCCGGCCGCGTCGGCGTCGAAGCACAGGTACACGCGCGAGGTCAGCTTCTTCAGCTCGCGGAGCTGGTTCTCGGTGAGCGCCGTCCCCATCGACGCCACGACCGGCTCGAGCTTCGCCTGCCGCAGCGCGATCACATCGGTGTTCCCCTCGACCACGACCGCCCGGTCCTGCTTGGCGATCGCGGGCCGCGCGAGATGGAACCCGTAGAGCACGTTCGATTTCTTGAAGAACTCCGTCTCGGGCGTGTTCACGTACTTGCCGCGCAGCGGGTCGTCCTCGAACATCTTGCGCGCCTGGAAGCCGATCGTCCGGCCTCGCGCGTCGGCGAGCGGGAACATCAGGCGGCGCTGGAAGTAGTCGGTGCCGCGGCGCGTGACCAGACCGGCCGCGGTGAGCTCGGCGGGCGTGTAGCCCTGCTCCTTCGCCTTGCGCGCGAGACGAGCGCCGGCGGGCGAAAGTCCGAGGCGGAACTCCTTGGCGATCTCCTCGCCGAGCGAGCGCGACTCCAGGTACTCGCGCGCGTGAGCGCCCTCGTCCGTGTCCCAGAGCAGCCGCTCGTAGTAGGCGGCGGCCTGCTCGAGGAGTGCGTAGAGGCGTTCCCGGCGGCGACGCTCCTCGTCGGCGTGCGGCGAGGTCTCCTCGTACTCGAGCGGCACGCGGAACCGGTCGGCGAGCCACTCGATCGCGCCGACGAAGTCGAGCCCCTCCGTCTCGCGGACGAACGAGATCGAGTCGCCGCCGACGCCGCAGCCGAAGCAGTGGTACGTGCCCCGCGCGGGCGTGACCGAAAAGGACGGGGTCTTCTCCTCGTGGAACGGGCAGAGGCCCTTGTAGCTCCCGCCCGCCTTGCGGAGCCGGACGCGCGTCTCCACGACCTGGACGATGTCACTAGCGGCCTTGACCGCCTCGACCGACTCGTCCTTGATCCGCGCCATCAGAGCTTCGCAGCGTAATCGAGCGCGAACCGGTCGGTCATGCCCGAGATGTAGTCGACGATCTCCTCGGGATCGGATCCCTCGCCGGCGAGGTGCTCGAAGATCTGGCGGACGACCTGGCGCGCCCGCTCGTGCTCCGCGCGGGTGTGCGGCCCGAGGTAGACGCGATCGAACATGAACTCGCGCAGCGAGAGCATCGCGGCGCCCACCTCGTCGCTCTGGCGGATGTCTCCCGCGGCCGCGGACGTCTCGACGAGATCGTGGACGAGCCGGTCGATGCGCCGCGATCCACGCGGGCCGAGCACGTCGATCTCGCGTGCGGAAGATCGTCGGGCGCGAGGATGCCGATCCGGATCGCATCGTCGATGTCGTGGTTGATGTAGGCGACACGGTCGACGATGCGGACGATCTTCCCCTCGAGCGTGGCGGGGTCGTTCGGCCCGGTGTGATTGAGGATCCCGTCGCGAACTTCAGCCGTGAGATTCAGTGACTCGGCGATGCGCAGCGACTGCTCGTTGTGGCGAAAGCCGCGGTCGAAGCGCTCGCGCAGGCACTCGTCGAGCGCCTCCTCGCCCGCATGGCCGAACGGTGGATGCCCGGTGTCGTGGCCGAGCCCGATCGCCTCGGCGAGGTCCTCGTTCAGTCGCAGCGCCCTGGCGACGACGCGGGCGATCCCGGTCGTCTCGAGCGTGTGGGTCATCCGCGTGCGGTAGTGGTCGCCGGCCGGGTCGATGAAGACCTGCGTCTTGCCCTTCAGCCGACGGAACGCCTTCGAATGGAGGATCCGGTCGCGGTCGCGCTGGAACGGCGTGCGCAGGCTGCATTCCTCGTCCGGCCGCAGCCGCCCGGCGGTCTCGTAGGAGCGCACGGCGAGCGGAGACAGGCGGCTCTCCTCGTCGGAGCGCACACCCGCCTCGAAGGCTTCAGCGACAGTTCCCGTGACCTCCACGAACCAGGCTAGACGATCGATCGGGCACTACCGCACCCCCGCTGGCGACACGGCGCCGGATCGCCGCGCTCGCCCTGACCCGTGCTACCCAGCACGGCCTGCGGACGATCACGACGCCCAGCTTGGTCGCACCCGTCCCCGAGAGCACGGCAATACCCGACCGACCATCTAGATGATGATCGGGACGCTGCCGCCGTCGACGCTCCAGGCGGCGCCGGTCACGTACGAGGAGCGGTCGGAGCAGAGGAACGCGATCACCGTCGCGATCTCCTCGGGCTCCGCGAGACGGCCGAGCGGACGCCCCTTCCCCACGCCCTCGAGCACTTCCTCGCGCGTCTTCCCCGACCGCGCGGCGGCCTGGTCGGCGAGTCCGCCCTCCGCCAGCCACGCGGGCGAGGCGGTCGGGCCGGGCGTCACGGCGTTGCAGCGAATGCCCTGATCCGCATAGAGATCCGCGACCAGCCGCGAGAGGGAGAGGACCGCCGCCTTGGCTACGCTGTAGTCAGGCATTCCGGTCGAAGGTCGCTTTCCCGCCGTCGAGCTCACGTTCACGATCGCGCCTCCCCCCGCCTCACGCATTCCCGGCACGACAGCACGGATCGTCCGCACGTAACTCATGACGTTCACCTGCCACATCGCCGCCCAGTCGTCCTCGGTCAGCTCCTCGAAGGAGCGCTGGAACGCGACGCCGACGTTGTTCACGAGGACGGCGACCGGGCCGAGCTCGTCGGTCACACGCGCGACCACGTCCGCCGGCGTAGCGGGATCGGCGAAGTCGCAGGCGATGCCGAGCGCAGCATTCGTGTCCTCACGGGCCTTTTCGACCCGCGCCTCGTTCGCGCCCCGTGACGACGACCCGCGCACCCTCTTCCGCCAGGATCCGTGCGGTTTCGAGCCCGATCCCGGCGGACGAGCCGCTGACGAGACAAACGCGATCTTCGAGGTCGAGACGCATGGGAAGACCATATCCGGGGTAGGGAACCCGCTTCGCATGGTCGATAAGAGACACATGACACGCCGCGTTGTCGTTCTCATCTGCCTCCTCGGGGCGCTCGTCGTCCCCTCGTCCGCGACCGCGGCGGTCAAGATCACCGACGCCGACAAGCTGGAGCGCGCGATCGTCGAGCGCATCAACGCCGTGCGCAAGGGCAAGGGCCTGCGCGTCCTCTCGTCGCGCCCGCGCCTCAAGAAGGCGGCGACCCAGCACGTGAAGAACATGGGCGTGAAGGGCTACTTCGACCACAGCTGGTCGGACGGCACGCCGTACGGCCGGTGGATCCGCCGCTACTGGCCCGGCCCCGGCTACAACGGCTGGTCGGCCGGCGAGAACCTGTACTGGGAGGGTCCGTCGACGACGGCGAAACGCGTCGTGACGGGCTGGATGAACAGCCCGCCGCACCGCAAGAACATGCTCAACCGCTCCTGGCGCTACCTCGGCGTCGGCGGCGTCCGCGTCCGCAACGGCATCGGCGAGTACGCCCGCATCGGAACGGCGTACATCTTCGCGGCCGAGTTCGGCTCGCGCTCCGGTTAGTCTCCGGGTCGTGGACGACTACACCGCGAAGTACCAGGGCGAGCCGGTCGAGGTCGCGCTCTTCGGCGGCGAGTACCAGGAGGGGACGCTCACGGCGTACTGCCTCATCGCCGACGTCGTGCACCTCGAGCTGAACGGCCACATCCTGATCCCGCTCCAGAACGTGGCGTCGCTCCACTGCACGAGCCGCTGCGACGCGCCCGAGCCCGACTGGCCGCCGCAGGGGCTCACGGACGCCGACCCGGAGAACGGCGGGCCGCTAGCGGTGCGGCCCGCGCTCCGCGCCGCGCGGAACATCGCCAAGGCGTTTCTCCTTCTCGGCGGCTTCGTCGCGCTCCTCACGGCGCTCGGCTGGTGGCTCGGCGGGATTCAGCTCGCGAGCCTCTTCTTCGTCGCGACGCTTCTCATGGCGGCGACGCTCCACTGGTACGGACCCCGGATCGTGCTCGCGTCGCTCGGTGCGCGCGAGCTGACGCTCGCCGAGGCGCCCGGGCTCGCCGCGACGGTCGAGCGGCTGGCGCTCGCTGCCCGCGTCGAGCGCCCGAAGCTCTACCTCCTCCCGGACGGTCACCCGCGAGCGTTGTCGGTGGGCCGCGGCGCGTCGAGCATCGGGGATCGCGGTCTCCAGCGGGTTGCTCACGCTTCTCTCGCCGGCCGAGCTCGAAGGCGTGCTCGCCCACGAGCTCGCGCACGCGCGCTACCGCGACGTCGACGCTCGTGACGCCGATCGTCGTCATCGCCGGCTGGCTGATCGAGGCTGAGCAGGGTCGGCGGCTTCCTCGAGCGCTGGCTCCTCGCCGTCCTCGGCCCGGTGGCCGCGAGCATCGTCCACGTCTTCCTCTCGACGCGGCGCGAGTTCGCCGCCGACGCGTTCGCCGCGCGGGTGTGCGAGTCGCCGCACGGTCTCGCGGACGCGCTCGTGCGACTCGAGCTGGCGCAGGAGCTCGTCGCGTTCAGCGAGTCCCGACGACGGAGCCCGCTCTACACCATCGACCCGTTCGCGGACGAGGGCCTGGCCGGCTCTTCTCGACGCATCCGCCGATCGGCGAGCGCGTCGAGCGTCTGCGCGGCCTCGATCCCGAGTGGCGCGACGGCTACGCGCCGCTTAACGACGAAGAGCCGCACGAGGCGGCTCTTCGAAAGAATAACCGGCGGCGTCCTACTCTCCCGGGAGGTTGCCCTCCGAGTACCATCGGCGCTGGCAGGCTTAACTTCTCTGTTCGGAATGGGAAGAGGTGTTTCCCTGCCGCTATCACCACCGGAATTGTGAAGTCTGCGCGCACGTCCGCGCGCACCCTCAAAGCTCCATAGCGACCTCACAGTATTCAAATCAAGACCTCGGGTCATTAGTACGGGTCCGCTACACGCATCGCTGCGCTTCCACGTCCCGCCTATCAACGTGGTGGTCTACCACGACCCTTACTCCCTCTAGGAGATGGGAGGCCTCATCTCGAGGTTGGCTTCCCGCTTAGATGCTTTCAGCGGTTATCCAATCCAGACGTGGCTAATCAGCAGCGCCGTTGGCACGACGACTGATACACCAGAGGTCTGTTCATCCCGGTCCTCTCGTACTAGGGACGACTCCTGTCAAGCCTCCAACGCCCATGGTGGATGGGACCGAACTGTCTCGCGACGTTCTGAACCCAGCTCGCGTACCGCTTTAATGGGCGAACAGCCCAACCCTTGGGACCTACTTCAGCCCCAGGATGCGACGAGCCGACATCGAGGTGCCAAACCCTCCCGTCGATGTGGACTCTTGGGAAGGATAAGCCTGCTTATCCCCGGAGTACCTTTTATCCGTTGACGACGGCAATTCCACTCTCAACCGTCACGATCACTAAGACCTGCTTTCGCACCTGCTCGACATGTCAGTCTCGCAGTCAAGCTCCCTTCTGCCTTTACACTCTATGCACGATTTCCAACCGTGCTGAGGGAACCTTTGTGCGCCTCCCGTTCATCTCAGGAGCGCGACCGCCCCAGTCAAACTGCCCACCTGACGCTGTTCCCGACCCGGATTACGGCATCGGGTTCAGAAGCCCAAAACACGAAGGGTGGTATCCAAAGATTGCCTCCACAAGGGCTGGCGCCCCTGCTTCAAAGGCTCCCACCTATCCTGGACGACGTGCTCCAAACTCCAACATCAAGCTGCAGTAAAGGTTCACAGGGCTTTCCGTCCAACCACGGGTACTCGGCACTCTTCACCGAGACTGCAATTTCACCGGATCCCTCGTTGAGACAGCGCCCAAGTCGTTACGCCATTCGTGCAGGTCGGAACTTACCCGACAAGGAATTTCGCTACCTGGACCGTTATAGTTACGGCCGCCGTTTACCGGGGCTTGGCTTCAGGCTTTGCCCAAGGCTAACCTCTCCGCGTGACCTTCCGGCACCGGGCAGGCGTCAGCCCCTATACGTCGTCTTACGACTTCGCAGAGACCTGTGTTTTGTTAAACAGTCACTTGGGCCGTTTCACTGCGGCCCCCTCGAGCTCCAGCCCGTAAAGGGCTCTCACTCTACCGGGGCGTCCCTTCTCCCGAAGTTACGGGACATTTTGCCGAGTTCCTTAACCAGGGTTCTTCCATCGCCTTAGTATTCTCTACTCACCCACCTGTGTCGGTTTGAGGTACGGGCGCGCCCAACCTCCCTAGAGGATTTTCTTGGAGGCATGGCTTCAGGAACTTCGCTCCTTTGAAGCTCGGCATCCGTCTCAGGCTTCACGGCCGGCGGACTTCCCTACCAGCCACCTGCGCGGTTCCCAGGACGACCGCGCCTGGGTTTCCTTAGCCTACCCCGTCCCCCCTTGGGTGATAACGGTGGGTACGTAGTACCAAAATATCAACCGGTTGTCCATCGCCTACGCCTTTCGGCCTCGGCTTAGGCCCCGACTAACCCTAAGCAGATCCGCTTTTACTCAGGAACCCTTGGATATTCGGCGGAAGAGTTTCTCACTCCTCTTTCGTTACTACATGCCAGCGTTCTCACTTCCCAGCGCTCCACGGCCGGCTTGTCGCCGCCGCTTTCGCGGCCCTGGAACGCTCCCCTACACTCCACGCAAGCGTCGAAGTCCGTGGCTTCGGTTCCTGACTTGAGCCCCGTTACATTATCCGCGCCCGAACACTTGACCAGTGAGCTGTTACGCACTCTTTTAAATGGTGGCTGCTCTAAGCCAACATCCTGGTTGTCTCGTGCACTCAGACATCGTTTTCCACTTAGTCAGGAGTACGGGACCTAGCCGACGGTCTGGGCTGTTTCCCTTTCGAGCACGAAGCTTATCCCCCGCACTCTGACTGCCGTGCTCTAGAACGATGGTATTCGGAGTTTGCATGAGGTCGGTAAGCTGGTAGGCCCCCTAGCCCAAGCAGTGCTCTACAGCCATCGTTGAACACACGACGCTATACCTAAATATATTTCAGGGGAAAAGTCTCCCGATATCTCTGAGTTTGATTAGCCTTTCACTCCGACCCACAGGTCATCCGCTCGGTTTTCAACCCAGAATCGGGTTCGGCCCTCCACGGGGTCTTACCCCCCACTTCAGCCTGCCCATGGGTAGATCACTCAGTTTCGGGTCTGCATCCCACGACTAAATCGCCCTATTCGGACTCGCTTTCGCTACGGCTCCGTTTCCTTAACCTTGCCGTGGAACAGCAACTCGCTGGCTCATTATGCAAAAGGCACGCAGTCACAGAACAAGTCTGCTCCGACCGCTTGTAAGCGCACGGTTTCAGGTACTATTTCACTCCCCTTCCGGGGTGCTTTTCACCTTTCCCTCACGGTACTAGTTCACTATCGGTCGCTAGGGAGTACTTAGCCTTACGGGGTGGTCCCGCAGATTCCGACCGGGTTTCTCGTGCCCGGCCGTACTCAGGTACTCGTCCAGGAAGATCGGTGCGCTTTCACCTACAGGGCTATTACCCTCTATGGCGTGACTTTCCAGTCACTTCGGTTAGCACCCGATTTTGTAACTTCCCGATCCGCCGGCAGACGATCCCGACGAGCCCTACAACCCCTACACAACAACGACTGCCGTCTATCACGTTGCACAGGTTTGGGCTCTTCCCTTTTCGCTCGCCACTACTCAGGGAATCGAGGTTTCTTTCCTTTCCTCCGGCTACTAAGATGTTCAATTCACCGGCTTGCCCCGCTCAGCCCTATGTATTCAGCTAAGAGCACGCGCGCATTACCGCGCGTGCGCTTTCCCCATTCGGAAATCCCGGGATCAAAGGTTGGTCAGCACCTCCCCCGGGCTTATCGCAGCCGCCCACGTCCTTCATCGGCTCTTGGCGCCAAGGCATCCACCGTATGCTCTTGTTCTCTTGATCGTAAAGAACACTTGCTTGTTTCCACTATGGAGTTTTCAAGGTGCACGCGGACCAGTGCCCGCGAGAAGATCCGCCCGGTAGGACGGTCTCTCAAAACTCAACAGCGTACGTCGTTCGAAACACCGAGGTCGACGTAATTCCAGGCGAGCTCGAGATCTGGACGGCCGAAGCCATCAACAGCTCGAACAGCCTGCCGAGGTAATTGCCCCGGCATCCCTAGAAAGGAGGTGATCCAGCCGCAGCTTCCGCTACGGCTACCTTGTTACGACTTCACCCCAATCATCGACCCTACCTTCGACGGCTCCCTCCCTTGCGGGTTGGGCCACCGGCTTCGGGTATTGCCAACTTTCGTGGTGTGACGGGCGGTGTGTACAAGGCCCGAGAACGTATTCACCGCGGCGTTGCTGATCCGCGATTACTAGCAACTCCACCTTCATGGAGGCGAGTTTCAGCCTCCAATCCGAACCGACGCCGGCTTTTTGGGATTCGCTCCCCCTCACGGGTTTGCAGCCCTCTGTACCGGCGAATGTAGCACGTGTGTAGCCCAAGACATAAGGGGCATGATGACTTGACGTCATCCCCACCTTCCTCCGATTTGTCACCGGCAGTCTCCCTAGAGTCCCCGACATAACTCGCTGGCAACTAGGGACAGGGGTTGCGCTCGTTGCGGGACTTAACCCAACATCTCACGACACGAGCTGACGACAGCCATGCACCACCTGTGCACCGGCCCCGAAGGGGGGCCGTATTTCTACGGCTTTCCAGTGCATGTCAAGCCTTGGTAAGGTTCTTCGCGTCGCGTCGAATTAAACCACATGCTCCGCTGCTTGTGCGGGCCCCCGTCAATTCCTTTGAGTTTTAGCCTTGCGGCCGTACTCCCCAGGCGGGGAACTTAATGCGTTAGCTTCGGCACGGACGGAGTCGACACCGCCCACACCTAGTTCCCATCGTTTACGGCGTGGACTACCAGGGTATCTAATCCTGTTCGCTCCCCACGCTTTCGCGTCTCAGCGTCAGTACCGTCCCAGAGAACCGCCTTCGCCACGGGTGTTCTTCCCGATATCTGCGCATTTCACCGCTACACCGGGAATTCCATTCTCCTCTTCCGGACTCTAGCCAAATGGTTTCAGTCGACCTCTCGAGGTTGAGCCTCGAGTTTTCACACCTGACCTATCTGGCCGCCTACACGCGCTTTACGCCCAATAAATCCGGACAACGCTTGCCCCCTACGTATTACCGCGGCTGCTGGCACGTAGTTAGCCGGGGCTTCTTCTGGAGGTACCGTCACCCTCTGGGCTATTAACCCGAGTGGCTTCGTCCCTCCTGAAAGCGGTTTACAACCCGAAGGCCTTCTTCCCGCACGCGGCGTCGCTGCGTCAGGCTTTCGCCCATTGCGCAAGATTC